>NZ_MBFG01000001.1:0-122354 GCF_001696685.1 Nosocomiicoccus ampullae
CAGGATCTCGCACTGTTTTTGTTAGATAAAAAAATATAATTAACAAAAAACGGGTCGACGACTCGATATTTGTTAAATAAATCGAGATATATAACAAAGTCACGAAATTATTGTTAAATAAAATCTTAAGAAGAAGTCTTATCTCTGTTTTAGGATAAAAAAACACAAACCACGCCACAAAAAAACGCTCACCGAAGTGAGCGCGTCGTACAACACCACAAAGTCTTATTCAACACCATTTTTTTCAAACCATTTTGTGATTGGTTTTAATTGGACGTAACCGTCTTGAATGACTTCGTCGTTGATTGTGACGAGTGGATAAAATAACTCGTCGTTGTTGATTTGTTCTATTAACTCTTCGTCGTAGTCTGAAAAGTTTTCGTCGCGGTCGATGTCGATGTAGTTTACACGAATGTCCGCGTCTGGATATTTTTTACTGAATAATGCTTCTAACCACTGATACGTATCTTTTGAACTCGGTGCGTTTACACAGCTCGCGCAAATGACGTCTCTTCCGTAGACATTTACTGAATAGCTCATATACGAATCCTCCTATATACCGATAGATTTTTATCTTTTAATCTATTATAATATATTTACAGAGTGATTTCTCTATAAACGTTTTTGGAGTGATATATATATGGCAACAACAAAAGACACTATGTATGAACAAGTTGATGCGGTTTTAGATAAATTACGTCCGTTCTTATTAAGAGATGGCGGAGACGTTGAACTCGTTGACGTTGAAGATGGCGTCGTTATGTTACGTTTACTCGGTGCATGTGGTACATGCCCAAGTTCAACGATTACACTTAAAGCGGGTATCGAACGCGCATTACTAGAAGAAGTACCTGGTTTCGTTGAAATTGAACAAGTATTCTAAAACTAGAGAGTCAATTCTCTAGTTTTTATTTTTATGGTGATCATATGAAACTCGTAGAATTTTGCCGATCAAACATTGAAAAAACGTCTAAACACACCTACGAACACTTAATGGATAAAGACGATGTGGACGTTATGGATTACGAATGCACGAATGATTGTGGTGTATGTAGTCGGACTGCGTTTTGTATCGTAGAAGGAAAACGCGTTGCGGCAAAGACAGATGAACAACTACTCGTTCGTGTATTAGAACAATTAAAAAAAGATGACGAGCCAGATATTTTTGATTATATCAAAGATTCATTATAATAAAGATAAGTGAATCAGAGAGGTGACAAAAATGAGTCGAGTGACATTAACAAAAGCTGCTGCAGATAAAGTAAGAACGATGTTAGAAGATAATAACATGCAAGACGGCTATTTACGTTTTAAAGTTGAGGGTGGCGGTTGTACGGGTCTAACGTATGGTATGGCTGCTGAAGAAGAACCTACTGAGCGTGATTTAGTATTTACACATCACGGAGTGAGCGTGTTAGTGGATAAGTTTGATATCGGAGTCGTCGATGGTACGACAATCGATTTTAAAGAGTCGTTACTCGGTGGTGGATTCACGATTGATAACCCTCTAGCGAGCGTTGCATGTGGATGCGGAGCATCATTTAGAACAAAAACAAATAAAGGCACTCCAGAACAATGTTAAATTGTTAGGGAATGCTTGAAATATATGCTTGGAAACGCTAATATTATGTTATATATATTAGCGTTTTTATATTATAAAAATTTAGGAGATGTAGTGATGAGTTTCGAAAGAAAGAAAATTGTAATCCTCGGTGGAGGATACGCGGGTCTTAGCGCATTAGTTGGTCTTCAAAAAGAATTAGGTTTATCTGAAGCAGATATTACTTTAATCAATAAAAATGAGTACCACTACGAAGCAACATGGTTACATGAAACAGCTGCAGGTACGATTAACTGGGAAGACGGCGTTTACCCAATTAATAAAGTTGTAGACAACATGAAAACAAACTTCGTTGTTGCTGAAGTAACAAAAATCGATAAAGACAGCCAAGTAGTTGAAACGACAAAAGGAAATGTCGAGTATGACATTTTAATCGTTGCATTAGGTTTCGAATCAGAAACATTCGGAATTGAAGGAATGGCTGAACATGCTGAATCAATTACGAGCCCACAAACTGCACTTAAAGCACGTGCATTAGTTGAAAAGAACTTCAACAACTACTTAGAGTCTAAAGATAAAAATGACTTAGCAATCGTAGTTGGTGGTGCAGGATTCACAGGTATTGAGTACCTCGGTGAATTAGTAGATTCACTTCCAATCTTATGTGACAACTTAGGTATTAACTACGACGACGTAAGCATTACGTGTGTAGAAGCAATGCCTTCAATGTTACCGATGTTCAGTGAAGATCTCAGCGGTTACGCTAAAAAGTACTTAGAAAGTAAAGGCGTTAAGTTCTTACTCGGAACACCAATCGTTGCTGCAAACGAAGAAGGATTCGTCGTTAAAATTAACGATAAAGAAGAAACAGTTAAAGCAAACAACAGAATCTGGACTGCAGGGGTTCGTGGTAACAAGTTAATGGAAGAAAACTTCGACGGCGTTATGCGCGGTAGAATCATCGTTAAAGATGACTTAACAATCGAAGGATACGACAACGTATACGCAATCGGTGACGTTTCAGCGGTTATGAACGGAACAGGCGAAAACGCACGTCCATATCCAACGACAGCACAAATTGCGATGCAACTTGGTGAACACACTGCAAAAATTATCGCTGCAAAATTACGTGGTAAAAAAGTTGAACCATTCGTATATGACGATAAAGGAACAGTTTGTTCATTAGGTGCTAAAAACGGTATCGGTGTCGTTTATGGTAAAGAAATTAAAGGTAAATCAGCTGCATTTATGAAGAAAGTAATCGATACACGTGCAGTCGCTAAAATTGGTGGACCAGTACTAGGATTCACAAAAGGTAAATTCTTGTAAGAAAATTTTAAGCATGAGTATTCGTCATACTCATGCTTTTTTAATAGAGGTGTCACGGTGAATATCGTTCAAGTATTTATATCTATCATTTTATATTTTGTACTCTTTTACGGTATTAGTTTTATATTAAATATGATTTTAAAAATGACGTGGATTATGGCAGTTGTTTATCCTGTAATCGTTGTTTTAATCATCGACAGAATTGATACTGTAGAGTACATAAAATCGCCAAACACTGCATTTAAAGAAGCGTGGAGTAATATTATTAACGTCCAAATTTTTGACGTAATTATATTATTAAGTGGTTTTATCGGTATTATATTAGCCGGATTAACAATACGCTACTTACGTAAGCTTGGCTATCAAATGTTCTAGGAGTGAGTATATGAAGTACAATTTTGAAAGTAATTTAAACGACAACAACAAAGCAATCGTCATCGGTGTAAAAGAAGACTTTGAAAACGACTCAAACTTCGAAGAACTCGATGCATTATTTAATG
The DNA here is from genome assembly GCF_001696685.1 of Nosocomiicoccus ampullae. Taxonomy (GTDB): domain Bacteria; phylum Bacillota; class Bacilli; order Staphylococcales; family Salinicoccaceae; genus Nosocomiicoccus; species Nosocomiicoccus ampullae_A. The sequence continues at coordinate 3,391 of NZ_MBFG01000001.1, forward strand.
GGAACTTTAAATCATATATTGATGCTGGAGTCATCCAGTCAAAATTCAAAAAAATCGAATCATCGAGTGCAGTGTTACAAACAAACGTAAGAAAAGTATATACAGTTGGTCTCGGTAAATCTGAAGACTTAACACAATTAAAGCTTCAAGAAGCGTTCGGTACAGTATTACAAGCACTTAAAAAAGATAAAGTAACAGATGCGTATCTATACGTTGACTCATTTAGTTCAGACGACGATTTTTTATACGACGTCGGCTTAATGGGTGAAATTAGTGTATACGAGCCGTTCAACTATAAAAAAGATTTTAAACCTTATGAGTTAACGTTATCTTTTAATAAAGAGGTAAACGAAGACAAACTGAAAGAAGGTCAACAAGCTGGAGAGGCGATGAACTTTAGTCGTAACTTAAGCGAAATGCCTCCAAACGTACTATATCCGGAATCTCTAGTCGAGTTAATTGAAAAAGAATTTTCTGGAAAAGACAACGTTACAATTTCAGTAAAAGACGACAAAACACTTAAAGAAGAAGGCTATGGTCTCCTTCATTCAGTCGGTGACGGTTCTGAGAGAAAACCAAGACTCGTTACGATCGAGTACAAAAATAGCGATAAAGCACCTATAGCACTTGTTGGTAAAGGAATCACTTACGATTCAGGTGGTTATTCATTAAAACCACGTACAGGCATGGTGTCGATGAAATACGATATGAGTGGAGCAGCAAACGTACTTGGTATGATGAAGACACTCGTCGATCAAAAACGTGAAGTGAATGTTGTAGCGGTACTTGCGCTCGCTGAAAATATGGTAAAAGGCAATGCAAACCGTCCAGATGACGTCGTCATCGCTAAAAACGGGTTAAGCGTTGAAATTACAAATACAGATGCAGAAGGACGTCTCGTTCTTGGGGATGCGGTTACTGAAGCAATTACACATAAACCAGTTGTAATTATGGACTTTGCGACACTCACTGGAGCTGTAATCGGAGCACTCGGAGAGTCACGTACAGGTTTATTTACAAACCAAAGTAGACAATACTTAGAAGACGTTTTAAAATCATCAGAAAAAGTCGGCGAAAAGTTATGGCACTTACCGATGGATGAATCCGATGAAGCGGCAGTAAAAGAAACAGAAGTTGCAGATATTTTAAACAGTAACTTACGTCCATACGGCGGTGCATCGTTTGCAGCGGCATTTATTAATCAGTTTACTGAAGATTATCCGTGGTTACACTTTGATATCGCTGGTACATCGCAGTTTGCAAAACAAAATGCATATGGTCCAAAAGCTGCGAGTGGTGTAATGATCCGTACAGTCGTTGACTACATTTTAGACGGTTCTATGTATGACTAATTTACTAGAAGCATTTAACATCGAAATCATTGAGTTAAATAAGAAACGTGCGGTCATTGAAGTCGATATTACTGAAGAAATGCACCAACCATTTGGTATCGTACACGGTGGTATGAATGCTGTCTTAATCGAAACAGCAGCGTCACTTGGTGGTACTGAAAACGTTGAAGAAGGATATGCAGCTGGCGTTGAAATCAACGTCAACCATATTCGACCGGTATCATCAGGTAAACTGACAACAACAGCAGTACCAGTTCATATCGGTAGAACAACACAAGTTTGGACAGCAGAAATTATAAACGATGAAGGAAAAATCACAGCAGTTGGACGAATGACTTTGACGAATATGAAGTAAACTTATACCTCTCTAAATCAAAAATAGGTTTAGGGAGGTATTTTGTAAGGAGAAATTAATTAATAATAATTATCTTCATGGTATAATATTAAAACAACATTTTTATATAAATAGAACATGAGGTGATTTGTATGAAAATTTTAAGCGAACTCAAAATTAATAATAAAGTTATTAATGTAGAAATCCCAGAGAATGTTTTAAAAGCCTTAGATGTTAATGTAAATGATACAATTCAATTCATTGAAGATAACGATAAAATATCATTAGAAGTTAAGAAAAACAATTTAGATTTAAACTTGATAAATGAAATTTTAACTGAAGATGATGAAATTTTTAAAGAATTGGTAGATCGATGAGATATTTAACAGAAATGATATAAACCCAAAATTCAATCCACAAAAATACGCCCATTCTAGCCTTCTAGAATGGGCGTTTTGTTATTCATCAAGTTCTTGCTCTTTTTTACGTTGTTCAATTTTTAATTTATCTTCTTCTGTGAGTTCTTCGTATCCAAGTTCGTCACGTCGTAATTCGTTTAAGATTGTTAGTTTATACGGCTCTACATCTGAGTGGAAGGCACTTCTTGCAAGCATATGTGCACCTGTTGGTGCAATGATGTAAATGAATACGAGTGCGAGTAGCAATGTGATTTCAAATCGCTCTTCAAAATACCAAAAGTATAAGAAAACAGCGAGTAGAACGAGTGATACACCGAGTGTTGAACTTTTACTTGCTGCGTGGAGTCGTGAGTACATGTCCGGAAGTCTCACGATACCGATTCCTGCAACGATTGAAAAGAATACCCCACTTAATACGAGTATCGTTACGATACTAGTCATCAGGATCTCTATCATGATCGATCACCCATCCTTTCTCTAAAAACTTCGCCATTGCGATTGTACTGACAGCACCGAGCATACCGATAATCATAATTACAACGATTAAGTACGGAGTGTCAAGTAGGACTGAGAAAATCCCGATTGTTCCCATTAACATAACTCCAAACGCATCTAACGCTACGATTTTATCGTGTAACGTCGGTCCTTTAATAATTCTATACGATGCGATAACGAGCGCGACTGCCATTCCAATAATTGCGATAATGAATATGACTTGTAAAAATGAAATCATGGACGACCCACCTCTTTAATGAGACGTTCAAATGAGTTTTTAATAGCCTCGATTTCTTTATCGGCATCGACTAAGTTTACCCCGTGGATATATAGCGTCTTAAAGTCATCACTAATTGCAACGACGACTGTACCTGGTGTTAACGTGATAAGAGAAGATAGAAGTACGACTTCCCAATCCTTTTGTAAATCACACGGATACGCATAGAATCCAGGGTATACGTTCATTTTTGGTTGAAGGACGATTTTTACAACTTCGATGTTTGCAACGAGTAACTCATAAACGAATACGAAGAATAACTTAACAATTCTCCATACGCGGATGAGGTAAAACGTACCTGGTAAGAAGTTACGTAATATGGATACGGCAATTAGCCCCATTAAATACCCCATCACGAGAGTGCTCACTGTAAAACTGTTGTTCATAAACGCCCAAAGGAATGCGAGTAAGAAATTGAGTAATACTTGTATTGCCATTTACTCCACCCCCATAATATATTCTGAGTAAACAAACGGATCTGCGAGTGCTTGTGCAGCCATTTCAAAGTATGGATATAAGAAATCTGCACTTAAACCGAATACGATGGATACGATAACGAGTCCAACCGCACTAAAGAGCAGTTTATCAGTCTTCATTGGTTTTAACTCTTCTTCTACAGCGTGTTCACCGAAGAACACGTGTATAAATACTCTCATAATACTGTATAGAATCACTAAACTAGAGAATAAAATAATGACGCCTGAAATATAGTGTTCATTTATAAATAATGATTTCACGATATACACTTTACCGAAAAAACCAGGGAATGGTGGAACTCCTGCAAGTGATAATCCTGCTAAGAAGAATGTCCAACCAACGACTGGGTGAACTGACATTAAGCCGTGTATATCTTTTGCGTTATGTTTACCAGTTCTATAAATGATAAAACCAACGAGTAAGAATAACGCTGTTTTAATAATCATGTCATGAATGAGGTAGTAAATACTACCGATCATACCATCTAAATCGAGCATTGCGACAGCTGAGATAATAAACCCAATCGCAATCATAATGTTATAGATGATGACCATCTTCATGTCGTACGTTGAAATCGCACCAATACATCCGATAATAATCGTTAAGATCGATAAGACGAGTAAAACAGTACTAATATAGCTATAGTCTAAATTGAAAAATAGACTGTACGTACGCATCAGTGCGTACACACCGACTTTTGTCAGTAATGCACCGAACGCTGCAAGTATTGGGATTGGTGGTGCGTTATATGAATCTGGTAACCAGAAGTAGAGCGGGAATACCGCTGCTTTAGTTAAGAATACAAACATAATAACGACACCGATTAACGTAATGACCGTTAAATTACCGTCATAATTAGATAGCTTCACGTGGATATCTGCCATGTTTAAACTACCAACAACAGAATATAAAAATCCAATTCCAAGTACTAAAAAGTTCGATGAAATAATATTAACGACTAAATATTTAAAGCCTTCTCGTAACTGAATCGTACTACTACCAATTGTAAGTAATACATATGACGCGATTAAAAACACTTCGAAGAATACAAACATGTTGAAAATATCTCCAGTAGTAAACGCGCCGTTTACACCCATGATCATAAATAACATCATTGGATAATAGAAATAACGTTCGTTATTAACGCCAATCGATTGGAACGAATAGACTGTAACGAAAAACAGTATGATCGATGTCGTTAATACGAGTAAAGCACTTAACATATCATAAACGACTGTAATTCCAAATGGTGCAGGCCAGTTACCAATATTTGTAACTAACACACCATCTGTATATATACGCTGTACAATAACTATTGAAAAAATTACCATTAAGATACTTGCGAGTGTTGTGATTGCTCGGTGTAACACAGGGTTTCTACCGACGAGTAACATAATCACCGCAGCAAGACCTGGAATGACTAATGGCAATATAAGTAATAAGTTAATAACCATCGTCTCTTCCTTTCATGTCTTCAGTATCATCTGTACCGAGTACTTTATAGTTGTTTAACGCAAGCACTAGACTATAAGCAGTCAGTGCAAACGATATAACGATTGCTGTAAGAATCATCGCTTGTGGTAACGGATCGGTATACACTTCGACACGTTCATCTAGAATAGGAACGTTTCCGCGCTTTAACTGTCCCATCGTGAGTAACATAAGGTGAACACCGTGGGATAATACCGAAATACCGATAATAATTCTTAACACACCTTTAGAGAGGATTAAGTACGTCGCACATCCGATGAGTACACCTGAAAGAATAATCATTACAAATTCCATTAATCCTTCACCCCTCCAACTGCGATTAAAATGAGTATCGTTGCCCCGAATACGACTAAAAAGACACCGAGGTCAAAGAACACTGCAGAGTGGATATGCACGTCACCTAATAATGGAATGTAAACATCTGTTAAAGCATGTGTAAAGAACGGATTACCGAACATCATTAATAAGAACGGGACTCCAATAGCGAACAGTAACCCGAGTGATATTAATAATTTTAACGGAATCGGTAGCATCTTCTTTAACGTCTTTACATCATAAGCAATCAGTAAGAGTAGCACTGCTGAACTCATGAGTAATCCACCGACGAATCCTCCACCTGGCGTATAGTGCCCTGCAAAGAATAAGTTCAAACTAAACATCGTGATGATGAAAAACGCAACTTTAGAGATGTACTGTAAATGCACATCGTTCATTTGTCGATGGAGTGTCTTATAGCCGGCTCTTTTAAGTGTGCTCTTCATTTTCATCATCCTTTCTTAGGCTTGTCATTCTCATTAAAATGTAAATACCGATTCCGGCGATTGCGAATACCACTGTTTCAAACACAGTATCGTAACCACGGAAGTCAACGAGAATAACGTTTACCATATTTTTACCTGCAGCTAAGTCATATACGTGTTCGATATGATATTCAGAAATCGATTCGAATATACGATGACTGTATGCAGATAATCCAATTAAAATCGAAACTGCTCCGACCATTACTGCAACGATGAAGTTCGTTAATTTAAACTGACGTGTTTCTGGTAACTTACTCACTTTAGGTAAGTGATAGAAACATACTAAGAATAGAGTCGTCGTTACAGTTTCAATCGCGAGTTGAGTTAATGCTAAGTCCGGCGCTCTAAAGAATACGAAGAATAACGCCATACTAAATCCAACTGCACCGAGCATAATAATACTGACCATACGAGATTTTGTAATCATAATAATTCCGAGTGAAACTAATATAACAACAATTAGAATCACTTCTTGAATTCCTATAGGTGCAAGATCTGTAAGACTTAAATTTAAACCAGTTCTAAACATCGTAACGATACTAAAAATTGTTAAGAAGCCGAATATATACAGTAGGTATGTTCTTAAAAATCCTGTAGATAATGTATTCGTTACTTTGTTAGAGTATTTTGTACTGTTTACGAGTGACTGGTCATAGAAGTTATTTAACGTAAAACGCTCCTTAATATAATCGTAAATAAACATCCAGCTTTCTCTAAAGTAGTAGAGTAGTGCTCCGACTAAGACGATTAAAATCGTAGAGAGTAAAGCAGGTGTTACACCGTGCCAAAAACTAATCGATACGTCGACAAAGTTTTGACGATCTAAAATTGCACTGGCCGCTGGACTAATAATCGTATTCGATAAAATGTTCGGGAATAAGCCGATAATGACGACGAGTGAAGCTAAAATAACTGGTGAAATTAACATCAGCATCGGTGCTTCAGAAGGTTCTTTTGGAGTATCAAATGATTCTCCAGTAAATACCCCAAATATTAATTTCATCGAATAGACGAAAGTAAATATACTTCCGAGAATCGCAAGTAATGGGAATAAAACACTAATCGTACTTAATATAGTGATGTTCGACTGAGAAATTTCAAACATCGCTTCTAAGAACATTTCTTTAGATAAAAATCCATTAAATGGCGGAAGTCCTGCCATAGAAAATGCAGTAATTAACGTAATTGTAAAACTGATTGGCATAATCGTCATTAACGCACCGAGTCGTTTAATGCTACGCGTACCTGTTTGGTGATCGACAATCCCTGTCACCATGAATAGCGCACCTTTAAACGTCGCGTGGTTAATAATATGAAATACTGCAGCAATGACTGCGACTGTAAATATTTCTTCATTAAAACCAGCAGTGACAGCTAAAGCTCCAAGCCCGAGTAATGACATAATTAAACCGAGTTGAGACACGGTAGAAAATGCGAGTACTGCTTTCATATCATCTTTAACGACTGCGTTAAATGATGCCCATGCGAGTGTAATGAGTCCGATAATTAAAATCGTATTGACCCACGTTAAGCTCCACATAAACACTGGTGTAAAGCGCGCAACTAAATATAGCCCTGCTTTAACCATCGTTGCAGAGTGTAAATAAGCACTGACTGGAGTTGGTGCTTCCATTGCATCAGGTAACCAAATATAAAACGGAAACTGAGCTGATTTTGTAAATGCACCGAGTAAAATTAACACGAGTGCAATGACTCCAACACCACTTGATGCGATCACATCTGATGAAGCAATCATTTCTCGAATGCTAAATGTTTCCGTAATAATGCTAAGTAAAATGAAACCACCGAGCATCATAAAACCACCGAACATCGTAATTAACATCGATTTTTGAGCGCCGTAAGTTGAACGTTCTTTTGTCGTCCAAAACGCGATGAGTAAGAAACTCGAGATCGACGTCAACTCCCAAAACATATATAACATTAAAACGTTATCAATTGTCACAACACCGAGCATCGCTGCCATGAACATTAAGAGGTAGACGTAAAAGTTACCGAGTTTTTCATCTTTTGAAAGATATCCAATCGAATATAGAACGACTAACGTTCCAATTCCAGATATCAAAATGGCAAAAAGTAATCCAAGGCCATCTATGTATACATCGAAGTTCATGCCGATTTTTGGCATAAAGTTTAACGTGTAGTAGATGTTTGACCCACTTTTTACAGTTGGTATTAACGTAAATAAATAAGACACGATAACGAATGGTACTGGTAGTACAAACCATCCGAGATGGATGTCTTTTTGATATTTATACACTACCGGTATAATAACAGCTGCTATTAATGGTAGTAATATTAAAAAATGTAATAACGTCACACCATAACCTCCTTCTCACAATTATATGACTTTATTATACATGAATTAATATCGGTTTTAAATGAACACGATATGTTCTATAATGACTGTTGGAACAAAATGAAGTTTAATCATACAACAATTTAAGTAATGTTGAAATATTGGAGGAAAGATCAATGGCATTTTCACAAATGGACAAAACAGTATTAGAAAACGAACAAAGTGTCGTTATTAAAACAAATAAAGGTGACATTACAGTTCGACTATTTGCAGATAAAGCACCGAAAACTGTAGAAAACTTCGTCACACATGCTAAAAACGGCTATTACGATGGTCAAATTCTCCACAGAATTATTAAAGATTTCATGATTCAAGGTGGAGACCCTACAGGTACTGGTATGGGTGGAGTAAGTATTTGGGATGAGGACTTCGAAGATGAGTTCCACGAAGAGTTATTTAACTTCCGTGGTGCGTTATCAATGGCAAACCGTGGACCAAACACGAACGGCTCACAGTTTTTCATCGTAGAAGCGATTCGTGTTCCGATGAACATGCTCGGTCAATTAGAAGGTGCTGGATATCCTGAAGAGGTAATTAAAACGTATGCTGACCTCGGTGGAACACCATGGTTAGATAACCGCCACACTGTTTTCGGTCAAGTGATCGAAGGAATGGACGTTGTCGATGATATCGCAAGTGTAACAACTGGTCCAATGGATAAACCAGTAGAGGACATCGTTATCGAAACGATTGAAGTTTTATAATTCAGTCGACAAATAATTGTCAGAATTTCATCGTAGGAAAATCCGCATAATTTGTTATACTAATAAGGTAAAGGTGTGTGAATGACTTATGATGGAATTTCTTTATTTCCCTGAAGATAAAACTGAATATATTCCTGGAATTATTACGCTCGTTGTTTGTATCGTATTAGCGTATGTAGCGTTCGTATTAATTCGAAAATATTCAAAAAAACAAGAACAACGTGCACAAGAGTTCGAACAAGAAGTTTTAAATAAAATAAATTCAGACGTGCATGACGATCATCATAAATAGATAGAATAAATGGAAGCCTCACTTAAAATATGCTATTATACAATAGTGTTATAGAAGTGGGGTTTTTTCGTGACAAAACACTACCGAGCAGGTCAATTTGTTAAAGTAAAAGTAACAAACGTTCGGCCATACGGTGCTTTTGTCAAAACGATGGATGGTGTAGAAGGACTTATCCATATTTCAGAAGTGATGGATAACTTCGTACATAATATCCATCATTATCTTTCAAAAGGGCAGATTGTAAAGTGCAAAATTTTAGCAGTGAACGATAGGGATGGGAAATTAAATCTGACCTTAAAAGAGAATGAATACTTCAAGCAAAAGTGTAAGAAAAAGGCAGAAAAATCGATATTAGATACGATTGAACAAACCGAAAAATACGGTTTTGACTCCCTACGACAACGTATGCCTATTTGGATTAAAGAGGCAAAAGAACAAATGTATGACCGGTAAAAGACTTAGCAAGCGCTAAGTCTTTTATTTTTTTAGTTTACAAAAAACGAACTAATAATACATAGATTTGTAAGTTTATACAAAACTATCTAATAGCTTGAATACTCATATAGTAATGTGAGATTATAATAGAAGATAAACTATTTTTAGGAGGATACTTTTTTATGGATTACTCTATGAATCACTATAGACACGAACCATTCGTGGACTATACGAAAGAAGAAAACAAAGCATGGGTTAAAGAGGGAATTAAAGAAGCTCAAAAGATCTTCGGTCAAGAATTCCCATTAGTTATTAACGGTGAAAGAATTTTCACTGAAGATAAAAGTGAGGTATACAACCCAGCAAACAAATCAGAAATCATCGGATACGTTTCACAAGCGACACGTAAAGAAGCAGACCAAGCGATGGAAGTTGCAAAAGAAACATTTGAATCATGGAGAAAAACTTCATTCTCAATGCGTTCAGATATTCTTTTCAAAGCAGCACAAATCGTACGCGACAGAAAAGCAGAATTTACTGGTCACTTAGTGAAAGAAGCGGGTAAACCATGGAAAGAAGCGGACGGAGAAGTTGCTGAAGCAATCGACTTCTTAAACTACTATGGACGTCAAAACTTAGAATTAGCGAATGGTAAAACAGTACAATCACGTGCAAATGAATACAACCGTTTCGATTACATTCCTTTAGGTGTTGGATATGTTATCTCACCTTGGAACTTCTCATTTGCAATCATGGCAGGTACTGCAGCTGCAGCACTTGTTTCAGGTAACACAGTATTATTAAAACCTTCTTCAAACACGCCAGTTGTTGCGTACAAATTTGTTGAAGTTCTTGAAGAGGCTGGATTACCAAAAGGTGCAATCAACTTCATCCCAGGTTCATCAAGAGAAATTGGTGACTACTTAGTTGACCATAAAGATACTGCATTCGTATCATTCACTGGTTCACGTGACGTTGGTGTACGTATTTATGAACGTGCAGCAGTTGTTCACGAAGGACAAGTAAACTTAAAACGTGTAATCGCTGAGATGGGTGGTAAAGACACAATCGTTGTAGACAGCGGTGTAGATCTAGACGAAGCAGCAGATGCAATTGTAAACTCTGCATTCGGATTCTCTGGACAAAAATGTTCAGCATGTTCACGTGTAATTGCACTTGAAGACGTACATGATGAATTACTTGCAAAAGTAGTAGAAAAAACAAAAGAATTAACAGTTGGTGACCCATCTGAAGATATCTTCATGGGACCAGTTATTGACCAAGCGTCATTAGATAAAATCGAGAAGTACATCGAAATCGGTAAACAAGAAGGTAAACTTGAAATCGGTGGTAAAATCGAAAATGAAACAGGTCACTTCGTTTATCCAACAGTATTCTCTGGACTTAAACACGATGACCAAGTGATGAGAGAAGAAATCTTTGGACCAGTTGTCGGATTCGCAACAGCTAAAGACTTCACTGAAGCAATCAAATTTGCAAACAACACAGACTACGGTTTAACAGGTGCAGTATTCACTAACAACCGTGAACATTTAGAAGAAGCACGTCGTGACTTCCACGTTGGTAACTTATACTTCAACCGTGGTTGTACGGCAGCAATCGTTGGATACCAGCCATTTGGTGGATTCAAGATGTCAGGTACAGACTCTAAAGCAGGTGGACCAGACTACTTATTACTCCACATGCAAGGTAAAACAACTTCAGAAATGTTCTAATATAATTCATTTCTATAATAGGAGGTGTCAGTATGACACAATCAAAAGATATCATTCAACTTGCTGATAAAGTAGCAGCACCAACATATAAACCTCTGCCAATCGTCGTTGACGTGGCAGAAGGTGTATGGGTAAAAGACCCAGAAGGTAACAAGTATTTAGATATGCTTTCAGCATATTCAGCAGTAAACCAAGGTCACCGTCACCCTAAAATTATCGAAGCACTTAAAGAACAAGCAGATAAAGTAACACTTGGATCTCGTGCGTTCTATTCAAGCAACTTAGGTGAATGGTTAGATAAACTTAACGAAATTTCTGGAAAAGAAATGGGTATTCCTATGAACACTGGTGCTGAGGCAGTTGAATCTGCAATTAAAGCAGCACGTCGTTGGGGTAAAGAAGTGAAAGGTATCGAAGATGGTAAACAAGAAATCATCGGTATGAATGGTAACTTCCATGGCCGTACGTTAGGTGCGATTTCACTTTCAAGTGAAGAAGCATATAAAGACGGCTTCCACCCATTAGTACCAGGTTTCCCACTTGTACCTTATGGTGATATTGACGCATTAAAAGCGGCAATTAATGAAAATACAGTTGCTGTAATCTTAGAGCCGATTCAAGGTGAATCAGGTATTAACATCCCACGTGACGGCTTCTTAAAAGAAGTTCGTGAGTTATGTGATGAGAACAACGTTCTCATGATCGCTGACGAAATCCAATGTGGACTTGGCCGTAGTGGTAAATTATTCGCATGTGACTGGGAAGACGTTAAACCAGATATGTACATCTTAGGAAAAGCACTCGGTGGTGGAGTATTACCAGTATCAGTTGTGCTTGGAGACAAAGAAGTACTTGAGTTAATGACTCCTGGATCACACGGTTCAACATTCGGTGGTAACCCACTTGCAGCAGCAGTATCTATTGCAGCAATCGACGTTTTACTCGATGAAAAACTTGCAGAGCGCTCAAACGAACTCGGTGAGTACATGAAATCAGAACTTAAAACAATCGATAACCCAATCATAAAAGAGGTACGTGGACGCGGATTATTCATCGGTATGGAACTAACAGAAGATGCGAGACCATACTGTGAAGCGTTAAAAGAGCGTGGACTATTATGTAAAGAAACACATGACACAGTCATTCGTTTTGCACCACCTCTAATTATCGAAAAAGAAGATTTAGACTGGGCAATTGGCCAAATTAAAGAAGTACTTTCTAAATAATACTAGAAGCCGAAACTCTCATACATATATGTGTATGAGAGTTTTTTTGTTGCCTCTCTAAGGCTTCATCATTTAAAAGGTGTTATAATATAACAAACGATAATCGGTAGGTGAAACGATGCAGAAATATATCGAATTGTTTACAACTAAAGAAGGGCTGGAGCAGATATTTGAAGCGTTCGATGGCTTAGGTATCTTCGTCGGCTTATTACTCGTCTTTATAGAATCGTTTTTACCGTTTTTACCACTGATCGTTATCGTCATATTAAATACGAACGCGTATGGCTTTTTTATTGGATTTTTGATGAGTTATTTAGGAAGTGTACTCGGGAGTTATTCAGTATTTCTAGTCGTTAGAAACTTCTTAAAAGCACCCGCAACGCGCTATATTAATAAACATAAAACATTAATTAAGATGCGAGAATTCATTGACAAAAGAGGGTTTACGTTTTTATTTATATTAATGTCATTACCATTTACTCCCTCATCTGTTGTCAACGTGATAGCTGGAGTATCTAACGTAAAAAAACGCGTCTATTTGTATATATTAATCGGTGCAAAATTTATAATGATACTATCGATTTCAATTGTCGGTCACGATGTAACGACATTTTTTACATCACCAACGAGACTTATATTATCAGTTGTATTTTTAGTCGTATTATATGTGATATCAAAATTATATGAACGTTATTTAAATAGAAAAATGAACAGTAATTAGGAGTGGCAGTATGTTAAAGGAAATTAGAGAATGGGTTGTGACGATAGTCGTCGCCCTTGTCGTCGTATTTTTAGTGAGACAATTTTTACTCACACAATTTGTCGTTGATGGTGCAAGCATGGCGCCAACATTTATAGATGGAGATAGAGTATTTGTAAGTAAAGTATCTTACAAGATGCATGACGTTGAACATGGGGACATTGTCGTATTTGATAATAAGGAAGGCGAAGCGTACATTAAACGCGTCATCGGTGTACCAGGAGACGACGTTAAAATGGTCGACAAAGAAGTGTATGTCAACGGTGAACGCATCGATGAAAGATACGTGTCGTACAAAGGAAATTCTTATCTAGATAACTTTGAGTTATCAGACCTCGGTGTCAATGGTGTAATTCCTGAGGGACAATATTTAGTGTTAGGGGATAACCGTCCAGTAAGTAAAGATTCAAGGCAATTTGGTCTCATAGAGGATGATCAAATTATCGGAAAAGTATTCTTAAGATTTTGGCCATTTTCTGAAATATCGAATGATTTCTCTAATTAATTAGGAGGTATACGATGATTAAAGTATGGACAGGTATAAGTGGTGCCGGTAAATCTAAAGAGATGTTTAGACAAATTAATGAGAAAACGGATAATGATCCACTTGGACATCGAATTTATATCATAACACCAACGCAAAACACTTTAACGTATGAAGAAATATTAACGACAGATGAAGATAAAACGTACAAAGGAAGTTTAAGAACGACAGTCTTAAGCTTCTCTCGTTTTATTTGGCATGTTTTTAATGAAATTGGACATCGAGAAAAAAATCGTATTAGTGAAGTCGGACATATTATGCTTATACATAAAATCCTTGAGCAGTTTGAACCCGACACGTTAAAGTACTATAAAGATTCAAGGCAATATATAAAATTCTCGCAAAAGCTTTTAAAGACGATACAAGAGTTTATAAACTATGATATTAGTGCTGATGATATTGAGAGCTTAACATTTAAAGACAACAGAACGAAAGAGAAGTATGAAGACCTCGTAAAAGTGTATCGTACATGGATCGATACGATTGAAGACTATTCAATTGAAAACATTAACTTAATGCCACATTTTTTAGAAGTACTACAGACAATTGATGTGAATGAAGTTGAAAGTTTAAATCATGCGACGATTTATATCGATGGATTCCATAACTTTACAGAACTAGAACTTCAACTTATTAAGACGCTCACTCGATTTACTGATGACATTACACTTTTACTGATGCATAGCGGGGATAATTTAGAGCTCTTTAGAAAGACAGAAAACGTCATCGATAGTTTAAAAAGAGAGGAATTGTTTGGTGGCGATGGAGTTAAAGTCATCGAATTTTCTCATGAAAACTATCGTGCAAATAGTGAAGGATTATACGAAGTTGAACGATTTCTACGTAAAGGTACACCGATAAATAGTAATGACGGCGTTAAACTTATAAAAGCACCAAATATGAGAGTCGAAGTCGAAGAAGTGATGCGACAAATCGAAACGCTCGTCCGTACAAAAAATGTTCGATATAAAGATATCGGTATTTTATATCGAGATAGTAGTTATATTGAAGTACTACGATATTACTTTGAGAAATTCGATATCGCATATTCAGTCGATCAAAAGTATAAAATGGTGCAGCATCCATTTATACAATTTATGATGAGTGTATTTAACGCCTATCGTCAAAATTTTAAGCGTGAATCGATCATTAACATTATGAAAAGTGGTTATTTAAATTATAAAAATGACGACGATGCATTATACTTTTTTGAAAACGTCATATTAGAATCTGGAATCGATTATAAATCCGGACTATTTAATGATGATTTATTTAGACGCTTTCTAGAAACACGAGACGACGGTAAAGAATTAAAACTCACTGAAGATGATGAACTAAAAATCAAAGCGATGCTCGACTATAAAAACAGAGTGCTCGGCGCATTAGAAAATTTTTACACTAAATTGAACGACGGTGCAAAAGCGATTGATTACATCCGTACTATATATCGCTTTTTAGAAGAAAATGGTGTATTAGAGCGACTTGAACGACATATCGATGATATTGATAACAAAAATCGTCAAAACGAAACTGAAGATGCATACAATCACTTTATCGGTCTTCTAGATGACGCGAATATCGTATATGGAGAAGAAACGGTTGAGTTTAACATCTTTGTCGATAACTTAATGGAAGGTCTATTTGAAGCGGAATTTAACTTATTACCAGCAACGCTCGATGAAGTCACTGTTGGATTACTGGACCTTGCGAAAGTTGAAAATAAAAAATATATATTTATGATCGGTATGAACAACAACGTCATGCCGATGGATATGAGTCATAACGATATTATCACAGACGAAGAAAAAGAAGCGTTTGAATTGAACGACATTCAAATCTCTCCTAGAGATGAAGTACTTCGTCAAGATGAGCGCTTTGTATTTTATCATGGTGTGACGCGTCCAACGGATGGACTATTCATTAGCTATGCGGTGAGTAATTTAAAAAATGAACCGACAAAAATTAGCCCGTTTGTTGAGGAGTTAAAAAACGCTTCAAACATGCCGGTTATCAATCCGTCTTTATATGGTACTCGAGATGTGGAATATAATATCTCCAGCATCAATAGTATGCGTGATTTACTCCTTGAGCATTTAAGAAATATATTAAATACACCGAAACAATATAAAGATACATTGACAAAAGGTGTTAAGGATAAAGTGTTTTTAGAAGCACTTCAAGCGCTTAAAAATGACGTTAATCATAAAGACATATTTAATCAGTTAGTGAGACAGTTATCGTATAAAAACGAAAGTGAAAAAATCGATACATCAGTCGCGACAGAATTATACGGTGACACTTTAAATGGGTCTGTATCGAGGTTTCAAAGCTTTTATAACTGTCAGTTCCAACACTTTATGGACTATGGTTTAAAAATCGATAAGCGTGAAGAATTTAAGCTTGAAGCGGTAGACCTCGGTAACTTATACCACTCAGTTATAGAAGATGTGTTGAAAAATCATTTTAACTATGAACTTCGTGAAAAAACACCATCTGATATTAACAAAGCAGTAACAGAGTCTGTGAATACTGCAGTTAAAAATATTTCTCACGGTATATTTGAACATACGGGATACTATAGAATATTAAAACTAAAAAGTATTGAGACAATCACAGATGTCGTGATTAACTTACAACGTTATTTAGAGGCATCGAATTTTAACATTCAATATTTAGAAGAAAAATTCGGTCACGAAAACGATTTGTTTGGTGCGTATCAACTCGAGACTGAAAAGAAAAACATAGTAAATCTACGAGGAGTTATCGACCGAATTGATACAAATGTACGTGAAGATGGTACTTATATCTCTTTAATCGATTATAAATCAAGTAAAACTAAAGACCTCGATTTAAAAGACGTATATCTCGGAACAGAACTTCAACAATTTATTTATATGAATATTATTGAGTCAAATGCTGATAAATTCGGAGAAAATGTACTGCCGTTAACGATGATGTTCTATCCAGTCGTAACTACAAAAACGAGTGCTAACAATCAAACGCAAAATAAATTATTGACTGCGAAAACACCTGAAAAGTATGAAGAGATGTTAAAAGAACTAAAAGAAGATCAGTTAAAACCGAACGGTTTAATTGTTGTTAATGAAAACGACGTGGATTATTTAGAAGCATCGACTCTTGATAGTCTATCACCACTTTTAAAAGCGGAAGCTGATCCTAGAGGTTATTATAAAGGGTTTAAATCAAAAGGTAAGGTAAGTGGCCAATCAGAATCACGATTCTTATCCATTGATATGTATGAACGTTTTAAGGACTATGCGGTTGAGAAAGTAAAACATGCGGTTGATGATATATACGACGGCAATGTTAAAATAAACCCTATTTTAGAGAAAGGCGTGCTTGAACCTTGTCGTTATTGTAAATTTAAATCTGCATGTAACATCGACTATATGATGAACCAACGTGATTTTGTTGATAAAGATTCGCAAGAAGTAACTGAAGCAGTAGAGAAAATTAAGCGAGGAGGCGAGGCAGTTGAGTAAACAATTTACGATAGATCAGCAACGTGCGATTGATACAAGAGGTAGTGACGTATTAGTGTCTGCAGCAGCAGGAAGTGGTAAAACAGCTGTCCTCGTCGAGCGTATTATTACGAATATATTAAACGATACATATTCTATCGATGAAATATTCGTATCGACATTTACAAACGCAAGTGCGAAAGATATGAAATCAAAGCTCGAAGAAGCATTAATTGATCGCTTAAAAAACTCGACAAACGATAGCGAAAAGAAACGTTTAGAAAGTCAGATATTAAAAGTAAATGATGCACATATTAGTACGCTACATAGCTTTTGTCAGTTTTTAATTCAAAACCATTACAATACGATTGGTATTTCTCCAGACATGCGCACGTTATCTAACGAAGAAACGGCGACGTTAAAAAATGATGTATTAGATCAAATTCTTGAAACACATTATCAAGATAACGATGAAAATTTTGTAATGCTTGAGGAGTTTTTATCTACAGATAAACAAAACGATTATTTAAAAAGAGCAGTATTAAAGTTATATAACGAAGCGATTGCGACAGAACATCCACTTTCATTTTTAGAAGGGTTAATGGACGAGTGGTTAGATGTCGAAATGTTAACGGAAATTTACGACCGCTATAAAGACAAAAACTTAAAAATAATCGAAGAAGCACTTGAAGCGGTAGACCAGCTGCTAGAAGGTTTATTTTCAGTACATGTGGACTTAGATTATAACGATGCACAAATTAAAAAATTACAAAACCTCGCGGATGAATTTAAAGCCATCCATTTAAAAGTTAGAAATAACACTGCATCTTCAACAGAAGTAAATCAAAAAGTGCTTCCTAGAAGTACTAAAGTATATAAGAGTATCGAAGATGAAGCGGATAAAAACTATATTAGTCAACTGATTGATCAAACGAGTGAAAAGCGAAAAGCTGTCATAGAATTAAGCGTTATGACGTTAGATTCATTTTTAGAAGAAATGGCAAATATGAACGGTGTACGGAATACTTTTATACAGCTCGGAGTGGAATTAATAGAAGCGTATGGAAAACGTAAACGTGAATCTAACACGATGGACTTTAACGATTACGAGCACTACGCGATTGATATTTTATCTTGTAACGATGGAGAGATTAGTAAACTGTATCAGAATAAGTTTAAAGAAGTGATGATTGATGAGTACCAAGATACTAACAGAGTACAAGAATCGATTATTATGCGTTTAAAATCTGGTGATGCGCATGACGGAAACTTATTTATGGTTGGAGACGTTAAACAATCGATTTACAGATTCCGTCAAGCAGAACCTAAACTCTTTTTAGAAAAGATGGATGCGTTCCAACAAGAAGATTCTGGTACGTTAATTACGCTAAATAAAAACTTCCGTTCGAATATCGGCGTGTTAGAAACGACGAACTTTATCTTTAAGCATCTCATGGACCGAGATGTCGGTGAAATCGACTATACGGATAACGAAGCGTTACACGTTGGTCTTGAGAAAAATAAAACGCCAGTACAAACGGAAATTGAAGGCATCGTATATTTAAAAGGTGCACTTTCTAAAGAAGAAGCAGAAATCAATTACGTCATCAAGAAAATTTTGGAGTTACGCGAACAAAACGTCGACTATAAAGATATCGTAATTTTAACACCAGCACGACAAGCCATCGATACGTATCATAGTAAATTTAAAGAATATAACATACCGTTAGTATACGAAAATAATACGGGGTATTTTGACACGCTTGAAATACGCACGATGGTGAACTTTATTTCAGTGATTGATAACCCGCTTCAAGACGATCATTTAGTTGGTCTGTGTCGTATGCCTTTCTTTAACTTTACAAATACAGATATCGCTAAAATACGAGTTAACGATGAAAATAAACGTGGATATTTCTATGAGTCTTTAAAAAATTATGATGTAGACGATGAAACAAAAGAAAAAATTGAGTTTCTTTTATCAGAATTACAGTTGTTACAAGAAGAAGCGAAATATCGTTCGGTCACATCGTTAATAAAATATATGTACGACAGATACGATATTATAGAATTCTTTGCTGGACTTCCGAGTGGTGATACACGTAAGGCGAATTTAAATGGATTAATGATTTACAGTATGGAATTTATGAAAAGAAACTACCATTCACTGTATGAATTTATAAACTATATTCAGTACTTATCAGATCGTAATGTTGATTTTGGTGAGGAGCAAGTCGTGAGTGAGGAAGAAGATGTCGTTCGAGTGATGACGATTCACTCATCTAAAGGATTAGAATTTAAACACGTCTTTTTAGTGAATAATCAGCGCAGTTTAAGAAGTCGTGATTTAAATAATTCGATACTCGTTCACCCAATGTATGGTGTGTCGATGAAAACTTATGACGCGACACATAAACTTATACAGTCTAACTTACATTATGAATATATGAAAGATATGCTTCATAAAGAAGATATTTCAGAAAGACTTCGCTTATTATATGTTGCATTAACACGAGCAGAGGAATGTTTATACATCCCGTTATTAAAAGACGAACCGTTAGATAAGTTCGAATCGTATCAAGAAGAAAACGCATCGTTTTTAGACGTGTTTGAAATTAAAGACATTGACATCGATTCAATAGAACCGAACGTACCACTACCAAAAGAATTCAGGTTAAACGCTAGTGATTACAGAACATTACTCGCTCCAATTTTATTTGCAAATAAAGATAATCCATACTTTAAGACATCTATGTATTACGATAATGGAGAAGAGACTGCTGAAGTGACAGAACGTCTATCGCTTGATGACTTATTTGATTTAACGGATAGCGTGTATCCTTCACCAGAAATTATTGAACGACTCAATTATCAATATAAAGGTGGAGACGACTATTTAGAGAGTGTCAAAGACTCTGTCACTGAAATTAAACGCAGAAACGAAACGATCGATGAAACCGCAGAGTTAAGAACGGACATTTACAAAAAAGAAGTTCGACTTAGAAAGCCTGCATTTTTAGATGACACAAAAGACGCACCGATTTTTGGGACGATTATGCATGAAGTGATGGTACAAATCGTTCATCGAATAGACTCGATTATTCAAAGTGACAATAAAGAAAGTTTAGTGCGTGCAATCGTTCATAACTACACAAAAGATTTAGAATATGTAACTGAAGAGAATAGAGCACGAATGACGGAGTATGGATTACGATTTGTTGAAGATAAAACGATACAATCTATATTTAAAGAGTCTCTACAAAACTATACAGAATTACCATTTATAATGAGTCAAAAAACGATCGATATTAGTGATGTAAATGGTAAGATGGTACAAGGTATTGTAGACTGCTTAGTGAAACATGATGATCGTTATATTATTATTGACTACAAAACGGATCGAGTTACAAATGAATCAGAAGCAGATTTAATTGAGCGATACAGTGTTCAGATGGATATTTATAGACGTTCAATTGAACACGCATTAAACGCACAAGTAGATGTGTACTTATATTATTTCAATTATGGAGTGTTAAATGTCTATGACTGTCAAAAAGGATAATGCACTCATTGGTTTTACAATTATTTTTACAATGTTTGCTGTCGGGATTTATTATTTACTTCCGATTATTTACGTAAATCCTTACGAGTATTTATATGGTAGAGAGCTGAGATCTTTTCAGCTCTACCATTTAATATTTAGTGGGGTAATGATACCACTTCTGTCTCTTGTGACGGGGTTAATCATTTCAAGGCAAGAATATGATAAGGTAACTGTCTTAAAACGGTTATCTCTTGTATTTTTAGTATTACTTGGATGTAGTGTATTATTTAATGGTTTTATTATATTATTTGTCATCCCATTAAGTGGTATGGTCGTTTTATTTTTTAGAGAAAGTTCATTAATAATAAGCTTAATTACAGCTGTTATATTATTAGTTTTATATTTAGTCGTTTGGACAATTATACCAGCGTTAACGTCCGTTTCAACGAACGATATTATATACTCAAGCATCCAACAACTGAATAATTATCTTGGAGTATACCGTGAAAAAGATATCATTTCGATGATTGAATTAAACGTATCTTCCATCCGTGCAATGGATTTCTTTAGTCTGTTTATGTTCGTCTCACTACCATTCACTTTTATCGGTAGTATATTAGAACGTATCGATATCGAGACGTACTTTAAAACAAAAGGGTATATTTTAACACTTGTTGTATTAACGAGTGCACTTCTTATAAAAATGATCGAAGTGTTAAGTTTAGGCAGTAGAAGTGGAAAACTAATCGGCGAAAATATCGGGGGTATGATGCTCGGATTTTCATTATTCTTAACGATAATATTACTGGTCGAGCAAGCACCAAAATTAGCGACACTACTGTTTGAAATTCCTGGGAAATACGTGTTGTTATTATTTATCGTATTTAACTTTTTAATGAGTATAATTTTTTACGGGATAGGATTTAATTATTACGGAGAAGTCACAGTAGCAACGCTCGTTTTGGTTATATTTATAATACTCATCGTATTATATGCGATCATGCTTATATTAAATAAATTCAATATTACACTTTTAGAAATTTTTAAAAGTAATCGTTAGTTAATTTTAAAGATATTAAAGCGATGTTTTGTTATACTAATTAAAAGGGATAAAGGAGTCGTCTCATGAAATTTTTATCATTTACTTATAAAGGCAATCCGACTTACGGAGTGAAAGTGAAAAGAGAAGATAGTGCTTGGAACTTACCAAAACTATTTGAACAATTTGGAGAAGAAAAAGATTATCCAAAAACTTTACTAGAAGGAATTACGACATATAATACGTTAGATTTCCAAGAAATCGTTCGTACTTTAGTTGAAAAAGCTGAAGCGGACGATAATAACCATTTATACAAAGCACCGTTTAACGAAATCGAATTTTTACCACCAGTTGCACCTCCAAACAACCTGATTTGTTTTGGTCGTAACTATAAAAAACATGCAGATGAGTTAAATAATGAAGTATCACTGACTGTATTTACTAAAGCAAATTCAAGCTTAGTTGGTGATGAAGGTACAATCGACTCATTTAGTGACGTCACTGAAGAGTTAGATTATGAAGGTGAACTCGGTATTGTAATCGGTAAAGAAGCGCATAACGTTCAACCACACTTAGCGCTAGATTACGTGTACGGTTATACGATTGTAAACGACATCACAGCACGTGATTTACAAAAATCATTCAAACAATTTTTCTTAGGGAAAAGTTTAGCAGCACCAGTTGGTCCATATATCGTGACTAAAGATGAATTACCGAACTTAAATAACGTATCGATCGTTACAAAAGTGAACGATGAGATTCGTCAAGACGGTAATACGCGTGATATGATTCTTTCTGTTGAAGATATTATTGCAGAAGTTTCTAAGTACGTGAAACTGTTACCTGGAGATATTATCGCTACAGGAACTCCAGAAGGTGTAGCTGCAGGAATGGAGCACCCTGATTTCTTAGAGTCAGGCGATGCGGTTCGCGTATCAATTAATGGAATTGGTACATTAACAACTTATATTAAATAAAGGAGACACATGATGTTACATTTACACTTAACAGCAATTGCGCTCGCTTTTGTATTATTTCTAATTACGTATTTTTCATACAAAGGAAATCCTACATCTGAAAATCGTAGAGCGTTTATTTTACACATGACACTAAGACTGTTTTACATTATCGTACTATTTAGTGGTGTAATGATTTTCATTCAAA
The DNA here is from genome assembly GCF_001696685.1 of Nosocomiicoccus ampullae. Lineage (GTDB taxonomy): Bacteria > Bacillota > Bacilli > Staphylococcales > Salinicoccaceae > Nosocomiicoccus > Nosocomiicoccus ampullae_A. The sequence continues at coordinate 26,339 of NZ_MBFG01000001.1, forward strand.
ACTTAAGTATCATTGGTAACGTAAGCAACGGTCATATGATGTATGGTCTAAAAGCATTACTCGGACTTGGAGCGATTGCTCTAATGGAAATGACGCTCGTTCGTGAGAAAAAAGAAACGAACGTACAAATGCTTTTAATCATCGCGATTGTCGTAATTATCGTTACAGTTCTACTTGGTTCTTACTTACCACTAGGTGTTTTATAATATTAAAACTGCAGAGCAATCTGCAGTTTTTTTATGTAGAATCAGTGAACTTACTATTTTTCTATACATAAAAAATTAAAATCCAGTATAATTGAAAGTACATAATTGAAAGGTGGACGTAGATTGAAGAAGTTTTTATATGTCACGTTATTTATCTTAATGTTTTCATCTATACATATAAGTGACGTCTATGCAGAGTCTGACGATACGTCACGTGTATATACAATTGTAATCGATAGATTTTTAAATAAAAATGAAGATAATGATTCGTTTGATAACCAAAATAGTGATTATTTCTTACCGTACGGTGGAGACTTAGAAGGTATTCTGAATCAGTTAGACTACATAAAAGAGATGGGGTTTGACACGATTCAATTAAGTCCAGTATTTGAAATGGACGATTCTGACATCCTCGGGTATAGTGTCACGGACTACACAAAAATAGCTGAACGTTTCGGTGGAGAAGAGAAGTTTAAAGACTTTATAAGTAAAGCTCACGATAAAAATTTAAAAGTGATCGTAGATCTTCCAACGACAGCGACAGATGAGTTTACAGCGTTAGATCGTCCAAATATGACGCCGATTATGGAAGAATATTTCGATTTAATCGACCGTCAATTTATTGATTTTAACAATGAAGAAAATCGTCAAAAATACAAAAAATTGATGACAGAATTCGTTAATAACTTTGATATTGATGGCGTCAGTATGTACGTCGTACAAAATGTCAATCGAACAGAAATTTTACCAGACGATATTAAAACATATGCGGTCGTCTTAAGTGAAGATGTCGATGCTACTAACTTTGATTACACTGCTTACGATTCAAAACGAAAAAGTATTGCAGAAGCATTCGGTGGACTCGATAAAGATATTCCTGAGTATACGAATAGCGAAGAAATTTTAATGGCGGATCACTTCTTTAGTGAACGTTTTACGTCATATTCAGTTAAAAACAATCTCTTCCCTGGGACTCGTGTAAAAATGTTATATCCGTATTTAATCGCGCATGATGGACCAGTGTTTGTAACTTACGGAACTGAAATTGCACAAAACGGGGATAATTTTGAAACGATTCATCCACAAATGAATTTATGGACAGATAAAGAAGTTCATGAGTTTATGAAAACAACTGCTGAAGTATTTACTCAACATCCTAATTTATTTAATCGTGACACTGAAACGATTGTAAATGATCACGGTCTATATACTGTGTTATTTAAAACAGACGACGTTGATTTTATATTAGAAATTAACAACACGAGTGAGACGCAAAAATTAGAGATTACTAATGAATATGTAAAAGATGGAAAAGAACTGAGTGGGTTACTACTTGGTGAGCGTGTGCAACCGCACGGAAATTCATTATACCCTGTCATTGACAGAGAGTTAACAGAATTATTTGCAGTCATTGAATCACCTGGTCTAAACCATTGGTACTTAATTTCAAGTCTATTAATATTCGGTGGATTTGCGATATTTATATTTATCGTTGCAAAACGTAGTAAAAGAAAAGAGAATGCATAAAATAATCGGGAAGCTATTATAGCTTCCCGATTGCTTTATATCCGAGCATATTGACGATATCTTTTGGACTACTAAATGGAGGTGCATATGCAACCTCAATGTTAATTAGATCATCAACAGTCCCACCGAGACGTGTGAGTGTTGAGAGTATATCTAAACGTTTGTCGAGTCCTTCTTCGCCTATACCGGATGCTCTTAAAATTTTACGTGTGTTTTTGTCGACGTAAATTTTTAAAGATAAAGGTTTTGCACCTGGCATATATCCTGCTTTATTGTTTTGTGTTTGCTCAACGATGATGTAGTCTTCGTCTTCTAAGTCTTTTAATGATAATCCCATTTTACCAACAGCAACATCGAAATATCTTAAAATAGATACCGAAAGTAATCCGTCGTGTTTGTACTGATCGTTTTCAGCAAGGTGATTTGCGATAATGTACGCGAGTCGATGTGCTGGCCAAGCGAGCGCCACAGATACTTTTTTATGTGGTACGTGCTGATAATGCGTTTCTATTGCGTCACCAATAGCGTAAATATTATCGATGTTTGTTAATCCATATTCATCGACTGGTATATAGCCGTCATTCATGACGACGTTTGATGATTTTAAAAAGTCTGTGCGTGGTGTAATACCAATTGCTTGAATGATGAGTTCTGCATCGATGACTTCACCGCTATTTAATGTTAACTTTGTTCCATCTAACTTTACAGGTTCACTGTTAAGAACTAATCGAATCCCATTTTTATCCATCTCTTCTTTAATCGGTTCGCTAAACTCTTCTTCAATTGTGCGGTATACTCTATCGTTATGTTGGAGGATTGTTACTCCAAGGCCACGTTTACATAACTGTTCAGACACTTCAAGACCAACAAATCCTGTACCGATTACAACTGCATGTTTGACATCATGTTCAGTAATATATTGTTCGATAAGATCTAAATGATGTAAGTGCTGGAGTACAAATGATTGGGGCGCGTGTTTTACTGCGTCTATTTCATTCGCTTGTGCGCCAGGAGATACTATTAATTTGTCGTATGAATCGTCAAATGTTTCTCCTGTTTTTAAATTTTTAACTGTAACATAATTTTCCTTATCGTTTACTGAAATGACTTCATGTTCAGTATGCACATCGATGCCTTGAATTTTTAATTGTTCAGGAGTACGCGCGATTAAATCAGATCTCTCACTCACTTCACGGGATAAATAATACGGTAAGCCGCAGTTTGCGAAACTAACAAATGGATTTTTATCGTATACAACGATTTCGCTCGTTGTATCGAGTCGTCTAAATTGACTTGCCACCGTCATTCCACCTGATAATCCACCGATTATGACAAGTTTCATATATTACACTCCTTCAGTAAAGTAAAATAGTGCAATTGTTCCGTTCCCAGTATGTGAGATAATCGTTGGACCGATACTAGAAATTTGAACGTTCGTTAAATCCGTCTCTTTTAAAATTAGATTTTTTAACGCTTCTGCATCTTTTAAGTTGTCAGCATGAGTAATGTGTACTTCAGTCGCTGCACCTTCTTCTTTCATAAGTTCAACCATACGTTTTAAAACGCGTTTCACTCCGCGATACTTTTCAATCGGTACGAGTTTTCCGTCTTCTACATGGAGAAGCGGGCGAATGTTTAAAAGGCTACCTAAAAATGCTTGCCCTTTAGAGAGACGACCACCTTTTGCGAGATAATCTAAATCAGATACTGTAAATAAATGACGAATGTGTGCTTTATCTCTTTCGATATTTTTAATAACTTCTTCTTTAGATAAACCGTCATTTACATATTTTGTAGCGCGTTCAACGAGTAGTCCATAACCGTAACTGGCACTTAACGAATCGATGACAGTAATATCAACGTCGTCACGCTCTTCTAAAATCATATCGCGCGCGATGTTCGCACTTTGATACGTTCCAGATAATTGACTTGAAAACGATAAATAAATAATCGTCGAGTCTTCTTTTAAAGCTTCGTTAAAATGGTTGTATAACTCCTCAGGGTTTGCTTGACTCGTCAGTGGACGAATGCCATCATCGACTGCTTTTGATACTTCTTCACTTGAAATTTCGTATTTGTCGAGATATTCTTTACCATCGACGTTGATTTTAAGTGGTATAAAAAATAACTGGTGTTCTTTAGCAAAATCTAAACTGATGTCTGAACAGCTATCTACTAATAATTTCATATTATGACTCCTTATATTCTATATTTAAGTTAAAGTAATCGTTTAAATATCGACCGACACCGTCGTTGTTGTTATCATACGGTGTGACGTCTTTCGCGATATCTTTTAATTCATCGATGGCGTTTTTCATAGCGACACCATGACTGACGTACTCTATCATTTGAAGATCGTTGTCTTCATCTCCAAATGCGATTGTACGAGACTCATCTAAGTTTAAAGCATCTAATACATATTTGATACCTGTCGCTTTTGAGACACCTTTTTTGATAATCTCGATGATCGCAAGTTGTGGTGCCCACTGCCTATGTGCAAGTGTTTCAGCATACACATTATCAAATGCGTGACGAATATAATCGATGCGGTCTTCAGTTGTTTTAATGAGAAGTGACGTTGCTTCTTCTGGCATATTATCACGTAAGTCACCTGCGACTTTTTTAGGGTCTCCCATATAAAACTCATCCATTAAGACGCTGTCGTGATATTGGAAGTATAAATCATCACGAACTTCTGCGACAATGTTTTTAATGTCGTATTTATCGATATGTACGACGATATCCTCGATAACATCTTGAGGTAATGTTTCTTGTAATGTTTTAAATTCAAAATCTAATGGGTGGTGCACGAATGCACCGTTAAAGTTAACGATTGGTGTGTTTAATCGTAACTCTTTATAGTAAGGAACTGACGCACGATACGGTCGCCCCGTAGTAATCATGACGTAGTGTCCTTGTCTTTTTAATTCTTGAACGACACGATTTGTATAGTCTCCAATTGTATTTTCATCAGTGAGTAACGTGCCGTCTAAATCTAAACATATAAGATACGGTTTCATGAAAATCATCCTTTCGACTACTTTAATAATAGCATTATTATTCACTAGTTGTTTAATATTTGTTATATTGAATATACGATAATATATGCGAGGTGACAGAAAATGGATAAAGCAATGGAAGAAAGCATGCTCGGTGCGTTAGAAAACGTTATTGACCCAGAGCTCGGTATAGATATTGTAAACTTAGGTTTAGTTTACGGTGTGTTTTTAGATGAAGATGGTAATGCGGGTGTTGAAATGACACTTACGTCAATGGGGTGCCCGATGGGTCCAGAGATCGTTCAAATGGTAGAGGAGTCATTACTCGAGTTGCCAGAAGTTAAAAATGTTAACGTACAAATCGTATGGAACCCACCATGGTCAAAAGACAACATGTCACGTTATGCTAAAATCGCTTTAGGTGTATCATAATATTTAAGCGCTCAACATTACGTTGAGCGTTTTTTAATTTCTAAAATAGAGTTGATAGGAAAGCGTGTTTACAATATACTATTAATTGCTATGAATCATAAGGGGTGCATAATTGCTGAGATAATACCCTAGAACCTGTTGAGGTAATTCTCGCGAAGGAATATGATACGCGATTGATTCATAAGTAAACTTTTAGGAAGTGTATTTATGACAAGGTCTAATGACAAGCTAGTCGTGATGATGGAGATTGCGATATTAGCTGCATTAAGTATGGGAATCGACTGGATCGATTCTGCATTTAAAATTGGTCCGTACAGTTTTAGTTTTTCAATGGTACCAATTTTAATTCTTGCGATCAGACGTGGAGTCGGCGCAGGTGTGCTCGGAGGTTTAATCTGGGCGATTTTACAAATTGTAACAGGAGATGCGGCAGGGAACTACATACATCCGGTACAATTTATTTTAGAATATCCACTCGCATTCGGTATACTCGGAGTTGCTGGACTTGCATCTAAACATAAAAACTTAGTATCAATTGTTGCATTTTCATTTTTAGCGATTCTGTTACGTTACACGATGCACTTTTTTGCAGGGTGGATTTTCTGGGGGATTTACGCACCAGAAGGCCAACCAGCTTGGTTATATAGCTTAATTGCTAATGGTACAACGTTCTTAATTAATACGACAGTATGTATAGCAATTGTTATTATTTTATACTCAGTCGCAAAGCGATTATTTGTACCAGAAGAAAGATAAAAAATACCAGTCGAACTTAAAAAGTTCGGCTGGTTTTTTATTTTAACGTAAATTAGATTTACATGAACGACTTTTATTTTTCGTTGACGTTTAGATTCTTTTTGTTCATGAAATGATTAAGATGTTTACATAAAGTCATTTTGCGTAAACGCGTGCTTCATCTTGTTAACGAATAGGTAAAATGCATGAACGAAATAGAGTTCTCGTTAACAGAAAAACGAATTGCGTTAAATTAAATGTGCTAACGGCGCCTTCAGCACATCTCCGACCTATCTTCAGATGAAAAACCTCGTGAATTTTGATTTGCGTAAAATTAATTGCATGGCCGTTTACGTAATTACGTGTTGTGTAAAATTGTTTTTCATCTTTTAACGTAAATTCGATTTGCGTTAAACGAGCCTCTGTTTCATTAACACAAATCGCGTAATTGTCAAACTAATCGAGTGGTCGTTTACACAAAAGCATTTTGCGTTAAATTAAGCAATCACTCGTTTACGATAACACGATAAATTGGTACATAATCGCAAATATACCTGCTGCGAAGCAGTAGTAACTGAAATATATGAGGCGACCACTCGTTAATGCACCTTCTAGTAATTTAAACCCGATATACGTCGCGATTATTGTAACGACGAATGATGCAAGGTAAGGAACGAGTAGTGTGTCGAGCATCGGATCAGTCGCGATATCTGAAATCGATAATATTGCCGTACCAAGTGACACTGGTATATATAGTAAGAATACAAATCTTAATGCGTTTTTCTTCTCAAGTCCAACTGCCATCGAACCGACGAGTGTCGCACCGCTTCGGCTAATTCCTGGAATTAACGCCACACATTGTGAGAGACCGACGATGATGGAATCTTTAACAGTTAATTCACCGTCACGTTTAACACCTGATTTATTTTTTATAAACCATAGAGCAGTCCCTGTAACGAGAAGCATTAACCCAACAAATCCAATCGATACGTTATCTCCAATAACATCTTTTAGTAAAAATCCTAAAACTCCAACAGGAATTGTTGCGATAATTAAGTAAATAACATATTTAAAATCCGTCGTTGCTTCTATATCTCTATCTTTTTTAAATACATATCGTAAAAAGTTTTTCGCAATTTCAAAAATATCTTTCCAATATATGTACAACACTGCAATGAGTGAAGCGGTGTTTAAAAATATTTCAAACGATAAACCACGCGCTTCAATTCCAAAAAGTTCACGCGCCATCACTAAATGACCACTCGAAGAGACAGGAATTGGTTCGGTTAACCCTTGTAATATCCCTAAGAATATATATTTAATCAGTTCTATTATATCGATATCCATGATTTAAAGTCCTCCTAATCAATATTACAACTATAGTACAAAGTGATATATAAATAAAGCGAAAATAAATAGTCAAAAAAGGTCAAAAACTTGAGTGAAACGCTTGAAATTAAAATATAACGATGTATAATATAAGTATAGTCAAAATTGGTCAAACACTTGAGGTGAGGAAATGGATATCAATAAAATGACTTTTAAAGTGCAGTCAATCATCGAACGTGCACAACAAATTTCAGTTGAACATAAAATTCAAACGATCGAACTCGCTGCTGTATTAAAAGCATTATTTACAGTCAGTGATTCAATGGCAAAAGATATTTTACAACGCGCAAATATTAATGTAGATGAATTAATTAAACAATATGATGAAAAGCTCAAAAGTTTTAACAAAGTAGAAGGGGACAATGTCCAGTATGGGCAATATATGTCTCAAGGATTTAGTCGTGTAATTAGTGAAGCAGAAAAAGTAATGGGAGATATGAACGATGAATATATTTCTCAAGAACATCTTTTACTCGCAGCATTAAATGTAGACGACATATTAAAAACACAAGTTGGAAATAAAGATACAATCGTAAAAGAGATTATTAAAAAGATTAGAGGAGGAAAACACGTGACGACTCAAAATCCAGAAGTTCAATATGAAGTATTACAAAAATACGGTCGTGACCTTGTCGAAGAAGTACGTAAAGGTAATATGGATCCTGTGATCGGTAGAGATGAGGAAATCCGTAACACGATTCGTATATTAAGTAGAAAACGTAAAAATAACCCAGTATTAATTGGTGAACCGGGTGTCGGTAAAACTGCAATCGTTGAAGGGCTCGCACAGCGTATCGTTCGTGGAGACGTGCCAGATTCATTAAAGGATAAAACAATTTTTGAATTAGATTTAGCAGCACTCGTTGCAGGAGCAAAATTCCGTGGTGAATTTGAAGAGCGCTTAAAAGCAGTATTAGAAGAAATCAAAGAAGCAGACGGTAGAATTTTATTATTCATCGACGAAGTACACATGCTCGTTGGCGCAGGTAAAACAGATGGGGCAATGGACGCTGGTAACATGCTTAAACCGATGTTATCACGCGGTGAACTCCATATGATTGGTGCAACGACGTTAAATGAGTACCGTGAATATATTGAAAAAGATTCAGCATTAGAGCGTCGTTTCCAAAGAGTACTCGTTAGCGAACCGACAGTCGACGACACAATTTCAATTTTACGTGGACTAAAAGAACGTTATGAAGTACACCACGGGGTAAGAATCACAGACCGTGCGTTAGTTGCTGCAGCAGAATTGTCAGACAGATATATTACAGAACGATTTTTACCAGATAAAGCCATCGACTTAGTCGACCAGGCGAGTGCAACAATTCGTACAGAAATGGGATCTAACCCAACTGAACTCGACCAAATCAATCGTAAAGTAATGCAGATGGAAATCGAAGAACAAGCATTATTAAAAGAGGACGACCCAGTATCTAAAGCACGTTTAGAAGAACTTCAAAAAGAACTTGCTGATGCGAGAGAAGAACAACAATCTCTAACTGCAAGAGTAGAGCGTGAACGTGAGCAAATTAGCGGAGTATCTCGTAAACGTGAAGAAATCGATAAAGCGCGCCAAGAATTAGAGGAAGCAGAAAGCAACTATCAATTAGAGCGTGCTGCTGAACTTCAGCACGGTATTATTCCGAAACTTCAAGCAGAGTTAAATGCTCTTGAAGCAGAACTTCATGACGAAACAGACGGTAAAGACCGTATTATCCGTGAAGTTGTTACAGATGAAGAAATCGGTATGATCGTATCACAATGGACAGGAATTCCAGTGACAAAACTCGTTGAAACAGAGAAAGATCGTCTGCTTAATTTACCGAAATTACTTCATCAGCGTGTCGTTGGTCAAGATGAAGCGGTAGAACTCGTATCTAACGCAGTTATTCGTGCAAGAGCAGGTATTAAAGATCCAAACCGTCCAATTGGTAGCTTCCTATTCTTAGGACCAACAGGTGTCGGTAAAACAGAACTCGCAAAAGCACTTGCTGAAACGATGTTTGATAGTGAAGACAACATGATTCGTATCGACATGAGTGAGTATATGGAAAAACACGCAGTGTCTAGATTAATCGGAGCGCCTCCAGGATACGTTGGATACGAAGAAGGTGGACAATTAACTGAGCAAGTGAGAAGACATCCGTATTCGGTGATTCTTTTAGATGAAGTTGAAAAAGCACATACAGATGTGTTTAATATCTTACTTCAAATTATGGATGACGGTAGACTGACAGATTCTCAAGGTCGTACTGTTGATTTTAAAAATACTATTCTCATCATGACATCGAACTTAGGATCACATTATCTACTCGATACGATGATTCAAGGTGGAGAAATTAACGATAAAACGAGAGAAGTCGTTATGAGTGAAGTGTTAACGCACTTTAAACCAGAAATCGTAAACCGTATGGATGACATCGTTATGTTTAGTCCATTAACTGAAGAAAATATGACAGGTATCGTCGATAAGTTAGTCGATGAATTAAATGTACGATTAAGTGACCAACATATGAGTATTTCAGTATCACAAGATGCTAAAAAATATATCGTTAAAGAAGCGTACGAACCAGAGTTTGGTGCACGACCATTAAAACGTTACATTCAACGTGAAATTGAAACACCACTCGCAATTAAAATGATTGAGTCGAACTTAGAAGAAGGTCTACACGTCGATATCGACGTAAAAGACGGCACATTTACATTTGACTTACAATAAAAGTAAAACTCTATTGAGGAAAATCTCAATAGAGTTTTTTTAGTTTGAAAATAGTTCTGTCGCTTTAACTGCGCGTTTCCATCCGTCGTACTTCTTGTTGATTTTTTCTTTATTTTCTTGAGGATGAAACGCCTGATCAATTGACTTTAAATCTTTTAACGCTTCTTTAGATTCAAAGAAGTTAACCGCGAGTCCTGCTAAAAATGCTGCTCCGAGTGCAGTTGACTCTAAATATTTTGGCCTTTCAACAGTACATTCAAGTAAATCCGACTGGAACTGTATTAAAAAGTCATTTGCAGAAGCACCGCCGTCGACGTTTAACTGCTTGATTTGAGTCTTACTATCTTTACGCATCGCATTTAGAACGTCATACGTTTGGTATGCGAGTGATTCTAACGTCGCACGTATAATGTCTTCTCTAGACGTGCCGCGAGTGATACCAAACATCGCCCCGCGTGCATGCATATTCCAATATGGCGCACCGAGTCCTGTAAACGCAGGAACGACATAGACATCCGTGTCATCAATTTCAGTTGCGAGTTGTTCGCTTTTTGCCGCATCATCAAAGAACATCATTTCATCTCTTAACCACTGAACGGCACTCCCCGCGACAAATATCGATCCTTCCAGTGCGTATTTAACAGGTTCATCTTTTAATTGATATGCGATAGTAGATATTAATCCATAGTTTGAAGCGGGCACTTCCTCGCCTGTATTTAATAGTAGGAAACAACCTGTACCATAAGTATTTTTTGCTTCTCCTTCTTCAAAACATGTCTGACCAAATAGTGCCGCTTGCTGATCACCAGCGATTCCTGCGATTGGAATTGAAGCACCAAAGAAATGATTTGTATCCGTATACGCATAAATTTCACTAGAAGATTTTACTTCAGGCAACATTTTCTTAGGAATATTTAGAATTTCTAAAATCTCATCATCCCACTTGAGCGTATGAATGTTAAATAACATCGTACGACTTGCATTTGTGACGTCTGTAATATGTGTTTTACCAGATGTTAATTTCCACACAATCCAACTATCGATCGTTCCAAATAGTAAATCACCATTTTCTGCCATTTCTTGTGCGCCTTCAATGTTATCGAGTATAAAACGAACTTTTGTCGCTGAAAAATACGGGTCCAATATAAGACCGGTTTTATCTTTAAATAGTTCCTCATGGCCAGTCTCTCTTAACTCTTCGGTAATTCCATCAGTTTGTCTTGATTGCCATACAATTGCATTATAAATCGGAAGACCAGTGTGTTTGTTCCACACGACGGTCGTTTCACGTTGGTTTGTTATACCAATTGCTTTTATCATATCGGCTGTTAAATTGTTATCTCCGAGTGCTTGAGCGATCACAGATAACACAGAACTCCAAATTTCGTTTGCGTTATGTTCTACCCAGCCAGATTTAGGGAAATATTGTTTAAATTCCATTTGGGATGTCGCTTTAATGTCTCCCTTTTTATCGACGAGGATTGCACGTGTAGATGTCGTTCCTTGATCGATTGATAATATGTAACTCATTCGGTCACCTCTTTTAAATAATGATAGAAAAAAAGACTCTATCTATTAATAGAGCCTTCTAGTAAGTATAGATTACTGCTTGTCCTCAGTGTAATTATGGCGAGGCTTCATGACGATATCTAAGAAGAATACGACTAATGTAATAAGCACAGCAAATAATAATCCAATCTCAGGATATAGCTGTCCGCCACCACTTAAACTGTTTAGGATAAAGTTAATCATTTGAGTGAGCAAAAATGCCCAAATGAACGTGATTACAAATCTCAAATCAGACACTCCTAATAATTTAATTCTCTTTTCAATATTTATTTTACAATAAATCATTCAAAAAGTATACAACATAGAGTATAATATGTGTATGCGTTTACATGTAAGGCAATTTTTTAAAAAACGTATCAGAATTTATTAAATTTTATGATAATATTGATTTATCTTACAATTGTCTTTACAATTAAAAACAACTTATTTGCATATCCTTTAAAATCATGAAAGGAAGTTTGGTGAACAATATGGATGAAAAATTACTATCAGTAAAGAACTTAACGACATCATTTAAAATTAAAGGGGAATACTACCCGGCTGTTGATAATGTTTCGTTCGATATTAAGAAAAACGAAGTACTCGCTCTCGTAGGTGAGTCAGGTTCAGGGAAAAGTGCGACAGCATTTTCTCTTATGAAATTACATAGACACGCGCGTGTTGAAGGTGAAGTATTCTTTGAAGATAAGAATATTTTGAAAGCAAGCGAGAAAGAAATGAATAACATTCGCGGTGGCGAATTCTCTATGGTTTTCCAAGACCCGATGACAGCGCTCAATCCTTTAATGAGAATAAAGGATCAAATTATAGAAACTTTAACAATTCATAAAACGAAAGAGAAAAACGAAAGAGAAGCTTATGCAATCGAGTTATTAAAACGTGTTGGTATTGCGAGAGCAGAACAAGTCGCTGAAGCATATCCGCATGAATTATCTGGTGGGATGAGACAGCGTGTCGTTATTGCGATTGCAATCGCAAACAAGCCAAAGCTATTAATCGCTGACGAACCGACAACTGCTCTTGACGTTACGATTCAAGCACAAATTTTAGATTTAATTCGTGAACTAAAAGACGACTTAGGTTCAGGTGTACTTCTAATTACTCACGACTTAGGTGTCGTTGCAGAAATGGCAGACAAAGTTGCTGTTATGTATGCAGGTCAAATTGTGGAGATGGCACCTGTTAAAGAATTGTTTAAAAACCCACTTCATCCGTATACGAGAAGTTTACTCAACTCGTTACCATCTGAAGATATGTTAGGGGATAAATTACACGTCATTCAAGGTGTAGTTCCAGCACTTGATAAGATGGATCGTACAGGTTGCCGATTTGCACCACGTATTCCATGGATTGACGAGTCGGCTCACGAAGAGAATCCTCAGTTACGTGAAGTTGAAGACGGACATTTTGTAAGATGTACGTGCTATAAACACTTCTACTTAGATTCTTCAGCTGAATTAACTCAAGAAGTAGAAGAGGAACAGTTTGGAGCGTTGCACCAAGGAGGTAATGAGTAATGGCGGAATACTTATTAGAAATTAACGACCTAAAGGTCTATTACCCAATTAAAGGTGGGTTCTTTAATACGACAAAGGATTACGTCCGTGCAGTTGACGGCGTAACGATTAAAATTCCAAAAGGAAAAACATACGGCTTAGTTGGAGAATCCGGTTCAGGTAAAACGACAACTGGTAAAGCTGTTATGGGACTAAATAAAGTTAGTGGTGGGGACATTTACTTCGAAGGTAAACACTTAAACAGTGGTAAAAAAGTAGACGTCAGTCGTGACGTTCAAATGATCTTCCAAGACCCGTACTCATCATTAAACCCACGTAAACGTGTATTTGATATCGTTGCTGAACCTCTTAAAAACTACGAGAAGTTATCAAAAGACGAGTTAATTAAAGAAGTGCTCCGACTGCTTTCTCGTGTTGGCTTACCACCAGGTTCAATTTACAAGTACCCACACGAATTCTCTGGTGGTCAACGTCAGCGTATCGGTGTTGCGCGTGCAATCGCGTTAAATCCGAAATTAATTATCGCTGATGAGCCGGTATCGGCATTAGACGTATCGGTACAAGCACAAGTACTTAACTTCATGCAGGAAATCCAGCAAGATATGGATTTAACGATGTTATTCATTGCCCATGACTTAGGGGTAGTGAGACATATGTGTGAGTGGATTGGAATTATGTATCAAGGCCGACTTGTAGAAGAAGGTCCAGCCGAAGTGATCTTTAAAAATCCACAACATATTTACACGAAAAAATTAATTGCTGCAATTCCGGATGTAAACGTGGATAATATCGAAGAGAACTTACGTAAACGTAAAGAAGTTCAAGAAGAATATGAGAATCATTTCCAAGATTATTTAGATGAAGATGGTAAGCCTTTCCCTCTCGTTGAAATTTCTGAGAATCATAGAGTCGCTTTACCGCCAGAAGGAGGTAAAAATTAAATGATCAAATTTACTATTAGACGATTCTTAATTGCATTACCACAATTATTCTTGCTGAGTTTATTAATTTTCTTCCTCGCAAGTTTAATGCCAGGGGATGCGTTAAGTGGGGTATTAGACCCGAATATTTCTGCAGAAGCATTAGAGAGACAACGTGAGGCAATGGGGCTAAATAACCCATGGTATATTCAATATAGAGACTGGGTATTCAACATGCTTCAAGGAGACTTTGGTCGTTCGTACTTTAAACAACAGCCAGTATTAGATGTTATTGGTGACCGTTTAATGAACACAGTTTGGTTATCATTATTCTCTACAATTTTAATTTACTTACTCGGTATTCCATTAGGAATGTTATCAGGTCGTTATAACGATTCATTATTAGACAACGTTATTACAGGTTACACATACTTAGGTTTCGCAACACCAACATTCATGTTCGCTTTACTTATGGTGTTAGTATTCGGATTTAATTTAGGTTGGTTCCCAACTTCAGGTTCAGTGAACCCGAATGTAGAACCATGGACGATAGAATACTTCATTAGTAAAATACACCACTTAATATTACCGTCCCTATCGATTGCTTTAATTGGACTCGTTGGTACGGTTCAGTACTTACGTGGTGGTATTATTGAAACGAAACAAAAAGATTACGTTACACTTGCACGTGCAAAAGGTTTATCTGAAAGTAAAGTGTATAGAAGACATATTTTCAGAAACGCGATTATCCCAATCGCTGCATTCTTTGGTTATGAAATCGCAGGATTACTTGGTGGTTCGATTTTCATCGAGATGATTTACGCGTATCCAGGAATGGGTCGCTTATTCTTAGAATCAATTTCAACGCGTGACTTCAGTGTTGCGAACGTATTAATTTTATTCTATGGATTCTTAACAATTGTTGGTACATTATTATCTGACATTATTTTAAGTATTATCGATCCAAGGATTCGTATTAAATAAGGAGGGTGTCACATGACAAAGGATAATAAAAATTTAAATGATGAAAACCGTGAGTTAAAAGATGTCAATCCAGACAACACAGGTTTTGAGAATGACAAAAATGATGCACACCCGACGAATATAGATACACATAATCAAGCAGGTGTGTACGGAATTGAATCACACGATTCAATCGACGTAGAGAACTTGCCGAGATCGACACCGGGGTGGAAAGTTTTACTTCAAGAAATTTTAGTAGATAAAGTTGCGCTTTTCAGCTTAATTATTATGATTGCAATTACATCATACGTTTTTGGACTAACGATGTTCTTAAAACAATCAGAAATCGTAACAGTAGACTTATTATCACTGAACCAACCGCCAAACGAAGAGTTTAGACTCGGTACGGACTACGGTGGACGTGATATTTTTGGACAATTAATTATCGGTACGAGAAACTCGTTACTAATTGGTTTCCTCGTTACAGCAATATCAGTATCATTCGGTACGGCTTATGGAGTAATCTCTGGTTACTTCGGAGGACAAGTGGACAATATCCTCATGCGTATCGTAGACTTTATGATGGTTTTACCGTTCATCATGATCATCGTTGTGTACGTTACAATTTCACCAAGCTATAATGTCATAAGTTTCTCACTCATCATGAGTGCGTTCTTATGGACAGGTACAGCGAGATTAATACGTTCACTAGCGATTCAAGAGAAAGAACAGGACTACATTAACGCTTCGAGAACGTTAGGCAGTTCTCACGTTAAAATTATATTTACACAGTTATTACCGAACTTAATCGGTATTATCATTGTTAACTCAACGCTATCACTCGCTTCGAATATCGGTATTGAGTCGGGACTCTCATTCATTGGATTTGGATTCCCTGAAGATACACCGTCACTCGGAACGTTATTATCTTATGCAACACAAACGCAAACACTACGCTTAAGACCATGGATCTGGGCGCCAGCTGCGATATTAATCTTAATATTAATGCTTTGTGTACGTAACGTTGGTGAGGCGTTACGCCGAGCAGGAGATGCGAGACAACGTAATGCATAAAATTACATTTAAGACCAAGCGAATGCTTGGTCTTTTTTGTTTTATTTAATAAATACAAAAAATTTAAAAAATATTCGAAAACGATTTCACATTTTTTAAAAATAGGGTATAATATTGGTATAGATTTAAAACGGTTTCAATTTTTTGAAAAGAAATTCAATTTTGATATTGATTAATCTGAATTTTATGATAATATCAAAATTAGATAACATTTCTATACCGTTATCTTTTATATCTAAAGGGGGAAACAAAGATGAAGAAACACAATTGGTCTCGCTTACTTTTCGGTATGGGATCATCTCTAGCACTTGTTCTTGCTGCTTGTAGTGGCGGCGGAAGCGATGACGCTGCTGACGGCGATAAGGACAAAAAAGATGACGGCGGCGGTACAAGTAACGCAGAGCCTAGCGAAGAGGGAGTCTATAATTACGAAGACTTCAGCAAAACAGTTTCAAACACAGGTGAACCTTCTGGTTCAGGTACGTTAAAAGTAGGTTACACTTCAGATACTCCATTTGAAGGTACACTAAACTGGGCGTTCTACCAAGGTGCTCCAGATGCTACTATGATTGGATACTTCGATGAAGGTGCATTCAGAATGGATGCTGACTTCCAGTACACTCAAGACGGATTAATCGGATTTGAGTTAAACGAAGAAGACAACACAGTAACGTTCAAATTACAAGCAGATGCTAAATGGCACGATGGTACACCAGTTACTATCCAAGACTATGTTGCATCATACGAAGTAATCGGTCACCCTGACTACGACGGTGTTCGCGGATCAAGCGATGGATTTACATTAATTGAAGGATACGAAGAGTATCAAGCTGGTGAAGCTGATGAAATCTCTGGTATCGAAGTTGTAGACGATAAAACAGCTGTATTTACATACAAAGAACTTGCACCATCATTAACAGCTGGTGGATTCTGGGCATACTTATTCCCTGAAAAATACTACGAAGGTGTAGAAGTTAAAGATATGGCAGCAGCAGATCAAACACGTCAAAACCCAATTGGTATTGGACCATATAAAGTTAAATCAATCACTTCAGGTGAAGCGATTATCTTAGAGAAAAACGAAGATTACTGGCAAGGTGAACCAGGAATGGACGGAATCGAAATCAAAGTTATTCCTTCATCTTCTGTAGCTGATGCGGTTCAAAAAGGTGATATCGACGTAGCGTTATCATTCCCAACTGACCAATATCCAGACGTTGCTGAAATGGATAATGTTGAATGGTTAGGTCAAATTGACGGAGCATACACTTACATTGGTTTCAAACTTGGTGAGTGGGATGCAGACAAAAACGAAGTTAACTACAAGCCAGACGAAATGAAAATGGGTGACAAAGAATTACGTCGCGCAATGTGGCACGCAGTTGACAACGATGCTGTCGGTAATAAGTTCTATAAAGGTCTACGTTGGGGAGCGAACTCATTAATCACTCCTTACCACAAAGACTGGTATAAAGAAGACTTAGAAACTCCTAAATACGATCCAGAAAAAGCAAAACAAATCTTAGCTGACGCTGGATATGAAGACACAGACGGAGACGGATTCGTTGAAACACCAGACGGTGAAAAACTACAAATCAACTTCGCTTCTATGTCAGGTGGAGACATTGCTGAACCATTAGCAAACTACTACATCCAATCTTGGAAAGAAATTGGACTTAACGTAGAAAAAACTAACGGTCGTTTAATCGAATTCAACACATTCTACGACATGCTTAAAAACGATGACAAAGACATTGACATCTACCAAGGTGCATGGGGTGTAGGTTCTGACGTTGACCCTTCAGGATTATACGGAAGAAAAGCTGCATTCAACTACCCACGTTACGCTTCTGAGAAAAACGATGAATTACTGAAAAAAGGTAACTCACAAGAAGCACTTGATATTGAATACAGAAAAGAAGTATACAATGAGTGGCAAGAATTTATGGCTGAAGAAATTCCAGTATTCCCAACTCTTTACCGTGCATACGTAGTACCAGTTAACAAACGTGTTAAAAACTGGACTGAAGAGTACGGATATAACCCTGACTTCCAATTATACAAAGTCGGTGTAGATGAAGAGTAATTCGCTACTCACTAAAGCTTAAGTACTAATGTACTTAAGCTTTTTTTGTTTGATTAAAACAAAAAAATGTGCTAAATTAGTACCTAGTAATAAAAAGGTGAGGTGTGGTGAGATGACGAATGTAGGGATCATCGGTATGGGTAGTTATTTACCAGAAAAAGTAATGACCAATCACGACTTTGAAAAGATATTAGATACGTCAGATGAATGGATTACTGAAATGACGGGTATAAAAGAAAGAAGATTTGCTGAAGAAGATATGGATACGAGTGATATGGCAGTATTAGCAGCTAAAAGAGCGATGGAGAACTCTGGAGTAACAAAAGATGACATCGATATGATTATCGTTGCTACTTCAACACCAGACCATCACTTTCCAACAGTCGCGAATATCGTTCAAAGTAAACTCGAGTTAAATCATGTACCATCATTTGATCAAGCAGCGGCTTGTACAGGATTTATATATGGGTTAGTTACCGCTTATAATTACATAAAAGCAGGTACTTATAAAAAGGTGCTTGTCATCGGTGCAGATAAGTTATCAAAAATGATTGATTTTGAAGATCGATCTACTGCGATACTGTTTGGCGATGGTGCGAGTGCAGCTGTCGTTGGAGAAGTCAGTGAAGGCTATGGAATAAAATCATTTGAACTCGGAAGTAACGGTGACGGTGGTAAGTGGCTATATGACGATAAAGACACGAAATACATTAAAATGAACGGAAGAGAAGTATTTAAGTTCGCAGTAAGAATTATGGGAGAACTCAGCGTATCTGTTACAGAAAAAGCAGGTATGTCAAGTGAGGATATCGATATGCTCATCCCGCACCAAGCGAATATTCGTATTATGGAATCGGCTAGAAAGAGAATGAACTTACCGAGAGAAAAAATGAGTGAAACGATTCAATCATATGGAAACACGTCTGCGGCTTCAATTCCAATCAGCATTGAACATGAAGTCAAACATAATAAAATAAAAGATGGAGATAATATCGTCTTAGTTGGGTTCGGCGGCGGCTTAACATGGGGCGCTGTCTGTATGACTTGGGGAAAATAATAGGAGGAATATAAATGAACGAAAGAAGAGTTGTAATTACAGGTATGGGAGCATTAACACCGATTGGAAATACTGTCGATGAGATGTGGGAAAACGCATTAAACGGTGTAAACGGAATTGGTGAAATTACGAGAATAGATACGAGTGATTATGATGTACACGTCGCTGGTGAGCTTAAAGACTTTGACGGTGAAGAATATTTTGGCCGTAAAGAGGCACGTCGTATGGACCGCTTTACGCAATATGCAGTTGCTGCTTCAGATGAAGCGGTTAAAGATTCTGGGTTAAATATCGACGAAATTTCAGAACGTACAGGAGTATGGATCGGATCAGGTATCGGTGGTATTCAAGCATTAGAGGACGGTTTAAGAGTATTATTCGACCGTGGTCCAAAACGAGTGAGCCCATTATTTGTACCGATGATGATTCCAGATATGGCAGCTGGTCAAGTATCGATTCGCCATAACGCAAAAGGCCCTAACGGTGCGACCGTAACTGCATGTGCAACAGGTACGAATTCAATTGGTGACGCGTTTAGAATCGTTGCAAGAGGCGATGCTGACGTCATGATTTCAGGCGGAACTGAATCTCCAATTACGCATATGGGTGTCGCTGGATTCCAAGCGAACCGTGCTTTAAGTAAGTCGAACGATCCGAACTATGCTTCTGTTCCATTTTCAGAGGACCGTTCAGGTTTTGTAATGGGTGAAGGTGCAGGGATCGTTATTTTAGAAGAGTTAGAGCATGCGAAAGCACGCGGAGCAAAAATTTATGCTGAAGTCGTCGGTTACGGCTCAACAGGAGATGCGCATCATATTACAGCACCAGCACCTGAAGGTGAAGGTGGTGCACGTGCGATTCAAGCGGCGTTAAACGATGCTGGTATTCAACCAGAACAAGTTCAATATATTAACGCACACGGTACATCAACACCATACAACGATGAGTTTGAAACACTTGCGATTAAAACAGTGTTTGGAGATCATGCATACAATTTAAAAATCAACTCAACAAAATCAATGACTGGTCACTTACTCGGTGCAACTGGTGCTATGGAAGCGATTATTACTGCGAAAAGTATTCAAGAAGGCAAAATCCATCCGACGATTAACTTAACAAATCAAGATCCTAAACTTGATTTAGACTATGTTAAAGATGGACAAGAAGAATTAGACATCGAATATGCGGTTACAAATAGTCTAGGATTCGGTGGTCATAACGCGACACTCGTGTTAAAAAAATACACAGAATAATATATAGGCAAAATTTTAATACATGCGATATCTAAATTGATATCGCGTGTATTTTTTTATACTAAATAAACATGTATTAAAACAATAAAAAAGAATTATTTATATAAAAACGCTTTAAATACTATGTAAAACGCTTTTATGATTTTGTATACTAAACTTATATTGTAAAAGGAGGCGCTATTAGTGCTATTATTAGGAGCTACACGTGTACGTGATGCTGTCACTTTAGATTGGCAAACGTACGTTATGATTGTACTTTACTTCTTAATATTATTATTCATTGGTTGGTACAGTTACAAAAGATCTACTGGAGACTTAAACGAGTATATGCTAGGTGGTCGTAACATTGGACCATATGTAACCGCACTATCCGCAGGAGCAGCAGATATGAGTGGTTGGATGATCATGGGGCTACCGGGTGAGGTATACTCAGTTGGTCTTTCAGCAGCATGGCTTGCGATTGGTTTAACAGTGGGTGCTTATGTGAACTACTTCGTCGTTGCACCGAGATTACGTGTGTATACTGAAATCGCAAATGATTCGATTACGATTCCTGAATTTTTAAATAACCGTTTAAGTGATAACACAAACTTAATTAAGATTATTTCAGGTCTGATTATCGTTGTATTCTTTACATTATATGTAAACTCAGGACTCGTTGCAGGTGGACGTTTATTTGAAAGTGCATTTGGTACGTCATACCACTTCGGTTTAATCTTAATTGGTGTAATCATCATCGTTTACACATTCTTTGGTGGATATCTAGCAGTATCACTCACAGACTTCTTCCAAGGTGTTATTATGTTAATTGCGATGGTAATGGTACCGATTGTGGCGATGCTTCAATTATCAGGCTTTGATACTTTAAGCCAAGCAGCAGAAATTAAACCGACAAACTTAGATTGGTTTAAAGGTACGACAGTTATCGGTATTATTTCATTTATTGCATGGGGTCTAGGTTACTTCGGACAACCACATATCATCGTTCGATTTATGTCTGTTCAAAACGTTAAAAAATTAAGAACCGCACGTCGCTTTGGTATTGGTTGGATGGCAATCAGCCTACTCGGTGCGGTACTCGTTGGTTTAACAGGAATTACGTTCGTAAATAGTAACGGATTAGTACTCGAAGACCCAGAAACAATCTTCATTTTAATGGGGCAATTATTATTCCACCCATTAATTGGTGGTTTCTTACTCGCAGCAATTTTAGCAGCGATTATGAGTACGATTGCGTCACAATTAATCGTAACGTCTAGTGCGTTAACAGAAGACTTCTATAAGTTAATTCGTGGTAAAGAAAATGCTGAAAATCGTCAAAAAGAATTTGTTATGGTTGGACGTGTTTCAGTACTACTCGTTGCAGCAGTAGCGATGGTTATTGCATGGAGTCCGAATGCTACAATCCTAGACTTAGTAGGTAACGCATGGGCAGGATTCGGTGCAGCATTTGGTCCAATCGTAATCCTCTCACTTTACTGGAAAGGTTTAACAAGAACAGGTGCATTATCAGGTATGATCGCAGCATCAGTGACGGTTATTCTTTGGATTACAGTTATTTCACCAATGGGTGAGACGGGTTCAGATTTCTGGAACTTATATGAAATTTTACCAGGTTTCATCGTTAACTTAATCGTAACTGTTGTTGTAAGTCTATTTACAGCAAAACCAGCTCAAGATGTTGAAAAAGAACTTAATACAGTAAAATCAATTATCAAACATGAATTAGAATAAAATAAAACGGGGAAATATTCCCCGTTTTATTTTTGTGCTTATTTTCTTTTTCGTCCGAGTCCGACGGCATTTTCCATTTTAGTTAACGTTTTTATTGTCTTCTTAAATGCACGATCACGGCCTTCATCTAAAATTTCGTCGAGTTCTTCAGAGTTTAAGTAATGATTTACTTTTTCTTGGAAATCGATTAAAAACTCTTTAACGATTTCACCTAAGTCCTTTTTAAAATCACCGTATGTCTTACCTTCGTACTTCGCTTCGATTTCTTCAATCGTATAATCTGTAAAACTCGAATAAATGACGAGTAGGTTAGAAATTCCTGGTTTATTTTCTTTATCATATTTTACAACCATGTCAGAATCCGTCACTGCGCTACGGATTTTTTTTGCAGCGGCATTTGGATCGTCCATTAGAGAAATAAACGCTTTTTGATTTGCATCACTTTTGCTCATCTTGCTCGTTGGATCTTGTAGGCTCATAATACGCCCACCAAATTTTGGAAGTCGT
This sequence comes from Nosocomiicoccus ampullae, assembly GCF_001696685.1. Lineage (GTDB taxonomy): Bacteria > Bacillota > Bacilli > Staphylococcales > Salinicoccaceae > Nosocomiicoccus > Nosocomiicoccus ampullae_A. The sequence goes on from NZ_MBFG01000001.1 coordinate 49,029, forward strand.
GTTTCAGGAATCGTAAAGATTTCTTTATAACGGAAGTTGAAACGCTCAGCGAGTGTGCGCGTTAACTCTAAGTGTTGCGCTTGGTCATCACCAACTGGTACTACGTCTGCATTGTATAGTAAAATATCTGATACCATTAATGTTGGATAAGTAAATAATCCGACTGGAATACCTTCTTTTTGAGATTGTTTACGTGCTTTATCTTTAAATTGTGTCATACGTTCTAATTCACCCATGTACGATAACGTCTGGAAAATCCACGTTGCTTGTATATGCGTTGGAACTTCAGATTGTATAAAAAGTGTAGCCTTTTTAGGATCCAATCCAGCTGCAAGATAAATTGCAGCGAGTAGTTTAGTATTTTTACGTAATTCTAATCGATCTTGTGGTACAGTAATCGCGTGTTGGTCGACGATACAAAAATATGACTCATACTCTTCTTGCATTTCGACGAATTGGGTAATCGCTCCGATGTAGTTACCAATTGTTGGTATACCACTTGGTTGAATACCAGAAAATAATGTTTTCATATGATTTGCCTCCGAAAAATGTATTATCTTCATTTTAATACTGTTTTAGATTTCTATCAAACTTCATTTATCTAACATAAATTCAAATATTTTTCAAACTTTTTAAGAGATTTTCATGTTATTTTAATGTTTAAGGTATATAATATAATTAGTAAAGGAATAAGATGTTTAATTAATTAAAAAATGTCTGTTTTTACTATAAATGAAAATATTGGAGTGTGAAAATTATGGTTACATTATTTACATCACCGAGTTGTACGTCTTGTCGCAAAGCTAAAGCATGGTTAGAAGACAATAACATTCCATACACTGAAAGAAATATTTTTTCAGAAGCATTAACGCTTGATGAAGTTAAAGAAATTTTAAGAATGACTGAAGACGGAACAGATGAAATCATCTCAACACGTTCTAAGACATTCCAAAAATTAAATGTAGATATCGACAGTTTACCAATGAATGAACTGTATACTTTAATTATGGATAATCCTGGTATGTTAAGACGTCCAATCATTATCGACCATAAACGACTACAAGTCGGTTATAATGAAGATGAAATTAGACGCTTCTTACCAAGAAAAGTTCGTACATTACATTTAGAAGAAGCAAAACGTATGGCTGAATAATTATATAAACTAATAGCTTGTAACTGAAAAGTTACAAGCTTTTTTATTTGAGTTTTTAAATTGGCATTTTTGTTGCAAAACTCGTATAATGAACGTTACTATTAAAAGTGAGGGGTGAGTGCATGAGATTTGAAAGAATTGACGATGAGACGTTGAAATTCTATATTTCTTATAATGATATTGAAAATCGAGGTTTTAGTCGAGAAGAGTTATGGATGGATCGTAAACGTGGTGAAGAATTTTTCTGGAAACTCATGAACGAGGTAAGTGACGAACATACAAAAGAATTCATGAGTGATGGCCCATTATGGATTCAAGTTCATGCATTTGACCGAGGAATCGAAGTAATCGTGTCAAAATCCCAGTCAGAAAACAAAAATGGATTTGGACTTTCAAGTAAACATGATGATTTTGAATTACAACAATTACTCGATGAAACGTTCAACGACGATGATGATATAGATAATAAAAAAGATAAAGATGATTTAATTGAAGACTTTTTAGAAACGCAAGAATCAATGGATGTAGAAGAATTCGAGAAATTAAAAGAAATGTTACAAGAAGAAATGGAGCGTGATTATACGCGACCGTTTATCGTTAAATTTGATGATATCGATACATTAATTGATTATAGCTATCGTCAAGAAGAAGATGAAACGCTATATGACGATTTACTTTTATCATATAATAATTCGTTCTATTATTTAGTGTACTTCACAAATGAGGGTCATCCGTATGCAGAGAAAATGAAACTCAATTTACTTGAGTACGGTGAACGTTCAGATAGAAACGAAGCAGTTTTAATCGAATACGGAAAGACAATTATGGCATACAATGTAAGACGTCAATTAAGAAAACAATTCGAAATTAAAAAATAAAAAAAGACAAAGCCCCTTTTTCTAGCATATATAGAAAAAGGGGTGTTTTTATGTTAATCGCAATTGATAAATTCGGAAATGAAATCGATGCAAAAGACGCCAAACGAAATGAAAGATATTACTGTCCGGTATGTAATAGCGAAGTTCAACTAAAACGTGGTGATATTAAAAAAGAGCACTTTTCACACATCAGCATTCATATGTGTGAGCGCCATTTATATAACCGTGAATCGGAACTTCATCTAAAATTAAAACACGACTTATACTTTAAATTTGGACAAATTTTTAACGTGAAAATGGAATACTATTTAGAACGTATCCAGCAAATACCAGATTTACTTATCGATGATAATCACGCAGTTGAAATTCAACTATCAAAAGTTTCTCCGACGATTATATTAAATCGAACAAAAGGATATAAAAAAGAAGGAATTGACGTCACGTGGTTATTAAAAGAAGAGGACTTAATTCTAAGAGAGAATCTTCTGTACTTAACACAGTTTCACTATGCAGTGATGAAAGATTTTGTACTGTATACGATAAACGATCAACTAACTTTAAAACGTTATGTATTACTTAAAAATGTTGAACAAAATAAATGGCACTTTAAAATCGAAGAGATTCGCTACGAAGACATATTGAATCACTACTGTCCGCTATTTTCTATTAAAGAACGAAACGATAAAGAATTATTAAATGAAATTCAAAAAGAAAGAAATAAACGTAGTTATTTAAACCCGACGATTTCACTTTTATATCAGTTATCCCTTAATACAAATCATTTACCAAAATTTCTATACTACATGACACCATCCGAGAGATTTATTAATAATAATCCACTTGAATGGAAGCTCTTTTTGTACCATGCTGCAATTAATAAAAATTATGACTTTAATCAATTTGTAAAATCTCTAAGTATACGAAAAGTGAATGGGATGAGTGAATATGATATCGCGAATCGATTATTAAAAGAATTTAAAGAAATATTTCGAATTGCGAACAAAATTAGTTGCATCAAAGTCTAAATATTGAGAAAATGTAAGTGATTACAAATTTGGAGGTACATTATGGGAGAATTATTAAAACGTGAAGATCAACGCGTAGAAGATACGTGGGATTTAACATCAATTTTTGAATCAGATGAAAAATGGGAGGAAGCATATAAAGAAGTAGAGGATCGTCTTTCTGAAGCGGATACGTTCAGAGAAAAAGGCATTCAAAGTTCTGACGACTTACTAGAAGTGCTTGAAGCTGAAAGAGACTTAGGCGTTACTTTATCACAAGTATATGTGTATTCACATTTAAAACATGACCAGGATACATCTAACAGCAAATACCAAAGCATGGAATCTCGTGCAATGTCTTTATATACAAAATTTGCTTCAGCATGGAGCTTCTTAACTCCAGCACTTATGCAAATCGATGAAGAGACGTTAAACAGCTATGCTGAAGAAGATAAATTAAAAGAATTTAAGTTCGACCTAGAAAAGATTAACAAACAACGTGCACACGTATTAAGCGATAAAGAAGAAAAGTTACTCGCTCAAGCAGGTCTCGTATTAAACAACCCAGGATCGACATATGCGATTTTTAATAACGCAGATTTATCGTTTGATAATGCAGTAGACTCTGACGGAAATTCATACGTATTAACTCAAGGGACGTATATTGATTTACTTAAATCAAGCGATAGAACGCTTAGAAAATCAGCATATGAAACTCTATACAAGAAGTATGGAGAATATGAAAATACGTTAGCTCAAACACTTTCTGGTGAAGTCGATAGTCATGTGTTCACTGCTGAAGCACGTGGCTACAAGTCAAGCCGTGATCAAGCGTTATCAAACAACCACATTCCTGAAGAAGTATATGACCAACTTGTTGACGTAGTTAATGATAACCTTCATTTACTACACAGATATACTGAGTTACGTAAAGAGATGTTAGGTTTAGATGAGTTAACGATGTATGATATTTATACACCGCTCGTCGACGAAGACTTTAAAGTCACATACGAAGAAGCAAAAAATCACGTCATCGAAGGAATGGCACCACTCGGTGAAGAGTATCAAGACATTTTAAGAGAAGGATTTAACAACCGCTGGGTAGATATTTACGAAAACAAAGGTAAACGTTCTGGTGCGTATTCTTCTGGAACATATGGTACAAATCCATATATTTTAATGAACTGGCAAGATAACGTTGATAACATGTTTACGTTAGCACATGAGTTTGGGCATTCAGTACACAGCTACTACAGCCGTAAAAACCAAACAGCGAACCAATCAGGGTATTCAATTTTCGTCGCAGAAGTGGCTTCTACATTTAACGAGGCATTACTTGCAGATTATCTATATAAAAATTTAGATGACGATAAAAAGAAATTATATCTATTAAATGAGCAACTTGAAGGATTCAGAGGAACGGTATTCCGTCAAACGATGTTTGCTGAATTCGAACATAAGATTCATACGTTAAAAGAAAGCGGCGAGCCGTTAACAGCGGACAAATTAAACGAAGTGTATGGTGATTTAAACAAGAAATACTACGGTGACGCAGTATCATATGACGATTTAATAAGTAAAGAGTGGGCAAGAATTCCACACTTCTATATGAATTACTACGTCTATCAATATGCAACAGGTTATTCAGCAGCTGCGACGTTATCTGAAATCGTATTAAACGGTACAAAAGAAGATAGCGATCGCTACATTAACGAATTCCTGAAAAAAGGTTCATCAAACTATCCAATTGAAATCTTAAAAAATGCGGGTGTCGATATGACAACGCGTGAACCAATTGAAAAAGCGATGAAATTCTTTGAAGAGAAGTTAGATCAATTCGAACAACTCATTAAAAATAAATAATGATATAAACTAAATATGAGAGTCACTCGTGACTCTCATATTTTTATATATAAAAAAAGCAACCATTTATACATGGTTGCCGACTGCTTCAAAATAGATTTCATCTCCGTGTGTGACAGAGCTGATATACTGTGACAATTGTAGTTGTTTTAATTCTTTTAGTAGTACAGAATCTTGCCAATCATAGATTATCTTTAACTCATCGATGCTGACGAGTTCGTTCTTTTTAATATATTCATAAATATGAGGCAATGCTTTCTTTTGTATATCGATTTCTAGTAATTCATGGATGACGTATGAGTAAATGAAATATTCGTTAACACCTTCAATTTTGAGACCTTCGGACTCAATGTCACCACTAAAAAATACAAATGTTGGTAGTAGATTGATATCTAGTTCATGATATAATGCAAGATCACGATTTAATAACGTGTGTAAGTTTTCAGATTCCATCTCATCCATAAATGAATGAATATCAAGGTTTGCGAGCGTTGCGCTATCGATAATATGTTCTTTTGTGCACACAGAATTCGTCGGTGAAATTCTGTTAAATAAATAACGCATAAACTTACGTGCTCTATTTCTTCCTTGCACTTCTGCTGCTTTGTACGCAAGAGCGATATTGTCAATCTTTGAAGTCGACTGTGCCTGACATTTTGTCAGTACTCTTAATGAGGGAGCAAGTATTTTATTGATACGAACATAATCACCATACTCGAGTAGTAGCTTGTTTACGATTGCTTCCATTTTTAAAGCATCTTTATGGAACGGATCAAAGAAATAATATATTTCAATTTGATGTTCTACTGGTTCGAGGAATAGTGAAATTACATTTGAATGTTTCAAAATCTGTCACCTCTAAATAATAATAAATCAGCGACTGTTAACCATCGCGTTTGCTGTAATTTCATAACGTCTTAATACTTGAATTTTAACTTCGTTTGGAATGTTTAAGTCATTCATTGCCTTAGACATATTGTCGAGCCAAGCATCTCTTTCCTTTGTTGTGATAGGAAACGGCATATGTCTCATTTTTAACATCGGATGACCAAATGTTTCATTATACTTATTTGGACCACCGAGAAATTGGATTTGAAAGAGTTTTTGTTTGTAGCGCGTTTCAGTTAAATCATCTGGAAATAAAAAACGCATGCGTGGGTCTTTATCAACATAATCATAAAAACGATCGACTAACGCTTCGATTGTCTCTTCACCAAGTTGCTTATATACTGTAACCATCTATTTCTCCTTAATTCGACTCTAATGCATTATAAAAACGTTCAACTTTAACGGGTGTATCTTTTTTTGTAATGTTAAACGTATCTAACAGCTCATTGAAGACCGTCTCTTTCGACACGTCATCTACTTCAAATTCGATTTCGTAATCTTCATGACCTAAATATGTACTGTAATCTAAAACGAGTGTTCCACCATTATAATCTATTTCTTTACGAAGTGTCGTTAATTTGCCTACGACACGTAATGTTCGGTTAATTAAATGACTACGTATAATTAAAAACATCGGACGACTGAGCATATCTTTATTTACAATATCTCCGATATGTATATCTTCATAAAGAGGGTTGTGAAACTCTTCAGTCACGTGTTCATCCATCGGAACTTTTAGCGTCAACATATTCATATCTTCACGCTTTCGAATACGTAGCATTAAGTGATTACTTCTTAAATCGAAACGGTCCGTATCGACGTAGTAATTCGTCTGAGAGACAGCTTCAACATCTTTAAATAACGCACGTTCTATATTTTCAAATTCATCTTTAGTTAATAAGTTTTTAAATTCAATTTCAGTCTCTTGCATAATGACCTCCTATTCATTATTATTGCGATTTCATAAGATTAAGTAAAGCATTACACATTAAGTACGTCGAAAGGGTACAAGTGTGGTAGAATAAGTACCGGTAGAGGTGAAAGTAATGGATATATATATTAATGAAATTAAATATGAAGACGATACATTAAAATGTTATGTTGAAAATGATTTGACGAATAAAACACTCATAAGTACAGAGCAAATGATTGTAGACTCTGATAACTTTACGATTATTTACATATTAGATGATGGTGAAGAGTACATCCGCACACATTTCGTATCCGAAACGTGGGAAATGTTAGCGAGATACTATAACAAAACTGTCACTGTAAACGATCAAGTAGAGCTTAAAGAGTTTTTCACGGAATTAGATGTGTTACTCGACAATATTAAAGATAATAGTAATTATGGCAAAGAGTTTGAAGGTAAAATTGTAGAAACTTTTACAATTTAAAAGGGGGCTTAAAATATGGATGAGTGGAGCGTATTTTTATCTCCGTATCGACAAGCCATCGATGAACTTAAAATTAAGTTAAAAGGTATTCGACAAGAATATAAATTAACGAACCGTTCGTCTCCAATAGAATTTGTTACTGCAAGAGTAAAGCCAGTACAAAGTATTATTGAGAAGGCGAGTAAAAATAATATCTCTTATGACGAACTTAGAAAAGATATGTACGACATCGCTGGTGTCCGTATTATGTGCCAGTTCGTCGATGATATTATGATTATTAGAGACTTAATCGATAAGCGAGAAGATATGAGAATTATCGAAGAGCGTGATTATATTAAACATACGAAAGAAAGTGGATATCGTTCGTATCACATCATTATAGAATACCCAGTTTCAACAGTAGACGGTACGGTAAATATATTAGCTGAAATTCAAATCCGTACACTTTCTATGAACTTTTGGGCGACGATTGAACACTCGCTGAACTACAAATATAAAGGTGAGTACCCAGTAGAAATTAAAGAAAGACTTCAAAATGCAGCGGACGCTGCGTATCAGCTCGACCAAGAAATGTCATTAATACGTGAGGAAGTTCAAGAGGCACAGAAGTTCTTTTCTAAGAAGCGCAACATCTAAACGAGGAGGAGATAATTATGCGATTTACAGTTATCTCAAAAAACGACGAAAAGTCAAAGTATACACGCGAGTATTTAATTCAAGGGATGAAAAAACGCGGTATGGAAGAAGATAATATACATCCGGAAATTATTATCTCCGTCGGTGGCGATGGAACGTTACTCGGTGCGTTTCATATGTATCAACATTTATTAAAAGAAACGATGTTTGTCGGTGTCCATACTGGAAACCTTGGATTTTACGCAGACTTTCATCCAGAAGAAGCGGACCTGTTAATAGACTTAATAGACCGTGGGAAATTTGTTGAAACAGAATTCCCATTAGTCGCTGTTACAGTAAATACAGATGACGGTGAAGAACGTCATCTCGCGTTAAATGAGACGACATTAAAAATGGTACAAGGGTCGACGCTTGCGGTGGATGTTGGTATCGGTGGGAAACATTTTGAAAAGTTTAGAGGAGACGGTATTTGTGTGTCCACACCGTCTGGTTCTACAGCATACAACAAGTCACTGGGTGGTGCGTTAATTCACCCGTCATTTCGATCGATTCAACTTACAGAAATCGCATCGATTAACAACCGAGTATTTAGAACGATTGGTTCATCGATTATTTTACCGAGCCATCACACGTTAAACGTGTATCCAAATAAAGCAGATACGCATTTACTGACAATCGATCACCTACATTTTCAGAAAAATGGTATTCGTTCAATTGAATATCAAGTGGCAGAGGAAACGATAAAATTTGCCCGTTTTAGACATTTTCCATTTTGGCATCGAGTCAGGGAGTCGTTTATATCAAGTGAGAGGTGAGTAAGATGTCAGTTGAAACAGAAGAAAAAGACTACACAAAACATGTGGAAGACATAGAGATAAAAGCAGCATATGATAACTTGATTATGCTGTTAGAACAAGAATCTTATGAGCCGTTTCGAGAAGAGTTTTTAAAACTCCACGAATACGAACAAGGTGAGTTCTTCAGTCTATTAAATGATGAAGATAGAGAAAAATTATATCATTTACTCAGTCCAAAAGAAGTGGCGGATTTCTTTGACACGCTATCTATTTCGAATGAGGAAATGGAAGAGATTTTAACAAGTATGGACGCGAGATACGCTGCACAAGTACTCGGTGCAATGCAGTACGACAACGCAGCGGACATTATGAACTTCTTACCAAAAGAAGTCATGATGAGCTTCTTAGCACTAATGAAAAAAGAAGACCGCGAAGAAATTCGTATATTAATGAACTACGAAGATGATACTGCGGGAGGTATCATGACGACGGAGTTCGTCTCAATCGACAGTGAAATGACTGTCCATGAGGCGATGGTGCACTTAAGGAAAGTAGCTCCAGATAGCGAGACGATCTACTACTTATTTGTCACTGATATTAACAACAAACTCGTCGGTATTATTTCGCTTAGAGATTTAATAATTGCGGATGAAGACGAATATATTGGCGATATTATGAAAGAACGTGTCATCTCGGTAAATGTCGCAGACGACCAAGAACAAGTTGCGTACATGATGAGAGACTATGACTTCTTAGCAGTACCAGTTCTAGATTATCAAGAACACTTAGTCGGTATCATTACTGCCGACGATATCATGGACGTTATCCAAGAAGAAGCAGAGGAAGACTACTATAGACTTGCCGGTATGAGTGATGAAGGGTCACCACTTGACGATTCATCATTTACAGCAGCTAAAAAGAGACTTCCATGGCTCATTGGTTTAACGCTTATGGGTATGATTACCGCGACGATGTTATCTACGTTTGAAGAAACGCTTGAAAAAGTAGCGTTACTCGGAGCGTTTATACCGATTATCGGTGGAATGTCAGGGAATGCTGGGACGCAAAGTTTAGCGGTCGCTGTCCGTGGACTTGCTACAGGTGAAATTAAACGTGTGAGCCTATTAAAACTTGCGATTAAAGATATTCTTACAGGTATGATGACAGGGTTCACTTGCGCGGTATTACTATTCATTATCATTACGATTCTATTCGGACAACCTGTCGTCGGAATTATTGTAAGTATTTCATTATTTGTAGCGATGACATTTGCGACGTTGTCTGGAACATTTATACCGATGGGGATGTCAAAGTTTGGAATTGACCCTGCAGTAGCAAGTGGTCCGTTTATTACAACATCGAACGATATTATTAGTTTAATGATCTATTTCTCACTCGCAAATGCATTAATGAGTGCTTTAGTATAGATTTTCGTTGCATTTTTTTGAGAATCAATTTAAAATTAGTAGTAGGTACTAATAAGAATGGGGGATTCTCATGGATTTAAAAGGTAAAACATATGTAGTAATGGGTGTTGCGAACCAACGTTCAATTGCTTGGGGAGCAGCGCGTGCATTAGACAAAGCGGGAGCGAATATCGTATTCACGACGTTAAACGACCGTTTTAAAGATCAAATCGAAAAGTTAAAAGGTGAACTCGAAGGCGACCATGACTTCATGGTAAACTGTGACGTTACGTCAGACGAAGACGTTGAGCGTGCATTTAAAGAAATCGGTGAACACACAGGTGGGATTGATGGTGTGTTACACGCAATTGCATTTGCGAATAAAGACGAGTTAAAAGGTGGATACTCTGAAACATCACGTGCAGGATTCCAACTTGCATTAGACATTTCAGCATATTCTCTTGCGATCGTTTCAAAAGAAGCGAAGAAAATCTTAAACCCAGGTGGGTCAATCGTAACGATGACTTACTTAGGTGGAGAGCGTGCACTTCCAAACTATAACGTTATGGGTGTTGCGAAAGCGGCATTAGAAGCAAGTGTTAAATACTTAGCACTTGACCTTGGTGAAGATGGATACCGTGTAAACGCGGTATCAGCTGGTCCAATTCGTACGTTAAGTTCATCAGGAATTGGTGAATTCAAAACGATTCTTAAAGAAATCGAAGAACGTGCACCATTAAAGAGAAACGTCGACCAATTAGAAGTTGGTAATGCTGTAATGTTCTTATTATCAGATTTAGCATCAGGAATTACAGGAGAAGTATTACACGTCGACTCAGGATATCACGCAATGGCATAAAAATTAAGCTAAGACCATCTGGTCTTAGCTTTTTTATCTTTACACTCCATAAAAGAATCTAAGTGCGTGTTCAATTTCTGGTTTCCACGTCTTCCATATATGGCCACCGTCTAGCTCTTTATACTCGTATCGTTCTGGAATTGAAAAGAGCACTTCGTTTAATTCGCGGTTTGGATCTAAGAAGTTCGCTTGTCTGCCTGTAATTGTTATGAAATCTTGCTCTTCAAGTCCGATTGTATGGTAAAGATGAATGTTTTCAGTGCCTTCTCTTTCGATAATTTCATTATAAAATTCATCAGTAACCTCGGGACTAAAAGCGAGAACATTTTTAAACATTTTTGGGTAATTAATCGCGAGTTTAATACTGAAACTACCCGCTAAGCTTTCACCCATTAAAGCTCTACTGTCGCGATTTTGAATTGTAGGAAACGTATCGTCGACAAACGGAACAAATTCTTTAGCTATAAATTCCATAAACTCGTCTGTATGTTCACCTTCTGGTTGGAAGTGATGGTTACGCCACTCGACACTCGGGTATGGGATTCCGACGATAATCGCAGCTTCTATCTCACCATCTTTAAAAAGTCGTTCGTAAATACGATTGATTTGACCGTATTTAAAAAAGTCTTGTGAGTCAAACGTATAATAGACATTATATTTACGATTTTCGTCAAAATCTTTTGGTATATAGTACTCGAACATAATCGTTTCGTTTAAAATATTGGAATGTATTTCATTGTTATGAATGCCTGTTGTAAAATCCATTGTTATCTCCTTTTTATATATAGTGTAACGTATTTACAAAATATTGCAGTTAATCAGGATAATTCTTTCAACTATTTCTTGCATTCAATGATATAATAAAAACAAGTTTCGAAAGGAGACAAGTCTATGCTGAATAAGATTTGGTTTCAAAGTGGTGTAGCGCTGATTATGACGCTCATCATTATATACATGACAGTGAAAGTACAGTATATATTTGTACCGTTTTTCCAAATCATTGCGACAATTTTCGTACCTGTACTACTTGCTGGCGTCTTATTTTACATTACGATTCCAATTCAAGAATACCTAGAACGCCATAGCGCACCACGCTGGCTATCGATGACTTCTGTATTTTTAATTATTGCAATCGTTCTAACTGTATTATCAATCTCAGTTATTCCGGTAATCACTGAGCAAGTTCAAAACTTAATTACACGTGGACCGCTCATTCAACGTGAAATTCAAAGCTTCATGAACACAGTAATTACTCAAAGGGACCGTTTACCGTTTGAAGTAAATTTAGATGAAATAACGAATCAAGTATTTGAAACAGGGTCTACGATGTTTAGTAGCGTCGTAGCGAATGCATTTAAAATTATAATGAGTACAGTATCGATTGTGATTTCACTTATTTTAGTACCATTTTTCTTTATCTTTATGTTAAAAGATCACGAAAAATTTGTACCGACAATTACACGTCCATTTACAGGTCGTTTTAAATTATTTTTACTCGATACGATTAAAGATATCGATAAAACACTCCGTGCATTTATACAAGGACAAATGCTCGTGTCGTTTATATTATGTATTATTTTATTTATCGGTTATCAGATTATCGGTTTAGATTACGCACTATTACTCGCGGTGTTTGCGCTATTTATGAACGTCGTACCGTTCGTTGGACCATGGGTCGCATTTTTACCAGCAGCGATTTTAGCGCTCATTCAAGATCCAATTATGTTCATTTGGGTATCACTCATCACACTTGCAGCGCAGCAAATCGAGTCGAATATCATTACGCCAAACGTTATGGGTCAGCAACTTGCGTTACATCCTTTAACAGTTATTACAATTGTACTTGCAGCAGGAAATATCGCAGGATTCTTAGGAATTTTAATTGCGATTCCGACATACGCTGTTTTAAAATCCATCGTTCAAAACATCTGGCGTTATAGACGTGATTTAAGTCAAACGTTAATAAGTGACGTTAAAGTACCAAAACAAAAGTATTAAATAGCTTAATCCTCTCCTGTACTCGATATATAGAGCAAGGAGGGGATTTTTTTGAATCCAATTAATACTTTAAAGAAACATAATTTTAAAATGACGAGTAATCCGCATGCGATGACGCCGTTTGGATTTAGAAATTATATTGTGAATGGATTTAATTATGACGCGTATTGTGGAGGGTTTCACAGAGCGTATGATTTTGCAAAACATGACGGTGCAGCGATTCCTGCAGTGATGAGCGGGGTCGTCGTACAAGGGACGAGTAATTACGGAAATTTTGGTGGAACAGTCGTAATTGCAAACAAAGCACTTGGTTACCAAGTAATATACGGCCATTTAAAGAGAAATTTAATCGTGACAATCGGTCAACATGTGAAGTACGGTGAAACAATTGGATATCAAGGAGATACAAACAATTTAAATGCACCTATGGCAAGCCATCTTCACATTCAGTTTCAGCGATATGGGTATTTAAAAGAAAAAGATTTTGTATGCAATGGTATTAGTGCATACGATATTGATTTAAGAAAAGATCGATATTTTAACGGGATATTTATCCCGAAATACAATATGAACATTAGAAATAAACCGAGCTTAAAAGGGGAAGTTATTTCATCTGCACAACCGAATGATAGATTACAGTTTAGAACAGTAACTTATAAAGACGGACACTATTGGTTAAAGTTAAATATTGGATATGTGTCATCTGGTACTCAACAAAATATTTATGGTCATTTTAAATAAAAAAAGGCTTCAAATCGTTAAGATTTGAAGCCTTTTAATTATTTACGACGACCGTTATTTCCGGCACCGTCATCAATTTCTTTTAACATTCTGTTAATTGTAACTTGGTTGAACATTTCAACGACGAAAATTACAATGAATGCATATACAACAGCAAATCCAGCTGGTAAGATCGTCCCTTTGACGACAGTTAATACAAGTGCAGGAAGCAATACTGCAGCAATGTATAACACGAGCATCATAATACGATTTGACTCGATTTGATCTTGTGCTTGTTTAATTCTTGACGCAAACTCACGTGTAACAAAACCTACGTCAGCATCGTTTGCTCTATCAGTATCGTAAACGCGAGTAACGACTGGTAAGTTCGTATACTTATCTGTCTCATAACGCAGATCCATGTGATCATTTGGCCATCTTAATGCTTCAAAAAACTTCATTGTGTGGTGTCTCCCTTTCAATATCCTATTAATACTTTAATTATAGACAATTTTTCACAATTTATAAAGACAATTCGAAAATTATTTCACAATTTTGACATAAAATTGTCAAAACCTATTTATATCTTCTTTAAAAGGTGTACAATTATAGTTATCTATTCTGTTTTTGCAGATGAAAATTATTAAGGAGTGAGGATTATGGCGGATGAGAAACAATTCTCAAGACGTGATTTCCTAAAAACAACGGGAGTAGCTACTGGTGGTATTATCGGTGGTAGTTTACTTGGAGGTTTAATCGGATTTAACCTCGATGGTAAATCAAGTGACAGTTCAAAAGATTCTAGTGATCAAGGCGGTGGAGATAGCCACGGTGGTCACGATGGACACGGCGGCGGAGGCGGTATGTTCGACGTACCAGACAAAGGTCGTGTGTTCTTTGAAAACGACGCAGATTTTGCAACGATTGAAGCGGCAATGGAAAGAATCTTCCCAGAAACTGACGTTGGACCAGGAGCTAAAGGGCTCGGTGCAGCATACTTCTTAGACGGACAGCTCGCTGGAGCATACGGATTTAACTCAAAAGAATATATGCAAGGACCTTTCCACGAAGGACTTCCTACTCAAGGGTATCAGTCAAACTTAAACCGTGCAGAATACTTCAGACTCGGTGTTAAAAAACTTCAAGAAGAAGCAAAAAGTCGTCACGACGAAAGCTTCTCTCAACTCGACGAAAAGAAACAAGATGAAATTCTAAAAGACTTCCAAGAAGGTGAAGTTGACTTTGGTGTACCAAAATCAACAGCAACGTCAAGTTACTTCTTTACGATGCTACGTTCAGCAACTCTAGAAGGTGCATACTGTGATCCGATTTATCACGGTAACAGAAACATGGAAGGCTGGAAGATGAAACAATTCCCAGGCCACCAGCACTCATACTTAGACGTAATTGAATCAGACGAATTTATGGACATTGAACCATTACCAAACTTTGGTTAAGAGGAGACATATTAAATGGCGAAAGAACTAGAAAAAGTAGATGTACTCACAGTCGGAGCCGGCTGGACAGGGGGCATTGTTGCAGCAGAGGCAGCAAAAGCAGGATTAAAAGTACTCAGTCTTGAAAGAGGTAAAGAAAGAGGTACAGCAGATTATCAACACGTACACGACGAATTAAAATATGCGATTCGCTATGAGTTAATGCAAGACACTTCTAAAGAAACTCTCACATTTAGAAACGAACCAGATCAAAGAGCGTTACCAATGCGTCAACAAGGATCATTCTTACTTGGTGATAACGTTGGTGGAGCTGGAACTCACTGGAACGGGCACGTTTATCGTTTCTTACCATATGACTTTGAAATCGCAACTCAAACGAAAGAGAGATACGGTGAAGAAAGACTTCAAGAAAAAGACGGATACCGTTTTAGAGACTGGGGTATTACGTATGATGAGTTAGAACCATATTTTTCACAGTTTGAACAAACAGCGGGTATCAGTGGTACAGTAAACCACTTCGAAGGTAAAAGAAGTAAAGACTATCCAAACGGTCCAATGATTAAAACTCGAATGATGAAAATGTTTGAAGATGCTGTAAATGATATGGGGTACCACCCATTCTTCTTACCATCAGCAAATATGTCAGCAGCATACGAAAACCCAGATGGTGAAAAGTTAAATCCATGTCAATATTGTGCGTTCTGTGAGCGTTTCGCGTGTGAATACGACGCGAAAGCAACGCCAGAAGTAACAGTATTAAAAACAGCACGTCGTCATGATAACTTTGAACTTCGTACACACTGTAATGTCGTAGAAGTTTTAACTGATGACAAAGATAATTCAAAAGTTACAGGTGTTAAATACGTTGACACACTTACGAAAGAAGAATTCATTCAACCTGCAGATATCGTCGTATTAACGAGTTATGTATTCAATAACTATAAACTACTTGCGGTATCTGATATTGGTGAACAATACGATCCAAAAACTGAAAAAGGTACGCTAGGTCGTAACTATTGTTATCAGACGTTTGGAGGCGCTAGAGGATTCTTCGATGAACAGTTCAATGTTTTCATGGGTGCTGGTGCTTTAGGTATGTCAATGGATGACTTTAACGGAGATAACTTCGACCATGAAGACCTAGACTTCTTACACGGTGGAAATATTACAGTTGCTCAATATGGTTCACGACCAATCTTAACGAACCCTGTTCGTAAAGGAACACCTTCATGGGGTGCGGAATTTAAAGACGAGTCTATTAAACAGTATACGAGATCTATATCAGTATCTGGACAATGTGCATCAAGCCCACATAAAGACAACTACTTAGATTTAGATAATGACTATAAAGATGCATTTGGAGTACCACTCGTAAAACTGACTTATAACTTCACAGATATGGATAGAAAGAGAACAAAATATCTTGCTGATAGATGTGGAGAAATCTTAGAGAAAATGGGTGCAAAACAAGTAGACGTTGATGAAGAGCCAGGCGATTACAATATCGTACCTTATCAATCAACACATAACACAGGTGGTACTACAATGGGAGACGACCCTGAGACTTCAGTTGTTAACAACTGGTTACAACACTGGGACAGAGACAACCTATTCGTAGTTGGAGCAGGAAACTTTGCACACAACTCTGGTTACAACCCAACAGGAACAGTCGGTGCATTAGCATACCGCTGTGCAGAAGGTGTTATTAAGTATCATAAAGATAAAAAACGTTTAGAGAAGTAAATTAATTTATATGAGACTGTAGATGTTTTCTACAGTCTTTTTTCTTTATCGTCAACGAATAGAGATACAATTTAACGCAACACGCAATTGCGTAAACGACTATGCAATTAATTTTACGCAAATCAAAATTTACGAGTTTTTTCATCTGAAAGACAGGTCGGAAATGTATCAGAGGTGCCGTTAGCACGTTTAATTTAACGCAAATCGCTTTTGCGTAAAAGGGTAGTTCATCTATTTGACGATTACACCGTTTGCGTCAACGAAACAGTGCCCCTTTTAACGCAAATCTCTTTTGCGTAAAAAGATGAAAAACAATTTAACGCAACACGCAATTGCGTAAACGACTATGAAATTAATTTTACGCAAATCAAAATTTACGAGTTTTTTCATCTGAAAGATAGGTCGGAAATGTATCAGAGGTGCCGTTAGCACGTTTAATTTAACGCAAATCGCTTTTGCGTAAAAGAGTAGTTCATCTATTTGACAATTACGCCGTTTGCGTGAAATAAACAGAGGTCCGTTTAACGCAAATCCCTTTTGCGTAAAAAGGTAATTCATCTATTTAACGATTACGCTGTTTTGGATCAACTATACGCAGGTTAGAAAATAAAACCGCTTCAATCAGCTACAACCACGTTTATAATCTTTTATATCAACACAATGTGTACTATAATAGATAGATGATTTAATGCGTTATTTTTAAAAATTCGTTGATTGGATTAGGTGGTACATATTTATGTCTAACAATGATGAATATAAAGAAGTACAAGTGAGACGAAAGCGTAAAAAGCTAACTCAAGAAGATAATATGGCGCCTTTAATGGACCATATTCTCGATTTAAGATCTGTCGTTATTAAATCAGCAATCACTGTCGTTTTATGCTTTATTGTGATTTTTGCGACGGTCGGTTGGTGGTTTCCATACGTGTCAAAGGGTGCGAATATTGTCGTATTAGGACCTTTTGAAGTGATTCGTTTTTACTTACAAACATCTGGTGCGATTAGTGTTGGGTTATCTATACCATTTATTTGCTGGTTTATTTGGGGCTTTATGAAACCAGGACTCGTCGAAAAAGAGACGATGTTTATTAAAAGTTCGTTACCAGGAATGTTAATTTTATTTATAGCAGGTTTACTATTTGGATACTTTGTCGTTCACCCGGTCGGTTATTTCTTTTTAATTTCACTCGGAGAAAAGAACTTTGAAGTAATTGTTACTGCAGATGAATATATGAGATTTTTATTAATGACGACAATTCCTTTTGGGTTAATATTCCAACTGCCTGTTGTCATACTATTTTTAAACTATATAGGATTATTAAATGCAGAAACGATGGTCGCTATAAGAAAATACGTTTACTTTGGACTGTTAGTTTTAACGGCGATTATTATGCCTCCAGACGTATTCACACATTTAATAACACTAACGCCAATGATTGTGTTATATGAGATTAGTATCGTACTTATAAGACGACGTGAAAGACGTCAACAAAAACGTGCAGAATAAATACGCCTCTAGGGGCGTATTTTATTTTTATTAATGTATAATTAAATCAAACCGTTAGAGGTGAGAATATGAAAACTGAACAACTAATTTCATTACTAAAAATAAAAGAAATATATGGGACGTTACCGGAAGATGTATTCGATATTACAATCGACTCTAGAGAAGTATCTGAAGGAACGATATTTGTCGCGTTAAAAGGTGCAACGACAGACGGGTTTGATTATATCGATCAAGCGATTGAAAAAGGAAGTAGGATGATATTATCAGACCGAAATAGGGAATTACCTGAAGGCGTTGGGTTATTAAAAGTGAAAGACCCAGTAAAAGTGTCTGCGCTTTTTGCAGAATACTTATATGACTTCCCGCATGAAAGTATGACGATGGTCGGTGTCACTGGGACGAATGGTAAGACGACTGTTTCAACGATGATTCATAACTTAAGTATGAGTATGAATAAAAAGAGTGCATACTTAGGAACGAATGGATTTATGATTAACGAAGATACGTATCCATCGTTAAATACGACTCCTGAAACGACTCGTTTGCATAAAAATTTTAATGAAGCGGTAAAAAAAGAAACTGAAGTATTTACGATGGAAGTGTCGAGTCACGCACTAAAGCTTGGGCGTACGTTTGGTGTGGATTTTGATATTGTGATATTTACAAATTTAACACAAGATCATTTAGATTTTCATGGCACGATGGAAAACTACGGGTTCACTAAAGGGCTACTCTTTTCTCAACTCGGTCAAGATTTAAAAAAGACAAAATACGTCATATTAAACAATTCTGATCCGTGGTCAAAAGAATATGCTACGATGACACCTTATGAAGTGATTTCATATGGACTAGATGAAAGTGCAGATTTTTATCCGACAGATATTAAAGGGAGTTTAGAAGGAACGACATTTACGTTACACACGCCAGACGGTGAGTTTTATGTAGAGTCGCCATTTGTTGGGGATTATAATATTGAGAATTTAATGTGTGCGATAATTAGTGAATGGCTACAAGGATACGACTTAAATGATGTGATTGAAGCAATTAAGCAAATGAAAGCTGTATCTGGTCGTTTAGAAGTGTTAGACAATGAATTACCGATTCATTTAATCATCGACTTTGCACATACGCCAGATGCGTTAGAAAAAGTCATTCAAACAATTCGTCCGTTTAACGATGGTAAATTGATTACAGTGTATGGAATGACTGGTGAAAGAGATTATTCAAAAGCCGAAGAGATGGGTCGTATTGCGAGTCTGTCAGATTATGTCGTAATCACTGTTGATAATCCGGGTAATGACGATAAAAACATGTTAATTGATATCGTCGAAGAAGGGATGACACACGATAATTACACGACAGAAATCGACCGTGAACAAGCAATAAAAATCGCTATAGATTATGCTGAACCTGGAGATACTGTGTTTCTTGCAGGAAAAGGACGCGAGCCGTATCAAATTATGGAAAATCATATTAAAGAACCGCATCGCGATGATTTGATTGCATTAAATTTTGCGTATAAAAAATATAACTTTCCAGGATATGAAAACTAATAATAGATAGAATTGAATTAAGGAGATTGTATGGGACTTAAAGAAGAAATCAATAAAAGAAAAACATTTGCGATTATTTCGCACCCGGATGCCGGGAAAACGACGCTAACTGAGAAGCTATTACTATTCGGTGGTGCGATTCGTGAAGCGGGTGTCGTTAAAGGTAGAAAGACAGGTAAATTCGCAACATCAGACTGGATGAAAGTCGAACAAGAGCGTGGAATCTCAGTAACGAGTTCTGTCATGCAGTTTGATTTTGACGGATATAAAGTAAATATTTTAGATACACCTGGACACGAAGACTTCTCAGAAGACACGTATCGTACACTAATGGCCGTTGACAGTGCTGTTATGGTCATCGACGCAGCAGAAGGGATCGAACCTCAGACGTTAAAACTCTTTAAAGTAGCAAAAATGCGTGGGATTCCAGTGTTTACATTTATCAATAAACTTGACCGAGTCGGGAAAGATCCGTTTGAGCTTTTAGAAGAAATCGAAGAAACGTTAGATATTGAAACGTATCCGATGACGTGGCCAATTGGTATGGGACCAAGTTTCTTTGGGATTATTAATCGACGTACAAAAGAAATTAATCCGTACCGTGAAGAGACGATGTTAAAGTTAAACGACGATTACGAATTAGAAACTCCACATGACATCGAAAAAGACTCTGCATTCCAAGAGTCGATTGAAGAATTTATGCTCGTTGAAGAAGCAGGAGACGCATTCGATGAAGAAAAAATTGTGGCAGGAGATTTAACACCAGTATTTTTTGGTTCAGCATTATCTAACTTTGGTGTTGAGGAATTTTTAGATACGTTCGTCGATTTTGCACCGAGTCCAGAACCACTTGAAACAAAATCAGGTGAAATGATCGATCCAACAGAAGAAGAATTTTCTGGATTTATCTTTAAAATTCAAGCGAATATGGATCCAAAACATCGAGATAGACTCGCATTTTTACGTATCGTATCCGGTCAATTTAACCGCGGCATGGAAGTGAAATTACAACGCACAGGTAAAAAACAAAAGGTCACGCGTGCGACGATGTTTATGGCGGATGACACAGAAACTGTAGACGTTGCGTATGCTGGAGATATTATCGGGTTATACGATACAGGTAACTATCAAATAGGAGATACGCTAACATCTGATAAACATATTGAATTTAAAGAACTACCACAATTTACGCCAGAACTATTTATGAAAGTTTCTGCTAAAAACGTGATGAAGCAAAAGCACTTCTATAAAGGTATCGAGCAACTCGTTCAAGAAGGTGCAATTCAGTATTATAAGACGATTCATACGAATCAACCGATTATCGGCGCAGTCGGTCAACTTCAATTCGAAGTATTTGAGCACCGTATGAAAAACGAATATAATACAGATGTCGTAATGGAACCAATCGGCAATAAGCAAGCACGTTGGATCGAAAACGAAGAAGATATCAGAGAGCAAATGGATACACAGCGTTCTACACTTGTGTATGACCGTTACGACAACAAAGTATTTCTATTTGAAAATGATTTTGCACTGAGATGGTTTAGCGATAAATACCCTGAAATCAAATTATATAGTTTACTTTAATCAAATAAAACGCGTATAATAATGTCAATGAATAATATATGGGGAGTAACGACTAGTTTACTAGTAACACATCGTCATTACGGCAAATCGCCCGGTGTGTTAAGCAATATTTATTGTTCTGTGAGACCATAGTAATTAGACAGTGTCTATTTGCTGTGGTCTTTTTTATATTTAAGGAGTGAAGAAATGGATTATGCTATATTATTAGAATACGCATGGGTACTTATTGTACTTGTCGTATTAGAAGGTTTACTTGCAGCAGACAATGCGGTTGTACTTGCGGTTATGGTGAGACATTTATCGCCAAAAGATCGTAAGAAAGCACTATTTTACGGGTTACTCGGAGCGTTCGTATTTAGAATGATTGCGATACTATTACTCGTTTGGCTCGTACAATGGTGGTTTGTCCAAGCGTTCGGTGCGTTATACTTATTCTACGTATCGATTAGTCATTTAAAAGATATATATAAGCATAGAGGTCGATCAGAAGAAGAAATTGACGCATTAATTGAAAAGAACGAAAAAAAGGGTTCAGGATTTTGGATGACTGTACTTAAAGTAGAAATCGCAGATATTGCGTTTGCAATCGATTCGATTTTAGCAGCTGCGGCAATTGCACTCGCGTTACCACAAGTCGGTGGAGATTTCTTCGGAGTAAACGTGGGTCAATATACAGTGATGTTAGTCGGTGGTTTACTTGGAGTTATTATTATGCGTTTCTTTGCGAACTGGTTCGTAAAATTACTTGCCGAACGACCAAGTTTAGAAGTCGCAGCATTTACTATCGTTGGTTGGGTTGGTGTTAAGTTAGCAGTGTTAACACTCTCGCATGAAGCAGTCGGTATTTTACCAGAGACTTTCCCACATTCAACAATTTGGAAATTAACATTCTGGGCAGTAATGCTTATCATTATCCTAATCGGATGGTTTGCTGGTGGTAAAAAAACAGATGTGAAGGATGATATGAATGCGCAATGATGATAGAAGAGAAAGTTTTGACGAAAAATATAGACGTCGCACGCACGCTTTAGATGAGCACGATACAGTTCAATTTGAAAAGATCGATGATGATGATTTAAAAGATGATGTCAAAGACGAGCATGTTGATGAAAGAGAAGCACCATCTCACGATGATTTCCGTGAAGAACATGAAGTACCTAAAGAAGATACACCTAAACCACGCGCTAAACGTGAGAAATCATCGTTCTTACCCGGATTACTCGCTGGTATTATCGGTGCGATTTTAGTCGTTTCGTTGTATCACTTTTTATCTAACGACTCAAACAACGCAGATGATGTCGTAAACAACACAAAAGACACAGCAGAAGTTCGTCAAGAAATTGAAAGTAAACATGAGGACAAAGTGATTACAGATACAATTGTCGCTGTTGAAAAAGCAAAGCCTGCAGTCGTATCAGTCATTAACTTACAAAGCCAAACGAATTTATTTGGTAATGAGTCGTCACTCGCTGAAGCGGGAACTGGGTCTGGAGTCATTTATAAAACAGATGACGAATATGCTTACGTTATTACAAATAATCACGTAATTGATAAAGCAACTGAAGTTCAAGTAAACACTTCTGAAGGTGACAGTGTTGAAGCAGAGATTCTCGGCACAGATATTTGGACAGACTTAGCAGTTTTAAGAATGCCAAAAGGTAACATAACTGATGTAATCGAATTTGGAGATAGCGATAAATTACTCGTCGGTGAAGAGGCAATCGCAATTGGTTCACCACTCGGTGATATGTTTAGTGGATCTGTATCTAGAGGAATTGTATCTGCATTAGATAGACGTGTACCGGTTGATATTGATGGAAACGGTACGGATGACTGGGAAGCGGCAGTACTTCAAACAGATGCAGCTATTAACCCAGGTAACTCTGGTGGTGCACTCGTAAATAGTAAAGGTGAATTAATCGGTATTAACTCGATGAAAATTGGTTTAGAGAATGTCGAAGGTATTGGTTTTGCGATTCCATCAAACGATGTTAAAGCAATTGTTTCAGAGTTAGAAACTGGTGGAGAAGTGGATCGTCCTTTTATCGGAGTTGGCTTGCTCGACTTATATTTAATTAGTACGAGCGATCAACGTAACTATTTAAAATTACCGAGCAATGTTAAACAAGGCGTCGTTCTTTCAAGTATTGAACCAGGTTCTCCAGCTGAATATGCAGGATTAGAAGAATTAGCGGTCGTTACGAAATTAGATGACACTGAAGTCAATAACGCGATGGAATTTAGACAATATTTATATGGCAACAAAAAATCAGGCGACACGATTACTGTAACGTATTATTTAGACGGTAGACAGTATGAGACTGACGTCCAGTTATAAAAAGATTTTAAACGAGCAGTAATGCTCGTTTTTTTTATATTAAAATAAATTGAAAGATTGATTTAATAGGCGTATAGTATGTCTAAAGGAGAGATACTGTGTGAAAATAATCATTAATTTATTAGACCGTATGAGCCCGCAACGCTCCATTTTTGTTTATTATTTAGGCGCGTTAATTGTTTCTACGTTACTCATGCAACTGCCATTTTTCTATAATGAAGGTACATACATATCATTTATGGATACGTTATTCGTCACAGCTTCAGGTATCTCTGTTACGGGTCTTACGACGGTAAATATTGTCGACACGTTTAATACGTACGGGATTATTCTCCTAATGTTCATACTCAACCTCGGCGGTATTGGTATTATGGCGACGTCGACGTTTATATGGATTTTACTCGGTAGAAAGATCACATTAAGAAACCGAGCAGCAATCATGGTCGACAACAACCAATCCGCAATTGCAGGTGGGGTACAGCTCGTTTTAAATATCGTGTCTTTACTGTTTTTAATCGAACTGATTGGTGCAATTATTTATACGTCAGTGTTTTATTATTTAACCGGTTCGTTTAAAGATGCACTCCTTCAAGGGACGTTTTTATCAGTATCTGCGACGACAAACGCTGGATTTGATTTATATCATCAATCGTTGATCGGACATAGTACAAACTTCTTTCTTACGGTTCCAGTAATGTTCCAAATCGTTCTCGGAGCGATTGGATATCCTGTATTAATCGAAGTGAAAGAGTTCTTTAGTCATAAAAACCCTCACTTTAGATTTAGTTTGTTTACGAAAGTGACGACGACGATGTATGCGTTACTTTATGTAATTGGTACAGTGTTTTATTTAATCATCGAGTGGAATGGTCCGCGTTTTCAAGATTCATTTATTACTAAAATGACGAACGCCTCGTTTATGAGTGTATCGTCAAGAAGTGCAGGAATCGTTATCGAAGACCCGTCGTTACTAAACGAAGCCACACAGCTTGTTTTAAGTATGTTAATGTTTATCGGATCATCACCATCCAGTGCGGGTGGGGGGATTCGTACGACGACATTTGCGATTTTGTTACTGACAGTAATTGCATTTGCAAGAAGTAAAGAATACCCGACGATATTTAAACGGACGATCGCAAAACAAGATGTTGAACGCGCATTTGTCGTGTTCGTCATGTCAATTGTTTTACTATTTTTAGGAATATCCGTCATCACGTTTGTTGAAGGTGACAAACATAGTTTAATGTCTATCATCTTTGAAGTATCGAGCGCGTTCGGAACGTGCGGGATGTCGATGGGCATAACAAATGACTTACAGACAAGCAGTGAGCTTATATTGATTGCACTGATGTTTATTGGCCGTGTCGGTTTTGTGAGTTTCTTATTAAGTTTTGGTAGCAAGAAAAAGACGATAATCAAATATCCGACAGAGCATTTAACAGTCGGTTAGAAATAAGAATAAAAAGAAAAAAGGCGTAAGCATTCGAGCTTACGCCTTAATCATTATTTTTTGATTGTATATCGTTTATGGTTTACTACTGTCTTTTCAAAATCTTCGTTTTCGTTCCAGTCCTCGTTTATTGTAATGTCGACGATGACTGAATTTTCATTGATTTTTTCAACTTTACCAAGCATGCCATCGAACTCAACAATATCTCCGATTTCTGCTGGTACAATTTCTACTTCGTCTTTGTTCTTACTCATCGTAACCCCTCCAAATAATCATTATACTATTATACAATTTTCAACTATTTTTCTCAATAGAAGTGTGTATACAACGTTTTTCTCGCTTGTTTTCTTATGTTTTTTGCTGTTGATAAACTCACCCCTAAATGTTTGGCGATCTCAACGAGTGCATATCCATCAATCGTCATAAGTAGCCATGCATATTCTCGCTCAGTTAGTTTTTCTTTTACACCGATTAAATACAAATTCGCATCGATAGAATCGATAGGGATCGTATCTAGAACTCCATCTTCTGTCACTTGATATCGCTCTAATCGACGTGCATTTTTTCGAATTTCATCGATTAAACGTTGATAAATCATCGTGTAGACAAATTGTGATTCTTTACATATGGACTCGTCGTGCTTGTTTAACGCTTCGTAAACCGCTAATCGGCCAATTTGCATATACTCATCTCGGTCATATAAAATGTTCAGCCTGTTAATAATTGAAGCAATCATCGGTTCATACGATATAATCTTTTCCATTGTGACTCCTGTAAGAATCGATTCTTAAATTATTTCCGGATATGTGTAATGTACCGGGTTTTTAATCGTTCAAACAGGCGCCTTAATTAACAAAAGTTAACCTTAACTATAATAATAGTTAACAATGTAATGTATTTAAACATGAAATGATGTATAATTCGTTCTAATACTATAATTTTAATGAAAGAGGACTTCCTATGAAAGGATTGCCATATTTTACAAGAGACGTTAAATATATAGAACCGATTTATGATCCAACATATATGTGTCAGGCTGTATCAGAATCTGGTATCGTTCAATATAAGAAATCGTCGGAAAACTGGTTAAATGAGTATTTAACATATTTTTATGCGACGAATCTATCTGCAATACGTAAACATGTTCAATTGAATTTCAACATCCATCGTATGATACCGATTTGTGTGGATCTCGAATATCAATTTATTATGTTTCCGTTAAATTCAAATAAAAATAAGAACGTGTATTTTATTAATTTGGCTAAAGTATATCGGTGTATAAAACGTGAAAGTGGTACGACGATTGAGTTTATATGTGGAGATACGTTAGATGTCGAAATTTCATATAACCAATGTGAAAGTCAGTATGTAAAAGCGACGCAAATATATGACAGGTACGTGAAGTTTAGACATTTTAGAAGAAGATATTTAAGCGCAGAAACTAAAAAAACAATGTATAATATAAACTAATGACATGATGCGAAAAGAGGGATAGTATGGAAATTAAAGTCAAAGTTAAAGATAGTACGCATCAATTACAAATTTTTAAATATAAATTATCACTTGATCAAAAAGTAAGAGATTTGATTGCGTTGTTAACAGACGATTTACCATATTTAACACATGAAGTATCTAAGCTAACATATGGTGAGTATTCGTATAGCGAATTGTATGAAATGAAGTTAAATAAGTTGTTCGATGCTTTAAATAAAGCGAAGTTATCGTCAGATGATTTAACGCTAGAACTCTCAATTTTAGAAAGTAAAGATAAAAATATCGCACACTTAGATTTAGACTATACACAGTTTATTAAAATGTCAGATTTATATATCGATATTAAAAAAACATACCGTGTACCGAACAGTACGATCTTTTATATCCAACAAAATGGAGAGCAGTACGTCATTCGTAAAGAAGAAAACCATTTAGAGTTTTATAGTTTTAGACAGCAATTTGACGAAGCGTTTAAAGAAGACGATAGACTCCCATTTTTTGCGATTGAGTATAAATCAAAAGATGAAATGTCTCAAAAAGACATTCATTGGATTAAAAAATATCGATATCCTAAAAAAGAAAAAGAGAATCCGTTTATCCATATCGAAGTCGCTAGAATATCACAAAGTATATTAGACGATATTACACGACTGATTCATAGGTTATACACGATTATTGGGCGTTTTGAACGCGGAAAAGTTCCATTTACTGAGGTCGATAAATTGCCAACGTATATAGAACAAGATGGAAAAGTTACGATTGGTTACGTTCCGATTCTACAACTCGAACGTATTTTACAACAAAAAAAGAGCCCGAATAATTAAGAAAAAAGTTTAAAAATCATGTATGATATAGATAAGACTGAAAGTAGTGAAAGACATGATTAAAAGGGTAGTACATTTACTTGGAATTCCGTTTGTAAATACGACACATGAACAGTTTGTAGACGAACTAAAGAGACGTCTTGAGCAAAAAGAAAAGACGTTCGTCGTAACAGCAAACCCAGAAATTTTAATGAAAACAAAAGAAGATAACGAATTTCAACATGTCGTTAAACGTGCGGATTATGTCACGCCGGATGGTATCGGAGTTGTATTACTTTCAAAGTTAAAAAGACGTCCGCTAAAAGAGCGAATTACCGGGTTTGATTTAACGGTCGATTTACTGCAATATGCCGATGACGAAAATTTAAGTGTGTATTTACTCGGTGCAAAAGAGTCTGTCAATAAAGAGGCGGCAAAACAAATTCAATCGACTTATCCGAATTTAAATATTGTCGGCAGACATCACGGATATATCGATATTGATGATGAAAAAATTCATGATGAGATTTATGAACAGTCACCAGATATCGTATTCGTCGCGCTCGGTGCACCAAAGCAAGAATTATTCATCGATCGTCATATTAAAAATGCACAAAAAGGGCTATTCATCGGTGTTGGTGGAAGTTTAGACGTCCATGCGAAAGCAGTGAAACGTGCGCCAGATATTTGGATTAAATTAAACTTAGAATGGTTGTACCGCATGATTAAACAACCAGAACGCATTAAAAGAAATATTAAAGTGTTTAGTTTTATGATAAAAACACTACTAAAAAATGATTAAACGTTAAGGAAGATTCTATGTCAAAACGTAATGTATCAAGTAAAGATTTTATATTATTAGCGAGTATATTAATTGGTGGAATAGTTGCGTCGTTATTTACGTTGTTTTTTATTGATAATCAGTACAACGCGACTGCTGAATTTAACGTGCATACGGAAGAATCAGTAGATCCAGGAATTTATGAGGCGATTATTAAATCTGATAAAGTCGTTACAAAACTAAAAGAACAAGAGAACATTACGCTTCCTGTTCAAAAATTAAAAGAGAAGATTACTGTCACGTATAACGAAGATTCAGATACTTTAAAAGTTTCGGTAAGTTTAGACAATAGACGCGACTCTATACTGATCACAGAGAGCCTTGCACAAATCGCTACTGATGAAATAGAAACATTTGTACAAGGGAGTACAGTGGAGTATGTGACAGCTCCAGATGACGGTGTAGTAGAAGACAAGTCACATAAAGTTAAATTAATCTACGTTATTGTTGGGCTTATTATTGGATATTTTGTTGGTACGTTAATTGACACATTTCAAAAACCACGTGTCGGCAAACGTAAATCAGCGGAATCAGATTATACGGTACTTGGTTCGATACCAAAATATTAGTGTAAGTGAGTGATAATATATGTTAGACAATAGAAGACATATCGTAGTGAATGAGCCAGAAAGTGATGTCGCTTTAAAATATTTTAATATCGCAGACCGTATTAAATATTACACACAAAACAAGCAACGAGTGTTATTATTTGCATCTGAATATCAAAAAGAAGGGGTTACGACAATCGCAACTAACGTTGCGATCGCTTTAGCACGTAGGGGCGCTAACGTCGTATTTTTAGATGCAAATTTAGACGACCCGACAATTCACGACACATTTCACGTTCAATTAAGAAGCGGTATTACAGATGCGATAGCGACTGACAAAAGCATACTATCAGTGACGTATGACACACCAGTATATGGACTTTCTATGATTCATGTTGGGCTACAAACGTCGATTGGCAACGAAGTGTTTCTATCGAGTAAATTTAAATATATAATTGGAACGTTAAGAAATAAATTTGATTATTGTATTATTGATGCTGGCATGAGAATGTATGACGCGGCGAATGTCGATGCAACAAAAGAAGCAATCGATGCGGCGGTGATTGTAAAAAATAAGGAACGTCATATCGTTCAGTCAAACGAACTGGCTTCACGACTAGAAGAAAGTGGAATAGAGATTTTAGGTGTCGTCAATAATTTTGATGAAAGTTAAAGGTGAATATGTATGAGTCGATTTACAAATTATTTCTCTAAACATGTAAGAGAACGATTTATAAAAGAAATTGAACTCATCGATATTAATAGAAGAGGGGGCGACTTTATATTCACTTATAAAGTCCTCCCGTTTATTAATGTTCGGGTGATTTCAAATTATAATGCGACTGTTTTAATTGATGAAATAGAACATGAAGTTCCGTGTGAATATAATAACGATCATATTACAGTGCGTATATCTGAAACGTATTTTAACCATGAACCGGATAATTTATCTATTCAGTTATATTCATTTAATAAACCAATGCGTATAAAACGAAGTAAGGAACTTAAAGCGCGTACTCAATATTTTGTGAACAATAAACTATATAACATTAAAGTAAAAAGAGATGTACATATTTCTAAACGATATATGACGTTAAACTTTACTGATGAAACACAACTTGTAAATGACGCGAACGTATTAAAAGATTCTTTAGTGTTAACGTTTAATACGAAAGTGGACAAAGATTCTGTACTCTTTTTAAGTTATATTCATAAGTTCGTAGAAATACCGACGACGTTAGTTGATGATTATACGTTAAAAGTAACGGGGCTAGAACAACTTACAAACGGTGAAGCGGTATTTTATATCGCTCAAAAAGAAGATGTTTATTTATTAAAAGGCAAATTAAAAGAACAAGAACTTTTTACTGAATATTATTCGTACACACTTAAGACAGAGCCGGAGTTAACGCTTGAAGTTAAAGAGCATGTGATCGTGCTCGAATCATTTTACGTGAGTGAAATAAAAGATAACGTCGTCACAGTCAATATTCAATTAGAAAAAGATATGTTAATCAATCAACCGAAATTAAGTATCTTTAACCCGAGGCTTGATACGTCGGTGGATATCGATTTAACAGAT
Source organism: Nosocomiicoccus ampullae (assembly GCF_001696685.1). Lineage (GTDB taxonomy): Bacteria > Bacillota > Bacilli > Staphylococcales > Salinicoccaceae > Nosocomiicoccus > Nosocomiicoccus ampullae_A. The sequence continues at coordinate 79,531 of NZ_MBFG01000001.1, forward strand.
CAATTACGATGTGATATACCAATTGGAGTGCTGATTGACGGATTTACAAATAAAAAAATCAACTTTATAAATGATGGTATCGTGTATCAACTTGATATTCGATATGCAAAAATTACCGATGATATGGTCGGTAAACATCTTCATGACAATGAGTATCTCAACACTCATTTTTATAGAAGAAAAGACAACTACTTAGGTTTTAAAGTATCTCGTCCACGTATAAGAAGACGTATGACATCTATTAAAGACTTTACGTTTAAAGGTTTTATGAAGGGGAGAGAGTCGTTCTCTAATGCTGAGAACGTCATTATATTTGAAGATCGTATCAGTCAAAAAACTGTCGAATATCCAGTAGACGATAAATTTAAAATAAAAGTAGTACCTGAAGATATCATCAATTTGATGAGTCGTGGTAAGACAGTGATTGATATTTACGTCGGTATGAGAAATGAAGACGGCGACATCATCGCAAGGGAAAAAATCCCATACAAACATTCAGATTATAAAAAAGATGATTTTTACGATTTAAAAATTGTCCAAGAAAAAGACCGAGAAGTTTATTTACTCGTGACGACAACACCATTTAACAATTTAAAAATCGAAACATTTGTTGTACCAAAATCAGTCAACACGAATGTCACGCGAGACAACAATATATGGTTACTCGGAGAACGTACAGATACTGCACAAGAAAATGGATATGCATTGTTTAAATATTTACAAGACAAACAAGTCGAAGCGTACTACGTGATAGACGGAGAATCTAAAGACTATGAAAAGATTAAAGACGAAAAAAACGTACTCGTTTTCGGTAGTGATGCACATTACGACATTAGTTTAAGAGCAGGGGTATTACTATGTACGCACGATTTTGAAAATATTTTACCGTACAAACCAGCGAAAGAATTCTTTAACTATGGTGATACTTTTAAAGTGTTTCTACAGCACGGTGTACTCGGTAGAAAACCAGCTGAATATCATAAAAAATACTATGAGGATCCGTTTGATATATTTATCGTATCGAGTTCAAGTGAGAAGTACGACGTCGTCGTTGAAGAGATGGGATACGATGAAGATGAAGTCATCGTTACAGGTCTTGCACGATTTGACCAATTACCGATTGGCAAAAAAGGGAAAGACATATTACTTATGCCGACGTGGCGTGACTGGATTAACACTGACGAACGATTTTTAAACAGTGAGTATTATCACCGTTATAAAAATTTAATCGAAAACGAACGCCTTCATGAAGTACTAAAAAAATATAACGTCAAATTAAATTTCTACCCGCATTATCGTGCACAGCAGTTCTTTACAAAAGAGCATATTGAAGCGACAGATAACATTGAATTTATTACGCTAGGAGAACGTACTGTACAAGATTTACTCATTGAACATGCGTTACTCATTACAGATTTTAGTAGTGTAAGTTTTGACTTTACAATGATGAAAAAACCAGTAATATACTATCACTTCGACGAAGATCGATTCTTTAGTAGAGGGATATTACGACCTGTAAATGAAACATTTTTAGGAGATATCGCGGAAACAGAAGAACTTCTGATTAGCTATATCGAAGATTCGATTAAACATAACTATGAAAATAAAGTAAAAGATATTAGTGGCATTATTAAATATCAAGATCAACATAACTGTAAACGTATATATGAAGCGGTGGAACGAAAAAAACTCTAACATTTTTGTTAGAGTTTTTTTATTACAACTGTTTAATCATATCGATATGTGGGATGTTTGCGTCTAAATATTCATCGGAAAAATTTTCATAGCCGAGTTTGTTATAAAATTTAATCGCGTGAGTTTGTGCACCAAGTTTTGCCCATACGTAACCTTGTTGTCTCGCATGAATATGAACGAACGTCATTAAGTTATGTCCGAATCCGAGCTTTCTATATTCTTTTAAAACAGCCATTCTTTCGACTTTAATTGTAGAATCATCAAGCACTCGGTAACGTACTGTACCGGCTGGTTCATCGTTAAATAGTAAAATGATATGAACGCATTCTTCTTCGTACTCATCTAATTCTAAATCAGCTGGAACACCTTGTTCTTCTACAAATACTTTATTTCTAATCTCCACGCAATCATCGTAGTATTTCTTATCATCTGTAATATATATATTCATAATAGACACTCCTAAAAAAATAATGACTAGGCAGTACCTAGTCATTATATAACACTATTCATAATTCTCTCTATCATCACGCTCAGGTGGGAAGTATTCATCTCTTGGGTTTGTACCTGGATCGTAATAATAATCGTCGTCATATGACTCATCTAAATTTTCTTCTTCTGTTGGTTCAGTGTAGTCTTGTCCGTCAGGTTGACTAACATCTGTGTCGCCTTCATTGTCTTCATAGTTTTCTAATTGTTCTTTTGGAATGTTAAAGCCGTCACCATACTTACTTTTATATGTTGGATCGGCGAAAAACGGTATATCTTCGCCTTCGAGTTTATAGTTATTAATAATATCTTCGCCGATTAGTACTGTTGGGTTTAACCAGTAGGATAGGCGAATATTTGCGAAGTCATTGACGTCTGGTGCTTTTAAATCAAGAATTTCTCTTAATGTTTTGCTTAGTACAAATAAGTGTTCTTCACTTGGTTTGTAGTAATATGCACCAGTATATCCAATATAATCTTCACCGAGTAATCTTGTTGTTTCAAATTTAACATCATTACTTGCAAAATATTTTGCTAAGTTTGTAATTTCATTCATCGTAAAGTTATGTGTGACATTTTCAGATACAACATCGACGAGTTTATCGATTTTTGTAATTGCACCAGTAGATTTTGAACGATTCATAATCGCCTGAATCATTTGCATTTGACGTTCACCACGTCCAAAGTCTGAGTCTACTCGGCGACTTCTAACTACTGCAAGTGCCTCTTCACCATTTAACATTTGACGACCTTTTTTAACTTTCGTTTTACCTGAATCATCTCGGTTAGGTTCTTCCATATCAAAAGGTACGTCGAACTCAACACCACCAAGTGTGTCTACAATATCCACAACAGAGTCAAAGTTTACACGAATGTAAAAGTCGACAGGGATGTTGAATAAGTTTTCAACTGAATCGACAGCTCCTTCAATTCCGCCGAGTGCATGTGCGTGGTTGATTTTGTCGAATGCTTGTTCATCACTAATTAGACTTAGCGTATCGCGAGGGATGTTGATCATTTTAATGACGTTACCTTCACGGTCAAACGTAGCTAAAATCATCGTATCCGTTCTAAATTCATCTCTTTTTAATTGTTCTTTTTTAGCACGTTTTTCGTTTTCGTCAATTCCTAATATTAGTACTGTAAAACTATCTTCGATATCTACTTCTTCACCATCTTCACGAAGTTTCGACTTATCCTCTAATCCGGAAAATGAAGAGTTTACTCCTTTGTTGACTGTATAGTATATATAACCACCATAAGCGGCCCCAGCAATGCCGAGTACTAAAAGTATGACGAAAATAATTTTAAGGAATTTTTTCATAGTAATCTCCGAACTTCAAAATAATATAATAACCTTTATTGTAACATTGATAAAAGAGTATTTGTATTATTTTGGTTGTTATAATCATTCCAAAGATCTTTAAATTGACGTATTTCTTCCGCAGAGAAGTCATCATTTTTAATCATTTCAAGAATTTCATCTGTGCTATATGCGATATTTGTCGTGACGAGAGATTCATAATCATCTATTAAACCTTTTGTATTCTTATACTCATCTAAATCATAAGGATAATAGATAACTGGGCGCATAAGGTTCGCAAATTCAAAGCCGACAGAAGAGTAGTCTGTAATTAAAATATCAGTCACACTTAACACTTCTTCTAACGAAAATCCGTCATTTAGATCAATGACACCCTTAATATCAGTGTCTAACTGAACAGTAGGGTGTAGTCTTAACGCGATTCTATAATTGCTTGGCAACTGTTGACTCATTTTAGAGATGTCGAGTGGTATATCAGAAATATTAAACTGATTTTCTCTATACGTCGGCGCATACGTTACAACGATAACTTCGTCGTCTAAATTTAAGCGACTTCGAACATTATCTCGAGTCGATTGAATATTCGACTGTTCTCTATAAAAATCAAGACGTGGCATCGCTGCTTTTATGATTTTTTTATCTTCAATAGAAAACGTCTGTTTAAAAATATCTGCCATACGTTTAGATCCAGCGACATAATAATCCACATTTTGATACGTTTTTTTAAACCGAGTTTTTGCACAGTCTGGACGGTGTTTAAATGACTCATCCATTAACCCAAACGCCTTTACAGCACCAACCGCATGCCACGTTTGAAATACTTTAACATAAGGTTTTAATGTAGACATACCACCAATTACAGGGAAATGATTATCGACAATAATATTTTTTGCACGACCAATTTCATATAATTCTTTTACGCTTAAACTACTATGTGTATACACTTTAACGTTATCAAACGTTTTAAAATCATACTGGCGCGATGAAAAAATATTAACTTCATCGTAGAGACGCATTTTCGGATGACGGATAATATAATCGATATTATCGCCAAAAGAAGTTAAAATCACGACAGAGTTTTTAACAGGTAATACGCGCATCAATAAAAAGAAACGTGAGACAAAAAAATTGTACACACGTATAAAAAGTTCTTTAATCATTTTGATTAAGATCTTTCTTAATTTTAGTTGTTGATACACCTTCGGTTCTCGGTAGATATACGACTTCACATAAATCATTTAAGAAGTCGAATTCACCTTCCCAGTCATGACCCATTACGAATGTATCAATGTTGTGATTTTTTACGTCATCACGTTTTTGATCCCAACTATTCTCTGGAATTACCTCATCGACATATTTAATCGCTTCTAAAATAAGTTTACGATCCTCATATGAGTGATATGCTTCTTTATGTTTTAAGCTGTTGAAACTATCGGTTGATAATCCGACAACAAGGTAATCTCCCATCTGCTTCGCACGTTTTAAAATATTGATATGTCCGACATGTAATAAGTCAAAAGTTCCATATGTTATAATCTTTTTCATTGGATTTCACCTTAATAATTATTTCTATCTTTTCAGTCTATACCAAAACTGTACAAATTACGATTGTTATAGTATATTACTTTACGCATTTTGACAAAACTTCGGTATAATATAGTCTATATATTATAATTAATGAAGAAAGAAAGTAGATTTAAATGAAATTTTTAAAGTCATTTTGGTTAAATATATACAAGTTTATCTTTTTTACTGCAGGACTAATTCTACCTAAAAATAAAAAGAGAATTATGTTCGAAAGTTTTTTAGGAAAGCAATTCAGTGATAATCCTCGTGCATTATATGAATATATGAAAATGCATTATAGCGAATACGAACTTATCTGGAGTGCGGATAAGCGTCACGTAAAAACATTCGAAGAACATGGCGTGCCGTATTTTAAGAGATTCTCACTAAAGTGGTTAATCGCAATGAATACATCACATATATGGGTTTCAAATAGTAGGTTACCTTTATGGATTCCTAAGCCAAGATCTACAAAGTATTTACAAACATGGCATGGTACGCCGTTAAAGCGTCTAGCATTAGATATGGATGAAGTACTTATGGCTGATACAGACACAGAAAGATATAAGAAAAACTTTACTAAAGAATCTAGTAAATGGGATTATTTAATTTCTCCGAATCCATATTCAACAGAAATATTTAAACGCGCATTTAATTTTAATAAAGAAATGTTAGAGACGGGTTACCCTAGAAATGATTACTTAGTCAATTTTAATATTCCGGATTATATTCATAAACTTAAAGTCGAACTTGGTATCAAACGCGGGAAAAAAGTGATTCTTTATGCACCAACTTGGAGAGACAATGAATATCACGAGCGTGGACGTTATAAATTTGACATCCAACTTGACCTAGATCAAATGCAAAAAGAATTAGGTGATGATTACATAATTTTATTACGTATGCATTACTTAATTGCAGAGAATCTAGATGTGGCAAAATACAATGGTTTCGTACTCGATTTCTCAAATTATGAAGATATTCGCGATTTATACTTAGTATCGGATATGCTAATTACCGACTATTCATCTGTGTTTTTTGATTACGCGATTTTAGATCGTCCGATGATGTTCTTTACGTATGATATTGACAGTTATCGTGATGTTGTAAGAGGGTTTTATTTTGATTTTGAACAAAAAGCACCAGGTCCTTTATTGTACAATACTGATGAAGTTTTACATGCCATACAGAATATTGAGCTACAAGATTATTCTGTCATTCGACACGAATTTAGAGAAAAGTTTTGCGCATTAGAGGACGGTAAAGCGTCCGAGCGTGTAGTTAATAGTATTTTACGGTAATGATTGAAAGGGAATAAAATGAAATCTTTATTTAAACTAATACAAGAACAAACAGAATATTTCTACTTAGCACGACGATTGTCATTATATGAATTAAAAAGTAGTAATAAAAACAATTATCTAGGTATGCTCTGGGAATTATTAAATCCACTCACTCAAATACTAATCTATTGGTTCGTATTTGGAACTCTAAGAAACCGTGCGCCAGTTATCGTCAATGGTGATGAAACACCATTTATATTATGGCTAATAGTTGGGTTTTTAGTGTGGATCTTTTTCTACCAAGCTTCAATAGAAGCATCTAAATCTATATATACTAGACTTAGAATGTTATCTAAAATGAACTTCCCAATGAGTGTTATACCGAATATTCCTATTTTGTCTAAAATTTATATACATTTTGGAATGCTAGTTATTGCACTTATCGTACATCAAATTTATGGATATTATGTTTCAATTTATTTAATACAGGTCGTATACTTCATCTTTTGTTTATACGTCTTTACTTTTGCATTTGGCTTAATTATGTCGACGTTATCTACAATTATCAGAGATGTGCACCTGTTTTTAAACTCAACACTCAGAATGGGTCTATATGTTTCAGGAGTACTGTGGCCATTAACGATGTTAAGTGATTTCCCGAAAGTGATGTACGTATTAAAATTTAACCCACTTATCTACGTCATTGATGGATATCGATATGCATTTTTAGGTTCAGGGTGGTACATTATTGAACATTGGAAGTATGGATTATACTTCTGGGCAGTAGTATTAATATTATTATTAATAGGTGCAACGCTTCACATGAGATTTAGAAGAAACTTTATTGATTACTTATAGAGGTTGGATAATATGGAGAAAGTTATAGAAGTAAAAGATGTTTCAAAAAAATATACGTTGTTCAATGACTCTAAAGAAAAGTTTTTAAATTTGTTTAATAAAGAAAAATATGGAAAAGCTTTTTATGCACTAGATTCTGTGAGTTTTTCAGCATATGAAGGTGATGTTGTTGGATTTATTGGAACAAATGGATCTGGTAAATCAACATTATCTAATATTATCGCAGGAATTGTACCCGAAACAAAAGGAGAGGTACATACCCGTGGTGATGTTGCTTTAATTGCAGTTGCTGCAGGACTCAATAACAATTTAACAGGCAGAGAGAACATTGAGTTAAAATGTTTAATGCTCGGATTTAGTAAACAGGAAATTAAAGAATTAGAGCCAGAAATAATCGAATTTTCAGAGCTAGGGGAATTTATTGATCAGCCAGTAAAGTCATACTCTAGTGGTATGAGGTCTAGACTTGGTTTTGCAATTTCAGTAAGTGTAGATCCGGATGTCCTTATTATCGATGAGGCGCTGTCAGTTGGAGATAAGGCATTTGCTGAGAAAAGTTTACAAAAGATGAAAGACTTTAAAGAACAAGGCAAGACGATGATTTTCGTTTCGCACTCGCTCGGTCAAATGAAGCAATTTTGTAACAAAATACTTTGGTTAGAATTTGGTCGTGTTAAAGCATATGGTGAAACGAATGAAGTTCTCGGCATGTATGAAAGATACTTAAGAAAATGGCAAAAGATGACAAAGAAAGAACGCGATGAATACCGTAATAATATATTATCGTCTCCAGCCACAACAGATAATAAACAAGAAATAGGTAATACGGTAATCTATTCTCAAACAGATGAGTACATTACAGAAAAAGATGATTATGAACTTCACATGGAAAGTAGATTAGGCCATATTAGAGGTGGTAAATCATCTGTATATGAAGCACCAAATAGTAGAGAGAATGTAAAATCATCTAATGACTTTAAACATCATGTATATTATATTACCCGATCAGCAAATTATAGATTTGAGAAGTATTATTTATTATCGACTTCACGAAGTGCAGAAGATGGAGTCATTGGTTGGATGAAAGAAAAAGACATTCAATCACATACATTTTCTTTAATAGACCAAGATAATAAGCATGTCATATTGAACGGTGAAGGTAGTGCGTTCTATATGCCATGGGGTGGTAAGAAAAACGCAGCATTTGCAGATTTAAAGAAACTGACAGGGACAGAAATACATGTCATTGAGACATGGTTCATCGGTCGTAATATATGGTATAAAGCAATAATTGATAATGAACAAGTTTGGTTGAATGCGAAATATACAAAAGAAAGTGAATAAATTCATAGTAAAATAAAAGAGCCCTTCTGTATTTTTAAAAATATACAGAAGGGCATTTATTATTTTATTTTATAATACACTTTTTTTGCGACGCTTTTTAATTTACGTTTTACTCTCTTTTTGTTTCGGTTTATAAATGAATTATCTTTTTTTGTTAATGCATTTATTTTTCTTTCTAATTCATCTATTTTTAATTGTTGCAATTCAGCTTTATACGCTAATAGTACAGCATTACCATCTTTTTGACGATAAGCCCTTAATCGGTTATAAAAGCGATCGTTTACATATTCTTCGGCCCTTTCTGGGAAAGAGCTATTGAACAAGTCAGCAAACAGTTCTAGCCAGTCATTGTGGACTTTTGTCTTATGGATATGGATTAAATAATTAAGTGTGTTTCCAATACCAAAATTCATTATTCTATCTACAAAAGCAGCAGCAGCACGATCTTTAAACTCTTGGTCACCAAGTTCACCATCATAAATTATATTTAAGATTTCTTTATAATTTTCAAACGTCCTGTTTTTAGACTGCTTACTTGAGGTTAACCGGTCATCTGTATGATGTACGATATAATAATAAGGCTGATCAGCTAATATACTATGAACTTTTGTGTTAAAAAGAAATCGTGCTGTCACGAGCATGTCTTCGCCAATCAAGACATCTTTGTCAAATTTTAAATTTAACCGATCCCACTCTGATCTTTTAAAAGCTTTAAGTACGGATAAGGCAGTTAGCATATTATTCTCGATAATATCTGCATTACCTAATGATCCATGCTTGGCAAATGATCTCGGTACGTTACCTTTGATGTTATCTTCATTGCCTTTCACATACTTAGGGTAGATGATATCTGAATTGTTTGTTTTAGCAAAATCATATAGGTGAGTTACTAGCTCTTTTGCAACAAAGTCATCAGAATCTACAAAAAACAAATATTCTCCTTCAGCGTGTTCAGCTGCTGTGTTTCTTGGAATACTAGCATTACCAGAGTTCTCATCAAGTTTTAACAGCTTATAGTTTTTGAATTCTTCTTCTTCAAAAATGCTTTTAACTTTTTCGAATGTTCCATCTGTAGAACAGTCATCAACAACTATAATTTCATAATTTTCTTCAGGCTCAGTCTGGTTGATTAATGATAGAATGCATTTGTCAATTTTATTTACTCGATTGTATACAGGAATACAGAAACTAACTTTTTTCATAAGATCTCCTTGATAGCTTTAGGGTATGAGGTGTCATTACTTTTCTTTATTAAACACGTCATTAACAAGACGCTCACTTGATCGACCATCTGTATATTTGAAGTGTTTATTTATAAAGTTAGTAATTTTTTCTTCCTCGAAATCTTTGTTATATAGAGATGTAATCAGCTCATCGAAATCTTGTACAATTTTTCCTGGTACGAAGTCTGTATAAGTTTCGTAAAAGTCTCTTTTAGAAACGTAATCTTCTAAGTCATATGCATAAAACAGCATTGGCTTCTTGAATAAAGAGAACTCATATACTAATGACGAATAATCACTGATTAAAATGTCTGTAATAAATAAAATGTTATTTACTTCCCTGTAGCTTGATATATCGATGAAATACTTATTGTATTTCATAGGGAATTTTAGTTTGTTTCTTACAAATGGATGCATTTTAAACAGTACGACTGAGTTTGATTCTTCACAGTATTTCGCTAATTTTGCGAAATCTATTTTAAAGAACGGATAATAAGCAGAATTATGACCATTACCTCTAAAAGTAGGTGCAAAAAGAATCACTTGTTTATCTTTAATTTGTGGGTAAATAGAATATAATTCCTTCGTTACTTTTTTCTCATATTTATCATTAAAGAATATGTCCGTTCTTGGAACTCCAGTTGGAATGACATTAGATTCTTTAATACCAAATGCTTCAGCATAATATGGAATATCATTCTCTGCGGAAACATATACTTTTGTATAGTTTCTATGAGAACGCGTATTAAAGAAATTACCACCTGATTTACCAACTCTACTATAGCCAAATGTTTTAAATGTACCGACCGCATGCCATACTTGGATGATTTCCTGATCTTTTCTAAAATTGACTCTATATATCATTGGATGAAAGTCATCCACAAAGATGTATTTAGATTTACCCAGTAGGTAGGGGAATTTAAACTTGTCAAAAAAGTTTCTTCGATCCGTTATATGGCGTTTAAATTGTTGGTGAATATTATACTCCTTATCTTTATCTTGTCGAATCATCTCTCTAAAAATATATTCGAAATTTCCAGACATTTCTGCTCTTGAGTCTGATGTAAATAATACATCTTTCGTATTATTTTTGTTTCTATATTTTGACCAGTTAAAGATGAGATGGAATATAAAATCCCTGATTGAGAATGATGTTTTATTATAATTTCTACGAATACTTTTCATTGTTGCTTCATAGAAATCCAATTTTTCTTTTGGTTGTTTAAAAGATATTGAAAGTAAGAACTCGTTGACTTCTGTAGATAACATTGGAGTTACAGTATAAACTGTACTTTTTGAAGTTCCACTTCGTTTAAACTCTTTTCCATAATATGATAAGACAAAATTATGAATAGTATTCTCATCGCCTAATTCTATAATCTCATTTAATGTTTCTTGTTCGTCATTTGTCAGTTCAAGTTTTGAAGCATCTAGAAGTGTCTCTGAAGTTTGAGCAATGTACGTATATTCATCTTCAACGACTATTAAATAATCATCTTCTGGTAAGTAATTACCATTATTTATGTTAGATAAAGAAAATCGTGCAGAGAACTTATCCCCCTCGATGTTGACCTCATTGGCAGTCATTACTTTCGATTCATCTAGATTTCTTAAATAGAATTCTGGAGATGAAAAATCTCCATCTAAGAAGCGTCCTTCTATAAAGAATTGCACGCGTTCCCATCTAATATTTTCAATTACAACCTTGCGTTCTTTCATGTTTATACCTCGTTAATTTAGATTTCCCATTTCATGACTGTTTTACCCCATGATGTTGATAGATCTGCTTCAAAAGCAGCTGTAACGTCATCAATTGTGCGAACTGTAAATTCTTTTCCTTTTAATAATGATAGTTTATCTACAATATCTGGATGCTGTCGATAAATATCAGCAACTGCTTGAAAGTCTTTTGCACCACTACGACTACTACCGATGAGTGTAAGTCCACGTTCTAATACCATTCTTGTATTTATTTCGACAGGATGCTCACTAACACCTAACAATGCTATTGAGCCTTCAGGATTTATATGATCAATGATTTGATCAATTGCGCTTTGACTACCACGTCCTCCGACGCATTCAAATGCATGATCAAAAGTTAAATCCTCAGGGATTTCATCTATATAAAAAGTCTTGTCGACAAATGAAAAGTAGCTTAACTTATACTCCGTTTTCCCGAACACGTAAATTTTAGCATCGGGATATATTTTTCTGAGTAAAATGGCAGTTATATAACCAAGGTTGCCATCTCCCCAAATTCCGAAACTTGATGTATTTGAAATAGATTTTCTTTTAAAGCGATCGATTGCGTGTATGCTTACTGAAACTAATTCAGAATAAGAAACAGTACTGAAGTCCATTTCGTCAGGTAAAACAATAGCACGATCGTGATCTAAAAAGACATAGTCTTGCATAAAACCGTCATAACCACTAGATCTGAACTTGCTAGATTTTAAGTAGTTTTCTGCAATTACTTCATCCACTTCTGTTGGAGTGTTAGGGACCATTAATACTTTTGTGCCGACTTTAAATTGCCCCTTACTATCATAAACAACTTCTCCAACACCTTCATGAATTAAAGCCATTGGTAGCTTTTCTCTCATTGCTTGTTCGCCACGTGTACCTGTGTAATAACGTTGGTCTGCAGCACATATAGATAAATATGTTGGTCTTACAACCACTTTATTTGAGTTAATATCTTTATTTGTATAAGTTACTTCAAACTGTCTAGGAGATACTAACTGATAAATTTGATTAATCATCTGCTATACCACCCTTAATAATTGAATTCGCAACTTTTAAGTCGTATGGTGTTGTGACTTTAATGTTAAATAATTCACCGTCTACTAAGCGAACTTCTCCACCTTGTTCGACAATAATTTTACAAGCATCAGTTAAAATGTTTTTCTGTTCTTCTGAAAGTGAACTGTATTTTTCTTTTAATAACTTTATGTTAAAAGATTGTGGAGTTTGACCTTGATACATATGATCTCTGACAGGGATGCTTGAAATTGTTTTACCATCTGTTGAAGTCACTATGGTATCAATCGCACTTATAACCGTGTCTACAGCACCATATTCTTTTGCTAATTGAATATTTTCTTTAATAATGCGATGTGTTAAAAATGGTCTTACCGCATCATGAGTTACGATAATATCGTCATCATTTGTACCGTGATGTTCATCGATGTAGTCTAAGATGTTCATAATCGTTTCATTACGATCTTCTCCACCTTTTATTACGATTACTTTATCTGAGTTGATATTATGTTTAGAGAGAATATCATTTGTATGTCCGATCCATTTTTCAGGAGTTGCAATAATAATTTTATTAAAATCATTTTCTAAAATAAACTTCTCCACTGTATGGATAATAATTGGTTTATCATTTAAATCTAAAAATTGTTTTGGGAGAGGAACATTCCCCATTCTTGATCCAATTCCTCCAGCTAATATACCAGCGTAAATCATAAATAACACCTTCCACTTATTTATTTCGATGATTTACTAAAATTTTACACTATATTATTTGTGAATTCAAAAATGACCAAACAATTACTAAAAACATGAGTCGATATTCTTTTTAATTTCATCGTGGCTTTGCTACAATTATAATATAAACAACATTGGAGGCATTTATATGAAGCGTTTTGGCCTCTTTTCACTGTTCATGATTTTTGCTTTTATTCTTGCTGGATGTTCGAGTACGAATGAGCCTGTTAAGTTAAAACATGGTGTTGTATATAAGGAACATTCAAATAATCAAGATTTTGATGACTTGAAATTTGTTGCGAATGATTATAACGTTGAAATTCACTACCCACATTTTGGTGTGGAACGTATCGATAAAAAGATCGAAGGTGCACGTAATAAGGAGTTCGATGATTTCATAGATATTGTTAAAGATGATGATGAGCATATGGATTCATCGTTAAAGATTGTTTTTAACGCACATGATGTTAGAGGCGATATTTACATGTTTAACATTACGAGAGTTGTTAAGCTTTCTAAAGATACGGAATACTCGATTCACGGTGTACTTGTAGTGAATACCGCGAGTGGTGAAGCGGTTATAAGCGACAACTTGTTTAACATCGGTCAATCATCACGAGAGGCGTTATTTAAACGATTAGATCAGGCGATTCGTGATAATCCGGCGTATGCACCGTATTATGACGCGAAAAAATTAGAAGATCGAACGATGGATATTTCAAAGACGTTTTCGAATGTTGACTTTAAAGGAGACGTCGTACAGTTCCACTATGATCAAAACGAAATTGGAAGTAGTGCGATGGGAACACCAAAAGTAGAAATACCGTTTAGAGACGTCATCGAATTTTTAGAGCCGACAATTAAAGCAGTCGTTGAAGGTGAATTGATACCGACGAATGAAGACTAACATTTGCCAAGGGGATATCGTAACGTTGCCCTTTGGCTTTTTATCAATTAGAAATACATATTGAAATAAATAAAGAGGTGCAAATGTGGTAAAAAGAATTGTAGATTTCTCGATTAAAAACAAACTCGCGATCGTATTAATGACGATTATCATCACGCTTGGTGGAGTGTATTCCGCTTCAAAAATGAAGATGGAAATGTTACCGGACATCGACTCGCCAGTGCTGACAATCACAACACCGTATCCAGGTGCGACGCCAGAGACGGTATTAAATGACGTGACAGAAAAAATAGAGTCACGTGTAAAATCGATGGAAGGTGTCGAAGATATTCAAAGTCAGTCGCTGCAAAATGCGTCTGCAATCACTGTGATTTATGATTACGGTACGGATATGGATAAGGCGACTGACGAAGTCGAAACGATAATTGATGAATTAGATTTACCAGACGGTGTGGAGTCATCTAGTATAGATACGATTTCGATGTATACATTCCCAATTATCAGTTATTCATTTACCGAAAAAGACAATGATCTTAAAGATTTAACACAGCGTTTAGAAGAAGATTTAATACCTGAAATTGAAGGAGTCGAAGGCGTATCAAGTGCGTCATTTTCAGGTCAACAAATCGAAAGAGTCGAGCTTTCTTTCGATGAAGCAGCATTAAAAAAGCATGATTTAAAAGAAGATGATGTCTTACAATTTATTTCGGGAACGTCAAATGATTTCCCGCTCGGATTATATACGTTTGACGATGAACTCCGTTCTATTTTAATCGATGGTCGTTTTAATACGGTAGAGGAGTTAAAAGAGTTAAACATACCAGCTGGAGAACCTGAAGCACCTGAAATTGACGATGAAACGAAAATGAAACTTGCTGCAATGAGTGACGCTGAGCGTGAAGAATTCCAAAAAGAAATGGAACAAAAAGCGTTAGATGCAGGACTGAAAACAGTTAAATTAAAAGACGTTGCAGAAATTAATACGGTATCAGAAAGAGAGTCTATTTCTAAAACAAATGGTAAAGACTCGCTTGCGATACAAGTTGTAAAATCTAACGATGCGAACACAGTAGCAGTTGCGAATGAAATTAAAGAAACAGTCGATACGTTTTTAAAAGATAACAAAGATATCGACGCAGTTTTAATGATGGACCAAGCAAAGCCGATTGAAGATTCAATTAAAACGATGTTCGAAAAAGCACTCCTCGGAGCAGCTTTTGCAGTAATCGTTATTTTACTCTTCTTAAGAGACTTTAAGTCGACGTTAATTTCTGTCGTGTCGATTCCAATGTCGATTTTAATGGCATTTGTTATTTTAAAACAACTCGACGTTTCGATTAACATCATGACACTCGGTGCAATGACTGTCGCAATTGGGCGTGTCATCGATGACTCGATCGTCGTTATAGAAAACATATACCGAAGACTTACGAAAGAGGATGAAACGTTGCAGGGTCGTGAACTGATTACAGCTGCGACAAAACAAATGTTTATCCCGATTATGTCGTCGACAATTGTAACGATTGTCGTATTCGTACCACTTGCATTTATTACGGGTGAAGTCGGTCAGATCTTTAAACCGTTCGCGTTAACAGTCGTATTTGCACTACTTGCGTCACTTTTAATTGCAATCACGATTGTACCGATGCTTGCGCACTTCTTCTTTAGAAAAGGTGTGAAAGTCAAACCACATCATAAGAAAAACCGTATCGCAGATAGCTATAGAAAGATTTTAGAGTGGACACTATCACACAAAGTGATTTCTAGCATCGTCCTTGTTGTCATTTTTGTTGGAAGTTTAGCGTTAACACCATTTGTTGGAACGAGCTTTATTTCAACAGGTGAAGATAAGTTTTTAGCACTCACATATAAACCGTCACCAGGTGAAACGATCGAAGAAGTCGTGAAACATGGTGAGGAGGCTGAACAAGAACTTAAGAAAAATAGTGACGTGACGAACATTCAATATTCTGCTGGAGGAGATAATCCATTTAACCCAGTCGCATCGAATGATATGGCGATGATGGTCGAGTATAAATCTGATACAGAGAACTTCGAAGAAGAATCTGCAAAAGTGTTAGAAAAACTCGAACAATTTGACCATAAAGGTACGTGGTCGAGTATCGATGTCGCAACAGGTGGTGCGTCTAACGAAGTCAAAGTAACAATTAAAGGTACAGACTTCGATAAAATTAAAGCAGCATCTGAAGAAGTAGAAGCTGTTTTAAGTGAGCACAAAGAATTATCTAATGTCAAATCCGATGTCAGTGATTCGTATACAGAGTATCGTATCGTCGTTGACCAAGAAAAGGCAGCAAAACTCGGGTTAACTGCAGGTCAAATCGCGATGGAGTTAAACCAATACGAACCGAAACAAGTCGTGACTGAAGTCGGTGAAGTAGGTAAAACACAAGAAGTCATCTTAAAGCACGATAAAAAAGAGAACTGGACAGAAGACGATTTAAAAAATAATACGATTAAATCTCCACTCGGTAAAGACGTGAAGTATAGTGAGTTTACTACGATTGAAACTGGAGATACTCAAGATACAATTAAACGTTTAAACGGAGATATGTACGCGACAGTGAGCGGTAAAATATTATCAAATGACGTCGGTACTGTTACATCTGAAGTCATTCAAGAAGTGAATAAACTAGAAGTAGAAGACGGTGTTACAGTTGAAGTTGGTGGAACGAACGATGATATTGAAGAAAGCTTTCAGCAACTTGGCCTTGCGATGTTAGCCGCGATTCTTATCGTATATGTCGTTCTCGTGTTAACATTCCACGGTGGAATTGCACCGTTCTCAATATTATTTAGTCTACCATTTACAATTACTGGGGTAATTATCGCATTACTCATTTCAGGTGAGACGTTATCCGTACCAGCACTCATTGGATTACTCATGCTGATCGGTATTGTAGTTACAAATGCAATCGTATTAATCGACCGAGTCATTCATATGGAAGAAAGAGGACTTTCAACGCGAGATGCATTACTTGAAGCGGCATCGACACGTGTCCGTCCAATCCTAATGACAGCACTCGCAACGATCGGTGCGTTAACGCCACTTATTTTCGGTGGAGATTCATCGATATTAATTTCAAGAGCACTCGGTATTACTGTAATCGGCGGACTCGTATCGTCTACGTTACTGACGTTAATCGTTGTACCGATTGTATATGAAGTGCTGATGAATATTAAACACAAATTCGTTAAAAATTAACATATGTGTTATTAAACCACTTGGTAAACTTATCAAGTGGTTTATTTTTTTATAAAATACGGCATCATATAAGTAATCAATCTTTTTAAGGAAGATGCCTATGACATTAGAAATGCTGTTTGTACTCGGCATGGTCGTTGTTATGCTTACGTTATTACTGTTTGAAGTAAGCCGAGCTGACTTTGTCGTATTTTTATTTTTAGTAATATTTTTAATGACGAATGTCATTTCGACTGAAGACGCACTTAGCGGTTTTAGTAACGAAGGTTTAATGACGATATTACTATTATTTGTCGTCGCGAGTGCGATTGAAAAGCACGGCATTATAGAAGGAGTCGTCTACAAATTACTCGGCGATAAAACGACGCCAAGAGGCGCATTATTAAAACTTTTACCGCCAGTCGGTGTGTCGTCAGGATTTTTAAATAATACACCGATCGTATTAGCACTCACGCCGATTGTTAAAGACTGGGCGTTAAAACGTGGCTTTAGTCCGTCGAAGTTTTTAATCCCGCTCTCTTATATTACGATTATCGGTGGTACGCTCACGTTAATTGGTACGTCGACGAACTTAATTATCCACGGGTTGTTAATCTCTAGTGGTAAAGACGGGTATAGTTTCTTTCAGCTTGCACCTGTCGGTATTGTGATTTTAATTTTCGGACTTATTTATATCGTGACAGTTGGTTACAAGTTACTGCCAGAGCATTTAACTGCGACTGAAAAAATTCAAAGTGAGGCAAAAGAATTTTTAGCAGAAGCTGAGATAAGTGAAGACTTTGAGTATTGTAATCATTCGATTATTGACGTGACAAAACATGCGATAAAAGGGATTTATATCATTGAAATTATTAGGGATAAAAGACCACTCCCTGAAGTGAACGCCCATTCGTATATTCAAGCTGGAGACCGTATTATATTTAGTGCGACGCTAGACGCGATTGGAGATATAAAGGACGTCAAAGGATTAAAGTTAAGAACAGGTAGTGAACTCACGCTTGAAGACCTTCAAACTGAAGGGGCCGTACTGATTGAAGCGGTCGTTTCACACCGTTCGATTCTTCTAAATAAGACACTAAAAACATCGCGATTTAAAACGCGTTATCAAG
The DNA here is from genome assembly GCF_001696685.1 of Nosocomiicoccus ampullae. Classification (GTDB taxonomy): domain Bacteria; phylum Bacillota; class Bacilli; order Staphylococcales; family Salinicoccaceae; genus Nosocomiicoccus; species Nosocomiicoccus ampullae_A. The sequence goes on from NZ_MBFG01000001.1 coordinate 98,044, forward strand.
CTGGGGTTATCGCGATTCACCGTAACAATAAACGTATCAACTCAAAAGTTGGAGATATCGTCTTAAAAGCAGGGGATACGTTACTATTACTTGCGGACGAATCGTTTTTAGATGTTAATAAGTATAGCGATGACTTTTATATCGTGAGTAACTTAACACCGCCAGATAAGTTTATGCAAAATAAACGTCAAGGATTTGGTGTTCTATTATTACTCGGTATTATGATCGGATTAGTCGTTGCTGGTATTTTATCGATGTTAAAGGCGATGCTTGTTATGGTCGTTATACTATTCGTGTTTAAAATTATATCTCCAAGAGATGCGATGACTTCGATTCAGTTTGACGTCATACTGTTAATAGGAAGTGCATTTGGAGTCGGTAAAGCAATTACGAATAGCGGACTCGCAACGTTTGTCGCAGAGCATATCGTAATGTTCGCTAAACCAATTGGAGTACTCGCGCTACTCGCTGCACTTTATCTGATTACAAATATATTTACAGAGCTGATTACGAATAGTGCTGCTGCTGTAATTATGTTCCCGATTGCTGTTGAAGTCGCGGAAATGATGAACACGCATTATCTTGGATTTGTAATTGCGATTACGATCGCTGCGAGCAGTAGTTTTATCACACCTATTGGTTACCAGACAAACTTAATCGTCTACGGGCCAGGGGGATATAAGTTTACCGATTATATTAAAGTCGGAGTTCCGCTATCGATTATTACGATGATTATTACAGTCACGACGGTTTATCTTTTATGGTTTTAATGTTTAAGTGTATGTAAATTCGGTTATATATGTACTACAACGATTTAGGAGGCAGTTATTTTATGACTAAAAAAGTTGCAGTATTAATGACAGATTTAGTAGAAGATAGTGAGTACACAGTACCAAAAGATACAATTTTAGAAGCAGGATACGAAGTAGAAGTCGTATCACCAGAAGGTAAAGTAGTTGAAGGTAAGCAAGGCGGAAAATTTGAAGCGGATGTTTCAGTAGCCGATGCAAATGCTGAAGACTACGCAGCACTTCTCGTACCAGGTGGATTCTCACCAGACGTTTTACGTGGAGACGCTGAAGATAGACCAGCAAAATTTGCAAAACATTTCTTAGAAGCAGATAAGCCAGTGTTTGCAATTTGCCACGGACCACAGTTTTTAATCGACACAGGATTATTAAAAGGCAGAAATTTAACGTCAGTTAAAAACGTTAAAACTGACTTAATTAACGCTGGTGCAGACTGGGAAGACAAATCAGTCATCGTCGACAACAACTTAGTGACGAGCCGTACACCAGATGACTTCGATGATTTCACAAAAGCAATCGAAGAAGCTCTTAAATAAATTTAAAAGGTGAGACGTAGTAAATGCGTCTCACCCTTTTTTGTGTATTGAGTATTTGTTGTGTTGTGGTGTTTTGTCGGGAGTGTTTTATTCGACAGTCACCGTAATGGCTTTCGCGTTCGGCTTACCGAAGCGGTCGATGACTGTATAAGCGATATAGTACTCTCCTGGCTTGTCAGTGTTTACTTCATCTCCAACGATGTAGACATCTTCCGTAATATCATGGCCGTCTGTGTCGATGACAGTGATATCTTTTTTAGGATCAAACGACTCGCCTTGAGAAACTGTCACGTCTTTCACGTTTTTAAATGTGACGCGTGGACCTTCTTTACTTTTTGAAGGTGACTTAGGAAGTTCAGTCGACGGCTCTTGTGACACAGTAACGAGTCTAGAGTTTTCATACCATGACCCGTCTTCAGCTGTTACTTTATAATTTAATACGTACTGACCCTCAGTATTCGTATCAACGTCACCAGATACTTCAATGTCAGAAGTTAAATCATCTTTAGAATCAATTGCGTACACACCAGCGAGCGGATCAAAGCTATCACCGACTTGAACATTCACTTCACCGATGTTGTAAATCGTCGGATAGTTGCCGTCGTAGTCCTCGATTAGTTTATCAATTTGAACAGAATTATCGCTATTATCTTCTATCGTAGCATGCTCTAATGCATCAGCAGAAAAAGCAGTCGGTAAAATACCAATCATAATTTTAATTAAAGCAGTTTTCATACAAATTTCTCCTTCAAACATCTTAATAATAGTTTACTATGAAATCTGAAAAGAAAAAAGCATCAACTTGAGTGAAGGTGTGGCTTGCTTCGTTTATTTAACAGAATTTGCTTGTTTTTGTTAGATATGTTGGGATAATTAACAAAAACCGGCTCACAGCGCTGGGATTTGTTAAATAAAAAGTTTTAATTAACAAAAGCAGTGGCGTCGAAGCGAAATATGTTAAATATATTCGGATATCTAACAAAATCGCGATATTTCTGTTATATAAAATAGGCTGGATGGGTATTTTTATCTTTTTAAAGGATAAAGAACCTTCTGTGCATCTCTTATTTACAAAAAATCAGCTGATCTGTTAGATATATCAAGATAATTAACAAAAAACGGGTTGTAATGCTGGGATTTGTTAAATAAAAATTTATAATTAACAAAAACAGTGGTGTTGAGGCGAAATATGTTAAATAAACCACGATATCTAACAAAATCGCGATTTTTTTGTTAAATAAAATGGGCGGAAAGAGTATTTTTATCTTTTAAGAGGATAAAGACCCTTCAGAGCCTCCCTTATTTACAAAAAAACTGCTAATCTGTTAAATATATCAAGATAATTAACAAAAATCGGATCGCAGCACCGGAATTTGTTAGATAAAAATTTATAATTAACAAAAACGTCGCCGTCGAGGCGAAATATGTTAAATAAAATCCGAAGAAAAACACCAAACCCCTTTAAAGAGTAAAAACACACCAACAACCACGCTGCCTCACTATTACCAAGAGAAAAACCACCCACTGACGCGACACACAGTGGCGTCACATTAACAGTGGGGTCACTTCCATAAAAAAGTCCAGCAGAGTGCTGGACATTTTTTTACTCTACATTGTTTAAGCGTTTTGCTGCGATGAGTGCGTTGTTTAATACCATTGTGATCGTAAGTGGGCCAACACCGCCTGGTACTGGTGTGATGTAGCTAGCGACTTCTTTTGCAGATTCGAAATCGACGTCTCCGACGAGTTTTCCGTCGACGACTGTGTTTCCTACGTCAATCACGATTGCGCCTTCTTTAAGGTCTTTTCCGTGAACGAGTCCTGGTTTTCCTACTGCTGATACTACGACGTCATAGTCTTTTAATTTTTCGACCATGTTTTTTGTGCGTGAGTGCATCAGTGTGACTGTTGCGTTTTCGTTTGTTAATAGTTTAGAAACTGGTTGTCCGACGATATGTGAACGTCCAATTACTGCAACTTCTTTTCCTTCGAGTGATCCTGTATGTTTTAATAACTCCATAATTCCAAGTGGTGTACATGGAATGAACGTTTCTTGTTCTGTGTACATTCGTCCGATGTTTACTGGACTAAATCCATCGACATCTTTCTCCGGAGCGATTGCTTCGAGGACTTTGTTTTCATCTACTTGTTTTGGAAGTGGTACTTGAACTAAAATACCGTGTACGTTGTCGTCTTCATTTAGGCGACGAACTGTGTCTAGTACTTCTTCTTCTGTTGCGTCTTCTTCTAAGTGAATAATACCTGACGACATACCGATTTTTTCTGCGGCTTTATTTTTAGATTTTACATATGATAATGAAGCACCATCGTTACCAACGATAACGACTGTTAAGTTTGGTGTAATTCCTTTTTCTTTTAATGCTTCAACTTGTTCTTGTAAACCTGCTCGGTAATCTTTCGCGATCTCGCGACCGTCTAATAATTCTGCTGTCATGAAATATCCCCCTATATTCGTGTTACTGTTATTATTACAAATTTTTTCAAAAAATTCTACTAAACAAAGGTCGATAAAAAACAACCTATTATTTTCAAAGTGAAAGCGTTTTTTGTATAATAGAAGTACAACAGGTAATTTAGGAGAATGTAAAATGAATGTAGCAGTTATAGGTAGCGGCGGAAGAGAACATGCGATCGTAAAAATGTTAGCAGACTCTAAGGCTGCAGATAAAATCATTGCAATACCTGGTAATGCTGGCATGAATGATATTTGTGAAGTGATGTATAGAGTAGACCCAAATGACTTTGATGCAATTGCAGGTATTTGTATCGAAAGACAAATCGACTGGGTCATTATCGGACCGCCAGAACCACTCGAAAAAGGTTTAGCAGACTTTTTAATCGATGAGTACGGTTTAACTGTTTTTGGCCCACGTAAACACGAGGCTCAAATAGAAACTTCTAAAATATTTACGAAGCAATTACTTAATAAATACAATATCCCAACTGCGGATTATAAAATATTTACAAACTACAACGAAGCAAAAAACTATTTAACAGAATCTGAATATCCAATCGTTATTAAACATGATGGACTCGGTGACAACACGAAAGTTGTCGTCGCACAGTCACAAGATGAAGCGTATGAAGCACTCGATTATATCGCTCAATTTAAAGGAGAAGACACACCTAAAATCGAGCCGATTATTATCGAAGAATATTTAGACGGAGAAGAGTTTTCGTTAATGGTACTCGTCAATGAAGATGTATTTCATCCGTTTGAAATTATCGCTCAAGACCATAAATCTGCGTATAAGCGTGGAGTCGGACCGAATACAAACGGTATGGGAGCATATGCTCCAATCACACACCTTGACGATTCAGTACGCCAAGAAGCGATTGATACACTTGTAAAACCTACAGTTGACGCGATGGTTAAAGAGGGGATGAAATACTTCGGGGTCCTATTTTTAGGAGCGATGCATACAAAAGACGGCGTAAAAGTGTTAGAGTATAACGCACGTTTTGGTGACCCGGAAGCACAAGTGTTAATGAGTATGTTAGAAAACGACTTTTTAAATATGCTTGAAAAGTTAAAACGTAAAGAGTCTTTTGAAATGAAGTGGAAAAAAGGCTTTATGGCAGGTGCTGTACTTGCGACAAAAGACTATCCATATAAAGAAAACGTCGGTCTCGAGTTAGATTTCCCTGAATCTTTAAAAGAGCATATGTATATTAGTGGGCTATCTCAAAAAGAAGATGGCAGTTATATATCAAGTAAAGGACGCGTCCTCATGGTGTGTAACCACGGTAATACAATCGAAGAAGCGTTAAACAAAGTATATAAACACATGAAACAAATCAAATACAATGACGGAGATTTTTACTACCGAGAAGATATCGGTCACCGTGCATTAAATAGCAGTAAAGAGAAAGGCGAGCAGTAGCTCGTCTTTTAATTTGATGATTTACACGTCTCTTTTCTGTATAATATTTAAAGAGGTGAAGTCATGTATAAACGATTTAATGACCACAAAGAGACAATCGCTTGTACGCTACTTGGCGTATTTTTTCTTATACAAGGATTGTTTATATTAATTAACTTTAAAAGTATTACAAATAAACAAGATATTTCCGGGGAAAAGATTAAAAACGTATTTGATTTTATCAATATATTTTTTATAGAGCTTAAAAATATTTTAGGTATTGTGTTTCAGCATTCTATACTGATTACGTTACTGTCAGGCGTTGTCCTTGTCGGACTCGGACTACTGATGTTTAAGTTTGCGAAAGTAATGAATAGAACGACAGCTTACGACCGTCGTTTTATCGTATTCTTTTTTAGTTTAACGTTTGTCATGTTTTTATGGTCGACATTTTTAATGTCACACGTATACGGATGGAGCAGTATTTTATTTTTACTCGCGTTTAGTGTACATATGATTTATAACGTCTTTAATGAGTATTTCGATAAAATATATCGTAAAGCACAATATTTAGTCATTTTATTCTTTTACAGTGTGGCTTATTTTGTTACGCAAAATAGCGTGTACTCTAATATCGATTCTGGGCTTCGTCCAACAGACGTATTATCGATCAACATGTACTACACGATGACGTGGACACTCGCATTACTCACACTATCAGTCGGTGTCTTTTTATCTAAATCAGAAAACATTTTAAAACGACCAGTGAAAGATGAAGAACGAGAAATGTCACGTGTTCACGCGAGACGTAAAATTAAGTTAAACGTAGACGTCAACAAATACTTTACGTTTATGCATGCTGTATACCGTGTGCGTGACAAAGTAATTAACGCTTTTTATAACTTTTTTGAAATTAAGCCGATCCGCTGGGTAAAAGTGAATTACTTTGAACTCGTCTTTGGATTCTTGACGTTAATCGTTATCTTTTTAGAGTTTAACAACCGTAACAACGTCGTATTTGAAGGGCTATTTAAAATTTCAAATGTAAAATATATGTACGAGTGGTTTAACTTAGCGTTAACGTTTCTGCTTGCGGTACTGTATATTTTATTTACAGTGCTTAATACGTTAAAAGATAAAGCATACAACAGACAAATGATTATCATCGTCGCTTTATGGCTAAAAGTAACGACGAGTCTCTTTATAACATTATTTAGAGATGTCGAGTTAAGCATTTTTATATTACCTTTGAATATCTCGCTCGTGTTACTGACAACGCCACTTCTTTTAATGAGTATATTTAAAACATTTAGAGGTGAGAGAAATGATTAAACACGAATATACAGGTCGCATTGATTCAGATCGTAAAGAACGTTTCCACCAAGTCGTTCAGTCGTATACGAATGAAACAAAGTCAGACGTCATCGTCGGATTTATGTCTGACGAAGGTGTGAAACGAAATAAAGGAAGAGTCGGTGCGAAAGAAGCACCGACTAAAATTCGTGAGAGAATGTCGTCAATGGCGTACATGAATGATGTTTATGACATTGGTAGTATTGAGGGTACCGAAGATTTAGAAGCGTCCCAACAACAACTCGGGAATGTCGTATCAAAACTTCTTCAAAATGATAACTTCACTGTAATCTTAGGTGGCGGTCACGAAACAGTTTACGGGCATTACCTAGGCGTAAGAGATGCGTTTAAAGAAGAAAAAATTGCCGTTTTAAATTTAGATGCCCACTTTGATCTTAGAAAAGAACGTAAAAGTTCCGGCACGATGTTTTATGAAATGCTTTCTGAAGACGACAATATCGATTATTACGTCATCGGAATACAACAACTCGGAAACACGTTAACATTATTTGAAACTGCAGATGAATTCGGTGTGAAATACTGGACGCTCGACGAAGTACGACAAAACGAATCACTACTTGACACAATTAAGGGAGAACTCGAAAACTATGATCACGTCTTCATGACGCTATGTATGGATAGCGTTCAAGAAGGAGTGGCACCTGGAACGAGTGCGCCGTCACCAAACGGATTTACTGCTGAAGAAGTCGTTTCGACAGTGAAATATTTCGGAACGTTAAACAATTTAACGTCATTTGACGTTTCAGAAGTATCACCACCACTTGATATCAATGAGCGTACTTCAAGTTTAGCTGCATTCATTGTGTTAACATTACTCACAGAGAAGAATAAATAACATGGAGGAATTTACATGTACGAATATAGTGAACAATTATTAAATGAAAAAATAGAAATCGCACGTGAACTCGTTAAAAAGAAAGCAATTAAATCTGGAATTGCAGCAGCTTTACCTGTCCCTTTACTCGATTTAGGAACAGACGTTAAATATATGACAGAAATTGAAGACGAAATTAACGAAGTATTCGGTGTGACGAAAGAAGAAATCGAAAATAATGCAGACTCTATAAAAACACGTATTATGATTATGTTCTCAAGTGGAGTCGGTGACGTCGTATCTAAGTTTTCTACAAAAGCAATTTTAAAAGTAATCTCTAAAAAGAATAATAAACCGTCGCTTGCAGTTTCTAAAATTGTTACGCATAGTGTAAACGGTGCAGTGAGTTACTTCTTAATGAAAAAACTCGGTGACAACCATATCGATTTTGTCGTTCAACAATTAAAAAAATAAAAAATTAAAGTCTCAGATGAATTTTTTTATGAAATCGTGTACAATTAGTTTAATTCAGATGTTTAAACGACTTGTAAAGGAGAGAGATTATGCAACAAAAGACTTTTTCTATTGTCGATGAAACAGGTATTCATGCGAGACCTGCGACAAAACTTGTGCAAACAGCAACGAAGTTTAAAGCAAACATTGACTTAGAATATAACAGTAAAAAAGTAAACTTAAAGTCTATCATGGGCGTCATGTCACTTGGTGTTGGCAAGGGTGCTGAAATTACGATTCACGCAGACGGTGATGATGAAACAGAAGCGCTTGAAGCAATTCAAAACACATTAGTTCATGAAGGTCTGATAGGTGATGAGTAAACTCACAGGTATTACAGTTGAACCAGGAATCGTTAGTGGAAAAGTTGTCGTCATAAGAGACGTCAACTTTGATATTAACAAGAACGAGGTAGACGCTGCTTCTATTTGGAGAGAGCATCAAAGACTCGATATCGCAATAGAGACATCTAAAAGAGAACTTCGTGTTATTCAAGATAATAGGGAGTTCTCTATTTCTTTAGGTGATGAAGCGATATTAGAAGCACAAATTATGATGCTCGAAGATCCGTACTTTATCGAGGATATTCGAGATGTTATTAACAAAGGGAAGACGGCAGAATACGCGGTTAACTTTGTAAAAGAAGCACTGACGGAATCATTTAATGCAATTGAAGATGCGTATTTACGTGCACGTCGTAACGACGTCATTGACTTAACAGAACGTATTATTGCAAATCTTTTAGATACGCCACGTGTAGACTTTTCACAACTAAATTCTGATACGATTATCGTTGCAAAAGAATTGCCACCGTCTATTACGGCAAGTCTCGATAAAAAGTATATTAAAGGCGTCGTGTTAGAATCCGGTGCAAAACATTCTCACACAGGCTTACTCTTAATGTCAAAGGGAATCCCTGCGTTATTTAACGTCGGTGACGTTTTAAGTTACGCAGAGGACAGCCATTATGCGATTTTAAACAGCGCGGACGGTGTCATTAATTTCTCTCCGACAAAAGAAGAACTAGAAGCAATTTTTCTTATGAAAGAAAACAATGAACAAATCGAACTGACGAAAGATACGTATTCAAAAGATCACGTAAAAATCCGTGTATCTGCTAACGTTTCTGTTCAGTCATCCGTAGAAGAAGCCATTCAATATAAAGCTGATGGCGCGGGGTTAATGCGCACGGAATTCATGTATATGAGTCACAATGATTTCCCAAAAGAGACAGATGAAAATAGAGTTTATGAATCCGTCGTAAAAGCACTAGATGACGTGACGTTTCGATTACTCGATATCGGTGGGGATAAGTTTTTACCTTATCATCCTGAAGAGTTGCTCGATGAAGTCAACCCAGCACTCGGTACCCGTGGAGTAAGATTTTTAAAACTACATGAACGTACACTTCGTCAACAAATCCGTGCGATCATTCGTGCGAGTCGATTTGGTACGGTTAAAATTATGGTGCCGATGGTCACGTCCGTCGAAGAGTTTTTATGGATTAAAAACATCTTAAATGAAGAAAAAATTCATTTACGAATGACAGACAAAATCGATCTCGGTGCGATGATTGAAACACCGGCTGCAGCAATACACGTCGATAGTTTCGCTAAACATGCGGATTTTTTAAGTATCGGAACGAACGATTTAACACAGTTTTTACTTGCGTTTGACCGTACGAGCCCGAACTTTGATTTACTCGCTCAATCGATGCATCCTAGTATTTTTAAAGTGATTCGTAACGTCGTTATGAGCGGGAAAAAATACGATATCCCTGTGTCAATATGCGGTGTGCTCGGCCAAAATTTAGAAGCATTACCGATATTACTTGGACTTGGTATTCGTCATATTAGTATCGATCCTAATAAAATGGTAGAAGTGAAAACTCGTATTTCACAGTTAAAAATTAAACAGCTGCAAAGACTGCGTCCTTTACTCGCACAAATTGAAACAGAAGAAGAACTGCTGTCTATCGCACGCAAACTCGATAAATCAACCTAAATACACTCGTATTTAGGATTTTTTGATTTTAATTATGAATCTTTTGTGAAAGTCTGAACATGTGTACTATACTAGATACAAGAAGTGTTAATAATAGAGGAGGAAAAGTATGGAAGATGTTTTAATTGGTCGAATATTGACTGGTTTAACGTTAGGTGTACATATTCTGTATGCGACAGTAGGAGTAGGAATTCCGTTACTCATTATGGTACTGGAATTTCTAGGCATTAAAAAGAATGATTATCACTACTTAACGATGGCACGTAGAATTGCGATGGGATACACAGTCACTGTTGCCGTAGGTGTTGTTACCGGTACAATTATCGGTCTTCAATTATCATTAATATGGCCACAGTTTATGCAACTTGCCGGTCATATTATTGCGTTACCACTATTCATGGAAACATTTGCGTTTTTCTTTGAAGCGATATTTTTAGGTATTTACTTATATACGTGGGATCGATTTAAAAATCGCTGGCACCACTGGTATTTAACAATTCCAGTCGTACTTGGTGCAGGAATTTCCGCGGTGTTTATTACGATGGTAAATAGCTTTATGAACTCTCCAGCAGGCTTTAAAATCGTTGACGGTGTGTTAAAAAATGTCGATCCTTTAAAAGCGATGTTTAACCCGTCGATGCCAGAACGAGTGTTCCACGTACTCGTTACAGCGTATATGACAGCAGCGTTTATTATGGTGACGATCGCAGCGTTTAACTTATTAAAGTCTAAATTCGATGAAGATCGTGAGTATCACAAAAAAGGCTTAAAAGTGATGATGGTCATTGGTTTAATTATGTCTGGACTCACTTTACTCGCAGGAGATTTATCTGCAAAGTATTTACATAATCATCAACCAGAAAAACTTGCTGCAATGGAGTGGCACTTTGAAACAGAAAGTAACGCGGATTTAATTTTATTTGGTGTACTCGATGAAGAAAACCAAGAAGTGAAAGGTGCACTCAGAATTCCGAGCGCGTTAAGTATTTTATCGGACTGGAAACCGAGTACTGAAGTGACAGGGTTAAACGATATCCCTAAAGATGAATGGCCACCACTTGTCATTCACTATTTCTTTGACGTCATGGTATTCTTTGGAATGTTTGGATTCGGAGCGAGTCTTTTATACTTTATCTTAAAATGGTTAAAACCGGAGTTACTACACAGTAAGTTGATGTTGTATATATATGTCTTAACCGGTCCGTTATCATTTTTAGCAATTGAAGCGGGTTGGTTTACAGCTGAACTTGGTCGTCAGCCATGGATGGTACGTGGATATATGCGCGTCAGTGAAGCGATCACCGAGGCGAGTGGTTTAGGGTTAACGCTAATCCTATTCGGTGTTTTATACTTCGTATTAGTAACGACGACTATTCTCGTGTTAACGCGTATGTTTAAAGATAAATCAGCAAAAGATAGCCAAATTCAATATTATGGTACTGAAAGTTTAGATGAGACTGGAGGTCGATTCTAATGGATTTTGCAACACTAGGTATTACAGTACTTTGGACGTTTTTATACGGATACGTCGTCATTGCATCGATTGACTTTGGTGCAGGGTTTTATAACTTCTATGCAAAATTAACGAATCAAGATAATATTATTACACCGATTATTAACCGCTATTTAAATCCTGTATGGGAAGTCACAAACGTATTCTTCGTATTCTTCTTCGTTGGGATCGTCGGATTTTTCCCGGACTCGGCATACTATTTCGGTACGGTATTGTTGATTCCAGCGTCCATTTCGTTAATCATGTTAGCGATTCGCGGAAGTTATTATGCTTTTAACCAATATTCACAAGGAACGAATATGGTTTGGACGTTTTTATACGGTGTAACAGGGTTATTTATCCCAGCGTCGCTTTCAGTCGCATTAGTCATAGCAGAAGGTGGTTTTATAGAAGAAACTGCTGCTGGACTTGATTTAGACTATGTAGAACTATTTTTTAGCGGGTATACGTGGTCGGTCGTATTTTTAGCAGTCATTTCTGTGTTATATATTTCGAGTGGTTTTTTACTTTTCTATTCGAATCGTGCAAAAGCAAAGCAAGCAGTAGAGTTAACACGTACATGGTTTTTAACATGGACAATTCCAATGCTCGTCATTTCTCAATTTGTGTTCCTAGAGCTTCGCGCAACGAATAGAGAGCACTTTGACAATGCCACACAAAACTATTGGTACTTCTTCTTATGTAGTATTGTATTTATGGCAATCGCGGCTTACTTAGTTTATAAAAAGAAAAATTACGGTGTCGCGTTTGTTATGGTGATGTTACAGTTTGCGTTCGCATTTTTCGGATATGGAATTAGTAAATTACCTTATATTTTATATCCGTTTATAAAACTCGATGCGGTCGTTAACGACTCGATGGCCATCGCACTCGTCATTGTGTTCGTTTTAGGTTTACTATTACTTATTCCAAGTCTTATAATATTAATGAGATTATTCTTATTCGACAAAGATTACGTACAAGGTAAGGAGTAAGTTATGAAAAAAGAATTTGCGGTAATCGGACTCGGAAGATTCGGTTCGAGTATCGTTAAAGAATTACAAAAGTTAAATGTGAACGTTCTTGCGATTGACAAAGATGAAGCGGTTATTAACGAATATAAGGATCTTGTCACTGAAGCGGTGATCGGTAATACGATGGATGAAAACGTCTTAAAAAGTGTAGGTATTACTAACTTCGACCACGTCATCGTTGCGATTGGTGAGAGTATTCAAGGCAGTATTTTAACGACACTTATATTAAAAGACCTCGGATGCGAAAAAGTGACGGTTAAAGCTCAAAATGATTATCACGGTAGAGTGTTAGAAAAAATCGGTGCAGATGCTGTGATTCACCCTGAAAGAGATATCGGGCGATTACTTGCACACCGACTCGTATCGACACATACTCTCGATATACTCGAAATTTCAGATAACCACTCAATCGTAGAATTTAAAGCAGTTGAAGCTTTTACAAATCGTACGCTAGATGAGTTAGACTTTAGAAATAAATTTGGAGTATCCGTATTAGCCATTAAACGACATGAGCACATTATCGTGTCGCCAGATTCGCACACGCCAATTCTTGAAGACGATATTTTAATATTAATTGCAAGCGATGAAGATCTCTCACACTTTGAAATAGTGATGGGGGACAACTAAAAAATACCCGTTACAATTAAGTAACGGGTATTTTCAAGTTTTTATTTATCTTCTAACGTCTCGTCGTTAACTCTCATAATCATTGGTAAAATCATCGGTTTACGATGTGTTTTTTTGTATAAGTAATTCGATAAGTCTTGAATGATGAGTTGTTTGACGTTAAACCATTCGACGTTGTCTTCTTCTAATAATTCTTCGATAGATTCTTTTAGACGTTTTTCTGCACTACGTATCAGTCTAAATGATTCTCTCATATACACAAATCCTCGAGAAATAATGTCTGGACCTGAAAGTAGTGTCTGTGTTTTAAAGTCGATAGATACGACGACGACTGCTAGACCTTCTTCTGAAAGTTCTTTACGGTCACGTAGTACGATATTTCCGATATCTCCAATTCCGATACCGTCTACAAATACTGTTCCAGCTGGTACTTTTCCTGAAATCTCTGCACCGTTTCTATCGATAGATAAGACGTCACCATTTTCCATTAAGAAGATTTTATCTTTATCGACACCTGTGTCGATACCGAGTTCTTTATGGATTTTTTGCATACGGTATTCACCGTGAATAGGCATAAAGTACTCTGGGCGAATGAGTCTAAGCATTAGTTTTTGTTCTTCTTGTGAGCCGTGTCCAGACGTATGGATGTTTGACAACGGTCCATGAATTACGTCTGCACCTGCTTTATAAAGAGCATTAATTGTTTTATTGACACTCATCGTGTTCCCAGGAATAGGTGAGCTACTAAAGACGACTGTATCATCTGGAATGATTGAAATTTGTCTATGTGTACCGTTTGCGATACGAGACAATGCTGCCATCGGTTCACCTTGAGATCCTGTACAAAGGATCATAATTTGGTGTTTTTCGTAACGGTTAATTTCTTTTGCTTCTATGAATGTGTCTACTGGCGCTTTAATATAACCGAGTTCTTGACCGATTTTAATGTTGTTTTCCATACTTCTTCCGAAAACGACAATTTTACGGTTGAATTTTACAGCAGCATCGATTGCTTGTTGAACTCTATAAATGTTAGATGCAAATGTCGCAAATATAATACGACCGGAGCATTGTCTAAAAATATCTTCAACGTTTTGACCGACTTCTTTTTCACTCATTGTGAAATTTGGTACAGTCGCGTTCGTTGAGTCTGATAGAAGTAAAAGTACGCCTTCTTCACCTAAATTGGCCATTTTTGTAATGTTCGCAGGCTCTCCAACCGGTGTAAAGTCAAACTTAAAGTCACCCGTATGGACGATGTTACCTTCAGGTGTTTTTACAACGACACCGTACGCTTCAGGTATAGAGTGCGTCGTTAAGTAAAATTCTACTGACATATGTTCAAACTTTAACACGTCTGACTCAGTAATTGGATTTAATGATGTACAGTGCATTAACTTATGTTCTTCTAATTTGTTTTGAATAAGGCCAAGTGCTAGTGGGCCAGAGTATATAGGCACTGAAATCTCTTTTAATAAAAATGGAATTCCACCGATATGGTCTTCGTGACCATGTGTGACGACGAGAGCTTTGATTTTATGTTCGTTTTCTTTTAAATACGTATAATCCGGTATGACGTAGTCAACGCCAAGTTCATCGTCACTTGGGAATTTAATCCCCGCGTCAATAATAATAATTTCGTCTTTGTATTCCACACAGTAAGTGTTTTTCCCGATCTCCCCAAGTCCACCTAGGGCGAACACTTTTACTTTGGATGTTTGAGTCATTATAGTTTCGTAACCTCAAAGTCTTCGTTATGTTCTTTTTCGTATGCTAAATGATCGGGAGTTAACGCTTCAATGTGCTCTAAAGTGACTTCTTTGTCACCGAAATACTTTCTTACTTGTTCTAAATTTTCTGCTTCAACGTACATTGATTTTGTTTCTTCACGAATAATACGTTGCGTTTTATGATTTTGATAAAATACTTTAAAAATTTCCATTTCAAATAAACTCCTTAAATGTTTTATAAAAAATAAGATGTGCTCGTTCATGAAAGCACATCTTCAACCGGATAGATATCCTTTTATACTAAGTTGCCAACTGCCATTTCGGCTTTTAGATGTTATTGAACATGTCAATTTGTGCTCATTTTCATAAACACAATTCGTACCTTTATACTTAAGTTTATTCTACCTCATAGACGAATGTGTTGCAAAGACTTTATAATAATAATAAAGGGGGTAAGGCAATGGATGCTTTACAAATTTACGATACGATTCGCCGTGAGATGGCGCGTGAAGATAAACGCGTCGATTTCATAGAGTTTAACGTAAGAAATGACATGTACATTATGAATTTAATTTATGATTATGTGACTTCAAATACGTACGAACATCACTTTATACCACATGAGGCAGATCCACTTATTTTAAACGAAGAGACGTACGAACAACTCATCGATATTTTAAACGATAAAGGAATTCGTTACGTCACTAGAAATGACGATTTTATTTAATCTTCAAATGGTACTGCACCTTCATGCGGCTCGTTTGGATTTTCTTGATCGATATGGTCATAGAACATCACACCGTTTAAGTGGTCCATCTCGTGTTGAAGGACGATTGCAAGTAATCCTTTTGCTTTAATTTCAATTTTATTGCCGTCAATATCTAATGCAGATACTCTAAAACGTTTATAGCGGTGGACGATTCCGTCGATATCTTCATCGACACTTAAACATCCTTCTCCACCTGGAAGATATGTCTCTTGTACAGAGTGACTCACTAATTTCGGATTAATGAGCATATAATCATACACTGGTTCGTTCATTTCATCTGTAATGTAAATCGCGATCATACGTTTATCGATATTCACTTGCGGTGCTGCAAGTCCAACACCTGCTCTTAAATTATATTTTTGAGCGGTTTTTTCATCTTGTGACATTACTAAATACTCACGCATTTCACGTAATTGACGTTTTGTCTCTTCGTCAATTTCAGTGACTTCTTTTACTTTTGTTCTTAATATTGGATGTCCATCTCTAACAATATCATCCATTGTAAGCATAAAATCTCTCCTAAGCTAAAATTCATTTTTTAATTATACATTATATTATAGAAGTATGACAAAAAGAGTTACTGATACGTCCAAAATACTATATAATGAAACAGAAGTACCGTTTAAAAGTCGATATCTTTTAAATGCGTGAATACTTTATGTTATTATTACTGTAAGCATTTTTATGAAAGGTATGGTGAAGAAGTATGGCACCGAAGAAAAAAGGATTCGATCCGGTTGCTCAATTACAAGATATTGAGGCGTCATTTGAACTTTTTCAAATTTTAGATGAGGAAGGTAAAGTCGTAAATAAAAACGAAATGCCTGAACTCTCTGATGATGAATTAGTGGAGATTATGACGCGAATGGTGTGGACGAGAGTATTAGACGAGCGTTCTACGTCTTTAAACCGTCAAGGTAGACTTGGGTTCTACGCACCAACGGCTGGACAAGAAGCATCACAAATTGCAAGTCATTTTGCAATTGAAAAAGGGGACTATGTTTTACCAGGGTACCGTGATGTCCCACAATTAATTTGGCATGGTTTACCGTTATACAAAGCATTCTTATTCTCAAGAGGGCATTATGAAGGTAACCAGTTCCCAGAAGGTGTAAATGCTTTAAGCCCGCAGATTATTATCGGGGCACAGTACGTGCAAACGGCTGGTGTCGCTTTAGGTCTTAAAAAGAGAGAAAAAGAAAACGTCGTAATTACGTATACTGGTGACGGTGGTACGTCTCAAGGTGACTTCTATGAAGGTATTAACTTTGCAGGCGCTTATAAAGCACCAGCGATTTTCGTCGTTCAAAATAACCAATATGCAATCTCAACACCGAGATCTTTACAAACAGCTGCTAAAACGTTAGCGCAAAAAGGTGTTGCAGCAGGTATTCCATCTGTTCAAGTGGACGGAATGGACGCACTTGCAGTTTATAAAGTAACAAAAGATGCACGTGACCGTGCAATTAAAGGTGAAGGACCAACTCTTATCGAAACAGTATGTTACCGTTACGGTGCACACACACTGTCAGGAGATGACCCAACACGTTATAGAAAACAAGATGAAGACGATGCATGGGCGAAAAAAGACCCAATCGTTCGTTTCAGAAAGTTCTTAGAAGAAAAAGAATTATGGAACGAAGAGAAAGAAAAAGAAGTGATTGAGCGTGCGCGTGAAGAAGTTAAAGAAGCGATTAAAGAAGCAGATAAAGTAGCGCCACAAACGATCACAGGTTTAATGGATTTAATGTATGAAGAAAATCCATCAAACGTTGTAGAGCAATATGAATACTACAAAGGGAAGGAGTCATAATCAATGGCTGAATTAACGATGATTCAAGCGATTACTGAAGCGATGCGTACAGAACTTAAAAATGACGAAAACGTACTCGTGTTTGGAGAGGACGTTGGAGTTAATGGTGGTGTATTCTTAGCGACTCAAGGATTACAAGAAGAGTTTGGAGTCGACCGTGTATTTGACACACCACTTGCAGAGAGTGCAATCGCATCACTCGGTTTAGGTTTAACATTAGAAGGATATCGTCCGGTTGTTGAAATCCAGTTCTTCGGATTCTTATTTGAAGCGATGGATGGAATTGCTGGACAAATTGCACGTCATAGATACCGTTCAGGCGGTTCTAAAAAGACTCCTATCGTAGTTCGTGCACCATTTGGTGGTGGAGTAAACACACCAGAATTACACGCAGACTCACTTGAAGGTCTCATGGCACAAACGCCTGGTTTACGTGTAGTAATTCCATCAACACCAAGCGATGCAAAAGGACTACTCATCTCAGCAATTCGCTCAGATGACCCTGTAATTTTCTTAGAGCATATGAAGTTATACCGTTCATTCCGTGAAGAAGTACCTGAAGAGGCTTACGAAGTGGAAATTGGTAAAGCAGCGGTTCGTCGTGAAGGTGACGATGTGACATTAATCGCTTATGGTGCGATGGTTCACGAAGCACTTCATGCTGCTGAAGAGTTAGAAAAAGAAAATATTTCTGCAGAAGTGATCGACTTAAGAACAGTATCTCCAGTCGACTACGAAACACTTGTTAAATCTGTAGAGAAAACAAATCGTGCAGTCGTGATTCAAGAAGCTCAGCACCAAGCAGGTGTTGGTGGACAAGTCACAGCTGAGTTACAAGAACGTACAATTCTTTCGTTAGAAGCACCTATTTTACGTGTAAGCGCGCCAGACACAGTGTATCCATTCACTGCAGCTGAAAAAGTATGGCTGCCTGGAAAAGATGAAATTATCGAAAAAGCGAAAGAAGTTATCAATTTCTAAAACTTAGGGGGGAAATTCATGGCTTATGAAGTGAAACTTCATGATATCGGTGAAGGAATTCATGAAGGTGAAATTGCGAAGTGGTTCATCAATGAAGGTGACCAAATTGAAGAGGATGATACACTCGTAGAGATCGCAAACGACAAAGCAGTCGTAGAAATGCCATCTCCAGTATCAGGTACAATTCAAAAGATTCACGTCGCAGAAGGAGAAGTGACGACAGTCGGGACAGTACTTGTAACGATTGATGACGGTAGTGAAGATACGCCGTCAGAAGACACATCTTCTGACTCAGAAAAAGAAGAAGATAAAAAAGAAGAGCCTGTAAAAGAAGAAAAAGAAGAGAAAACTGAAGAAAAATCAGAATCTAAAGAGGAAGGTTCTACAGATAAACGATTCGTAAAAGCGATGCCTTCAGTTCGTAAATTTGCTCGTGAAAACGACGTAGATATTACGAAAGTAACAGGTACAGGAAAACACGACCGCATTACTAAAGCGGACGTTGAAGCATTTATGAATGGTGGCGCTGAAGAAGCAGCAGATACTGCAGAAACTAAATCTGAAGAAACATCTAAACAAAGTGTAACGACGGTAACTAAAGACCGTGAAACACGCGAGAAGATGACGTCGATTCGCCGTACGATCGCTAAAGCGATGGTGAGTAGTAAACAGACGTCTCCACACGTTACAAACATCGACGAAGTAATCGTAGACAACCTTTACGAACACCGTCAGAAGTTTAAAGGATATGCTGAAGAACAAGGTACGAAATTAACGTACTTACCATATGTCGTTAAAGCACTCGTATCTGCGCTGAAGAAATATCCTGAGTTAAACACATCAGTAGATAGTGAAACCGATGAAATTATCCATAAACACTACTACGATATCGGTATTGCTGCAGACACTGACCGTGGGTTAGTCGTTCCAGTAATTAGAGATGCAAATGCAAAATCTATTTTTGAAATTTCAGATGATATTATGGAACTTGCAACAAAAGCGAGAGATGGTAAACTGACAATGGAAGAAATGCAAGGCGGAAGCATGTCGATTTCTAACCTCGGATCTGAAGGAGGTAAATGGTTTACTCCAGTAATTAACCAACCTGAAGTTGCGATCTTAGGAATTGGACGTATTGAAGAACAACCTGTCGTTGTAGATGGTGAAGTTGTTCCTGCACGCGTACTTGCGATTTCTATTAGTTACGACCATAGAGTAATCGATGGTGCAGTAGCGCAAAGAGCTTTAAATCACATTAAGAAATTACTAAATAATCCTGATTTACTATTAATGGAGGGGTAAAATAATGGTTGTAGGAGATTTTGCAATCGAAGTAGATACAGTCGTCATTGGTGCTGGTCCAGGAGGATACGTAGCAGCAATTCGTGCGGCTCAGTTAGGACAAAAAGTTGTACTCGTTGAGAAAGACACAGTAGGAGGCGTATGCTTAAACGTTGGTTGTATTCCATCTAAAGCATTAATCGCTTCATCACACAGATATCAAGATGCTAAAAACTCTGAAGATATGGGTGTTAAAGTTAAAGACGTAAAATTAGATTTCTCTAAAGTACAAGAGTTTAAAGGTAAAGTCGTCGACCAACTTGTTGGAGGAGTAGAATCACTACTTAAAGGTAACAAAGTTGAAGTTGTTAAAGGTGAAGCTTACTTCTCTGGTAAAAACAGCATTAAAGTTGCGACTGAAAACCAATCACAAACGTATGAGTTTAAACATGCGATTGTAGCGACAGGTTCTCGTCCGATTGAAATCCCAGGATTTGCATTTGGTGATCGTGTACTCGATTCAACAGGTGCACTTAACTTAGAAAAATTACCTAAAAAACTTGTTGTTATCGGTGGAGGATATATCGGTACTGAACTTGGTACTGCATATGCAAACTTAGGTACTGAGGTAACAATTTTAGAAGGTATGAAAGATATCTTAGGTGGTTTCGAAAGAAACATGACATCACTTGTTAAACGTAACCTTAAGAAAAAAGACGTTAAAGTTGTGACTGAGGCGATGGCAAAATCTGCTGAAGAAACAAAAGATGGCGTTAAAGTTACGTATGAAGATAAAAAAGGTAACACTGAGACAATCGAAGCAGACTACGTATTAGTTACTGTAGGTCGTCGTCCAAATACAGACGAACTTGGTTTAGAAGATATCGGTGTTAAATTAACAGACAGAGGACTAGTTGAAGTAGATAAACAAGGTCGTTCATCTGTTGATTCAATCTTTGCAATTGGTGATATCGTACCTGGGTTACCACTTGCACATAAAGCAAGCTACGAAGCTAAAGTTGCTGCTGAAGCAATCGCTGGTGAAAAATCTGAAGTAGATTACATCGGTATGCCTGCAGTGTGCTTCACAGAGCCTGAACTTGCATCAGTTGGTATTAACGAAACTGAAGCAAAAGAAGAAGGACTCGACATCGTTACAGGCCGTTTCCCATTTGCAGCAAATGGTCGTGCAATCGGTTTAAACAAAACAGATGGTTTCGTAAAACTCGTTGCGCGTAAAGAAGACGGATTAGTAATCGGTGCTCAAGTAGCTGGTGACGGCGCGTCAGACATCATTTCTGAACTTGCATTAGCAGTTGAAACAGGAATGACATTAGAAGACGTTGCATTAACAATTCACCCGCACCCAACATTAGGTGAAATGCCTATGGAAGCGGCTGAAGCAGCTCTTGGACGTCCAATCCACTCATTATAATTAACAAAAGCGCTCAGATGAGCGCTTTTTTCTTTGGAGGTTTTTACAGATGGAATATAGTTACCCACTTGATTTAGACTGGTCAACAGAAGAAATGATTGCAGTAACTCATTTTTATCAGACGATAGAAAAGGGGTATGAATCAGGTGTGACTCATAATGAGTTACAGACTGCCTATCAATCTTTTAAAGAAATTGTACCGAGTAAAGCAGAAGAAAAAACATTATTTAACGCGTTTGAGAAAGCATCAGGTTATCACCCTTGGGGACTTATTAAAGAGTTAAAAGATACGAATTCAAATGATATTATAAAAAAATAAATTGATTTAAATAATATGTCTAAAAAAATATTAAATAGGGTATAATCAAGAAACAACAGAAACATATTGGAGTGAAGATTATGGCAAAACGAGATTACACCGTGAGAGTTGAACCGATTTCACGCGTGCCTGAAAAAATTATCGGTTGGATTGGTTGGATTGCGCTACTCGCAGTCGTTTTATTAATTGCCTACGTATCGTATGCGATTGGAAACGATCCACAATTTATGAATATTATTGAAGAAGAAGCGAGACGAGCAGCAGTAGAAGAGGGAGTTAACCCTCAAGAAGTAACAGATCTTCTCGTAGGAATGCTTAGTAAATTATGGCTTCTTAGCTTAATTGGAGTAATTCCGTTAATTATTTCATTTATCGGTTTAGTGAAAATGAAAAAGAGAATCTTAGCAGGTTCATTACTCTTAATTACAGCAATCATTATTGCACCATTTGTCGTAACATTATTCTCATCATTAATGTTCGTCATTGCAGCTGTATTATTATTTGTACGTAAAGATAAAGAAACGATTATCAATGATTATAATGATCGTCAAGTATCACCGACTTATGAAGACGATACACGTGTCGCTAAAAGACCGGAAACACGTCCGGTACCAGTAGTTACTGAAGACGAAGATTTAGAGAAAACACGTATGTTTACAGCAGTAGACGAAGAGGATTATAAAGACTTTGGCTACGATGAAGATTTATCGTCACTGGATGATTTAGACAACGATGCAAAACGTACGAGAAGAGAAAACCTCGATAAGAGAAATGAAGAGTAATCTATAAGCAACTACTTTTGTAGTTGCTTTTTAATTTTAAAAAAGAGCCGGTTAGACCGACTCTTCTTCCACATAAAATGTATGCAGTGTATTGAACACGTTTTTTAGTTCTTCTAAGAACGTTTCGTCTGATGTTAATACTGGATCATTTTTATCGTAAAACTTACCGATCATTAACTCTCCAGATTTTACCGTTTTTAAACGTTCGATTGCTTTTTTAACGTCGTCTTCTTTTAAATCTTTTATAAACATCTTTTCAGGTTTCATATGATTTTTTGTAATAAAATATCCGTCACCTAAATTTAAAATATCATCGACTTGATTTATTAAACGGTCGGCCATATATTCTTTTGACGGTGCTTCATAAATAATACCGTACTGACAAAACGCATGGTCTTTAAATAGTCCAATTTGAAAGTGCGGTAACATTTTATATCCACGTTTATTCGTACTAAACGCAACCCAAGAATCAATCGGTGGGTTCACTTTACGGCGTGCATGTTGTGCGACGTGTGTAAAATGTGTGTCATCCGTCATTTCTGTTAAGTAATCACTAAAATATTCACCTAAATTTTCAAGCTTAACTCGTGCGTGCTTTTTTAGTTCAGACATTGTTTTTTCGAGTGTATCATGTGTAAATACATCGAAATCTTCTTCAGTAAATGTGTAGTTCATCGTCTCTTCCTCCAACAATTCGTTAGCTTTATGATAAAATAATAATGAGTAATCATCAAATAATTGAGGTGAAGTAAATGGATGTATATGAATTTGCAAAATCATTAATACGAGACGCTGGAGATTTTATTGAAACGAGACGACTTGAAGGCTTTGAAGTAATGAGAAAGACTGGACCACATGATTTAGTCACACCAGTAGATAAAGAAACTGAAGAATTTATTTATAAGCGTATTAAAGCACAGTTCCCTGAACACAATATCGTTGGTGAAGAGACATATGGTAAAGACGTTAAAACGTTAAAAGGGTTTACGTGGATTGTCGACCCGATTGACGGTACAGTAAACTTCATTAACCAAAACGATAACTTTGCGATTTCTGTCGGTATATATAAAGACGAAGAACCGTATTGTGGACTTGTGTATGACGTAGCGAATAAAGTACTCTATCACTCAAAAGTTGGTGAAGGCGCTTATAGAAATAGCGAGAAAATTAAAGAAGTTGACTATCAGCCATTAGACAATACAATCGTCGGCGTGAGTCATAAATGGTTATTAAAAGACGACGTGAGACATTTCTTTATCGAACTAGTCGATAAAGCACGATCTGTACGAAATAGAGGAAGCGCAGCACTCGACTTTACGTCAGTCGCTGATGGGAAATTTGGAGCTGTCGTATTTTACGAACTCTTCCCATGGGATTATGCCGGGGGTAGAATTTTAACAAATGAACTCGGACTAAAATGTGTGACGTTAACAGGTGAAGACGTTCCAGAACTTGAAGCATCGAGTGTCGTATGTGGGCATGAGAAATTAGTCGATGAAATACTCGAGATATTTGATCACGAATCATTTAAAGAAGTACACGACAAATTCTTTATTAAATAAAAAATTCCCCGCTCGTATTGAGGTGCACCCCTAAAGTTGGACACTAAAATCCAACTTTAGGGGTGTTTTTGTATGAAGTATAAAAAGCATAGCTTTGAATTTAAGGTAAAAGTAGTTAATGAATATTTAAATGAAGCAGGAGGATATAAATTTTTAGGTGAAAAGCATAATGTGGATAGATCGCTTGTTCAAACATGGGTAAAACAATACAACACATATGGCTATCAGGGCCTCACTAAATCTTTAAGTAATACTCAATATACTAGTGAATTTAAGCGAGCTGTTTTAAAATATAGAGAAGAAAATCAATTGTCYTATAGAGAAACAGCGGAAYACTTTGGTATCAAGMATTTTTCAAYAATCGCTAACTGGAATCGCAAGATTCAAGAAGGTGGCCCAGCTGCTCTAGAGGGCAAACAAGGGAGACCAATAAAACATATGCCTAATAAAGAAMATAACCAAAAACAAGTATCGAAGAGTGAACCACTGAATGAAACAGAACGCGAAGAGTTAGAACGTCTAAGAGAAGAACTAAGAATGAAAGAACTGGAA
>NZ_MBFG01000001.1:122837-123737 GCF_001696685.1 Nosocomiicoccus ampullae
ATAACCAAAAACAAGTATCGAAGAGTGAACCACTGAATGAAACAGAACGCGAAGAGTTAGAACGTCTAAGAGAAGAACTAAGAATGAAAGAACTGGAAAATATCATTCTAAAAAAGTTAAATGCCTTACCGACAGATCCAACAGACAAAAAACGAAAGTAGCGCTTGAGGTAAGGCAAGAAACGACTTATACACTAAAAGAGATTTTAACAGTGTTGAAGCTACCRAAGTCTGTATATTACTACTGGATAAAACATATGGATGATCAGRAACAAAAAGATCGATGGCTAGTARATAAAATTARAGARATWGTMTCAAAACATAAAGGTAGATATGGTTACAGAAGAATCAAAGCRATACTCGAAAACAGAGARCAAATTGTGGTGAATCATAAGCGCTTGTTACGYATTATGAAAACCTATAATTTACTRTGTCAAAAATTCAAAAAYAAATCGAGAACACGTTACAGTTCATAYAAAGGRCAAGTTGGAAAAGTMKCTCCAAATAAGGTAAAGCGTAACTTTAAGCCGAAAACATTTAATCAACTATGGGTSACAGATGTCACAGAGTTTGCGTTACCTATCAAAGGMAAGAAACTATATYTATCAACGATTATGGATTGTTATAACTCTGAAGTGATTGCCTATCAATTAAGTCGTTCACCAAACCTAGCAATCGCTATAAATCCTTTAAATAAAGCACTTGAGGAACACCAACACAATCTAAACCAATTAGTTGTTCACTCGGATCAAGGATTTCATTATCAGCATAGTAGTTGGGGAAATACCATAACAGAATATGGTGCAACAATGAGTATGTCACGTAAAGGAAACTGTTTAGATAATTCACCGATGGAGAACTTCTTTGGCTTATTAAAGCAGGAAATGTTTTATGGAGAAGT
>NZ_MBFG01000001.1:124048-337531 GCF_001696685.1 Nosocomiicoccus ampullae
TATCAACGATTATGGATTGTTATAACTCTGAAGTGATTGCCTATCAATTAAGTCGTTCACCAAACCTAGCAATCGCTATAAATCCTTTAAATAAAGCACTTGAGGAACACCAACACAATCTAAACCAATTAGTTGTTCACTCGGATCAAGGATTTCATTATCAGCATAGTAGTTGGGGAAATACCATAACAGAATATGGTGCAACAATGAGTATGTCACGTAAAGGAAACTGTTTAGATAATTCACCGATGGAGAACTTCTTTGGCTTATTAAAGCAGGAAATGTTTTATGGAGAAGTATTCAAGACATATGAAGCATTAGAAATCGCAGTACATGAATATATTAGATACTATAATAAAGATAGAATTAAGCTAAAATTAAAAGGCATGTCTCCTGAAGAATTCAGGAAACATACCTTACAATCTGCTTAATTCCAAAAGTCCAACTTTTGGGTAGCACAACAAATCGGGTTATTGTAAAATTATTTTTTATTGTTTAACATAAATCGCTTTTGTGTAAAAGGGTTGCTCATTAATTTGACGCAAAAGCTCTAATTGTCAACGAAACTGAGTGCTCGTTTACGCAAATCGATTTTGCGTAAAATTAAACCCAAACTCTAACTCCATCTATGCACCCTGACTCTCCTCTAATCGTTTTCTTTCGATTTCAAACGCTTCTTTTTGAATATCTTTTTCATTAATTTCTATTTCTTGAGCTTTAAAGATATCAGCAACGCTTGAGTCGTTTGCGTATAGGTTAAATGATTTTAGTTTTTCATCTCTAACTTGTGTGATTGCTTCGTCGATACTGTTTTCCGATAACAATCTATACACGATGACGTTTTTTGTTTGTCCCATACGATACGCTCGACCAATTGCTTGAAGCTCTGTAGATGGTTTCCATTGTGGCTCACATAAAATTACAATGTTTGCAGCTTGTATGTTTAAACCAACGCCTGCTGCGTCAATTTGGCCGATTAACGTTGCACCAGCTTCTCGATGTGTAAACGTATCGATCATTTGTTGACGTTCGTTCATTGAAACGTCTCCAGAAATTATCCCCGCACTTTGCGCACCGAGTGTTTGATGGATGAGCTCTAAATTATCTTTAAAGAAGCTGAAGATTAAGATCTTATGACCGTTTTCTTTTGCCTCTGTACAAATTTCTATTAAGTTCGCGAGTTTTTCAGAATCGTTGATGTTATTACCAGTAAATGCAGCTCGTCTCATCTTCATAAGACCAGGTAAGCCTTCTCGAACAGCGTCGTTATAGTACTGACGTTCTTTTTGACTCATTTCAGAAAACATCTCGATGAATTCTATATCTGGGAGTTCTTTTAACACATCGATACGTTTACGTCTTAAATAGGCAGGTGATACGATTGTCTTAAATGTTTCTGGTTCATTCATACGTGGATTATTATCGATTTCTTTAATGATTTGAGGTTGTAGTATGCCGATTAAGTGCTTCATCTCGTTTAAATTGTTTTCAATCGGTGTACCTGTCATCATCATGACGTATTCACTTTTTTCAGCAAGCGCCATAGCATTTTTTGTACGCTGTGTATTTGGATTTTTAATTAAATGCGCTTCATCGATAATTAAGCAGTCGATAAAATCTAATGCGTCGAAATCTATGTTTTTCGTATGCTCTGGATTTGTAATTAAAATACTCGGTGTTTCAAGCCATTCGTTAAACGCTTCGTCACGCTTAGCACCGTGAAATATTTTTACAGGGATGCTCGTCCATTTTTCAATTTCATGTGCCCAGTTCGCCATCACGCTTTTTGGACAAATGACAAATGCGCGCGTTTTATTTTCCTTAAATAAATGCGTAATCACTCCGAGTGCTTGAATCGTTTTACCGAGCCCCATTTCGTCACCGATTAGCGTGCGTTTGTTATACAACGCATACTTCGTTCCGAATGCTTGATACGGACGTAATGTTCCACCTGTAAGTAGTGATACGTCGAGGTCCATGTTTGTTATTTTTTCAACTAATACTGAAGGTAAATCACCTGCGTGTTGACTCGACGCGACGCCTGTTCTAGATTCTATAAATGCATAAAATGACGCACTGTCATTCATAAATGCTTCTTTTATTTTTAACTCATTATTTAGATCACTATAGAGCGTATCGACATCTTTATGTAGTTGACTGAGCTCTGGTTGTACTTTTTCAAATTGATGAAACGCCGCGTTAATTTTTTCTTTTTCAGCTAAAGATTGAAACCACGACATAAAAATACCACGTTTTTTCTTCATCGTTTTTAATAGATTTTCCGCGTCATTTGTAACAGTTTCATTTTTTAACTGTTCCACTTCATTTTTGTATGTCGTATTAAAGTACCAATAATTTAATAATGTACGCGCATCTTGAGTTAAATTATCAATATCAATTTTGGGGAACGTATGATTCGTAATGTTGCGGATCATTTCGTCTTTATCTTTTACTAATCGTTCGACTTCTTCAGGTTCGGCTCCTTTGAGTACGATTTGTAAAGACTTCGAATCAAATCGTCTTAAATCTCCGATGTTGAAAATGTTATTTTCACGTAAACTTGTGATGAGTCTACGATTATCATCAATTAAAACGTCTACCGGGACAACTTTAATATCACTCTCCGCACGTCTTTTCTGTATGTTTTGTAGCGCGGTTTTCATTGTGTCATCACTAATATGCGTTAGAAAATTATCTATATTACGTTTCAGCTGTTCTACTTGAAACTTTTCTGACTGAACATCCATATCTCATTAACTCCTTAGATTTTCGTTTAAAAAGTTACTTTTAATATATAGGAATCACGTTAAAAATTCTATAATCATCGTTTTTGATTCGGACGAAAGAATGATTTTGAAAATTTAATCTACTTCATCAGTAAGTTCAGTGTAATTGTGCTAAAATAGGTTTAAAGTAATTCGAAAACCGAAATAAGAGGTGTCACTATGCGAACAGTCTTTAGTTATGCGCTAAAGTATAAATGGCTGATCATCCTCGGGCTTTTACTTATGTTTGTAGAGCTTGCGGTGGAGTTAATTCAGCCGTTATTTATCCAGGGGGTAATCGATGACGGGATTGCAGAAAATAATTTAAATACCGTTTGGTTTTATTTAGGTCTGATGTTATTTGCATCGATCATTTCAACTATTGCCGGTATTTTTAACACATATTTATCGAGCTTTGCAACGAATGCATTTGGTAATGACTTACGAAATGCGATTTTTAGACGTGTCCAACGTTTTTCGTTAGAGACGTTATCAAAATTTAACGGTTCGACGCTAATTACGAGACTCACTCAAGATGTTTTAATTTCTGAGATGTTACTATTTATGGGAATGCGTATATTACTACGTGCACCGCTTCTCGTTATCGGGTCGTTAGTGATGTCATTTGTCGTGAACGTAAAACTCGGCTTTTACTTAACACTATTGACACCGATTTTACTCGTCTTTTTATATATCGTTGCGAAAATGGGAGCGACTATTTTCAGTCGTATTCAAAGACGTCTCGATAAGATTAACCGCTTCTTCCAAGAGAATTTAAGCGGGATGCTTTTAATTAAAGTAAATAACCGTGCAGAATATGAATCGAATCGCTTTAGTGGTATTGCAGGTAAACTACGCGATGATATGATTTTTGGACTTCGATTAATGGAGTCGATCTTACCGGTTCTTTTACTCATTATGAACGGAAGTTTACTGCTCGTGCTTTACGTATCGTCTGACTTATTACAGACGAGTTCAGTACAAGTCGGTGAAGTTGTCGCTGTTATTAACTACGCGTTAAGAATGCAAGGCGGATTTTCTATGTTTAGTTTCTTAATTATTTCTGCGACGCGTGCGAAAGCTTCAGCAGACCGTATTAGTGAAGTGTTACATGCAGATATTACTGAAGCAGAAACTGCTAAGAAAATCGATAACAATGAAGGTGCATCTGTAGAGTTTAAAAATGTAACATTCAAATATGTGAACAGCGTTTCAAATATATTAGAAGACATCTCGTTTAAAGTTGATAAAAATGAAACACTCGTCATTATGGGGGCGACTGGTTCTGGTAAAAGTTCACTCGTGAATCTTATACCAAGACTATATGATCCACAGCACGGAGAAGTGTATGTCGACGGTAAAAATGTGAAAGATTGGAACGTCAATGAATTACGAGAACTCATTGGATACGTTCCGCAGTCAGCAGTGTTATTTACCGGTACAATTTTTGAAAACATGTTGTGGGGAGACGAATTTGCGACAGAAGCTGACGTCTATGATGCGACGAAAAAAGCACAAGTTCACGACAACATTATTCGTTTTGATCATCAATATAGCACACAAGTCGGTCAACGCGGCGTGCAGTTATCTGGTGGACAAAAACAACGTCTATCTATTGCACGTGCACTTTTAAAGCGTCCATCTATCCTTATATTAGATGATTCAACGAGTGCGTTAGATAGAACGACTGAAAGTAGTTTATGGGAAAAGATGAGTGATTTAAACGTCACGAGAATTATTATTACGCAAAAAATTTCAACGGCACAAACTGCGGATAAAATACTTCTTCTTGAAAAAGGAAAAGTATCAGCAATTGGTACACACGATTCACTCCTGAAAGAATCAGAGTTATATCAATCGATTGTAGAAAGCCAAAAGACGGGAGGGTCGTTTGATGATTAAATTTATAAGAGAACCTTTCGGTTTAAAACCAATATTAAAAAAAGAAGATATTGGTAATAAAGGAAACCATAATCAGCAACGTGCATCGAATATGTCTGGTACGTTAAAGCGACTCTGGAAGTTTATGAGAGATGAACGTTACAAAGTATTACTCGTTATAATTATCGTTGTCATTACGAGTTTACTCGGTATCATCGGTCCGTTTTTAGTTGGTCGAGCGATCGATAATTATCTCGTACCAAAAGAGTTTGATGGGTTTGTGACTCTATTACTCGTATTACTCGGTGTATATGTCCTTCATAGTATTTCGACGTTAGCACAGTCGTTTATTATGGTTGGTGCGAGTCAACGTACAGTATTTAATATGAGATATCGATTATTTAATCATATGCAGTATTTACCGATCGACTTTTACAATAAACGTCAACAAGGGGAGTTAATGAGTCGTATGACAAACGACATCGAGACGATTTCTCAAACGTTAAACTCCTCGTTCATACAGTTTACGACGTCTGTAATTACACTTATCGGTACAATTTCAGTTATGCTGTACTTAAGCCCGTTACTTACAATACTTACGCTTACAATCATTCCGTTATTATTTGTTCTGGTAAAGTATATAACAAACCGTACGCGTCCGTTATATAGAATACGTCAAAGAAGTACTGGGGAGTTAAACGCTTATATCGAAGAAGTAATTTCTGGTCAAGAAATCGTTAAAGCATTCTCTCAAGAAGATTATGTTATCGATCAATTTGAAAAGAGAACGAGAAACTTACGTGACGTCACATTTTGGGCGAACCTTTACAGTGGTATGATTCCTAAAATTATGAACATGTTAAACAACTTAAGTTTTACAATCGTTGCAGGTATCGGTGGGATACTCGCACTAACGACAGATACTGTAACAGTTGGTATTATCGTCGTATTCGCTGAATATGCGAGACAATTTACACGTCCACTCGCAGATCTAGCGAACCAGTTTAACCAAGTACTTTCTGCAATCGCAGGGGCAGAACGTGTATTCCATATTATCGATACTGAAACAGAAAAAGATGACGGTACGATTACAGATAGAGATTTAAACGGTCATATCGAGTTTAAAAACGTCGTATTTAGTTACGACAAAGATCAAAAGCGTCCGACAATTAACGATGTATCGTTTGACATCAAGCCAGGTGAATCGATTGCGTTAATCGGTTCAACAGGTGCTGGTAAAACGACGATCGTACAATTATTGAATCGATTTTACGAAGTTGACAAAGGTGAGATTTTAATCGACGGAGAAAACATCGAAAACTATAAGCGACACGTCTTAAAAGAAAACAGTGCGTTCGTTATACAAGATCCGTTTATATTTAACGCATCGATTAAAGAAAACGTTCGATTCGGTAAGCTAGACGCGACTGATGAAGAAATTATCGAAGCATGTAAAAATGCGAACGCTCATGATTTTATTATGGAACTTGAATATGGATATGACACAGTGATCGACGGAGAAAATCATGCATTATCTGTCGGAGAGCGTCAACTTATATCAATCGCACGTGCGTTTATACGTAACCCGAACATATTATTACTCGACGAAGCGACTTCAAGTATCGACACGATTACAGAGTTAAAAATTCAAGAAGCATTAGAAAGCTTAATGAAAGGTCGTACGTCTATAATCATCGCACACCGATTAAATACAGTGCGCGCAGTCGACCGTTTAATCGTATTAGAACATGGTGAAATTATTGAATCCGGAAGTCATAAAGAACTCCTCGACCAAAAAGGTGTATATTATAAAATGGTGAACGGATAGTAATATTCAATGATATACTTTATAATAGTGACATACTAAAAATAAAAGGTGAGTTATAATGGCAACTAAAGATGAAATTGTAGCAGCTGCAAAAGAAGTCGGTAAAATGATTTCGGAAACTGAAGAAGTAAAATTCTTTGAAAAGGCAGAGGCGAAAATTCACGAAAATAAAGAAATCCGTGAAAAGATGGCAAGTTTACGTTCACTGCAACAACAAGCAGTAAACTTCCAAAGTTACGGGAAAACACGTGCATATGAACTTGCACAAGAAAAAATTGACGCACTCGAAAAAGAACTTGACGATATGCCAATCGTTCAGCAATTTATCGATGCGCAAGAAAATGTAAACGACATTTTACAAATGGTGTCACACGCGATTAGTAGTTCAGTGACATATGAAATCATCGAGCGTACAGGTGGAGATCACTTAGAAGGTGAAACTGGCGCTGCGATGAACAACAAAGCAAGTAAAGACGTTGAGTAAGGGAGTGGCTAGAGCCACTCTTTTTTTATTGTAAAAAAATACTTTTAAACGCTTTCATAATATGCTAATATACTTTTTAATAGAAAGGTTAAAAAGTATTAGAGAACTAATGTATAAAACAATACAATAGGAGGGGTATTATGATAGTTGCTGCTGTAGCTCCGTTTTCACTTTTAATAAATATAGGGATATTATGTCTTGTTGTTTATTTAATTATCAAACTAATTAATAGGCGAAAATAATATAGTGAATAATATAAGTAAAGACGTTGAGTAAGGGAGTGGCTAGAGCCACTCTTTTTTTCATGGTATAATTTAAGTCATATTAATGGTTAGGATGAGTGTATATGTCGAACGTTACTCCGATGATGAAACAATATTTATCGATTAAAGAAAACTATCAAGATGCCTTTTTATTTTTTAGACTTGGTGATTTTTATGAGTTGTTTTATGACGATGCAGTTGAAGCGGCTAAGCTGTTAGAAATTACGTTAACTGCGAGAGATAAAACGAGTAAAGTACCGATGGCAGGGGTACCGCATCATTCTGCGACGCGCTACATTGAAAAACTCATTAACTTAGGTCATAAAGTCGCGATTTGTGAACAGATGGAAGATCCAAAGCTCGTAAAAGGTATGGTGCAACGTGAAGTCGTTCGCGTCATTACACCGGGAACGTTAATCGATGATTTTGGTATCGAACAAGATAAAAGTAACTATATTTTATCACTATATGTAAATAAAGATACGTACGAAGTCGTTTACGGAGATATTTCGACAGGCGATATGTATCAATTTAAAACGAAAGACATAGATACGTTATACACTCAATTATCACGTATAAATGCGAGAGAAATCGTGACGACAAATGACGGAGAAACTGTACTTAAAAACATGTTTACAGATCCACCGTTAATCACTGTCGTAGAACATAGTGAAGAGAATGCTCATACACAGTTACTATCTTATATAGAAACTCAAAACAAACAAAAACTAACACATTTAAAAGATATTGTAGAGATCAATGTCGACTTACATTTAAAGTTATCTCAGTCGACGATTAGTAACTTAGAGCTCGTTGAAAATCTTCAAACTAAAAAGCAAAAAGGGTCGTTATATTGGTACTTAAATCAAACAGAAACACCGATGGGGCGACGTAAACTGAAGCGTTTAATAGAATCGCCACTCATCGACGTTAATGAGATTAAAAACCGTCAAGACGTCGTTCAAGTGTTACTCGACAATTTTATCGAGCGTGAAGATATAAAAGCTGCGTTAAATAACGTCTATGATATCGAAAGACTGACAGGTCGAATGAGTTTTGGAAATATCGACGTAAAAGGATTTGTAGAACTTAGAGATTCTTTAGAAGGCTTACCTGACGTGTACCGATTACTTTCATCGATTGGTTTAATTGATAATGTGTTATTTAAAGACTTTGACGTGTTAAGTGACGTCTACTCAATGCTAAAAGTATTAAAATCTGACGCACCAAAGACGATTCGTGAAGGTAATATTTTTGAATCAGGTGTTAGTGAAAAGCTCGACGAGTTAAGAGATTTACAACATAACTCAAGAGAGTGGTTAGAAAATTATTTAGAAACTGAAAAGAAAAGAACGAACATTAAAAATATGAAAATCGGTTTTAACAAAGTGTTCGGATACTTTTTAGAAATCTCAAAAGGACAAGCAGCGACATTTAACGCTGAAAACTTTGGTTATGACCGTAGACAAACGTTAACGAATTCAGAGCGCTATATTACACCAGAGTTAAAAGAAATGGAAGATAAAATACTAAAAGCAGAAGATGAAAGTGTCATCTTAGAGTATGAAATGTTCGTCGAGTTACGTGACAGCGTCAAATTACACACGGCAAGACTACAGCGTACGAGTGAACAACTGTCTATACTTGACTGCTTAATTAGTTTTGCAGACGTTTCTAATACGCACCAACTCGTTCGACCAACGTTTACGGATGGGGAATTAGAAATTATCGATGGAAGACACCCAATCGTTGAAAAGGTGCTCGGAGAAAGAACGTACGTACCAAATGACGTCGTTATGGATAACGATACGTTTATTTATTTAATTACCGGACCGAATATGAGTGGTAAAAGTACGTATATGCGTCAAGTTGCG
Organism: Nosocomiicoccus ampullae; assembly: GCF_001696685.1. GTDB lineage: Bacteria > Bacillota > Bacilli > Staphylococcales > Salinicoccaceae > Nosocomiicoccus > Nosocomiicoccus ampullae_A. The sequence continues at coordinate 133,144 of NZ_MBFG01000001.1, forward strand.
ATGATTACAATTATGGCGCAAATCGGTATGAACGTACCAGCATCGTCATGTAAGATACCTGTATTTGACGCAATATTTACGAGAATTGGTGCGAGTGACGATCTATCGAGTGGTAAATCAACATTTATGATAGAAATGATGGAAGCGAATGATGCGTTAAAACACGCGACAAAAAATAGTTTAATTATATTTGATGAACTTGGAAGAGGTACGAGTACGTACGACGGCATGGCACTCGCTGAAGCGATGTTAAAGTATATTCATAATCATATCGGCGCGAAAACACTATTTTCAACGCACTACCATGAACTGACGAATTTAGACGCGTCACTGCATCACTTAATGAACGTGCACGTTAAAGCGTCAGAAAAGAACGGTAAACTTGAGTTCCAACATAAGGTGGAAAAAGGTGCAGTTGAAAAGAGTTACGGTATACAAGTAGCAGAACTCGCAGACCTTCCAAGAGAAGTGACGATTGAAGCGAGAAAAGTTTTAAAACGTTTAGAAGAAGCGAACTACGATAAGAAAGAAGACGTCACACAACTTGAATTATCGTTAGAAGAAGACACAGAAACGTTTAGTGTTGTAGAAGAAAAAATCAAAGCATTAAACGTAAATCATATGTCACCGATAGAAGCGTTGACATTACTGAGTGAACTTCAAGACGAACTAAAGTAAAGAGGGGATTATATGGAGAGAGTCCACGTACTAGATCCAGTTATCCAAAATAAGATTGCGGCTGGTGAAGTAGTCGAACGTCCAAGTTCGATCGTTAAAGAGCTCGTTGAAAACTCTATAGATGCGAAATCGACTTCGATTGAAGTGTTTATTGAAGAGAGCGGACTAAAAATGATACGTGTCGTCGATAACGGCGAAGGTATTGACGACAGAGATAGTCGTTTAATATTTGAGCGTCATGCAACAAGTAAAATCGCAGAAGACTACGATCTATTTGAAATTCGTTCGATGGGGTTTCGAGGAGAAGCTCTCGCGAGTATTGGAGCGGTATCTAAAGCGACGGTTGAAAGTTATCGTAAAGATAGACAACCGTTTAAACTCGAGTATAGCGGTGGTCGCGAAGTAAATTACACAGATGGTAAATCACGTATCGGGACAGTCGTTACGATTGAAGACTTATTTTTTAATACACCGGCACGCTATAAATATATTAAGAGCTTACAAACTGAAGCGGGTCGTATTATCGATATTATGCAGCGTTTTAGTTTTAACCATCCGCATATTCAGTTTAAATTAGCATTTGACGGTAAAGTTCGTTTTCATACAAAAGGAAATGGAAATTTACAAGAAGTCATTTCTGATGTGTACGGACTAAACGTCGCGAGACATAGTGTAAAAGTGAAAGCGAAAACTCCGGATTATAAATTATCCGGATTTATCGTTCGACCAGAAATTACGAGAAGTAACAAAAACTATATTAACCTTGCGATCAACTCGCGTATTATTAAAGATTTTAGACTCGTACAAAGTGTAGTCGAAGCGTATCATACACTATTACCAAAAGATAAATATCCAGTCGTTATATTAAATATCGACATGGATCCAAAACTCGTTGACGTCAACGTCCATCCAGCGAAAACTGAAGTCCGACTGTCTAAGTTAAAAGAGTTACAACAATTAATCGAACAGACGATTCGTGAGGAATTACGTTCTGAACGTCTCATTCCAGAAATCGAAGCGCGTGAGAAAACTGAAAAGCCAGTGATGACACAAAACGTGTTTGATTTTTCATCTCACCGAGTGTTTGACAGTTCGTTTAAAGATTATAAAAGGGAAAACACATTTTCAAATAATGAAAACAATACTAAAAATAATTTTGATATTCATACGGAAAAAAGAGATGAATTATCTTATGTGAATACGCCAATTGAAGAGCATATGAGTCATTCTCGAGAGTCGTATGATGATTATAACGATTCAAAATTACCGTATTTAGAAATCGTCGGTCAAATTCACGGCACGTATATCGTCATGCAAAACGATGAAGGTATGTACTTAATGGACCAACATGCCGCACAAGAGCGTATTAAGTATGAGTATTTCTATGAAAACATTCAAAATAGCGATGAGCGTGTACCTTTACTGTTACCATATCACTTCGAGTTTTCATATGACGACGTCATTCGAATCGATGAAAAACTAAAAGATTTAAAAGCGCTCGGCTTTAATATTGAAAAAACGGGTATTAAGCAATATACAGTGACAGAATATCCGTCGTGGATATTAAAAGACGATCCAGAAGGAGATATCGAGTCGGTCATTGATTTTATCTCGAATACTGATGAGTTTTCAGTCAATAAATATCGTGAAGAGATGTCGATTATGATGAGCTGTAAACAATCGATTAAAGCGAATCATTATTTAGATTTAACACAAATGCGTGCATTATTAAAAGATTTATCTCAGTGTAAGTCACCATATACATGCCCACACGGTAGACCTGTCATTATTAAGTGGACAACGTATGAAATTGAAAAAATGTTTAATCGTATTATGAAGTAAGAGGTGTTTATTAAATGAAACAACAACTCGTCTATACGCGAAATGAAGCGATTGACGTAAAAGTATATGAACCAGAAAATCCAAAAGCCGCGATGTTACTCCTTCACGGAATTTCAGAGCATAGTGGACGTTATGATTATCTTTTAAACTTCTTTAAAGAGCATGACATATACTGCGTTGTATATGATCATAACGGACACGGTTCAAGAGATAAAGGAAATCGCGGAGAAATAGGAAGTTTTGAGACGCTCGTTCGAGATGCAAAAGACGTCTACGACTCACTTCCAGAAGATTTACCGAAATTTGTCATCGGGCATTCGATGGGGAGTATCGTTTTAAGATTATTACTCTCAACAATTCAACCAACAGGTGCAATCATTGTAGGAACAGGTAATCGTACGTCGCCGATGGAGATGATTGAAACAGCATTCGTTAACGGTGTCGCTAAAGTATTACCAGACGCTAAGAGCTTATTTATTAATCGTCTCGCATTTTCTGGATTTGATCGTCAAGTGGATGGAACAGCGAGAAATAGATGGATTAGCAAAAACTATGAAAACGTCGTGAACTACAACAAAGATCCATTATCTGGTCATCCGGTATCGATTAATACGTTTAAAGCTGTGAACAATGCGATTTTTGCAGTAAATAGTGAAGCAGTTATTGGAAACTATAGTAAAGACACAAACTTTTTGTTAATTAGCGGTAAAGATGATCCATTTAGTCATAACGGTAGAGACGTTGAAGTGCTAGATGCGACTTTAAAAGCGCACGGATTACACACAAAATCCGTATTATACGAAGGATATCGTCATGAAATTTTAAACGAAGATATTAAAAATGACGTCTACCGTATGATTTTAGAGTGGATGGACACGGTAATCGATGGAGAATAACCAAAAAATAATCTGTCTCGTCGGGCCGACTGCTGTTGGTAAAACAGATATGTCGATTAAAATCGCAAAACGATTTAATTTAAACGTCATTAGTGGCGACTCGATGCAAGTGTACAAAGGGATGGATATCGGAACTGGTAAAATCTCTTGTGAAGAGATGGACGGTGTTCGCCATGAAATGATCGATATTTTATCACCAGAAGAAGAATTTTCTGTAAAAGAATTTCAAACGAGAGTCAGAGAGTTAATGGAACGTGAATATAAAAACGATAATATTCCATTTATCGTTGGTGGTACTGCGTTTTACATCCATGCGCTTATTAACGATTTTCAATTTGACGATGAAGATCATAAAGAGAAAGAAGCACGTGTACAGTATTACGAAACGTTTTCTAATGATGCATTGTTTGAGAAAGTAAAAGCATTAAATGAAGACGTTCATATTAACAATCGTAAACGTATGATACGTGTACTCGTAAAACATGATTTAGGTGCGAAACCGTCACATGATACTGAAGAAAAATACGACGCGTTAATTATCGGATTATATGACGATAGAGATGTCTTATACGAACGTATCAATGAGCGAGTCTTAACGATGATGAGTGAAGGACTTGAAGAAGAAGTAAGTAACCTCTTTGAAACGTATGACTTATCTAAAACAGCACTTGGAGCAATTGGTTATCATGAATTCATCGATTATTTTAACGGAAAAAAATCGCTAGATAAGGTAATCGAAGATATTCAACAAGATTCACGACGATACGCGAAGCGTCAATTGACATATTTAAGAAATAAATTGAGTGTGGAATGGTATAAAGTCGGTACTGATGAAGCGGAGATATTTGAGAGAATAGAGACATTCATAAAAAAGTCTCATTGATCATAAATCAATGAGACTTTTACTATACACTTTCTTCTAAGTATGGTTCGATTATATTATATAGACTTTCGTAATTCACATCGTGATTGAGTCGCTTAACGATTTCACCTGTTCTAGAAACGACGAACATCGTAAAGTTTCGTTTCACATCGTTTTTAAACATTTTAAATTTACCTTCAGTTAAGTAACTAAAAATCGGATGTTTCGTATCACCTTTTACATCTACTTTTTCCATTAACGGTAAATCGATGGCCAATGCTTGATGTAACGCATGGTCGAGTTCAGTAGAGCGAAGTGTTTCTTTTTCATCGAGTTGATCTGTAGGAAATAGAAGAACTTCTAATCTTTGATCTTTTAAGTTGCTGTAGAGTTTCTCTAGCATCGTTAAATCATTAAAACGGTCGATATTACTCGCCATCGCAACAATTAGTACAACATGATCTTTATAATCGGACATTTTTATTAAGTTTTTATGGATATCTCTTGTTTTTAAATCGTAAAACTCACGTACCATTTAATTATCACCCTTATCTATTCGCCTTACTTATATTCACTTAAAACGCTGACGTTAAACACAAAACAGATAATTATTTTTAAATCTGGAGGTGACACAAGTTGGAACAACAATTTTCAGGCATCATTATCGCCGTAAACACAAAAGATACTGAAGACATCGAAAGTGAAGTATCTGAATTAAAGGTTTTAGCTGAATCTATCGGCATTGACATATTAAATACGCACATTCAAAATCGCCAAGAAGTCGACACGCGTTACTATGTCGGAAGTGGCTTTTTAGAAGAAGTTAAAGCGATGTATGACACGCTCGATTACGTCATCGTAAACGATGAAATTAAAGCATCACAAAATAGAAATATTGAAAGTATACTCGATACGTCAGTTCTCGATCGAACGCAAGTCATTTTAGACATATTTAGTTTACGTGCAAATACGAAAGCGGGTCAGCTACAAGTCGAGCTCGCTCAGCTTGAGTATTTACTCCCGAGACTTCGCGGACAAGGTATTAACTTATCTCGTCTTGGTGGGGGAATCGGGACGAGAGGTCCTGGTGAAACGAAATTAGAAACCGACCGACGACATATTAATAGACGTATTAAAGAGATTAAAAAAGAACTCAAGACGATTGAAAATACGAGACAAAATTACCGCGATCAAAGAAATCGTAGTAACGTCACTAAATTTAGTTTGATAGGATATACGAACGCCGGGAAGTCAGCGATGTTTAATGCACTTACTGAAGCGGGCACGAAAGAAATTAACCAATTATTCGCAACACTCGATCCGAAGACGAGAAAGTTAGAATTTCAAAATGGTTTTAATGCGATTTTGACAGATACGGTTGGGTTTATTCAAAAATTACCGACGACGCTCGTTGAAAGTTTTAAATCTACGCTAGAAGAAGCACGTGACAGTGACTTTTTAATTCACGTCATCGATAACAACTCAAAATATATCGACGCCCATTTTAATACGGTGATCGCTCTATTAAAAGAGCTCGATATGTCACACATTCCGGTCATTGTACTATTCAATAAAAGTGACTTAAATCCGAATTTAAATTATGTGACAGAGGAAATGTATTTTATCGTCAATAAATTTATGCAAAAACGTACGCTGTTAAACTGTTTAGAAGACGGAATCAAAAAGCATTATGAAGCGTATAATAGAAATATTGAACCGAGTAAAATCAACGAATTGTATGATTTAAAACAAAGAACGTACGTGACGAAAGAAGCGTTTGACGAGTCTTTAGAAGTTTACAAAATTGAAGGATACACAAAAGATATGAGTATCGTTCAAGAGATTTTAAAGGAGAAACAATGACACACGCATTAGAGATTATTAAACAATCAGAATTAGAAATAGAACCACTTGTAAAACAGAATAAACAAATTGCATACGACAACTTTAAAAAAGTGATGCAATCATTTAACGATCACTCAGTAATGGAAAGTGATTTTACTGGAACTACCGGGTACGGATATGACGACACGGGTCGCGATAAATTAGAAGACATTTATAGAGATATTTTTAAAGCAGAAGATGCGCTAGTACGCGCTCAAATTATTTCAGGAACACATGCGATCTCTCTCAGTCTTTTATCGTTATTAGAACGTGGAGATGAGTTATTATACATTACGGGTTGGCCATATGACACGTTAGAAAAAGTAATCGGAGATAGTGTGGAAGACGTCGGAAGTATGAAAGCACTCGGTATTGATTTTAATTACGTCGATTTAATTGACGATAAAATGTTCGACGTCGATGCGATTTTAAACAACATTAAAGACAATACGAAAGTAATCGGTATTCAGCGTTCACGTGGATACTCGACGAGAAAATCGTTAACGATCGAACAAATTGAAGCGGTTATAAAAACGATTAAAGAACGTCATCCGGACATTATCGTTTTTGTCGATAACTGTTATGGTGAATTTGTAGAACGTAGAGAACCGATAGAAGTCGGTGCGGATATCGCTGCTGGAAGTTTAATAAAAAACCCAGGTGGTGGACTTGCTAAAATGGGTGGATACGTCGTTGGTCGTAAAGATTTAATTGAACGTGTTAGTTACAGGTTAACAGTCCCAGGTATCGGTAAAGAAATGGGTGCGTCACTAGAAGTATTACTCGATATGTACCAAGGATTATTTATGGCGCCACACGCTGTAATCGAAAGTTTAAATGGGGCGCTACTTACGAGTCACGTGTTAACGAAATTAGGGTATCGTACAGATCCACTATTCGATGAAACACGTACTGACTTAATACAAAGCATTCAGTTTAACACTGAAGAAGAAATGATTTCATTTATACAAATGGTACAAAGCGCGAGTCCTGTAAACTCTAAATTTTTACCGATTCCAGATTTAATACCAGGCTATCAACATCCAGTCATTATGGCAGCAGGAACATTTATACAAGGTGCATCTTTAGAATTATCTGCAGATGGGCCAGTGAGGGAACCATATATCGCATTTATGCAAGGTGGCTTAGTATACGAGCACGTTAAATACGCGTTAGAAAAAGTTCTTACTCACTGGAGTGAGAAAGGGATTATATAGAAACGCTTAAGGGTATATCGAATTGTGAAGGGAGAATGGTACTATGTTAGTTAAATTATTAGAACCTCTAAACATACCGGACGAAATGGTGGAAAAACTCGCAGCACCGATTAAAGAAAAAGGTCACGAATTTGTGTATTACAACGAGAAAACGACGGATAAAGATGAATTAATCGAGCGTAGTAAAGACGCTGACGTTATTATGATTGCGAACAATCCATATCCAAAAGAAGCAATCGAACAAAATGATAACTTAAAGTACATCAACGTCGCATTTACAGGTGTCGATCACGTAGAACTAGAAGACGCAAATACGACAGAAAAAGTTCTCTTAAGTAACGCTGCAGGTTATGCTAATACAGCTGTTGCTGAACTCGCAGTCGGTTTAACGTTAGACGTATTTAGAAAAATCACTGAAGGAGACAGTGATACGAGAAAAGCTGAAAACTTCCCTGGTGCATTCCAAGGTCGAGAAATTAAAGGAAAAACAGTTGGTTTTATCGGAACAGGTAAAATCGGTTTAGAAACTGCTAAGCTATTTAAAGCGTTTGGCGCGAACTTAATCGCTTATAACGGATCTAGTGAAAAACCTGAAGCGCTAGAACTCGGTATGGAGTATATGGATTTAGATGACATGTTAAAACAGTCAGATATCATTACTTTACACGTACCAGCAACGAAAGATACTCATCATTTACTCGGTAAAGAAGAGTTTGAGAAAATGAAAGATAGTGCCATTTTAATTAACTGTGCACGTGGACCAGTCGTTGATAACGATGCTTTAGCAGATGCGTTAAATAACGATGTAATCGCTGGAGCAGGAATCGACGTATATGATATGGAACCTCCAATTCCAGGGGACTACAAATTATTAAATGCAAAAAACACAGTATTAACACCACACGTCGGATTCTTAACAGATGAAGCGATGGAGTTAAGAGCAAAAATCGCATTTGAAAATACGATTAAGTTTTTAGAAGGAAACCCTCAAAACTTAATGAACTAAATGATTGAATTAGGGGCATGATATATGGATATTCGTTCAACGTTTATAAAGTTAGATGAAAAATTTTCTCGTTTTGGTGGTTTAGAACCACATGGGATTACACGATTATTATATACAGATGAGTGGAAGGCTGCCGTTAATGCCCTCATTGAAGAGTTCGATAATAACGGATTAGAAGTCGTTCAAGATTCAATCGGTAACGTTTCAGGTAAACTCGTTGGAGTAAATAGCGATGAGACGATTTTAACGGGATCTCATATCGACACTGTCGTTGAAGGTGGTCATCTCGACGGGCAATACGGAATTCTCGCCGGACTTACAGCGATTCTTTACTTAAAAGAAAAATATGGTCAACCTAAGAAAAATATTGAAGTACTTGCACTCGCTGAAGAAGAAGGTAGCCGGTTCCCAATTGCATTTTGGGGCAGTAAAAACTTCTTTAACATTCAAGATAACGAAATTGTAAAAGGACTTACAGACTCTGAAGGCGTTAATTTTGTCGATGCGATGAGGCAATCAGGTTTTGACTTTAGAACAGACGACTCAGTACGAAACGACATTAAAGCGTGGATAGAAATTCATATTGAGCAAGGTCAAGTGCTAGAAAAAGAACAAAAACAAATCGGTGTCGTTACAGGTATTGTTGGTTTTAAACGATATTACATAAACTTAAAAGGTGAAGCAAACCATGCTGGAACAACACCGATGGGTTATATAAAAGATGTAGTTGTTTCATTTAGCGAAATCGTACAAAGACTAAATCAGAAAGCTAAAGAGATTGGAGATCCACTTGTCATTACGTTTGGTAAAGTAAACCTCGTTCCAAATGTCACGAACGTTGTCCCAAGTGAAATTGAATTTAGTGTAGACACGCGTCATATAGACGAAAAGGAATTAAATCACTTTAGTAAAATTGTCGAAGATACGATTCAAGAAGTTGCTACAAAAAATGGATTAGAAGCGACGATTACACTTCATTTAGATGAACAACCGACATTGATGAATGAAGAAATTATAAAAACAATCGAAGATTCTGCAAAAGAAGTAACATCAGGGAACTATAAGTTTATGGTTTCAGGCGCAGGTCATGACACACAAATATTTTCACAGTTTGTACCATCAGGTATGTTGTTCGTACCATCTATCGGTGGATTATCTCATAACGTCGAAGAAGACACAGATATTGAAGATTTAGTTAAAGGGATTGAAGTTTTAGCAAAAGCGTTGTATAAATTAGCGTATTAAAAAGATATGAAATCACTAAAATTACTTATTTATTCATAAAGAAAGTTTTGATAAAATAAAAATGCTGTATAAATTAAATCTTACGTCAAATGTGAGTGACCATATGGCATCAATTAAATATTTAATCAGGAGTGGTATGAATGAGTCAAAAAGTAGTTTTAGCATTAGGTGGTAACGCAATTTTACAACCAAAACAAGAGCCAACTTACGAGAACCAGTACGAAAACGTGTATAGCGCAGCGACGAGTATGGTTGACCTCATCAAAGCAGGACACGAAATTATCGTTACTCATGGTAACGGACCTCAAGTTGGTCTTATTATTGCTCAAAATGAAGCGGCTAAAGCTGACATTAAACCGATGCCAGTATTTGTAAGTAGTGCGGAATCACAAGGCATGATTGGATTCATGCTTGAGCAAGCACTAAAAAACAAGCTGAAAGAAGCAAATATCGACAAAAACGTCGTATCATTACTCACGATGACTGAAGTTGACAAAGACGACGAAGCGTTTCAAAATCCGACTAAACCAATCGGCGTATTCTTCACTGAAGAAGAAGCAAAACGTATGGAAGAAGAACTCGGATACGACATGAAAGAAGACGCAGGACGTGGATATCGACGCGTCGTGCCATCTCCAGAACCAAAACTTATTCACGGTGTCGAAGAAATTAAAACACTTTCTGAACAATCGATCGTTATTTCTTCAGGCGGTGGGGGTATTCCGGTTTGGCGTGACGAAGACGGTGTCATTCACGGAGTGGACGCTGTAATCGATAAGGACCGTTCAGCACTTAAACTTGCACTACAAAGTGATGCAGATAAGTTAATGATTTTAACAGATGTACCGAACGCTCTTATTAACTACGGTACAGAAAACGAAACAAAATTAGAACGCGTCACTGTCGAAGAAATGGAACGATATATTGAAGAAGGTCACTTCGCTTCAGGTTCAATGCTTCCTAAAGTAGAGGCAGCAATTGGTTTTGCAAAATCAGGTGAAGGAAAAGAATCGATTATTTGTTCATTATCTGATGCGGTTAAAGCATTAGCAGGTGAAGCGGGTACTCATATTACGTTATAATATAATTACACAGCCAATTATTGGCTGTGTTTTTCTAGTTTAAGGAGGATACTATTGAGTGGAAAATTATATGATTTAAAAGAGCATTGGATGCTAATTATTTCATTGATGTTCGTTGCATCGATTTTACGTGCACCAATTACAGCTGTTGGTCCTGTAGTCGATCAAATTAAAGCCTCATTACATATTTCGAATACAGTCGCAGGACTTCTCACGACGATACCACTCTTAATATTTGGTATTGCGTCACCATTTATACCGAGACTCGTACGAAAATATTCTATTAACTTGTTTATATTTTATTCTTTAATTTTTATATTATGTGGTCTCGTCATTCGAAACTTATCGAGTGTCGAGTGGTTTATATTAGGTACAATTATTATTGGACTCGGTATAGCGGTTGGAAACGTGACGATTCCGAGTTATGTGAAGCTAAAATTCCCGCTTCATATTGGTCTTATCACTGGCTTATACGGTGCTGTAATGAACGGTATGGCGGGTATTGGAGGTGGTTTATCTGTTCCACTATCAGAGGTGAGTCGATATGACTATAAATTATCGTTATCGATTTGGCTTATTTTAGCTCTATTAGCGATTGTTTTTTGGATTAAACAATTAAAAGCACCGACTTATCATCCTAAAGGAGTCGATGAGAATACACCTACACTCACTGTGAAGGACATAACAAAATCGAGAATAGCGTGGGGTCTCGCACTTAGCTTCGGTTTACAATCTATGATTTTTTATAGCGTCGTCGCATGGGTTCCGACAATTTTAGTTGCACAAGGATTGACATTTAAAACTGCGGGATACTACTTTATGTTCGCACAGTTTATTCAAGTCCCGATTGCGTTTATTTTCCCTCAATTTGTTGAAAGTGTAAAAAACAAACGAATACCAGTCATTATTATATTTATATGTTTCATTACAGGTTTTAGTTTAATGTTCGTTCAACAAAATATCGTATTACTAATTGCGATGCTTCTTATTGGTAGTGGTGCAGGTTCGGCTTTTTCAACATGTATGGTTCTATTTTCTTTAAAGGCGAATACATATGACGGGAGCATGATGTTGTCCGGATTCTCTCAGTCAGTCGGTTACATTATCGCAGCGAGCGGGCCACTCTTAATGGGTATGATTCAAGATCACATTCAAAACGAAATCGTTAATATTTATATTTTCATTCTGTTAAGTATAATGGTATTTATAACGTTAATGATTGCCACTGAAGATAAAACAATCGAAGAAACGATTTTTACAAAGAGGTAGATTATATGTATAGCTACACATATTTAGATAACAGTGAAATATTTTATGAAACTCATACACCACTACATTATGATTTTAAAGAGAAACTATTTAACGTACCGTTAGGTCGTAAATTCGACTTTAAAAGTGCATCAGATTTATTTAATAATCAAGAGACACCATTTTCTCAAAGTTATTTTGGTCATCAGTTTGGTAACCCAGTTATTTTAGGAGACGGCAGACAAATAATAATAGGCGAAACATTATTAGACAATTCACCTGTTGACATAGCTGTAAAGGGAAGTGGACCGACGAGGTATTCTCGTGGTGGAGACGGATTACTGCCGATCGACGCTGCCATTAAAGAATACATTTACTCAGAGTTTTTATATAATATTCATATACCGACGACGAGAAGTTTAGCGTTATTAGAAACGACTGAAGTTGCTGAAAGAGAAGTCGATAAGACAGCCGCGTTACTAATCCGAGTTGCGAATTCTCATTTACGTGTTGGTACGATTCAATTTGGCAAGGTAGCTGGAGAACCGTATTTAAAAGAAATCGTCGATTACGCAATTAATAGACATTATCCGTATTTAAAAGATATTGACGATAACAAAAAATACAAAATGTTTTTTGAAATGGTCGTAAGAAAACAAGCCGAACTCGTTGCACATTGGCAAAGTGTTGGATTTGTGCATGGAGTTATGAATACAGATAACGTAACGATTGACGGTTCAACAATTGACTTTGGACCGTGTGCATTTTTAGAAACGTATCATCAAGACGCAGTATTTAGCCAAATTGACGGGGGCGGTAGATATCGTTATCAAAACCAACCGAAAATTATGCACTGGAACTTAAGCAAACTCGGTGAGGCGATGATTTCATTATTTAGTGACGATGAAAAAGAAGCGGTTGAAATTGCGCAATCCGTACTCGATCAATTCCCTAAATTTTATAACCGCAAATGGTTTACGTTAATGGGTGAAAAAATCGGTATAGAAGATATCGACTATAACGATGAAGACGACCAAAAAATGATTATTGAATTTTTAAAAGAAATCGAAGAAAGACAACTCGATTATACAAATACGTTTAGACAACTCGCTTTAGGGACACTAGCATTTACACCAAATTATCGTGATCACGTCGTAGATTATGACTTAATGAAACGAAAAAATCCATCGTTTGTGCCGAGACATCATACGGTACAGCAAGCGATAGAAGATGCAATAAATGGGGATTACAATAAAGTACATGAAATGCTAAAGGCAAGTACAAAACCATATAATGACAACGCTCCAGAGTACTTAAAAGAGTCGAGAGGAAACGACTTTTATACGACGTGTGGAACGTGAGAGGATATAGAACATAAACAAACACTCCTAAACTGGTCATCCAATTTAGGAGTGTTATTTTATTACTCACTATTTGTATTGTCGTAATATGGTGAGCGTTGAACTTTCTTTCTCACCCATAGTACAAAGTAGCCGATTGCGATAATTATACCTAAATATCCATATAATGGATAGAATATGTTAATTAATGTAACAAAACCGATACGTGTTAAGAAGAATGATACGATCATTAGTACGACAAGTAAAATGACGTATTGTTTACTTCTAAAACTTGTGAATCGAACGAGTACCGCATACATTAATGCAACGACTGTATTGTAGATAAGTACGATAATGACGATCGAGTATATAGATCCAAAAATTGGATGTACTGCGTTTGCGACAACTAATGATGGTACGTCTTTAGTTACTGCACTATCCATGTTCAGTAATAAACTTCCGTTTACTAGTAGAAGTAAAATTAAAACAAAGAATCCACCGAGTAACGAACCTCTTTTTACTACTTCATATAATCTCGTGTCAGAACCCATAATCGTAATAAAACTAAATCCAACTCCGAACATTAATCCGGCATATACGATCGCATCAATCCACCAGTTGTTCCAAGGTGGTACTGTAGAGTCCGCATAAGTTGCACCTTCAGAAAGTGTCATATCTGCTGTTGAAAATGCGTAAATCGACATAATTGTTACCATAATTAAAAGAATTGGCGTCGCAATACCAAGTAAGTTAATAATTTTATCGAAATCTAACATTAACGTAATTGAGACGAGTACAATTAATACAATCGTACCGACCCATGTTGGCATTCCAAAACTTTCATTTAAGTTACTACCGCCACCAGCTAGCATTATAAAGCTCGTGACGAACATAAAGAATATAAGTAAATAGTCAAGTATACGTCCGAACACGTTACCGAATAATTTATTGAGCGGTAATTCGTGTGATTCTACGTCATATAAGTATCCGACTTTCGCAATTTGTCTAAAAATAAACGTCATAATTAAAACAGAAAAAATAATAGATATGAAACTCGCCATTCCATTATTTGTAAAAAATTGCATAATTTCTTGGCCAGTTGCAAATCCGGCACCGATTACGATACCACAATATGCAAAGGCAAACTTTAAAAGTTCCTTTATATTCAAAAAACCATCTCCTATACATGATTATTATATAATACGGTTGAATTATGTAAAGATTATATTAACTGTTATTGTTTTGTTGAGGGCGTTTAATTACACGAAAAAACCTATCCAAATAATTGGATAGGTAATGATAATTATTCTTCACTATTTGTATTGTCGTAATACGGAGAACGTTGTATTTTCTTTCTAATCCATAATATGAAGAACCCAAATCCGATAATAATCCCGAGGTAACCATATAATGGATAGAATATATTAATGAGTTCAACGAATCCGATGCGAGTAAATAAGAACGCAACGACCATTAAAACACTAAGTAGTACGACATATTTTTTACTTTTAGCTTCAGTGAATCTAACGAGTACTGCATACATAAGTGCCACTACCGTATTGTAAATAAGTACGATAATCACGATAGAGTAGATAGATCCAAATAGTGGATGCACTGCGTTTGCTACGACGAGTGCTGGAATATCTCTCGTGACTGCAATATCCATATTTAATAGTAATCCACCATTTAATAGAAGCATTAAAATTAGAACGAATAGTCCACCGAGTAATGAACCTCTTTTAACAACTTCGTAAAGTCTCGTATCTGATCCCATAATCGTAATAAAACTATATCCAACGCCGTACATCAGTCCAGCGTATACTGTTGCATCAATCCACCAAACATTCCAAGGTGGTACTGTAGAATCCGCATATTTCGCACCTTCTATTAATGAAAGGTCTGCATTGATAAATGCGAAAATTGTCATAAAGATAACCATGATTAAAAGAATTGGTGTTGCGATACCGAGTAAGTGTATGATTTTATCAAAATCTAACATCAGTGTAATAGACACTAATATAATCATAACGATCGATCCAACCCATACTGGCATACCGAAACTTTCGTTTAAGTTACTACCACCACCAGCAATCATGACAAAACATGTTACATACATAAAGAATATAAGTGCGTAATCTAAAAATGTTCCAAAATATTTACCGAATAATTTTATGAGTGGTAACTCATGTGACTCAACGTCATATAAATAACCAACTTTTGCTGATTGTCTAAATGTAAAAGTAACCATTAAAACTGCAAGTACTATTCCTGCGAAACTCATTATTCCATCATTAGTAAAGAACTGCATGATTTCTTGACCAGTCGCAAATCCAGCACCGATGACGATACCACAATATGCGAACGCAAACTTTAAGAGTTCTTTAATATTCAATGTATCATCTCCCTTTTATACATACATTTTTCGATTATACAGAACGTAGATTATATGTAAAGTAGGATATTACACTATACGTTAAATAAAACAACCATAATTTACATAGTGTAATATTTCTCTGAAATTAGAAAAATGATAGCGCATTAATGTCAAATAAAAAAGATAAACATTGAAAATAATGTTTATCTTAATAGAAATTATAACTCTCTATATAGACCAATTACTTTACCAAGTACTGTGACTGAATCTAAAATAATTGGATCCATCGTACTATTTTCTGGTTGGAGTCTATAGTAGCCTTTTTCTTTATAGAAACGTTTTACTGTCGCTTCGTTTTCATCGTTCATCGCAACGATAATTTCCCCGTTATGTGCGATGTTTTGCTTTCTAACGATGACTTTATCTCCGTCGTGAATTCCTGCTTCGATCATACTATCTCCGACTACTGTAAGTAGGAATACCTCACTATTATGTCCAGCAGTTAAATGTTCTGGAAGTGGGAAGTATTCTTCGACGTTTTCAACAGCAGTGATCGGTAACCCAGCAGTAACTTTACCGAGTACTGGTGCATGAATGACAGCTACTTTTTCTTCAAACTCATTACCAACAATTTCAATTGCACGAGGTTTTGTTGGATTTCGTTTAATGTAGCCTTTTTCTTCTAATTTACTTAAATGCCCATGGACAGTAGAGCTCGATTGTAAACCAATCGCATTCCCAATTTCACGGACACTCGGTGGGTACCCTTGTTCGTTTACACATTGCTTAATATATTGAAGTACTTCTTTTTGACGAGCGGTTAATTGTTCCATAATATTTCCTCCGATATTGAGTTAACTTAATTTTAGCATATGTATATGCTGAGTACAAACATTTGTTCGTAATCTCTTGACAACGAACACGTGTTCTATTAATATGATAGTACAAACAAATGTTCGGGAGAGATGAAACATGGTTAAACAAGAACAAATTACAATACTTGCGATTACAGCTTTACTTATCACGTTAAGCATTTACTTTTTAATAGATTTTTATATACATGCACCACTTTATGAACTCGATCATGTATTCGGGTCATCACAAGCGGCATTTTTTGTACAAGATCAAATAGCGAACAGTGATACGAACGATACACTTGAATTCGCAAGTAAAACATTAAACAGATAATATATGATATTTGCGCATCGGCAATATAGCCGAATGCGTTTTTTTATGGTAAATTTAAGTAGAAAGGATGAGTCATCATGTTAGATGATAAAAAATTAAAACGACTGAACCATTTAGCGAAGTTAAAGCGTGAAGAAAAGATTACTAAAGATGATCTTGAAGAACTGAATGCACTAAGAAAAGAGTATTTAGAAAACTTTAGAAGTAGCTTTAGATCGCAAATTGAAAATGCGACAGTGATTGATCCAGAGGGTAACGATGTTACACCTCAAAAAGTAAAAGACATTCAAAAAAGAAGAAGAAATAATTAAGGAGATTTAAATGACTATGACTTTTGATCAAACAGACCAATTAGTTGTCAATTCAATCCGTGCATTGTCTATCGATGCAATTGAGAAAGCAAATTCAGGACACCCAGGACTTCCGATGGGGGCTGCACCGATGGCGTATGCGTTATGGAAAGACCACTTAAACTTTAATAGTAAATCTGTAAACTGGTTTAACAGAGACCGCTTCATCTTAAGTGCGGGACATGGAAGCATGCTGTTATACAGCTTACTTCATTTTTCTGGTGTAATCTCTATGAACGACATTAAAGAATTCCGTCAATACGAATCAAAAACACCAGGACACCCAGAGTTTAAGCATACTGACGGAGTAGAAATTACAACAGGTCCTCTTGGCCAAGGTTTCGCAATGAGTGTTGGTATGGCGATGGCTGAAGCTCATTTAGCAGCGAAATTTAATACGAAAGAACATAACGTTATCGATCACTATACGTACGTACTAGCAAGTGACGGTGACTTAATGGAAGGTATTTCACATGAGGCTGCATCACTTGCCGGGCATTTAGCGCTTGATAAGTTAATCGTATTATATGACTCTAACGATATTTCACTCGACGGTGATTTAGATATGAGCTTCTCTGAGAATATTGAAGGTCGTTTTAAAGCATATAACTGGGATTATCATATCGTAAAAGACGGTAACGACTTAGAAGCAATCAGTCAAGCGATTGAAAACGCGAAATCTTCAGATAAGCCGTCATTAATTGAAGTAAAAACAATTATTGGATATGGTTCACCAAACAAACAAGGTAAAAGTGATTCACACGGTGCGCCAATCGGTGAAGATGAAAGAAAGAGTGCGTTTGATCATTATGGTTTAGACCACACAAAGTCATTCCACGTAGATGATAGCGTATATGAGCGCTTTAACGAAACGTTAAACAAACGTGGTGAAGAGTTAGAGAACGAATGGAACGCTTTAATGGAAGAATATAAAGCGAGCAATGAAGATTTATACAATACGTTAGTAGATGCAATTAACGGTAAATTACCAGTGGATTACGACATGAACCTACCAACATACGAAGTCGGCTCTAAAAAGGCGACACGTGGCAGTTCAAGTGACGTCATTCAAAAACTATCAGAAAACATACCAACGTTATTCGGTGGAGCAGCTGACTTAGCATCATCAAATAAAACACTAGTCAATGCTGAAGAAGCATTTTTACCAGGTAATTATAGCGGACGTAACATTTGGTTTGGTGTAAGAGAGTTTGCGATGGCAGCTGCAGCGAACGGTATGGCAGCACACGGTGCAATTTTACCGTACGTCGGTACATTCTTTGTATTTAGTGACTACTTAAAACCAGCTGTACGTTTAAGTGCGTTAATGCAGTTACCAGTCACATACGTGTTTACACATGACTCAATCGCAGTCGGTGAAGACGGACCAACACACGAACCGATCGAACAACTGGCTGGACTTCGTGCAATTCCAAACTTAAACGTCATTCGTCCTGCTGACGGTAACGAAACACGTGAAGCTTGGAAACGTGCAGTTGAATCTAAAAATACTCCGACAGCACTCGTATTAACGCGTCAAGACGTCGAAGCGTTAGATATCGACAAAGGTACGCTTGCTGAAGGTGTAAAACGTGGTGGGTACGTTGCGTATGATAATGGAGACGACGCAATTGTGTTTGCGACAGGTAGTGAAGTGTCACTTGCGATTGAAGCGGCAAAAGTTTTAAAAGAAAAAGACGTCAACATTAAAGTCGTATCATTACCAGATACTGAAACATTCTTTAAACAAGGTAAAGCGTATATCGACAGCGTATTAAATAAACATATCGAAAATAGAACAGCTGTAGAAATGGCAGCGAGTATCGGATGGGCAAGATTTGTCGGTCTTGACGGTAAGTACTTAACGATCGACACATTCGGTGCAAGTGCGCCTGGTGATTACGTAATGGAAAAATACGGCTACACAGTCGACAACTTAGTAAATATTATTTTAGAAGACTAAAAACAAACATCCTGTACACTGTACAGGATGTTTTAAATGCATTGAACGTAATTTTAAATTCATGTACAATTATAATGTTGAAAATTGGAAAGAGGTGAGTCGTTTGGCAACTTGGATTTGGATTTTAATCGTTATCGTCGCACTAATTGCTGGTACAGCACTTGGTTTTTATATGGCACGAAAATATATGATGGATTACTTAGAGAAAAACCCACCAATTAACGAAGACGTGTTAAGAATGATGATGATGCAGATGGGTCAAAAACCTTCACAAAAGAAAATTAATCAAATGATGTCGATGATGAATAAAAACATGAAAGACGTTAAAAAATAACTGATATGAAGCATGTCTCTTGAATCATTTAAGAGGCGTGCTTTTTATTTTGATAATTTGTCATATATATATTACTGTTAATAGAGCAGTTCATTCGTTTAGATGATACACTTAATATATATGAAATGGAGGCAGAACATTGGGTAGTGAAGTCACTTTTTTCTTAGCATTTGGAGCAGGCGTGCTAAGTTTTGTATCCCCATGTGTATTACCGGTATTCCCGGCATTTATCTCATACATTACTGGGATGAGCTTTGACGAAGTTCAAAATCGTAATTTTAACTTACGTGCAATTTTACATACGTTATTCTTCCTCGTTGGGTTTAGTATCATTTATATCGCAATTGGATTTGGTGCGTCATTTTTCGGTGGTATACTCATCGAATATTCGAAACTTATCCAACAAATAGGTGCAATACTAATTATCGTATTTGGTTTAATTATTACGGGTGTTTTAAACTTCGACTTCTTAAATAAAAATAGAAAGATCGAATTTAAAAATAGACCGAGTGGATTTGTAGGCTCTGTGTTAATCGGCATGGCGTTCGCTGCAGGGTGGACTCCATGTAACGGACCAATTATCGGTGCAATTTTTGCGATGAGCGCAACAGAGCCAGAAAATGCATTAATGTTAATGGTCATTTATTGTTTAGGATTCTCAGTACCGTTCTTCATATTAAGTTTCTTCGTCTCTCGTACACGTTGGATTGTTAAATATTCTGGCATTCTAATGAAAGTCGGCGGCGTAATTATGATTTTAATGGGTATTTTATTATACTTTGACGGTCTGACTAAGATTATTATTTGGTTATCACCGTACTTTGGAGAGTTTAGAGGGTTTTAAATGAATGAATTATTCGCTTTACTAAAAGAATATGAGGATACGCTATTTATAATCGCATCGATCGGTGCGATTATAATGGGGTTACTCGTCATTCTTTGGAGAAATAATGAAACAAAAACACCGCTACATTTAAAGAAAATTATTATCCCACCGATTATGATGTCAACGGGTGCGTTGATGTTCTTGTTCCCATATTTTCGTTTAGATAATCATTTGATACTTGAAGCGGTAGTCGTCGGTATCGTATTTTCATTTGCACTATTACTTACGACGAAGTATGAAGTAAAAGATGACGAATTATACGTTAAAGCATCCAAACTATTCCCAGTTATACTCGTCGGACTTTTAATTATCCGTACATTTATGAAGACGATTCTATCTCAAGAAATTACACCTGGTGAAATCGGTGGGATGTTTTTCCTACTCGCATTTACGATGATCGTTATATGGCGTACATCGATGGTCTTACATTATTTACAATTTAAAAAGAAACAAGGTTGAGTAATGATAAATTACTCAACCTTTTTTAATGCTTCTGTTTGTTCAAATATAGAGAATTTTTGTTTTTCATCGTCTGCGAGTTCAAAGAGCTTTTCGTATGGTTTATAGTCGATGTTTAGCTCGTCCAGTTTTTTCTTCATAAAACCGTGATCTCTTTTTGGAGTTGCGATAATATAACCTTTCATTATTTGGTCTAAATGAATTGTATCTACTTTCTCATCTAACGCGATTTTTGAGATGCGTCCGGCGATTCTTTGTTTCGCTACGTCTCTAAATAATTGTGGTACAGGTGACACAAGTTCGTCTAACAGTTCTCGTGCTTCATCGTTCCATAATGGTAATGCTTGTTCTATATAATACTCTTGCCAATCGAGTTCTGACCATCCATCTTCTCTCGGCAATGCTTTTAAAAATTTTCTAAACATAAAATATCCACCGATCGCAAGGAGACCAATCATTAAGAATCCCCATAAGGCGATCATCCACATGACAAAATCACTATACACGTCCTTCACCTCTTAACTAGATTATAGAAAATAAAAATATTTATGTCCATTTTTCTAAATGGAACGATATATAGGGTGTAAGGAGGTGAGACACATGATTAAATCACTAGCAGCGAAATTTGTGTATGAAGAGGAAGACATGTCTGGTAAAGAAGTTTTAAAGACACGTACGTTAAATCGTCTTTCAGTACACACAGGAAATGATGCTTTACTACGATTAAGTGAAGCATACGGTAACTTAAAAGGAGAAAAATACGTCAACGTATTTAAAGTCATTACGGAAGAAGTAAACTAATTAAGGAGGAAACAAAATGTCTAGAAAACTTATTTTACAATTTGAAACAGAATATGAAGGAGTATTTAACTTCACGATTAATGAACCTAAAGAAGGACTCTCTCAAGAGGAAGTCGAGTTAGAAGCTCAAAAAATTATCGACTCAAAAGCGTTAATTTCAAAAGACGGTGCACCGGTACGTCTAAAGAGTGCCAAAATTGTCACTCAAGACGTTGAAACGCTCGTGTAAATGGATATTACACAACTCGTTAGTGATGTTGGATTTCCTATCGTCATCACGTTCTTCCTCTTGCACCGTATGGAACGAAAGCTCGACCAAGTAGTGATGGCACTTCAAAATCTATCGAACTAACAAAAAGCCCTTCGGGGCTTTTTTTGTTTTTAAAACGTTTCTAACTCGTATAGAATGATGAGTAAAGAGGTGCTACTATGAAAATTTTACATACAGCAGATTGGCATATCGGGAAACGTTTAAACCGCCAATCTTTAATTGATGATCAGCGCTATGTGCTCGAACAGTTATTAACATATATAGACAATAACGATGTGGACGCGGTTGTGATTGCAGGAGATTTATACGATAAAAAACAACCGTCTCAAGAAGCGATGAACGTCGTGAACTATTATTTAAAAGAAATTAATTTAGTACGTAAAAAACCAATATTGTTAATTAGTGGAAATCACGATAGTAAACCATATATCGACGCACGTAGCGAGTGGTTTCAAGCGAATCATTTTTACGTAAACACTGAACTAAAAAACTGTTTTACTCCGGTCACGTTTAACGACGTTGATTTTTATTTATTACCGTATATTGAAATACCGGAAGTGAGACATTATTTTAATGACGATACGATCGATACGTTCGAAAAAGCATACCGACGTGTGATAGATGAGATTACAAACAATTTTAAACGAGAAAATAATATACTCGTCGGTCATTTATTTGTTTCTGGAAGTAAAGAGTCAGAATCTGAAGAAAAAATCACGATCGGTTTAACTGAAGAAGTGTCCCATAAACTTTTTGAACCGTTCAATTTTACGTTGCTCGGTCATTTACATCGACATAACGCATTTAATAGTAATCAAACATTTTATAGTGGTGCGATTATGAAATATAGTTTCGATGAAGCGAACGATAAAAAAGGTTTTAAAGTGATTGATACTGATAAGAACACAGTTGAATTTATCGAATTTGAATTACTTCACGACCTCATCCATTTTAAAGGCAGTTTTAAAGATATTATTACTGGTGAAGTAGAAATTGAAGATAAAGACGCATACATCAAATTTGAGTTAACCGATATGGAAGGGTTCACGGAACCGATGACAGCGTTAAAACAACTGTATAAAAACACGCTCGTATTATCACGAAAAATTGAACGCTATGAAAACGATGAAATCGAGATAGACACTAATAACACGACTGACGATCAAATTTTTAAGTTGTTTTATGAAAAATTTACAGGTCGTGAACCGACAGAGTTTGAATTTGAAACGTTTAATAAACATTTAAGAGGGATTACAGATGAAACCAATTAAATTACAGATGGAGTTTATCGGTCCATATAAAAACGAAACGATTGATTTCACACGCTTAAACGACTCATTATTTTTAATATCAGGGCGTACGGGTTCTGGGAAATCTATGATTTTTGATGCGATTACGTATGCATTATTTGCGACAGCTTCTACAGAGAGTAGAGGTGGTGAGTCTTTAAGAAGCCAGTTTGCAAGTGACGACGAATTGTCAAAAGTTAATTTAGATTTTTATCATCGTGGTAAAAAGTACCGAATTGAGCGTACATTAACATACAAAAAAAGAACGAACAAAAATCCAACGACAGGTCAAGCAGCAATTTATAATGACTTCGGAGAGCTTATCGTATCTGGGTTACAAGAAGTGTCAAAATATGTCGAAGAACTCCTTCATATGTCAGCAAGACAATTTAGACAAATTGCACTGTTACCACAAGGTGAGTTTAAAAAGTTACTCACTGCAAATACAAAAGATAAAGAAGAAATTTTAAAAACATTATTTGGCACGGAGCGTTTTAACGACGTATACAAAAGTATTTATAAAGAATATAAAGATAAAGACAATAAAAGACAATTACTTTATAAAGAAATTGAAACGCAGTTATTATCAGTTTCAGACGAACCAGTTTTAGAATTTAACACGTCATTAAAATCTTTTAAAGAAAGAATTGATCAAGACAGACGTGTGCTAAATAAAAAGAAAAAAGAAATAGAGCCCGTTGAATTAGGCATAGAAAAGTTATTAAAAGAGATACAAAAAGATCACCAGCACAATGAACGGTTAGCTGAATATAATAAAACAAACGTAGCGTTAACTGAATTACGCGATCGATCTGATGAAATAAAAGAAACAGAACGTACATTACAATTAGTAAATGAACTCTCTAAAATTAAAGAAGTATTTCATCTTGAAAAAAATGTAGCGGTTAAGCTACGTCAATCAACGAAACAAGAAGAGACTTTAACGAATGATTTAAACAGTGAAGAGGCAAAGAATGAGTTAGTTACGAATGAGATAAAAGCACTAAAAGAAAAAGAAACAGTGATCGAACGTCAAAGAGAGCATCTTTCACTTTTAAATAAGTATGATACGGCGCAATATAAAAATCTTGATGCGTCTATTTTAAACACTGAGGAAGAAATAAAAGAGTCTGAAGACACACTTAAAACAGTAAATAGTGACATCTCATTAAAAGAAAAAGAATTAGAAACGAACGACGCGAGTATTGATGTACTGAACACTTTAAAAGAAGAAAAACATTCTATTCAAATCGCGATGAACGATATCAAACGAGATATTGAAATGCAGAAAGCGGAAGAGAAGAAAATAAAGCAGCTAGAGTCTTATATTCAACAAAAAGAAAAGCTGTCTGAAGACTTAGCTATAGTCATTAAAGATAAAGAAAGTATAGTTAAACAATTTAATGATATTTCACTCGAAACAAATGACGCGATCAATCATTTACTGTCTCATTTAGAAATTGGTCAGCCGTGTCCAGTCTGTCAAACAGTTGTCGAAACGTATCCAGAACATAAAGAAGTGATGGATGCTGAAACAAAAGACAGGTTAACTGAATTAATGAATCGAGAAAATGAGTGCACTAAAGATATTGATCGTTTGACGATTCATATAGAAGCGACACAATCAAATATTAGTGACGTTAAATATGATGGTGATCAGTTAAGAGAAGACTTTTCTAAGTTAGAATTCAAACTTCAAAATATTGATGAACAGCTTAAAAATGTGAGCGAACAGTTAGAACGTAAAGAGAAGTTAATGAATGAAATTAACGAGCTTAAAGATTCACGATTAAAAACAAGTGAGGCACTCACATATAAAAATGAATCGTTAAAAAATCTTACACAAACGAAAGAATCATTTATTGCGGAGACTGGACTAAATGATTATACAGCGTTAGAAGAGAAAATCACTCTACTAACGGATTCTGTTAATCTTCATGAACGTTCGTTAAAAGAAGCAGAGTCTAAACGACAAAACATCGAATTAAACATCGCCAAATTACATGCAGAGTTATCATCAGTCAAAGAAAATATTGAATCGTTTCACCGTGATTTAAATGAATATACACCAAAAGTTGAATCATTTTTAAACACTTATGACACAGTAGACCGAACAAATATTGAAGCGTATTTTAAAATCGATGACGAAGCGTTACAGCAAACAGTCGATACGTTTTACAGTAAAGTGCGCGAGCTAGAAATAAAATTAAACACGTTAAAAGAATCCCTCACAACTTTTGAAGCAATCGATGTCACTTTAAAAGAAAAAAAGTTAAAAGAGTTAGAAGAGCAAAAGAGAGAGCTACAACGCGTTATTACAGAGACTGAATATCAATTAAATAGTGACGAGGCATTAATAGAAAAATTAACGGATTCTATTAACACATATAACGAAGACGAGAAACGTGTTCGCGAGCTCGAAGTCTTAGCAAAAATTATAAACGGTAATAGTGAAGGTAGAAATTCAACCCATCCAACATTGTCACGATTCGTCCTCATTCATTATTTAGAATTGATTTTAGTTTATGCCAATAAGCGACTCACAGAAATGACGAATGGCCGTTATGAATTGCGACGAAAAGATACGTTTAATGCGGCAGACGCGCTCATCATCGACGTATTTGATCACTTTAACAACGAAACGAGAAATATCGCGACACTTTCAGGTGGAGAAACATTCCAAGCAAGTCTCGCTCTCAGTTTATCACTCTCTGAAGTCATTCAACATGAAGCGGGTAGCATTAACATGGATATGCTCTTAATCGACGAAGGGTTCGGAACGTTAGATGAAGAAACACTTAACACTGCGATTAACACGTTAGTCGACCTTCAAACGAAAGGAAAGATGGTCGGAATTATATCACACGTTGAGGCATTAAAAACACGACTTCAAAACATTATATATGTAGAAACAGAAAACGAAAGAAGTATGACAAATATTGTAACTTATTTGTCATAAAGGCAATTTGATATAAAAAGGTTATGTGAGATAATCAAGTTATATAGAACATATTGAGGGGGATAATCGTGAAGCGATTACTATTACTCGTTTTACTATCAAGTATTGTTTTATCTGCATGCTCTAAAGGTGGAGAAGTAGACGTAAGCAGTCGATACGGCAATACGATGGATGACTTTGAAGTCGTTGACCAAAACGATGAAACATTTACAAAAGCGGACATGGATGGAAAAGTATACTTAGTAGACTTTATTTTTACAAACTGTACGACAGTATGTCCACCGATGACACATAACATGACGTCTGTCGTAGAAGACCTTGAAAAAGACGGTGTAGAAAACTATGCGATTTTAAGTTTTTCAGTAGATCCAAAAAGAGATACACCAGAAGTATTAAGAGAATATATTGATATGTATCATATCAATGATTTAAATGCAGATTGGACATTCGTTACAGGGTATGACTATGAATTTATACGTAAATTCTCAGAGAAAAACTTTAAAACAATCGTCGCACCACCACCAGAAGGTAGTGACCAAATTACACACGGAACATCGTTTTATCTCGTCGATGAAAACGGCAAAATTATTAAAGACTACTCAGGTGTAGATAGTGGAGACAAGCGTTTCCCTAAAGAAGAAATCGTGAGTGACATTAAGAAGTTAACAAAAAATCTATAGACCCTAAACCACTAAGAGTAATCTTAGTGGTTTTTTATCTTCTAAAATTAGAAAATTTGTGTTACGATATATGAATGACAATCAGTCATTATCGGAGGTGAGTCACTTGAACAAAGAGGAAAGAATTATCGAGTCTTCAATCGAAGTCTTTTTAGAAAAAGGAATCGAGAAAGCAACGGTGTCTGAAATCGTAAAGAAAGCAGAGATCGCACAGGGTACGTTTTACTTATATTTCGATTCAAAACTATCTGTCATGCCTAAAATTGCTGAAGTGATGGTTGAGAAAATGTTAGAAGAACTCTCACAAAATGTCGATGGAGAAACAATTGAAGAAGAAATACAATCGGTGATCGACACGATTTTTAATATAACAAAAGAATACAAATCACTGACAACACTCATCTACTCAGGACTTACTCAAACACAGTACGTCGGTGACTGGGAAAAGATATACGCACCACTCTATGATTTTATAGAACAATTACTAATTCCACGTAAAAATAACGGTGAAATTAGAGAAACGGTAAATACAGCATTTATATCAAAAATTTTAATCGGCTCGATCGAATCATTGGCTGAACAGATGTATTTATATGATGAAGCAAGTGAAGAAAATGTAAATGACTATAAAGAAGAGTTATTTACGTTTATTTTAAACGGATTAAAGTAGTATTTAATTTTATTTTATAATGACTGATAGTCATTCATTTTATTTAGAAAGGGATTTTTATGAACAAAGCATGGATATATGTCTTTTTAACGAGTTTTCTCGAACTCGTTTGGATATACGGATTTAACGTTGCGAGTGCATGGTGGCACTGGGCGATACTCGTACCAATTATCATTTTAGATTTTTTAATCTTATCTAAAGCCTGTGAATCATTACCAACAGGAACAGTATATGCAGTATTCGCTGCAGCAGGTACAGTCGGTACAGCATTAATGGATATATACTTATTTGACGAAGTCTTTACGATAGAAAAAGGGTTTTTCATCGGACTATTAGTCATTGGAGTCATTGCGTTAAATTTAACAGATGATACAAATAAAAAAGAGGTTGTTAAATAATGGGTTGGATATACGTCTTTTTAGCAGCAATATTAGAACTCGTTGGAGTTATAGGATTAAACGGATTTAGTCAGAAAAAATCAGTAAAAAACTTCATACTATTCTTTGGAGGATTCGGAGGAGCGTTTGTCTCACTATACCAAGCGTTTAACTATCTCCCAGTCAGTATCGCATATGCGGTATGGATCGGAATTGGTACAGCCGCAGCGGTGATTGTAAACATGATATTTTACGGAGAATCAAAGAGCTTTGGACGAGTCTTTAGTTTAGTAATCATAATAATCGGAGTAGTTGGGTTGAAGGCTGTGAGTTAACGAGGTGTTGTGCGAAATCGCCGCGCTTTTTGTGTACTTTATCACTTAAAACGACTTAAAACGATTTCTTCTGATTTTATTTAACAAAAATATCGAGATTCTGTTAGATATATGGATATATTTAACAGATTTTATTGTTTTGGACCTGTTTTTGTTAGATAAAAAATTATATTGAACATATTTTATGATTTTAGATCCGTTTTTGTTAAATAAATGATTATATCTAACAAAAATTCGTTCCAAGGAGCAAAATATGTAAATAAGAAGAATAAAAATCTTTAAAAATCAAAGAAAAAGAAGAGTTTTAAGTGCAGTAATGATAATTGTTGGAATAGTTGGATGAAAAGCGCCGAATTAGTCGGAGTGTTGCAGGAATGCCCTCTGTATTTCGTGTCCTTTATCATTTAAAGTGTGTTATGACAACTTCTTGTGAATTTAATTAACATAAATATCGCGATTCTGTTAGATATATGGATATATTTAACAGATTTCACAATTTTGGAGTTATTTTTGTTAGATAAAACAATATATTTAACATATTTTTTTGGAGATAATCACTTTTTGTTAAATAAATGATTATATCTAACAAAAATCCTTTGCAGAGACTAATATATGTAAATAACAATAATAAAATCGATCAATATGAGGCGCTCTAAAATTATTTAGAGCGCTTTTTTCTAATTTTATCTATAAAACTTACGATTATTCAAGTGCTGCAGGATTTTCCTGACAGTTTTTTAAATACTGTAGAGATAAAAAGCTATTTTTCAAAAATTGCAATTTTACAATCTTGAACGTATGGAATATAGTTAGGGCAACATTTTGGAGGTGGTCGTATTCTTTTATTATTAATAACTGGAGGGATACTCGCTTCATTTATATTTGTTGTGTTAGAGGAAAAGAGTTTTAACTTTAAGTTTTTATTCAGAAGAAGTAAGTGTAATCATTGCAATCATACGATAGATGCTGTTGCACTCATACCGATCTTTGGATATATATTGTCGAGGGGCAGATGTAATAAGTGCCACAGATATATACCTTTTATTTATGTGTGTTCAGAAGTTGTACTTGCACTGCTCTTTATAGTTCCAAGTTTAGTTTACATACAGTTTAGAGATTTTTCACTTTATTACTTATTGATTGTATTTCTAGCACCTCTTGCGTTATACGATTTTAAGCATTATAAAATACCTAATTTTACGTTAGTTATACTTTTAACAACAGGTCTCTATGTAACGAGATTTAATTATGTAGATGTAATAGACGATCTGATTATTATAACTTTAGCTCATGTTATTTATATTCTGTTTGATAAAAAAATCGGCTATGGAGATATAAAGTTACTGTCTGTGATAACTTTAATCACTCCTACGTTGTTATTTAGTTTTATCTTGTTATTTTCATTTATAGTCGGTGGGTTTTACGTGATTATTATGGAAGTTATCAAGAGTCCAGATAATCGTAAAATACCGTATGTACCTTTTGTAGCCACGAGTACGATTCTCACTTTTATTATTTATGATGATTTATCAACTATATATTTTGGAGGTTTCTTATGAACGATTTAATGATTAAAGAAATGATGTCTTCTGATAAACCGAGAGAACGATTAAAAATATACGGCGCTGATAATTTAACGAATAGAGAACTTTTAGCAATCATTATAAATACCGGCAGTCGGAATGAGAGCAGCTTAACACTCGCAGATAATGTGTTAAAGAATTTAAAGAAAATCAGCGATTTAAGAGATGTTACGTATCAGGAGCTGACTAAGATTAATGGTATCGGTGAAGCTAAAGCGATAAAAATATTGGCAGTGATTGAACTTGCTGTAAGAATGCATAGTCATAGCTTAGAAGATGATGTATTCATTCATTCTCCAGATGACGTATCGAAACTTTTAATGGAGAAAATGAGATATTTCCAACAAGAACATTTTGTCGTCTTATATTTATCGACTAAATATAAAGTGATTCATCAAGAAACAGTATTTAAAGGATCACTTAATACAACCGTTGTTCATCCAAGAGAAATTTTTAAAGAAGCGGTCAAAAGAAGTGCTGCAGCATTTATATGTGTCCACAATCATCCGAGTGGAGATCCGACACCTTCTAGTGAAGATATTGAAGTAAGTAAACGACTTAAAATGAGTAGTGAACTCATTGGTATCGACTTTTTAGATCACATTATCATTGGTAATGGTAAATACGTTAGCCTGAAAGAGATGGATTGTTTTTAATCCAGCAATGATTACATAGGGGTTTCTGACTCACTATTCTTTAATATTTTATGTTAAAATTACAGAACATTAATTTTATACATAATAACTATTGAGGCAGGTGTTCCTATGTTTACATACAAAGTAGACGATGATATTTCTTTGAAGTTAGTGGATCATCGTGATGCGGATGCTATTTTTGCATTGACGGATAAGTCACGTGATTATCTGAAAGAGTGGTTACCGTGGCCTATTTTTATTAAAAAAGTAGATGATACGAAAGATTTTATTAAGTCTTCGATGCAAAATTATGTAGATAATAAGAGTTTAGTTACAGCAATTTTGTTTAAAGGTGAAGTCGCTGGTATAGCGAGTTTTAACTCGTTTGACTGGACAAGTCGTATTGGTCAAATCGGTTATTTTCTTGGTGAGGAGTTTCAAGGGCATGGTATTATGACAAAAGTTGTTCGAGCATTAATGGATATTGGTTTTACAGAGTTTCGTTTAAATAAAATAGAAATAAGAGCTGCAACTGAAAATTTTAAAAGTCGTAAAATTCCTGAAAGACTCGGATATACTGAAGAAGGAATTTTAAGACAAGTCGAGTGGTTATATGATCACTACGTCGACCATGTGGTTTATGGGATGTTAAAAGATGAGTGGGTGGACTTAAATTAACATTCATCATTAATAAAAAAGCACTTGTTTTTAATTTTTGAATAAGAGGGTATAAGAGTACAAAAACATAGAATGAGGTGACTCTATGCTTGCTTATGTATATGCTGAAGATGAAAATGGCCTAATTGGTAAAGGAGACAGACTACCGTGGAGTCTTCCTGCAGATGTAAAGTTTTTTAAAGAAGTGACGATGCAAGGAGACGTCGTCATGGGCCGCGCGACTTATGAGTCAATACCGAACCGTCCGTTAAAAGGTCGACGCAATATTGTGTTAACTCATAATCAAGATTATGAAGCACCTGGTGCGATTGTCGTTAATAGTAAAGAAGAGATTTTAGAGTTATATGAAAAATACGCTGAAGACTTTTATATTATCGGCGGTGTATCATTATTTAAAATGTTTGAGGATGATGTTGATTATTTATACCGTACGGTAATTCATGACGAATTCGATGGTAACGTATATTTTCCTGATGACTTTGATTACAATGAATTTGAACTTGAAAAGTCTTGGGACGGTAATGTAGATGAAAATAACAAGCATCCCCATACTTTTGAAATATGGAAAAGAAAATAGAGTGATTAGAATTAAAAACCCCTAGAGTTTCGATATTCAAACTCTAGGGTTTTTTTACATTAATAGTAGCACTAACGTTGACGCAATGAGGTGATTTATCATCGTCCATGTAAAGAATGGATACGTACCGTTATGAAGTTTTAACATTTTGTTTGTGTTAAATACAAGTACAAGTGTTAATACGAATTCAGTAAAGCCATCCATATTTAATGTTAAGTTCATTTGGAAATATGCGATATACATCGCGATTGCGTTAAATAGTGCTGTCCCTGCAATCATATATTCTTTTAAAAGTACATTAATGATAATTGTTAATACTGATACGATAAGTCCAAATAATATTAAGTTTGGAATGACAAACGTTAAATTACTACCGTATCTCGCATAGTCTGGCATTGATGGTGCGATGACGATTGAACCGATGATGAAAAACGCAATGATAAACCAAATGTTGTTAAAGTGTCTGCGCATTTGTGGACCGTAGTTTAAGACGAACGAATATATTTTTGTATTCACTTCTTGACCGTTAATTTCTGCTTTATCATCTTTTACATTGACCATAGGCTGTTCTTTCTTTTTAAATAGGAAAGCATGGTATGCAAAATATATTTGTGTGATGATGAGTACAATGATGAAAGTTTTTAGTGTCATGCTTAGCCTCCGTTTTATATTACGATTACTAGTGTATCGGTTTATGTACATTATTACAAAATAAAACCCACTAAATTGGCGATTTAGTGGGTCTTTTGCGTAGACGTTCTGAGTCTACATTTAACAGATAATAATATGATATCTAGCACTTAAGTGTGCTACCGGTGAGTGACATTTGCTAGGCACTGTCGTTCTCTATGTCTAATATATACTCATTATATTTTAATGTTTAAAGAAATGCAAGTTTATCTCGAATTTTATTTAATATAAACTTTTAAACGCGTATATTTTACAATTAGATATGGTAAAATAATGATAATTATGGGGGTGGAGTTTTGAAGTTTTTTAATAAGAATAAAATGATTACGATTGTCTTTTCAGTCATCCTCCTTATTTTATTAATAGGATTTTCTATATCTGATCGTACACATACGACAAAGGCGGAGATGTTCGTTGGAGATGCGACAGCTACGACACAAAAAGTTATGAAAACTCCGTTTAACTTATTAAGTTTTATATTCGGACCGTCAAAAAACGAAAAAGAACTTGAGGCTAAGTTAGATATGTTACCGCAACTTGAAGCGGATTTAAAACGCCTTGAAGAAGAAAATGAAAAATTAAAAGAAGCACTCGATGTATCTTCTAAAATCGACTATGAAACAATTAATGCACGTGTAATTTCACGTTCGCCAGATCAATGGTTAAATAGTTTTACTATCGATAAAGGAACGAAGCACGGTGTATCTGAAGGTATGGCCGTTATGACGCCAAAAGGTCTAATTGGGGTTGTAAAACGTGCAAATGGAAGTTCAAGTTTTGTGGAAATGATTACGACAGACGCTGCAAAGAAAAACATTTCTGTTGAAATACATAACGGAGATAAGCGCCACTACGGTACGATTCAAAGTTATGATGAAAACGGAAATACGTTACTCGTCGGTAATATCGTCAACGACGGTAAAATTAAAGAAGGATCAAAAGTATATACATCCGGTTTAACGGGTATTTTCCCAGAAGGGATTATCGTCGGTGAAGTTGTCGATTCAGTTAACGACCGATATGGCTTAAGCAAAAATGCGAGTGTTAAAATGGATAGCGATATTAATGAACTCGACATGATATTTGTCATTAAACGTGAGCCTGAAACTGTAGGTGAGGAATAACGATGCGTTCAATTTTTTTATTTATCGGATTCTTTACTGTATTGTTTTTAGATTTTAGTTTTGCTTCAGTGAGTCCGTTCTCACTGTTAGGTTCTGACGTTTATTTTGTACCGAAGTTATTATTTATGATGTTATTACTCGTATCGATTTACTTCGGGCGATCATATAGCATATTTTTTAGTATCGTATTCGGAGTCATTTTAGATTTATATACAGGTTCAATTTACGGTATTCATTTATTTGGATTTGTCGCATTTGTATTATTTATGCATTCGGCATTTAGAGTATTCTATAGAGATATGATAGGGCTATTCTTTGTCGTTATCGTCAATACGTTTTTATTTGATTTTTATATATACGGAATATACAAAGTGATTGGATATGTAGATTTACCACTGTTTGATTATATTGCGTTACGTGCAGTGCCGAGTTTATTATTAAACGCATTACTATATATACCACTTCTCATCTTTGTACTCGTTTTAAGAAAAATAAGAAAAAATGTATTCACAAAACATGCATAAAAAGATTGACTCGAGTAGTTAGTATGTGTATACTTTAGAAGTTGATGAATTTGTAAACATCAACCGCTCAGAACAGGTTTAAGTGATTATTTAATCCACCTATATGGCGTGTCTTATAATTAGGAGGTGTAAAGTATGTTTGCTATCATCGAAACAGGCGGTAAACAAGTTAAAGTAGAAGAAGGTCAAACAATCTTCGTTGAAAAGCTTGACGCTAATGAAGGTGACACAGTTACTTTTGATCGCGTACTTTTAGTTGGTGGAGACGACGTTAAAGTCGGTGCGCCAATCGTTGAAGGTGCTACAGTAACTGCGAAAGTTGAACAACAGGGCCGTGGCAAGAAAATCCACGTCGTTAAGTTCAAACGTAGAAAGAACTACTTACGTAAACAAGGTCATCGTCAGCCATTCACAAAAGTTACAATCGAAAAGATTGATGCGTAATGGTTCATGTTGAAGTCAAGTTGAAAGATGACGTTGTTAAAAGCATAGAAATGTCTGGCCATGCCGATTATGGAGAACATGGACAAGATATCGTTTGTGCTGGAGCGTCTAGTGTAGTATTCGGAAACACGAATGCGATATT
Organism: Nosocomiicoccus ampullae; assembly: GCF_001696685.1. Lineage (GTDB taxonomy): Bacteria > Bacillota > Bacilli > Staphylococcales > Salinicoccaceae > Nosocomiicoccus > Nosocomiicoccus ampullae_A. The sequence goes on from NZ_MBFG01000001.1 coordinate 167,777, forward strand.
TCAATTGACAGATGTCGAACCGGTGTTAGATATCAATAATGATGGTGGGTATTTCTTTTTAGAAGTAAAAGAATACGACCAATCTGTAGATCTAATACTTAAAACGATGATTATATCACTCGAAACTATAGAACAATCGTATAAAGACTATATTAAGGTAACTAAAAGTGAGGTGGACTGAATGTTTAAATTAACATTAGACTTACAATTTTTCGCATCGAAAAAAGGGGTAGGATCTACTAGAAACGGTCGTGACTCTCACGCGAAACGTCTTGGTGCGAAACGCCAAGATGGCCAATTTGTAACAGGTGGTTCAATTTTATTCCGTCAACGCGGAACTAAAATTCATCCAGGTGTAAACGTTGGTAGAGGTGGAGACGACACATTATTTGCTAAAGTAGATGGAGTCGTAAGATTTGAGCGCGTTGGACGTAACAAAAAACGCGTATCTGTTTACGAAGCGTAATAAAACAGGCATCAGCGATTCGCTGATGCTTTTTTTTATGTCAGTATATTATGTATAATAGATAAGAATGGAGGTGTCGGTATGTTTGCAGATTATGCGAAGATCTATGTAAAAGCAGGAAACGGTGGTAATGGAATCGTTGCGTACCGAAGAGAAAAATATGAACCTATGGGTGGCCCAGCAGGTGGAGACGGTGGTAACGGTGCAGACATCGTTATGGAAGTCGACGAAGGGCTTAATACGTTAATGGACTTTAAATATCAGCGTCACTTTAAAGCAGAGCACGGTGAATCTGGTATGAGTTCAAATAAACACGGTAAAAATCGTGAACCGATGATTTTAAAAGTACCACCAGGTACAGTAGTTAAAAATGCTGAAACTGAAGAAGTCATTGCAGATTTAACGACACATACTCAGCGTGCAGTCATCGCAAAAGGTGGTCGTGGTGGACGAGGGAACTCTCGTTTTGTATCGAGTAGAAATACAGCACCAGATTTTGCTGAAGGTGGAGAACCAGGAGAAGAATTCGACCTTATATTAGAATTAAAGTTAATGGCGGACGTCGGTTTAGTAGGATTTCCAAGTGTTGGAAAGTCGACGTTATTAAGTCGTGTATCTCGCGCGACACCAAAAATTGCGTCATATCCATTTACAACGATTCAACCGAATTTAGGTGTTGTAATCGTTAGAGATAAGTCATTTGTTATGGCGGACTTACCAGGGTTAATTGAAGGTGCTGCTGACGGAACAGGTCTTGGAATACAGTTTTTAAGACACGTCGAACGTACTAAAGTTCTCGTACACGTCATCGACATCGCAGAAACAGAGTATAGAGATGCGGTGGAAGACTATAAAATCATTCGCAATGAATTAAAAGAATACAACGAGAAATTATTAAAACGACCAGAAATTATCGCTTTAAATAAAATCGAAGTACTTCAAGATAGAGAAAATATTGAACGATTTAAACGTGAAGTCGAGACGGATTCTAAAATTGTTGAAATTTCAGCAGTGACTGGAGAAGGTATTCAAGCGTTAAACGATTTAATTATCGAAACGTTAGAAAATTATGTCCCTGAAGAGGAAGAAGAAACAATAGACCAAGACGTGCGCGTCGTGTATCGACATGAAAAACAAGAAGCACCGTTTGAAATTAAACGCGGTATGGACGGAACATTTGAAATTCACGGTAAAGAAATCGAAACGCTATTTATGCGTACAGACTTCTCGCGTGACGCAGCAGTCAGAAGATTTGCTCGCCAAATGCGTTCGATGGGTATCGATGACGCGTTAAGAGAAAAAGGCGTACAATCTGGAGATGTCGTTAGAATTAAAGACTTTGAATTTGAATTTATTGAATAGGTGAAAATATGTATCAGTATATTAAAGGCACGCTCACAGAAATTCATGCGAATTATGTGACACTGGAAACAGCTGGTATTGGGTATTTAATCGTTGCTGCAAATCCTTATCATTTTGAAAAGTATTTAAATCAAGAGACGCGTATTTACGTTGAACAAATCGTTCGTGAAGATAGTCTCACGTTATATGGATTTAGCAATATAAGTGAAAAGGAAATGTTTCAGTCGCTATTAAAAGTGACTGGAATTGGACCAAAAAGTGCGCTCGCAATTCTCGCGACGTCAACACCGTCTGAAGTCGTAAATGCGATTGAAAACGAAGATCAAAAGTATTTACAAAAATTCCCTGGTATAGGTAAGAAAACCTCTCAACAAATCATTTTAGATTTAAAAGGGAAGTTAAAAGCAGACTTTAAAGCTGAGGTAAAATTACAGCAATCAACGCGTTCAAACGACGTCATTGTAGAGGAAGCACTTGAAACATTAAAAGCACTCGGATACAGCAAACGTGAGTTAAAATCGTTAGAAAAATATTTATCGAAGCAAGAACTCACAACTGTCGAAGATGCAGTGAAATTAAGTTTAAGACATATCGTTGAATAGAACAGGAGACGATAATCATGGACGATAGAATTTTAGATCAGTCGCTAATAGAAGGTGAAGCGAGAGAAGAGTTATCGCTTCGCCCGTTATATTTATCACAATATATCGGTCAAGATACGATTAAAAGGAATTTACAAATTTTTATAGATGCGGCAAAGATGCGTGAGGAACCACTCGATCACGTTATTTTACACGGTCCACCGGGGCTTGGTAAAACTACGTTATCAAATATTATCGCGCATGAAATGAACGTAAATATACGAACGACTGCAGGTCCTGCAATTGAACGTGCGGGAGATTTAGCGGCGATTTTATCGAGCTTAGAACCTGGAGATGTTTTATTTATCGATGAAATTCACAGGCTCCCGCGTATCGTCGAAGAAATTTTATATTCTGCGATGGAAGATTATTTTATTGACGTTGTCATCGGTCAAGGAGATGAAGCGAGAAGTATTCGTATTGACTTACCACCATTTACGTTAGTCGGTGCAACGACGCGTTTTGGGAGTTTATCCGCACCGCTTAGAGACCGTTTCGGAATACAATTACGATTAGAATACTACTCAAACGACGCGTTACAAACGATTGTTGAACGTACCGCGGATATTTTTGACGTGAAAATCGATGAAACGTCTGCATACGAACTCGCGAGAAGAAGTCGCGGAACTCCGCGTATTGCGAACCGCTTACTAAGACGCGTTCGTGATTTCTCAATGGTGAAAGGTGAAGCGTCGATTTCACTAGAAACGACGAATGATGCACTACGCGTTTTAGAAGTCGATGAAGAAGGACTCGATCCGATCGACCATAAAGTCATGACGACAATTATCGATACGTATGGCGGAGGTCCTGTCGGTTTAGAAACGGTCGCTGTATCAATAGGTGAAGAAGTCGTCACGTTAATTGACGTATACGAACCGTATTTAATCCAACGTGGATTTTTACAACGTACACCAAGAGGTCGTGAAGCGACAGCAAAAAGTTATGACTATTTTAAACGACACAAACATATAGAGGATAATGAATCATGAAATTAACCGATTTTGATTTTCACTTACCAGAATCACTCATCGCACAACATCCGCTTAAAAATCGTACGGATTCTAAGTTATTAGTGTTAGATAGAGAGACTGGTGAAATGGAAGATCGTCATTTTTATAATATAATCGATTATTTAAAAAAAGATGACGTTCTCGTATTAAATAATACACGCGTACTACCTGCGCGACTCCACGGACATAAAAAAGACAGTGGCGGTCACGTTGAAATGTTATTACTTAATCCTGAAACGAATGGATATAAAGTACTCATTAAACCTGCGAGACGTGTGCATGTTGGAACGGAAATAGTGTTTGGTGACGGTGAACTAACAGCAACTCCGTTAGAAAAGCATGACAACGGTATTTATATCGTAAAACTTCAATATGATGGTATTTTAGAAGAAGTGTTAGATGGACTTGGTGAAATGCCACTTCCACCATACATTAAAGCACAATTAGAAGATAACGAAAGATATCAAACTGTATTTTCAAAACATAGCGGAAGTGCAGCTGCACCGACTGCTGGGCTTCACTTTACGACTGAGTTACTTAGTCAAATAAAAGAAAAAGGTGTAGATATCGTCTACATTACGCTTCACGTTGGACTTGGTACATTTCGACCAGTCGCAGTAGAAAACGTTGAAGAGCATGATATGCATAGCGAATTTTATTCAATTGAAAAATCTACTGCTAAAAGACTGAACGAAGCAAAAGAAAAGGGCCATCGTATTATTAGTGTTGGCACAACGTCGACGCGTACGTTAGAAGCGAATTTTAGAACGTATAAAAAATTCGTAGCAACGAGTGATTGGACGGATATATTTATTTATCCGGGTCAAGAAATATTATCTGTAGACGGTCTTATTACAAATTTCCATTTACCGAAATCGACATTATTAATGCTCGTAAGTACGGTTTCTACACGAGAAAATATTTTAAAAGCATACAATCATGCGGTAGAAAAAGAGTATCGCTTCTTTAGTTTTGGCGATGCGATGTTAATCATTTAGAGGTGAAATTATGGCAATACGATATGAACACGTTCATACGTGTAAACAGTCTGGTGCACGTGCTGGGCGTTTACATACGCCACACGGCATTATTGAAACACCAATATTTATGCCTGTCGGGACACTCGCAACAGTAAAAGGGATGTCACCAGAAGAATTATTAGAAATGGGTAGTCAGATTATTTTATCAAATACATATCACTTATGGTTAAGACCAGGCAGTGATCTCGTACGAGAAGCGGGTGGGCTTCATAATTTTATGAACTGGCAAAAACCGATTTTAACAGACTCTGGTGGATTCCAAGTATTTAGTTTATCGAACATTCGTACAATCGAAGAAGAAGGCGTACACTTTAGAAGTCATTTAGACGGTTCAAAGTTATTTTTAACGCCTGAAAAGGCAATGGATATTCAGCACGATTTAGGTGCAGATATTATTATGTCATTTGATGAATGTGCACCAATTCCAGCAACTCGTGAATACGTTAAAGATTCGTTAGAACGTACGACACGATGGGCAGAGCGTGGGTTAAATTACCATGTGAAATCTGGAAACGATAAAAAACAAGCGTTATTTGGAATCGTTCAAGGTGGAGAATATAGCGATTTAAGAAAGCAAAGTGCGAGAGAAATTACGTCGTTAGATTTTCCTGGATATTCTATCGGCGGATTATCTGTCGGAGAACCAAAACCATTAATGTATGAAATGTTAGAAGAAACGGTCCCGTTATTACCGTTTGATAAGCCGAGATATTTAATGGGTGTTGGTTCACCAGATGCGTTATTTGAAGGAGTCATTCGTGGTATCGATATGTTTGACTGTGTATTACCGACACGAATCGCACGAAATGGTACGACGATGACGAGTCAAGGACGTCTCGTCGTTAAAAATCAAAAATATAGCCGTGATTTTAGTCCGCTCGATCCAAATTGTGATTGTTATACGTGCCGTAATTATACGCGTGCTTATATCAGGCACTTATTTAAAGCAAATGAAATGTTCGGTGCTAGACTTACGACTTATCATAACTTACATTTTCTGTTAAACTTGATGAGTGACGTTCGTCAAGCAATATTAAATGACAGTCTTTTAGATTTTAAAGAATATTTCTTTGAAACATACGGACTTAATAAAGAAAATGCTAAAAACTTTTAAGAGGAGGGAATCACGTGGATTTACTAGTAACTTTACTACCATTTATCGCAATTTTTGCTGTGATGTATTTTTTAATGATTCGTCCAGCACAAAAGCGTCAAAAACAAATTAATGAAATGCAAGCAGGTTTACAAAAAGGTGATGAAGTTGTAACAATCGGTGGCCTTACAGGTGTCGTTGAATCTTTCGATGCGAACTACATGTATTTAAAAGTCGATGAAGGCACAACTTTAAAATTTGAACGCCGTGCGTTACACCAAGTAACTAAGTAATTGAAAGTCGACAAATGTCGGCTTTTTTTAATTTATATTTAGTTTTAACCAAATTATCGTTATAATGTATATATTAATTTACATAACATAAAAAGGGTGACACTGTGAAAAAGAAACCAAGTAGAATTATAAGTATGTTACTCATCGTCGTACTTTTAGGTACAGCGATTGGGCTTACTTATAAAGACATAGTTAAAGACGTTAACTTAGGTTTAGACCTTCAAGGTGGATTTGAGGTACTTTACCAAGTTGAGCCACTAGAAAAAGACGATACGATTGAACAAAAAGATGTCGAAGCGACAGCTTCAACACTAGATTCACGTGTAAACGTACTCGGTGTATCTGAACCGAACATTCAAATAGAAGAAGGAAATCGTATCCGAGTACAACTTGCCGGAGTTGAAAACCAACAAGAAGCACGTGAGTTACTTTCAACGCAAGCAGAACTTACAATTCGTGACGTTGAAGATAATGTTTTACTATCCGGTAAAGATTTAGTACAAGGTGGGGCGAGTCAAGGGTATGACGATTTAAACCAACCGATCGTATCTTTAAAATTAAAAGATGCAAGTAAGTTCCATGAAATAACAAAAGAAATTTCTGAAAAACAGAAAGGAGCAAATCTTTTAGTTATTTGGATGGACTTTGAAGAAGGCGTCGACTCTTTCGTTGAAGAAGCCAAAAAAGAAGATTCTAAATATATTTCAGCAGCTTCAGTGGATAAACCAATTAACTCAACAGAAGTAATGATTTCTGGAGGGTTTGGTGATAAAGAAGGGTTACAACGTGCTCAAAACATTGCAGCATTACTAAACTCTGGTGCGTTACCTGTTAAGTTAACTGAAATTTATTCGACAAGTGTCGGCGCACAGTTTGGTGAAGAGGCGCTCGATAAAACTGTAACAGCAGGTTTAATTGGTGTCGCAATCGTACTCATTTATATGCTTATTTTCTATAGAGTACCAGGACTCATTGCGTCAGTTACACTCGTCGTGTACATTTACTTAACGCTCGTAATGTTTAACTTAATTAGCGGTGTGTTAACACTCCCTGGTATTGCAGCGTTAATATTAGGGGTCGGTATGGCCGTTGACGCAAATATTATTTTATATGAACGTATAAAAGAAGAAATACGAATCGGACGAAGTATTAAAGAATCGTATAAAAAAGGTGCGAATCAGTCATTATGGACAATTATTGACGCGAACTTAACGACGTTAATCGCTGCGATTATTTTATTCATATTCGGTACGTCTAGCGTTAAAGGATTCGCGACGATGCTCTTACTATCTATTTTAATGAGTTTCGTTACAGCAGTATTCTTAACTCGCGTACTGATGCGTTTACTCGTTTCATCTGGCTGGATGGACAACAAACCGCAGTTATTCGGTTTAAAGAAAAAGCATATCCATAACATTCGTGAAGGGGTAAATGTTCAAGAACTAACGACTGTTTGGGATGGACTAAAATTTGCAGAACATGCGAAGAAATTCTTCCTATTAAGTGGTCTCATTATCGTAGCAGGAATCGCTATTTTATCAATATATAGACTGAACCTCGGAATCGACTTTACGAGTGGTACACGTGCAGATATTGTCGCTGAGTCTAATACGACAGAACAGTCTGTAAGAGATGATTTAGTTGAACTTGGACTAGAGCCAGAAAGTTTAACGAAGTCAGGGGATAAGACAGTTGTTGCGCGCTACTCAAAAGATTTAGATAAAAACCAAATTGCAGAGTTACAATCATTCTTTGAAGAGAAGTACGGCGAAACTCCGATGACGAGTACAGTGAGTCCAGTCGTTGGACAAGAGCTCGTTAAAAACGCAATTAAAGCATTACTTATAGCGTCAGTTGCGATTATTATATACGTAACGATTCGTTTTGAATGGCGTATGGGATTACCGGCTGTTCTTGCGTTACTGCATGACGTATTTGTAATGATTGCGGTATTCAGTTTCTTTAGATTAGAAGTCGATATTACATTTATTGCCGCAGTACTAACAATCGTCGGTTACTCAATTAACGATACGATTGTTACGTTAGACCGTATTCGTGAAAACAATAAAAAGATGAAAGTATATCATAGTGAAGACGATATTAATCGCCTCATCAATACGTCATTAAGACAAACGATGACACGTTCATTAAACACAGTAATTACTGTAATCATCGTCGTTGTTTTCCTCGTATTTATGGGAAGCGAATCGATCTTTACGTTCTCAGTTGCGTTACTCGTTGGTTTAATTAGTGGTGTATACTCATCTCTATTTATCGCAATTCAATTATGGGGTGTTCTTAAAAAGAGACAACTTCGTAAAAATGGTGGTAAACTAGTTGTATACGAAGAAAAACGTAGTAATGATGATAAAGTATTAGTATAAAATAACGTCTAGGCAAATCGCCTAGACGTTTTTTAAAGGATGATTATATGTACGAGTCAACATATCATTGGATTTTAAATGAAAATGAATCGTCTATTACAGACGAACTTATCGAACGATATAAATTAAGTGAACTCAGTCAACATATTTTAGAAAATCGTGGGTTCACATCTGAAGATGATTTAAAGAAAATATTAGAACCAGAAACACATTCACCGTCACTCATATATGATATCGACAAAGCGACAGAGTTAATCCAGGAGCATGTTAACAATCAAAGTCGAATTTTAATATACGGGGACTATGATGCGGATGGAATTACGAGTACGACGATTCTTTATAAAGCGTTAAAAAAACGAAATATAAACGTGTATTTCTTTATCCCAAATCGTGTCGATCACGGTTATGGTTTAAATTACGATTTACTACAAGAAGAAGTCATCGGGAATTTTGACTTAGTAATTACAGTTGATAATGGGGTCACACATATTAAAGAAATTGAATTACTAAGAGAGAATGATATAGACGTCATCGTCATCGATCACCATGAATTTAGTGAGGAAATGCCAAATGCAGTTATCATTCACCCGAATCATCCAAATGGAAATTATCCATGTAACAACTTAGCCGGGGTCGGTATTACTTATAAAGTGATTGAAGCGCTAGGATACGTTGAAGATGAATTTATTGGCCTTGTTGCGATCGGAACGATTGCAGATATGGTGCCGATGTTTGATGAGAATCGATATTTTGTCATTCATGGGTTAGATTATTTAAACAGTCATACGAATATTGGTGTAAAAGCACTGTTGAATGCCGCGAAATCTTCAGGTGAAATTACCGAAGAGACGGTCGGTTTTACGATTGCACCGCGTTTAAATGCAACGGGTCGTATAGACGAAGCGAGTATATCAGTATCTCTCTTACTTTCAGAAAGTTATAGTGAAGCGGAAATGATAGCTACAGAAATAGAGATGTTAAATGATACTAGAAAGCAAATGGTTGAGGATACGTACGCTGAAGCGGTAGAGTTTTTAAATGCTGACGATAACATTCACGTCATTTACGGTGATTTATGGCATCCTGGTGTGTTAGGAATCGTTGCTTCTAAAATAGTTGAAGCATACGGTGTACCGGCAATTTTACTGACAAAAGATGAAGATGTATACACTGGAAGTGCGCGTTCAATTAATACGATAGAACTACTTCAAGAATTATCACATTTAAAAGTGTCTCATGTTGCACACGGACATAATCAAGCGTTTGGTATTAAAGTACCAATAGAATCCATGGACGATTTTAAAGATGAATTAACAGCGTACATGAACGACAAAGGATCTTCATCAAAACCGACTAGAGATGTTGATTTAAAGCTAACGAACAAGAACGTTACGACAGATGATATTAAGGCATTAAATGCATTGCGACCGTTTGGACATGGATTTTTAGCACCAACAGTCATGATAAGTGGCGCACGAATTGATTCGATTCGCCAGCTCGGAGTTGATAACAAGCATTTAAAAATGACGCTTTACGATTATAGTTTTGAAGTCATCGGATTTAACTACGGGGAATTATACAACGAGACATCTCAAGGCGAGAAAATTTACATGATTGGAACGCTCGGTATCAACGAGTTTAACGGTGTAGAAAAAGTTCAACTCGTATTAAATGACGCTGAAATTAAAGATATGCAGCTATTTGATATGCGTTCAAAAAACAATCAAAACTTTAAACGTATTAATAAAAAGAGTGATATTTTCTTTATCGCTGAAGATAAAGAAAAGCTCGGTGATAACTATTTCCATTACGGTGAGACGATTATTTATAACGTTGACCAAGTGATTTTTAGAGATTTGCCAATTTCTATACAAAATTTTGAAGCATCAGTGAAGCAATTAAAAACTTCAAAACTCGTCGCTATTTTTGATGATAAAGATAATTTATTCTTTAGTGGGATTCCTAAAGTTCAAACGATTGAACATGTGTATGAAACGATTATTAATGCTGAAAATGGTGCGATTGACTTAAAAAAATATGCACCACAATTTGCAAAAAAACATAATATTACTATGGATATGCTCGTCAAAGTATTAAATGTTTTAGATGATTTAAATCGTGTTAAATTAAATGAAGGCGTCATTTTTTACAATGAGGATTTAACGTCTGATCTCGTCGTCATCGAATCGAAATATTTTAAACAACTTAGTGAAAAGTTAAATGCGGAGACGATTTTAAAAATGTCCTCGAGACCAGAGTTAAAAACATATATTGAAACGCTAATAAACGAATAAAAACGATGTGTATACGTATGAATTATGTTAAAATAATAGTATTAAATGTAAAGGTGCGAGATTATTAAATGAATTTACGACAGTATGTTTCTGAAGTAGAAAACTGGCCAAAACCTGGCGTACAGTTTAAAGATATTACGACTATTATGGATAACGGTGAAGCATTTGGCTACGCGGTAGATCAAATTGCTAAATTCGCTGAAGATAAAGACGTCGATATTATCGTTGGACCGGAAGCACGAGGATTTATTATCGGATGTCCAGTTGCTTATAAGTTAGGTATTGGCTTTGCGCCAGTGCGTAAACCAAATAAGCTACCGAGAGAAACGATCTCTTATGAGTATGATTTAGAATACGGTACAAACACACTTGAAATTCATAAAGATGCAATTAAAAAAGGTCAACGTGTGTTAATTACAGACGATTTACTTGCTACTGGTGGAACGATTGAAGCAGCGATTCATCTTGTTGAAGAGCTCGGTGGTATCGTAGTCGGACTCGCGTTTTTAATCGAGTTAAACTATTTAAATGGTCGAGATAAAATTAAAGACTATGAAATTATCTCATTATTAGAATATAATGAATAATAATTATAGTGCCTGAGCAATCAGGCACTTTTACATAACAAGACTTTTAAAGGAAGTGAGATCATGAGTGATAAAGAATACCCATATATTGCTGAAGATGTATTTAATTTATGTAGTGCATATATGAATGATGATGAGTTAAATATGGTTAAAGATGCTTATGATCTTGCTGAAAAAGCTCATGATGGTCAATTTAGAAAAAATGGATTGCCGTATATTTTACATCCAGTCCAAGTTGCAGGAATTTTAGCAGAGTTAAAGCTCGATGTAGCGACGATTGTCGCAGGATTTTTACACGACGTTGTAGAAGATACGCCGTATACTCATGAAGATTTAGTAAATATGTTCAATGAAGAAGTTGCGGTAATTGTTGACGGTGTAACGAAGTTAGAAAAAGTAAAGTACCGTTCACTAGAAGAGCAACAAGCAGAAAACCATAGAAAATTGTTCGTTGCGATCGCAAAAGATGTTCGAGTAATTTTAGTAAAGCTCGCAGATAGACTGCACAATATGCGTACGTTAAAAGCGATGCCTGAGGAAAAGCAAATTCGAATTTCTAAAGAAACGCTTGAAATTTACGCACCGATTGCGAACCGACTCGGTATCTCGAGTATTAAATGGGAATTAGAAGATATCTCATTACGCTATATCGATCCAAGTGCATATTTTAGAATCGTTAGTTATATGAAAAAGAAACGTAGCGAACGTGAAGTTATCATTAACAAAGCGATTGAACAAATCGAAAGTGAATTATCAAAATCACATATCAAACATAGTTTATCTGGTCGCGCAAAACATATTTATAGTATTTACCGTAAAATGGAAGACCAACATAAACAATTTGACCAAATTTTTGATTTACTCGCTGTACGCGTACTCGTCGATGATATTAGAGACTGTTATGCAGTACTAGGTATTATCCATACGATTTGGAAACCGGTACCTGGTCGTTTTAAAGACTATATCGCAATGCCGAAACAAAATATGTACCAGTCACTACACACGACAGTTGTAGGCCCAAACGGGGATCCGCTTGAAATACAAATTCGAACGTTTGAAATGCACGAAATCGCAGAGCACGGGGTCGCTGCACACTGGGCATATAAAGAAGGTCAAAAGTTAAGTGCACCGACGAATAGCTGGGTAAAAGAGATTGTCGATAATGAATCGTCTTATACAGATGCTGAAGAATTTATGGATGCATTAAAGAGCGATATGTTATCTGATAAGATCTATGTATTTACACCAAATGGTGACGTCGTCGAGTTACCACAAGGTGCAGTGCCGATTGATTTTGCGTATTCTGTACACTCAGAAGTCGGAAATCAGATGGTCGGAGCAAAAGTAAACGGTAAAATTGTACCGATTGATTTTACGTTAAATACTGGTGATATCGTCGAAATTCGTACGAGCAAACAGTCATACGGACCAAGTTTAGACTGGTTAAATCTCGTAAAGTCATCGAGCTCTAAAAATAAAATACGAGCGTTCTTTAAAAAGCAAGACCGTGAACAAAACGTTGAAAAAGGTCGCCTACAAGTTGAAGAAGAAATTAAGTTAAACGGTTTTAAACTAGAAGAAGCGTTAACTGAAAAAACAGTCGCTCAAGTGTTAGAGCGATATAATTTAAATCAAATCGATGATCTATATGCAATGGTTGGATATGGTGGTGTGACACCACAGCAAATCGCGAACCGTTTGACGAGTCATTTAAAACAAAAAGATACGTCACCTGTTCTTGAAGTGGAACGTAAAAAAGACTTTAAACAAACGACTTCAGAGTCTGGTGTAATTGTTGAAGGATTAGACGGTATGCTCGTGAGCCTTGCAAAATGTTGTAACCCGGTTCCAGGAGATGACATCGTCGGTTATATAACAAAAGGTCACGGTGTAAAAGTTCACGTCAAAAGTTGTGCGAACATTCAAAATGAAACAGAACGTTTAATCGACGTTTCATGGGTCGGAAGTATCGAAGACAAAGCACGTTATAAAGTGAATTTAGAAATCCACGGATTCGATCGTAATGGTTTAGTCAATGAAATATTAAACCTCGTGTCAAGTGAGAAAGTTCCGATTACTCAAGTGAGTGGCCAAACGAATGCGAGTAACCATGCGAAAGTGAATATTTCGATCATGGTTCAATCTAAACCAGATTTACATCGTATCGTCGATAAAATTAAAAATTTAAAAGATATTTATAGTGTTGAGCGTGTGTTTAAATGAGGTGTTATAAGTGAAAGTCGTATTACAAAAAGTAAGTCATGCTTCAGTCATTACAAACGAGTTATATAATGAAATCCAAACGGGATATATGTTACTCGTCGGTGTGAGTGAGACATCTACGAAAGAAGATGCAAAAAAACTTGCTGAAAAGATTGTAAAGGCAAGAGTGTTTGAAGATAACGACGGAAAAATTAACTTGTCGATCAAAGATGTCGGAGGAGAGATTTTAAGTATTTCTCAGTTTACGTTATATGCAGATGTCAGAAAAGGAAACCGTCCATCGTTTGTCGGTGCTGCGAGTAAAGAGCATGCAAACGAGCTATATGAATACTTTAATGAGCAACTAAGAGAAGAAGGAGTGCTCGTTAAAACTGGATTTTTCGGTGAGCATATGGATGTTCGTTTAATAAATAGTGGACCGATTACAATCATATATGAATCCAAAGAAGGTAAGATTATTTAATGAATGGACTAAAGGCATTCTTAAAAAAGGTCGGCCAATTTTTAATTTGGTTTCTTAAAACAAAAAAGCATGTATATGTAAAACCGTTATTTATATTTGTAACGTCTTTATTATTTATTTTTTCATTTATTTACATCGTAAAATCATATGAACCAAAAAATAATTATCAAAATATAACAATTGATTTTACAGAAAAGAAATATGACTTTAAAGGAAAAACAATCGTCATTGACCCTGGACACGGTGGTACAGATCCAGGGGCACCGTCATATTATGGTGAAAACGAGGCAACGATTGTGTTATCCGTTGCGCTAAAGTTAGAAAAAGTGTTAAAACAATCGAATGCAAAAGTCGTGATGATTCGTAACTCGAATAAAACAGTAGAACTCGATGATCGTGAAGTCGAAGGAGATATTTTTATCTCACTTCATAGTGATGCGTTTGAATCTCCAGAACCTACTGGCTTTAAAACATTCTATACTCATGATAACCAAAAAGACTTAGCAACTGCTATGAATGAAGGTTTAGACCGTTACGCACTGTTACCGAATAATGGCGTTGAAGTTATGGGATATCAAGTAACAGAACAACTCGATTATCCTGCGACGTTAGTCGAACTCGGATTTTTAAGTAACGACGTTGATGATTATTTACTTAATACTGACGATTATCAAAATCGTTTAGTTAAAGGACTATTAGATGGCTTAGAAATATATCTTGAAGAGTAGATAAACATTTGACTATAAGTACGATATTAATTTATAATTTATTTAATCTAACTATAGAAGAAGTACGTTTAAAAATGAGCGAGCAGAGACGTCATGTTTGGTGAAAGTGACGCATTTTTAAAATGATACTGACACTTCTATGTACTAATAAAATAATTTTTAAAGAAGAGTAAACCATTACTAAATTAGGGTGGCACCACGATATATTCGTCCCTTATACCTTTAAGGTATAAGGGATATTTTTATGGAGGGAAATCTATGATACAAATACCACGCGGTACGCAAGATATTTTACCGAAAGATTCTTATAAGTGGCAGTTTATTGAAGACACACTTAAAGACGTTTGTGAAAAGTACAATTATCAAGAAATTAGAACGCCAATTTTTGAAAGTACGGATTTATTCGTAAGAGCTGTTGGGGATACGACAGATATCGTCAATAAAGAAATGTATACGTTTAAAGATAAAGGCGATAGAAGTATGACACTTCGTCCTGAAGGTACAGCACCGGTCGTACGTAGTTATATTGAAAACAAAATGTACGGCGACCCCAATCAACCGATTAAAGTCTTCTACAATCAGCCGATGTTCAGATACGAACGTCAACAAAAAGGGCGTTACAGACAGTTCGTTCAGTTCGGTGTAGAAGCAATCGGCGTTGAAGATCCGTTAATCGATGTTGAAATTTTAAGCATGCTCATGGCGTTTTACGAGTCATTTGGTTTAAAAGATTTAGAGCTACACATTAACTCAATTGGTGACTTTGATAGTCGTAAAGAGTATCAAAAAGCACTTCAAGAACATTTTAGACCGAGTATTGATGAGTTTTGTTCTGACTGTCAGTCACGAATCGATTCAAATCCAATGAGAATATTAGACTGTAAAAAAGATAAAAATCACCCGTTAATGGCGACAGCACCAAAAATCACTGATTACTTAAATGAAGAATCACTGTCGTATTACGAAAAAGTAAAATCTCAACTCGACAAAATCGGTATTAAATACGTCGAAGATCCGAATTTAGTTCGTGGACTCGACTATTACACACATACTGCATTTGAATTAATGAGTACTTCAGATGGTTTTGGTTCGATTACTACGCTCGCAGGTGGTGGTCGATATAACGGTTTAGTAGAAATGTTAGACGGTCCGAAAGAAACAGGTATCGGATTTGCTTTATCTATTGAACGATTACTACTTGCACTTGAAGCAGAAGGTATAGAGATTAAAAACCCTCACACGCTAGATTTATATGTTGTGACGATAGGGGAAGAAGCAAGAGACTATGCGAGCGTGTTATTATCACGGTTAAGAAAAAATAAATTGACTGTCGATATGGATTATAAAGCTCGTGGTGTCGGAGCTCAGTTTAGAGATGCAGACCGTAAAGGTGCGACTTATACAATTGTATTAGGTGAAAATGAACTTGAAACTGGTCAAGTCAAATTAAAACATATGGCAACAGGAGAAGAAGTCGAAACTTCAATTGAAAACTTAGGGGAGGCTATTAAATAATGAGTAGAACACTCGTATTAGAAACGTTAGAACAATTAAACGAAACTGTAACATTAAAAGGCTGGGTACAACGCCGTCGTGACTTAGGTGGGTTAATCTTTATCGACTTAAGAGATGCTTCAGGCGTCGTACAAGTTGTTTTTAATCAAGACAATCAAGAAGCAACAGAAATTGCAGACACACTACGCTCAGAGTACGTCATCGAAGTAACTGGTGAAGTCGTTAAACGTGACCCGTCGACAGTGAACGAAAACATTAAAACAGGTGAGTTAGAAGTCGTTGCAAATACACTTAAAGTGTTATCTAAAGCGCAAACTCCACCATTTCAAATTGAAGATGAAGACGTAAGTGAAGACGTCAGATTAAAATATCGTTACGTCGATTTAAAACGTCAACGTTTACAAGAAACATTAAGAACACGCCATAAAACTACTGCAGCAATTCGTGAATTTTTAAATGACGAATTTTTCGTAGATGTTGAAACACCGTTTTTATCTAAATCAACACCAGAAGGTGCACGTGACTATTTAGTACCGTCACGTATTCACCACGGTGAATTTTATGCATTACCACAGTCACCACAAATTTATAAGCAACTACTTATGTTAAGTGGTTTTGAAAGATATTATCAAATCGTAAAATGTTTCCGTGATGAGGACTTACGTCGTGATCGTCAACCAGAGTTTACTCAAGTGGATATCGAAAAATCATTCACTGACGTCGAAGATATGGTCGACCTAAACGAACGTTTATTAAAACACGTATTTAAGACAGTCAAAGGTTTAGACATTGAAACACCATTTGCACGCATGACATATGATGATGCGATGTTACGTTATGGTGTAGATAAGCCGGATACACGTTTTGATATGGAACTCGTAGAACTTAGCGAATTTAGTAAAAACGTCGACTTTAAAGTGTTTAAATCTACAGTTGAAAACGGTGGAATCGTTAAAGCAATCGTCGTTAAAAACAATGCAGACAAATACTCTAGAAAAGATATTGAGGCTCTTGAAGAGTATGTAAAATTATACGGGGCTAAAGGACTTGCTTGGTTAAAATATAACGACGAAGCATTCTCAGGTCCAATCGCTAAATTCTTTGACGATGAAAAACAAGCAGAATTAAAAGAACTATTAAACGTTGAAAACAATGACCTCATATTTTTCGGAGCAGATAAAGCATCTGTTGTAAATGCAAGTCTAGGTAACTTAAGAAATAAACTCGGTAAAGAGTTAGAGTTAATCGACGAAGATAAATACAACTTCGTATGGATTACAGATTGGCCATTATTTGAATACGATGAAGAGGAAGAACGCTTTGTTGCAGCACACCATCCGTTTACGTCACCAAAAGAAGAAGATATCGAGCTACTAGAAACAACACCAGAAAAAGTAAAAGCAAATGCTTATGACATCGTATTAAACGGTTATGAACTCGGTGGAGGGTCAATACGTATTTCTGATCCTGAACTTCAAGAGAAAATGTTCAAAGCACTTGGTTTCTCTGAAAAAGAAATGCACGATCAGTTTGGTTTCTTAATCGAAGCATTTAAATATGGAGCACCACCACATGGTGGTTTAGCATACGGATTAGATCGTCTTGTTATGTTACTAACAAAAACAGATAATATCCGTGACGTTATTGCATTCCCTAAAACAAGTAGTGCACAAGACTTAATGATGGATTCACCATCGTTTGTTTCAAACAGACAATTAAACGAATTACATCTTCAAATTAAACAAGAAGGTAAGTAATAAAAAATAAGCTTAGCAATTTGCTAAGCTTATTTTTGTATTTGATTACCAAGCTTTAAATCCTGGTGATCCTGGAATGTTTTCTGTAAAGATTTGTGAGATTGGAACTGTGTATGCAATTACGACTAAGAAAATCGTAATGATGATTAATAATCTCCAGTTTTCAACCCATTTAAGTGGTGCATCTCCATCGTCCATAAATCGAGCGATAGGGAATTCTTCGACAACATCTGTCTTCGGTGTTCTAAGTGATAAGAAGAATGCGAAGAATGCGATGATGATAGCGATTAGTAAGAATGAACCACCAATTGCTTGTAGTAACTGATAACTGATCCACTCTTGAGCTACTTCATGCCCACCGTATTCAGAGAATGTTGAACGACGAGGGGCACCTTTGATACCTGCCATGTGCATTGCAAATGACATAATACCCATACCTAATGCCCAAGTGTATGCTAACCATAAACCAAGTGAGTTTGTAAGTTTAGTCATTCTACCACCGACTAAGTGCGGAAGTAAGAACATCATTGCTGCAAAGTAAGTTAATACAACTGGTGTACCAACTGTAATGTGGAAGTGTCCAACGACCCACATCGTGTTGTGAACGACCTGGTTCATTTGACCAGATGCGTTGATGATACCACCGATACCACCAGGTACGAAGAATAACATACCGACAAACTGTAATACGAATCTTGAGTCGTTCCAAGGTAATTTCTTAAACCAATCGAATAAACCTGTTGCACCTTGTTTACGTCCATAAGTTTCAAATGATGCAAATAAACTAAATGCTGTAATAAGTGATGGTACGATAACCATGAACGTTAATACAACTTGAAGTCCTTTCCAGAATGCATCGATTCCTGGTTCAACTAATTGGTGGTGAATACCAACCGGAATTGAGAAGAATAGGAATAATACGAAACTTAAACGTGCAAGTTTATCTGAGAATCCTTTAACTCCGATAATTTTAGGTAATACTGAGTACCAAACCATATATGCTGGTAATAACCAGAAGTATACGAGTGCGTGTCCGAAGTACCAGAATAACGTACGTGTAAGTTTAACGTTAACTGTATCGATTAATCCGAATGACCAAGGGATAAGTTGAGTTAACGCAGATGTTGCGACACCGATGGTACATACGTACCACATGACGTTGTTAATAGCAACAAAATATGCAATCGTAGGTGTTTTTTGACCTGGGTTTTCTTTTTTCCATCTAAAGTAACGTTTTGTTTGAGCACCTGTTGCAAACCATGTACCTACGATAACGAGTGTTAAACCAACATAGAAGATACCATGTGCTTGAAGTGGTGCATAAAATGTATATAGAACTGATGCTTGGTTAGTCGCGATCATTGCTGCTGCCATTAACGTACCAATCGACATTAACCAAAATCCGATCCAACCTGACTTTCTTTCTCCGTCAGTTAAACTACCCATTGCTCTTGAAACAACAGCAGTTTGGAATCCTACAATAAAGAAGAATGTAAGAACTAATGCAAGAATAACACCGTGTAACGTTAAGATTTGATAGTATCCAATATTAAACGGTAATTCAAAATATCCTGAACGGACAAATGTTTGTAATGCTCCTGCGAATCCACCAACTACGAGTGCAAAAATTACCCATAAGAAGTTCGCAAGAACTAATTTTGCGTCTTTTCTATTAATGACTGTGTCTGCTTTGTATAATTCATTTTTAGTTGTGTTTTTATAAGACTTCGCCATTATTCTTCACTCCCGACAACTTTAATGATTGATGTCATGTCCGTATGGCCAGTCCCACAATATTCGTTACATACAACTAAAAATTCGCCTTCTTTATTGAAAGTTGCATGATATTTAGAGATTAACCCCGGCTCTACCATCATGTTAATATTTGTCTTTGCTACTTCTAAACCGTGAATCACATCTGGAGTTGTTACCATTACACGAACTCTAGAACCTTTCGGGATTTCGACTTCAGCAGGTTCATATCTAAACATGCTTGCGACCATGTATAAGTCATAATCGAATCCTTCTTCTTGTGACTCATATAAACCAGGTTCTTTAAATCTTGCGTCGTCTCTCACGTGATCAGGGTTAATTGTTTCAATACCTGATGCTGCAGGTGAGTGACCTTGGTGAACTGCTGAAATTCCTAAAATAACAAGGAATAAGATTAATGAACCAGTTCCAAAGCTTAACCATATCTTTTCGTACTTATGCATTTATTTCACCTTTCCTTTTTACATTCTTTCCATAAATAACCAGAATACACCTAGCCAAGAAACTAACATTAGTGCGCCGAGTGCCATCGTAAAGAAAAACGTGCCTCGTAAATCTAAATTATGTACATCTTCAGTGACATTTTCGTTTTTTACAATATCTTTGTCATCATTTTGATGTACGACTTTTTTATCAGCCATAGTAATTCACCTTCCAATTCCGTATTCTTATACCTTTATTGTAGTGTATTTACCCTTTTAAAAAAGTGATAAAAGTCACACTTTGACTTATTTTCGTAACAATTTCATAGATATTTGTGATGTTTTTCTTGAAAACGTTCACAATATATGCTGTAAAAAGTGATAAAAGTCACAAAATATGATAGAATTTTGTTTAAAGGGAAGTGATTACTATCTCGAATTCTCAATTATTTAAACCTGAACTTATCCTTAAATACATAAAGCAAAATGGTAATGAATTAAAATTAAAGAAAAACGAATTTATTTATCACTCTGGAGATCCAACAGAACATATATATGTAATTGAAACTGGGGAAGTATTTGTTTTAAGAATGCAAGATGATGGATCAGAAAATGCAATCCATTACTTAAAAGAAGATTGTTTGTTTGGAGCGCTCACTTTATTTTGTGGACCAAAGCGTCATTCTACGTTTGCTAAATCGAAAACTGAAGTACGTCTATATCGTATTGAACGCTCGATTTTTGAACAAAAAATACTTTCAGATAATTCATATACAATAGAATGGATGCGTTGGCTTGAAATTGAAAGACAAAGACACTCTTCTAAACTAAGAGATTTACTTTCATATGGAAAACTCGGTGCACTTGCTAGCGTCCTTGTTCGATTATCTAACTCGTTTGGTGTAGAGACGAAGAGTGGTATTGTGATTGACACGAAGCTAACAAACCAAGAACTCGCGATGCTCGCTAGTACATCCCGAGAAGTCGTGAATCGATATTTAAAAGAATTAACAAAAGAGGGTGTCATTGACGTAAATCGTAAGATTATTACGATTAAAGATATTAAGCGATTAAGAAAAATTATTAACTGTGAAAACTGCGATATTAACTTATGTCAGATTCATTAAATGCAATTTCTTTGCATGAATACACAGTATATGCTATTATAATAACAAGTAAAACATCTGATGCGTTCGTGATGTGCCGGTTTTATTTTGACCTAACACCTATAAAATCGGGAGCTTGGCGTCCGAATATAATTGGAACGCCCGGATTTAACGGGACTTCATGAGTATTTGGCAGGGCACCCACCTGCACAAAGCAGGCCAAATCATCTGGCAAAAACACACGACGCTATCGGATGTTTTAAAGACAGTTACTTTGTAACTGTCTTTTTTTGAAAAAAATCAGATAAAATTCTTTAAAAATTTTTAAAGTATGTTACTATAGTAAAGTAAAAAAATAAACGTGAAAGGTTGCGTGATTTGATGGTATCTGTCAGTCAGATAATTACGAAAAGAAAGCAAAAATTAAATGCTAAAAACGCATCGAAATCATGTGATTTACTAAAAAAACGAAAACAACTAAAAAAACAAATTAACAATAATATCTTAATCTAAAAGGCGAGTATCTGGGTGGTACTCGTTTTTTGTTTAAATAACTGAGGATGATTTAACGTAAAAGTCGTCTACGTAAAATTATTTTTAATCTTTTGATATAAATCGGATTTATGTAAAAGAGGTTGCGGTTTCGTTAACACAATTGCCCTAATCGTTAAATTAATGAGATAGTCGTTGACGCAAAAGTGATTTGCGTAAAATTAAAACATCGAGTACATATAAAAGGCGAGTATCAATTGGATACTCGCCTTATTTTTATTTTACGAACGGTTTTAATTTCTCGTACGTTTCATTTAAATAACTTTCATATTTGGATGATCCCGTATCTTTAAAGTATTGTTTTGATTTTAAACTATCTGGTAAATATTGCTGTTTTACGACGTGGTTATCGTAGTTATGCGGATATTTATATCCGATTGCACGACCGAGTTCTTTTGCACCTTTATAATGACCGTCTTTTAAATGGTCTGGTATGACGCCGATATGTCCTTTTCGTATATCTGATAAAGCACTGTCGATACTTTTGATTGCTGTATTTGATTTTGGAGAGAGTGCTAAATCTATAACTGCTTGTGCGAGAGGTATTCTCGCTTCCGGGAATCCAAGTCGTTCTGCTGCGATGATCGCGTCTAGTGTGCGGCTTGGTAGTTGCGGGTTACTTAGCCCGATATCTTCATAACTAATGACGAGTAATCGTCTTGCAATTGTAACGAGGTCTCCTGCTTCTATTAATCGTCCTAAATAATGAAGTGCCGCATCGACATCACTACCGCGTATTGATTTTTGAAAAGCACTCATTACGTCGTAGTGTTGATCGCCGTCTTTATCGTGCAAGAATTGACTATGTTGCATCGTATCTCTCGCGTCTTCAAGTGTAACGTGAATCTCTTTATTTGTATCACTTAATACTGCAAGTTCTAGGCCGTTTAATGCACTTCTAATATCACCATTTGCTGCATGGATAAAGTGCTCTAAAGCATCATCATCTACGGTTACATTTAAATTACCAAGGCCACGCTCCTTATCATTTAAAGCGCGCGTGAGTCCAGTTTTAACATCCTCATCTGTTAATGGATGTAGTTCAAAAATTTGTGTTCTAGAGCGAATTGCAGGATTAATGACGTGGTACGGATTTGACGTCGTCGCACCGATTAAAACGATTTTTCCGCTTTCTAGATGAGGGAGTAAAAAGTCTTGTTTTCCTTTATCGAGTCGGTGGATCTCATCGAGCATTAAAATTACGCTACCACTCATGTCTGCTTCAAAAACAATTTGTTCCATATCCTTTTTAGAGCTAGACACCGCGTTTAACGTTCTAAATTTATATTTAGTACTGCCAGCTAATGCGTTCGCAATACTCGTTTTACCTATACCTGGGGGACCGTAAAAAATCATCGATTGTAGTCTTTTAGCATTTACCATTCGTCTGATAATTCCTTTTTCTCCGACGAGATGTTCTTGGCCAAGTACTTCATCGATCGTTTTTGGTCGCATGCGAAAACTTAATGGTTCATTTGACATTAGATTTTTCACCAACTTTTTCGTTATAATTATAATCATAACATAAGAGATATGACTAAGAGGTGATGACGTGAAGATATCAACTAAAGGGCGCTACGGATTATATTTTATGAACGTCCTCGCATCTGAATATGGAGTTAAAAAGCGTTCAGTGAAATCTGTCGCGACTGAAAGAGGAATAAGCGACTTATATTTAGAACAAATCGTAGCGTGTCTAAAAAAAGCAGATTTAGTAAAAAGTACGCGCGGAGCGTACGGTGGTTATGAGTTAAATTATCCGCCAGATGAAATTACAGTGCTCGACGTATTCCAAGCTGTCGGCGAAAATATAATCGCAATAGAGTTAGACGATAAAGACACAAAAAACGAGAGATTCTTATGGAAAAGAATACGAGATGCGTCACACGCCGTGCTGCGTCATACGACGTTACATGATCTTGAGAATCAATCAGACGAGTTTGATGATTATATGTTCTATATTTAAACACCTCCCAATTTGGGAGGTGTCTTCACATTCGTCCACTTTTAAATATCGTAAATATTAGCCAAGAGAACATCGCAATTGCGAGTATCGTACCGAGTTCTATCACCGGGAATTTGTAGAGTATCGACCCTTGACCAAGTAGTGAAGATCCGACAATGATTCCGGCCATTAATATAGAGAGTGACATTAAGACGATTGAAAAAGAAATTCTATTAATCGTTCGGTCTAAATGTCTTCCGATACTTTTTTCTTCCTTAAATTCTAGACTGATCGGCAATCGTCTCGTACTTAAACCTTTCGTAAATTGATGGATGTTTGTTACAGAATCTTCAACGATATCTGTTAACAAAATCCAGTCTTCAAACTTATCTTCCGCAACGCGTTTAGGGTTTAATCTTTGAAGTAATAACTTTTTACCAAACGGTTCAGCGACAGATAATATGCTGTAGTCTTTATATAAAATTTCAATGTTACCTTCTAACGTAATTAACGTTTTAGCAAGTAATGTAAAGTCTTTTGGTAAATGGATATGGTATTTATTTGTAATTGTAAATAAGTCTCTAACTGCATCTCCAAATTCTAAATCTTTCAGCGGAATATCATAATACTTATCTTGCATAAGCTCTGCTTCTTCGTATAAGTCATCTATATTTACGTCATCTGGTACAACGCCCATTTGTATAATTGAACGTACAACTTTTTTAGAGTTTTTTTGCATTAAACCAATAAGTAGGCTTCCGAAGTTTTGCTTGATGTTATCTGTGAGTTTTCCGACCATACCAAAGTCGATAAAACCAAGCGTACCATCGTTTAAGACGATGATGTTCCCTGGGTGAATATCCGCATGGAAAAATCCGTGTTCAAATATTTGTGTAAAAATTGTTCGCGCAAATGTATCTGCGAGTTGATAACGATCAAAGCCTTTTTTCGAAAGTTCATCGACTTTACGAATTGAAATACCTTCAAAATATTCCATCGTCAAAATCGTTTTGTTTGATAACATTTCATAGACGTGTGGGAATTTGACGTCCTCTGAACTTTTAAACTGACGTTCAATACGATTAATGTTTCTCGCTTCTAACGTATAATCCATTTCTTGAATAATTGCAGTAGATAACTCATCGACAATATCTGTAACTTGATATTGTTTCGCCCACTTAAAGTTCTTTTCAGCAACTTGTGCGATCGTTTTAAGTATTTCTAAATCGATACGAATATTTCTTTCAATGTTTGGTCGTTGAACTTTAATCGCAACGACTTCACCAGTTTTTAACACTGCGCGGTGAACTTGTCCAATCGACGCTGAACCGAGTGGTTCATCTTCAAATATTAAAAATGTGTCTTCGATTTTAATATCTAATTCTTGTTCGATTAAATCTCTTGCAGTTTCGCTAGAAAATGGAGGTACATTACTTTGAAGTTTTTCTAATTCTTTAATGAATACCTCCGGTAATATATCACCACGTGTGCTCGCAATTTGGCCGAGTTTAACGTATGCAGGTCCTGCTTCTTCTAGAAATAATCGAATACGCTCTGCGATTGTTTTATCTTCTTCTTGTTTTTGGCTTTTATTAAATAATCGACTCGGTAAAGAGAGTAACTTATCTAAGCCACTTTCTTCGATAATAAACCCAAGTCCACTTTTAGAAAATAAGACGGCAATTTCTCTAAAACGGTTAATATATTTAAATTGATTACGTATCATAAAGATCCTTCCAATCTAAAACGAGATGATGAAACGCTATAATAGTGCTAAAATAAGAGTTATCAATAATTACTATAAGAAAAGGTGAAAACTTTGCGTGAACTATTATTTTTAATTGCACCTATATTAATTATTCAAGTCATATTTTTTAGTGGTTTAATTTACTATATTTTATCAAAAAGAAAGCAATAAGATAGTCTTATTGCTTTTTATTATACTCTATAACGACGTCTTCAAATAATTGATAACTCTTTATAAAAGCGTCTGTATCATAAATCGCAGTGGATGCGATGATTTCGTCGACGTCGAATTTGTTTTGAAATGCTTCTAGGTCTTTAAGTGCTTGGTCTTTATCGCCAAGTATTTGAACTGGGAATTGATTGAGTATGATTTCTTTATGCTGCATTGACCAAATTTTGTCCATGTTTGTGACAGGTTGTTTCATCGGACCACGGTGATGTGTAATCATTCCATAAACATTTTGATAATGACTCGTTACGACGTATTCTGCTTCTTCTTGTGTGTCTTGAACGACGACGTTTAAGCACGCCATTTTATATGGTTCTTTTAGTTGCTCACTCGGAGTGAAGTTGCGTTCATATATTTCAAATGCTTCTTCCATCATTGCTGGTGCAAAGTGTGCAGCAAAAGCATATGGTAGTCCTAAACGTGCAGCGATGTACGCTGAATCAGTTGAACTTCCTAACACATATAACGGGATATTGGTGTTTAAACCTGGATTCGCGATGACTTGCGACTCTTTATCAGATAAAAAGAATTGTAACTCACGAATTTCTTCTTCAAAGTCAAAGATACCTTGATGGTTACCACGACGAATCGCGTTTAGAGTTACTTGATCTGTTCCAGGTGCTCTGCCGAGACCAATATCTAAACGGTCTCCAAATAATTCGTACATTGTACCGAATTCTTCAGCGACAATATACGGTGTATGATTTGGTAACATGACGCCGCCACTTCCGACGCGAATTCTTTTAGTATGTTGTAATGTGTACTGAATGAGTTGTCTTGTCGCACTAGATGCGATAGATTTCATATTATGATGTTCACTGATCCAGTAACGTTTATAACTAGAATCATCTAATGCTTCTGCTAAGAGACGCATACGTATAAATGCGTCTTTTGAATCGTATCCTTCACGCACATAGACTAAGTTTAATACTGATATATTTACTTGTTTACTCATTAAATCTCTCCTTTTTATATACTCTATAACTTACAAGACTTGTCGTAATTTATCTAAAGAAACGACTCAGAGCAGTCGACTATATTTATAACGTTAAAAATGGTAAAATCTCTACTGAACTAAGTTTTAAAGGAGAAGTGTTATGGCTGTTTATTTAGATTATGCTGCAACAACACCAGTCGATAAAAAAATCATCAAAGGAATGCTAGAGCATTCTAATATATATGGAAATCCGTCAAGTATTCACCGAATCGGTAAAGAAGCTAAGGCGTTTTTAGAAGAGAATCGACAAAAAATCGCTGAAGCAATCGGTGCAAAACCTGAGGAGATTATATTTACGAGTGGTGCAACAGAGTCTAACAACTTAGCCATTCGAGGGACACTCTCTCACTTTAATAGAGAAGTTAATGTAATTACGACAGAAGTAGAGCATATGTCGATATTAGAAACGGTTAAAGGGTTAAAAACACATGTAAATTATGTACCTATTCAAGAAAATGGTCTCATAGATTTAAACGAATTAAATAAGGAAATCGATGAAAATACAACGCTCGTTTCATTACATTACGTCAACAACGAAACAGGTGCGATTCAACCAGTAAAAGAGATTAAAGAAAGACTACCAGAAGGCGTGCTACTTCATGTTGATGCTGCACAAGCAGTCGGTCACGTAGACGTGAATGTCGACGATTTAGGTGTGGACTTAATGAGTATGAGTGGTCATAAATTATATGCACCAAAAGGTGTCGGAGTATTATATATAAGAAGCGGCACGCACTTACACGCACAACTAGTCGGTGGTAAACAAGAAAGGGGACGCCGTGCAGGTACTGAGAACTTGCTTTACAGTTACGCGATGAGTGAAGCTGTAAAAGAAGCGGTTCAGTTAAAAGATGAAAGAAACAGCGTGATTTTATCTCGTAAAGAAATACTCATAGATGGCTTAAACGAAGCGGGCGTTGAGTTTAAAGTAAATGGTGATTTAAACAGTCAATCACCTCATATTTTAAACATTTACGTTCCGTTTTCTGAAACAGAACTTTTACTGACTGCGCTAGACATAGAGGGCATTTATATATCAGGTGGTAGTGCATGTAACGCTGGTACTGTAACACCGTCACACGTTATTACAAAAATGTATGATGAAAACCGTGCGGCACATTCACTTAGAATTAGTTTTAGTCATTTAACGACTGAAGATGATATTGATAAAACGATAGAAGCATTAAAGAAACTATATGAACGATTAAAATAAAGGATTGAATAGAAATGAAGAGAAAAGAAGATACGACAGTCGTCGTTGGAATGAGTGGGGGCGTAGACTCTTCAGTAACAGCGAAACTGTTAAAAGACGAAGGGTATAACGTCATCGGCATATTTATGAAAAACTGGGACGATACGGATGAGTTTGGTGTTTGCACAGCGACAGTAGACTATGAAGACGTCAGAAAAGTCGCAGAACAAATCGGCATACCGTATTATTCAGTCAACTTTGAAAAAGAATATTACAATAGAGTATTCGAATACTTTTTAGAAGAATATAAACGTGGACGTACACCAAATCCTGACGTTATGTGTAATAAAGAAATTAAGTTTAAAGCATTTTTAGATCACGCGATGAAACTCGGTGCAGATTTTGTAGCAACAGGGCACTATGCGAGAGTGAATCACGAAGGTGAAGTGACGATGCTTAAAGGTGTCGACGACAATAAAGACCAAACATACTTTTTAAATCAATTAACGAAAGAACAGTTAAGTAAAACACTATTCCCGTTAGGTGAAATTGATAAAAAAGAAGTTCGTGCACTTGCACATAAATTCGATCTCGCAACGAAAGATAAAAAAGATTCCACAGGAATTTGTTTTATCGGAGAAAGAGATTTTAAAACATTCCTTTCAAATTATTTACCAGCTAAACCAGGAAAAATAATCGACATGGAAACTGGCGAAGAAAAAGGCAAACACGACGGAATTATGTACTACACAATCGGTCAACGCCAAGGTTTAGGAATTGGTGGGCCAGGTGGACCATACTTTGTCGCAGGTAAAAACTTAGAAAAGAACGAATTATACGTCGTTACTGGATTCCATAATGAGAAATTATACTCAACGAGTCTTATCGCTGAAGACGTTAACTTCATTAATGATATGCCTGACGAATTTGATGCAAATGCGAAGTTTAGATATCGTCAAGCGGATAGTGCCGTATCTGTTAAAAAGATAGATGACAATAAAATTTTAGTAACGTTTAAAGCACCACAGCGCGCAGTCACACCTGGCCAAGCAGTCGTATTATATGACGGTGACAGAGTAATTGGTGGCGCGACGATTGACGAAGTGTTTAACGGTGAAGAGAAACTGGAGTATTTAGCATGAGTTTTAAATACGAAGATTCTATTCAAGCAGGCGATTATGAAACAGCGTTAAAGAAAATTTTTGATTCTATTGAAGAGGATCCGACAAATCCGGCGCACTATATTAACGGAGGTTCGGTTCTATATAACACCGGTAAACTTGAAGAGGCGAACAACTTCTTACTAAAAGCAATTGAACTTGATAAAAATAATTCTGCGGCATATTTTACGCTCGGCAATATGTATTTTAATGAAGGGAAATATAGAGATGCACGTACGCTACTCTTAAGTATTTATGATACGTTTAATGAAGACAAAGACATTAACTATTTACTCGCGATGACGCATGTCCATGAAGGAAATTTAAGTATGTCCATTCCGTTTTTTGAAGCGATGTATAGAGCAGATAAAGAAGACTATGAACTCGTATTTCAATATGCGTTAACACTTTGCCAACTCGGTTTACTTGATCAAGGTGAAATTTTACTCACGAATATTACGGACAAATACGATTTTGCCGACGCAGAATATAACTTAGGACTTATTAAATGGACAAAATATGACGATAAAGATGCAGCAAAAAGACATTTTGAAAAAGCAACTCAAATCAAACCAGACCATATACTTGCACATAACGGCATAAAAAATATAAACGAGGGATAATGATGACACAATTGACGATAGAAGATGATTTATTCGTTACTGGAACAGTCGACAAAATAATATTTCATAATGATGATAATCACTTCTACGTCATGCGTGTTTTGATCGATGAAACGAACACAGAATTAAAAGAAGAGACAATCATCACTGGGAATTTTCATCATGTCGATGAACATGAAACGTACACATTTACAGGCGAAATTGTCGAACATGCACGGTTTGGTAAACAGTTTAGTGCACGGCAAATTAAAAAGAATGTCCCACAGACAAAAGAAGGAATTATCCAATATTTGTCTGGTGAAAAATTTAAAGGTGTCGGTCAAAAAACAGCAGAAAACATCGTAAATACGCTCGGTGACAAGACGTTAGAACTCATATTAGAAAGCAAGTCGAATTTAGACCGGGTAAATGGTCTGACAAAAGAACGAAAAGAAACAATATACCGAACAGTCGTTGAAAACGAATCGACGACACGTGCGGATTTAATGATGATTGAGCTTGGTATTGCACCATCAAAACGCGCGAAAATTATCGATACATATAAAGAAGACATATTAAATATTCTACAAAATAATCCATACAAACTCGTCGAAGACATATTCGGTATCGGATTTAAAAAGGCAGACGAAATCGCAATTAAAGCAGGTATCGAACCAAATTCAACCGAAAGAATCGATGCAGGAATTAAATACGCATTAGAGACAGAGTTAAATGAAGTCGGTCATACTTACGTAGAGTTAAATGATTTAATCGATTTATCTTTAAATTTGTTAAATGACCGTTCGATTTATTTTTCAGCATCTGACATTCATAAACGTATTGACGAACTCGCTGAAAAAGATGAATTAGTAATAAGAGACAATAAAGTGACGTTAAAATTGTTTTTTATTAGCGAACGTAAATCTGCTGAAAAAGTTTATGGACTTAGTCAACTAAAAGTAGAATCGTATAGTCATTCACGTATTGAAACAGTGATTTCACAAGTCGAGAAGTCACTAGAAATTACATTTAATGATGAACAACAAAAAGCAATAAAGCATGCGATTCTTAATCCGATATCTGTCGTAACAGGTGGACCAGGGACAGGTAAAACAACAATTGTTTCAGGGATTATTGAGGTGTATAGAATCCTACATAATATAGATAAGTTTATCGACTTTGAAGGTGAAGAGTATCCAATAAAGCTTGCCGCACCAACAGGACGTGCAGCAAAACGAATGAAAGACGCAACAGGTATAGGCGCGTCGACAATTCACCGGTTAATTGGATATGGTCGTGATACTGAAGAGACAGATATATTAGACAATATTATCGATGCAGATTTAATAATCGTCGATGAGATGTCGATGGTCGATACGTGGTTGTTTTATCAGTTTATTAAAAACGTATTGCCAGAAACGCAAATCGTCTTCGTTGGAGATGATGCTCAGTTACCGTCAGTCGGTCCTGGAACAGTGTTTAAAGATTTAATAGAATCACAATCTGTG
This sequence comes from Nosocomiicoccus ampullae, assembly GCF_001696685.1. GTDB lineage: Bacteria > Bacillota > Bacilli > Staphylococcales > Salinicoccaceae > Nosocomiicoccus > Nosocomiicoccus ampullae_A. The sequence continues at coordinate 198,868 of NZ_MBFG01000001.1, forward strand.
CCTGTGACAATTTTAAAAAAGATATACAGGCAAATGGAATCGTCGTCGATTATCCAACTTGCGTATCAAATTAACAATAACTTGCCAGTAAATATTTTAGAGAGACATCCAGATCGTACTTTTTTCCAAACGGACGCGAGTGGCATTATAAATATTGTTGACATCGTCGTAAAGGGTGCGGTTAAAAAGGGGTATACGATGCAAGATGTTCAAGTGCTTGCACCGATTTATAGAGGACCTGCCGGTATAAATGTGTTAAATCAAACGATTCAAAAAGTATTAAATCCTCCAAGTGAAGACAAAAAAGAAGTCGAGTTCGGAGATAAGATATATAGAGAAAACGATAAAGTCATTCAACTTGAAAATCGTCGTGAAGATAATGTGTTTAACGGTGACAGTGGAATCATTACAGAAATTACATATCGAGACGATAAAACGGGCACAAAAGAATCGATTACGGTAGACTTTTTAGGTCAAGAAATCGTATATGAACGTAAAGATTACTCAGAGTTGTCTCACGCATATTGTACGAGTATCCATAAAGCACAAGGTAGTGAATACCGAATTGTCATTATGCCAATCGTCAGACAGTATTATCATATGTTACAAAAGAATATTATTTATACTGGTATTACGCGCGCAAAAGAATCCCTCGTCTTATGCGGTGAACCAGATTCCTTTATCCATGCAATTAACCAAGAAGGTATCGAACGTCAAACGATGTTAAAAACGTATTTAAAAGAAATGTTTAAACAAACAGATATAAAAGAGACAATTGAAGAAACAGATAATCATATGTTAACGATGGAATTAATCATGCAAAAAAGAATCGACCCGATGATTAACATGTCAGGTGTTTCACCATATGATTTCAATTGACTTTAAGACGTATGATTTTTATAATTATACTGATATTAGAACTATTTTATTCGATGAAAATACAGAAACGTTGCGGTAGATGAGAGCAATGCATCGATCTTTGTGCACACAACTATATACTTAAAGTGATGAATAACATTCATAATTTGGGTGGTACCGCGGATAGAATTCGCCCCTTTTTAATAAGGGCGAATTCTATTTTTTATTTTAGGAGGAATTAAAATGAAACAAATCTCAACAAACGAACTACGTCAAATGTTTTTAGACTTTTTCGAAACAAAAGGACACAACATTGAACCGAGTAGAAGCTTAGTACCAGTTAACGACGACACGTTACTGTGGATCAACTCAGGTGTGGCAACGTTAAAGAAGTATTTTGATGGAACTGAAAAGCCAAACAACCCAAGAATTGTAAACGCGCAAAAGTCGATTCGTACGAATGATATTGAAAATGTCGGTTTTACAGCGAGACACCATACGTTCTTTGAAATGCTTGGTAACTTTTCAATCGGTGACTATTTTAAAGAGGAAGCAATTGAATTTGCTTGGGAATTTTTAACGAGTGATCAATGGTTAAACTTTGAAGTAGATAAATTATACGTGACGATTCACCCTGAAGATGATGAGTCATATCATATTTGGAAAGATAAAATTGGTATTGAAGAAAGCCGAATTATCCGTATTGAAGGAAACTTCTGGGATATCGGTGAAGGGCCATGTGGACCAAACTCTGAAATATTCTACGACCGTGGGGAATCATATGAAGGAGATACACCAAGAGAAGAAATGTATCCAGGTGGAGAAAACGAACGTTACTTAGAAATTTGGAACTTAGTATTCTCTGAATTTAACCATAATAGCGATCATTCATATACGCCACTTCCAAGTCAAAACATTGATACAGGGCTCGGGCTTGAAAGATTATCGAGCGTAATCCAAAACGTACCAACAAACTTTGATACGGACGTATTTATTCCGATTATTAATGAAATCGAGAAAGCTTCTCGTAAAACTTATCGTGATAACGATAAGGATGACGTTGCGTTTAAAGTTATTAGTGATCATATCCGTACAGTTGCATTTGCGATTGGTGACGGTGCGTTACCTGGCAACGAGGGACGTGGATACGTGCTTAGAAGACTCATTCGTCGTGCAACGCGTTACGCAAAAGAACTCGGGATTAACGAAACGTTCTTATATAAATTAGTTGACGTCGTAGACGACGTTATGAACGCGTTCTATAAAGAAATTGGTGAAAATAAAGACTTTATTAAAAAAGTAATTCAACAAGAAGAATCGAGATTTTTACAAACGCTTGACGAAGGTATTGAAATTTACCGTACAGTTAAAGAAAAAGCATTAAAAGAAGATGAAGTAATTAGTGGTAAAGATGCATTTAAACTATATGATACTTTTGGATTTCCTGTTGAAATGACAGTAGAGTACGCAGAAGAAGACGGACTTGCTGTTGATCTTGATGGTTTTAAAGAAGAGATGGAACGACAAAGAGAACGTGCACGCGCTGCGCGAAAATCTTCTGAATCGATGAACGTACAATCAGAAACGTACCAGAAATTAGATAAGGAGAGTATCTTTACAGGGTATACTCACTTAAATGAAACTGCTGAACTGCTTTACATCGTTTCAAATGATGAAGTTGTCAATCATTATGACGGAAGTAATGACGTCGACGTAATTTTTGATAAAACACCGTTTTATGCAGTGAGTGGTGGACAAGTTGCAGACATCGGTGTCATTAAAAATGAACACGGTACAATGGAAGTTAAAAATGTATATAAAGGACCAAACGGACAAAACATCCATACAGTAACTGTTACTGAAGGAGTCATAACAACAGGTGAAACATATGAGTTAACAGTGGATCGTGAAAGCCGTAACTTTATCATTAAAAACCATACAGCAACACATTTACTACACCAAGCATTAAAAGACGTCGTTGGAGAGCATGCGAATCAAGCAGGTTCACTCGTTGAAAAAGAACGTCTACGCTTTGACTTTACACATCTTGAAGGTCTTAAAAAAGAAGAAGTAAAAGAGATTGAACGTATCGTAAACGAAAAAATCTTTGATTCACTTTACGTAGACATTAACGAGATGCCAATTGAAGACGCAAAACGTAAAGGGGCAATGGCATTATTCGGTGAAAAGTATGGAGATATTGTTAGAGTTGTTGATATCGATCAGTATTCCGTTGAATTATGTGGTGGTGTCCACGTTAGAAACACATCAGAAATTGGACTCTTTAAAATCATTTCAGAAAGTGGAATTGGTGCTGGTGTAAGGCGTATCGAAGCGGTCACTTCAAAATATGCGGTTGAATATTATGAAGATAAAGACAACGTACTTGAAGACGTAAATACGCACTTAAAAGTAAAATCAGGAAATACAATTTCTAAACTTGAACAATTAATTGAAGATAAGAAGCAACTAGAGAAAGAAGTAAAGTCATTAAAATCAGAACTTCAAAAAGATGCATTATCTGATTTAACAGATGCAACGTTCGACATTAACGGATTTAATTTAATCGCGACAGAAGTTTCAGTAGATAGTGTGAAAGAACTACGTGAGACGATGGATGTCATTAAATCTAAAAACCAAGAAAGCATTATCGCACTCATTTCAAATGTTGACGGTAAAGTATCGATGATCGTTACGGTGCCTAAAGATAAAACATCAGTCGTAAAAGCTGGAGATATTATGAAACAAATGGCTGAAGTAGTTGACGGTAGAGGTGGCGGTCGCCCGGACATGGCACAAGGTGGCGGAACGAACACTGAAAATATGTCAGAAGCTTTACAAATCGTTAAAGATTATCTAAATGGTTTTTAATAATATAATAATTTGTTATACTAACACTATCTAACTTAAGTAGTCGAGGAGTGTTACTGCATGGATAATTTAAATAAGACAATGAAGTTTAACATTGAAGAAGCACAAAATGAGAATATCAAGAACGTCCTTTCGAATGTATATAAAACACTTGAAGAACGCGGCTACAATCCTGTAAACCAAATTGTAGGATATCTACAAAGTGGTGACCCGGCATTTATTCCGCGCCATAACGAAGCGAGAAACCAAATTCGTCATATTGAACGTGACGAGATTATGGAAGTGCTCGTGAAAAGTTATATTACACGTGAACTCAATGAGTAAAACACTTGGGTTAGATGTAGGTACTAAAACGATTGGTGTTGCAGTGAGTGATAGTTTAGGCTGGACAGCACAAGGGTTAACAACTTTAAAGGTCGATACGGCACAAAATGATTTTGGTCTAAATGATCTAGCAAAAATTATTAAAGATGAAAATATTACGACGATTGTCGTCGGTTTACCGAAGCACATGAATAACTCAGTCGGTGAAAGTGGCGAACGTTCGATTCATTTTTCTGAACTTTTAAAAGAAAAGTTTCCGACAATTCAAGTTGAATTGTGGGATGAACGACTCAGTACGATGGCCGCAGAACGCACGCTTCTTGAAGCGGATTTATCGAGGAAAAAACGTAGTAAAGTGATCGATAAAATGGCTGCAGTATTTATATTACAAGGGTACTTAGACCGATTTAATTAAAGGAGAATATTAATGTCAAATGAATTTGAATTAAACACAGATGATGAGTTAATGACGCTTGTCGATGAAGAAGGTAATGAAACACTTTACAGAAAATTAATGGAGTTTCATCATCCAGGATTTGACAAAACATACGTAATTGTTGCAGAAGAAAGCAACTATAACTCTGAAGATGATGACGAGCAAATCGAATTAATTCCTATGATTGCTGAACCTTTAGACGATGGTGAAAATTACCGCTTTGCACCAGTTGAATCTGATGAAGAGTGGGACATGATTGAAGAAATCGTAAACACAAACTTTGACGATATTGAAGAATAATTATAATTGCTTCCGTGAATTCGGGAGCAATTTTTAAAAATAAGGAGAAATTATGACAAACAATGATGATTTAAGATTCTCAAAAAACGTATCATCTTATGTTTCGGTAATCATCGTCCTTGCGATTATTGCAATGCTCGTTTTAGGAGCATTGTTTGGCGTGTTTTACATTAAGCAAGGTATGAAGCCGTTAGACAAAGATTCAACCGAGGTCGTACGAGTTGAAGTTCCAGCAGGTTCTTCATCGACTGATATTAGTAATATGTTAGAAGAGAAAGGGATTATTAAAAACAGTAAGTTTTTTAAACTTTACTTAAGACTTAATAGCATTTCAAACTATCAAGCGGGAGAATTTGAACTTTCGCCTTCTATGGATTATGAAACAATTGCAAAAACATTAGAAACAGGTGTGTTGTACGAAGAGGTGCATTATAAATTAACAGTGCCTGAAGGGTATACTGTCGATGAAATTGGAGATCTCGTACAAGAAGTACTTCCAGTTGAAAAAGATGAGTTTATAAACTTAGTTCAAGACAAAGAATATTTAAAAGAGTTGCAAAAAGATTATAAAGACATGTTAACGGATGAAATATTTGATGAAGATATTAAATATCCGCTCGAAGGGTACTTATATCCAGCGACTTACGATATCACTGAAGAGCAGCCGGATTTAGATAAGTTAGTGCGTCAAATGTTAAACGCCACGCGAAGTAATACGTTTAACTTATATAAATCTGTCACATACACTGTGAACTATGAAGGAGAAAATGAAGAGTTATCATTCCATGAATTCTTAACATTCTCTTCACTTGTAGAAAAAGAAGCGACGAGTTTAGCTGATCGCGCTAAAATTACGAGTGTGTTTTTAAACAGAATGGCTGAAAATCCATCGATGCCTCTTCAAACGGACCCGACTGTTTTATACGCAAAAGGCATTCATAAAGAAGTCGTCTTATACGAAGACTTAGAAGTCGATGACCCGTTTAACACATATATTCATAAAGGATTAACACCAGGGCCAATCGGTGCACCTGGAACTGAGTCCGTTCAAAGTGTATTAAATCCAGCGAATACGAATTACTACTACTTCTTAGCTGATAAGGATGGAGTTAACCATTTCGCTGAAACATATGAAGAACACCAAGAGAATCGTGAAAAGTATATAGAAGGTGACTGATTTCGCTTTCTCTTTTTAAAACTTTATGTTAATATCTAACTAATATCTACAACTGGCATTGATTTGCCGGTTGTATATTTTTGTGGTGAAAACATGACTATAGAAGAATATTTAAAACAATTGAACACAAAAACTGAGTCGTTTCAAGACGTTTATGAGTACGCTGTAAATAATCGTGTACCAATTATCGATAGCGATGCACTGACTGTATTAAAACAACTCATTCAATTAACACGTCGTAAAAAAATATTAGAGATCGGAACAGCAATCGGATATAGTGGACTCCATATGCTCAGTGTCAACAAAGATATTACATTAACGACGATTGAGAAAGATGAAGCTTCATATGACATTTCAAAAGAAAACTTTTTAAAACACGGTGTAAGTGAAAGAGTGAATGGTATACTCGGTGATGCAAAAGAAGTCGAATTAGAAGATACATTTGATTTGCTTTTTATCGATGCATCGAAAGGTAACAATAAGCTCTTCTTTGAAAAGTACAGTCCACTACTTACGGATGATGGTATTATCGTTGTCGATAATATATTATTACGTGGTCAAATTGTAGAAGAGAATCTACATAGTAAAAACAAAATTAAACTACGTGATAAAGTACGTCAATTTAACGAATACATTTATGAAAACTATCCGTCAGCGTCATTTTTAAATGTCGGCGATGGACTATTAATTATAAGTAAATAACGGAGTGAAAACATGGATTTAAATAATAAAGAATACCCAATGACACAAGAAGGATTTGACAAACTTCAAGAAGAACTCGATCATTTAAAAACAGTAAAACGACCTGAAGTCGTTGAAAAGATTAAAGTTGCACGTAGTTTTGGAGACCTTTCTGAGAACTCTGAGTACGATGCAGCAAAAGATGAACAAGGTTTCGTAGAGCAAGAAATCTCTAAAATTGAAGAGATGATTCGTTACGCTAAAATTATCGAAGAAAACGTCGATAATACAGAAGTTCAAATTGGTAAAACAGTAACATTTAAAGAGTTACCAAATGGACCTGAAGAATCTTATAAAATCGTCGGTTCTGCAGAGGCAGATCCATTTGAAGGTAAAATTTCAAATGAGTCTCCGATTGCGGGCGCATTAATCGGCTCAAAATTAAACGATGAAGTAAACGTACCACTTCCAAACGGTAACGAAATGAAAGTGAAAATCGTTAAAATTGACTAATACAATTGGTATTATTGGAGCAATGCAACCGGAAGTAGAGATATTAAAAAATGACATGGACATTACACGTACTGTTAATATTGCTCACGTTGAGTTTTATGAAGGTACGTTACAAGATAAAAATATCGTTCTCGTTGAAAGTGGGATCGGTAAAGTAAATGCATCGATTATTACAGCGTTATTAATACAAACTTTTAACGTAGATATGATCATTAATACTGGTGTTGCTGGTAGTTTAGCTGAAGAACTCGATATTTTAGATATGGTCATAAGCAGTCATACTGCGCACCACGATGTTGAAGCGACAACATTTGGTTATGAAATAGGGCAAGTACCATCAATGCCACTCAACTTTGAAGCAGATACGCGCTTTATAGAAGCTACGAAACTTGCACTTAATGAATACAATGAAATTAACTATACAGTCGGTGAAGTCGTTAGTGGCGATCAATTTATCGACACAGATGATAAAAAACAAACGATTTTAAATGCGTTCAGTAATGCAAAAGCAGTCGATATGGAATCTGCTGCGATTGCACAAACGTGTTATCAATTTAAAACACCGTATTTAATATTACGTTCGATGAGTGACAAAGCAGATGGTTCAGCGGATATGAACTATGATGAGTTTCTTAGAAAAGCTTGTATTCACTCATCTAACACGGTAAAATTAGTATTAGAGAAACTGTGATTCGGAGGGGTAAAGTAATGCTATTTCTTATGGTTTTTGCCTTAATTGTAACTACAATTGTTGGTTTCTTTATTTATAAAGAAACTGAAGTTGAACACACACAAGGAATTGAAGAGTAATTGAGACGGCGCCTTTTTTGGGCGCTTTTTATTTTTAAAAATTAAGAGGTTAATGATATGAAAACTGTGTTAAAAGATTATTTTTTGCCAAGTGATTACGTCAATCGTTTTACTGACATTACATCTGATTATTTAAAATCACATGACAAAACTGCAGTGATGATTGACTTAGACAATACACTCGTCGCTTTTGATGATCCAGATATTAACGATGAAGTCATCGAATGGATAGAAACGTTACAAGAAGACGGTATTCAAGTTCTTATTCTATCTAACGGAAGAAAAAATAGGGTCGAACGCTTTTGTAAAGACTCAGATTTGAAGTACATTCATACAGCGAGAAAACCAGCAATGCGAGGCTTCCATAAAGGAATTACAGAGCTCGGTGTGAAGAAGAAAGCAGTTGTAATGATTGGAGACCAAGTGATGACAGACGTACTCGGTGCCAATAGAACTGGAATCGATAGTATTTTAGTGTTACCTGTAAAAGAGAAAGACGCTTTTGTTACGAAGTTTAACCGCCGTATGGAACGACGTATTATGAAATGGATAGCTGATGAGGACTTACTAAATTGGAGGAACTATTAAATGACTGAATATAAATGTATCGGCTGCGGCGCAGTACTACAGTCTGAAGATGAAAATGAAAGCGGGTTTGTACCAAAAAGTCGTATTCACGAAGAAGACGTCATTTGTAGACGTTGCTTTCGTTTAAAAAATTATAATGAGACACCTGACGTCAACATTGAATCTGGTGAATTTATGACGATGTTAAACTCGATTTATGAAAAAGACGGAGTTATCGTTAAAGTGATCGACGTGTTTGACTTTGAAGGTAGTATTATTCCATCGTTTAACCGTATCGTTGGAAATAAGAAAATTATCGTTGCGGTAAATAAAATTGATCTTCTTCCTAAATCTACTAATGTGAGTCGTTTATTGAATCGCCTTAAAAAGATGCTTGCAGATGAAGGAATTATTGCCAATGAAACAGTCGTTGTTTCAGGTGCAAAAGGTTTTGGATTAGATGATTTGATCGAACAAATCAATCAATATAGCGTAGGTAAAGATGTATATGTAGTTGGTACGACAAACGTTGGTAAATCTACGTTAATTAATAAATTAATAGAAGCAACAACAGGTGAAAAAGAAGTGATTACGACGTCTAATATCCCTGGAACGACACTTGGTATGATCGATATACCTCTTGGAAGTAATCAGTTTATGTATGATACTCCTGGAGTTATTGCAAAAAGCGCGATGAGTACGGTGTTATATCTAGACGACGTAAAACATATTATGCCTAAAAAAGAAATTAAGCCACTCACATATCAATTAGACGAAGGACAAACTTTATTTGTTTCAAACTTGGCACAAATTGATTTTGTAACAGGTAATCGCTCTAGTTTTACAATATATCGTAGTGATAAGCTTGTCGTTCATCGTACGAAACTAGATAATGCGAAAGAATTTTATCGTAAGCATTACAATGGATTACTTGCACCACCAGAATTAGAGTCTCCTATTTTACTTGATAATAGTGAGACATATACATTTAAAACAGACGTTCGTAGTGATATTTTAATTAGTGGATTATGTTTTATAACAGTGGATAAAGATATCACAGTAAACGTTACAGTACCTAAAGGTGTAAAAGTGATTGCACGCCATACGGTATTTAAGGATAAGTAAAATGAACTATGCAGTCATTGGTTATCCAATACATCATACGTATTCACCACTGATTCATAATACTAATTTTAAAAAGAACGATGATCCATTAAACTACGGTAAATTAGAAATTACACCTGAGCAACTAAAAAATATTGATGCAATTATGAAAAAAGAAAATCTTTTAGGCATAAACGTGACGGTACCTCATAAAGAAGAAATTATCCAATATCTAGATGAGATAGATGGTCATGCGAAGGAAATTTACGCAGTAAATACAGTTAAACGAATAGATCATAAATTATACGGGTATAATACAGATGTATCTGGATATAAACAAACGATTATTGACAACGATATTAAACACGATAACGTTTTAATACTAGGTGCGGGTGGTGCGTCAAAAGCAGTGTGTCTTGCACACCTTGAGCTCGGTTCTAAAGTGACAATTGTTACGCGCCGTAAAGAAAGTTTTCAAAGTTTTAGAACTCATGATTTTACAGCGTTAACAATTGATGAGTTTGAAGGTGGGGCGTTTGATATTGTTATAAATGCAACACCACTCGGTTTAAAGAGTGAAGATGCTTTTCAAACGTTTAAACTAAATCAACTGACCAATATAGAAAGTACAGTAGGTTATGATTTAATCTATAATCCTGCAGTCACTCCTTTTATGTCATATTTTAAAACGTCATTTAATGGGCTTGATATGCTCGTAAATCAAGCGATGATGTCATATGAAATATGGACAGGAAAAGTAGGAGATAGAGAAGAAGTAAAGTCAGTATTGCGAACGTATTTAAAGGAGAATAATGGATGACATTAACTGGTAAACAAAAAAGATATTTAAGAAAACTTGCACATGATTTAAAACCGGTCTTTCAAGTCGGTAAATTAGGTGTAACTGATGAATTCAACGATCAAATTTCCGATTACTTTAATAGTCATGAACTATTAAAAATTTCTATACTTCAAAACTGTCCGTACGACAAAAAAGAGATCGCTGAGAAATTAGCGTCTGGTACAGACAGTCATTTAGTTCAAATTATCGGAAGTATTATCGTTTTGTATAAAGAAAACAAAGAAGAGAAGACGATTCAATTACCATGAGAAAAATCGGAGTGTTTGGTGGGACACTAGACCCGATTCATATCGGGCATACTCATTTAATCGTTGAAGCAAAACGTCATTTTGATTTAGATGAAGTAATCATCGTCCCAGCATTTCAATCACCACATAAAGCGGACCGTCCGATTCATGAATCGGACCGCTTAAAAATGATTGAACGTGCGACTAAAGATTTAGACTTTATTTCTATTGACATGTTCGAACTTGAACATAAAGGTAAAAGCTATACGTATGATACGATGTGTTATTTAAAAGAAAAGTTCCCGAATGATACACTCTATTTTATTATGGGAGAAGATCAGTTTCACGTATTTGATAGATGGTATAAGCACGAGGAACTACTTGAAATTGCGCAGTTTATTGTATTAAAACGTACGATGGAAGAGACAAATATTACTGCACCATTTCTAACAGCAACAGTACCTATAATTGAAGTGAGTTCTAGCGAAATACGTAAACGTATCGGAAATGACGATTATTATAGTCATCTCGTTCATAAGGACGTATATGATTATATTAAGGAGCACGAGCTATATGAATGAGCTTGAAGCAAAACAACTCGTACAAGAAAAGTTGCCTGAAAAGCGATTCGCACATTCCTTGCGTGTTGCTGAAACGGCCGTTTTAATGGCACGATTGTTTAAAGCAGATGAAAAGAAATGTCATATTGCTGGTCTTTTACATGATTACTGTAAGTATGACGACTTAAATGATATGCATGAAATCGTTAAAGAGAATAGTTTAGATGACGAACTACAACTATACACGAGTGCGATTTTACATGGACCTATCGCAGCATTTTTAATGGAAAAAGAGTTTAATATTCACGATGAAGAAATTCTTCTCGCTATTAAAAATCATACGTCTGGTCGTGCAGACATGAATTTAGTTGAAAAAATTATTTTTGTCGCAGATTATATTGAACCCGCTCGAACAACACCTGGTGTTGAAGACATTAGAGATATCGTATATAACGATCACGATTTAGAACGTGCGGTATTTGAAATTACGAGAAGAAATATCTGTTATTTAGCAGAACAAGGTGTAAAAATATATAGTGAAACGTTTAAGTGTTATAACTATTATAATTAAAAAGGATGGATACTTTGGAAAGTAAAACATTATTAGATTTAGCAATTGATGCAGTCGATGGTAAACGTGCGGAAGATATTCGAGTATTTGATGTTAGAGAATCGAGTACAATTGCGGATTACGTATTCATTTGTCACGGATCATCAGACCGTCAAGTAAAAGCAATTGCAGGTGCTTTAGAAGCACTTGCAGAAGATAACGACCTCCAAGTTTCGGTTGAAGGATCGCGAGAAGGTAAATGGATTCTAGTCGATTTAGGAGATGTTATCGCACATATCTTTACAAAAGTAGAGCGTGAGTACTATAATTTAGAGCGTCTATATTATGATGGTGAAGCGGTTGAGCTCTAAGTATGAGGCGTTTAGCTATTTATACGAAGCTATGAATTATGACATCCCATACAGTTTATGGATTGATATTATAGAACCATTTAACAAAAACACGTCAATTCTAGATGTTGGATGTGGTACAGGTGAAATTTTAAAACAGTTAACTGCATCTAAAAAGATAGGGATCGATAATTCTGAAACGATGATTGAAATCGCCACGAGAAATGATGGCTCTAGTCAATATTTTGTTAATGATATGAAAAATTTTAAGCTAAATGAATCATTTGATTTGGTAATCGCGACAGTCGACGTCTTAAATTATGTCGAAGACTTAGATTCATTTAAACGCGTTCTTCTAAATGTATACGAACATTTAAATGACGACGGAGTCTTTATTTTTGATATTCATAGTGAGAGTAAAGTAAATGCGATGATTGAAGGCGAAATGTTTACGGATGAAAGTGATGATTTCGTCTATATTTGGAATACAGTAAAAGATGATGATTTGTCTCTTCATCATGAGCTAACGTTTTTTATTAAAAATGAAGATGATTTATATGAAAGATATTTTGAATCTCATTATCAACGAACATTTACTCATGATACTGTGTTAAATGTATTACAGGCACTGAATTTTAAATTAGTAAAATCGTTTAGTGATTTCGATTCTAATGGAACTATTCGAGACTATTCAGAACGCACTTTTTACATCGTAAAAAAATAAAAAAAGATAATTCAGCTTTTGACAGCATATGTATATAAAGAGGTGTCTTATGACTGAATTATTTTTTAAATATAAAACGATTATTTCTACTGCTGCACTAGGTATTATAGCAGTCGTCATGTTTATTTTATTTTTTAAAACGACAGATGATTTTGAATATACAACACCTGTAGAAGTAGATAATAGTGTACATGCACAAGTCGAAGAAGAAGTAGATACTATGAGTCTAAACTCAATATTTGTTGAAATAAAAGGTGCTGTTAAGCATCCAAATGTATATGAAATGCCAAAGGACGCGAGAGTTAAAGACATTATATTACTCGGTGAACCACTTGACTCTGCAGACTTAAACCAAATTAATCAATCAGAAAAGTTAAGAGATGAAATGAGCATTTATGTACCAGCAAAAGGTGAAATAATCGAAACAGAGCGTGAAACTTCAAGTAGCCATATCGTCAACATAAATAAAGCGAGTAAAGACGAACTGATGACGTTAAATGGAATCGGTGCAAAGAAAGCTGAAACGATTATTAATTATCGTGAAGAGAATGGTTTGTTTGAAAAGAAAGAAGATTTAATGAACATACCTGGTATTGGTCAAAAAACGTTTGAAAACTTAGAAAATGATATAGAAATTTAGGGGTGAAACTGTGGAGCGTATCAATTGGCACGAATATTTTATGGCTCAGGCGATGTTACTCGCACTACGTTCAACGTGTGAACGCTTAAGCGTAGGGGCTACAATTGTTAAAGATAACCGTATTATTGCTGGTGGGTATAACGGTTCAGTAAGTGGAGAAGATCACTGTATAGACGTCGGTTGTTATTTAGAAGATGGTCACTGCATTCGTACGATTCACGCAGAAGTTAACGCGTTACTTCAATGTTCTAAAAACGGAGTATCGACAGAGAATGCGTCGATATACGTAACACACTTCCCATGTATACATTGTACAAAAGCATTAATTCAAGCAGGTATTAAAAACATTTATTATAGAGAGTCGTATAAAAACCACCCGTATGCAATTGAATTACTCGATAAGACAGGTGTTAAATATACACAGATCGATTTAGATGTCGATAAAATATATGAATACTTAAAAGTGAAATTATGATTTTATTTTTAATTTTTTTAGCCTTAGTCAGTGGAGCGTTAATCGTGAAAATTCCACTGCTAGGGTTATTTTTTATGGTCATTATTACATATATCGTCTTTATACAGAGATTTAGTTATATCGTATATACGTTAATTTTAATTTCTGTAATTATTTCTAGTACATATTTCTATTCTAATAGAGATACCTTTAAAGAGGAGACTATTGATTACTTCACAATATCAGACTACAAATATAATAACGATACGATTTCTTATATTGGTGAATATGAAAATTATCGTTTTTATGTTTATATGGAGAATGAAGCACTTCTTCCTATCGGTACAATGTGTAATGGCGATTTTGAAGTCGTGAAACCAAATATTGAAAGAAATTTTATTAAACGTAATCAAGCGTTATCGATGAAAATTTCTAACGTAGTTGGAAGTATTTATGTGAAAGACGATCGTTCAAACTGTTCAGAAACGAAGAAAACAGTAAAGATGAAAATCAATAATTTAAAATATAAGTATACCGAAAAAGTTTTAAAGATTAGTAATTATCCGTACACCGGGGATATATTAATGCTGTCAATCGGTAATAAGATGATGCTCGATTCACAATTCTTTTCAGCACTTCAAAAGCTCGGTATTTACCATTTATACGTAATATCAGGGACACACGTTGCGTATATTACGATGGTACTGATATTTTTATTTACACGATTTAGACTACCGATTGAATATGTTAAAGCACTAGTAGTTATATGTTTACTCATATTTTTAATGGTTAATATATTTTCTCCAAGTGTACTTCGAGCTGTACTTATGGCAGTGTTACTTATTATTACGAGCTATTTTAATAAAAAGCCGTATTTAGCGATTATCAGTTTAACTGCAATTATTCAATTTGTAATTCATCCATATATAATATTTCATGCAGGTTTTCAGTTGTCATATGTTACGACGTTCACAATTATTCTTAGCCGTCATTTCTTTAATGATAGACCACCATTCATACAAATGATAATTGTTACTGTAATATGTGAAATGTGTACGATTGTTTTAATACTATTTCACTTTAACGAAGTGTCGATCAGTGGAATTGTAATGAACTTAATATTCGGTCCAATATTCGGTTTTGTCATTTTCCCTTCTGTTTTTATTTTTAACATGAGTCTATTTACGTATCTTCCGGAATGTTTTGATTATCTTCTACACTTAATCTTTTCAACGAATACATCACTCATACTTTATTTAGGGAATGTAATTGAACACCGTTTGCCGATAAAAAATATATCGTCGATATTTATCGTCATATTAACGATTATTAGCTATTTTCATATAAGAACTGTACTGACAAAAAGTTTCAAAGAAATAATTCGAATGACGTTAATATTTATTGTATTTTTATTGTTATCGTCGTTTAACTTTAAAGACGGTATAAAATTTGTCATGGTGGATGTCGGACAAGGGGATGCGTTTTTAATCATCGATGAAAAGTACAATCAAACAATTCTCGTAGATACTGGTGGCAAATTTTATAGAAATGATTATGAAATTCGACTTGCAGAAAAAACGATTTTACCGTATTTAAAAGAAAATGGTATAAGAAAAATAGACTTACTCGTCATTAGTCATATGGACAACGACCATATGGGTGAAGCGACTTATATTAGTAGTAAACTGCCGATTAAGAACGTATATATAAACCCGCGAGATGAAAAGCTTACTGAAGGATATTTAAAACAATTTAGTGAATCAAATATCCTTTACTCTACAGAAGTAAGTGAGTTAAAGTTTAAGCGTATAACTTTAAAAAATGTCAATACAATCATTCATACAAATAATTCAAATGACCAGTCGATTGTGCTAGATGTAAATCTATTTGACTATCATATACTAATGCTCGGAGATTTAAGTGTAGAGTATGAAGAAGAAATATTAAAAAATGTGAACAAAATAGATATCGTAAAAATTGGCCACCACGGTTCGAATACGAGTACCGGCGTGGATCTTGTAGAAAGAGAATTTAATTTAGCACTTATATCGAGTGGGGTAAATAATTCATATGGGCATCCGCATAAAGAGGTAACGGATTTACTCACCAAGTACAATAAGGAAATTGTAAGTACTAAAGAATCCGGGATGGTCGAGATTACTTTTAAAAAGAATGGTTATTGTACAAAACATAAATTACGAAAGATAGAGAACCGTTGTTATAAATAAAAAAAGAGCTAATAAAATTAGCTCTAGTTAAAACTCGCGACGATTTGGAAAATTTGTGCAATCACATAGACTGCAGTGAATCCTAAAAGTCCGACTAAAAATGCAAGTCCTGAATCGATTACGTCGTTATTTTTAGATTGTACATTTTTTTCAAATTTATTCATGACATAACCCCCTATTACTTATTTATAGTATAGAATAGAGTTAGAGAAAAATCTATAGTGAATTCAATTAAGAATGGTGATTACATGGAAAAACTCTATTTAGTATACGGAAAGAATAGAGTGCGTATAGACGAAACAGTCAATAAGTTAACGAAAGACTATTTAGCAACAGTCGATGACTTTAATCGAATCGTCTTTGATTATATCGAAACAGAGATTGAACATATTATCGAAGAGAGTATTACGCTACCGTTTTTATCGGATCGAAAAGTCGTGATTGTAAAAGATGCATTTTTATTTACAGCCGAAAAGAAGAGAACGTCTATCGATCACAACATCGATAAAATGATTCAATATATCGAGGACAAAGAAGACGATACGTTACTCATTTTCGTGACATCTGCTGAAAAATTAGACAACCGAAAAAAGATTACGAAACTCATAAAAAAACAAGGGAAAATCATTGAGTGTGAAGAAATGAATGAACGTGAACTCGTTCAACATATTAACGACGCTGTTAAAAGTGAAGGTTTGACAATTCGAAACGATGCAGTAAATGAATTACTAAATCGTACAGGTGCGAATTATACGATTGTTAAAAATGAGTTAGAAAAGTTGATGTTGTTTGCCCACGATATAATTACAGTTGAAGACGTGAATATTATAGTTAGTAAAAGTTTAGAAGCAAACGTGTTTTCTTTAACAGACTTTATTCTTAAAAATCAAAAGCGTGAAGCGGTCGATGTATTTAGAGATTTAATATTACAAAAAGAAGAGCCGATTAAATTACTCGGGCTAATCTCGTCACAGTTTAGGTTATATTATCAAACGAAGATTTTAATGAACGAGGGAATGCGTCAAGATGAAATTAGTAGTCGTTTAAAAGTGCATCCGTATCGTGTGAAATTAGCGATGTCTCAAGTCAATCAGTATCCGTTAGAAGTATTACTTCAAAAAATGGTGTTAATTAGAGATATGGATTATGAGTTAAAATCAACGTATTTAGATAGCGAAGCTTTATTTGAAGTATTCATAAGCAAAATATAAAAAAAGAAAACTTCCTAAAATTAGGAAGTTTTCTTTACTTAGCAAGTTTAGATTTTAAACGACTTGCTTTATTTTTGTGTAATAAGTTTTTGTTAGAAGCTTTATCAACTAAGCTGATTGCTTTGTTTACTAATTCTTCAACATTTTCAGCGTTGTTCTCTTTCGCAGTTTCTGCAGCTTTGATTGCAGTACGCATTGCGTTCTTTTGAGCAATGTTACGTTCAGTAGCTGCTTGTGTAGTTTTAACACGTTTAATTGCTGATTTAATGTTAGCCATGTTTGCACCTCCAGAGTTAAAAGTTGTACAACTTTGATTGCAACAAAAATATTCTATCAGATTTACAAGTGTAATGCAATGTACACTTTCAAAATGAATTGATGAAACTATATGAAATTGATATAATTAATTCAATTGTTAGTAAAGGTGTTGGATATATTATGGACGACAAAAAGCGTTTAGAAAGACAAAAGAAAATTAGAAACTTTTCTATTATAGCTCATATCGATCACGGGAAATCTTCATTAGCCGATCGATTACTTGAGCATACAGAATCAGTAGCTGCACGTGATATGTCCGACAGACTACTCGATGCAATGGAGCTTGAACAAGAGCGTGGTATTACGATTAAGTTAAACGCTGTTCAGTTAAAATATACAAGACCAAATGGAGAAGAGTATATTTTCCACCTAATCGATACACCAGGGCACGTCGACTTCTCTTATGAAGTATCACGTTCTCTCGCGGCATGTGAAGGTGCAATTTTAGTCGTCGATGCTGCTCAAGGTATCGAAGCACAGACACTCGCGAACGTTTATCTTGCATTAGATAACGAGTTAGAATTAGTACCTGTAATTAATAAAATAGACTTACCTGCTGCAGATCCAGAACGTGTTGCACAGGAAGTTGAAGATGTCATTGGTCTAGATAAAGACGATGCGGTACGCGCATCTGCAAAAGCGGATATTGGTATCGATGATATATTAGAAAGTATCGTAGACACTGTACCACCACCTGAAGGTGATCCAAGTGCACCTTTAAAAGCGTTAATTTTTGACTCTGAATACGATCAATATCGTGGTGCGATTTCGTCGATTCGTGTGTTTGACGGTACGGTTAAAGTTGGAGATAAAATTCGTATGATGCAAACAGGTACCGAATTTGAAGTAACTGAAGTCGGCATACATACGCCAGCTCCAATGGCAGTTGACGAACTAACTGTTGGAGACGTTGGATTTTTAGCAGCACAAGTAAAATCAGTATCTGACGCACGTGTTGGTGATACGATTACACATGCAAACAACCCAACAGATACTCCGCTACCTGGATATAAACGTATGAACCCGATGGTGTACTGTGGACTATATCCAATTGATTCTGGAGACTATGTAGATTTACGTGAAGCTCTTGAAAGATTACAGTTAAATGACTCTGCATTAGAGTTTGAACCAGAATCTTCTCAAGCATTAGGATTTGGTTATCGTACTGGTTTTTTAGGAATGCTTCATATGGAGATTATCCAAGAACGACTAGAGCGTGAATTTGGTATTGACTTAATTGCGACAGCACCTTCAGTGATTTATAAAGTGCATACAACAGACGGTGAAGTACATAACGTAGATAACCCGTCACAAATGCCAAAACAAGATTTAATTGATTATATCGAAGAACCTTATGTAAAGGCAGAGATTATGGTACCAAACGATTATGTTGGTGCAGTGATGGAACTTTGTCAGAAGAATCGTGGTAATTTTATAACGATGGATTATTTAGATGATATTCGCGTGAATGTTAAATATGAAATACCATTAGCAGAAATCGTATTTGATTTCTTCGATACGTTAAAGTCTCATACGAAAGGATATGCAAGTTTAGACTACGAAATCATCGGATATAAAGAATCGAAATTAGTTAAAATGGATATTTTACTAAATAACGAAGTCGTCGATGCATTAAGTATTATCGTTCATAGAGACTTTGCATATCAAAGAGGCCGTGCACTCGTAGAGAAACTAAAAGAGTTAATTCCACGTCAGCAATTTGAAGTGCCTGTTCAAGCAGCGCTTGGAAACAAAATTATTTCACGTACAAATATACGATCGATTGGTAAAAACGTACTTGCTAAATGTTACGGTGGGGACGTATCACGTAAACGTAAACTACTAGAAAAGCAAAAAGAAGGTAAAAAGAAGATGAAAGCTGTTGGTTCAGTTGAAATTCCACAAGAAGCTTTCTTAGCAGTATTACGTATGGATGAAGACTAATTGATTATTTTAAAAGAGAAATCATGTTTCATGATTTCTCATTTTTTTAAGGAGGCAATTATGGATAGCCTATATATTCACATTCCGTTTTGTAATCGAATTTGTGCATATTGCGACTTTAATAAGTTTTTAATCGACAATCAGCCAGTCGACACGTATGTAGATATGTTAATTAAAGAATTAAAGTACTTAAAAGAACGTAGTTTAAAAACGATATACGTCGGTGGCGGAACACCAACCGCTTTAAATCTGAACCAGCTTGAACGATTACTTTCATTTATTAATGATAATTTTAATGTCAGTCATGAGTATACGTTCGAAGCAAATCCAGATGAGTTAACGACTGAAAAAATCAGTCTATTAAAAGAATACGGTGTAAATCGCGTGTCTCTCGGTGTACAAACATTTGATAACGAGCTATTAAAAATTCTTGGACGTACGCATAATTTTGATGATATTTATCGCTCTATTAATCATATGGAAAAAATTGGTTTAGATAATTACTCGATTGATCTTATGTATAACCTTCCTGGGGAAACGTCTCAACATATTGAAGACTCATTGAATAATATAAAAGTGTTACAACCAAAACATATTTCTTGGTATTCATTGATTATTGAAAAACATACGATTTTTTATAACAAAATTAAACAAGGGAAATTACACATAGCAAATTCTGAAGTAGAAGGAAAAAGATATGAGCGTGTAATGGAAGGTTTAAAAGAAATAGGTTATCACCAATATGAGATATCAAATTTTTCATCATATCCAAAGTATGAATCGATGCATAATAAGACATACTGGAAAAACAATGAATATTACGGTGCAGGTGCTGGGAGCCATGGATATGTAAATGGAGAAAGATATTTTAATGTAAAACCAGTACCGCACTATATTAATCGTATGAAAGAAGATACGAATGCGATTAAGGAAATTCATAAATTAACTAATAAAGAGATGTACGAAGAAGAAATGTTTTTAAACTTAAGATTAAACAAAGGACTAAAAATCAAACAGTTTAAAGATAAATATGGAGTTTCTCTTTTTGATATATATGGAGATGTTATTGAAAAGCATATTAATCAAAATAATTTACAAATAAACGTAGAATATTTATCGTTGACAGAGCAAGGGAAAATGGTTGGAAACGACGTGTTTATTGATTTTTTAATCGATTGAGGGTTAAGTCTTGACATTCTTTGACCTATTGATTATTATAGAATTAGCACTAAGAGATGATGAGTGCTAATGAGGTGAAAGGATGCTTACAAAACGTCAAGAGATCATTCTTCATTTTATTGTAGATGATTTTTTAAATGTGAGCGTACCGATTAGTTCAAAGCGATTGTTAGAGAAATATCCATTAGATGTTTCTAGCGCGACAATTCGTAACGAAATGGCAGAGTTAGAAAATCTTGGATATCTTTCTAAAGCACATACTTCATCGGGACGAATTCCATCGAGAAAAGGTCTTAGAAAGTACATCGAAGATATTCAACGAGATATCGAAAATATGCCAGCAAAAATCGACTTAAACTTTGATTTTAATGAGTCGAATTTAAATCGTTTAGGACAAGGTATTGCGCATACACTTAGCAACAAAACACAACATTTAACTTACGTTACATTAACAGATGAAAAAGAAGTAGTTAAAGGTGTTTACCTCACATCGATTTCAGACGCGCTTGTGCTTTTAGTCATCGTGTTAAATAGTGAAGCGGTAAAGCAAGTGACGATTCGAAAGTCACGAGATATAAAACAGCACGATTTAGATGTGTTAACGAGAGACTTAAATGTATTACTTATTGATGCTTCTATTAAAGAAGCAATTAATATTGTTAAAACGCATCTCGTTAAAAACAATCCGTTGTTACAGCAGTTTTTATTAAAATTATCCGAAAAAATCGAGAACCTAGGCGATGAGAAAACAGTATCGTTTTACTCAGGACTCGGATTTTTACTGAGAGACTTTGAAACTGATGTAGAAACGCTCACTCAACTTTACAATGACATTGAGCATGCAAAACTTCCACAATTACGATCACATAGTCGTGAAGTTGAAGTACGTTTTGGTGAAGAAATCGATGAAAACTATGAACTTTTATCAATCGTATCAACAAACGTCACTTATAACGATGTGACGGCTAACTTGATGGTGATTGGCCCAGAAATTATGGGGTATCAAAAAATAATCACATTATTACATGCATTTAATCAAAAGGAGAGTTAGTGCGTGGAAAAGAAGAATGAAAACATACAAGAAGAAGAACTAAAAGAAACTGAAGAACTTACAGAAGAAAAGAACGAAGATTTGGAAGAAATCGAAGAAGTTGAAGAAGTAGAAGAAAATCCAGTAGAACAGTTAGAGCAACAACTGGATGAATCTGAAAACAAATATTTAAAACTTTATGCAGAATTTGAAAATTTTAAAAGACGTTCTAGAGAAGAAACAGAAAGAAATAACAAATATAAAAATCAAAGTTTAGCAACTGATTTATTATCCGTTCTTGATAATTTAGAACGTGCGCTTCAAGAAACAGGAGATTCTGAATCGTTTGAATCACTGCATAAGGGTGTTGAAATGGTCTATAACGACTTTTTAAATAAACTTGAAGCAAATGGAATTACTCAAATCAAAGCATTAGACGAACCGTTTGATCCGAATTTCCATCAAGCAATTATGACGGAAGCAAAAGACGGTGTTGAATCTGGTGTAGTGATTGAAGAATTCCAAAAAGGGTATTTACTAAAAGACCGTGTCATTCGAGCGAGCATGGTCAAAGTAAGCGAATAATATTAACAGATATAATATAGATATTTTATGGAGGAATTTTAATTATGGCTAAAATTATTGGTATTGACTTAGGTACTACAAACTCAGTAGTTTCAGTATTAGAAGGTGGAGAAGCGAAAGTTATCGCTAACCGTGAAGGTAACAGAACGACACCATCAGTTGTATCGTTTAAAGATGGAGAAAGACAAGTTGGTGAAGTTGCAAAACGTCAAGCGATTACTAACCCTGACACAGTGATGAGTGTTAAACGTCATATGGGTTCAGACTATAAAGTAGAAGTTGCAGGTAAATCATATACACCAGAAGAAATCTCTGCGATGATTTTACAAGATTTAAAAGAAACAGCAGAAAGCTATTTAGGTGAAAAAGTGACACATGCAGTTATTACAGTTCCAGCATACTTCAATGACTCACAACGTCAAGCGACTAAAAACGCAGGTACAATCGCTGGTCTTGAAGTAGAGCGTATCATTAACGAACCAACAGCTGCAGCGTTAGCATATGGTTTAGACAAAGAAGAAGAGGAAGAAAAAGTACTCGTATTTGACCTAGGTGGAGGTACGTTCGACGTTTCTATTTTAGAACTTGGTGACGGTGTGTTCGACGTACTAGCTACGAGTGGGGATAACAAACTAGGTGGAGATGACTTTGACGAAAAAATCATCGACTACTTAGTAGACATCTTCAAAAAAGACAACGGCATTGATTTATCACAAGATAAAATGGCGATGCAACGCTTAAAAGATGCAGCTGAAAAAGCGAAAAAAGACTTATCAGGTGTTTCATCAGCACAAATTTCTCTACCATTCATTAGTGCAGGAGAAGCAGGTCCATTACACTTAGAAACGACATTAACGCGTTCTAAATTTGATGAGTTAACACACGACTTAGTTGAAAGAACAATGATTCCTGTACGTAACGCAATTAAAGATGCTGGCTTAAGTTTCTCAGATCTTGACGAAGTTATTTTAGTCGGTGGTTCAACGAGAATTCCAGCAGTACAAGAAGCAATCAAAAAAGAAACAGGTAAAGAAATCAACCGCTCTGTTAACCCAGACGAAGTTGTTGCAATGGGTGCAGCAATCCAAGGTGGAGTATTATCTGGAGATGTAAAAGACGTAGTATTACTCGACGTTACACCATTATCACTTGGTATTGAAACAATGGGTGGCGTAAACACAATTTTAATTGAAAGAAATACGACAATCCCAACTAGTAAATCACAAGTGTTCTCTACAGCAGCAGATAACCAACCAGCAGTAGATATCCACGTTCTACAAGGTGAGCGTGAGATGGCTGCAGACAACAAAACGCTTGGACGTTTCCAATTAACAGACATTCCAGCAGCACCACGTGGAGTACCACAAATCGAAGTTACGTTTGATATCGACAAAAACGGTATCGTAAACGTGTCTGCAAAAGACTTAGGAACTGGTAAAGAGCAAAGCATTAAAATTGAAGCATCTTCAAATCTTTCAGACGAAGATATCGAACGCATGATCAAAGAAGCAGAAGAAAATGCAGAATCAGATAAAAAACGTCGTGAAGAAGCAGATCTTAAAAACGAAGCAGACCAACTCGTATTCCAAAGTGGTAAAACTTTAGAAGAGTTTGGCGACAAAGTTACTGAAGATGAAAAAACGAGCGTAAACGAAGCGAAAGATGCATTACAAAAAGCACTTGAAGAGAATAACTTAGATGAAATTAAATCTAAGAAAGAAGCACTTGAACAAGCACTTCAAGCAGTTTCTATGAGAATCTACCAAGAAATGCAACAAGAACAAGGTGACGCTAGTCAACCAGCTCAAGATGATGACGTTGTAGATGCGGACTTTAAAGAAGTTAACGAAGACGACAACAAGTAATATAGATAGACTCTTAAAGTCAAAGCCAATGCATTTGGCTTTGACTTTTTTAAATGGTAATATTTGTATGTTGGAGGAGAAAAATTGGCTACTAAAAAAGATTATTATGACGTATTAGGCGTAAACAAAGACGCAACAAAAGAAGAAATTAAGCGCGCATATCGTAAACTGTCTAAGAAATATCACCCAGATATTAACAAAGAAGAAGGCGCAGACGAAAAATTTAAAGAAGTAACAGAAGCATACGACGTACTATATGACGATGAAAAACGTCGTCAGTATGATCAGTTTGGACATAGTGCATTTGATGGTACTGGAGGATTCGGCGGTGGATTTAATGACTTCGGTGGAAGTGGATTTGGAGGATTTGAAGATATATTCTCAAGTTTCTTCGGTGGAAGCCGTCGTCAAGACCCAAATGCACCACGCCAAGGTGACGATTTACAATATACGATGACGATCGACTTTAGAGAGGCGGTCTTCGGAGGTAAAAAGACTGTCACAATTACAAAAGAAGTTGAATGTGATCATTGTGATGGAAGCGGAGCAAAAGCTGGAACGTCTAAAAAGACATGTTCAACGTGTTCAGGAACAGGTAACGTCAATGTAGAACAAAATACACCATTCGGTAAAATTAGAACACAACGTACATGTCCAACATGTGGAGGAACAGGTCAAGAAATCGAACATCCATGTGATAAATGTCACGGTAAAGGAACTGTACAAAAAGATGTTGAAATCGAAGTGACGATTCCTGAAGGTATTGATAACGGACAACAAGTACGTCTTCAAGGATATGGAGAACCTGGATATAACGGTGGACCAGCAGGTGACCTTTATATCGCGTTTAGAGTAAAACCAGACAAAGAGTTCGTACGTGATGGTGACGATATTCACTATGAGTTATCAATTACGTTCTCACAAGCAGCGCTCGGTGACCAAGTAAAAGTACCGACATTGCACGGACCTGTTGAAATCGACGTGAAAGCAGGCACTCAGTCTGGACGTAAATTACGTCTTAGAGAAAAAGGTGTTAAAAACGTCAATGGATTCGGTTATGGTGACCAAATCGTTACAATAAGAGTAGAGACACCGACGAAACTTTCAGAAGAAGAAAAAGAATTATTTAGAAGACTGGCCGAACTAAACGGTAATCAAGTAAAAGGATCGCAAGAATCATTTACAGATAAAGCACGTCGATTCTTTAAAGGGGACTAATTATGAAGTGGTATAAAATTTCGTTACACTCACAGATTGAAAATGAAACACCACTATCTCTATTTTTAACAGATATTTCTAATGGTATTTCTGTCGATTATTCAGTTGATTTAATGAAAAGTAATATCGATGATTTCGAACATAAATTCCGTTTAAACGAAAGTGATTATCCAGAGTCAGATATTCGTATTTCAGTATATTACGATGAGACGGAAAATCTTGATGAAAAGCTGAACCTTATTAATCAGTTCATTTCTGAAAATGAAGCAATCATTAATCGTGACGAGATTGAAGTTACAGTGGATACTGTAGAAGAAGCGGATTGGGAAAATGAATGGAAGAAGTATTTCCATAGTTTTAGAGTGTCAGAGTCATTTGTCATCGTTCCGTCATGGGAAATGGATGATTATGAATATGACGCTAATGACCGTTTAATTAAACTTGATCCAGGAATGGCATTTGGTACAGGAGACCATCCGACGACGTCGATGTGTTTAACGTTTATCGAAAAAATCATTCGACCAGAACATAAAGTGATTGATGTTGGTACAGGGTCTGGGATTCTAACAATCGGCGCGTATTTAATGGGCGCGAGAGACTTAACAGCAACAGATATCGACACGTTATCATTAACAGTTGCTGAAGAAAACTTTAATTTAAATGACACTAAACCTGTCGACTTAAGAGCAGCGGATTTATTAAAAAATGAGACAAAAAATTACGATATAGTCGTTGCTAATATATTAGCTCATGTTATTGAGGATATGATTACAGATTCTTATCGAGTATTAAACGATGGCGGTTACTTTATCTCGAGTGGTATTATTGTAGAGAAAAAAGAAGATATTCTTTCACAATTAAAGGATGCTGGATTTAGTATAATCGAAGTTTTAGAAGACGATGGATGGGTGAGTATACTATCTAAAAAAGGATAAGTGCTATGCAAAGATATTTTGTAGATACTGTTTTACAAGAAAACGAAATTAATACAGACTTAAATATAGATACGCATCACATTTTTAATGTGATGCGTATGTCTATTGGTGACAAAATAGAAGTTGTGGACAAAAACAAGGGTGTCTTTATCGTGAAAATAATTGAAGACACCCCGTTTAAAATAGAAGTGATTTCTACGATTCAAAGTGTAGAGAGCAACATTAAAGTGAGTGTATATGCTCCGATTTTAAAAGGAGATAAACTCGATTTTATGTTGCAAAAAAGTACCGAACTCGGTGCGGAACATTTCTACTTTTATGACGCAGATCGTTCAGTTGTAAAGCTTGATGAAAAGAAAAAACAAAAACGTAAAACACGTTTTGAAAAAATCGTAACAGAAGCAAGCGAACAGTCAAAACGTAATACGATACCTACGATCGAATTTCTAGGTAAACTAAAGTCAATAGATTTTACACAGTATGATAACGTCTTTATAGGTTATGAAGATGTTCGTCTTCAAGAAAATAAAAAATTCGCAACTGCTTTAAATAGAACAGACACACATATCGCGATTATTTTCGGACCTGAAGGTGGATTTACAGAGAGTGAAGTCACGTCACATAATAACTTTACAATCGTTCAACTCGGGAAACGTATATTACGTGCAGAGACCGCACCTTTATATATGTTATCGGTGATCGACAGCTTCTATAATTAACGTTTATTGAAGCGCACTTTTCATTATGTTAAAATAGCTGATGATTATTTTATAAGAAAGATTTGATATAGATGGAAAAAACAGTTGCTTTTTCAACGCTCGGTTGTAAAGTAAACCATTACGAAACCGAAGCGATGTGGCAAATTTTTAAAGATGCAGGATATTCACGCGTTGAGTTTGAAGATAATGCTGATGTTTTTGTTGTGAACACTTGTACAGTAACGAATACAGGTGATAAAAAGTCACGTCAAGTGATTCGTCGAGCGATTCGTCAAAATCCAGATGCAGTCATTGCAGTATCTGGATGTTATGCTCAGACTGCACCAAAAGAAATCGAGGCAATACCTGGTGTTGATATAATTATCGGAACAGAAAATCGCGATAAGTTAATTGACTATGTCGAACAGTATCATGAAGAACGTCAACCGATTAACCGCGTTCAAAATATTATGAAAAAACGTACGTTTGAAGAAATGGACGTACCGTACTTTACAGACCGCACACGTGCGACATTAAAAATTCAAGAAGGGTGTAATAACTTCTGTACATTTTGTATTATTCCGTGGGCACGTGGTTTAATGCGTTCTAGAGACCCTGAAAAGGTAATTGAACAAGCAGAAAAACTTGTTGAAGCGGGTTATAAAGAAATCATTTTAACAGGTATTCATACTGGTGGATACGGTGAAGACTTAAAAGATTATAACTTAGCGATGTTACTAAGAGATCTCGAAAAAGTCGAAGGTCTTAATCGCTTAAGAATCTCTAGTATAGAAGCGTCGCAATTAACAGATGAAGTACTCGATGTTATTTATCATTCAAATAAAATTGTAAGACACTTCCATATACCTGTTCAATCTGCATCAGATACTGTTTTAAAACGTATGAGACGTAAGTACACGATGGACTTTTATGAATCTCGTATTTTAAGACTGAAAGAAATGATGCCAGGTGCTGCGATTACGTCAGATGTTATCGTTGGATTCCCTGGTGAAACAGAAGAAGAGTTTATGGAAACATATGATTTCATTAAAAAGCATCATTTCTCAGAATTACACGTATTCCCGTACTCAACACGTACAGGAACACCAGCTGCACGTATGAAAGATCAAATCGATAATGAAACGAAAGAAGCGCGCGTAAAAAAACTCATCGAGTTATCGGACGCACTTGCGTTAAGCTATGCTGAGAAGTTTAAAGATGACGTATTAGAAATTATTCCTGAAAAAATGGAAGACGGTATTCTCGTTGGACATGCGGATAATTACATGAAAGTAGCAGTAGATGGAGATGAAAGCCTAACTGGTGAACTCGTTAAAGTTAAAGTGACAGAGCCAGGTTATCCAGTATCAAAAGGTGAAATCGTTAAAGTACTCGAAAAACCGATGGTAAAACAGTACGATTATTTAGAAAGACATGTGCACACAAGTGAAGCTGCACATATGGAAAGTAGGATTTAAATGAAAATAGAACGATATATCGATCACACATTATTAAAACCAGATACAACAACAGACGATATTAAAAAATTATGTGAAGAAGCAAAACAATATAATTTCTTTAGCGTCTGTGTGAATCCGTCACACGTTGAGCTATGTAAGTCTCTACTTGAAGGTAGCGACACGAAAGTTTGTACAGTTGTTGGATTCCCACTCGGAGCGACGACGTCAGAAGTTAAACAGTTTGAAACGGTTCAAGCGATTCGTAATGGTGCTGATGAAATTGACATGGTCATTAATATCGGCGCATTAAAAACTGGAGATTTAGAAACGGTTCAAAAAGACATAGAAGCAGTCGTAAATGTTAAAGGTGAAGCGCTTGTTAAAGTAATTATTGAAACAGCGTTACTAACTCCTGATGAGATCGTAACAGCGAGTGAACTTTCTAAAAAAGCAGGTGCAGATTTCGTTAAAACTTCAACAGGATTTAACGGAAGAGGAGCATCAGTAGAAGACGTTACGCTAATGAAGTCAACAGTTGGAGATGCACTCGGTGTTAAAGCAAGTGGAGGCATCCGCTCTAAAGAAGACGCATTACAAATGATTGAAAAAGGTGCAACAAGACTTGGTGCATCAAGTGGCGTGAAAATTGTTCTAGGTGAAAAAAGTAATTCAGAATATTAAAACACCTTGACCATATTATTAAATTTATAATATAATATACACTAGATATTATTTTAATATCTTAAATATTTGCTCTTTGTGTTATTTCGGAGGGAGGGGAACACGATGACTAAAACAGTAGTAAGAAAAAACGAATCTATCGAAGATGCGTTACGTCGTTTCAAGCGTACAGTTTCTAAAAGCGGTACGATTAAAGAAGCACGTAAAAGAGAATATTACGAAAAACCTTCTGTAAGACGTAAGAAAAAATCAGAAGCGGCACGTAAACGTAAATTTAGATAATTCGTGTAACTCCCTCGAGTAACAGAATTATAAATAAAGGGATGATGAGAATCATCCCCTTTTTTATATAAAAAATTAATGGAGTTATGTATAATAAAATGGAGGAATTCAACGTGAACGGGTTCTTGATAAATATTATTAACTTTATATCGAGTCCAGTCGTTTCAACAATTCTTTTGTTAACGTTCTTTCTAGGACTTACATATCAACTTTTTTCACACAAAATTAATTTCGTTGGTGTACTAAGTATATTTTCGATCTTCACATTTTATCTCGGACATATACTCGTAAACGAGTCGAGTGTGTTTGCGTTGTTATTACTATTAGTTGCGTCTGCACTAATCGTTTTAGAGTTTTTTATCTTCGGATTAGTACTCGGCGTCATCGGAACGATTTTACTCTTTATAAGTATTATATTTATAACGAATGACCCAATGCTTTATAGTGTTATCGTATTTCTCATTATCATTTTAGTTGCGATAGAGGTAGGTGTTTTAGTCAAAATGAAAAAGAAGAGAGTCCCATTATGGAAGCGTTTTGTCTTGACAGACGCGACAGACAGCGAAAGTGGTTATACTTCATTTGATGACCGTTCTTATCTACTTGGAAAAGTAGGCGTGACTGCAGTACCATTAAGACCTTCTGGAACAGTAATAATCGATGATAATAGAATTGATGCGGTAGCAGAGGGAACTTTTATAGAAAGAGACGTTAAAGTAAAAGTGATCTTCGTTGAAGGTACTCGAATTGTTGTTAGACCGATAAAAAATGAAGAGGTGGATAATTAATGACAGGTGGTTTAATCTCACTTATATTATTCGTTGTCGTTATTTTTATAGCGGTAATGTTTATTTTATCTTTTGTTCCAGTAGGATTATGGATTTCAGCATTAGCTGCTGGAGTTAAGATTGGTATATTTACGTTAATTGGTATGCGTTTAAGAAAAGTAAAACCAAAACGTGTTGTAGAACCGCTAATTAAAGCACGTAAAGCTGGTATTGATGTGACGACAAACCAATTAGAATCACACTACTTAGCTGGTGGTAACGTAGACAGAGTAATTGATGCATTAATTGCGGCACAACGTGCAGATATCAACTTAACGTTTGAACGCTGTGCAGCAATTGACTTAGCAGGCCGTGACGTATTAGAAGCTGTTCAAATGTCAGTTAACCCGAAAGTTATCGAAACGCCATTTATTGCCGGTGTTGCAATGAACGGTATCGAAGTAAAAGCGAAAGCGCGTATTACAGTACGTGCCAACATCGACCGTCTCGTCGGTGGTGCCGGTGAAGAAACAATTGTAGCACGTGTTGGTGAAGGTATCGTATCGACAATCGGTTCTTCAAAGCATCACACAGTTGTATTAGAAAACCCAGATTTAATCTCAAAAACTGTACTTGAAAAAGGACTAGACTCAGGAACTGCGTTTGAAATTCTATCGATCGATATCGCTGACGTAGATATCGGTAAAAACATAGGTGCAGACCTTCAAACTGAACAAGCTGTGGCAGATAAAAATATCGCTCAAGCAAAAGCTGAAGAGCGCCGTGCAATGGCAGTAGCAGAAGAACAAGAAATGAGAGCACGTGTTCAAGAGATGCACGCGAAAGTAGTAGAATCTGAATCTAGAGTACCACTTGCATTTGCAAAAGCTTTAGAGGAAGGCCGTATCACTGTAAGTGAATACTACGACTTAAAGAATATCGAAGCAGATACTAAAATGAGAGATTCTATTAACAAGATGACAGATCCAACGAAATATAATGAAGAAGAGTAAGTGATAATATGGAGTTACTCGTACCATTAATAATTTTTGCTATTGGTGGGATAATATCATATCTCAATGATGCTAAAGAAAAGGAAAAGCAATCTAAGAATCCAAGAAATATTGATTTTGATAAACTAAATGAAAAATATCAAAAATCAAAAACTGAAGCGGTGGACGAGTTTAAACGTTTAAAAAAAGAATTTACGGACTTAAAGCAAGAGACGACAACACAACAAGGAAAACCTAAGTTAGACAAAACTTCTAAAAAGGCCGTTGAGGACAAATATAAACGTGAAAAAGAACGACTTAGAGAAAGACAGCGTCAAGCGGATGAAGCGAAAAAGAAAGTCGCAGAGCTACAAAAAAATAAAGAAAAATCAGTTCTCACGAATGGAACTGATGAAGTAAAACAAGTTATCTTTGACGATAGTCCGTACAATAAAAAGTTATCGTTTGATAAAGAAGCAGTCGTTAACGGTATCGTGATGAAAGAGATTCTCGGTCCGCCGAAAAGTAAGAAGAGAAGAGTTAGGTAATTACCTAGCTCTTTTTTATTTACATGAGTATTCATTGTATAATGGAGGAGAGGTGTGAGTAATGGAGTTTAAATTTAAAAAGCAAAACCAGCATGGTGCTTGGGCGATGGTTTTTATGCCACCTATATTAGGAATGGTTGCAAGTGGATTCCATCCTTCACAACTGTTTTTTATTGTTGGATGGTTACTCATATTTTTTGCAGCTGATCATATACTATATTTTTTCAAAAGAATTAAACGTAAAGAATATGAAGTTTTAAATAGTGCCTTTCTTTTTACTTTTCTATCATTTCTAATTCTGATTTATCCGATTGTTACTGAATATAGAGTCATTTTCTTTTTCCTATGTATGATTCCATTCGGTATATTGAATGCTTATTTTTCCTACACACGCGATGAAAGAAATATGCTGAATAATATAGCAGCAATTATCATTTTCAGTTTAGCCGGTGGAGCAACAGGATTTTTAAACACTCATTCAATGACGTTTAATCTATACTTTGTGATGATTGTATCGACACTATATTTCATTGGATCAGCACTCGTTGTTAAGACAGTTATTCGTGAGAAGAATAATCCGACTTATAAATGGGCATCGTTTATTTATCATTTTATAGTAATGATTATTGGTTTTATTTACCATCCGGTAGTCGGTATCGCATTTACATTTGGTTTTATAAGAGCGGTTTATGTCTACGGGAGAGGATGGAAACCAAAGCAACTTGGGATATTAGAAATCATCCATGTAGTGTTCGTGACTATAGTTATATCACTATTTATGGTATATTTTAGGTAATCTAAAAAATAGTTATACTTCAAAACAGAGAGGGTTAGTACATGCCAAAAGTGATACATTTTGATAATTTGGACGACGCACAACAAATTTTAGGGGTAAACGATTCCCATATTCGAGTTTTAGAAGATGAATATGACGCTGAGATTCGTTCAAATGGACATGAAGTTAAAATTCAAAGTGATAATGAAGAAACAGAAGTAAAAATCTATAATATTTTAATGTCCTTACTTCGCGTAAAGCAACAAGGTCATCAAGTAACTTTACGTGACTTACAATCTGCAATTCAAATGGCAGAAAAGGACACGTTAGAATATTTAGAAGATCTATACAAAGAAGAAATCGCAAAAGATTATAGAGGTAAACCGGTTCGAGCTAAAACAACTGGACAACAAATATACGTCAATCATATTAAAAACAGCGACTTAACCTTTGGTATCGGACCAGCAGGTACAGGTAAAACATTTTTAGCTGTCGTTATTGCGTGCCAAATGTTAAAAGATAATGATATTAAAAGAATCGTATTAACAAGACCAGCAGTAGAAGCAGGAGAAAACCTAGGATTTTTACCTGGTGATTTAAAAGAAAAAGTGGACCCGTATTTACGTCCGTTATATGACGGTCTACATGCAATTTTAGGTCAAGAACATACGGATCGTCTTATCGAACGTGGCATCATTGAAGTGGCACCTCTTGCGTATATGAGAGGACGTACGTTAAATGATGCATTTATCATATTAGATGAAGCACAAAATACGACTTCAATGCAGATGAAGATGTTTTTAACACGTCTTGGATTTGGTTCTAAAATGGTCGTCACAGGAGACGAAACACAAATTGACTTACCGAGTAAAACGAGAAGTGGCTTAATTGAAAGTGTAGAACGATTAAGAAACGTACGTGGCGTTCAAATTAATCACTTTACAGATCAAGACGTTGTGAGACACCCACTTGTATCAAGAATAATTCGTGCATATGAAGCAGGTGATTTAAATGTTAACGATTGATTTTTTAGACGATGAGAATTATTCGTCAGATTTAGAAAAAGAAGATATAGAATCACTACTTAATTATTCATATGAGTTTTTAAAACAAAGTGAAGATGCTGAAGTATCTATATCATTTGTTTCAGAAGATGAAATAAAAGAAATTAACAGAGACTATCGAAATAAAGACGAAGTGACAGACGTTATTTCATTTGCCTTTTTAGACGATGAAAGTGATGATATAGAAATTCCAGGAATGCCAGTAACTCTTGGAGATATTATTATTAATACTAATCGTGCGAAAGAGCAAGCAGAAGAATATGGTCACTCATATAAACGTGAATTAATGTTTTTATCTTTACATGGATTTTTACATTTACTTGGATATGATCATATGACTAAAGCAGATGAAAAAGAAATGTTCGGCCTTCAAAAAGAAATATTAGATGCATTTGGAATCTCGAGAGATTAACATGAAGCGGTTTAAATATCCATTTTCTGGATTTCTACGACTCGTTACAAAAGACTCTCATTACGTCTTACATTTAGTAAGTGCAGTATGTGTTATCATCGTATCTTATTTTTTATCTATTAATATGACGGAATGGCTCTTTATATTAAGTGCAATATTTTTAGTGCTACTTACAGAGGCTTTAAATACAGCAATCGAAGAGGTCGTTGACCTCGTAACGAGTGATTTTGAACAACATGCAAAATATGCAAAAGATATCGCAAGTTTTGCCGTATTACTTGCGAGTATTTACGCAGCCTTAATTGGTGTAATCATATTACTACCAAAATTATTAAAATTGATAGGAGTGTTATAAATGGCAATTATTGATGATGGGATTTTTAAAGATGAATGGTACGATGAAGTAATCAAAGCACAACAAAACGCTTATACACCGTATTCTGAATTTAATGTTGGTGCATTACTCATTAGTGAAGACGATGAATACGTGTACGGTGCAAATATCGAAAACGCATCGTATCCAGCGACAATTTGTGCAGAACGTACAGCACTTGTTTCTGCGTATGCAAGAGGGGTTACAAAGTTTAAAGCATGTGTTGTAATTACAGATGCTAAAGATCCAGCGAGTCCATGTGGTGTATGTCGTCAAGTATTAAAAGAACTAACTCATGATGATATGCCAGTCTATATGTTAAGTAAAGATAAGCGCTGCATTAAAAAGACGGTCGATGAATTGTTACCACTTGGATTTAGCGGAAAGGATATGGATTAATGTCAACATTTAAATCTGGCTTTATTACAATAGTCGGGCGACCAAACGTTGGTAAATCGACATTTATGAATCACGTGCTCGGTCAAAAAGTCGCGATTATGAGTGATAAACCACAAACGACGAGAAATAAAATTCAAGGTGTGTATACGACAGAAACAGCACAAATGATTTTTATCGACACACCGGGTATTCATAAACCAAAACATCAGCTCGGTGAACATATGATGCGCGTTGCTAAACGAACGCTACGTGAAACCGAAGTGATTTTATTCGTCGTAAATGCAACTGAGAAAAAAGGTCCTGGGGACGAATTCGTCATAAATATGATCAAAGATACTAATACACCTGTTATTTTAGTCATCAATAAGATCGATTTAATTCACCCTGATGAGTTACCTGAAATTATTGAACGATATACAACTGATTTTGAATTTAGTGATGTCGTACCAATTAGTGCATTACAAGGCACAAATACGGGTCAGTTATTAGATGTTATTGAATCACACCTTGAAGAAGGCCCTATGTATTATCCAAAAGACAGAATTACGGATCATCCAGAGCATTTTATCGTTTCGGAGTTAATTCGTGAAAAGATTTTACTTTTAACTGATCAAGAAATTCCACATTCAATTGGAGTCGAAGTGACGAAGATGAAGCGAGAAAATGACGGCGAAAAAGTAAAAGTCGAAGCGACGATTTACGTCGAACGTGATTCTCAAAAAGGAATGGTCATCGGTAAAGGTGGTAAGATGTTAAAACGCGTTGGAACGCTTGCACGTAAAGATATCGAGGCATTACTTGGAGACAAAGTGTATTTAGAATTATGGGTGAAAGTCCAAAAAGACTGGAGAAACAAACCTCAATTTATTAGAAGCTTAGGCTATAAAGATGAAGAATATTAGGTGATAGTTTGATCCACCAAAATAAAGGATTCATGATTCGACAAACGAATTATAGTGAGTCCAGTAAAATTATCACAGTACTCAATGAACATGGTGCACTTGTACCGTTAATGGCACGTGGATTTAACAAGCCAAGAAGTCCGTTTAATAGTTTAAAACAAGGCTATAAGCATACGTTATTTACGTATTCAAGACACCGAGGTATGGGCACGTTAACAGAAATTGATATCATCGATGGGTACAATACCATTAACAATGATTTTGACACGTATACGATAGCGAGTTATATCGTTGAACTCATTAGTCGAGTGACAGACGAAGAAATCGCTGATCCGTCGTTATACCGACTAATGCATCAAGCGTTTAAATTACTCGATGATAAAAATGAAAAATATTCGGTGTTAAGTTTTGTCATTATAAAACTATTTCCAATGTACGGTGCACTATTAAATGTTGACAAATGTGTATTATGTGGCAGTTATAGTTATGAGAACATGAACCGATATTCGTTTAAATACCACGGTGTCATATGTAATGATCATTATGATGAAGAACATTTAGAGCGTTCAGTATATGTGAGTAGTCGTTCTATCTATTTAGCGGCATTTTTAAAGCACGTTCAAGTCGAACATTTAAACTCTATTAATATCGGTGAAGAAGACGGAAAGAAACTTTTTAAGTTTGTCGATATGTTGTTTCAAGAATATACCGGAGAATTTTTTAAAACGAGAAAGTTACTTCAAATATAAAAACAGTGTCGTAAATTATTTACGACACTGCTTTATTATTATTTCATTTTTTCTTTTAAGTAGTCATTTAAGTCAGCGATAGCAATACGTTCTTGTTCCATCGTATCTCTGTCACGTACTGTTACTTTATTATCTTCAACAGAGTCGAAGTCAAACGTAATACAATACGGTGTACCTATTTCGTCTTGACGACGGTAACGTTTACCGATAGATTGACTTTCATCAAATTCGATGTTGAAGTCTGGAGCAAGTTGCTCGTATACTTTCATTGCATCTTCACTTAACTTTTTAGATAGTGGTAACACTGCTGCTTTAAATGGTGCAAGTTTATGGTGTAACTTTAAGACGTTACGCTCTTGTCCTTCGCCTAAGTCTTCAACTTCATATGCATCGACTAAAAATGCAAGTGTCATACGGTCTAAACCGAGTGACGGCTCGATAACAAATGGTACGTATTTTTCGTTCGTTTCTGGATCATGGTATTTAAAATCAACACCAGAGAACTCCATATGTTTAGATAAGTCGAAGTCTGTACGAGATGCGATACCCCATAACTCTCCCCAGCCGAACGGGAATAAGTACTCAAAGTCAACTGTAGAGTTAGAGTAGTGTGATAACTCATCTTCATCGTGTGCACGAATTCTAATTTTATCCATATCAATATCTAAGTCTTTTAACCAAGTCTCAGCAAAATCTCTCCAGTAATCAAACCACTTTAATTCAGTACCTGGTTTACAGAAGAACTGTAATTCCATTTGGTCGAATTCACGCGTACGGAACGTAAAGTTACCTGGAGTAATTTCGTTACGGAATGATTTACCAATTTGACCGATACCAAATGGTAATTTTTTACGCATCGAACGTTGTACATTTCTAAAGTTAACGAAAATTCCTTGAGCTGTTTCAGGACGTAAGAAAATATCTGTAGAAGAATCTTCTGTTACCCCTTGGCTCGTTTTAAACATTAAGTTAAATTGACGAATTTCAGTAAAGTCATGTGCACCACACACTGGACAGTTAATACCTTCATCGTCAATGAGTTTACTCATCTCATCGAATTCCATACCATCAGCAACAAAGCTATCGTCTGTTTTATGCATATGTTCTTCAATCAGCTTATCTGCACGAAGACGTGCTTTACATGCTTTACAGTCGATCATCGGGTCGTTAAAGTTTTCTAAGTGACCTGATGCTTCCCATACTTTAGGGTTCATTAAAATAGATGCATCGATTCCAACGTTATATGGAGATTCTTGAATGAATTTTTTCCACCATTGTTGTTTGACGTTGTTTTTTAATTCGATTCCAAGTGGACCGTAATCCCAAGTGTTCGCAAGACCACCATAGATTTCAGAACCAGGGAACACAAAACCTCTCGTTTTCGCGAAGTTTACAATTTCTTCCATTGAGTACTTTTTTTCTTCTGACATTTTCATTCTCCTTTTACATAAAAAAACTGGATAACAAAAAATGTTATCCAGGGGCGAGTATATACCCGCGGTTCCACCCTTATTTATAATTTAAAATTACTTCATTTCGTTATTTACTTTTATATGCCAATTTATGCGTTAAGCTTTCACTACTCTTAACTCGCTGTCACATATATTATATAATTAAAGTATTCACAATGCAACAAAACGTATCAATCACACATATATCTATCGTTTTATAAAGGAATGATCATACGTGAAAAATTTAAAAATAGTCATTGCATCAGATTCTATTGGTGAAACTGGAGAAGTAGTTGCACGAGCAGCACTATCTCAATTTGATGTTGTAGTAGAAGAAAGAAATTTAAAGAGATATGCACATTTAACTGATGTTAAGGATATCGATAATTTCATTCAATCGATTAAATTAGATAATGTCGTTGTAATTTTCACTTTCATTAAACCAGAGCTTTCAAAGTATATTGTAGAGAAACTAACACAACTCAATATTCCATTTGTAGACGTTATGACACCCGTTATGGATATGCTGAAAGAAAAACTAGAGGATGGACCGTTATATGAACCTGGTCGTGTCCATAAACTCGACGCGGACTATTTCAAAAAGATAGAAGCGATTGAATTCGCAGTCCGCTATGACGATGGTAGAGACCCATCTGGTTTAAAATATGCAGATATCGTATTAATTGGTGTTTCGAGAACATCTAAAACACCACTTTCACAGTTTTTAGCATATAGGGGATATAAAGTTGTTAATATTGCACTTGTCCCAGAAGTCGAATTACCAGAACAACTATTTGAAATCGACCCTAATAAATGTATCGGTTTAGAAATTGATCCATCTTCACTGTTTGAAATCCGAAAAAGACGACTCGAGCAACTTGGTTTACTTGAAAATGCTAAATACGGGCAAAACGAAAGAATCGAAGCGGAACTCGAGTATTTCCATCAAACAGTTAAAAAAATTGGTTGCTGTACAATCAATGTTACAAATAAAGCGATAGAAGAAACCGCGAGTGAGATTATTAGAATTATGAATTTATAGAGGTGTATTGAATGGCAGAAAAATCTGTAGTGGATCAAGTAAAAGAATCTACTGACATTGTAAATCTCATTTCAGAATATGTTGATTTAGAAAAAAGAGGTAATAACTACGTTGGGCTTTGTCCATTTCATAACGAAAAAACACCTTCTTTTAACGTTTATAAAGATACGGGAAGTTATTATTGCTTCGGTTGTAGAGCAAATGGATCAGTAATTGATTTTTATATGGAGATGGAAAATCTTCCCTTCAATGAAGCATTACAATCTCTTGGCGAGCGTTCGGGTATTAAAGTTAAACATAAACAAACGAATGTGAATTCAAAAGAGCTTCAACTCATTAAAATGCATGAGATTATGGTAGATAACTATCATAATATTTTAGTGTCAACTGCTGAAGGGAAAGAAGCACTGAACTATTTATTAAAGAGAGGTTTTACACTCGAACAAATCAAAAAGGAAAAGATCGGTTTTGCTCCAAATATAAAAGATAGTGCTATTCAGCTATTAGAAAATCTAAAGTTCTCTAAAGAGATGATGTACCAAGCTGGTCTCGTTGCACGAAACGAAGAGACGTTCGAGTACTTTGACCGATTTAGAAACCGTATTATGATACCGATTAAAAATCATAAAGGTAAATATGTCGCTTTTACAGCACGAGCGTTAGGTGATGATACACCGAAATATTTAAACTCTCCTGAAACAGACATCTTCCATAAAAGCTCGATTATATTTAATTTATCTGATGCTTATAAAGTTATCCAAGATGAAAAAGAAGTGATTTTAATGGAAGGACATATGGATGTATTAAAAGTAAAAAATACATCTATAAAAAATGTCGTCGCGACGATGGGGACGAGTGTGTCTTTAAAGCAAATTGAAATTTTAAAGCGAGTCTCTAAAAATATAACATTAATGTTCGACGGAGACGAAGCGGGTAAAAATGCAACTCAATCGGTCGGAGAAAAGATACTCGAACAAAAAGGAAATCCATATGTCATTCCGTTACAAACAGGTATGGACCCGGATGAGTTTATTGAAAAGCATGGCGAAGAATCATTTGAGAAATATATTTATGAGAACCGAGATCATTTTATTGTTTATGATGCGAAAGAAAAACTTAAAAGTTCAAAACGAAACGACTTAAAGTTCTCTGAGTACTTAAATCATTCGATTCAACTATTAAAATATATCGATAACGAAGTGGAACGAAGCCGACTTGTTAAACAAATATCTGAACTCTATGAAGTTGATGCAGAGCTTATCCATCGACAATTACCAAAAAAACAACGTCGACGAGACAATAAAACAACGTTCAGTAGTCCGAGTGTGACACGTGTAACGTCACGTGAATTTAAAGAGAAACATATTATGCATACATTAATCAATAGTAAAGAGAGAATGCAATATTTTACCTCAAATTTTGACTTAGATTTATTTCAAACAAGTGGTTATCATGATATAATAAATAAATTAGTGGAATATTTTAGCGAATTCGATACATTTGATAAACAGATGTTTTTATCTTATATTGACCCCGAATTAATCACTTGCTTAGAAAACATTATCGCGACTGATTTACCTGTCTTAGAAGAGCAAGAATTAAATGATTATGTACAGGCGATTTGTGGTATAAGTTCAAGTAGTGGGAAGAAAAATAATCTGATCAAAGAAATTGAGCAAGCTGAACTCATTGGAGATGATGAGCGAGCGTTAGAACTCTTTAATCAATTAATAGAACTCCAAAAATTTCCAAAGTCAAAATAAATTAGGGGGATTTCAATGTCAGTTAAAAAGACGCTATCATTAGATGAAAATGAAATAGATATGACAAATATTGAGTCTGTAAAACAGTTCCTATTAGAAAAAGGAAAACAAGAAGGTGAGTTATCTCACGAAGAAATTGCCGATAAGTTACAAAATTTTGACTTAGACTCTGATGCAATGGATGAATTTTTTGAGCAAATTCATACTGCAGAGATTGAACTTGTGAACGAAAAAGACGCAGATGATAAAGATGAGAAATTAGACGTACGTGATATGTCTGCACCGGTCGGTATTAAAATTAACGACCCAGTACGTATGTATTTAAAAGAAATCGGACGCGTAGATTTATTAACGGCTCAAGAAGAAGTCGAACTCGCTAAGCGTATTGAAGCGGGAGACTTAGAGGCGAAAAATAAATTAGCTGAAGCAAACTTACGTCTCGTAGTCAGTATTGCAAAACGTTATGTTGGTCGTGGGATGCTATTCTTAGATCTTATTCAGGAAGGGAATATGGGTCTTATTAAAGCTGTTGAAAAGTTCGACTTTACGAAAGGGTTTAAATTCTCAACGTATGCAACGTGGTGGATTCGTCAAGCAATTACACGTGCGATTGCTGACCAAGCGAGAACAATTCGTATCCCTGTTCATATGGTTGAAACGATTAACAAACTCATTCGTATTCAAAGACAATTACTTCAAGATTTAGGGCGTGAACCAACACCTGAAGAAATTGGAGAAGAAATGGATATTACAGCTGACCGCGTAAGAGAAATTTTAAAAATTTCACAAGAACCTGTTTCACTTGAAACTCCAATTGGTGAAGAAGATGACTCTCACCTTGGTGATTTCATCGAAGACGTTGAAGCACAAAGTCCATCAGACCACGCAGCATATGAAATGCTTAAAGATCAACTAGAAGATGTTTTAGATACGTTAACGGACCGTGAAGAGAATGTATTACGTCTTCGCTTTGGTTTAGATGATGGTCGTACTCGTACGTTAGAAGAGGTTGGTAAAGTGTTCGGAGTCACACGCGAACGTATTCGTCAAATCGAAGCGAAAGCGTTAAGAAAACTTCGTCACCCATCTCGATCTAAAAAACTTAAAGATTTTATGGATTAATTGTGAACAAAGTGTATAATTACTAAAAAAACTCGTTGGAATTTACTTGCAAGTAGTATACAATTGAATAAGAATATGCTAATTATAAGGGGAGGGAAATTTAATGAACAAGAATCCAATTATCCCATTCTTACTGATCATCTTCCTAGGTGTCGGACTTGTATTCTTACTTTCTTCGTACGGAGCTACTGATGATGGTGAAGATACTGCTGATAACGGAACTGAACAACAAGACGGAGATAACGCATCTTCTGGAGATGCTGATGGTGAAAGCGTAGCAAAAGATAACTGTTCGTCTTGTCACGGTCAAGACTTCTCTGGTGGTATGGGTCCTGCTTTAGCTGGAACTGGCGTTGACAAAGAAACATTTGTTAAAGATGTTAGAAATGGTATTGAAGGAACTGCAATGCCAGCGTTCTCTGAAAGTCAAATTTCAGATGAAGAAATCGACGCAATTTATGAATTCTTTACTAAGTAATAAATAATTGAAATTATAACTCCTACATTTGATGTAGGAGTTTTTTTAAATTAGGTGAACATAATGATTGACACGAGACTAAAAGCAGTAAGTAAATACGTTGTTGGAGAAAGATTGTTAGACGTCGGTAGTGACCATGCGTATTTACCTATTTATTTAATAGAACAAAACAAAATTAAATATGCCGTAGCAGGTGAAGTTGTTAAAGGACCGTTTGAAAACTCAAAATCGAATGTTAAAGGATATAAATTTGACGACAAAATCGATGTGAGACTAGGGTCTGGTTTATCTGTGATTCAAAAAGATGAACAGTTTGATACTATTACGATTTGTGGTATGGGCGGTCCTTTAATCGCGTCTATTATAAAAGAAGGCATAAGTTATTTAAATAATACGCCGAGGTTTGTAGTAAGCTCAAATGTTTATGGTGAATCTGTTAGGCGTGAGATGGCCAATTTAAACTATAAAATTATCTCTGAAGAAATAAACTTCTATAATAATAAATTTTATGAACTCATCGTATTTGAATATGGTGAAGACGATTTGAGTGATTTAGAGTTTAAATTTGGACCTATCAATTTAAAAGATAGAACAGATCTTTTTTTATTAAAATTACAAAAAGATAAAGAACACCTACAGCATATTAAAAGTCAAATTGAACAATCGAGTAAAAAAACAGATAAGTTAGAAGAGATTACGAACGACATAAATTTAATTAATCAGGTGATTAATCATGAATATTAAAGAGTTAATGGCAGTTCTTAATACAGTTGCACCGTTTAAAGACGCTGAGGACTGGGATAACGTCGGTCTTCTCGTTGGTTCAAATGATAATACAGTCACTGGAGTTATGACGACACTCGACTGTAATTTAGACGTTATTGATGAGGCACTTAATGAAAATGTGAATACAATTATCGCGCATCATCCAATCATTTTTCCAAAAATTTCAAAACTCGATGATAGTTATCAATCAAAAATTATAAAAACCCTTATAAAAAATGATATGAATTTAATCGTAATGCACACAAACCTTGACCATCAAGATGACGGGGTAAGTGTTATGATTGCAGAAACTCTTGGTCTAAAAGTCATATCTCCTTTAATTCGACATGATGAGGTATCATACAAGTTACGCGTGAATATTCCTAAAGAAGATAAAGAAACGTTTAAAAAAGAGTTAAGCGACATTGGATTTGGTAATCAAGGAGACTATAGTGAATGTTTCTTTGAATATGACGTTCAAGGTCAATTTAGACCAAATGAACATGCTAATCCTACAATTGGAACGCATAATGAATTAGAGTACGTAGATGAGGTCATCATTGAAGCAATATTCGACGGAAGTACGGATAAAATATTAAA
This sequence comes from Nosocomiicoccus ampullae, assembly GCF_001696685.1. Taxonomy (GTDB): domain Bacteria; phylum Bacillota; class Bacilli; order Staphylococcales; family Salinicoccaceae; genus Nosocomiicoccus; species Nosocomiicoccus ampullae_A. Next base: position 242,712 of record NZ_MBFG01000001.1, read on the forward strand.
AATGATCGAGGCACATCCATATGAAGAGCCAGCATATGACGTATTTACGATTACAAAACCAACAAGTAACGGTCTCGGTGTAGTTGCTGAATTTAACGGCACAATGGATGCTTTAGTTAAACAAATAAAGACATCATCAAAGACACCAATCGTTAATGTCGTAAAAGGTAATGACGAAAAATTAGCGCGTGTTGCGATAGTTGGTGGCAGTGGTGCGAGCTTTATCTCTCAAGCGATGAGACAAGCAGATTGCCTCATAACTGGAGACATTAAATACCACGAAGCATTCGATGCAAAAGAACAAGGATTTAATTTAATCGATGCGGGTCATTATTTAGAATATATGATGATCGACGGATTAAAAAATATATTAGCTGAAAAAATTGCTTTAAAAGTCGTATCAACAAACATCAATACGAATCCGTTTATGTAATAAAAGAAGCAGATGCGTCAGCATCTGCTTTTTTCATTGTAACTGTTTTACAGTCAGCCCTTTACATTGGACCGTAGTTGATGAAGTACGCGATGACGAGTAATACCGCACCGATTGTGTACCAAACAAGGATTAACGGCCAAATGAATTTGATCCAGTCTGTATATTTAATTTTTGCAATTGCTAATGCTGCCATGAAGTATCCTGATGTTGGGTAGAAAATATTTGAGAACCCATCACCAAATAGGAATGCAAGTACGGCAGTTTGTCTTGTCATTTCTGTTAAGTCGACAATTCCGATAATAATAGGCATCGTCGCAGCTGCTTGTCCACTACCTGAAGGGATTAAGAAGTTAATTAACCCTTGGACAACCATCATTGCAACTGGAATTATTGATTCAGGTAAAAGTACTACAACTTTACTTAATCCGTATACAATTGTGTCCATAATCATACCATCTGCTAAGACGACAGAAATTGCTCTCGCAACCCCAACGATGAATGCTCCGAGTAAGATCATACGCATACCGTCGTTCATATATTCAGCTATTTTAGATGGCTTTAATCCTGCAATTAGACCGATTAAAATACCACTAAAGATATAGTAACCACCTAATTCTAAGAAGTACCATTTATATTGGAAAATCATAAATGCCATTAAAACGAGTAAAACAATTAATACGAATGTTGCAATAACTGTTCTTATCTCTGATTTTGGATATTCGACTTTTTCTTTTACAAATTCACTATTGTCAACGTTATCTGTAACAAGTGAAGCCTCTGGATTTTTTTGTACTTTTTTAATATAACGACTTACAAAGATAATACCAACAGTGAGCATAATTACTAATGCGATTGCACGGTACCATAGACCAGAGAATAATGGAAGCTCAGCAATCGTATGTGCTGTACCGACGTTTGCAGCAGTTGTTAAACCACAAGCAAATCCAATGACAGTTGATATTAATATAATTGCTGTTGATGCAATACGGTCATACCCAAATTTTAAAAATAGGGGTAGCAATGCTGGTAAGAAAATGAGTGATGCTTCAATCATTCCTGTCATCGCAACGAATAGTGCAAGTACAAAGGAAATTACAGGAACGATAAGTAAACCTTTGTTTCCAAATGTTTTAATTAGGAAGTTTAAAATAACATCGATAATTCCAGCTTTTTCAATGACACCAAACATCGCACCAATTGCTAAAATACCGAATATGATAATAACAGTTTCTTGAATTCCTCTTGGAATCGCTGTCATAAATTCCATGAAAGTAACCGGTGCTTGGTCGATATAGTGGAACGTATCTGCAATAATTACGTTAATTCCATTTACTTCTTCACGATCGAATGTACCTGCTGGAATAATGTAAGACGCTACTGATGCAAGCAAGATAATAATAAATAGAATAACGTAAATGTGTGGCATTTGAAACTTTTGTTTCTTATCTTGTTTCTCCATAAATTCACCTCGTTAGTTAATGATGGTTATAATTATACAGAAATAGTGTTGAATAATGCAATGTTTAATTCTAGTTCATCTGTTCATTAAAAATAAAATACGGCTGTAACAATACAGCCGTTTAAGTTAGTCTAATATTTTTACTGGTTTTGGATTTTTAATATTTGGTAATATTTTCTCTCTAGGCACAGTAGAAGTTGGCTCTACTACATTTTCTTTATCGTAGTTTGATAAGTAGTCAATGACTTCTTTAACAATTTGTGTTGGTGTTGAAGCACCCGCAGTCACCGCTACTGTTTCAACTCCATCTAACCACTCGAGTTTTAAATCAGAGAGTGACGAGATACGGTACGCATTCGTATGAGCAATTTCTTTTGAAACTTGAGCGAGTCGGTTAGAGTTATTACTCTTTGGATCTCCAACGACAATTAAAAGATCTGCGTCTTTTGCTTGTTCTGCAACCGCTTCTTGACGAACTTGTGTTGCCATACATATTTCTCTATGAACTTCGATATGTGGGAATTCTTCTTTTAATGCATTCATAATATGCTGAACATCCCACTGACTCATCGTCGTTTGGTTTGTGACGATTAGTTTTTTATCATGTAAATGATCTGGAAGTAATTGAATGTCTTCAATCGTTTCGATTAAGTGGACCTCTTCTGGTGCAACACCGACTGCACCTTCTGGTTCTGGATGTCCTTTTTTACCGATATATATCACTTCGTAACCTTCTTTTGTTTTGTTCGAAATTAAATCGTGGGTAAATTGAACATCTGGACACGTCGCATCAATACACGTTAATCCCTTTTCTTTTGCGCGTCTTTTTACTTCTGGTGACACACCATGTGCAGTAAAGATTACGGTACCTTCTTCGATTTGTTCTAATATTTCTAAGCGATTCTCACCATCTAATGTGATAATCCCTTCATCTTCAAATGCATCAGTCACGTGTTTATTGTGAACGATCATCCCTAATATATAAATCGGTCTAGGTAATGTCTTATCTAGAGATGCATTTTTGGCAATAACCATTGCATCGACGACACCGTAACAATATCCACGTGGTGAAATTTTAATTATATCCATTCAGATGCCTCCTCTTCATTGATTATATATCATTATTAATTGAATTCAAATGAATCACTAGTGGTATCTTAAAAGTCGATGTTCATGTATAATATAGTGCGAGTTAAAATAGAAATAGGTGAGAATATGAACGCATTCAAAAGATTTAATTTTAAAGAAGGTATGCTTGAAGCAATTGATAACATTCACTTTACTCATCCGACTCTCGTTCAAGAAAGAGTTATTCCAAGAATTTTAAAAGGAAGTAATGTTATCGTTCAAAGCTCAACGGGTAGTGGTAAAAGCCATGCGTTTTTATTACCGATTATTAATAACATTCAAGTGGATGAAAAGAAAGTACAGTCAATTATAGTCGCACCAACAAGAGAGTTAGCACGTCAGCTTTATAATATGACAACGGATATATTAGAATCTTTCCCTAAAATTGAAGCGAAATTATTTATCGGTGGTAAAGATTTCGAAAGAGATAAAACACGTGCTGAAAATAGTCCGCATATTGCGATTGGTACTCCGAATAGATTAATAGAACTCATTCATTCATCGAGTTTAAAAGTGTCAGAAGCAAAGTCAATCGTCATTGATGAAGCAGATTTAAGTATTGATTTAGGATTTTTAGAAACGATTGACCAAATTTCTAATGCAATGGATCCGTCCGCACAATTTTTAGTGTTTTCAGCGACAATTCCAAATGAGTTGCGTCACTTTTTACAAAAGTATTTAACGCATACAGAAGTGTTAGAAATTGACAATACACGTCAAAAAACTAATATCCATTACAGTTTAATTCCAGTTCGTAGTAAAGATAAGAACAATAAAGTATTAGAACTGACACAATCGATTACACCGTATTTAGGATTTATTTTCGCAAATACACGCGAACGTGCAGATGAGTTATATGAATTTCTTTTAGAAAATGGGGTAAACGTTGGGTTATTCCACGGTGGTTTAAAGCCGAGAGAACGTAAGCAGATGATTCATCAAATCCATAATCTAGATTATCACTACGTCGTAGCAAGTGATTTAGCTGCACGTGGTTTAGATTTTGACGGAGCGTCACACGTTATTAATTATGATATCCCGAGAGAAATTGAATTCTTCACTCATAGAGTAGGTCGTGTTGGTCGAGGAGAGTATACAGGTGTTGCAATAACACTGTATGATCCAAACGAAGAAGACTTAATCGATCAAATTGAAGCAAAAGGATTCACTTTTGAACATGAAGACTTAATAAACGGTCAACTTAAACCGATTAAAAAGCGAAACAAACGTGATACGAGACGTCGTAAAGAAGTTCGCTTAGATGAGGATGTTTCATATAAAGTACGTAAACCAAAAAAAGTAAAACCAGGTTATAAAAAGAAAATGAAACAACAACTAGAACAACTGAAAAAAGACAAGCGTAAACAATATGCGCAAAATCAAAAAAGAAGAAATAAAAAGAGGTAAGATAATATGTTAATCGGATCACACGTACCGATGAATGGTAAAAAAATGTTAGAAGGCGCAGTTGAAACTGCACATTCTTACGGTGAAAATACATTTATGATTTATACAGGTGCACCACAAAACACGAGAAGAAAACCGATTGAAGAGTTAAATATCGAAAGAGGACAAGAACTCATTAAAGCGTACGGTATGAAAGACATCGTCGTACACGCACCATATATCATAAACATCGCAAACACTACTCGTGAAGGCGTGTTTGACTTAGGTGTTGAGTTTTTAATTAATGAAATCGCGCGTACTGAAGCAATTGGTTCAAAACAAATTGTACTTCACCCTGGAGCACACGTTGGTGCGGGTGTAGACGCTGGAATAGAATCGATTATTAAAGGTTTAAACATCGTTTTAGAAGAAAAACACGACGTACAAATCGCTTTAGAGACGATGGCTGGTAAAGGATCAGAAATCGGTCGTAACTTTGAAGAAATCGCGCGTATAATTGACGGGGTCACTCACAACGAGCGTTTAAGCGTTACGTTTGATACGTGTCACGTTCACGACTCAGGATATGACATTAAAAATGACTTTGACGGTGTACTCAATGAATTTGATAAAACAATCGGAGTCGATCGTATTAAAGTCGTTCACGTGAACGATTCTAAAAACGAAGTCGGCGCGAAAAAAGACCGTCATGAGAACTATGGTTTCGGTCATATCGGATTTGACGCATTACAATATATCGTCAATCACGAAACGTTTAAAGATTTACCGAAAATTTTAGAGACACCATTTGTTGGTTTAGACAAAAAAGATAAACAACCCCCATATAAGCATGAAATTGAAATGATTAAAAGCGGTGTGTTTGATCCACAACTACTTGAAAAAATAAATCCAAATATAAAATCATAATATTAAAACGAGCACTGTAAAAGTGCTCGTTTTATTTACAATTCGTAACAGTTACGTTATAATTATACGACTAAAAGCATGTTGGAGGTGTTGTCATGTCAACGCCCGTTTTCGAAATAAGAAATGTATCATACAAATATTATGAAAAAATGGAAACGACAGTGGCATTAAAAGACATAAATCTCAAAATAGAGCGTGGAGAATTTATGGCAATTGTTGGACCGAATGGTTCCGGTAAATCTACATTAATAAAACTAATTCTCGGTATTAAGAAGTTACAAGAAGGCGAGATTTTAATTAATGGTAAGCGAATGAATCGTAGAAATCGAGAAACAAAAATTGGTTATGTATCTCAAAAAGCGGCATCATTTGCTAAAGGGTTTCCTGCGACTGTAAAAGAAGTCGTATTAAGTGGTCTAACAAAAAAGCGTGGACTATTTAAAAAGTTTAACAAAGAAGATTTTAAAGCACTCGATGAAGTGTTAGATTTACTCGACATAGAAGATTTAAAAAATAAAAACATTGCGAGTCTTTCAGGAGGACAAACACAGCGCGTATTTATCGCTCGTGCTCTAATTAACAAACCAGAGATCCTAGTATTAGATGAACCTACAGAAGGCATCGACGCAAAAAATGTCTATAGTTTTTATGAGGTGTTAACACGATTAAAAGAAAGTGGAACGACGATTTTACTCGTCACACATGATATTGGCGTCGTCGTCGATCAAGCGGACACCGTTGCATGCTTAAATGAGCATCTACATTTCCACGGTTCAAAACAAGACTTCTTAAAACTTGATGAAGCGGAGTTATCAAAAGTATACGGGTTTCCGTTACAACTCGTAAATCACGATCATACGAGAAGTTGCTGTGAGGTGCCTTATGTTAATTGATGCGCTACAAAACTATGCATTTATGAGATACTCGTTTATTAGTGGTTTAATTGTAGGGTGTATCGCGCCACTTCTCGGAACATTTATCGTCGTTCGAAGACTGAGTTTAATTGCAGATGCACTCTCACATATTTCACTTGGTGGGATTACGCTCGGTGTGTATTTATCGAGCATACTCTCATTTACAATTAACCCACTCATTACTGCAACGCTATTTTCAATTATCGGTGCAGTAGGTATAGAAAAGATGAGAACTGTTTATAAACACTTTTCTGAAATATCGATACCAATAATTATGAGCCTTGGGATTGCATTATCTGTTATATTTTTATCACTAGCAAATGGTTTTAACCAAGACTTATTTGGCTACTTATTCGGAAGCATCAGTGCAGTAACTAAAAATGATTTATTTTTAATTAGCTGTATTGGAGTTATCGTCATTACGTTCGTTTACTTTTTATATAAAGAGATGTTTTTATTATCCTTTGATGAAGAGTATAGCGAAGTGATGAAAATTAGTGGATTTATACATTTTATTTTTATCGTACTCGTTGCGTTAGTTATTAGTGCATCTATGAGAATTGTCGGAACGCTACTCGTCAGTGCGATGATGACATTACCGGTCGCTGCCGCAATTCGAGTGACGTCAAGCTTTAAAGCACTTATTGCAGTGAGTATATTATTTGGTGAAATTTCGGTCATACTTGGACTCATATTAGGATTTTACTTAAATATCGCTCCTGGTGGTATGATCGTATTAGTTGCGATTTTTATATTATCTATGACATTTATCGTAAATCGATTAGGAGTGAAGATGAATGCCGAATAATGAAAAAGAAAGAATTAAAACAACCCTAAAAGATCATGGGTTTAAACTAACAAAACAAAGATTATCTTTAATAGAAATATTACTGGAAGAAGATAGATACGTCACAGCGACATATGTCTATAATAAAATGTCAGAAATATACGACGGTATTAGTTACGATACAATATATAGAAATTTATATACGCTACATGAAATTGGCGTAGTAGAGGAGACGACATTAGACGGTGAGATGCAGTATATGATCGCTTGTAGCGATCACCATCATCACCACTTTATATGCGACAATTGTGGCATGGTAAAAGTCATCCATTACTGTCCAGTAGATGAATGGCAAAAAGAAATACCAGGCGCTAAAATAAAAGGACATAAAATAGAGCTATACGGTTTATGTTCGAGTTGTCAAAATGATTAAAAAATCACCCCTAAAGTTAGAAATAAAATCTAACTTTAGGGGTGTTGTCATTTAATGCTTATTTATTTTCATTTGCAAGCTCTTTTTTACGTTGTCTTTCTTTTTCGTAATGTGCTTCAGCTAAAATGTCGATTTCTTTTTTAAGTTCCTCGACCATCGTTTCTTCAGGTACTTTTCGCACTGTTTTTCCGTGCATAAATAGTAATCCTTCTCCGCGCGCCCCTGCAATTCCAATGTCCGCTTCACGTGCTTCTCCTGGACCGTTTACTGCACATCCAAGAACGGCTACTTTTATCGGTGCTTTAATATTTGAAATGTATTCTTCGACTTCATTTGCGATCGCAATTAAGTCGATTTCAATACGTCCACATGTCGGACACGCGATAAGTGTTGCTGCGTTTGAAGCGAGTCCAAATGTTTTTAATAATTCTTTTTGAACTTTTACTTCTTCAACAGGATCTGCGGATAATGAGATTCTCATCGTATTACCAATTCCTTTATTGATGAGCACCCCAAGCCCTGCAGCACTTTTAACTGTCCCAGCAAATAACGTACCACTTTCAGTGATACCGATATGAAGCGGGTAGTCGAATGCTTTAGATGCTTTCTCGTACGCTTCGATTGCTAAATGAACGTCAGAAGCTTTCATAGATACGATAATATCGTGGAAATCTAAGTCTTCTAATATTTTAATATGGTGTAACGCACTTTCTAACATTCCGTCAGCTGTCGGATAACCATATTTTTCGATAATGTGACGCTCTAAGCTTCCTGCGTTTACACCGATACGAATCGGTATCCCTTTTTCTTTACACGCATTAACAACCGCTTCAACGCGTTCACGTTTACCGATGTTACCCGGATTGATACGAATTTTATCTGCACCGCCTTCAATAGCGAGTAGTGCAAGTCTATAGTCGAAGTGAATATCGACGACTAATGGTATGTTAATTTGTTTTTTAATTTCTTTAATTGCTAGCGCATCTTCTTCACGTGGACAAGCGACGCGCACGATTTGGCAACCTGCTTCTTCTAAACGTTTAATTTCAGCGACTGTCGCCTCAACGTCATGGGTTTTCGTCGTTGTCATACTTTGAATGATAATCTCGTCTGAGCCACCAATCACTAGATCGCCAACTCGTACAGGACGAGTGTTTTTACGATGTGTAATTTCTGACATTTAATATATCTCCTTGAAACAATGTGATTTATTTTTTGTATGTTCAATTATACAACAAATCTATTATATTGTAATGATGAACAAACTATTTTATCGTCTGCTTCTTTTTGAATACGGGTAGTTTCTTGTCGTAATATATTAAGAAGATTAATACGATAATATATATGAACCAAAGTTCTTTACCCGTTATCAGTTTTAAAATTGTAAAGAGTATCGTCGGAATGACGAAACTATAAGAAATGATTTTAAACCAGWTCATATAATCCGTACGTTTATTTCTCATTGATGCAATTTTATTTAATATAAATGATAGTAGTAATAATAATGTAAATGAAAATGCAGCCATCACTAKAATTTGTATGATTGAATACACTGCAAAAAAGAATCCAGTACTCTTCGTATGTGTATCAATATATTGCTTTAACTCGTTTTCGTTATTAAATTTATTAAAAATTGAGTAAGGTAAATAATCTTCAGTCATATTATGAATTTGAATGCCTTGATGTTGAAATATTATAAAGGCATCTTCTAATGGTAAAGACTCTTCTGTAAAGACAATTCGACCTTTAGAGGTAGTTAAGGTTTTTTCATCTCCAACGTAATAGCCATCTTTAATTTCAAAATGAGGAATTTCGTCTTTTACTTCGCTTAGAGCATTTGCAAATTGATTTGTATTAAAAAAAGATAACATATAAGGGACTGAAAGAAGTATACCTATAATTAATATGTTTAATAACAGATACTTAAAGGGTACAGTTCTAAATAGAGGATACTTTTCAAACTTCAGTAGTCGTTTGAAATATTTTAAATAATCCATGAATTCAACACATCCAAGTTCTATTTTAGTCAGACATTTGACTGATTTACTGATAGGTAGAAACTAATACCTTTTATTGTAGCACTTAATTTGGTATATTTGGGATGTAAACATCATTAGGAGGAGATTTTAGTTATGGCATTTGAACTACCTGAGTTAGACTATGCATATGATGCGTTAGAGCCTACAATCGACAAAGAAACTATGGAGATTCACTACTCTAGACATCATAACACTTACGTAACAAACTTAAACAACGCAGTTGAAGGTACAGAATTCGAAAACAAATCTTTAGAAGAATTAGTAAAAGATATCGATTCATTACCTGAAGATATTCGTACTGCTGTAAGAAACAACGGTGGTGGACACTACAACCACTCATTATTCTGGCAATTATTAACTCCAGAACAAAAAGACGTACCAGCTGAACTTAAAGAAGCTATCGAAGATAAATTCGGTTCTTTAGATTCATTCAAAGAGAAATTTGAAGCTGCAGCTGCAGGTCGTTTTGGATCTGGTTGGGCATGGTTAGTTGTTGGGAATGATGGTTTAGAAATTATTTCTACTCCTAACCAAGATAACCCATTAATGGAAGATAAAACACCTGTGTTTGGTGTGGATGTATGGGAGCATGCGTACTACCTTAAATACCAAAACAAACGTCCAGAGTACTTAGGTGCAATTTGGAACGTTGTAAACTGGGAAAAAGTCAACGAGTTATACCAAGAAGCTAAATAATAACTTCCTTTCAAGCCATGAGTTTAAAAACTCATGGCTTTTTTTAATGATTATCGTGATAATATGTTAAAATAGAATGTGAATTTTTACGAAAGAAAGTTAGGTTGAAGCGTGTGAGACGTGTTAGGAAAAAAAGCTCTGAAGCGATTAAATATCAGTTATTTAAGTCGAGAGCAAATACTTTAGTATTTATTGTTTTTATATCATTTATAATTTTAATTCTTCGCCTCGGACAGTTACAAGTCATTCAGGGTGAGTCTTACCACGAACGCGTTGAAAACGCACAATACGTTAAGATCAATCAAAACGTACCACGTGGTGAGATTTATGATCGAAACGGTAACGTACTCGTTAAAAATAAATCCGAACGTGCAATTTTCTTTACGAGACATCGCAACATGTCTAATAGTGAAATTATGGAACTAGCCAATAAGCTATCTAATTATTTGGAGATGGATGAAGAAAATTTAACGTTACGTGATAAGCAAGACTATGCATTAAACAATTATTTTGATGAGTTACTAAAAGAAATGCCTAATGAGGCAACATTACTTGATGACGGTAATATATCTAGAAATGATTTTAATGAAGCGGTATATGAGAACATTAGTAATGAATATTTAGACTCATTACTTACTGAGGAAGATAAAAACATCATATCTATATATACGAGAATGATCGTCGCAACAGAATTAGATCCCGTTACTATTAAAGGAAGTAACGTCACAGAAAAAGAGTTCGCTACAATTAATGAAGATCTCGATAAGTTAGAAGGAATTACAACTGGAATGGACTGGAAAAGAGAATATCCTTATGGTTCAACACTACGTACAATTCTTGGAGACGTGAGTTCACCGAAAGAAGGACTACCTAAAGAACTCTCTGATTATTATAAATCACTTGGATACTCTCAAAACGACCGTGTCGGTAAATCATATTTAGAGTTTCAATATGAGGATATTTTACGTGGTGAAAAAGAAGAGGTTAAATATTCAACAGATCGAGCAGGTCGTATTATCAATCAAGAAGTTGTAAAAGATGGTAAACCTGGTAACGATTTATATTTAACAATCGATATCAAATTACAGCAAGAACTAGAAAAAATTGCAGAGCATCATTTAAAAGAAATGCGTAATTTAGCAGAAGCTGCAAAACAACGTGCGGATTTAAATGGCGATATCGAATGGGACATTCGACCAGAGTTTTTAGATACTGTGACTCTTGTCGTACAAGATCCATATAATGGTGATATTTTAGCGATGGTTGGTAAACATATTAATAAAGACGGAGATATTGAAGATTTTGATTATGGTACATTTGCTGTGAGTTATGTATCAGGTTCATCCGTTAAAATTGGTACGGTTGTTACAGGTTATCAAAACGATGTTCTACAACCTGGAGAATCACAAGTCGATGAACCACTCGTATTTGCAGATGGTACGAACAAATCTTCATTCTTTAACCGTGACAATAGTTACAACGTAGACGATCAACACGCTTTAATGGTATCTTCGAACGTTTACATGATTAAAATCGCACTTCGTTTACTCGGCTTAGAATACGATCGTAATATGCCACTGCCAAGTGATATTTCTAACGATGCATATAAACTAAGAAATGGGTTAAATCAATTTGGACTTGGTGTGTCAACAGGTATTGACTTACCTAATGAAGAGACAGGTATTTCTCCACCACTAACTAATAACCCTGGGAACTATTTAGACTTAGCGATTGGACAATATGACACGTACTCTACACTACAGCTTTCACAATATATTTCTACAGTTGCGAACGGTGGTAATAGAATGCAATCACACCTTGCAAAAGAAATTAGAGAGCATAATCCAAATGAACCAGGAAAAGTAATACGCTCGTTCAATGGTAATGTTTTAAATACTGTCATGATGACTGACGCTGAAAAAGAACAAATTTCTAAAGGGTTATATGATGTATTTAATACACATCATCAATCGACGGATAGATACGGAACAGGATGGGATGCGTATCATGAATTAGAACCAAAAGCTGCTGGTAAAACAGGAACTGCAGAAGCGTATCGTGAAGGAGTTTCAGTTTTAAACCAAACGTATATCGGATATGCACCATATGACAATCCAGATATGGCATTCTCTATTATATGGCCAACGACACCGATGACGATTCCATTCTTCCCAGCCCAATATATGGGAAGAGATGTTATCCAAAAATATTATGAGCTTGAATATGGTGCGCCTAAAAAAGATTACTACAAATATAATTTAGATGAATTTTACAGACGAATTAAAGCAGGCACGTATGATAGTTAGACTACTGAAAATTTTCAGTAGTCTTTTTTTGATTTTACATATTCTTTACAATACGTTTATTTTAAATTTAAAAACGACCTGTACTATGTAATCATAATCAAAACCATTTGGAGGAATTAAATTGAAAAAGCAAACTTTAAGCGTAGCAATGATGTTAGTTCTAGGAGGTACACTTGCAGCATGTAATAATGATGCTGAAAATGATGACAACAATGCATCAAATGAAACAAGCACAGAAACGAACGAAGAAAAATCTTCAGTCACTGAACAAGCGATTGTTGGTGACGGTTCAAGCACAGTGTTCCCTATCTTAGAAATCGTCAATGAAGACTACAATGCTGAATACGGAAGTGCAGCAGAAATTGGAGTATCTGGTACAGGTGCTGGGTTTGACAGATTTATCGCAGGTGAAACAGATTTCCAAAACGCTTCACGTCCAATTAAAGATGAAGAAAAACAAGCGTTAGAAGACGCAGGTATTGAATACACTGAATTAGAAGTCGCGATCGACGGTTTAACTGTAGCAGTTAACAAAGACAACGATTTTGTAAAAGACTTAACATTTGAAGAGTTATACAAAATCTACTCAGGTCAAGCTGAAACATGGGCGGATGTTCGTAGTGACTTCCCAGATGAAAAAATTGTTGTATATGGTCCAGACCAATCTCACGGAACACATGACTTCTTTAAAGAAGAAGTAATGGATGATGAAGACATTCAAGGTGAGTTAATCCAAGATACAAACCAAGTAGTAAACGCAGTTACATCTGATAAAAATGCAATTGGTTTCTTCGGATATAACTTCTACTTAAACAACAAAGATAAGTTACAAGCAGTAGCGATCCAAGGTGAAGATAGCACAGAAGCTGTTGAACCAACAGAAGAAAACGTTAAGAGTTATAAATATCCACTTTCAAGAGCATTATACGTGTATGTTGCGGATGAGAAAGTGAAAGAAAACGAATCGTTAAGTCAATTCATTGAGTTCTTATTAGATAATGCATCAGTAGCTGCTGAAGATTCTGGTTACGTAGCATTAGACGAAGAGAAGCTTAATGAGCAAAAGGATAAGTTCAAAGAGATTATTGGGAACTAATTAAGTAGGGGTTTATATGAAGGATTTAAGTATACAACAACAAATAGAACGAAAAAAACGTTCAAAAACTCTTGAGAAAGCAGTACCTATCGTACTGTTTTCTATTACTATTGTTTCAGTATTAACAACAATAGGTATTTTATATACATTAATTTCTGAAACATTCCATTTTTTAAGAGAAGTATCAATTGTGGAATTTTTAACGAGTAAAACATGGAACGCTTTTAGTAGCACGCCAACATTCGGTATATTCCCATTAGTCTTAGGAACGTTAAAAATAGTTGTTATTGCGACATTGTTTGCTGTTCCAACAGGTGTATTTTCAGCAATTTATTTATCTGAATACGCACCAAAATCAGTGCGTAAAGTATTAAAGCCAACATTAGAAGTGTTAGCTGGTATTCCAACAGTTGTATATGGAGCATTTGCGATCACAGTGGTCACACCGATGTTACAATCTATTTTTTCATCGATGGGCCACTTTAATGCAATTAGTCCGGGACTTGTTGTTGGAATTATGATTTTACCAATGATTACAAGTTTAACTGATGACGCGATTACGAGTGTACCTGATGCAGTTAGAGAAGGGTCTTATGGACTCGGTGCAACGCAGTTAGAAACTGTTTTTAAAGTAGTCTTACCGGCTGCTTTATCAGGGATTTTAGCGTCAATCGTACTTGCAACAAGTCGAGCTATCGGTGAGACGATGATCGTTTCAATTGCAGCAGGGTCAACACCAAATAGCAGTTTCAACTTATTTGAGTCACTTCAAACGATGACAGGGTTTATCGTACAAGTGACGTCTGGTGATGCAGCATTTGGTTCTCAAGTGTATTACAGTTTATATGCTGTTGGTATCACGCTATTTATATTTACTTTAATTATGAACGTATTAGCAATGTGGATTGCAAAAAGATTTAGGGAGGAATACTAATGGCTATGGATGAAGCAGTATTAGTCAAAAGACAATCAAAGCGTCGAATGCTGAATTCTATTATGAGCAAAGTATTCTTCTTATCAACGATGATCGGTATTGTTGTGTTAATTATTCTTTTAGCATCGATTTTAAAACAAGGTGTCGGTGCGTTATCTATTGATTTCTTTACTAACTTTAGTTCAAGTCGACCAGAAAGAGCAGGAATTAAGGGTGCCTTAATTGGTACTTTATGGTTAATGGCTCTAACGACACCTATAGCAGTTATATTATCTGTCGGAACAGCTATTTATTTAGAAGAATATGCGCCGAAAAACAAACTCACTCACTTTATCGAAGTGAATATTTCGAACTTAGCCGGAGTACCATCTGTCGTATTTGGTTTACTTGGTTTAACAATATTTGTAAGACAATTTGGCTTAGGGAATTCAGTTCTCGCTGCGAGTTTAACGTTAGCGCTAATGATAATGCCGGTAATTATCGTATCGAGTAAAGAAGCATTACGTAGTGTGCCAAATTCTATTCGAGAAGGTTCAATCGGACTTGGTGCATCTAAATGGCAAACGATTTATAGAATCGTTTTACCTGCAGCAGTACCTGGTATTATAACGGGTATTATACTAGCGGTATCTCGTGCAATAGGTGAAACAGCGCCACTCGTTGTAATTGGAATTCCAGTTGCATTATTAGCGACTCCAAAAAGTGTTTTTGATTCATTCCAAGCACTTCCAATGCAAATATATAACTGGGTAAAAATGCCACAAGAAGCGTTTGTTAGTTTAACATCAGCTGGAATTATCGTATTACTCGCGATGTTATTACTCATGAACCTTGTCGCAGTACTCATAAGAAATAAATATTCAAAAAGATTTTAGGTGAAATAAGATGGAAGTAAAAGTAAAAGAAGACAATAAAGTAAAAGATATATTAACTCAAGATCAAACTTTAGATAAAACTTCTGATAAAGAAGTATTTATGACAAATAATTTAAATCTTTGGTACGGAGACACGCATGCATTAAAAGATGTAAACTTAGCATTTAACGAAAAAGAAATTAGTGCGATTATCGGACCATCTGGTTGTGGTAAATCGACTTTCATTAAGACGTTAAACCGAATGGTCGAGCTCGTTCCTAACGTTAGAATTGAAGGAGATATTTTATATAGAGAACAAGATATTTTAGATAAAAAAATGTCTCTTGAATCGTTAAGAACAAAAGTTGGAATGGTGTTCCAAAAGCCGAACCCATTCCCAAAATCTATCTATGAGAATATCGTGTACGGTCCAAGAGTACATGGTATTAAAGATAAAAAGACACTCGATGAAATCGTTGAGAGAAGTTTAAAACAAGCAGCACTTTGGGACGAAGTAAAAGATCGTCTTAAAGATAATGCATATGGTCTATCAGGCGGACAGCAACAACGTTTATGTATTGCTAGAACACTCGCGATTGAACCAGATGTTATATTAATGGACGAACCGACAAGTGCACTAGATCCAATCTCTACAATTAAAATCGAAGATTTAATGCAAGAGTTAAAAGAAAAATATTCGATTATTATCGTGACACACAACATGCAACAAGCAGCTCGTGTTTCAGATAAAACGGCATTTTTCTATAACGGATCGGTAATCGAATATGATGATACTAAAGTCATCTTTGAAAACCCTCGTGATCAACGTACAGAAGATTATGTAACAGGTAGGTTTGGATAATGAAGCCGAGACAAAATTTTATTAATAATTTAGATGAAGTCACTTCATATGTTTTTAGATTATCAAACGAAGTAGAAAAAAGAATTGATAAACTCATTCACTGTATAGAACATAGAAATGTAGATGCGCTAAAAGATATTTCTAAAGAAGATATTGTTGTCAATGACTTAGAGCTTCTAATTAATGAAAAGATTATATCTTTAATTACATTAGAAGCACCAGTTGCCTCTGATTTAAGAATGTTAATCTCTTATATTAAAATCGCAGAAGATTTAGAGCGAGTGGCAGATAACGTTGTAAATATTGCAAACGTAAGTGCTGAATATAATATCGGTTCAGAAGAAATTATCAACAAATTTAAGTCGATGTTACAGCTGTCAAAACTCATGCTTTCAGATGCGACCGTTGCCATGGAAACAAAAGATTTAGCTTTAATTAAAGAACTATTATCTAGAGACGAAGATATCGATATGCTTTATATCGATACGACGTCAGAAGCAATCGAAAAAATTGAAGATAAAGTCATTATGAGTCAAGTTGTGTTAATCGCTAAATATATTGAACGTATCGGTGATCACTTAGAAAATATAAGTGAACATCTATACTATTACTTGACTGGTAGACAGTATCAATAAAACCACTTTATAAAAGTGGTTTTTTTATTTAAACTATTATAATAATATCTGTTAAAATGGAGAGAGAAAGGATGTCTCCATGAGTAAAAAAGAACTACGTCACGAGATGATTGTAAAGTTAAAGTCACTTAATCCAACGGATAAAAGACAAAAAGAACAGAATATATATCAATCTTTAAAGAAATTTATACACGAACACAGTATAAACTCTGTTGGGATTGTTTTATCGATGCCACATGAAATTGATACGCTTCCGATTATTGAATACTTAAACGATAATAATATTGCTGTATATGGTCCAAAATCGAACTATAAAACAAAAGAAATGGACTTTTATAGAGTGAATAGTGCTGATGAAATTTTCAAAGATGAAAAAGGGATTTTTATACCAACATCAAACGAATTAAATAACGACGTCGATTTACTAGTCGTCCCAGGAGTTATATTTAATGATAAAGGTTATCGTACGGGCTATGGTGGTGGCTTTTACGATAGATTTTTAAAGGGTTATCAAGGAAAAACTGTGTCAATTTTATTCGATGAACAGTTCGGTGAGGTGATCGTTGAATCACACGACATGCCTGTCGATTATTTAATCACGCCGACAAAAAATATTAACGCAAGAGAGAATAGACTATGATTAACAAATGGCAAGCAGCGTATGAAATTGTACGATATACAAAATATGTATTTTCACGTTATGACGAAGTTGCAGACACGATTTGGTTAAAAAACAGAAAAAATCGTTCACTAATGATTTTAGTTGATGGTCAATTTGAGGATGAAGAAATTGAAACTACAACTAAAATATTATATGACAATAAAGCGAATATCGATGCAGCTGTCGATTTTAATGTAAGTAAAATATATGTCCACTATATCGATTGTGAACCATTTAAACGTCAATTTAAGTCTAAAGCTCTAAAAGTTATTCACACAGGTACGGATAGTATTGCAAATGTCATATTAAATCCATTCTATAAAATAGATACGAAATATAAAAAATCTAAACCGCTAGATTGGTATAAGAAGCGTGTTTTATCAAGTAACCCGCTTGAAACGTATCTAATTAAATTTACACCGATGACGTTGATACTTATAATGATCAACACACTCATCTTTTTAACGAATTTATTTTATATTCATATACGTGATTCAGTCAACATCACGAACAACTTAGGTTTAACACATCACGGAGTCAATCAAGATACGGAGTTTTATCGACTCATTTCGAGTGCGTTTTTACATGCAGATGTCGAACACTTTTTATTTAATATATTTGCGATATACGTCCTAGGTAAATTTGTTGAATCGATATACGGCTCTACGAAAATGCTTATAACTTATGTTTTAACAGCAATCGTAGCAAATATTGTTTCTCTTGTGTTTATTACAAATGCACTTTCTCTAGGTGCAAGCGGGGCAACTTACGGTATGATGGGGCTACTCGTTATACATCTACTTGTTTATAAAAAAGTTCAAAAGAAACTCATATTTCAAGTACTCGTTGCCTTTGTTGTCATTGGTATTTTAACGAGCTTCTTTAGTAACATCAATCACTATGCGCATGCAGGTGGGTTTATATATGGGCTTATATTAGGTGTTATTTATAACTTTAAAAAAGTAGATTTCAAAATTGCTATCGGAGCATTTATCTTAATGATTGTTTTACCGGTGTCTATGTGGATGATCCAACGAGATCATGTATCATATCAACCGTATGATGAGGAAGCACTCCGTTATTTTTATGAAAAGGATTACGCTCATGCTCTCGAAAAAGTGAACGAAACATTTAAATATGGAAACGAGACGAGTATGAGTTATTATATACTCGGTAAACTTTATGAAGTTGCAGGGGATGATGCAGCCGCTGAGGAAAACTTTAATGTCGCTTTTGAGCTCGATCCAAAGAATGAGTATGTATTAAAACGTAAATTGTTAGAATTACGTAAAAACCAAGACTTTGAAGCGATGGTAAAACTTAGTGAGGATGTTAATGTAAATAAAGTAAAAGATGAAGAACTTTCAGTCATACTTGAAGAATTAAGTTTTAGAGGATATTAAAAAGCTCGCGAATATTCGCGAGCTTTTGTTTTAAAGGTCTGGATAACCAAATGTAAAGATTGTTGCGAGTGAGAAGAATCCGAATGTTGCGATTCCTGCGATACTAAAAATAATACCTAGAATGTTTTTAGATCTTACCGCGTTTATTAATGCGTATACACTTAAAACTGCAATAAGTAACATTAATAGTGACATCGTGTTTACACCAATGTGAATCGATGTACCACCAATTTTAAACAGTTCACCTGTATTAATAAAAGGCATTTTTAATCCCCCAATACTTTTAACATTACGTTAACTCTATTGTATAATTGATACATGTAAATGTCTAGACTATTTTGAGGTGACACTATGGAAATCATTACATTACCACTTGGAGCGTTAAATACAAATTGCTATATTGTTTATAATGAGAAGAAAGATTGTTTGATTTTTGACCCAGCAGATAATAGTGATGAAATTATTCGTACAGTTGAGGAACACGACCTAACCGTCAAAGGAATTTTACTTACTCATTCACATTATGATCATATCGGTGCGTTAGAGGAAGTATCAAAACACTTTAATTTGCCTGTATATATGAGTGAACAAGAGTCAGACTGGTTACTTGATCCGACTAAAAACGGTTCGATTCGTTTTATCGAAGTGATTACTGCTGACGTTGAGAGAGTTTATGTTGGTGAAGGGGAGCTTTCAATTGGAGAATTTGACTTAAAAATACTTCATACGCCAGGTCATTCTCCAGGGAGTTTGAGTTATATATTTGAAGACGATATGTTTATTATTTCTGGAGATGTGCTCTTTAACAAAGGTGTTGGCCGTACAGATTTATATGGTGGTAACACAGAAGCGGTTATGCATTCAATTAAAGAGAAGTTATTTAATTTAAATTTAGAGTATGACGTCTATCCTGGTCACGGTATGCCAACGACATTGCTCGAAGAAAAATACGAAAATCCTAACATAATATGGTAAATAAAAAAAAGAGAGTTCAGACAAACGTCTGAACTCTCTTTTATTTTTTTACTGGTTACCAAATGCTGGTTCCATAAGGAAAGTTGAATAGTAAGTAAATCCAACAAAGAATAGCATGAGGTAAGCTGCGAATACATACATATACATTCTTTCAGTCAGTTTCATATATCCAAGTAATATAAAGAAACCAGTTTGACCGATGAAGAAAAACGCCATTTCTGTCATATCACCGACATAGAATAAAATCGCAAAGATTGCTGTCCAAAAACCGAGCGTTTTAAATACTTTATCCATCGTAATCCTCCCACCAAACCATAATCTATTAACTTAATTATAATCAACTCTAATCGATAAGTAAATACCAAATCAGGAATTGTAAATTCTTAAAACTTTTAAAAATAAAAAAAGATAATACCGACTTTTTGAGCATATGTGTATAGGAGGGATGAAATGGAGAATCTTTTACACCATTTATTAAAACAAAGTATATCTGATTCTTATACAGATATACATATTACATTAGAACACTCACACGGTTTAATTAAAATAAGACAATTTGGCAAAATGAAAAATTTCGCTTGTTGTAATACGCATACGTACAAACAGTTCGTTAATTATTTAAAATTTATTGCTGAACTCGATACGAATGAACATAGAGTCCCCCAAAGTGGCCGAATTGAAAAAGATGTAGATGACGTAACAGTGAATATTAGAATTTCAACGTTGCCTACCTCTTTAATGAATGAGATCGTCGTGATTCGAATTTTAAATAGTGCAAAAGACATCCCTTCTGAAAAGTTATTTAGGAGGCCTGATGAATATAGTCATTTAAAGGAATTGTGTCTGAAAAAAGATGGATTAGTACTATTTACTGGACCAACTGGATCTGGTAAATCGACTGTGATGTTTCGATTGTTAAATGATATTAGAAACGTTGGTGACAAACAAATTATTACGATTGAGGATCCAATCGAATTTGATTTACCAAACATTATACAAGTTGAAATTAATGAAAAAGCAAAACTAGACTACGCACCGATTCTAAGGGGAGTAATGCGCTGCGACCCTGATGTTATTATGTTCGGTGAAATTAGAGATTCAACAATTGCGACAGAACTAGTTAAAGCGAGTCTTTCGGGTCATTTAGTTTATTCAACGTTTCATAGTAATAGTGCATATAGTGCGATACTTCGACTTAAAGAATACGGAATTTACAATGAAGAGCTTGCTGAATCGATACAAGCAATTATAAATCAGAGAATTATTCATAATAAAAAACAATCTTTTATTCTATATGAATATATTACAAAAAACGATATTAAAAAGATATTGAGTGGTGAATCGATACGTTATGACACGATACAAGATAAACTTAAACAACTATATGAAAACAACTTGATAGAGGCGAATACGTATGAAGCATATAAAGCGTTTGAAAAATAAATTAAAACAGTACGACGCAGAATTTCTTAAAAAGCTCGCGCATCTATTAAGTAATGGTTTTACTCAAAAACAAGCATTAATTTTTTTAGTAGAACAATATGAAGTTCTAAATATCAAAGATAAAACAAAGCTGTTAGAGCTCATACGAGATGGTAAAAATTTAGAAGAAATACTCACATATATTGGTTATAGCCCTGCAATACTTGCTCAAATTAGATTTTCTGCTGTACACGGTGATTTAATTAATATTTTAGAATCGTGTTACTCATATATTACCAAGCGTAGACAAACGATTAAAAATTTAATGAAGTCACTTCAATATCCGATTATTTTAATCTCTATATTTATAGTGATTTTAATCGTATTAAATTACACTGTTATTCCACAGTTCAATACACTATACGAAGCGATGGGTACACATAAAAGTAATTTGATGACAATACTTACATTCATGCTGAACGTATTACCGAAAATCGTACTCGTTATCATATCAATTGCTATGATTTTTCTAATGTATATATCAATCATATTGAGGTCTAATAATATAGAGTTAAAACAATCTCACTTATTAAAACTACCAATTATTAGCACTTACTATAAATATAATGTGACGTACAAGTTCTCAAGAGAATTAGGGCTCATGCTAAGTAACGGCATTGAATCAAAAGAAATTGTAAATATATTAAAAAATCAAAACTTGGATAATGAATTAAAGTATTTAGGACAAACTATAGAGAAGTTATTATTGTCAGGTTTTTCGATGAGTGAAGCGGTTAAACAAATTCCACTCATCGATCAACGTATAATCCCATTCATTCAGCACGGAGAATATAATTCAAACGTCGGTAAAGAATTAAGTCTATATAGTGAATATGTCTTAGAAGGAATTATTTTTAAACTTGAAAAATTAACAAAGCGTATTCAACCGATCATATTCGTCATACTCGGTTTACTCGTTATTTGTCTATATCTCGTTATTGTATTACCTGTATTTCAAATGATGTCTGACTTAAATTAGGAGGAAAACAATGAAATTTAATATTAAAAAACTAATTCAAAAAAGTAAACAATCAGAAGGATTTACGTTAATAGAAATGTTACTCGTACTACTCGTCATCTCCGTGCTTATCATCTTAATTATCCCAAATATTGCAGCACAATCTAAAAACGTTCAAAACACTGGCTGTGACGCGCAAGTTAAGATGGTTCAAAGCCAGATTGAGGCATATACGTTAAATGAAGGTGAAACACCAACTAACATTAACCAATTAGTGCCAAATTACTTAACAGATAAGCAAACGTCATGTGCCAATGGAACAGGGATCACAATTGTTAATGGACAAGCTACAAAAGAATGATGGATTTACGATGATTGAAATGATACTTACATTATTTGTTGTAAGTATCATTTTATTATCTACAATTACCTACATCCCAAGATATAACGAAAACAATTATGAAGATGAACTAAAAAATATAGAATACATATTTCAAAACGCGCAAATTAGAGCTCGTACGTATGATACATATCAACACGTTATTATCTATCATTCGACGAATGAAATTGTTCTGAAAGACTATAAACAATATTATGAAAAAAGGTATCAGCTTACATCTTGTTTTATCGTTGAAGGTGGATTAGAAGACGTCATTTACTATCCAACAGGAAATACATCAAAATTTGGCACGATGATATTAAATTGCGATGGCGATGTTATTAAGATAATATTTCAAATTCAAAAGGGGAGGTATCGTATTGAAAGATGATGGTTTTTTATTAATCGATAGTGTCATCTCGTTGAAAATTATGCTTATAATTACGACGATTTTAGTGCCAACAATCATTCATTTAAACCATGTAGACAAACAAGCAGATAATAAACTTGAAATGTTAAGGAGTCTTTATATAGAGATACAAAATAGTGAGGGTCAAGATGATTTCTTAAAAAGTGAACGTTATTTTATAAGAGGTGATGAAATTTGTGAAGCGTCTGCAAATAGATGCATTAAAATTAAATGAAGGTTTTACATATATTGAAATGTTACTGAGTCTATTTGTTCTATCTATGATCTTATTTATAACTATTCCAACGATACGACTATTTGGTTCGATTGAATTAAATGAACAGAGTTTTGATATCGATGTTTTTATAGAAGACATTTTTGAAGTAGAAACAAATAAGAAAGATATTGTAATTACAAAAAACAGCCTTACTTTTGATAATGAACACGGAACGATTACGTATCGACTATCTAATAATCGTATTGTCAAATCGATAGACAAAAAAGGCTTTATTCCTTTGATGACGAACGTCCTTGAATTCAACGTTACAGAAGATAAACATCATGTATATATTATGATTGAAGAAGGCGATGAAACATATGAAATGTATATTAAAAAATGATGGATTTATAAGTGTCACATCGTTAATCATATTAGGTTTTATAACAAATGTTTTCTACACATATTATATGCGCTTATATATGATCATTGAGATTAAAATGAATCTTATTTATTATTATGAAAGTAAGGTTAAATTGTTTTTAGGAGCATAGCTATGATATTAATAGGATTTATGGGTGTTGGTAAAACAACTGCTGGTCAAAAGTTAAGTGAGATAACACAAAAGGAATTTATAGACTTAGACGTATATATAGAAAACAAGCATCAAAAAATATCTGACATATTTAAAAATTACGGTGAAAGTGTATTTCGGAAATACGAATATGACGCACTAAAAGAATGTTTAGATGTAGACATACTATCTACTGGTGGTGGGATTGTAGAATATGAACCGTCTCTCAATCTTTTAAAAGAATCTACTCAACTAGTGATCTATATCGATGTACCGTTTGAGGAAATATATAAACGTATTAAAAATGATAGCAGTAGACCCAATGCATTAAGATCATATGAAGAATTACAAGATTTATTTGAAAAACGTAGACCTCTATATAAGAGCATTGCTGATATTACGATAAGGAACGAAACGACGGTAGATGAATTAATTCACAAACTTTTAATCGTTGAATAATTGAGTTAACAGTATTTAAGTTGCAATTTGTGAATATAGTATATATAATGAATTCGGATACAAAATCATTGAAAATTGATGTTTTCGGTTGAACGATGTCGGAGAGAACGTATAATTACGTCGCCGAAGGAGCAAGCCTTTTTAGGTGAATCTCTCAGGCAAAAGGACGATATCGTGACGAATCCTGAAGATATTTCAACAGGGCACTTTTTAATTAAAGTGTCCTTTTTTTATAAAAAGGGGGATATTATGAGTGAACTAAAGAAAACACCACTTAATGATTATTATCGTGAAGTTGGTGCAAAACTTGTAGATTTTGGCGGCTGGGAAATGCCTGTTCAATTTACGAGTATTATTGATGAACATAACGCTGTACGCGAAGACGTTGGTATTTTTGATGTCTCTCATATGGGAGAATTCAAAGTTACAGGTAGTGAAGCAGTTGACTTTTTAAACTACGCATTAACAAATGACGTATCTAAATTAAAAGTTAATCGTGCGCAGTATACGACAATTTGTAACGAAGACGGTGGAGTAATTGATGATTTATTAATTTATCGTCTAGATGACAATACGTTCTTCTTAGTTCCGAATGCTGGAAACAAAGACACAGATTATGAATGGTTAACTAAGATTGATGGCTATGACGTAGAAATATCAGATGAGTCAGATGATTACGCTGTAATCGCAATTCAAGGGCCAAATTCAAGAGCGATGGTACAAAAACACGTTGACGAAGATCTTTCAGAGATGAAAATGTTCGACGCAAAACAAAATGTATCACTTGCTGGACACGACGTACTATTATCTCAAAGTGGTTATACAGGAGAAGATGGTTTTGAAATTTATATGAAGCCAGATTCATTAGAAGAATTATGGAAACTATTCAAAGATGATGGTGCAACTGAATGTGGTCTTGGTGCGAGAGATACGTTAAGACTTGAAGCTGGTTTACCACTTCACGGTCAAGATTTATCTCCAGAAATTACTCCAATAGAAGCAAGAATCGGATTTGCTGTAAATGCAAACAAAGATAAATTTATTGGTAGTGATATCTTAAAAGATCAAAAAGCAAATGGTGCTCCACGTCGTTTATCCGCATTTGAAATGACTGGTAAAGGTATTCCAAGAACTGACTATGAAGTATTTGATACTGAAGGTAACAAAGTGGGATACGTTACAAGTGGTACAAAATCACCATCCTCTGGTAAAGCAATTGGATTTGCTTTAGTAGACACTGACTTCTATGAAGACGGTAAGGAATTTATCGTTAAAGTTCGTAAACGTGAAATTCCAGCTCAGTTTGTTAAAAATTTTAAATAAAACATTAAACTTTTAAGGAGTGTAAATATGAGTCATCGTTATTTACCAGTAACAGAAAAAGACAAGCAAGAGATGCTAGATGTCATTGGCATTAAAGATGTTAATGAACTATTTTCAGATATCCCTGAAGAAGTAAGATTTAAAGGCGATTTAAATATTGAACCAGCTAAAGATGAACATTCACTAGTGAGAGAAATGACGCAAATTGCTAACAAAAACATTACGTCAGTTACTCACACATCATTTTTAGGTGCAGGTGTATATGATCATTATATTCCTTCGGTTGTAGATTCTATTATCTCTAGATCCGAATTCTATACTGCATACACACCATATCAACCTGAAGTTTCTCAAGGTGAATTACAAGCAATCTTTGAATTCCAAACGATTATCTCAGAATTAACAGGCTTACCAATTGCAAACTCATCAATGTATGATGGAGCAACTGCATTTGCTGAAGGTGCAACGATGGCTGCTGGTGCAACGAGAAAGAAAAAAGTTGTTGTATCAGGTGCAGTTCATCCTCAAACGTTAGAAGTCGTCAAGACTTATGCAAACGCTCAAAATGTAGAAGTAGTTGTCGCTGATTTAGACGGAACTAAGACTGACTTAAAACATCTTGAAGAATTAGCAGATGAAGACACAGCAGCAGTAATGGTACAATATCCAAACTTCTTTGGTTCAATTGAAGATTTAGAAGCAATCGAAAAGATTGCACATAAGCATAAAGGGTTATTCATTGTAAACTCTAACCCACTTGCACTTTCATTACTTACACCTCCAGGTGAATTCGGTGCAGATATCGTTACTGGGGACACACAAGTATTCGGTATCCCGTCACAATTCGGTGGACCACACTGTGGATACTTTGCAGCGACTAAAAAATTAATGAGAAGAATGCCAGGACGCCTTGTCGGACAAACTAAAGATGACGAAGGTAACCGTGGTTTCGTATTAACTTTACAAGCACGTGAACAACATATTCGTCGTGAAAAAGCGACTTCAAACATCTGTTCAAACCAAGCGTTAAACGCTCTAGCATCATCAATTGCAATGAGTGCTTTAGGTAAGTATGGTGCGGTAGAGATGGCAGAAAACAACATCCAAAACGCACATTACGCAAAAGAAGCGTTTAAATCAGCTGGATTTGAAGTATTTGGTGATATGAACTTTAACGAGTTTGTCGTTAAGTTAAACAAAGATGTCACTGAAATTAATGATGAGTTATATGAAGACGGATTTATCGGTGGTTATGATTTAGGATTAGACTTTGAAGCGTTCAAAAATCATATGCTAATCGCTGTTACAGAACTACGTACAAAAGATGAAATTGACGCGTTTGTTGAAAGGTTAGGTGCTTATAATGGCTAAAAAAGGTTCAAGCCCATTAATTTTTGAAAGAAGTATTGAAGATCGTTATGCATATTCGTTACCTAAACTTGAAATCGAGAAAAAAGAACTTTCTAGTTTATTAGATGATAAATTTATCCGTAAAGAAAAAGCTGAGTTACCAGAAATTAGTGAACTTGATTTAATTCGTCACTACACTGAACTCTCAAACAAAAACTGGGGAATCGACTCAGGATTCTATCCATTAGGATCTTGTACGATGAAATACAACCCTAAAATTAACGAACAAGTTGCTCGTCTTGCTGGATTTGCTTATTCACATCCATTACAAAACGAAAAAGCAATCCAAGGATCATTAGAAGTAACTTATCGTTTACAAGAATCATTAAAAGAAATTACTGGGATGGATGAAATCTCATTACAATCAGCAGCAGGAGCTCAAGGTGAGTGGACAGCTTTAATTATGATTAAAGCATTCCACGAAGCAAACGGCGACTTCCAAAGAACAGAAGTAATTGTTCCAGACTCAGCACACGGAACAAACCCAGCTTCAGCAACAGTTGCTGGATTCGATTCAGTTACAGTGAAATCAAACGAAGACGGAACTGTAGATATCGAAGACTTAAAACGTGTTGTAAGTGATAAAACTGCAGCAATCATGTTAACTAACCCGAATACTCTTGGTCTATTCGAAAAAGATATTTTAGAAATTAGAGATATCGTACACGGTGCGGGTGGTAAGTTATACTATGACGGCGCGAACTTAAACGCGATTATGGCTAAAGTTCGTCCTGGAGACATGGGCTTTGACGCAGTACACTTAAACTTACACAAAACATTCACCGGTCCACACGGTGGTGGTGGTCCTGGTTCAGGTCCTATCGGAGTTAAAGCGGACTTAGCGAAATTCTTACCAAAACCTCACGTTAAAAAAGAGGGAGATACGTATAAACTCGATAACGATATTCCACAAAGTGTTGGACGCGTAAAACCTTACTTTGGTAACTTTGCGATTTACTTACGTGCATACACGTACATCAGAACGATGGGGCCAGAGGGGCTTAAAAAGGTTTCTGAAGATGCAGTGTTAAATGCGAACTACATGATGAGACGTCTTGAAGGTACTTATCATTTACCATACACACAACACTGTAAACACGAATTTGTTTTAAGCGGTGTGAATCAGAAGAAAGAAGGAGCACGTACTCTAGATATAGCAAAACGTTTATTAGATTACGGTTATCACCCACCAACAATCTACTTCCCACTTAACGTTGAAGAAGGTTTAATGATCGAGCCTACTGAAACAGAATCGAAAGAAACGTTAGATGGATTTATCGATGCATTACTAAATATTGATAAAGAAATCAAAGAAGATTTAGACTTAGTATTAGAGGCTCCACATACAACAGTAATCGGAAGACTTGATGAAACACTTGCAGCACGTCATCCAGTATTACGTTATGAAAAAGAAGATATTATCGAAGATAAAAAATAATTGAAAAAAGCGATTCGAATTTTTCGAATCGCTTTTTCTTTATTTAGAATTAATTTTACCAGTCCATTTAGCGATACCACTTTTTAATACGTAAATATCTTTATGACCCTGTTTCTTTAAAATTCTTGCAGCTCTTAGCGCTGTACGACCATTTTGGTCGTATAAGTGTACAGGTTGGTCTGTACGTAGTGATTTCGCTCTCGTATTAAATGTGCTTAGAGGGATGTTACGTGCACCTAATATATGTCCGTGCTTATAAGAATCTTTTTCTCGTAAGTCGACGAGTTGGACTTTACGTAAGTTTTGACTAAATTCTTCTTCACCTACAATATTAACGCCTCTAACACTTAATACAGCATTAATTATAAATAAAACTATTAAAATAGCTAAAACAATTAATAAAATTATTGTCGTAGTACTCACACAATCGCTCCTTTTTAGATACAATATATATATTATAGTGTGTTTGTCACATTTTTAAAAGTGTAATCTGGGGGAGAGAAATTTGACAGCAAAATGGAGTTACATTAAAAGTGGTAAACAAGATGCGTTTTATAACATGGCGCTAGACGAATTACTCATGAAGAAAGTTGAGAAGGGTGAGATTAATCCAGTATTACGTTTGTATGAGTGGGAAATCCCAACTCTGTCAATCGGTTATTTTCAAAAGATACATAGAGAAATCGATGTTGAAAAAGTAAAAGAGTATGGCTACC
The DNA here is from genome assembly GCF_001696685.1 of Nosocomiicoccus ampullae. Taxonomy (GTDB): domain Bacteria; phylum Bacillota; class Bacilli; order Staphylococcales; family Salinicoccaceae; genus Nosocomiicoccus; species Nosocomiicoccus ampullae_A. The sequence continues at coordinate 272,008 of NZ_MBFG01000001.1, forward strand.
AGCTCGTAAGGCGTAAAACGGGTGGTCGCGGTGTATTACACGATAAAGAACTAACGTACAGTCTCGTGTTACCTGAAAATTACGAAGGAATGCCACATACTGTAACAGAAAGTTATAAAGTATTATCGATGGGATTACTAGAAGGGTTTAAAAATTTAGGTTTAGACGCTTATTTTAGTATTCCGGAAAAAACTAAAACAGAAATACGTTCGAGCGTATGTTTTGATACACCGAGCTGGTATGAACTTGTCGTTGAAGGAAGAAAAATCGCAGGAAGTGCACAGACAAGAAATGATGGTGTTATTATGCAACACGGTTCAATACTTCTAGATGTTGATATTGATCATCTATTTGATATGTTTAAATTTACAAATGAACGTTTTAAACAAAAAATGAAAAGTGATTTTAAATCAAAGGCTGTTCCGATTAATGATCTAACAGACAAAAATATAACAGTCGATGAATTATACATAGCATTTAAAGACGGATTTGAAAAAGGACTATCAATGACAACGACGGAATATATGTTAACAGAAGACGATTTATACCAACTTGACGTCTTAATCGAGAAATACAAATCTGAAGAATGGAATTATAAACGATAATAAAAAACGTAAGTTTAGAATTAATCTCTAAACTTACGTTTTCTTTTCGTTTTACGGACCGCACGTCTATATTTTCTTTCGTCTTCAGATAAAATGAAGAAGTAATATATACCATAAAAAATTAAACCAATAATGACTAAAGAAACAGCCATATTAAATATTAAATTAAAAACAGTATCTAAATTAGTGAGAAGACCAATAATTGCTATGATAATTACGATATAAAATAATATTTTTTTCAATTGAATCAACCTTTATAAATATTTATTGAGATCTTTGATTTTATTCAGCTGTTTTTCGATATTCTTTTTATCATCTTTACCAATCGCATCGTTTAAAGTGTTAATCTCTTTAAGTAAGTTACTATTAAACACTTCTATTTTATTATGTTGACGACTTAACATATCTTGAAGTTTTAATTCATCTACGTCGCTGTTATATGTGTTTATAATCTCTTTTAAATTAGATTCGATATTAGAAACGGTACGTCCGTCAATATCCTCTTCTTCCTTAAAGTTTTCCGCTTCTATTGAAAGAACATCTAACTCTTTTTTTACACCATTTGCATATACACGGACGACATTTTGATATTTAGAGATGTTAGTATCTTTCTTATCACGACTAATACGTGAAATTTCTTCTTCTATATTTTTAAAATCATCTTTCAATTTTTGATTTTCAACTTCAACAGAGTGTAGCTTCTCTTCAAGCTGTTTAACTCTATTAGATTTTTCTTCATATTTTTCATTTAAATTTTCTGGTGAGCAAGCTACTAAACAAAGTGAGATTGCTCCAATATATAATGATTTTTTCATTAGAATCCCTCTCGATACTTTATTATTCTACCATTTCTTTAAAATTATTAAAAAGAAAATGAAAAGTCTTTTAAAATACGGTAAACTACGGTTAAGGAGTGATTATGAATGAGCATTATCGAAAAAACAAAAGAGTTACTAAAGAAATATGAAATAGATGCGCTAATCGTATCTAGTACTTACAACAGAAGATACGTCTCAGGGTTCACAGGATCAAGTGGCGTAGTAATAGTAACTGATGAAGGACAGTACTTAGTATCTGATTTTAGATATAATGTACAAGGACGTGAAGAAGCACCTGATTTTGAATTCGTGTTACAAAAGGGAAGTTTAACGTCGTTTGTCATCGAATTTTTAAAAGAAAAAGGCGTTAAAAAACTCGCATTTGAAGCAGCCTATACGAATTATAATGAGTACAATACATTAAATGAGCATTTTGAACTCGTACCGATTAACAACGAGTTTGAAACTTTCCGTATGGTTAAATCAAATGAAGAAATTGAAAAAATTAAAGTCGCTTGTAAAATCGTCGACGAAGCATATGAACGTATTTTAAAATTTGTAAAAGTCGGTATGACAGAGTTAGAAGTTAAAGCTGAGCTAGAATATATTATGGCGCAACTCGGTTCAGAAGGTCCGAGCTTCGATACGATAGTAGCGAGTGGTCATAGAGGGGCATTACCTCACGCAACACCTTCAGAAAAAGTTATTGAAGATGGAGATCTTGTGACGTTAGACTTCGGTGCAACTTATAAAGGGTATGTTTCAGATATTACACGTACGTTTGGTGTCGGTAATGTTTCAGACGAACTCAAAAAAGTGTATAATATTGTATTAGAAAGTCAGTTAAAATCTTTAGAAACAATTAAAGCTGGATTTACTGGTAGCGAGGCAGATAAGGTAGCTAGAGATATTATTGATCAAAATGGATATGGTGAAAACTTTGGTCACTCACTCGGTCACGGAATTGGTCTAGAAGTACATGAAGGTCCAGGACTCGCAAAAACTGTCGATACAGTGTTAGAAGAAAATATGATTATTACGATCGAGCCAGGTATTTATGTTGAAGGACTTGGTGGCGTTAGAATTGAAGATGACGCGCTCGTAACTAAAGATGGACTTCAAAAACTGACACATAGTAGTAAAGAGTTATTCATAATCAAGTAGGAGGATAATTTAATGATTTCAGTAAACGATTTTAAAACAGGACTTACAATTGAATTTGATAACGGTATTTGGAGAGTTATTGATTTCCAACACGTTAAGCCAGGAAAAGGTGCGGCGTTTGTACGTTCTAAATTAAGAAACTTACGTACAGGTGCAATTCAAGAAAAGACGTTTAGAGCAGGTGAAAAAGTCGGGACAGCACATATCGATAACAATAAGATGCAATTCTTATATAACGATGGTGACGGATATGTGTTCATGGACAATAACACGTTTGAACAAGTAACGATTCCAAAAGAACAATTAGAACATGAAATTAATTTCTTAAAAGAAAATATGAACGTGTCTATTATGACGTATGAAGGCGAAACTTTAGGTGTTGAACTACCAAAAACTGTAGAGCTTGAAGTAGTAGAAACAGAACCAAGCATTAAAGGGGATACTGTTTCTGGTGCGACAAAAGAAGCGAAACTCGAAACAGGTTTATCTATTCAAGTACCACTATTTGTCAATAATGGTGACGTACTTGTAGTAAATACTGAAGAAAGTTCATACGTTTCAAGAGCATAATCTTTTTAAAAGCAGATATTTTATCTGCTTTTTTTAATTACCATTTGAATTGGTCATACCACTAAAGTAAAATACTATTATAAACAGTTTAGGAGATTTGATTATGAAATTAGAATATATAGACCAACTCATTGAAAAAATGGAAACAGCTAATTTAGTTGAACTCACATATAAAGACAAAGAAGTGGATATTAAACTTAAGCGTGAATCAAAAGTGCCACAATATCAAGCGCAACCTGTACAACCAGTACAGTCTGTCGAAGCACCTATTCCACCAGCGCCAGTAGCAAGTGTTCCAGAAACTAGCGTTCCTGCTGCTGATACTTCAAACATTCATACGATTAAAGCGCCGATGGTTGGAACATTTTATAAGAGTCCATCACCTGAAGCAGATCCTTATGTTCAAGTCGGCGATAAGATTGAAAACGATACGATCGTATGTATTTTAGAAGCGATGAAACTATTCAACGAAATTGAAGCAGAAGTTTCCGGTGAAATTGTAGAGATTTTAGTTGAAGATGGAGAAATGGTTGAATATAACCAACCATTATTCAAAGTTAAATGATAAAAAAAGTATTAATCGCAAACCGAGGAGAAATTGCAGTACGTATTATTCGTGCGTGTCATGAACTCGGTATTGAAACAGTGAGCGTATACTCAGAAGCGGATAAAGATAGCTTACACCGGAAACTCGCAACTGAGTCGTATTGTATCGGCCCTAAATTATCTAAAGACAGTTACTTAGATATGATTAGTATCATAACAATCGCTCAAAATACAAACTGTGATGCAATCCATCCAGGGTATGGCTTTTTAGCTGAAAACGTCGATTTCGCAGAGATGTGTGATGCGAGTAATTTAATCTTTATCGGTCCACATTATAAAACAATCGCTTTAATGGGTGTTAAGGACGTTGCAAAGGATACGATGCAAAAAGCAAATGTCCCGACAGTTCCAGGATCTGATGGTGTTGTAAAATCACTAGACGATGCAAAGAAAATTTCAGAAGAAATCGGATATCCTGTCATTATTAAAGCAAGCTACGGTGGTGGCGGTAAAGGTATTCGAGTTGCACGTAACGAGAAAGAGTTAATTCAAAACTACAAGTTAACTGAACAAGAAGCCGAAAGTGCGTTTGGGAACAAAGATTTATATATCGAAAAATATATTAGCAATTTTAGACATATTGAAATCCAAGTACTTGGTGATTATCACGGAAATGTCGTTCATCTTGGAGAAAGAGATTGTACTGTTCAACGCCGTATGCAAAAGTTAGTTGAAGAAGCTAAAAGTCCAATTATTTCTGAAGAAGTTCGAGAAGAAATGGGGCAAGCAGCAGTTCGTGCAGCGAAATTTATCGACTATGTCAACGCAGGGACGATTGAATTTATATATGATCTCGATGAAGAAACGTATTACTTTATGGAAATGAATACGAGAATTCAAGTCGAACATCCTGTTACAGAAATGATTACAGGGATAGATTTAGTTAAAATGCAAATAAAAATTGCAATGAGAGAAGAAATACCATTTACTCAAGAAGACATTGAGTTTAATGGACATGCGTTTGAATTCAGAATTAACGCAGAAAATCCTTATAAGAACTTTATGCCTTCTGCTGGTAAAATTACGAAGTTTAAAGAACCAGGTGGATTCGGTGTACGTTTAGAAACAGCTTGTTATCAAGGATATACAATTCCACCATATTACGATTCGATGATTGCAAAACTTATCGTATATGGAAAAGACAGAGACGACGCATTACAGATTGCACGTCGCGCGTTAGATGAATTCATCGTTGAAGGTATTAATACGACGATACCATTCCATCAAAAAATTATTAATAATGAAGCGTTTATTAATAACGATTATAATACGAATATGCTAGAAAACCATGATATAATGAGTGAATGAGGTGATTATAGTGGAAGTATTAGGACACGATGAATCCATTGGTAAAATTAAGATTTCAACAGAAGTACTTGAAGTTATTTCAAGTATCGCTGTTTTAGAAACAAAGGGTGTTTCATCTTTACAAAATAACTTAGCGAGTGGAACAATTGAAAAAATTGGTAAGAAATATCGCGGCAAAGGTATCCGTGTAGATGAGTCAAACGGATATTTAAAAATTTCTGCGTACGTCAATCTATCTGACGGTAAAAATGTGCATAAGATTGCAGAAAATATCCAAGAGAATATTAAACAATCTATCTCAACGATGCTCGATATTAATGTAATTGATGAAATTAATGTTCACATCGTAAATATTGCGAAGTATTAGGTGTTTTTATGAATAGACATGAACAAAGAATTAAAGCATTTCAAATACTGTTTCAAATCGATAATGACGCAGTGTCATTAAAAGATGTGAAATTTAAAGAAATGTATAGTAAATATGATTATATTAAGCAATTAGTCGACTATTATATTGAACATCAAAATGATATTGATGATAAAATTGGTAGTTTACTAAAAAACTATACGTTAGATCGTATTAGTAAAGTCGACAGAAATGTCTTACGTGTATCTGTAACAGAGATTATTTCTACAGATATACCGAAAAAAGTGATTATTAACGAAGCTGTAAAAATCACAAAAGTCTATAGTGACGTAAACAGTTTTAAATTCGTAAACGGTGTGTTAAAAAACTTTAAAAACGAGTGATATTATGACGAACGAGCAAGTGCTAACTGTGAGTGCTTTATCATCATATATTGAAGAAAAATTTGTTAGAGACCCGTACTTAGAACGGGTCTTTATTAAAGGTGAGATATCTAATAGTAAATTACATAGTTCAGGTATTTTATATTTCACTTTGAAAGATGAATCGACAACACTACGCGGTATTATGTTTAGTAATAGTGTGAAGCGACTAAAAAAAGTTCCGAGTGATGGGGACGGAGTCATCGTAGAAGGTAGGATATCTGTCTACAAACCCGGAGGATATTATCAAGTTATCGCAAACGATATTGTACTCGATGGTCAAGGACAGTTATATGAAAAGTTAGAACAAAATAAAAAGATGCTTCAAGCGCAGGGGTATTTTGATCCAGCACATAAAAAACAACTTCCTTATTTTCCAAAAACAATTATTTTAGTCACAAGTGCGACAAGTGCTGCATATGAAGACATGATACATGCTGCTGAAAAGCGTTTCCCACTTACAAAAATAAAAGTCATTAATACGTTAATGCAAGGTGAAAAGAGTATCGATTCTGTCATTAACAACTTAGATTATGTAGATCAGTTACATGCTGATGTTGTTATTTTAGCGCGTGGTGGTGGTTCAATTGAAGACTTATGGACATTTAATGAGTTAGAAGTTGCCAAAAAAGTATTTAATATGAAAACACCAATTATCACTGCAATTGGACACGAAACAGATACGACACTCGTGGACTTTGTATCTGATAAAAGAGCGACAACACCAACGCAAGCAATGGAGCATGCTTTGCCTGATCAACGATATTTAAAAGAGAGAGTTATCGAATCACAATTAGTATTGAAAAAGAAAATACAAGATACACTTCTCAACAAACAATCAAAACTTGAAAGCCATAAAAGCTATTATAAATTTAGAATGCCAACACGGTTGTATGACCAACATTTACAACAACTCGTCTATAAAAAAGATCAATTAGAGTCGTTGTATAATAAAAAGTATAATGAAAGACACCATCAATTTAGTCATTTGAATTATAAAATCAATACGCTCAGTCCACGACATATTATTGAAAACGGACAAACACAAAATAAGCAATATCGACAGTCATTAACTAAATTAATGCAATATAAGATAGAACATTCTAAATTGCAAGTAAAAATCAAACTTGAAATTTTAGATAGTTTAAATCCACTAGAAATTCTAAAACGTGGATACTCATTTGTTAGTTTAGATGGACACGTCTTAAAGAGTACAAATGATGTGGATGTCGGAGATGTAATCCAAGTGAAATTAAGTGATGGTCGCTTAGAAACAAAAATTACTGAGGTGTATAAAGATGAGTGAATCAGTAAAGGAAACACAAAGCTTTGAAGAAAAAATGAAAACACTAGAGTCAATCATTGAACAATTAGATCGTGAAGATGTTCAATTAGAAGAGTCTTTAGATTTATATAAAAAAGGTATCGAACTTTCTAAACAGTGTGATGAGATATTAAAAAATGCGCAACTTGAAGTCGAAGCTTTAGAAGGTAATACAGATGATTAATAGCTATCAAAAATATTTAGACGATGTCGATAAACATATTAAACATCATTTAAGTTTAAATGATGTGTCTGATCGTATTAAAGAATCTTCGTTATATTCAATTTCCGCAGGTGGTAAAAAAATACGTCCACTCCTTCTCTTTAAAACGTTGAGAGCACTTAATCACGAATTAAGTAACGGAGTACCTATGGCTGCTGCTATAGAAATGGTCCATACGTATTCATTAATACATGATGATTTACCTGCGATGGATAATGATGATTATAGACGTGGAAAACTGACAAACCACAAAGTGTATGGTGAAGCAACTGCAATTCTAGCTGGTGATAACTTATTAACAGAAAGCATTCATCTATTAACTCTCGCGGATTATAGTAACGATGTTAAAGTTAAACTTATTGAAACTCTTACTTCTGCAGCAGGTCAAAATGGAATGATCAGTGGCCAGATGAACGATATTTTAAGCACAAATGCATCGATTGATTATGAAACGTTAGAACAAATTCATCGTCATAAAACTGGAAAACTAATGGTTGCACCAGTAATATCAGCAGCAATTATTGCAAACCAAAATGAAGATGTTATTGCGACATTACAGCGATTTGCGGAAGAACTAGGATTATTATTCCAAATTAAAGACGATCTTTTAGATGTACAAGGTACTAAAGAAGAAATCGGTAAAGAAGTCGGCACAGACGAAAAAAACAATACGACGACATATGTCTCTTTATTCGGTATTGAAGGTGCGACAGATCTTCTAAAGAAAAAAGAGAAAGAGACGACTGAATTATTATATCGATTAAAAGATGAAATTGATATTATTCATTTAGAAGATATCATTACCATTGTTGTAAATCGTACGAAATGATATTCATACATATGGATATCATTTCTATTTTTATAATCTTTTTTAAATGATATAATTAGAAAAAGATAGGTGGGTGCTATATGAAACTTGAAGAAATAGAAAATCCATCATTTTTAAGAGATAAAAGTGATGAAGAGCTTGAACAATTAGCACAACAAATTCGAGACTTTTTAATAGAATCATGTGCAGTAACAGGTGGGCATATCGGTGCTAACTTAGGTGTCGTCGAGCTCACTTTATCATTACATCGTTTTTATAATTCACCAGAAGACAAACTTTTATTTGACGTTGGTCATCAAGCGTATATCCATAAAATATTAACTGGAAGAACGACAGATTTTAAAACGCTACGTCAATATAAAGGTCTGTCCGGATTTCCTAAAATGTCGGAATCAGAGCATGATGTATGGGAAGCAGGCCATTCATCTACTTCGCTTTCAGCTGCATTAGGTATGGCGAAAGCACGAGATATCAGAAATGAGAAATATGATGTCGTTCCGATTATCGGTGACGGTGCATTAACAGGTGGAATGGCCCTAGAGGCGTTAAACCATATCGGATCTGAAAAAACGAAAATGACGATTATTTTAAATGATAATGAAATGAGTATCGCACCAAACGTCGGTGCAATACACAATATGTTTGGACGTATTCGAACGAATTCAAGCTATAACAAATTTAAATATGATGCTGAAGAATTACTCGAAAGAATTCCGTCATTTGGACCGTCTTTAAGAGATTTAGCTGATAAAGTTAAAGACAGTTTAAAATATTTAGTCGTAGACGGTGTATTTTTCGAAGAACTCGGTATTAAATATATCGGTCCAGTAGATGGACACAATTTTAAAGACATTACTAAAGCTTTAGAATCAACAAAAAATTATGACGGACCAGCAATTATTCATGTCATCACAAAAAAAGGTAAAGGGTATTACCACGCTGAAAATGATGAGGTAGGTACTTGGCATGGACTCGGACCTTATAAAATTGAAACTGGTGAAACAATTGGTGGCAGTGGTACACAGTCGTGGAGTGAATTCGTATCGAATTCAGTATTTGACCATGCATTGAAAGATGAACGTATCGTCGCGTTAACACCAGCAATGCCGGTAGGTTCGAAATTAACTAAGTTCCAAAACGAGCTACCAGAAAGATTTTTTGATGTTGGAATCGCGGAACAACATGCCGTCACGATGTCTGCTGGACTCGCAGCTTCAGGTATGAAACCATATCTTGCTATTTATTCGACATTTTTACAACGTGGATATGACCAAGTGTTACATGACGTAGATCGTCCAAACTTAAATGTATTTTTTGGAATTGATCGTAGTGGATTAGTCGGTGCTGATGGTGAAACACATCACGGTATTTTTGATGTGAGTTTCTTACTACCACTTCCTAACATGACGATTATGATGCCTCGAGACGAAGTTGAAGCGAAGTTAATGATTGACTACGCTGTCGAATACGATGGTCCAATTGCATTACGTTATCCTAGAGGAAATGTTAAAGGTATTGAAGTCACTGAACGTCAGCCAATTGAAAAAGGCAAATGGGAAGTCGTCCATAAAGAAGATAAGAAGGACGTTGTAATCATCAGTTACGGTCCAACGTTAGATATTGCTGAAGAGGCAAAAGACATGCTATCTGAAACGAATATTAATGTTGAAATCGTCAATGCGCGATTTATAAAGCCGGTAGATGAAGAAATGTTACATGAATATGGTAAAGAGAATGTACCGATGTTAATTGTCGAAGAAGTCATCGAAGCCGGTGGTCTTGGCCAATTTATTCAAGGGTTTATGTCGCAACATGACTTTACAAATGATGTTAAAACAATCGCTATTCCTGATGTATATATTGAACAAGGTGACGTTGAACAGTTACTTATAGAAGCAGGAATTACTTCAGATAATATTGTAAATACAATTCAAAAAATGGTAAAACATAATGGCTAAGATCCGTGCAGATCAATATATATTTGAACATTTTAGTCTTGGCACAATAGAAGACGTCAGACGTCTAATTATGGCAGGAAAAGTGTTAAATAATAATGAACCAGTGTATAAACCATCTGATATTATCGATACGAAGAAGGTTGATATTCGCTTTAAAAAAGTGAAAACTTACGTTTCAAGAGGCGGTATCAAATTAAAAGCTGCGATTAATGAATTTAATTTAAACTTAGAAAATTGTATCGTTCTTGATATTGGAAGTTCAACAGGTGGTTTCACAGATTGTAGTTTACAGCATGGTGCAGAGTCTGTTTACGCAGTTGATGTCGGTACAAACCAACTCGACTATAAACTTAGAACAGATTCACGTGTCACAGTGATGGAGCAAACGAATTTTAAGCATACGGCAATTGATGATTTTAAAAATTTACCAAACGTCATGACGATTGATGTGAGTTTTACTTCTATCGTCCCGATTATTAGACACATCACTGAACTTTTCAATCACGAATACACAGTCATTGCATTAATTAAACCACAATTTGAAAGCTATTTAGAAGAAAAAGAGGATACACTGATTATTCAAAGCGACGTGACGAAGAGAAACGTAATAGAGCGCGTTGTTGAAGTATGTACTTCTCTTGGATTATCAACGTATGATATTATTCGTTCACCAATTACTGGTACAAAAGGTAACGAAGAATTTTTACTTCACATAAAAAATGATGGGGAAAATTCAGTGATCGAACAACAAAAAATCGACCAATTATTTTAAACTATCCGTTTTCGGATAGTTTTTCTTTTCTTTTAGTTTGTTATACTACACGAAAACATGATATTATTGAATAAATATTAATGATATACATTGAGGTGACAATTATGTCTAGTAAAGTAGTAAGGCAAATTAAAATTAGAGAAATTATTACGAGTAACGACATTGAAACGCAAGAAGAACTTGTCCAAAAATTACGCGAAAATAATTTCGATGTAACTCAAGCAACGGTGTCACGTGATATTAAAGAATTACAATTATTTAAAGTTCCAAAAGCTGATGGTACGTATATTTACAGCATGCCTGAAGATAGACGTTATCATACTCTTGAAAAACTCGGTCGCTATTTAATGGATAGCTTTGTAAAGCTAGATTATCAAGACAGTTTAATAGTATTAAAAACGTTACCTGGTAACGCACAGTCAATCGGAGCGATTATTGATCAACTCGAATGGGAAGAAATTATCGGTACAATTTGTGGAGATGATACGTGTCTTATAATCTGTAGAGGAGAAGAAGCAAGAGATAGCGTTAAAGAGAAAATTTTTAATCTGATTTAAGGAGCTGAGCACTATTTTACTCCGTCTAAATATCAATAACTTTGCGGTACTAGAAAATGTAGAGCTTGATTTTTACAACCATTTAACGATTATTTCTGGTGAATCCGGAGCCGGTAAGTCGATGTTAATTGATGCGTTGTCATACTTAGCGGGTAAGCGTGCTTCAATGGATGACATTCGTTATGATACGAGTGGGCTCGTATTAGAAGGTGTGTTTGATTTTCCAAATACCGCTACACTAAACGCCTTACTTGAACAATATAACATCCCAGTTGATGAAGTTTTTATCGTTAAAAGAGAGATAATGCATAACAAAAAAAGTATCGTTAAAATCAATAACCAAATGATTACTCTTGGCCAACTTCAAGAAATTATGCAAGAAGTATTTACTATTCATACGCAACACAAAAACGATGAATTATTAGAAACAAGCCGTCAAATCGATTATCTCGATCGATATATTGAACTCTATGATGAAGTAGATTTTAAACAGTATCAGCAGTTATTTTATCAATATGACTCTATACAAAAACGTATCGCAGAACTCGAATATAAAGATCGCAATCGATTAGAACAACTAGAACTACTAGAACACCAATATAATGAACTTCAATTAATGAATTTCACGACAGAAACTGAAGAAGATGATTTAGAAAAAGAACTCGAATACTTAATGAATTTTGAAAACGTCAATGAGAAGTTCGAACAAATTAAATCGATTTTAGACGGTGAAATTAGTGTTCAGTCTCTTTTATATGACGTCGTGCATCAACTTGAGGGGATTACACCATTTGATGAAAAGTATTCTATATATACTGAAAAACTCGAAGAGAGTTATCATTTATTAACTGAGCTAAATAGTCAAGTTACGAATGATTTGAGTACGCTTGAATACGATGAAGCGCGTTTAAACGAAATCCAAGACCGTTTAAATAGTATTAATCAGTTAAAACGTAAATTTAATGAGACATTTGAAGGTTTATTACGTTTAGAGCGTAAACTAGAGACGGATATTAATGATTTAAAAAACTTTAGTCAATCATATGAAGAATTAATAAATGAAAAAGAAAAAGTGTTTAAACAATTAAATGTATATGCTAAAAAGCTACATGACATTCGTCTTGACCGTAAAGACTTTTTAGAATCTGCGATTGTGAAAGAACTAGAAGACCTCGATATGAAAGATGTTCAGTTTAAAATCGATGTAAAGGAAACTCAATTTAATACACTCGGATTTTCTAACGTTGAATTTTTTATTACGACAAATAAAGGTGAACCGTTGAAACCATTAAACAAAGTGGCTTCAGGGGGAGAAGTTTCACGTATTAATTTAGGGCTCAGATCGATCTTTTCAATGTTTGAAAATCAAGCCCTCGTAATTTTAGATGAAATCGATTCAGGAGTCAGTGGTAAAGTCGCGACTAAAATGGCAGAAAAAATGAAACTACTCGCAAAGACGAGACAAGTATTTGCGATATCTCATTTACCTCAAGCAGCAGCGGTGGCAGACCATCATTTACACGTGTATAAAACAGTTGTTAATGATCGTACTGTTTCGAAAGCTGAATATTTAGATGAAAATGAACATATTGAAGAGATTGCACGTATGTTAAGTGGGTCTACGATTAATGATGCAGCAATTAAAAACGCGAAAGAATTAATAAAGACGAGTAAACAGTAATTTGTTTACTCGTCTTTTGCTTTAAATCGCTCTTGAACTCGTTTATTTTTTCGCTCTCTATGAAGGACGTATCCTGCAACGAACCAAACTCCGAACACTAAGAGTACTAACCCTACAATAAATTGAAGGACAAGAGAACTAAATGGATCAATTGTGATACCGAATATACTGTCGCGAATTAATTTTACGCCATATCCTGCAATAAAGACAGGAATCACTAATATTAATAGTGCAATTATTTTTTTCATGTAATCAAACACCTTACTCAACATAATTATATAGTCTGTTAATGAAATCATCGTTTGTTAATGTATAATAGGAGATAATACATTTGTTTCATCGTATTTATTCTAGTCTATATAGAAAATGCGAGCAAGTGGTATATTTTTTTACAACTTTCACTGGTCTGACCAGTAACTTATGGAGGGTTTTATGGAAAAGTCATATGACATCGCGATAATCGGTGGAGGTACAGGCGGCTATGTAGCTGCGATACGTGCAAGACAACTCGGCTTTACTGTCGCACTCATTGAAAAAGATAAACTCGGTGGCACGTGCTTACATAACGGTTGTATACCAACGAAAAGTTTGCTGAACACTTCAAATTTAATAAAAACTGCCAATCAGTTATCTGAATTCGGAATTTCTGAAGTATTGAATTTTAATTATGAAAAAATAATTGATAAAAAAAATAAAACTGTAGACACGTTATATAACGGTGTGTCATCACTCATGAAAAAACATCAAATTGACGTTTACTATGGTCATGGGAGGATATTAGGGCCGTCAATTTTCTCACCGATGGCAGGCACAATCGCTGTAGAAACTGAAAACGATTCTATTATTATTAAAAATGATTATGTCATTATAGCGACTGGGTCTAAACCGATCGAACTTGACTTTTTACCATTTGATGGGGAATTTGTATTGTCGAGTAAAGAATTTTTATCTCAAAAAAAATTACCTAAATCTGTAGGTATTATCGGCGGTGGAGTCATTGGATTAGAACTTGCATCTATATTATCTAATTTAAATGTCGACGTGACGATAATTGAAGGTAGTCAAAATATAATTCCTAATGAAGATAAAGACGTTATTCGTACGCTTAAAAAGCATTTAGAACAGAGTAATGTAAAAATTACAACTGACTTTAAAATTAGTAATCAGACCGTTACAGTTGATGACGGTGTTTCTATAAAGTATAACGACGAAACATTGAATTTCGAGCAAGTAATTGTTGCGATTGGGCGTAAAGCCAATATCGATGATATTGGCTTAAACAACACGAAAGCAAAATTCACTACTTATATTGAAACGAATGAATTTTACCAAACAGCAGACAGCCATATATATGCGATTGGAGATGTATTAAATACATATCAACTCGCACATGTTGCTTCAAAAGAAGGCATAATAGCGGTTGAGCATATTAAAGGTTTAAATCCAATCACACTAAATTATGACACTGTACCGAGATGTATATATACGAATTTAGAAGTTGGGGTAGTCGGTCCTACAGAAGAACAGTTAAAACAAAAAGGGATCGAATATAATGTGAGCGTATTACCACTTCAAGCAGTTGGTAAGGCGATTATTGAAAATGGCGGAGAAGGTTTTGTTAAGTTAATTACTGATAAAGATAATATGTTATTAGGCGCATCGATTGTTGGACCAAATGCGACTGAAATTATTAACGAATTATCGCTTGCATCGTTTTTAAATAGTTCGGTAGAAGAACTATATAATTCAGTACATGCGCATCCGTCAATAAGTGAAGGAATTATGGAATCTGCATTACTTATTGACGAAAGAGGGATTCATTTTTAAGGAGAGATTCGAATGATAGATTATAAAACATTAGATTTAACAGAAGACGACTTAAAAGAAATGTATCGTTTAATGTTAACGACACGAAAAATTGATGAACGTATGATGTTATTAAACCGTGCGGGAAAAATTCCATTTGTCGTATCGTGTCAGGGTAAAGAAGCGGCACAAGTCGGTGCAGCTTATGCTTTAAAGAAAAAAGTTGACTATTTAAACCCATATTATAGAGATTTAGGAATGGTAACAACACTTGGTACAACACCCTTAGAAAGTATGCTTGCAGCATTTGCGAAGCGAGATGATACGTCAAGTGGAGGTAGACAAATGCCCGGTCACTTTAGCGATTACGAGTTAAATATTGTGACTCAAGGATCAACTGTAACAACTCAAGTACTTCACGCAGCAGGTATTGCGTATGCATTAAAAATGGATGGTAAAGAAGCTGTATCATTTACTTCACTCGGTGAAGGTTCTACGTCTCAAGGCGATTTTCATGAAGCGCTAAACTTTGCGAGTGTTCATCAATTACCGTATATATGCTTTATTGAAAATAATGGTTACGCGATTAGTGTCCCAAAATCACTTCAATACAATATTGATGACTTATCAGAGCGAAAACATGCATATGGAATACACGGAGAACAAATTAACGGCAATGATCCACTTGAAGTATTTCAATCTGTAAAAGTTGCTCGAACACGTGCTATCAACGGGGAAGGTCCTACGATAATCGATGCGCTAGTTTCGAGAATTGGGGCACACTCTTCAGATGACGATGATTCTTATAGAGATAAAGCACATGTACAAACATTAAAAGACACGGACTGCTTAATCACGTTTAAAGATTATATATTAAAAAATACAACGATAGAAGAAGAGTGGTTCGAAGCAATCGATGAAGAAGTTAAAAATATTATTAACGACGCGACAAAAGAAGCAGAACATGCACCATATGCAGAACCTTCTTATGCGTTAAAACACGTGTATGAGGAGGAATTATAATGACAAAAACGATGACATTGTTAGAAGCAATCCATGACGGATTAGACTATGAGATGGGAAAAGATGAGAATGTATTCGTTCTAGGAGAAGATGTCGGTCAAAAAGGTGGCGTGTTTAAAGTAACGGCTGGACTCCAAGAGAAGTACGGAAAAATGCGAGTGCTCGACACGCCACTCGCAGAATCATTAATTGTCGGTACAGCAATTGGCGCGTCACTCGCTGGTAAAAGACCAGTTGCTGAAATACAGTTTGCAGAGTATATATTACCTGCGACAAACCAGATTATGAGTGAAGCAGCTAAAATTAGATATCGCTCTAATAATGGATGGCATTGTCCAATTGTAATTCGTGCACCATTTGGTGGAGGGATACACGGGGCACTTTATCATTCACAATCGATTGAAAGTGTATTTAGTTCAACACCTGGTTTAAAAGTTGTTATACCTTCTACACCAAGTGATGCAAAAGGATTACTTATTTCTGCAATACGCGATAACGATCCTGTTTTATTTTTCGAGCATAAAAAAGCATATCGTTTACTTAAAGAAGACGTACCGACAGGTGAACATGTTGTACCTATTGGTAAGGCAGATATTAAACGTGAAGGTAAAGATATCACGGTAATAACTTACGGGTTATGTGTTCATATGGCCATTGAAGCGGCTGAACGATTAGAGAATGATGGATACAGTGCTAAAGTTGTTGATTTAAGAACAATTTACCCGCTCGATCAAGAGACGATTATAGAATCTGTTAAAGACACAAGTAAAGTATTACTCGTCACTGAAGATAATTTAGAAGGTAGTGTAATGAGTGAGGTATCTGCGATTATATCTGAACATGCATTTTACGATTTAGACGCACCAGTTATGAGACTTGCCGCACCTAACGTACCAGCGATGCCATATGCACCACCAATGGAAGACTATTTTATGGTGAATCCAGATAAAATCTATGAAAAGATGAAAGAACTTGCAGAACATTAAAAGAGGTGAAACGATTGATAGAAGTCATTAAAATGCCAAAACTCGGAGAAAGTGTGCATGAAGGAACAGTAGAAGCGTGGCTTGTTGAGCCTGGTAGTAAAGTAAATGAATATGATCCGTTATGTGAAATTTTAACCGATAAAGTAACAGCTGAAGTCCCTTCTAGTTTTGAAGGAGTGATAGAAAAAATACTCGTAGATGTTGGTGAAACAATAGAAGTCGGAACACCAATTTGTGAAATTAAGGTATCTAACAAAGTTCATGAAAAAGAACCAGAACAAAAATCTCAACCACAAACTAATAAAAAAGATAATAATAGTACAGACACACAAAAAGAGATTAAAAGAATATCACCTGTCGTGATGAGATTAGCATCAGAACATAACGTTAATCTAGATGATGTTGAAGGTACAGGACAATTTGGACGTGTTACAAAAAAGGATATTTTATCGTATATCGATAATCCTGTGAAAAATGAAGCACCAAAAACAGATAAATCATCGATCGGTATTAAAACTACTAGTGACACTTCTAGACTAGAATTAACCGGTGTTAAAAAAGCAATCGCAAATAATATGGTGAAATCTAAAACTGAAATTCCACATGCTTGGATGATGATAGAAGTAGATGCAACAGAGCTCGTTCATTTAAGAAATAAATATAAAAATGCATTTAAATCTGAAGGTATTAAATTAACTTATTTTGCATTCTTTATAGAAGCAGTAGCAAAAGCCCTAAATACAAATAAAATACTCAATAGCAGTTGGCAAGGGGATTCTATTCAAATCCACGATTCAATCAATTTAAATATCGCAGTATCCGCTGATGACGACTTATACGTTCCGGTCATTCATAATGCAGATATGTTGTCGATTCGAGGAATCGCAAAAAAACTTGCACAACTTGCTGAAAAAGGTAGAACACATGCGCTAACTTCGGAAGATATGCACGGTGGGACATTTACAATTAATAACACAGGCGCATTTGGTTCTATTCAGTCACTAGGCGTCATTAACCACCCACAAGCTGCTATATTACAAGTTGAATCTATCGTTAAAAAACCTGTTTTTATCGATGAAATGCTCGCAGCAAGATATATGGTAAACCTTTGTTTATCTATCGATCATAGAGTACTGAACGGTGTAGATGCAGGTAAATTTTTACAAGATGTTAAGAAAAATATTGAGTCTATTGATAGTGAAACAACGCTTTAATCTTTACAAATAAAATATTTAACATTACACTTTAATTATTACAGTAAAGAGGTGCTATCTATGGATTTAGATTTTAAAATATATATGGAAGATTTAGTGGAAAATGCGAGAAAAGAACTCACAGATGTTGGATACGAACAACTTTTAACGCCAGAAGAAGTTAATGAAGCGTTAGACAAAGAAGGTACTGCACTTGTGATGATTAACTCAGTATGTGGATGTGCAGGTGGTATCGCACGTCCAGCAGCGATTCACTCACTAAACTTCGACAAAAAACCAACACATTTATATACAGTTTTTGCCGGACAAGAAAAAGATGCAACTGAAGCAGTTCGTGAACGTACACCAGACTTTTTACCGTCATCTCCAAGTTTTGCGTTTTTCAAAGACGGAAAAGTGGTAGATATGATAGAGAGACATGAAATTGAAGGTCACGATGTCATGAGTGTCATTACAGATCTGCAAGCATGGTTTATGGAACACGGCGATGACATTTAAAAAAGTGGTCCATTGATGGACCACTTTTTCTTATAGTGCTGTGAGATAGCTTAATCCCATTAATAAACCTGAAACAACGATTAGGATAATCATTGCCCAAATGATAATGTTTTGTGCTTTTTTCGGCATATTGTGAACCCTCATTTTCTCAAATTATATAATTTTATATTACTTGTTCAAGTAATAATTTTCAACTAGGAGTGTAATTAATGAACAAAGAAAGATTAGTAGAACTATTAAAAGAACTCGTAATGATCGATTCAGAATCTGGTGATGAAAGAGAGATAGCTAATCGTTTATTTAAAGAGTTCGATGCGTTAGAATTAAAAGGTTTTGAAGATGATACACAGTCTGAAACAGGTTACGGTGCGGGGAACTTATTCTTTACGCTTGAAGGAAATAAAGAAATAGAACCGATTTGTTTTATGGTTCATATGGACACTGTTAAACCAGGTAACGGAGTTAAACCCGAAGTTCGCGACGGATATATGTACTCTGATGGTACGACAATTCTCGGTTCGGATGATAAAGCAGGAGTCGCTGCAGTAATTGAAGCAATTCGATCAATTAAAGAAAATAATATCCCACATGGTGATATTGAAGTTATCGTAACAGTTGGAGAAGAAACTGGTCTTGTCGGAGCAAAAGCTTTTGATACTTCAGTTGTTAAAAGTAAAATCGGTTACGCAGTAGACGGAACAGGTCAAGTGGGTACAATTGTAAACCGTGCACCTGCACAAAATAAAATTGAAGCACACATTCATGGTAAAAAAGCTCACGCGGGAATCGAACCAGAAGTCGGTGTATCTGCAATTAATATCGCAGCGCTAGCGATAAGTAATATGACACTTGGTCGCGTCGATGAAATGACGACATCAAACGTTGGTATTATTAAAGGTGGGGAAGCGACGAACATCGTATCAGACTATGCATATGTGTTACTTGAAGCAAGAAGTTTAGAAGAGGATCGTCTTGCAAAACAAACAGCACATATTGAATCTGAATTTAAAAAAGCAGCGCATAAACTCGGTGGAGAAGTCGATGTTGACATTGACTTAATGTATCCAGCACTGCATTCAGAGGAAGAATCAGAAGCTGTAAAACTCGCAAGCGATGCTTCCGTAAAAATTGGTCGTGAACCCAATATTATTTCTTTAGGTGGAGGCAGTGACGGTAACATCTTTGCAGGCCAAGGAATCGACACAGTCATTTTAGGCTTAGGATATGAAGAGATTCATACGACATCAGAAAGAATGCCACTCGAAGAATTATATAAAATCACAGAACTTATTATTAAAATGGTTGAGATACAAGCAACTAAATAATAAAAGGCGACATATGTCGCCTTTTTTAATCAATTATGGACTGCCATACTTGTACAATGACTGAATCGTCAATCGAGTGTGTAAGTCCTTTTATTAATTCTATTGAAAATGTTAAGTCTAGCTCAACGTGCTCTTTTACGAGCCATCTTCTAAATATATACTCGTAAAGTTTTTTTGTTTCGACGTCTAATTGACCGTCCGACTCAAAAATTTGATATAAACCACTAGGTGTATACGTCGTTGTAAAAGGTGTATTCATATCTGATGCTGTGCCGACGAATACTTGAATTTCTCCGTAACTATATCGTTCCATTACGAATAACCCTTTAATTGGTCCGTTATTATGCTTTAATATTTCGCTAATAATACCGCTATTTAGTAAGTAGTTTAAGTATCGAGTTTTCTTTTTCTCATTATAACTATTCATATTGAAAAATTCTTCGACACCAATTAATCGATACCCATCAAGTGAACGTGTTTCAGAAAAAGGTTCACGTTTTGTCGTAGGGTTTATTTCAAATGAAATACGGTATTGTAGAGGCATTTCTTCGATAAATTTATCAGTATCATACACGCTTATACCAAAGAATTTTTGATAATCATCTTTAAACTGCGCTAAATCTTTATGGTTATAGTATTTTATAATATCTGTTAAACGTCGATGACCATCATAAACCTCTAAAGCAATTTCAGTTAATTGACGGCGTTTTTGATAGTCTGCTGGAGACATCCCAACGAGAGCAGTAAATAGCGTTAAAAAACTTTTCGATTCAACATCCATTTCCATTAACACTTCATCGAAATCTATGTCTTCACGTAAATGATCTTCTATGAATACAATAAACTGTTCTATAAATTGAATAGAGTCCATAATGTCACCTTACTTTCCTTTATATATTATTCCACGAAGGGGTCTAAAAGACAAGATGACTATGATATAATTAGATTACTTTTATATGGAGGTTACTATGTATATTAATATATTAGGTTCTGCGGCAGGCTTACCTTCAAAAAAACGACATACTCAAGCGATAATTTTAGATATGGTTGATGAGCTCAACGAATATTTTTTAATTGATGTTGGAGAAGCATTTCAACATCGTTTACTAAATACGTCTATTAAACCATCTAAAATTAACCATATATTTATTACGCATTTACATGGTGACCACATTTACGGTTTACCAGGTTTTTTATCGAGCCGTGCGCATCAAGGTGGAGAAGGTAAACCACTAAAAATTTACGGACCAAAAGGACTTTCTGAATGGTTAACAACGACGTTTCAAGTAAGTGAGACAATATTGAATTATCCAGTTGAAATAGTGGAAATTGAAGATGGATCTTTTATCTCGATTAAAGATGTTACTATAGAGGTAAAAACACTTGATCATAATATAGAAAGTTTTTTATATGTATTTAAAGAAAATGATCAAAAAGGTGCGTTAAACGTTCTAAAGTTAAAAGAAATTGGTATACGTCCTGGCCCAATTTATAGTGAAATAAAAGATAGTGATACGTTTGTACATGATGGTGTTATTTATGATACGAACGACTTTTTAGGGCCTGTAATAAAAGGGAGAAAAGTATGTATTCATGGAGATACACGACCGCTTCAAAGTGAAGTATATTTCGATTTACTAAAAGACGCGGACTGCGTTGTTCATGAAGCGACATTTTTAGATCATGAATACGAAAAGGCGTATAGTTACTATCATTCTGAAATACATGACGTGTTAAGTATTCAAAAAGATTTACGTGTGAAACACTATATATTCACACATATTAGTAATCGATATGAGGAGGAATTTATTTCGAACTTTATTAAAACGTTACCTTCAAATGTGTCGATTGCACACGATTATTTTAAATATGAAATTGCTAGAAAAAAATAAGTCAGCCATTTTTTTATGGCTGACTTATTTTTTTACGTAATTTCTTCAAAACATTCTTTTTATCGTTATCTTCTTGATGTGTTACTGTTTTTGGATCTCTATGTTCTTTGTAATGTTTCTTCTCAACTTTAGAACAAATGTCTTCAATTACTTCGTCTCGTATAGTTTTTGCTGTTTCATAATGGCGTAAGTTTTTCTTGAGCTGAGAAACAGTACTTACACCTTGTACGATTACGACATTTTTATTCATTAAATATTTATAAGCGATAGCTTCAAGAGGGTAGCCATATTCTTTGATCATTAATATAATTTCTCTTAATTCATCCTGTGAATATCCCATATAACCATGTTTAAACTTTGTTTTAAGTGCTACATCATAATTTTCAGTGAGGAGTCCTTGCATTAACGGACCTCTGGCTAAAAATACATAGTCGTCAGATAGATATTCTTCACTTCGATTATCGATAATGTTTAGTGGTGCCATCAGTACTGATATATCACTATTTTCAGTGTAGTAGTCAATGACATTTTTACGCGTAGTTGAGATACCGTAACTTTTAATGTCGCCTTTTCTTTTTAATGATTCAAACTCACGGATTGTTTCATCCATATTATCGTGAACAGTTCCACCGTGTAACATTAATAAGTCAATCACATCGCGTGATAAACGAAGTTTTGACTGACTAACAGCATGTTTAATATATTCTGCACTTGGATTCCATTTAATTTTTTCACGAAGTGCTGCATCAAATTCATTACCTACTTTTGTTCCGATATTATAATCAAAAAACTGTCCGTAATCGAATAAAATTGAACCAATAACAGCTTCATTTTTCCCATATTGATATAAGTCCGCAGTATCGAAGTAGTTAATACCGGACTCAAATGCTAATCTAATAATCTCACTTAACTCTTCACGGTCATCTAGTGGTAAATTCATCGTACCTAGTGCAAATTGTGAAATGGATTGCTTATCTTTAGTAACAAAATGTTTCAAAATGTCACTCCTAACGTTTACAATATTATATATATATAAGTATAACTCAATTTAACTACTGAATATAGTGAGGTAATACAAGATGAATCAAAATGATGATCAATTAGTTGAAAAGAAACTATCGCATAAAGATATTTATAAAGGAAAAATTATTGATGTTACTGTGTACGATGTTGAATTACCAAACGGAGAAACGAGTAGTAGAGAAGTTGTGTATCATCAAGGTGCAGTAGGAATTATCGCTGTGCACGATGAATATATGTATTTTGTAAAACAGTATAGAATTGCGGCAGAAGAAGTTTTATTAGAGATTCCTGCTGGTAAGATAGAACCGAAAGATACACCTGAACAAACAGCTATAAAAGAGTTAAAAGAAGAAACGGGTCTAGTCGCTAAAGAGGTTCAATATTTACAAGAGTTTTATGTATCTCCAGGATTTTCTAATGAAATCATCTATTTATTTGAAGCAGATCAATTAGAGCTTGAAGAACAAAAATTAGATGAAGATGAATTTTTAGAAATTGAAAAAATTAAAATAACTGATCTAGAACACTTAATGAAAGAAAACGTGTTTAGAGATGCGAAAACGTTAATCGCAGTTCAACACGTTTTATATTCAAACAATTATAAATAAGAACATAAAACAGTCGTTTTTATTTAAACTATTTTAAATAAGCACCATTTCTAGTATAATTAACTATGAAAATCGGAGTGGTGCAAGTGGAAACTAAATTGAAAACAGTTAAAGAACAGTTACAACAATCAGGTTATAAACTGACACCTCAAAGGGAAGTCACGTTACGCGTATTACTTGAAAATAACAGTAAACATTTAAGTGCAGAAGATGTGTTTCAACGCGTTAAAGAAAAGTATCCTGAAATTGGTCTTGCAACTGTATATCGTACATTAGAATTACTATGTGATCTAAAAATTATTGTTAAAGCAAATTTCGGCGACGGTGTCTCAAGGTATGATTTTAAAGAGCCTGGTGCAAAGCACTTTAATCATCATTTAATTTGCGTAAAGTGTGGAAAGATTATTGAAGTTGAAGATGATCTTTTATATGACGTTGAACAAATCGTCGAACACGAGTTTAATTTTAAAGTACTGAATCATCGTTTGACATTTCACGGTGTATGTCACGAATGCCAAATGAAGGAAGACATTAATGAAAAATAACGAAAGAGATATAGAAGATTATCTGTCGTTTTTAAGAATAGAACGCGGTCTTTCTAACAGTACTTTAGACTCTTACGCACAAGACCTTAATTTATATCGCGATTTTTTAGATAAATTAGACCTTACTTTTAGTACAGTTTCTTCTACTGATATCATTAACTTTTTAAAAGAAGAAAAAGAAAAAGGCAAACGCTCGAAAACACTTGCACGACTCCAGTCAACGTTAAGAAATTTCCATCAATATTTAATTAATGACGGGAAAACAGATAAAAATCCTGCTGCACTTTTGAGTAGTATAAAAATCGAACAATCACTTCCTGACAGTTTAACGATTGAAGAGATGGAACAGCTACTAGATACACCGGAACCTACGACATCAGGCATTAGAGATAAAGTTATGATGGAACTACTCTATGCAACAGGTATCCGTGTTTCAGAACTCATTTCAATGAATACGATCAATGTAAATAGTGAAATGGGTTTTATTACTGTTGTCGGTAAAGGCCAAAAGGAACGTATTATCCCAATTACGGATTACGTCGCAGAGTTATTACAAGAATATATAGTCGATATACGAATCAATCTACTAAAAGATAAAGATACGGATGCATTATTTTTAACAAATCGTGGTAATAGTTTTACAAGGCAAGGCGTATGGAAGATGATTAAAAAGTATAATTTACTGAGTGGTATTTCAAAAAATGTCACACCACATACATTCAGACATACTTTTGCAACACATTTAATTGAAAATGGTGCAGACTTAAGAATTGTTCAAGAACTACTTGGTCATACAGACATTTCAACAACACAAGTATATACACATCTTTCTAAAAAATCAGTGAAAGAAATGTATGACAAATTTCATCCGCGAAAATAAAGGAAGAAGGTTAATTATGTTTAAAAGAATTCATTTAATCGTATTAGACTCTGTTGGAATAGGAGAAGCTAAAGATGCTGAAAACTTTGGTGATAAAGGAGCACACACTTTAAAACACACGTTAGAGTCTAAAGCAGTAGATCTTTCAAACCTTGAATCACTTGGTCTAGGATGTATAGAAGAATTACCTGGATTAAATTGTCCTGAACAACCGAATGCATTTTTTGCGAAGATGAGTGAAGTATCACGTGGAAAAGATACGATGACTGGTCATTGGGAAATTGCAGGTTTAAACATTAAAACACCATTTAAAACATATCCAGACGGATTTCCTGACGCACTTATCAAAAAAATAGAAGAAAAAACGAATCGTAAAGTCGTATGTAATTTACCATATTCAGGAACTGAAGTGATCGATGATTACGGTGAAGACCATATGAAGACGGGTGATTTAATCGTCTATACTTCAGCAGACCCTGTACTTCAAATTGCTGCACATGAAGAGGTCATTCCTGTCGATGAATTATATGAGATTTGTGAAACGGTCCGTGAACTGACATTAGACGATGAGTTTTTAGTTGGTCGCGTAATTGCAAGACCATTCATTGGAGTAGGTAAAGGTAAATTTACAAGAACTGAAAATCGTCACGATTATGCACTCAGTCCGTTTGAACCGACTGTATTAGATGCGTTAAAAGATAACGATTATACAGTATATGCCGTCGGTAAAATAAATGATATTTTCAACGGTCAAGGTATTACCGATATGGTTCGTACGAAAAATAATATGGATGGTGTCGATAAATTACTCAATGTTATGGATAAAGATTTTGAGGGACTATCATTTACTAACTTAGTAGATTTTGATGCAGTTTATGGTCACCGAAGAGATAGTGAAGGATATGCGGATGCATTAAAAGAATTCGATGACCGTTTACCAGAGATTTTTAGTAAATTAAAAGAAGATGATTTACTGATTATCACTGCAGACCACGGTAATGATCCAACATTTACAGGTACAGACCACACACGAGAGTATGTTCCATTAATTGTAACTTCAAAAAAGCAGTTTGATTACAAAAAAATAAATGACCGTAAAACTTTTAGTGATGTAGCTGCTACTATTGCAGACAATTTTAATGTACAATTTAGTACACATGGTAATAGCTTTTTAGGAGAAATAAAATAGATGGATAAGGCAAAAGTATTTGTATTTCTATTTATATTGATCGTCTCGTTAATTTGGGGTTTCATTTACTGGATATACGTCGTCTAAGACTAAACGTCACGTTTAGTCTTTTTTAATTAAAGATAGGTTGTGAACTTATGAAAAATTATGAAGTAGAGTTAGACGTCTTTCACGGACCACTCGATTTATTACTTCATCTTATTAAAGAGTTAGAAATTGATATTTATGATATACCGATGGCAGTTTTAACGGAACAATATATGAATTATATTAAGCAGATGACAGAGCTTGAAATTAACGTTGCGAGTGAATATTTAGTTATGGCGAGCGAGCTTTTAAGAATTAAAAGTAAGATGCTTTTACCTGAACCGCCACTTGAAGAATATACAGAAGATCCGCGTGAAGAGTTAATTTCACAATTGCTAGAGTATCAGAACTATAAAATGTATGCTGAGGAGTTAAAGCAACTAAAAGAAGCAGCTGAACAATTTTTAGTGAAAGCACCTCATGAATTTGAAGAAGTCGAAGTGAGTGATACATTTTCTATTTCCCTAGAAGAACTCATTACAGCTTATAACAAAGTAAGACAAAGAGTTGACGTTCAAAATACACACAGTTTTATTACAACAGAATCGTATACACATGAGGAAGCGACACTCTTTTTAAAAAAACGGTTTGAAAATCAGAATGAATTAACGTTAGAAGAAATGTTTTCGTCTGGCGTAAAACGATATCAAGTCGTTCAAATATTCCTAACGCTGTTAGAAGGTATTAGCCAAAGCACATTTAAGTTCGAAAAAAATAACGATGAATATACATTTATAAAATTAAAGGACGTAGCATAATGAGTGTAGAAAAAATTGATATCGTAGAAGCGATGCTTTATATCGCAGGAGACATTGGTGTGAAAGAGTCATCATTAATTAAAAATATCCCAATTACAAAAGATGAGTTAGAACAATCTGTAGAGTTATACAACAAACATAAAAAACACTTAAATATTCTCGTTCATGAAGACATTTATTATTTAAAAACGACTCCGATTGTTGAAGAATACATTCTAAAGTTATTAAAGGAACGTCCAAGTAATAAATTGTCAAACCAAGCTTTGGAAGTATTGTCTATCATTGCGTATAATCAACCAGTAGCAAGAGGTATGATTGAAGAGTTACGAGGTGTATCTCCAGACGGTCCAATTCAGACACTTTTAAATAAGAATTTGATTCAACGTGTATTCATTGAAAATGACCGCCGAACATTTTATAAGACGACACAGACATTTTTAGAGATTTTCGGTCTCGAGACAATTACAGATTTACCAAGTGCCGATGAAATTGAAGAAGATGAACATATCGAACTATTCTTTAATCAGTTAAAAGGAGAAAATGATGAGTAAAGTTAGATTAAACAAAAAAATTGCAGATGCAGGTATAACGTCCCGTCGTAAAGCAGAACAATTAATATTAGATGGTCAAGTAAAAGTAAACGATAAAGTATGTAAAGAACTTGCAACGTTCGTTACTGATAAAGACAAAGTAGAAGTTAATGGTATTCCAATTGAAAATGAAACGCCCATTTATATTCTTTACCATAAACCGACAGGAGAGGTGTCTACAGTAAGTGACGATAAAGATCGTCGTACGGTTGTAGACAAGTTCGACCACTTAAATACACGCATATATCCAGTTGGTCGTCTAGATTACGATACTTCGGGAATTTTATTACTCACAAACGATGGAGAATTTACAAATTATATGACCCATCCACGTTATGAGGTAGAAAAAACATACCGTGCAAAAATAAATAAAAGTTTAACAAATAGAGAACTTAAAGAGTTAGAAAACGGAGTTATGCTGGAAGACGGAAAAACTTCTAAAGCAATCGTTGAAGTGATTCGAGATAAAAAAGATATGGATATGATTGTACAATTAACGATTACTGAAGGTAGAAACCATCAAGTCCGTCGTATGTTTAAATATTTTGATGCAGAAGTAATTAAACTTAAGCGTATCGGCTACGATTTCTTAACAATTGAAGGAGTTCCGACTGGTGAATATCGTTTCTTAACACCACATGAAGCTAAACAATTAGTCGGACATGCAAAAGCAGTTTCGAAGTAGTTTAATTGTCAAAGTTCTGTCAAAAACAAGATACTATAACTGCTATAATATATATAAGATATTAAAGAGGGGGAGAGTTCATTGAGTAGATCCGTACGTAATATCATACGTATAACGATTATTATCGGAATCGTTGTATTAACTGCTGTGACTCTGTGGTTCAATTTTTCATCGAAAAATCAATCGACAAAAGTCGGAGATACCGCTGTAGATTTTAAATTGAAAACAACAGAAGGTGAGGTCATACATCTATATGAACTCACTAAAGAAAAAGGAGTCATCATCAACTTCTGGGGTACATGGTGTAAACCATGTCGTGAAGAAATGCCACACTTAAGTGAAGCGAACGATTTAGGTGATGGTAGTGATTATGAGATTATTACAGTCAATGTTTCAGAAAACAAACAACAAATAAATCAATTCTTAAACAGCCTTGACGAAGAAGTCAATTTAAGAATGGCTATGGATAGTGATCGTAGCGTAACTAAAGCTTATAACGTTGGACCTTTACCAACGACGATTGCTGTTGATAAAAATAATAAAATTGTTAAAAAACAAGAACATCAGTTAACTCAAGAAGACATACAAGATTTTATAAAAGTATTAAATGATAAAGGTGAATAATATGTCTAGCGAAAATGATTCAATCAAATGCCCGCACTGTGGACATGTCAATCCACCGGGAACTCAATTATGTCAGTCATGTGGATTACTGATTAATGAAGATTATGACAAAAAGAAAATTAAGGATGTCATGCGTTATGATGGAAGTGCAGTTCGTTCTAAAGTAAAATCGTCTTCTTTATTCGATAAAATATGGATATTTTTCACTTCCATTAGAAACGGTGTCATTATTATCGCGTTAATTGCTATCGCATCGGCAATCGGAACGATTCTACCACAAGAATACTTTATTCCTGTCGGTGCAAATGCAAGTGATTATTACTATGAAAACTATGGTTCGTTTGGAAAATTATATTATAGTTTAGGATTGCATAACTTATATTCTTCATGGTGGTTCTTACTATTAAATGCAATGCTCGCATTGTCTATTATTGCGGCAAGTATCGACCGTGGAGTACCATTATTTAAAACACTATATAATCAAGGGGTTAAAAAACACCCTTCATACTACAAAAGACAAAGAATATACCTACATAATGAAGATGTAGCAAATGATGATGTTGATCAGTTAATTAGTGAATTTAAAAAGAAAAAATATAATATTCGCAAAGAAGATAACTCGTACCTCCTTGAAAAGGGGCGTTTGTCTCGTTATGGTCCGTACATTAACCATACTGGATTAATTATATTATTAATCGGAAGTATGCTTCGCTTCTTCCCTGGAATGTATTTAGATGAACTTGTCTATGCACCTGAAGGAGAGACGGTACAACTTCCAGGTACAGGAGGTCAATATTATATTCGTAACGACAAATTTATTATTGACACGTACGATAAAGATTCAGGATCAGTGTTCGATAAATCTTTAAGTACGCAAGGTGAACTTGCAAGTAACTATCAAACAAATATTACGTTTTATGAAAATGAATCTGCAGATATCGTAGGTTCAGAGCCTGATTTAAAAGAAATCGATCAAGCTGAAATAAAAGTAAACCATCCGTTTATACATGACAGTTATCACTTATACCAGTCGAGCTTTGATATGTCTGCGATGAAGTCGATGACGTTTGAACTTCAAGATAAAGAAGGGAATGTATTATCCGAGCCGTTTGAGATTGTCTTTAAAGATTACTTGGATACGTACAAAGTTAAAGGTAAAAATGGAAACGACTTTGAAGTCCAACTTAGGTCGTTTGCACCAGACTATGCTGGAGTTGGTAATAACGGAACGTTAATTTCTAACACACCTGTTCCACGAAATCCTGCATTCTTATTTGAAGTTAATGACAGTGAAGGTAGCGAGGAGTATTCTCTCATTCAAATACAGAATACAACAGATATTTCCAAAGATAATAAATACAGTATTAAATTTGTATCGATGGAAAACGAAGTTGTTAGTGTATTAACACTTAAGAAAGATAAAACGATGTTCTTAATCGGTGCAGGTTTTGTTATTTTCTTAATCGGTGTGTTTATCGGTTCATATGTTAACCATAGACGTATATGGATTAATACTGATAATGGTCTTACACTTGCAGCACATACGAATCGTAACTACTACAGTATTACAAAAGAGATTAATGAAGCACTCGATAAGTATAATTTAGGCTATGTAGAAGATAGCGACTCAAAAGTTCATAACGAACGAATGAAAGGATAATGGTTATGACCGATCATCTACTATTAAAAATAAGTAACATCTCAATTTATATAGGATTTATTTTATTACTCATATCACTCGTACCACTTGGTATGAGTATTAGCTCTAAAAGATCAGCGCGTTACGCGAATATAGCAGTTTGGATTGTTACTCTTGCATTTGTACTAGAGCTTGCATATTTTGTGTTTAGATGGCTTGCAACTGGACATGCGCCAGTATCAAACCTTTTTGAATTTATTGCAATGTTCTCTATCATGCTAATTTTTGGATACTTAGTAACGTATCACTACTATAAGACGAAAGTTTTTGGATTATTTGCGATTCCTATTTCATTATTATTACTTGGATATGGTGCGTTATTCTCAACAGATGTTGCACCACTTATTCCAGCGTTACAAAGTAACTGGCTTGCAATTCACGTAATAACAGTAACGATTTCATACGGGATATTATCGATGAGTGCTGTTGCGGGATTCATTTATTTACTAAAAATTATTCCGGAGAATGAAAAGTCTTGGAGATCATTTTCTCTAGAAGCAATTACGTATTTTATAATCGTCATTTTGACATATATGTTAATCATGGTTCTTATGCGCGGTGTCGTGAAATACGAAGCAGACTTCTTCTACGTTGATCAGCAAGGGAATGACTCCGTTGTAACGTATAATTTACCAAGCTTAATTAACTATAAAGACTCAATTCCAGTTGAGCATTTAGGAAATAATGAATACGACCGCACAGAACACTTTACAACAGGTATTGAAGTGCCACCGATCATTAAAGCTCATTCATTAAATACGGTGATTTGGTCTCTTGGTGTCGGTTTAATTGTTTATGGTTTATTACGACTCATTTTAAGAAGACGTATTTACACATTACTTAAACCAGTTGCAAATAAAGCCGACTTAAACTTAATGGACGACATTGGATATCGTTCAGTAATAATCGGTTTCCCATTATTTGCATTAGGTGGTATTTTCTTCGCAGCAATTTGGGCACAAGCAGCTTGGAGTAGATTCTGGGGCTGGGACCCGAAAGAAACATGGGCGTTTATTACGTTTATGTTCTATACAATTTTCTTACACTTACGTATTAATAGAGGGTACGAAGGTGAAAAATCAGCGTGGTTAGCCGTTGCAGGATTTTTCTTAATCTTATTCAACTTAGTCGCAATTAACTTAATTGTCGCTGGCTTACATTCATACGCTTAAAGAGGTGACGAAATGTCGAAACGTAAAGTATTGGTTGTAGATGATGAAGAAAGAATTCGTAAACTTGTCATCTTATATTTAGAAGCAGATGATTATGAAATTACAGAAGCAGATAATGGTGACGATGCTTTAGAACTTGCACTGAATGAAGACTTTGATTTAATTATTTTAGATGTAATGATGCCTGGAAAAGATGGGTTTGAAGTGACGAGACAGCTAAGAATGCATAAGTCAACACCGATTCTCTTATTAACTGCTAAAGGTGAAGAAAATGACGTATTAGAAGGTTTTGAAGCAGGTGCTGATGATTACGTTAAAAAGCCATTCTCTCCACGAGAAGTGTTACAGAGAACTAAAGCTATTTTAA
The DNA here is from genome assembly GCF_001696685.1 of Nosocomiicoccus ampullae. Classification (GTDB taxonomy): domain Bacteria; phylum Bacillota; class Bacilli; order Staphylococcales; family Salinicoccaceae; genus Nosocomiicoccus; species Nosocomiicoccus ampullae_A. The sequence continues at coordinate 304,183 of NZ_MBFG01000001.1, forward strand.
AACGTTCATCACAAACTGCGTATATGAAATTCGATTCATCAAGTCGCGACATTATCGTCTATGAGCATCTAGAAATTGATAACGACGCACACAAAGTAACTGTAGATGGACAATATGTAAATTTAACGCCGAAAGAGTACGAGTTATTACTATTTTTAGCTGAAAATCCTGACAAAGTATTCGATCGTAAAGAACTGTTAAAAGAGGTTTGGAATTATGAGTTTTACGGTGATTTACGAACAGTCGATACACATATTAAACGTTTGAGAGAGAAGTTAAATGATGTATCTGTCGATGCAAGTTTAATGATTCAAACTGTTTGGGGCGTCGGATATAAATTCGTGGTTACAGAATGACGCTTAAAAATAGTTTAGTTGTAAAACTGTGGTTTACTATCATCATGATAGTAACCGCAGTTTTAATTATATTGTCCATTAGTTTAGCTTTTTACTTTAGAAACTACGCTCTAAATAGTAGCGATCAAAAACTATTAAACGATTTAGAGCGTATAGAACAAGAAATACTCAGTCAACACGAACCTGTCATTGAATCTACAAAAGTAATTACTGAAGAGAACTTAATCATTTACCAAGACGGTCAATTTGTATCGAGTAATACAGAGACAGACCGATCTGTGTTTAACTACATTTTAAATAGTGAAGGCCTACAAGAGGATACTTTTTTCGTTAAAGATGAAGAAAACATCGATTACATGGTAAAAGTGCTTAATATGACGCAGTACTATGATACAGATACAATGCTTATAAAATACTCGGATATGTCACCGATTTATAAATCGATACGTGATATTACGATGATCATATCAGTGAGTGCTTTTGTATTATTTATCGTTACGACGTTATTTGCTTTTATTTTAATCCAAAGAATTACTGATCCATTAATTGATTTGAGAAATGCTTCGTTAAAAATGGCAAGTGGAAAATTCCAAAAATTAGAAGTTAAAAATTTTGATGAAATCGGAGAATTGACACTTGCATTTAATAAGATGAGTGAAGATATTAAAGGAAATATCGATAACCTCGAGTATGAGAAAAACTTGAGAGAATCAATATTCACATCAATTTCTGATGGTATAGTATTTTTTGATGAATCAAACTGTCAAATTTACCGAAATAAAGAAGGTAATACATGGTTCAAAGAGATTTCACAGCATGAAAGCTTAATAGAAAAAATTAACGAATGTATTATTCGCTGTCGGGAAAACTTTGAATCTTATTCGATTACTGAAGAGCTAGATACAGATACGTATATTGAAATTTTCTTTACACCTGTGAATTATGCAGAGTCAAAAACAGGTGTTACGATGACTATCCGTAACGTGTCGCATGAGAAGAAACTAGAGACGATGCGCGCACAGTTTATATCGAGTGTATCTCATGAGTTAAAAACTCCAATGGTTATGGTCACTGGTTATACTGAGGCATTACTAGATGAAATTGTCACTGATCCAAAAGAAGTAAAGAATATGTTAAGTATTATTAAAGAAGAATCTGACCGTATGAATCACTTAATCAACGAGTTAATTGAAATTAATAAGTTAGAAACTGAATCGGGATTATTTAATATTAAAGTAAATGATTTAAACGTGTTGATGGCTGATTTACAGAAGCGATTTGATTATGAAATGAAGAAAAATCAGTTGAACTTTAAAGTTAAAAATAGGCTAAATAATTCTCTCGTTCCTTTTGACTATGATAAAATGTACCAAGTGTTTACGAATTTAATCGATAATTCAATTAGATATACTTCAGACGGAGATACTATATCAATAAACATTGACGAAACGAACACTCATGTAGTGATTACATTATCTGATACAGGTATTGGTATGAAAGCTTCAACGCTAAATCGTATATTTGAACGTTTCTATAAAGAAGATAAAGCAAGAACCAGAGGTAAACAAGGTACAGGTCTTGGACTTAGTATCGTAAAAAGTATTATTAATGGCCATAAAGGAACAATTACGGTTGATAGCGAGTACGAAAAAGGCACGACATTTATTATGACGTTAAGTAAAGGAGAACAACTATGAACCAGTCACAGATTTACAAAATAATTATGATTAGTATTTTATCAGCGATTTCTTTTATACTCATGCTGATAAGCGTACCACTACCATTCTTTCCACCATTTTTAAAGTTTGATATTGCAGATATTCCTGCCTATATAGGATTTATACTATTCGGTGGTGGAGTCGGAGTTTTAATTATAGTTATAAAAATTATCATATATGGTTTTCTCGTTTCCAGTGAACCAATCGGTCCGATAGCGAATTTACTCGCATCACTTAGTTACTTAATTCCGATATATATTATCTATGTTAAAAGTAAAACGAGCAAAAGTTTAATAACGGGAATTGTCGTCGGTACACTATTCATGACGTTCGTGTTATCGATACTTAATTACTTTATCTTATTACCATTATATGGAATGATTTTAGATCAGCGTGCAGTGTTTGAAAACGTAAAAACACTTGTAACAGTAGGTATCATTCCATTTAACATCGTAAAAGGTATTTTACTCGGTGTAGTCATCTATATCGTTCACACAAAATTAATTCCAATACTGAAAAAGCAAAAAGAAAAGAGTACTCTGTAAAACTGATGTGCTACCCTAAAGTTGGATTTTAGTGTCCAACTTTAGGGGTGCAGCTCATTAAAAACAGAGTACTCTTTTTTATTCAAACTTTAACGGATCTCCGTCGAACGGTTCATCGGCTACTTTTATGGAATCTGTCGGACACCCTAGATACGCCATCTCAAGGTCACCAAGGAGTTCTTCAGGAACAGGTGTTATACCTTCATTGTTATCGAGTATGGAGTACGAAATCCCGTCATCGTCATAATCGAAAATATCCGGCGCTGATGCTCCACATGCTCCACAAGCAATACAAGTGTCCTTGTCAGAAATAGTATATTTAATCGTCACATTGTCACCTCTTAATAACACTATATTAAGGTGTTTATTTCTTCTTTTCAACCAATTGCTTTTCAAAAATTCCTCGCTTTCGAATTCCCTTTAAAAGTATAGGAAAAAAGACTATAATAAAAGTACTAATGTATGTAGGGTAGGAATGTATTATGAAAGATGATTTTTATAAAGATATACAGCATAAACGTACTGATACAAATAAAGATGAACGAACAAGACGTCGATCTAGAAAAAATAAAGTAGACGAACAGTTCAGCCGTAGCGCGAAGTATAATCGTGAAGAAAATAAAACTGTAAAAAATGAAAATAAAAAAGAAAACAAACCTAAAAAAGATGACGATAAGTCTGTAATTGCTGCAATTTTAGCATCCTTCAAGAGTACTTCATCGAAATATGGTGATCAGTTTTCTAAAGAGATGCAGCAATCAAAATCAAAGTTAAAAGATTTTAAAAACAAACATTTAAACACTCAATCAATTAAAAACAATAAAAATAAAAAGTCTCTACTCGTTTTACTCGCACTTTTAATTCCGTTAACTCTCGTTTTAGGTGTAATGATTGTCTCTAACTTTTGGCCTTCAGGTGACGGTATAGATGAAAAATCTGTTGCAAGCGATAAAAAAGAAGAGAACACGAGACAAATTGACAAAGAATTTGAAAGTAAAAAAGCTGAATTAGAAAAGCAGTTTGCAAAAAACAAAGATAGTAACTCTAATAAAAAGAGTAAAGATAATAAAGACGGTGAAGAAGTCGCTTCAAATAAAGATGGTAATCTGCCAGCGAAATACTCTGAAGAACAAATCGCAAGTCTTGAAAAGCTTGGTCAATCAGTCATCTCGTCTAAGAAAGAATCTGACGTAAAGAAGGCCGAACAAAAAGCAGCTGAAGAAAGAGAACGTGAACGCCAAGCTGAAGAGGCTAAAAAGAAAGAAGAAGAAGAGAAAAAAGTCGGAGCGACACACGTTGTTACTGCGCAAGATAACTTATACCGAATTGCACTTAAATATTACGGAGCTGGTACAGAAGAAAACATCCAGAAAATAAGAAGCGCGAACGGTATTTCAGGAAACAACTTAACAGTTGGTCAAGAACTCATTATTCCATAAGAAAAGGTGTCATGAATGTCAAAAATTAATATAACAATTGATGGTCCTGCTGCCGCTGGTAAAAGTACCATCGCAAAAATTGTTGCGAACCATTTAAATTATAAATATTTAGATACCGGTGCAATGTACCGAGCGGTTACTTTATATTCTCTGAATCTAAGTGAATCACTTACGGAATCAAATATTACAGACGCTAAAATAAATTTTAGTGAATCTGGAGATGTATTTTTAAACGATACGAACGTTACGAAAGATATTCGTAATAGTGAAGTAACAAATAAAGTAAGTTCTATTGCTTCGATCGATTTTGTACGTGATTATCTCGTTGATATGCAACGTGAAATAGCAGCAGATAAAGGTATTGTAATGGACGGTAGAGATATCGGTACTGTTGTAATTCCAGATGCTGAGTTAAAAATTTATTTAACAGCGAGTCCTGAAATTCGTGCAAAACGTCGACTTATTGAAGAAGCTCGTGGAAATAATATTACATTAGATAATTTAATTAAAGAAATCATCGCACGTGATGAAAGTGATATGAACCGCGAACATTCACCTTTAAAAAAAGCAGACAGTGCAATAGAGATTAATACTGATAATATGACGATTGACGAAGTTGCATCGGCAATTTTAAATTATGCACGCGAAAGGATTAACGACAATGTTTTATAAAATTATGAAAGTATTTGTGACGTTATATTACCGAGTCCGTCATAAAATCACAGTCATCGGTGAAAACAACATTCCAAAAGAAGGTCCAGTTTTACTCGCTGCAAATCACAAATCATTACACGATCCACCAGCAATTGGTATTTCCGTAAAACGTGAGATGTCATTTTTTGCAAAATCTGAGCTGTTTAAAAATAAATTATTCGGAGCAGCAATCCGTAATTTAAATGCAATACCTGTCAATAGAGGTAAAGGAGATCGTGCGGCATTAAAAACGTCGATCGAGGCATTAAAAGAGGGACGTATGCTTTTAATGTTTCCTGAAGGGACACGTAACAAAGATAAAAAGGATGAGTTAAGACCTCTTCAAGAAGGTGCAAGCTTTATCGCAATGAGTGCAAAAGCGCCGATTGTGCCAGTTGCTGTACGTGGAAATTATGATGATAAAAATGGCGTAACGATTATATTCGGTCAACCAATATATACAGATGAGTTAAGGAAAGATGGATTAAAGAGAAAAGATATTACGAAAATTTTAGAAAATAATCTAAATAATTTGTTAAATGGACCTTTACACCTTGACAAATAGCTAGATTTATAGGAACTTAATAGTATTAAGCGTTTTAAAATTGGAGGATAACGGTATGACAAACGAAGAAAAATTTGAAGAAAACTTAGAAGTTGAAAACATAGAAACTGTTGAGTCTAAATACAACGAAGGCGACGTTGTAACTGGTAAAGTTTCTAAAGTTGAAGAAAAATTTGTAGAAGTTGAACTTGAAGACGGTACGACTGGAGTCGTTCCAATTAGTCAATTAACTTCAAAACGAATTGATACAACAGATGAGATTGTAAGTCTTGATGATGAGCTTACAGCTAAAGTAATTAAAATCGAAGATGAGTCAACAGTAGTTGTTTCTGTACGTCAGTATGAGACAGAAGAAGCATACAATGACTTAAAATCAAAAAAAGATAACGATGAAACAATTCAAGCAGAAGTAATTGAGGTTGTTCCTGCTGGATTAGTTGTTGACGTCGGTGCACGTGGTTTCATCCCGGCATCACTTATTTCAACACAATTCGTTGAAGACCTTACTCAATTTGATGGTCAAACTCTAGACGTTAAAGTTGAAGACGTTGATCCAGAAAATAACCGTATTATTTTAAACAGACGCGTTTTAGAAGAAGCAGCTGAAAAAGAAGAATTACTTAAAAACTTCGATTCACTTGAAGAAGGTGAAGTCGTTGAAGGTGAAGTTGTTCGTACAACAAACTTCGGTGCTTTCGTTAATGTTAATGGGGTAGATGGTCTCGTACACATCTCAGAAATTGACTACAACAGAGTAGATAGCGTTGAAGATGCTGTTTCAATCGGTGACACGGTCAACGTTAAAATTCTTTCAGTAGACAAAGATAACGAAAGAGTATCACTTTCAATTAAACAAGCTGGAGACAGTCCGTTCGATAAATTCTTCAACGATCATAAAGTCGGTGACGTCGTAAAAGGAACTGTTAAACGCCTAGTAGACTTCGGTGCTTTCGTAGAAGTGGCTGAAGGTGTAGAGGGGCTTGTACACGTATCAGAAATTTCATATGATCATGTTGAACACCCACAAGACGTATTAAAAGCAGAAGAAGAAGTCGATGTTAAAATTATCGGATTCAACGAAGAAGACGAAAAAACATCACTTTCAATTAAAGCAACAAAAGAAAAACCACAACGTTCAGTTCAACAAAAAGATAAAACAGTTTATAAAGACGAAGAAGACGATGCACCTACATTAAGAGATATTTTAGGTGATAAACTTAAAGATTTAGGTCTTTAATCTTACGTAAAAGAGCGAGGGAACTCGCTCTTTATTTTTTTATAGAATAAAATTAGAGTTATGATAAAATATAAGAGAAATGAGGGAAGTTGAATGATACCTACAGTAGCAGTCGTGGGACGACCGAACGTTGGAAAATCCACGTTATTTAACAGAATTATTGGAGAAAGAAAATCAATTGTAGAAGATACTCCAGGCGTTACAAGAGACCGAATATACGCTACAGGAGATTGGCTCGGTCATGAATTTAATATCATAGATACTGGTGGAATTGAACTCGATGACAACTTATTCCAAAATGAAATTTCAGTACAAGCAGAAATTGCAATTAATGAAGCTGATGTAATAGTAATGGTAGTAAATGGACGTGAAGGTGTTACAAATGATGATGTTCACGTTGCGAATATTTTACATCGTTCAAAAAAACCTGTCGTATTAATGGTCAATAAAATCGATTCTTACGAAATGCGTTCAGAAATATATCAGTTTTATGAATTAGTTCTAGGCGAACCTTATCCAGTATCTGGTTCTCATGGTTTAGGATTAGGTGATGTTCTAGATAAAGTCATTGAAAACTTTAGTACATTAAACTATGAAGTGGATGAAGATGACTCAATTAAAGTTTCTTTAATTGGACGACCGAACGTTGGTAAATCTAGTTTAGTCAACGCAATACTCGGTGAAGATCGTGCCATTGTTTCGAATATTGCTGGGACGACTCGAGATGCTATCGATACAAAACTTGAAAAAGACGGGTTTAACTATACATTTGTTGATACGGCGGGTATTCGTAAACGAGGAAAAGTGTACGAAAACACAGAAAAATATTCGGTATTACGAGCTAACGTTGCGATTGAACGAAGCGACGTAGTTTTACTCGTTTTAAACGGCGAAGAAGGTATTCGAGAACAAGATAAACGCATTGCAGGAATTGCACATGAAGCAGGAAGAGCAATTGTTATAGTCGTTAACAAATGGGACGCCGTTGAAAAAGATACACAAACGATGCGTAAATTCGAACTAAAGATTAGAGATCAATTTAGATTTTTAGATTATGCACCAATTGCATTCGTTTCAGCGAAAACTAAAAGTCGTGTGCATACGTTATTCCCACTTATTCATACAGTCGATAATGCACATAAGCAACGCGTTCAATCGAGTGCGTTAAACGAAGTGCTAGTAGATAGTGTTGCAATGAATCCTACACCGACAGATAAGACAGGAAAACGATTAAATATTTTCTACGGGACTCAAGTCAGCGTCGCACCACCGACGTTTGTAGTTTTTGTAAACGATCCAGAGCTCATGCATTTTAGTTATAAGCGATACTTAGAAAATCGTTTAAGAGAAGCTTTTGACTTTACAGGAACACCAATTCATATCATTACACGTCGTCGAAATTAATATAGGAGAGAATTTTATGAATATAACAATGATAGGGACAGGTAGTTTTGGTACAAGTCTTTCAATGATACTCGATTCTAACAATCATCATGTACTAATGTACGGCAGAAATAAAAGTACTGTTCAAGAAATCAACAAAGATCATACGAACAAAAACTATTTAAAAGATATTACGCTAAGTGAGACAATTAAAGCGACAGATGATCTTAAAGATGCTATTAAGCATGGTGATATATTAATACTCGCAGTTCCAGTAAAAGCAGTCCGAACTGTAAGTAAACAAATTAACGATTATTTAAATGAATTAGATAAACAAGTGTTAATATGTCACGTTGCTAAAGGATTAGAACTAGGTACTCATAAACGTGTGTCTGAAATTATCATTGAAGAAATTGACGAAAAAAATTATACAGACGTCGCAATTTTAAGTGGACCATCACACGCAGAAGAAATCGCATTAAAACAACCGACAACAGTAAGTACAGCCTCAATAAATAAAATAGGTCAAAAGCAAATTCAAGATATATTTATAAATAAATACTTTAGAGTGTATGAAAACAATGACTTAATTGGCGTGGAAGTAGGTGGTGCGCTTAAAAATATTATCGCCCTAGGAATTGGTATTTTAGATGGTCTAGGATTTGGAGATAATACAAAATCTGCTGTTATTACGCGAGGTCTTCATGAGATCGCAAGACTCGGTACTAAAATGGGTGCGAATCCTTTAACTTTTATGGGATTAACAGGTGTCGGTGACTTAATTGTAACAGCGATGAGTGAACATTCTAGAAACTTCAGATGTGGTAAGATGCTCGCTAGTGGACAGTCACTCGACGATATTGTTGAAAATATGGGAATGGTCGTCGAAGGTGTTAACACGACAAAAGCAGCATACGAGCTTGCAAAAATTCACGACGTCGATATGCCGATTACGAATGTATTGTACGAATATTTATTTGAATCAATCTCTGAGACAGATGCTTTAATCTCTTTAATGATGAGAGAAAGAAAGTCTGAAACGGAAGGTTTATTAGAAATTATGAGAAATCATTTAGAAGCGGAGAAATAAAATGTTTGATATATCTAGAATGGATTTAATGTGGGTGTCGTTTTATTCGATGGGTGCGATGGCACTTGCGGCACTCTTAATATATATCGCACGTTATAAAATGCCATATCGTTTCGTAAGTATTATCATGTCAATTATTGCATGGTTACTTCTAATATTTGCATTTATAACAATGATACTCGTATTAGGAGGCAGTAACCATGCGTAACGCATTAAAACTATTCGTTTTATTATCAGTTTCACTCTTACTAAGTGCTTGTATGTATCCACAGAGTGAGCGTGATAAAAATGCACAGCCAAAAGAATCACAAATTAAAATGGTCGAGAACGCAGTCAAACAATTCCAAGAAGATAACGATGGATTATTACCATTTAAAACAACTGAAAATCATCTAGAAAATAGAGAGTATTTACAATACCAAGTAGACTTTAACAAATTAGTTCCGGACTATATTAGTGATATTCCACCGACAGCGTTTGAAAATGGTGGACATTATCAATATGTCATTATCGATGAAGATACAGATCCTAAAGTTAAAATCGCAGATTTAAGAATTACGAACACAATTCGCTCGTTAACGACTCGCTTAAACATACTTAGTGACCATGTTAAATTAGGTGATACGGTCGGTCCGAACGTTTATATGTTAGATTTAGATCATTATCACCTCGATCAAAATCCAACAGTTACGAGCCCATATACAGGTAATCCATTAAACGTATACTTTAACGGTGGAGAAGAATTTTTAGTTGATTATCGTGAAGATGTGCAACATATCATTGATGACCAAGAATTGTCGTTTAAACCTGGCGAAGACGTACGCCACGTTTTATATGAACAAACACCTGTCGTACCGATTTACAGTCCAGAATTAACCGTCGATGAAAACAATAATGTTATCTTTATGACGAGCAAAATAAAAAAAGAAGCAAATAAATAATAATATACTAAAGAATGCTGAAATATGTTGAAGTGACGGCATTCCTGTGGTAAAGTCAAAACATAATGATTAATCATTATATAGAATCTAGGAGGTCATTTAATTATGAACAAGACTGATTTAATTAACGCAGTAAGCGACAAAGCTGATCTTACTAAAAAAGATGCAGGTGCTGCTGTAGACGCAGTTTTCGAAGCAATCCAAGGATCACTAACTAAAGGTGAAAAAGTTCAATTAATCGGATTCGGTACTTTCGAAGTACGTGAGCGTGCTGCACGTAAAGGACGTAACCCACAAACTGGTGAAGAAATTGAAATTGCAGCATCTAAAGTACCAGCTTTCAAAGCAGGTAAAGCTCTAAAAGACGCAGTAAAATAAGAATTTTAATAGACCTAACTGATGTTAGGTCTATTCATTTATAAGGGTGATTTTTTTGTTGGCGTTAAGTGAAATTATGACTTATTTTGATGATGACATTCAAAACAAATATTCAAATTTTGTAAATGAACTAACTGATGATACATATTATTTATTTAAAGATAAAGAAATGATTGAAGCTGTTATAAAATTTAATATCGCATTACTTCTACTCGATGAAGAGCCTAACAAAGATACAGTCGAAACACATATTTTATACAATGATTTATTAATGACAGAGTTTTACAGTGCGATGGCAGATAAAGGTCATTACAAAATACTATCTGATATAGTAGTGCTAACAAAACAATCAATCTCAAAAAAATCAAAATGTTATGAAATGAATCAATTATCGTTTAAAAATAAAAAAGAGTTATTGTTTACGCCGATTGATTATTTAATTTCAAATGGATATATCAGTAACACTATAGATAAAACGATTGAAGCATTTTTAGATGATGGTGAAAATAATGAAAGATAATAAAATACAAAATATATTTAACACAATTTCAAAAGATTACGACCAAATGAATGACATTATAAGTTTTAAACAACATGATGTATGGCGTAAAAAGACGATGTCTGAAATTTTTCTTCACGATGATGATAATGTATTAGATCTATGTTGTGGAACTGGTGACTGGACAATTCAACTTGCTGAAAGTAATCCTAATGTAAATGTAATTGGATTAGACTTCAGTGAAAACATGCTAAAAGTTGCAGAGAGTAAAGTGAAACATCTTCAAAATGTAGAGTTACTTCAAGGTGATGCAATGGATTTACCGTTTGAAGATAATTCGTTTGATTTGATTACGATTGGTTTTGGTTTAAGAAATTTACCAGATTATAAACAAGCGCTTATTGAAGTGGCTAGAGTCCTAAAACCAGGCGGTCATTTCGTTATTCTAGAAACATCTAATCCGAATAACAAAGTCGTTGCGACATTATTTAACATATATTTCGGTAAAATCATGCCATTATTTGGAAAAATCTTTGCGAAAAGTGGCGAAGAGTACAAATGGCTCTATGAGTCAACGAGAGATTTTCTATCAAAAGAAGAGTTAAAAGATTTAATGGATTCAACTGGGTTTACAAATATAAAAATAGTCCCTCATAACATGGGTATGGCTGCAACCCATTTAGCATATAAACCGATTGATTATGACAAAACCGTTTAAATCTTTTATAAAGCCTGATTTAAAGAAAATAGAGGCGTATATTAAAAAGAATCTAGACCCAGGAACTTCTATAGTAAACGATGAAAGTTTTAATTTATACGTCACAGGCGGTAAAAAGCTTAGACCATCACTTGCACTTCTCGTTGGTAAATTAGGGGACAAAGATAAATATAATGATTTAATTAAAACTGCAGCGAGTTTAGAACTAATTCATATGGCAAGCTTAGTTCATGATGATATTATCGATGACTCAGAGACGAGAAGAAAACGTAAGACTACGTTTTATAAACATGGTTACTTTCAAGCAGTTAATACAGGTAACTTTTTAATTTCCAGTGCGATAGAAGCAGTGTCTCACATAGAACATCAAGAGTTTCACGACACATATGCTCTTGCGATGCGTCAAATTGTAGAGGGAGAGCTGTTCCAATTCGATACTCAGTTTGACGATATGCAGACAATAGATAATTATTTAGATAAAATTTATAAAAAGACAGCGTTACTCATCGTATTAAGTATTAAACTTGGAGCATTTGCTACCAATGTTGATCGAAAAGTACTTAAATCTTTGATTGAATACGGATATAACGTTGGAATGAGTTTTCAAATTATAGATGACTATTTAGATTTTACAGCTAGTGAAAAAATCCTTGGTAAACCTAAATTTTCAGATTTAAAAAATGGTCATTATACATTACCTGTACTATTACTCAGAAATAAAGATAGCACATTTAGATCAATGTTAAAAAAGTATAGTAAGCATAGAGCAAACAGTGAAGAATTATCCAAATATATATTAGAATCTAATGCGATTCAAGAGTCAAAAGCAATAAGTAATAAATATTTAGATGACGCATTACAAAATGTGACGGATATTGAGTCACCAATTAAAGAATATTTAGTTGAAGTAGTAGAAAAACTGAGAGACAGATTAAATTAAAGTGACATTTATTACTCATAAATGATATGATATACAGAGACTAGTTAAAGGAGATTATGTCAAATGGAAAGAACATTTTTAATGATTAAACCAGACGGCGTTCAAAGAAACCTTATTGGACCAATCGTTGAGCGTTTAGAAAACAAAGGGTTTAAAATTGTAGGTGCAAAATTAATGCAAGTATCAGATGAGCTTGCTAAAACTCACTACGGTGAACACAGCGAAAAGCCATTCTTCGGTGAGTTAGTAGACTTCATTACTTCAGGACCAGTATTCGCAATGGTTTTAGAAGGTGAAAACATCATCAGTACTGCTCGCTTAGTTGTTGGTGCTACAAACCCTCAAGAAGCAGCTCCAGGAACAATCCGCGGAGACTTTGGTTTAACAGTTGGTAAAAATATTATTCACGGTTCAGACTCACCTGAAAGTGCTGAGCGTGAAATTAATCTTTTCTTTGATGAATCAGAGCTTATCGATTATAGCTTAATCAATAAAGATTGGATCTATTAATGATAACAAGGCTGAGTATAACTACTCAGCTTTTTATTTTATATAAATAAGAGGTGGATTCAATGAGATTTTTAACAGCAGGTGAATCTCATGGTAAAAAAGTGACGGCGATTGTTGAAGGATTTCCTTCAAATGTTCCGATCAATAAAGAACGTATGACTAAGGAATTATTCATGCGTCAAGGTGGATACGGTCGAGGTCGCCGTATGCAAATAGAGAAAGACACATTTGAATTTGGTAGTGGCGTAAGACATGGCTATACGTTAGGCAGTCCCGTTCAAATGGAAGTGAATAACGATGATTTCAAACAATGGGTAAACGTGATGCAGTCTGAACCGATTACAGATGAACAAATTAAAAAGATGAGAAGAGTGATTAAAGAACCAAGACCTGGTCATGCTGATTTAGTCGGTGGAATGAAATATAATCACAGAGACTTAAGAAACGTACTCGAACGTTCATCAGCAAGAGAAACGACAGCACGTGTACTCGTTGGAGCACTCTGTAAAGAGTTATTGCACGCTTTAAATATTGAAATGACAAGTCGTGTCGTTCAAATAGGTACAGTTATAGATGACGGCACATATACGTTTGATGAAATTAAAAATAATAAAGAATCATCTTCTGTTCGAATGGTTTCGGATGACAAAACTAAAGAAGCTGAATTGTTAATCGATCAAACAAAAGCAGCTGGAGATACGCTCGGTGGAGTTGTAGAAGTCATCGTTAAAAATCCGATTGTTGGACTTGGCTCACACGTACATTACGATACAAAACTCGATGGTAAAATAGCACAGTCTATCGTTAGCATTAACGCATTTAAGGGTGTAGAATTTGGAATGGGATTCAAGATGGCTGACTATCCAGGCAGTCAAGTCCATGATGAAATTCTATATAATCCTAACGATGGATTTACGAGACGGACAAACAATTTAGGTGGTTTTGAAGGTGGAATGACAACAGGCATGCCTGTTGTCGTACGCGGAGTAATGAAGCCAATACCAACACTTTATAAACCATTAATGAGTGTCAATATCGACACGAAAGAACCATTTAAGGCGACGATTGAACGTAGTGATCCAACTGCTGTTCCGGCAGCGAGTATCGTCGCAGAACATATGGTTGCAATCGAGATTACAAAAGCGATATTGGATAAGTTTGGTAGCGATGATTTCTCAGATATTCAAGAAAATATAAAAAAATATAATCAGCGTTTAGAGGAATACTAATGGACATTAAAACGGCTTATAATGATGACAATTATACGATTCATGTCGGTCATAATATTTATGACACACTTATTCATGATTACACAAAAGACTATAAAGACGTCTATTATATTATCGATGAATATGTATATGAATTATATGAAACTAAATTTTCACAGCTTAATCATGTAATAAAAGCACCGAGAGGTGAAGCTTTTAAGCATATTAATCCCGTTATGAATACAATTGATTCACTATTAGATTTAAATATAAAAAGAAATAGTTTAATCGTCGTTATCGGTGGTGGCGCGACAGGGGATGCGGGTGCGTTATTATCAAGTATTATACTTCGTGGTGTCGATTATATACACGTTCCAACTACACTTCTTAGTCACGACTCATCTGTCGGTGGTAAAACCGCAATTAACCGTCCACATGGAAAAAATTTAGTCGGCACATTTTATCGTCCAAAAGCAGTTATTTTTGATTTAAACTTTTTAAAGACGTTAGATGACGAAGAAATACTCAGTGGATTCGGAGAAGTCATTAAACATGCAATGTTAAATGATCAAATTACTGTAGAAAATTTAATGCATCAAAATAGACGTTGTACACACATAGAACAACTAGAGCCATTTATTATTACTGGTATTAAAACAAAACTTAGATATGTCACAGAAGATGAAACTGAATCTAACGTCCGTAAAGCATTAAATTTAGGACATACATTAGGTCATGCATTAGAATATGAATATCAATTAAAGCACGGACATGCGGTAGTCTTAGGTTTATTATTTATGCTTTATGTTTCAAATGAGCGACTAAATAAATCATTCAATTTACAAAAATATGTCGAATATTTTAAATCAGTTGGTTATGACGTGTCTTATTTAAACGAACTCAATATTCCGAGTTTAATTGAACGGATGTCACACGATAAAAAGAATAATGAAACTGACAAAATTCAATTCGTTTTACTTGAAGCATTCGGTACACCAAAGTTTGATAATATATGTATCGATGAATTAACACATTATTTAAAAGAATTTCAGGAGATTATATGATCGATAAATATAAAAAGAGATTTCGAGGCACGATAGAAGTACCTGGAGATAAATCAATTACGCACCGTGCAGTTATGTTAGGGAGTTTAAGTAAAGGTACGACGACAATATATCGTCCGTTAATTAGTGATGATATTTTAATGACAATCGATTGTATGAAACAGCTCGGTGTATCAATTGAATTAATAGATGAGAAAATCGTTATAAAAAGTAATGGTGTGGAGTCACTGAGAGAACCTAGCACCATACTATATACCGGAAACAGCGGTACAACAACAAGACTTTTAACAGGGGTTATTGCGGGTTTAAACTTCAATGCAACTATTAATGGTGACGAAACGATACAAAAACGTCCGATGCAGCGTATAAAGACACCACTTGAGCTAATGGGCGCGTCTATAGAACTTACACGTGAAAATTTTCCTCCAATTAATATTAAAAGAAAATCTCTAAACGGTATTACGTATCATATGCCAATCGCAAGTGCTCAAGTAAAAAGTGCAATTATATTTGCAGCGTTAGGAGCAAAAGGTCCAACGAGGATCATTGAAAAAGATATTTCTAGAGATCATACTGAACGTATGTTAGAAGATTTTGGAGCGAATATTCATACTGATGGTAATACGATTACCGTACACCCTGGCTATAATTTATTAGGAAAAGAGGTTGCCGTTCCTGGTGATATTTCAAGTGCTGCATTTTTAATGGTTCTTGCAGCAATTATTCCTGGAAGTGATATAACTATAGAAAACGTATCTCTAAATAAAACTAGAGATGGCATTATTACTGTTTTTAAAATGATTGGTGCAGATATTAAAGTTTTAGAAAGAAATAACGCCGGTGAACCGTATGGAGATATCCGCGTAAAATATAAGGAAAATCTAAAACCGTTTATTATAGACGGGCCATTAATTCCAAAGCTAATCGATGAAATTCCAATTCTTACAGTCCTAGGACTCTTTACGAATGGTAAAAGTATAATACGGGATGCACACGAATTACGAGTTAAAGAAACTGATCGCATATTAGCGGTCACACGTGAACTAGAAAAATTCGGTGCAGATTTTAATATTTATGATGATGGATTTGAAATATTAGAGAACCAAAACTTACAAAAAGCAAATGAACAATTAAAAAGTTATAGCGATCACCGAATCATTATGATGCTAATCATTATGACAATAAAAATGAATCAACGACTCAATATCGATGATACGACTCATTTAAACGTGTCGTACCCAAATATATTAAAAGATATTGAATCACTGGAAATAGAGGTGGACTATGAATAATACAATTACGAAGGCAATTGATGAGTTAAAAACAGGAACGTATAATCAAGCGACGATTGAAGCGGTTATTAATCATCTAACTGACTATACAGAAGAAGAAGATGAAGAGCTTCTTTTTGTCTTAGGAGATTTATTAGATTCAATTGGTGAAAAAAATTATGCACTAACAATTTTTAAATATCTATATGAGTCTAATGAACACGACGACAATATACTTTCCTATCTCATTGATATTTATATTACAAATGGAGACATAGATAATGCCTTACTTCTCTTAAATGAGGCAAAAGAAACACCGACTGTGTTATTTTTAAAAGCAGAAGTATTTCAACAAATGCATTTAAACGATGTCGCATTAAAGCATTTAATGAAAGCTCGTTCTTTAAGTAATGACGCAATTATAGATTTTGCAATTGCTGAATTATATTATTATGAAGGTAATTTAACAGAAGCAATTTATTACTATAAAAACACGTTAAAGACAGTTGACCGTATCAACAATATTAACATTAATTTAAGACTTGCTAACATTTATAGTAATTTAATGGAGTCAGAAATGGCATTAAGTTATTTCAATGAAGTAGAGGACCATGAACTAGAAAATGATGACTATTTCTTAAAAGGTCTCGTTCACTTCCAGCTAGAACAATATAATGAAGCTGAGAAAATGTTAGATAACGTTATAAAAAATGAACCGTACTATACGAACGCATATATTTTACTTATGAAGATTAAAGAAAAAGAGTACGATTTTGAAGGTGCGACTGATCTATTAAAAGATTACGTCGTCATCGATGATCTAAATCCGTTAATGTTTTACCATCTCGGTCGTTTAAGCTTAAAGCTCGGTTCTTTAGAAGATGCTAAAGGTTATTTTAAGCGTGCAACTGAATTAGATATTGAGTATGAAGATGCACTATTAAAATTATTCCAAAGTATATTAGAGTCCGATACGACTGATGAAATTAACGATTATATAAAACATTTAGATATTAAAGAATTATCACCTGAAGCACTTCATTTACTTGGAACGATTGAAGCGCGAAATGAAAATGATGAAAATGCAATGCAATATTTTGAAGAAGCTGCTAAGTTTTTAAAAGATAACGTTGAATTTTTATCAGATTATTATTCTTATCTAAGCGAAATTAGAGATGAACGACGAGTAGATATCTTACAACAGTTGATTGCACTGGAACCATCAAATCCAGAATGGCAGTTAGAGTTAGAACGTATACAAGATGATATCGATCATTTTTAGAATATAATTATTAAAGAGGGATTTTAATGCTATATAATTATCAAGACTTATCTCTTATACAAGATGAAATTGAATTTGTAGACACTGCGATTATACCTGTCATAGATATTGATATTACAAATAGAAGACAAGAGAACGCAAATAACATTGAACTCATGCAACACGTAATTTATTTGCTAGAGAAACAACTAAAAGGTCGATTACTTATCACACCCTTATTTTCTGTAATTAACAACGACGTGTCACACGTCTCAGATTATGGTGCTCAATTAAAGGAATTTGGCTTTAAACACGTCGTTGTATTAACTGTGAATCCACGTGATATCAACGACTTAGAACTCATTAAGCTAAATAGCATTCCTTTAGAAACAATGGAGCCTGATGTGATGCAATCTCTAGTAAAAGATGAGATGACAAATGTATTAAAACAAATTATTCAATTTTGGAATCAATAAAAGTTTGTCTAAAATATGAAAAGACTTATTGACCGTGCTTATTTAATAGGATAAACTTAATATGTCTTAGTTATTAATATAGAAAAGTTTGTAAGTTTGAGGGGGGAAATGGAATGTCAAATAAAGTTACTCGACGCCAATTTCTAAACTATTCATTAATGGGTGTCGGTTCTTTTATGGCAGCCGGAATGATTCTACCAATGGGTAGATTCGCTTTAGATCCATTATTCCAGACAGATGCTGAAGGTGACGAAATCGTTACGAGCGTTAAAGTAAGTGAAATAACAGAAGAACCTCAAAAGGTTGATTTCACATTTACTCAACAAGATGCTTGGTACGAAAGTGAAGTTACAAACTTCGCATGGGTCTACAAAGATGGTAATAAGCTCATCGGTTTATCACCAGTGTGTAAACACTTAGGTTGTACAGTAACGTGGGCTGGAGACGATGGTAACCCAGATATGTTCTTCTGTCCTTGTCATAACGGACTGTACACTAAAGATGGTAACAACGTACCAGGAACACCTCCACGTGGACCATTAGATGAGTTCGAGGTTGGAGAAAAAGATGGGTACATCACAATTGGTAAGAAAAAAGAGAACACGCTTGTTTGAGTAAAATAGGAGGGATTTTATGCTAAATCGTATCTACGATTGGATTGATGATAGAATTGATATCACTCCGATATGGAGAGACGTCGCTGATCACGAAGTGCCTGAGCACGTTAACCCTGCCTATCACTTCTCAGCATTCGTCTACTGTTTTGGTGGATTAACTTTCTTCATTACAGTAATTCAGGTTCTATCCGGTATGTTTTTAACAATGTATTACGTACCAGACATCGTTAACGCTTGGAATTCTGTATATTACTTACAGAACGATGTTGCGGCTGGTATGATCGTTCGCGGTATGCACCACTGGGGTGCAAGTTTAGTAGTTGTAATGATGTTCTTACATACGCTAAGAGTATTCTTTACAGGTGCTTATAAATCTCCACGTGAGTTAAACTGGGTTGTAGGTGTTCTACTCTTCATGGTTATGCTTGGATTAGCATTCACAGGATACTTACTACCATGGGATATGAAAGCATTATTCGCAACTAACGTTGGTTTAGATATTGCTGAATCAGTTCCATTTATCGGTGAATGGATTAAAACATTACTCGCAGGAGATGCTGAAATTGTAGGAGCACAAACATTAACAAGATTCTTTGCGATTCACGTATTCTTCCTACCTGCGGCATTATTTGTATTAATGGGGATACACTTTATCCTAATACGTAGACAAGGAATTTCAGGTCCACTATAGGACCTAATTTAAGGGGAGGTAGAAATCAATGAAGCGCGGTAAAGGTCTTAAATTTGTTGGAGACTCACGAGTTCAAAGCTACGAAAAGCCGAAATTAAATCGCGACTACTCAGAATTCCCTGGTAGAACAGAAGAATTCTATCCCGACTTCTTATTAAAAGAGTGGTTAACGGGCGCGGTATTCTTAGTCGGTTTCCTATGCTTAATCGTTGCTGACCCGGCACCTCTTGAAAGAATGGCTGATGCAACTGACACAGGTTACATTCCGTTACCTGACTGGTATTTCTTATTCTTATACCAGATTCTAAAATACACATATGCATCAGGTCCATTTAACGTAGTTGGTGCGATTATTATTCCTGGTCTAGCAATGGGTGCATTACTATTAATGCCTTGGTTAGATAACTCTAAACATAGAAACTGGAAAAAACGTCCAGTAGCAACAAGCTTAATGGTAGTTTCTGTAGCGATTATTTTCTATGCAACATGGGAATCAGTTGCATATCACGATTGGGAGCAACAATCTGAACAAGGTAAAATTGTGTTCTCTAACTTAGATGCAGAAGATCCAGTATTCAATGAATTAATTAGAACGAACTGTACAAGTTGTCACGGAGGAGAATTAACAGGAGCATCTGGTCCAGACTTAGTAACTCCTGAGCTGGATGAAGCAACTGTTAAAGCTTTCGTAGAAAATGGTGCTGAAACAATGCCACCATTTAAAGATTCGTTAACAGAAGAAGAGATTGACGAAATCTCTAAATTCATAGCAAACCTTGAACTTACAGATAAAAAGAACGCTGAAAACACTGGTGAAAAATAATTAAATCGTACCCTCGATGCAAGCACGCATTGAGGGTATTTTTATAGGTGAATATATGATTCATTATCTTTATCAATTAATGTATAATAGAATATTTTTAATTTTGTTATTTATATCTAACTTTTTAGGTACCATTTATGGTTACTACTGGTACCGAGGGCAGTTATCCGTTACTGAATGGTATTTTTATCCATTTGTTCCTGATAGTCCAACTGCAACTTTATTCTTATGTATCGTCATACTAGCGATTTTATTTAATAAAAAATATGGTCTCATCGACGCATTAGCTTTTACGACATTAATCAAATACGGTGTTTGGGCTGTAATTATGAACTTTTTATATTTTATAGAGATAAATATGATAACACCTGTCGGTGTCATGCTTATTTTTTCTCATAGCATTATGGCACTTCAAGCATTTTTATTTTTACCACATTTAGAGATAAAACCGTGGCATTTTTATGTAACAGCATTTTGGCTATTCCACAACGATGTGATTGATTATGTATATATGCAATACCCAAAATACGGGTCATTAGACCGCTTTAGTGATCATATTGGTTATTTATCGTTTTGGTTAACGGTTATCGTTTTAATATTACTTAAAACGTTAGTTCCAATAAATCGTATGCGTTGACTTTAAATTAATAATTAAAGTATGATGTAAAGTGAGAATAGGAGAGTTGTTTTATGTTAATGTATATTATCTATTTCGCAATTCTATTAATCGTACCTATGCTCGCTCAAATGAATGTTACGTCTACGTTTAGAAAGTATAGTAGAGTACGTTCGACGAGTGGTTTAACTGGTAAGGAAGTTGCGGAGTTAATTTTAAGAGAAAATGGTATTTATGACGTAGAAGTACTAAGAGGCAAAGGCCATTTAACAGACCACTACGATCCAGGGAAAAAAGTAGTCGTATTATCACCAGATAACTATGACAAACCATCAGTTGCTGGTACAGCAGTTGCAGCACACGAAGTAGGGCACGCGATTCAACACGCAACTGGCTACAAATTTTTAAATTTAAGAGCCGCGATTTTCCCTCTTGCACAATTCGGAAGTAACTTTGCTTTCTTCTTGATTATGGCAGGTATCGTTTTAACAGCTGGTATGCAATCATCTGGTCCGACTCTTGGAACTTACCTATTATGGGGTGGTATTGGACTATTTGCATTCGCTGTATTATTCCAAATCGTCACATTACCTGTTGAGTTCGACGCATCAAATCGAGCGATGAAACAAATAGAACGTTTAAATATCGTTAACGAAAAAGAATACAGACATGCTAAAAAAGTATTAAGTGCAGCAGCAATGACATACGTAGCAGCAACAGCAACTGCTATCGCAGAGCTCGTTCGTTTAATACTCATAGCACGTAATAACTAAACTACTCAATATTTATTGAGTAGTTTTTTTAATTCACAATAGAACTATTCTTTATTATACTTATAAAGAATACGTATGTTAGGAGGATTTAAATGAAAATAGGAGTAACATGTTATCCAAGTGTTGGTGGAAGTGGAATTGTTGCGACTGAACTCGCAATTGAGATGGCGAAACTCGGTCATGAAATCCATTTTATATCATCAAGTGTTCCATTTCGTCTCGCAGGAAACTACTCAAACATTTATGTCCATACAGTAGAAATTAATGATTATAACGTTTTTAAATATAGACCATATGATATTACACTCGCGTCGAAAATTGCTGAAGTCATCGATGTACATCAATTAGATTGTATACATATGCATTATGCAATTCCTCATGCGGTTGCAGGTATTTTAGCAAATCAAATGTCAAAACGTGACGTAGGTATTATAACAACACTTCACGGTACAGATATTACAGTACTAGGTCATGATAGAAGTTTAGAGCCTGCAATTCGCTTTGGTATCGAGAAATCTGATATTACAACGGCTGTGTCTTATAGTTTAAAAAAGCAAACAGAAGAAATGATTCAACCTAATAAAGAGATTAAAACAATTTATAACTTTGTCGATGAAAAACGATTTAATCGTGACAATATTAAAGTAGTTAGAAGTCGTATGAAACAGCAGCTTGGTATTGATGAAGATTCTAAAGTCATTGTTCATTCATCCAACTTTAGAAAAATTAAAAACATAACGACAATTGTAGAAGCTTTTAAATTAGTTAGAGAATCAGTTAAAAGTGATCTTGTGTTAGTTGGGGATGGGCCAGAAATGAGTGTTGTATATGACTTGGCACATGAACTAGGAGTTGGTGATAACGTACATCTCGTCGGACGACAATCAGATATGACGTCATTTTATAAGATGAGTGACTTATTTATGTTACTGAGTTTAAAAGAAAGTTTTGGTCTTGCACTTCTTGAAGCTATGAACTGTGGCTGTGTTCCAATTGGTTCAAATGCGGGAGGAATTGTTGAAGTGATTCAACATGAAAAAACAGGATTTATCGTTGATCCGATGGATAAAGAAAATGCAGCTCAATATGCAGTAGAGCTTATGACAAACGAAGCGTTATATAACGAGATGAGAGAAGCGATGATTACAGACGTCAGAAGTCGTTTCTCAGAAAAAGAAATCGTCGCTCAATATGAAGACTTATACAGATCGATTATTAAGGACAATAACGATGACAAATAAGAACGCATTTAAAGAAGGACAATTTATTCTAGATACATTAGAATCTAACGGATTTGAAGCATATTATGTTGGAGGATCAGTTAGAGACTATTGTATGGGTAAATCAGTCGGTGATATCGATATCACGACAAATGCGCTACCGAAACAAATTGAAGCATTATTTAAACATACGATAGATGTTGGTATTGAGCATGGGACTATTGTAGTCGTTATTAACAAAACACCTTATGAAGTGACGACGTACCGTACTGAAACGACGTATTCAGACTTTAGACGTCCGGACAGTGTTGAATTTACAACATCGTTAAAAGAAGATCTCGCAAGACGTGATTTTACGATGAATGCAATCGCAATGGACAAACATTTTAAGCTGTATGACCCTTATGACGGACAATCCGCAATAGAGGATAAAGAAATTATCACCGTCGGTAATCCAGACGAACGATTTAATGAAGACGCACTTAGAATGTTACGTGCATTACGCTTTATGTCTCAACTACAATTTGATTTAAATGAAGATTCATATAATGCGATTAAAAAGTTAGTTTCTAACGTTCAACATATATCGGTAGAACGTATTGTGCAAGAATTGAAAAAGCTATATAAGGGTATAAATATAGAAGCGTCTAAAAGATTACTAATAGAAAGCGATATGTATAAATACATTCCATTTTTTAATCGTGTGGGTAAAGATGATTTAAAAAAGTCTGTAGTACATACATTAAATAATGAGATTATTATACAGTTATTATTCAATGATAGTGTCTCATTTAAAAATGAATTAAAACTATCGAATGAAGACAAAAAGTATATAAACACTTCAATTCAATTATACGATGACTTAAAAAACAAATTAGAAACAGTCATTGTTGCCTATAAATACGACACAATGTTGTTAAAAAATATGTTAAAAATCTTAAGTGATAACTCTGCATTAAATATAAATATGGAAGATGACCTATTAGAAGCAATTCAAAAGAAAGAATCATTAACAATTCAAAGTAAAAAAGACCTTGCAGTGAACGGTAACGATTTAATGAATTCTTTAAATAAACGTGGTGGACCATGGCTAAAAGAGTTATTAGATGAAATTGAACGCCAAATATTGTTCGAAACATTACCAAACGATTTTGACGCAATTATAGAGTGGGTGCACAATGAATATCATTAAACAGTCAGTTTTACAATCAGCAGAGAATAGTAAATATTTTAAATATATCATTTTTGAAGATGTCGTGACATCGACACAAACAATAGCTAAAGAGAAACTATTTGAAATTGAAAATTCTTTTGTCGTGTCGTCTCTACATCAAACACAAGGTGTCGGTAGATTTAAAAGAGAATTTGAATCACCAGATAATTGTGGATTTTATAGCACGTTTGTCGTTCGCCCAAATGTAAATCGAGACAAACTTATGCAGTTTAATTTATTTATTGCTCTCGCTATTACAAAAACAATTGAACGCTTTATAAATCGTCCGATTGGTATAAAATGGCCGAACGATATATACGTAGAAGGCAAAAAACTTTGTGGTTTTTTAACAGAGATGATCCCAGACGGTCAATTTGATACTATCGTTTGTGGTATTGGTGTAAATATTTTCAATTCACCATCTGAAGTAGGTAAGAAAGCTGCATTAGAAACTTTTGCTGATGAAGAGATAGATGTTGGAGCATTTGTAAAAACACTCTTTCAAAATATAGAAAAGTATTATGATTTATTTTTAAAAAATGATTTTAGTATGATTAGAGATACGTATGTCAGTTATTCAACCGTATTAGGTAAAGAAATTATCATCACAACACCTTCAGAACAGTATGAGGCTACAGCGATAGATATAGATGATTTTGGTATACTGAAAGTAATCGACCGAGACGGTCAAATTAAATCAGTTTTGAGTGCAGATATAGAAGAGTAGGGATTTAGTATGTTAGACAGTTGTTTTGCTGTTGTGGATTTAGAAACAACAGGTAATGATCCATTAAAAGATCATATCATCGAGTTAAGCATTGTATTTGTAAAAAATAACGAAGTAATCAATTCATATAGTACTTTATTGTCGGATGCTTCTGATATACCAGCTTTTGTAACAGAATTAACTTCTATTACATTAGAGGATATTAAAGGAGCACCGAAGTTTAACGATATTTCAAATGAAGTATACGAATTACTAGAGAACTGTTGTTTCATCGCACATAATATTGAATTCGATCTTAATTTTTTAAAAGTCGCATTCCAAAATACAGGTATTCATTTTCAACCACACTTAACACTCGATACAGTCGATTTATCTAAAATATTTTTCCCTACACTCAACTCTTATCAACTTGGTATGTTGTCTGAGACTCTTAATTTATCTTTAAAACATGCACATCGTGCCTATGATGATGCACTTGCAACAGCAAAACTATTTATTAAAATTTTAGAGCGAATTAATCAACTCGACAAAGAGACGATAATACGTCTATATAACATTTCAAAATATCTCGAAACAAATGTCAGTGATCTTTTATTTGCTTCTCTAAGTGAAAATAATCATAGAGACGCGGATTATACAGTGCAGTCACTATCTATACAACATCCAAAATTTAACTTTGAATCAAATCACAAAATCACAATAGAGGACTTGTATAAAAATTTTATAGATCAAAATAACTTTAAGCATCGCCAAGATCAACTCGATTTAATATATACGATTTATAGTGCACTAAAAGAAAATAAAAATATTGCTCTAGAAGCTTATACGGGACTAGGTAAAACAGAAGCAATACTAATCGCGAGTATCGTATATACAAATGAGACAAATCAGCATGTATTGATTTCTACAAGTAAGAAGATTTTACAAGATCAAATGTATTATCAAAGTTTAATTCGTCTTCTGGAGTCGTCTAAATTAAATGAATTACCAGTATCTATGTTAAAAGGAAAAACAAATTACGTCGACATAGATACCATTTTAAAGCTCTTAAGTTTTAAAGATGATAACTATGAAATTGTCATGTTAAAAATGAAATTGCTCGTTTGGTTAACAGAGACGATGACCGGTGATTTTGGTGAGATTTCATTAAAAGGACCAGAACGACTTTACTATGACACTGCACATTTTCAAATCAATTCTAATGACAATTATTTTTATAATAGAGCAGTGGAACATGCAAAAAATAGCCGTATTTGCATTACAAATCATTACTTTATTGAAGAGTGCTTATCAGAACTCGATAATAAGTATTTAATTGTCGATGAAGCACACCAAGTGTTAAATACTGTAGAGCGTCAGTCTATCACAGAATATAAATATATGGACCTTAAATTTTTACTATCTCAAATCGGTATAAACAATAAAGATAAAATGTTAAAAGAATATCTTGAACATAATGATATTCGAGCAAAAGACTTTCTTGTACGTATGCTTACAGATTTAAATAAAACAATCGATGATGTATTTTCATCATTACGTATCGAGGAAATAAAACGAGCAATTCAACAATTAAATCACTCAAATTACTTAATCGATTTCGTTCTAAAATCGATTGTCGACACGAACAATTATGAATCTCTTTATAATTATTTAAAGCATTTCCAGTTTAAATTAAAAGATATGCAAAAGAGTTTAACGTTAGATAATTATACTATCCATCAAGACAATAATTATCAAAAAACAGCGTTACTCGTTAACAATAATAGTAAAGACCGTCTATTTCATCATTTAAAAGGGCTCCACGGACAAGTTTTAATTTCTGGTACATTAGAAGTTAATGGATCATTTAAACATCTAGAACCGTGGTTTTTAGATGAATTTGATACAAAAATTATTGCTAATGATAATTTGTTTAAAGACGTAGAACTATTTATACCGAACGATATTCACGACCTAAATGATAGAGATTCATATATTGAAGATTTAGTCGATTATTTATCGACTTATCATTCAATTAAAGAAGATAAAGTAATCGTTTTATTTACAAATTATAAATTGCTAAACGAAGTCTATCAATTTTTACTGGACAGTGAATTGTTTGATATTCCTATTATCAAACAAAATAAAAACGATACACCTAGTAAATTATTACTTCAGTATAATCAGCTTCAAAATTGTATTTTGCTCGCGACTGAAAGTTTTACTGAAGGAATTAATTTGGAAAATCTAAACGATCGTACAATCTTTTTAACGAAGTTACCTTTCCCAGTACCAGCAGGTAAAGGCTTTAGACATTTTTATAAACACGACCTGCCTGATGCAGTATTTATGTTTAGACAAATTGTTGGGCGCATTAAAAGAGATGAATCTGACCGTGGCCGTGTCGTGTTATTTGATGAGCGGTTGCTCGAGAAACCGTATCGCAATGCATTTTTAAAGTACTTTAATGAAAAAAGTATTATACACGGTGATAGGACCGCTTTCATTGAGATGTTATCTAGATTATAATTATATTAATATGATTTTTAGGAGGAAACACAGTGCAAATTTCAAATAGAATGGACCTCTTACAGCCTAGTCCGACAATTGCGATAACAAATTTAGGCCGTCGCCTAAAAGAAGAAGGAAATGACGTCATCAGTTTATCTGTCGGCGAACCAGATTTTAACACTCCAAAAGAAGTAATAGAAGTAGCACATGAAGCAGCGTTAAATGGACACACAAAATACTCTGCAACACCTGGTATTTTACCACTACGTGAAGCAATAAAAGACAAAATGAAACGTGACAATAACTTGGATTACTCAGTCGATGAAATTTTTGTCGGTGCAGGTGCAAAGCAAGTTTTATTTAATATATTCTTTGCGATTTTAAACAGAGGAGATGAGGTAATTATTCCTTCTCCGTACTGGGTATCTTATGGTGACCAAGTAAAATTTGCTGAAGGTGTACCGGTAATTGCTGAAACGACAAGTGAAACAGACTATAAACTTACACCTGAAATATTAGATCAGTACGTGACTGATAAAACAAAAGCACTCGTATTAAATTCACCGAACAATCCTACTGGTGCAGTTTATAGTAAAGAAGAGCTTCAACGACTTGCAGATTACTTAGATGAAACAGATATTATTATCGTTTCAGATGAAATCTACGAAGTGCTCGTTTATGAAGGCGCGCATTACTCAATCGCTCAAATGAGTGAAAAGATGAAACAAAATACAATTGTCGTTAATGGTGTCAGTAAATCATATGCAATGACGGGATGGAGAATCGGCTTTGCTTGTGGTGACAAAGAATTAATCAAAGCGATGTCTAAACTTCAAAGTCAATCTGTCTCAAACGTTACAACACCTGCGCAGTACGCAGCATTAAAAGCTTATGAGTTAGATAATTCATACTTAAAAGAATATAATGAAACATTTAAGAAAAGAAGAGATCACGCATATAGTCAACTTCAAAAGCTTCCGTATATAAAATGTGCAAAACCAAATGGAGCGTTTTACTTATTCCCTGATGTGAGTGAACTCGTTGAAAAATGTAATTTCGAAAGTGTTGATCAGTTCACTGAACAGCTACTGAAAGAACAGTACGTAGCACTCGTACCAGGATCTGCATTTGGTATACCGTCAAACTTACGTTTCAGTTATGCATTAAGTGAAGAAAAGTTTTCTGAAGCGATAGAACGTATTCAAACTTTTGTTAACAAATATTTAAACAAATAATCGATCTAAAGAGATATTAGTTGCTAATATCTCTTTATTGTTAGCGACTAGGAGAGAGTAGGATGGATGAATATATTAAATATATAAATATTCCTGTCAATAAAATTTTAATCGATCACTATGCAACTATTGGGCTCGATGAAAAGATGACGATGCTTTTAATCCGTCTAATGAGTTATAGTAATGACGGTCTAACAGAAGTTACATTTGATGATATTATTGACGGTTCAACTTTTACTCGTGAAGAACTATCAAAGTTAATACAACATTTAATTGCTAATCAATTTATTGGAATTAATAATAAAGTGGTTAGTGGAAAACACGTAGAAAGTTACGATTTTAATCCGCTGTATAAAAAACTTGAAAATATCATAACAAATAAAGCTACCCATACTTATACAAAAAATGATGTGAGTGATCTATTTCAATATATTGAAAAGCTATATGGACGAACGCTCGGGCCGAGTGAGTATGAACGTATGACGGCGTGGTTAAGAGATGATGGATATTCTGTAGATCAAATCAAGGAAGGCGTTGATATTGCCTATAAAAATGATATTACATCATTAAGTTATGTCGAAAAAATACTGAATAGTATAAAAAAAGAATCAAACAATGAACCGGTTATTCCGTTTAAAAATTGGTTAAAAGGAGATATTTAGTCGTGCTGAGTAAAGTAAAGACGATGGAAGCACTCGATATTATCCATGAGATGTTTCCAGATGCGGAAGCAGAGCTAAATTATACAAATGATTTTGAACTGACAATTGCAGTATTATTATCTGCTCAAGCAACAGACGTATCTGTAAATAAAGTGACAGATACGTTATTTCAAAAATATAAGACACCTGAAGACTATTTAAGCGTTCCACTAGAAGAACTAGAGAACGATATCAAATCAATTGGACTATACCGTACGAAAGCAAAAAACATACAAAAGTTATGTAGAGATTTAATCGATAAATTTAATGGAGAAGTACCGACGACTTACGAAGAACTCATAACACTCGCAGGAGTCGGTCGAAAGACAGCTAACGTCGTATTAAGTGTCGCGTTTGACACTCCAAGAATCGCTGTCGATACACACGTTGAACGCGTTTCAAAACGACTAGGAATCGCACGTTGGAAAGATAATGTAAACCAAGTCGAAGAAACATTGATGAGAAAAATCCCAGAAAATAGATGGAGTAAAGCGCACCATCAACTTATCTTCTTTGGACGTTATCATTGTTTAGCGAGAAATCCTAAATGTTTTGAATGTCCACTTTTGTACATGTGCCGAGAAGGACAAAAAAGAGAGAGAAATTTATTAAAACAAAAAGCAAAGTAATTTCTAAATTACTTTGCTTTTTTATTTGTATTAAATTTTACTCACCGCTATCGGTGTCTGGGTTTGTAGTATCTGAATTATCCGTACTGCCATCATCACCATTTTCTGGTGTCTCTACAGGCTCTTCTGGCTCAGTTTCATCGATAACTTCTTCATCAGTATTATCCTCTTCAACCTCAGTTTCTTCCTCAGGTGCTTCGTAATAGTATCGTCTAATTCGATTTGGGTTAAATTGGAAAGAACTATTTACTACACCTAATTCTTGACCACCCACCCAAGTCACACTTTCTGGCATCGTGAAGTCTTGACCGTTATACGTGCTAATTTGTGTCATAATATTTTGGAAGAACCACTGTGGTGTGATATGTTCTTGTGTTCCGACAAATGACGTCGCACCGTCTTTTTTAGTACTTGTAAATCCTGTCCACACACTCATCGTATATTCCGGAGTATATCCGACGATCCACGCATCTTTTGCAGCGTTTGAAGGTAAATTATATTCAGCTAACATACTTTCTGAATATGACGTCGTTCCTGTTTTACCCGCGATATTTAAACCATTCATATTAATATAATCCGCACTTCCATATGGCTGAAACGTACCTTTTAACATATCAGTGATCATATACGCAGTAGAGTCTTTCATTGCTTCGTGGCTTTCATATTCCATATCAACTTGCTCGTTTTCAGAATTTATAATATAACGAACGGCTCCCGCTTCATTGAATGTACCACCGTTACCAAATGCGGCATACGCTTGCGCCATTTGAAGTGGGCTAAATCTAGATTCGTTACCTCCGAGAACATCGTTAAATGATAACGTATAATTACCATCAGATTTTTTTGAATAATCTAACCCTAAATCTTTTGCGAACTGTTCAGGTACATTATCTCCTGATTCTTCACGAACTTCTTCAAAAAGTTTAACGGCTGGTATGTTATAACTTTTACGCAGTGCATCACGTATCGTGACAGTACCATGACCTTGATTATCATAGTTATAAATTTTACCTTCAAAATGTTTTGGGCTATATTCGTATTCATCTTGAATCGTATAGTTCGTCGGCACTTCCATATTTTCAATTGCTGGTGCATATGAAAGAATCGGTTTCATTGTAGAACCTGTATTATGCTGAGTGATTGCTAAGTTTTCTTTAACGACTTCCTGATAATCTCGACCACCACTAATCGCAATTAATGCACCTGACTGTGTATCTATAATTGAAGATGCGATATTAAAATCATCGCTTTTAAATTTATCACCATAGAAAAAGTCTTTATCGTTTACAGTGTTTTGTAACGTACGCTGAATATTTGCATCCATATTTGTGTAAATATCTATACCAGACGAGAGTAGCTCTGAAATATCTATATTTTTAAACTCATCTGATTGTTCAAGTTGTTGCTTCACGACGTTTATATATGATGCATATTGTGGGTCTTTCGGTTCAGTTGAAGAACGTTCTTCATCAGATCTTGCAACTAAATTTGTTGTTAAGTCAGTATTTACTCCTTCGTTATACTCATCTTCAGTAATACGTCCGTGGTGTAACATAAGCGCGAGTACTTGGTTCGCACGTTTATTACCTGCTTCAGCGTCTACATATAAGTTATAAACGTTTGGTAAGTTTGGTAATCCAGCTAAATAAGCCGCTTCTTTTAAGTTTAAGTCATCGAGTTCTTTATCGAAATAATATAAACTTGCTGTTCTTACACCGTAAATACCATCTGAATAATATATTTTATTTAAATACATTTCTAAAATATCGTCTTTCGCATATTCTTGCTCGAGTCGGTACGATAAATATGCTTCTTGAGCTTTACGTTTAATCGTTTTTTCTTCAGTTAAAAACGCACGTTTTACAACTTGTTGAGTAATCGTCGACGCACCTTGAGAACCAAATCCACCTGTTATGTTACTAATAACAGCACCGCCAAGACGTTTGAAGTCAATCGCTCCATGTTCATAGAATCTATTATCCTCAACCGCAAGGACTGCATCCGTAACAAGTTCTGGTGTATCGGTAATATCGATATATTCACGTTCAATACCTTGATAAATTGTTGTAACGAGTTCATCGTTACGGTCAAATACTCTTGAAGGGATAGGGTCTTTTAGCTTTTCAACACTAAATGCTGGCGCAGTCGATGCAAAATAAGCAAATACGACTATCCCTAAAACAAAGATAGAAACAGCTGCCATCATAAAGATTAGTGCAATTCGTTTCCACAATGTTTTCTTATTCATTTTATTCCTTTTATTTCTAGATAAAGGATCTTTCATTCTGCTACCTCATTCCAAAATATAATTCATCTACCACTTGAAGATAATCAAAGCGCGGGTTAAATTTTTCTGTAATAATATGACTGTCACGTTTTACGTCCTCATAACGAATGGATTTTCTACCGTTCTTAAGTTTGTAATTGTCCCAGTGGATTAAAAACTTCTCAATCGGATATAAAAACACTTCGTCGTGTGCATGAAATCTCATAATAATAAAAACAATGCCACCGTGCTCGTGACATTTTCTCATATGTTCAACTTGATGTTCATGGATATTAATAAAAGGGAAGCGAGTTTCGTTTCGTGTTTCTTTTACTTCAAAGTCGATATATTTCCCTCTATAAATACCGTTATAGTCACTTGTAGATGGAGTTTTGTAATATGCTTCTGTAATTTTAGCTTTTTGTCTCGATGGGTAATCGACATTTACAACAGTAATCGGCGTCGGTTTTTTATGAATAATTGCGCGATTCGTATTTAAATAATACTTATTTGTCGTGTCAATATCTTTTTCAAGAGTCATCCCACGATGTCCATATTGTACTTTTTTCTTCCTTGAATTACTAGTAACATTACTTTTTTGAATACCAGCAGGGTATTTCACATTAGATCATTCCTTGGCTATATTCATTCATGTTTAGTTATTATACAATAATATACATACATAAATCTAATGTTTTAAAGGGTGATAACGTTGAATAGACCGTACACTAAAGAGTGTCTTTTAAAATATATTGATGACGTAAAACGTAAATACAGATTCGCACAAGATGGGTATGAGTATCATTTTGATGATGAGATCCAACCATTTCTATTAGAAGCAGATGCCCTTGCATCATTTATAGAGTCATTGCCGACTGATCGATACTTTAACGATTCTACACAGTTAAAACTTTCAAAACAGATTACAGAGCTTGCAATGGCGTGTCATAAAAAAGAGTTAAAACCAAGACTTTATAATGAAAAGATTAAATTTATTAATATGTGGTTTAATTATTTTATAAATAAGGAGATTATATGAGAGTACTTATATTAGGG
>NZ_MBFG01000010.1:0-199 GCF_001696685.1 Nosocomiicoccus ampullae
TGGTTGATAGGTTTGGCGTGTAAGTATGGTGACATACTCAGCGGACAAATACTAATTCATCGATGACTTATTCAATATGATTCAAGCGTGTAACTACGTAATGCTTCTATTTGGTTTTGAGTGTATGTCTAGTGACGATGGCGGAGAGGCCACACCTGTTCCCATGCCGAACACAGAAGTTAAGCTCTCCAGCGCCGAT
>NZ_MBFG01000010.1:790-123121 GCF_001696685.1 Nosocomiicoccus ampullae
TGCTTCTATTTGGTTTTGAGTGTATGTCTAGTGACGATGGCGGAGAGGCCACACCTGTTCCCATGCCGAACACAGAAGTTAAGCTCTCCAGCGCCGATGGTAGTTCGGTTGACCCGTGCTAGAGTAGGACGTCGCTAGGCACTCATTTTTATATTATTCCGCAGTAGCTCAGTGGTAGAGCTATCGGCTGTTAACCGATCGGTCGTAAGTTCGAATCTTACCTGCGGAGCTTTTATGGCCCCTTGGTCAAGCGGTTAAGACACCGCCCTTTCACGGCGGTAACACGGGTTCGAGTCCCGTAGGGGTCACTTTTTTATACAATTTTATAACTTGGAGAATTAGCTCAGCTGGGAGAGCACCTGCCTTACAAGCAGGGGGTCGGTGGTTCGAGCCCGCCATTCTCCATTTTTTTATGGAAGGGTAGCGAAGTGGCTAAACGCGGCGGACTGTAAATCCGCTCCTTCGGGTTCGGCAGTTCGAATCTGCCCCCTTCCACCATTATATTGGCCTGTAGCCAAGCGGTAAGGCAACGGATTTTGGCTCCGTCATGCAAAGGTTCGAATCCTTTCAGGCCAGTATGAGCCGTTAGCTCAGTCGGTAGAGCATCTGACTTTTAATCAGAGGGTCACAGGTTCGATTCCTGTACGGCTCACTAATAGCACTAGCAATAGCTAGTGCTTTTTTTATGCATAATATATACATGAAAACGTTTTAATTTACATATTGTTTATCCATCTCACCTCATATAAACTATATATATAATACATAAAGGTGGGTTTTAATATGTCATTTGAGATTGACTTAATTGGAGCAACAACAGCATTTGGGCAAGGTAAACCTGGAGTGACTTTTGGACCAGATGCTTTAAGAATCGCGGGCATTGTAGAAATGCTTGAACAAAATGGACATACTGTTACTGATGTTGGAAATATTATCGGTAACTATCCTCATAATTTTACTAAACAAAATATTAAAGTAACAGATGATCTTAAAAATTTAGATGAAGTAAGAGACTACTCTGAAGCGCTCGCTAAAGCAACATCATCAAGTGTAGAAAACAATAAATTCCCTTTAACTATCGGTGGGGATCACTCGCTTGCGCTTGGCAGTTTATCAGGAATTGCACCTCACTATGACAACTTAGGCGTCATTTGGTTTGATGCACACGGTGATTTAAATACAGCAGAAACATCTCCGAGTGGTAATATTCACGGTATGATTTTAGCAGAATTATTAGGTGTAGGTAATGATAAGTTAACGTCGGTGAACGGCTTTAATGCAAAACTTAAATTTGAAAACGTCGTCTTAATCGGAGTTAGAGATTTAGACGATGGAGAAAAAGAACTAATTAAAGAAAAGAATATTTTAACGTTCTCTATGAGTGACGTAAGAATACTTGGTTTAAATGAGATTTTAAACCGTACTTTAAAGCATTTAGAGCATACAGATGGTTTACATTTATCATTTGACGTAGACTCAATTGACCCGATGGAAGTAAAAGGTACAGGTACTAAAGTACCAGGAGGACTCTTTACTTCTGAAGTCATCATGTTTATGGAAGAATTAAGTAAAACAAACAAGCTCACTTCAATGGATTTAGTAGAAGTGAATCCTTTACTCGATGAGGAAAATAAAACAGCAGAAACAGCTGTACACGTAACAGAATATTTATTCGGTAAACGTACAAAGTAAGCTAGTGCAATTGCACTAGCTTTTTTAACGTTTATTAAACATTGTTGCATTTTGTTATAAAAACGTTCATACTCTAAAAGAGTGAAACGTGAGGTGTACATATGATTGGTAATAGAATTAAAGAATTAAGGAACAATCAAAAGCTGACTCAAGAAGAATTGTCTGAAGGCATCGTATCGAGAACGTATTTAAGTTTAATTGAAAAAGGATCGGTTCAGCCATCGAATAACGTGCTTGTTAAGTTAAGTGAACGACTTGGTGTAAATGTGAATGACTTGATGGTTGAAAGTAAGAACTATCAATACAGCGATATCGATATGAGTCGTGAGATAATTTTTTATGAAAATAAAATTCAAAATGAAGAATTTGACGTCATTGAACAATTTATCGACAACCACTATGAAGAAAAAGAAGATATTAAAAAGTTAGATCTAGCGAGAATCTATTTAATATATGGAGAATATTATTTAAATCGATCTCAATACAAGTTATGTAAACGATATCTAGACGATGCAGCAGATATACTGTTAAAAATGCCTGTGAACGATTATTTTATTCGTTATACGAATGTGATCAGTCGCTACTATGTTAAAAATAATGATTATGATGAAGCACTCGACGTTTTAGAACGTGCACTCGTTGAAATGTCATATACGAATCAGTTTCAACTAGAATCGATTCAAAACTTATTTTTAATGGCGAATATTTATTTCGATAAAAAGCAGTACTATACAGTACTTAGAATTATCAATAGAATGGAATATCTATCTCGTCAAGTGAATATCACTTATAAAGAGGACGACGTACGTTATATGAAGGGTATTTGCCTGTATCATGAGAAAAAATTTGATACACTAGAACTAATTACAGCACACAAAACTAATGTGTACGATAAAGTATTGTATTCATATTCACTTCTTGCGAAAGGGGACGTTAAGTCTGCGCTTGATATATATGGAACGATTGAATTCACGCGTGAATTCAATGCATTGAATGAGATAATAGACGAACTCGACGAGCGATTCAAATCTATTATCTAGAGAGGAAAAGAAACGACATGCTTATAGGAAAACTATTTGAAGAAACACCAACACTCCATTTAATTACAAGTATTGTCGACTTATTAATTGTATGGTTTGTATTTTATCAACTAATTAATGTGATTAAAGGGACAAAAGCAATCCAGTTAATCAAAGGTATATTTTTCATAATCATCGGTCGAGCAGTGAGTAACTTCCTTGAACTGACGACGACGACACAAATATTTGACCTTGTACTTCAATGGGGATTCTTAGCAGTAATTGTAATATTCCAGCCTGAGGTAAGACGAGCGTTAGAACAACTCGGACGAGGAAAGATCTTTAAAAAGTCGACGACAAATCGTGAAGACGAATTAGAGAAGTATCGTGAAGAAATGATTACTGCTGTGAAATATATGGCCAAACGTAGAATCGGGGCTTTAATTGTGTTTGAACGTGAAACTGGATTAAAAGACTATATCGAAACAGGAACGCCGATGAATGCAGATTTAACTGCTGGCTTACTAATTAACGTTTTCGTACCGAATACGCCACTCCACGACGGTGCGATGATTGTACGAGACGATAAAATCATTACAGCAGGGAGTTATCTACCGCTATCAGAGAGTAATAAAATCGGCAAAGAACTTGGGACTAGACACCGAGCAGCTGTCGGTATTTCAGAAGTTACAGATGCATTTACAATCGTCATTTCTGAAGAGACTGGTGACGTTTCTACGACTATTGACAGCCGTTTAAGAAAAAATATTTCGATAGAAGAACTCGATGAAGAATTAAAGAAGTACTGGATAATGACATCCGTAAAGAAAGACGGAGGTGGTCTATTTGCTAGAAAGTAAACCGGGTATACTTTTCGTATCACTGATACTCGCGTTATTCATGTTTGCGAGTGCCAATAAGATATTTGAAGATTTTAATCTGTTTGGACAAAGTGGTGGTAATAATACGATTACGATTGAAAATGTACCTGTTGAATTAAAGTACGATGAAGAAAAGTACTACGTGACAGGGGCACAAAAAACAGTCCAAGTGAACTTCTCAGGAACACCATCAAAGTTAAAGCAAATTCAAGCGACAGATAACTTTAACGTCATATTAGATTTACGAAATTATGAGCTTGGTGAGTTTGAAGTGACGTATGAAGTAGAAGGAATACCTGAAGACGTCACAGCAACAGTTTTACCGAAAAAGACTATGGTATCGATTCAAAACTTAGTCGAACAAACATTTGAAGTTCAGGCGGAAGTAAATGAAAGTCGTTTATCATCTAACTATACAATCGAGTCTATTACGACAGACCCAGAAGTCGTCACTGTTAGAGGTGGAGAAGATGATATGGCACGTATACAGTATGTTCGTGCAATGATTTCTGGCACTGAGAAGATTACTGACGCGATTAGAGAAAGTGCGGAAGTGAGTGTCTTTGACGGCGTTTATAACAAATTAGATGTCGTAATCGAGCCGCAGAAAGTTGCAGTAGATATTAAAGTGAAAGAAAATAGTAAAGAAGTGCCGGTCTATTTAAATGTCGTCGGTAGTTTAAAAAGTGGATACCAACTCGATGGTATCTCATTAGAAAATGAGACGATAACAATATACGGACCACAAGATATGCTCGATGAAATCGTCGGAGTCGAAGCGGAAATTAATTTAGAAGATATCGATCAATCCGGTAGTTTTAATGTATCACTATCACTACCAAGTAATATACAAAAAACTGAACCAGCGAACGTAAAAGCTGAAGTCAAAATAAGTAAGAAATAGGAGTTAATTATGGGTAAATATTTTGGAACAGACGGTGTTAGAGGAGTAGCAAACGCGTTTTTAACACCAGAACTCGCATTTAAACTTGGACGTGTTGGAGGCAGTGTTTTACTTGAAAATAGTAAAGAAGAAAGACCGCGCGTTCTGATCGGAAGAGATACACGTATTTCTGGAGAGATGTTAGAATCTGCACTCATTGCTGGATTATTATCAATCGGAGCAGAAGTAATTCGCCTTGGGGTTATTTCAACACCAGGTGTTGCATATTTAACAAAAGATATGGAAGCGGACCTCGGTGTGATGATTTCTGCATCACATAACCCAGTGGAGGATAACGGTATTAAGTTCTTCCAAAACGACGGATTTAAACTCGATGACGAGACAGAAGCAAAAATTGAAAGTATGTTAGAAGAAGATGCTGAATTGCCACGTCCGACAGGTGTCGATGTTGGATTTATAACAGACTTTTTCGAAGGTGGTCAAAAATATTTAAGTCATTTAAAAGCGACAATTGACGGAGATCTACTCGATCAACATATCGTCCTTGACGGTGCACATGGTGCGACGTATTCACTTGCTCCGTACTTATTCGGTGACTTAGAAGCGGACGTTGATACGATTGGCTGTAATCCAGATGGTACAAACATTAACGCTGGATTCGGTTCAACACATCCAGAGAAATTACAAGAAAAAGTCGTCGAACTCGGTGCTGACTTTGGTCTTGCGTTCGATGGAGATGGCGACCGTATCATTGCGGTTGACGAAAAAGGACAGCTCGTCGACGGAGATAAAATCATGTACATCTTAGCAAAGGACTTAAAAGAAAATGGTCTTTTAAATGACGACATGGTCGTAAGTACAGTAATGAGTAACTTAGGGTTTTATCAAGCACTTGAAAAGTTAAATATTAAAAGCGACAAAACAAAAGTTGGAGATCGTTACGTCGTTGAAGAAATGAAAACACACAACTATAACTTAGGTGGAGAGCAATCTGGTCATATTATTATGCTCGACCATAATACAACAGGTGACGGTTTATTAACAGGTGTACAACTCGCACACATCATTAAGAAAAGTGGTAAGACACTAAGTGAATTACATGGTGAAATGGTGAAATTCCCACAGGAACTCGTGAATGTAAAAGTCGAGGACAAATATCACGTAACTGATAACGAAAAAGTAAAATCAGTCATACAATCTGTCGAAGAAGAAATGGCGGGTAATGGACGAATTTTAGTTCGTGCATCCGGAACAGAGCCACTTGTACGTGTAATGGTAGAAGCAGAAACAGAAGAACAAGCGAAATCTTATGCAGAAAAAATTGCTCAAATAGTCGAAGAAGAAATGGGATTATAAAAATTTCATTCATATAAAACGCACATCAACTCGATGTGCGTTTTTTATTTCGGATTTTAAAATAATTTTTATAAATCATATTGCATTTATTTAACTAAAGCGTTAACATAACTGTAAATATCAAATTTTCAGAATTTGATATTTAAATTTTTAGGAGGTTTGTATATGGTAGAGCAACTTAGACGTTTGTTTTTACTGTTCTCGATCGTTCTAATTGTTTTAACCTCGTTCTCGCCACTCGCTAATGCGGCTGAAAATGATTTTGATTTAGACAGCACGCTTAGAGTAGAAGGTTTAAAGCACGATGTTAAACTAACAAAAGAACAACTTGAACAACAGCGAGCAATTGCTGAACAATTAGAACTTATCAATGGTCCAGCAACAATCTCTGAAAACTTAGAAGGAGAGACAGGGCAAGTAGATGTAATTGTCCACTATCGTACGCCGTCTGTAGGGTTAGCGAAAGGTATCGCTAATGCGAAAGGCAAAAACTTTACAGCAGCAGACGAAAAGAAGGTTAAAAACGAAATCGCAAAAGAGCGATTACGTGTTCAAAAAGAAAGAAAGTTTAAGAAGATAAAAGTTAAGGAGAAGAAGAAATACGACGTAGTCTTAAATGCTGAGGCATTAACAGTTGATGCAAAAGATTTAGATAAGCTTTTAGAGCTTAAAGATGTTGCATTTGTTGAAAAAGACACTGTTGTAACTTTAGATCCTGAAATTACGAAAGTACATACTCCAGAATCAGCTGAACTAGCAAAAGGTGAAGATGATGTTTCATCTAACCTAATACCTGGTTTAAAACACCTTGAAATCGAAAAGGTTTGGGAAATCGGTGAAAAAGGTAGCGACGTAAAAGTCGGTGTACTCGACACTGGAATTGACTATAACCACCCAGACTTAAAAGATGTTTATAAAGGTGGACGTAACTACGTAGAAGGTAATGAGTACAAATCACCACGTGCAGCAGATGATCCGTATGAAACTAATCCAGCAGAGCGTCCAGACAATGTTCCAGAAGAAAGAAACGGAAGTGAGTACTGGACAACTCACGGTACACACGTAGCGGGAACAATTGCAGCACAAGGTAACAACGAACATGGTGTTGTTGGTGTGGCACCGAACGTTCAATTATATGCATACCGCGTGCTTGGAGCATATGGTAGCGGATATACGAACTGGATTGTAAGTGGTATTGAAGACGCAGTTAAAGACGGCATGGACGTTATTAACTTATCACTCGGTAACAGCTCAGCAGATGAAGCGCAAGCAAACTCATTTGCAGTTAACAACGCTATGTTACTTGGTACAGTTGCAGTATCAGCGACAGGTAACTCAGGACCTAACCGTTCTACAGTTGGTGGTCCAGCTTCAGGTGCGATTGGTATCGGTGTAGGTAATACAACACTACCAGAGTTAAAATACTACGCAAATGTTACGTTAGAATCTGGAGACTATAAAAAAGAGTTAAAAGACGTACTCTTTATGACATACACAATGAATGAAAATCCAGCAGACCAACTAAGTGATACTGAAGAAGTAGTTGCAGTACCAAATGTTGGTAAAGTAGAAGACTTTAAAGGACTGGATGTAAAAGATAAAGTTGCACTTATTCAACGTGGAGATATTCCATTTGTTGAAAAAGTTCAAAACGCTAAAGAACAAGGTGCAAAAGGGGTTATTATTTATAACTCTGAAAGTGGAAGCGGCGCACCTGGTCCAACAGGATTATTCTTAGGTAAATCATTCCACTACGTACCGACATTAGATGTTGGTTACACTGACGGTAAAGAGTTCAAAGAAGCAATCGACAAAAACAAAGAAGGTAAAGTGACGTTTAACTCATTTAAAGATGAAGTATCAGGTGGAGACAAAATGAACGATTCATCTTCTAGAGGTCCGTCGAAACCAAACTTTGACATTAAGCCGGATGTTTCAGCACCGGGTACAAACATCTTATCTACAGTACCAGTGTTTAAAGCATTCGACGAAAATATGGATTACACATATGCATTCGCAGAGTACACAGGTACCTCTATGGCGACTCCACATGTTGCAGGTATTGCAGCGTTAATCTTAGAGTTAAACCCTGATTACACGCCATTTGACGTGAAATCTGCACTTTCAAACACAGCGAAATTACTCGACACATCTACATTTGATGTATTCGATCAAGGTGCAGGACTTGTACAGCCGTATAGAGCTGCAACGACTGACTCACTACTTAAAGTGAATCATGAAACAGAAATGGACGGAACAGTTCATGAGCATACACGTGGTACTATGTCATTTGGAAAAATACAAAGTGGAGAATCAAAAACTAAAGAATTATTCATCGAGAATAATAGCGGTTCATCTGTAAACTACAACATCGAAATTGAAATGTTATCAGATGTTGGAATTAACCTTAAAGCGAGCGAAACTTCAGTATCAACAGCAGACAATGCGTCTGTAGAATTTACGATTGATGCTCCTGAAGACACACCAGACGGAACAGAAGTCCAAGGTTACATTCACGTGAAGAGTGACCACGGTGATTACAGCGTTCCATTTGCAGCTCTAATCGGTGACGATGCAGGTGGCGAAAGCATTAAGAAAGTTGAATTACAAGACTTACACATTTCACCAAACGATGACGGTGTACAAGATGAAACTGTACTCGACCTTGAGTTTGGTCAACCACAAAGTTATGCGCTTGTTTCATACTTTAACTTACTCGACCCT
Organism: Nosocomiicoccus ampullae; assembly: GCF_001696685.1. Taxonomy (GTDB): domain Bacteria; phylum Bacillota; class Bacilli; order Staphylococcales; family Salinicoccaceae; genus Nosocomiicoccus; species Nosocomiicoccus ampullae_A. The sequence continues at coordinate 9,367 of NZ_MBFG01000010.1, forward strand.
AAATCTGGTCCAGATAACGATGGGTATGAAGGTACGATTGATTTCTTATTTTTACCAGAATTAAAAAATCAATTACCGATTACAGGTGATATGTACAATATCGTAGATGAAAAACGTGTACCTGGTAAAATTGATGACGGTGTATACACAGTAGATGTTCTATCAATTGATGGACAATCTCAATTAAATTCTGAATTCGATGGTCCATTATTCGTTAAACGTAAAGCGACTGAAATTACAGAAGCTAAAGTTGTCGATGGAAACTTAGATCTCACTGTAGACGATCTTTACATCAACGCATTACCAAAACTTAAAGAGCTTTATGGATTAGACTACGATCCGAACTTATTTGTTAAAGGTAAAGTGAAATTAAGCAACGGTGAAGAAGAGTTAACTGGTAACGGACAATTCACTAAAGAAGGTAAGTTCAACTTCGGTCAGAAGTTCGATACTGCTTACCACTTAACAATCGACTTTGCGGACGCAGCTGGTAACAGTAAGACATATGAGTACACTGTAAACCCTGCTGAAAATGATGTAAAAGAAGGACATCACGAATTACCAAACGAACCAGCACCAGAGCCAGGTGATGACGAAGGAGAGTTTGAAGGAGAAGTTGTTTCATTCGATCCAAACAACTATGACGAATTATTCGTAAATGGTAGAAGTGATGTTGTCGCTGATCTTTCTGAATACAACAGTGTAGCTGTTGAGTTAGATAGCAATGCACTAAATACACTTTCAAAACTTAAAAAGAACAAATCATTAACATTTGATTTAGGTAGTTATGGCGTTAAGTTTAACGTAGATAACTTCAACGAATTAAAAGGCTATGACAACGTATATGTTGTTCTTGAAAGATTTGAATCAGATGGATTATCAGATCAACTTAAAGTAAAACTTATCGGTGAATCAAATGGTGCCGCAGAAGAAGTATCTCAGTTAAATTCAAACTTTGTCGTACTTCTAGAGTCACCAAAACAAAAAGTTAATGTGTTAAATGTTAACTCTGGTGAACAATTCAAAGGTAATGGATTATTTAATAAAAAATCTGGACAACTTGAGTTGAAAACTAAAGAGTTTAGCGCATATGTAGTTGTAGAACAATAGTAAGAACGAGCGAAAGCTCGTTCTTCTATTCTTTAGAAGAGGAGGATTATATGAAGAAGCTAATACTTTCTTTTGTTTTATCAGCATGTGCGTGCTTTGTATTATCAAGCGAAGCGCATGCGTTAATGTTACAGCCGAGTCAACCATTCTCTGAAGAAGAAGAGGAAAATGATTCTATAACGTATACATATGGAAAGTTTGTAGATGAACATTTTGTACAACCTGATACTGACGCTGCGGATTTTGCGTTACAACTAGCTGTAGGGAAACGATATGTATGGGGTGGGAACTCTAATACAGAAGTTGATTGTTCTGCGTTTACACAGCAGTTTTTAAGAGAATTTAAAGGGATTAACATCTCTAGAACAACATATGATCAAGTGAGAGAAGGTACACGAGTAGAAAACCCTGAACCAGGAGACTTAGTGTTCTTTAACGACTTTGCACACGTTGGTGTATATGTTGGAGATGGAATGATGGTCGACGCATTAAATCCAGACGAAGGTGTCGGACTACGTGCAGTATCATATGTCCATGGTAAAGTGGACGGGTATTATAGATACTAAAAAACACGTCACAATTGTGACGTGTTTTTATTATGCGCGTGGTCCGATCATTTCAGTTTTAGCAAAGTCACTATTACGCATTGCTTCAAGGCGTTCTTCGACTTCTTCTTGTGGAATGTTATGAACCGTAATATATCTGTTTCTAGGGTGCTCTGCACATTTCATTGAGCAAGCGCCTAAATGATTGTGTTGGTTTTCTTCGCTACATAAAATTTGTGCGTTACACTCTGGGTTCGCACAGTTGACGTAGCGTTCACATGGTGTGCCGTCATAATGATCTACACCGATAACTGTTGGGTCGACTTGGTTAATCGGTACTGTTAGGCGTTCATCAAATACGTACATTTGACCGTCCCATAGTTGACCTTTTGTATTTTCGTCTTTAGCGTAAGTTGCGATACCGCCGTGAAGTTGTCCGACGTTTTCTCCAATACCTTCACGTTTTAACCAGCCAGAGAATTTCTCACAACGAATTCCACCTGTACAATATGTTAAGACACGTTTACCTTCAAATAGGTCTTTGTTTTGTCTTACCCATTCCGGTGTATCTCTAAATGTTGAAACTTCAGGTTTAATTGCACCGCGGAAGTGTCCAACGTCATATTCGTAGTCATTTCTTACATCTAATACTACAGTGTTTTCATCTTGAATGGCTTCCATCCACTCTTCAGGTGATAAATAGTCACCTGTAATTTCGTGTGGGTTAATGTCATCTTCTAAACTTAAGTTCACGAGTTCAGGACGTGGACGGCAATGCATTTTCTTAAATGCGTGTGTATCAGCTTCGTCAATTTTAAACGGCATTCCTTTAAAGAGTGGGTGATTGTTCATGTACTCGATGTACTTTTCAGTCTGTTCGTAATCACCAGACACTGTACCGTTAATCCCTTCGTTCGCAACTAAAATACGGCCTTTAAGACCGAGGTCTTTACAAAACTGAAGATGCTCATCAGCAAATTCTACTGGATCTTCAATCGTAACGTAGTGGTAATACAGTAATACTCGATATTTCATTTTGTTTTCTCCTATCATACATATAATTGCAAGTTATACCCGATAGATAATCATGCATTAAATATTATAGCAGAAACGGCCTGTTTTCGCATGATACTGTTCAAAAAAGTATAATATTTGGTAAAATAAAAGTACGACTATTTGAAATTAGGATGAGCTGTATGAATATTAAAATATATTTAGATATCGCATGTCCGTATTGCTATATCGCTAAAAAGAAATTTGAAGAAGCGTTAAAGGAATTTGACGAAGTCGACTTTGACATTGAATATAAAAGCTTTGAACTCAACTATGAAGCACCAAAATATCCAGAGGAAACGTTGATTACGTCATTATCAGAAAGAACCGGTGTGTCTGAAGAAGAAATTAAGAGACAATACCGTATTTTAATCGAGTCTGCAAAAGCAGAAGGTATTGAATTGAATCTAGAAAACGTTGTGCCATCAAATACACGTGATGCGCATCGTTTATTAAAGTTTGCTATTCAAGAAGGAAAAGGTAGTGAAACGTTAGACGAATTATACTATCGTAACTTTAAGTTGAACGAAAACGTTGCTGATAAAAATGTGCTTTTATCAGTTGCTGAAGCGGTAGAACTCGATACAGCACGCGCAAAAGAAGTGATTGAAGATGAATCAGAATTCGCTGAACTTGTACTCGAAGACTTTAATTACGGGAAAATTCTCGGCGTTCAAAGTGTGCCACACTTTATTTTTAACGAGCGCTTTAAAATGAACGGAGCAGCTGAAGTAGATTTATATATTTATGCAATTGAAAAAACATTAGATGATATGAAAAAGGGCGATTTATAATTTAAATCGCCCTTTTTTTATGTTTGTTTTCGTTAAAACACAAACATTCGCTTTTAAAAAATAAAAAAACGTTCGTATTTTCGGTTTTTTGTCGATGTTTTATGTGGTATATTATTAATGAATTCTTAAAAAACGGAGTGAGTATTTTGGTAGTTAGTATCGTAATGGGTAGTTCTTCTGATTGGCCAACGATGAAAAAAGCAAAAGACATGCTCGACTATTTCGGGATTGAAACAAATGTCGAAGTCGTAAGTGCGCATCGTACGCCTAAAAATATGTATGAATTTGCTGAAAATGCAAAAGAAAAAGGGACGAAAGTAATCATCGCAGGAGCTGGCGGAGCAGCACACTTGCCAGGGATGATCGCTTCGATGACGAACGTACCAGTCGTTGGCGTACCGATTCAAACGAAAGCGTTAAGCGGTGTCGATTCGTTATATTCTATCGTTCAAATGCCAGGTGGTGTACCAGTGGCTACGATGGCAATTGGTGAAGCTGGAGCGACGAATGCTGGAATTTATGCGGCGAAAATGATCGCGATAGAAGACGAATCAGTCTATGACAAATTAGAAGCATACACAAAATCATTAGAAAAAAAAGTGGAGGATATGCAAAATGACCTCAAGTAAGACGATATTACCAATGAAAACAATCGGGATTATCGGTGGTGGACAGCTCGGTAAAATGCTCGCACAAAGTGCCCTTCGAATGGGTTATAAAGTTGCGATTTTAGATCCATCTGAAGATGCCCCTGCTCGTGCGACGTGTCACGAATTTATTCATTCGGACTTTAGTGATGAAAGTGCGCTTAAACAACTTGCAGAAATGTCAGATGTTCTAACGTATGAATTTGAAAACATCGATGCACATTTACTGAGAGATTTAGTCGAACATCACTATGTTCCTCAAGGTGCAGAGACAGTACTCACCCTTCAAGACAGAGAAACTGAAAAAGCAGCAATTCAAAAATCAGGAGCGACAGTCGTACCGTATCAAACGACGAATACAAAAGAAGAATTGCAGCAGTTTATCGAAAAACATGATTACCCTGTGATCGTAAAAACTGCAACAGGTGGTTATGATGGTAAAGGGCAATATTTAATTGAGTCAGAAGAAGATATTAAAGACGTGCCATTTGGAGACGTTGAACTCGTAACAGAAAAATATATCGACCTAGAACGAGAAGTGTCGTTAACAGTAGCAAGAAGCGCAAGTAGTGAAACAGTCGTCTTCCCACTTCAAGAAAACTTACATCGCAATCAAATTCTGTATCGTACGATTGCACCGTCAAGAATTGACGTATTTGAAGAAGCGAAACGACAAGTCGAACTCATCATGGAAGAGTTACTATTCGTCGGAGTCTTCACAGTAGAATTTTTCGTCGACAAAGACAACAACGTCTACGTCAATGAAATCGCACCAAGACCTCACAACTCAGCACATTATACGATTGAAGCGTGTAACATCAGTCAGTTTGACGCACATATATTAGCGGTATGTGATTTACCATTACCAGAAGTTTATCAGCATCAACCAGCGATTATGATGAACTTACTCGGACAAGATTTAGATCGCTTAGAAGATGAATTATATAAACACTCAGGCTGGAACGTTCACTTATATGGAAAATCAGACCGTAAACCTGAACGTAAAATGGGCCACGTCACAATACTCACAGATGAAATCGAAACGACATTAAACGATATTAAACAACATTTCTAAAATAAGAAATTAAAACGTTGGAGGAAAATAATGACTAAATTTAATGAACCTACTGCACAACAAATTGCCGATGAGAAACTATATACACAAATGGGCTTACGTGAAGATGAGTACGACAAAGTCGTTGAGTTATTAGGAAGACAACCAAACTACACAGAAACTGGGATTTTTGCGTCTATGTGGAGTGAACATTGTAGTTACAAAACATCTAAAACATTTTTACGCCAATTCAACTCAAAAGGTGAACGCGTATTAATGGGACCTGGTGAAGGTGCAGGAGTTGTGGATATTGGCGACAATGAAGCGGTCGTATTTAAAGTGGAATCTCATAACTCTCCGTCAGCGGTTGCGCCGTTCCATGGCGCTGCGACTGGTATTGGAGGAATTTTACGTGACATCGTATCGATCGGTTCAACGCCAATTGCGCTCGTAAACTCTCTTAGATTTGGTGAACTAGATAACGATAACAGTAAGTGGTTATTAAAAGAAGCAACAGACGGTTTACAATTCTATGGTAATACGATGGAAATTAGCGCTGTAACTGGAGAGGTAGAATTCGATGAACGTTTCCAAGGACGTCCACTCGTTAACGCGATGGCGGTCGGTTTAATTAATCATGATGATATTCAAAAAGGACTCGCACAAGGTGTCGGGAACAAAGTCGTTTATGCAGGTCTTGAAACAGGTAAAGACGGCATTTTAGGTGCATCATTCTCAAGTGAAGAGTTAGGTGAGGACCGTAAAGTAGAAATTCCAGATACTCAAGAAGGATATCCTGAAATCGGTAAACGTTTAATGCACGCAACACTAGAAGCAATCAAACATGATAAGCTCGTCGGTATTCAAGATATGGGTGCAGCGGGTCTTACTTCATCTTCAGCAGAAATGGCAGCTAAAGGTGGATACGGTATTGAAATGCATTTAGATAAAGTACCTGTATCTGACGATACAATTTCACCATTTGAAATGATGTTATCTGAAACACAAGAGAGAATGCTTCTCGTCGTAGAAGACGGTTCAGAAGAAGAATTTCTTAAAATTTTCGAAAAACATGATTTACCAGCCGCTGTAATCGGTGAAGTTACTGAAGGTGAATCACTCGTTTTATATTACGAAGGTGAAAAGTACGCAGACCTTCCAACTGAACATTTAGAAAACGCACCAGAAGTTATCTTAGAAGGTAAAGAAAGAGAATTAGATGAAGCAAGAGTAGACTATAGTAACGAAGATTTAGTCGATGTCTTTAAACAACTCATTCACCATCCAACACTTGGAGATAAGTCATACATTTACAACAAATTCGATCGTAAAGAAGACACGCTACAAGGCTCTGGATTTGGTGCAGGAATTGTCCGTATTGGAGACAGCAATAAAGCGATTGCTGTAGCGATTGACGGTAAAGGACGTTATGTTGAAGCAGATCCATATAACGGTGGGAAAGAGACAGTATTACACGCGTTTAGAACGACACTTGCAACAGGTGCGTTACCAATTGCGATGACGGACGGTCTGAACTACGGTAACCCTGAAAATAAAGAAATGTATGAAATTATTAAACAGTCAACTAAAGGTATGGCTGAAGCATCAGTTGCTGTAAATACACCAGTAATTTCAGGAAACGTTTCGTTATATAACGAGACAAAAGACGGCCCAGTATTACCGACACCAATTATCGGTATGGTCGGTTTAATTGAAGACGTGACGTATTTAACTGAGCGATTTGTAAAAGAAGGCGACAGCATTTACGTCGTTGGAGAGTTAACACCTGAATTTAGTGGAAGCCAAATCGAAAAACTCGTCGACAACACAGTGCGTCATACAGAACGTACGGTTGATTTAGATAAAGAATACGCACGTGGTATGGAGTTAAGACAACTATTATTAGATGGTGATTTAGAAAAAATCGCACCGATCGGTCGTGGTGGTTTCATTATCAAACTTGCACAACTCCTATCGCACTATGACTTAGGGGCAGACGTTCAATTAGACGTTCGTGGTGATCTATTATTCAGTGAAACAGCAGGTACGTATATCGTAGTTGGTAAAAAAGGATTAAATATTAAAGACGCTGTAGAAATCGGTACAGTGACAGGTGAAAACTTTAAAGTGAAAGCAGAAGGCTTAGAATTAGACTTACCGATGTCAGAAGTAAAAGAACTATATGAAACAGCAATTACAAGTCGCTTAAATTAAGAATAACTGGAGGAGGAATTTAGCGTGTTTGGTATATGGGGTCATGAAAATGCATCAGAACTCACATATATCGCGCTCCATAGTTTACAACATCGAGGACAAAACGGTGCAGGTATCGTCGCATCAAATGAGGACTACTTATTTGGTGCGCGCGGTATGGGCCTTTTAAATGACGCGATATCTAAAGAACAGCTCGAGTCATTAAAGCCGTTTAAAAATGCGATTGGACACGTCCGTTATGCGACAAAAACTTCGTCTGAACTCGCAAACGTCCAACCGATATTACTAAAAAGTTATTCTGGTGACTTAGGTATATGTCATAACGGTAACTTAACGAACGCGATACAATTACGAAAAGCTTTAGAATCTGAAGGGTCAATCTTTCAAACGACGACAGACGTCGAAGTGATGGCGCATCTTTTAAAACGATCTAAAGCAAGAACTAATAAAGATAGAATTAAAAGTGCACTTAGACAAGTCAAAGGTGCTTTTGTATTTTTACTACTACAAGAAAATAGTTTAACGATTGCAATGGATAACCACGGTGTTCGTCCGTTAATGCTCGGACGAATTGACGATGCGTGGTGTGTCGCGAGTGAAACGTGTGCATTTACTGCAATCGGTGCGGAGTATGTCCGTGATATTGAACCAGGTGAATTTATAACGATTACTGACGACGGTATCGACTTTGATAAGTACTCTTATGTCGAGCGTCCAAATTTATGTTCGATGGAATATATTTATTTTGCGCGCGCAGACTCAGAGTTTCGTCATCAGTCCACATACCGTATTCGTAAAGCGCTCGGAGCTGCACTTGCGAAAGAGTTTAAACATGAAGCAGATCTCGTTATCGGGGTGCCCGATTCAAGTCTCGCTGCAGCGAGAGGTTTTTCATCAGAATCTGGTATTAAACAAGAGGCTGGACTACTTAAAAATAGATATGTCGGACGTACGTTTATTACACCAGGTCAAGAAGCTAGAGAACGTGCAGTACGTATGAAGTTATCTCCGGTGAGAGATATCGTTGAAGGGAAACGAGTCATCGTCATCGATGATTCAATAGTGAGAGGGACGACGAGTAAGTATATCGTTCGCGCACTGAGAAAAGCAGGCGCAACAGAAGTGCACATGGGTGTCTCGTCGCCGCCGTTAAAAGATCCGTGCTATTACGGTATCGACGTCTCAACTCATGCAGAGATTATCGCTTCAAGAAAGTCTGTTGAAGAAATTTGTGAAGAAATTGATGCAGATTCTCTCACGTATTTATCTGTCGAAAGTATGCATGACGTCTATAGACAATTCGGTTCTAGAGGTGAGTGTGACGCATGCTTTACAGGAGATTATCCGATTGAAGTTGTGGACGATTTATTACCACAAGAAAAAGAACAAAAATCTAAAGGAGTTTAATTATGTCTGAGCAATATAAACAAGCTGGCGTAGATATTGAAGCAGGGTATGAAGCGGTTAAACAAATGAAAGTGCACGTACAACAAACTATGCGTAAAGAAGTACTCGGAGGTCTTGGAGGCTTCGGTGCAGCGTTTGATTTATCGCAGTTAAATTTAAAAGAGCCAGTACTCGTATCGGGTACGGATGGTGTTGGTACGAAGTTACAACTTGCGATCGACTCAAATCGCCACGATACGATTGGAATTGACGCAGTTGCGATGTGCGTGAACGATATTTTAACGACAGGTGCAGAACCACTATTCTTTTTAGACTACATTGCTGTAAATAAAGTAGTCCCTGAACAAGTTGCTGATCTCGTTAAAGGCGTAAGTGAAGGATGTAAACAAGCAGGATGTGCGTTAATCGGTGGAGAAACTGCCGAGATGGGTGATATGTACGATGAAGGTGCGTATGATATCGCAGGATTTGCAGTCGGTGCAGTTGAGAAATCAGAATATGTTGATTTTAATAGCGTCAATGCTGGAGACGTCATTATCGGGTTACCCTCAAGTGGTATTCATTCAAACGGATATTCACTCGTACGTAAAATCATTAAAGATAACAACGTTGACGTAAACGATACGTTAAACGGTACGCCGTTAATTGACTTACTACTCGAGCCAACTCGAATCTACGTCAAACAAATACTTAAACTCCAAGAAGACGTTAAAATTAAAGCGATGAGCCATATTACAGGTGGAGGTTTCTATGAAAACATTCCACGTGCGTTAAGAGAAGGGCTCGGTGCTGAAGTGGACGTGACAGACGTTAAAGTACCTGAGATTTTAGAGTGGTTAATCGACCAAGGAAACATTAACCGTGACGAGGCGTATAACGTCTTTAACATGGGCGTAGGTTTTATGATTGTCGTCGATGAAAACGATAAAGACAAAGCACTTGAAAACTTAAAAGCGTCAGGTGAAAGTCCAGTCGTTTTAGGTAAAGTAGTGAATGAAGAAGGACTTACAATCCATGGTTAATGTTGCAGTTTTCGCTTCAGGAAGCGGAAGTAACTTTGAAAATATCGCGACGAGCGACTTACCACTGTCTATAAAAGTATTAATTGTCGACAATAAAGACGCAAAAGCAATTGAACGCGCAAAACGTTTAAATGTACCGTATGAAATTGTCGAAAGAAGCGGTAAAACTAAAGAAGAGTTTGAAGCAGAAATATTAAATATTTTAAAAGACAAAAATATCGAGTACATATTACTCGCAGGATTTATGAAAATTTTATCCGCAGAATTTATCGATAGATACGACCGTAAGATTATTAACATCCACCCGTCGTTATTACCGAGCTTTAAAGGTAAAAACGGCATATTAGATGCTTATAATTACGGTGTAAAAGTCAGTGGAGTTACGGTTCATTACGTCGACAGTGGTATCGATACTGGTGAAATTATCGATCAAGAACCAGTAGTTTTAAGAGATGACGATACGTTAGAAAGTTTTGAAGAGAAAATTCACGAAGCCGAATATAAGTTATATATTCGCGCGCTTAAAAAAGTGTTGGAGGTAAAAGAATGAGAGCGTTACTCAGTGTTTCAGATAAGACAGGAATTACTGAATTTGGACAGAAACTCGTAGATAACGGCTACGAATTATTTAGTACAGGAGGTACGCTTAAAGCGTTAGAAGACGCGAACGTCCCTGTAAAAAGTGTGTCAGAACTCACGCACTTCCCTGAAATTATGGATGGCCGAGTGAAGACATTACATCCAGCAGTACATGGTGGTTTACTTGCAGATCGTAGTAAACAGTCTCATTTAGATGAACTAAAAGAGCAAGATATTGATTTAATCGACATGGTTGTCGTTAACCTTTATCCGTTTGAAGAGACGGTAAAAGATGAAAACGTAACGATTGAAGATGCGATTGAAAACATCGATATCGGTGGTCCGACGATGTTACGTGCAGCGGCTAAAAACTATAAACACGTACTCGCAGTAGTAAACCCAGCTGATTACGATGCGGTCATTAGCCGAATTCAAACCGATGACTTAACAGAAGATTTTAGAAGAGAGCTAATGGTTAAAGTATTTAAACATACGACAAATTATGACCAAGCAATCACGAACTTCTTTAGTCAAGCTGAAAAAACACTTCGTTACGGTGAGAACCCGCACCAAAAAGCACGTTATATTCGTACGACAAGTGCACCGAACACGATTTTAAATGCAAAGATTTTAAACGGAAAAGAGCTATCATACAACAACTTCCGTGACGCAGATAGTGCGTATTTACTCGCGCGTAAATTTAACGGTCCTGTAGCAGTTGCTGTTAAACATATGAACCCGTGTGGTGTCGGCGTTGGCGATACGATTTACGACGCGTTTCAAAATGCTTATGACGCAGATCCACAGTCAATATTCGGTGGAATCGTTGCGTTAAACAAAGAAGTCGATTTAGAAACAGCAGAAGCATTAAGCAAAATCTTTTTAGAAGTGATAATTGCACCTAAGTACACTGCAGCGGCATTAGAAAAACTTCAAGAGAAAAAGAACTTACGTGTATTAGAAATTGACTTCACTGAACAAACAGGCGATGAAGAAATCGTTAGCGTATCAGGTGGGTATTTAATCCAAGATAGAGATAACGCTCCGTTAAATATGGATGACGTAACAGTCGTAACGAAAAAAGAACCGACAGACAGTGAATACCGTGCACTTGCTCTCGCGTTAGAAGTTGTTAAGCACGTAAAATCAAACGCGATTGTACTTGCTGATGAACATCGCACAGTCGGTATCGGTGCAGGTCAAATGAACCGTGTCGGTGCGTTAAAAATTGCGATTGAACGTGCAACAAAAGAATTAGATGGTACGGTCGTTATGGCAAGTGATGGGTTCTTCCCAATGCCAGACTCTGTACAAGTCGCACACGAAGCAGGCATCAACGCAATTATTCAACCAGGTGGATCTAAGCGTGACCAAGATTCGATTGATTACTGTGACGCACATGATATGACGATGGTCACAACTGGTATGAGACACTTTAAACATTAGGAGAGAATAATATATGAATACTTTAGTTATTGGAAGCGGTGGGCGAGAGCATGCGATTGTGCGTGCATTGAATCGCTCAGATAGAGTAAATGAAGTATTTGCGTTACCTGGGAATGACGGCATGACGGAAGCGACTCTTGTCGAAGGGATCCCAGTTTCTGAGTTCGACCATATTGGTGAGTTTTGTAAAGAGAATAATGTTGAATGGGTTGTGGTTGGTCCAGAAGATCCATTATCTGAAGGCATTGTAGATAGACTCGAGGACAAATTTAACTTAAAAGTATTTGGTCCTAGAAAAAATGAAGCACAAATGGAGTCGTCGAAATCATTTACAAAACACTTAATGAAAAAATACAGCGTCCCAACAGCAAGCTACGAAGTGTTCACAGATAATGCGAAAGCAACAACGTACTTAGAAAATGGTGATTTTCCAATCGTCATTAAAAAAGATGGACTTGCAGCAGGTAAAGGTGTCATCATCGCTCAAGATTTAAGCGAAGCAAAGAAGGCGCTCGATGAACTTATGGAAACGGACGGCGAAGTCGTCATTGAGGAATTTTTAGACGGGGACGAATTTAGTTTAATGGTCCTAGTAAATGGTGATACGTTCACGCCATTTAACATTATCGCACAAGACCATAAACGTGCATTTGATAACGATGAAGGACCAAATACTGGTGGAATGGGTGCATATGCGCCTGTAGATTATATTTCTCAAAATATAATCGATGAAGCGGTAGATAAAATTGTACGTCCGACGGTAAATGCAATGGTTAATGAAGGATTAAATTATTTCGGGATTCTTTATCTCGGTGCCATCATTACAAAAGACGGCGTTAAAACAATCGAGTATAACGCAAGATTCGGTGACCCAGAAGCACAGATTCTTCTCGACTTATTAGAAACAGATTTTGTTGAAATGTTAGAGAGTATGTACAATAAACAGCCCCTTCAATTATCGTTTAAAGATGAATATGCGGTTGGTGTCATACTCGCTTCAGAAGGATATCCAGGTGATTATGAGAAAGCAAAAGAGATCATAATCGAAAAAGATACGATGTCTGATATTTACGTCAGTGCGCTAAAGCATTTAGACGGTGACACATATGAGTCAAATGGAGGCCGTGTATTACTTGCGATTGGACGCGGAGAAACAATCGAAGAAGCTAAAGAAAATGCATATGATACACTATCTAAAGTGAAATACGAATCATCAGATTTCTTTTATAGAAAAGATATCGCATATAAAGCATAAAAAATATCCTCTTAAGTTTATTACTTAAGAGGATATTACTATGTAATCAATAATAATTACTTCTGATGTGCTCTTACATTTTTATCAGTAAAGCCTTTAAAATGATAAAACGCGCCGTAAATTAAAGCGAACGGTAAGACGAATAAGATAAGGAAGAAAATACTTCCAACAAACTGTCTAAATCCAAATTCGTTAAAGAATTCTCCGCTCGTCGCGTCAAGTAATGGTGGTAGGAATGCGAAGTAGTAAATCGCTCCCAAAACAATAAAAGCAAAAATGTAAAAAATAAAATTCTTAATGTGGTACGGTTTTGTGTCTTTATCGTACTTAAACATTTAGGCACCGCCTTTTTTAAAATTGTCTTCAAACTTGATATATATATCTGTATAATATCATGTATAAGAAATATTTTAAAGCACTGAATTTAATAAGGAAGATGAATATGGGGATAAGAAAAGGTAAAAATTCTGATATTGACGACATAATGTCAATAAAAAATGCCGTTGTTATACTTATGAAAGAAAGCGGAAACAACCAGTGGAGCGAAAGTTATCCAGCACGTGACACGCTTTTAAATGACATAGAGAACGAAAACTTATATATTTATGAAGAAGATGGGAAAGTACTTGGTTTTATCGTTGCAGATAATCATCATGCATATGAATACGATGATATTCCTTGGGAGCTTGCAAGATTAGATAGTATTGCTTTTCATAGGGCTGCAGTCGACCCAAGAGCACAAGGGCAAGGTATCGCCTCGAAATTATTTGACGAAGTTGAATCATACTTCAAAAACGAAGGGTATCTCGGTGTCCATACGGACACCAATCTAAATAACCTTCCAATGCAAAAACTATTCGAAAAGCGCGGATACGAGTACAAAGGTAAACTAAACCTTCATAACAATTTAAATGAATGGTATGTTGCATACGAAAAGGTGTTTTAGAAATTAAAATAAGACTAGGAGGATAAAAAATGAAATTACTTCTTAAGTTATTTTCAGGAATCATTGCCGGAATTATTGTTGGTTCAATTTATTACTTCTCGGCAGATGGCACAACGTTCCACAGCATTATGGAAATCGTCACACGACTATTCATCACAATGCAAAGCATACTCGGATCGTTTATATTCTTTTTAATTCCGTTAATTATATTTTTCTTTATTGCTGACGGGGTTTCTTCTATTGGACGAGGTGCCGGAAAAGTTGTCGGTGCAACGATAGGAGTTGCATACATCTCTACAATTGGTGCAGGACTTTTAGCATTTGTCGTTGCTAAATTCTTAATGCCAATCGTTACTAAAGGCGGACAAATTCAAGAGGAAGGAACAGAGCTCGGTCCACTGTTAGAGTTTGATATCCCGGCACCGCTTGATATTCTAACGGCGCTAGTACTCGCGTTTTCAGTTGGTATCGTCATTAACATCATCAAAGCTGAGACGATGAAACAATGGATACATGACGGTAAACAGGTCGTTGAGTTTTTAATCGAAAAAGTAGTCATTACAATTTTACCATTCTACATCGCAGGGGTATTTGCTGGAATGGCATCTACAGGTACAGTGTTTAAGACACTTTCTGTATTTGGAGTCGTATTACTCATCGCGATTGCACTCCACTGGATATGGATTACAATTCAGTATACAATCGCAGGTTCATTACTTGGTAAAAATCCATTTAAGATGATTAAAACAATGCTCCCAGCATACGTAACAGCACTCGGTACAATGAGTAGTGCAGCGACAATTTCAGTCACACTACCAAAAGCAAAAGAGATGGGAGTACGAGACAAAATCGCAGATTTTGTTATCCCACTCGGAGCGAACATTCACTTATCAGGTTCAGCAATTACAATTACATCATGTTCTATTGCTGTAATGAGTGTATTACCAGAATACGATACACCTGGTCTGTTAAAAATGCTCGGATTCGTATTACTGATTGGTGTCGTGATGGTAGCAGCACCTGGTGTACCAGGAGGCGCAGTAATGGCAGCAAGTGGAATACTCGTATCACATTTAGGCTTCAACGAAGCGGCAGTCGCGTTAATGATTGCATTATATATGGCACAAGATAGCTTTGGAACTGCAGCAAACATCACAGGTGATGGTGCTATTGCAGGTATCATCGATGCTTATGACCAAAGTTTAAATAATAAATAACGAACAACGCTCCTGATTTAGTCAGGAGCATTTTTTGTGATGAAATATGTTAGAAGTGTAGTAGCATCAACCTCGCACCATGACTTTATACATCTATTTTAATATAATAGAACTATTACATAAATGTAGGGAAGGTTT
This sequence comes from Nosocomiicoccus ampullae, assembly GCF_001696685.1. GTDB lineage: Bacteria > Bacillota > Bacilli > Staphylococcales > Salinicoccaceae > Nosocomiicoccus > Nosocomiicoccus ampullae_A. Next base: position 24,794 of record NZ_MBFG01000010.1, read on the forward strand.
AGTTTGAGAAAGTTAATATACGTCATTATAATCATATGTTTTTTAGATTTGTTTGTTCAATTCCCGATCGTTACGCCGTACGCGCTTGAACTTGGTGCAAGTGAGTTTATGGCGAGTGTCGTCGTTGCAGCTTATTCTGTAACAAATATACTCGGTAACGTTCTCGGTGGATATTTTTCGGATAGATTTGGTAGGAAGAGAACACTTCTTCTTGGAATGATTCTACAAGTACTAATTATTAGCTCATATATATCGACGCCAACGATTGGTGTGTTAATTGGTATTCGCGTCGTGCACGGATTTACGAGCGGTATGATTACGCCGGCTGCGTTTAGTTTAGTTCAAGATATTTCTAGACGTGAAGCGATCGGTAAAGCGATGGCGCTAACTGGTGTTTCGATTGGACTCGCTGCGATTTTCGGTCCTGCAGCAGGAGGTATTCTTTCAAGTATGTATGGATACGCAAACACGTACTTAGTACTAGCACTTGTGTATGTAGTTGGGCTTTTACTTACGATTGTTGCGGTTAAAGAAAGTACAACTGTACAGTCGAGAAGGGAATATAATGAGACGAAATGGACGACGTTAATTACGAGACGTCCGTTAGTCATTGCATACATTTCGTCTTTAGCGTTAATGACGTCAATGGGTGCTTTATCTTTTGCATTACCGATTAAAACGATGTCGCTCGGATTAGATGATCGAGTGACAGGGATGCTTTTAAGTGTGTTTGGAATTACAGCTGTAATCGTATTTGGATCTCCGTTAAATAATATGTTTAACCGAGTCGCTGTAAACAGATTAATAAAAATCGGTCTCGTCATTATTTCGCTTGCGATGATTCTCATTCACTTTGGACAAGGTATGAGCATGTTGTACGCAGCACTCGGTATATACGGAATAGGATATGCGCTCGTATTCCCATCGATGAATAAATTAATCGGCCAATTTACGACGATGAGTGAACGTGGGAAAGCGAACGGTATATTTTATGCGTTCTTCTCAGTTGGATCAGTTGTTGGTTCTACACTTGCTGGGTACTTTACAGAACAGTTTACGATTCCATTTTTCAGCATGGCAATCGTATTAATAGTGTTGTTAGTAGTATTTGCAGTACTCGATAGAGGTATAAACTTTAAAGAGGTGTAACGCATGAAAAAGATATTACTCATTGGTGTTTACGGAGAAATTGGTAGAAATCTGTATGACACTTTAAAAGATACAAATGAACTGTATTCGTTTATGAGCAAAGAAGATACGGAAACGTTAGATAAAATTCACCCAATTTATTCAAATCCATATAAATTAGAACATATGGTTGAAGTGGTTAAAGGAATGGATTTAATTATATTTTTTGAAGATCCGATTATGAGGTTTAGCAAAATCACACAAGGGCGTTTCGATACATTCTTTGAACTCATTGCAGATAACGTCGGCCGTGCAGCCGAATATAATGGTGTGAAAGACATTATCTATATATCAGAAGAAATATTACATGAAGACGTGAAGCGTACGTTGACATCGTATGACGTTAACGTGATAACGACTGATACGAGAGTGAAGCGCCTCGGTAAAAGTTTAAAATATAATAACTCTCATAACAAAACGATGCGCAGTGCACAGCGCGCTGAAATACCGAGAGGTTGGACGCTTGAAGGAGTTATGAAATATTACTTTAAATGGCTCGACGAAATTATTTTCGGTATGTTTAAAATTGAGTCTGTTGGCGATGAAATCCACATGACGATAGAAACATCTCGAACACCATTACTCACATTAAGGCGTAGAAAAAACACACCTGAAAGGCAAATCGTTTTTGACGTCGTCGGAGGACGTTTAGCTAAAAGAAGTGACAGTTGGTTAGAATTTAGAGAGTTAAAACACGAAAAATCATTCATTATGGCATTACATGATTTTGATCCTGCATTACCATGGCCAATATATGCAATCACTCAAGCACCGCTTCACGGTTTAGTGAGCCGTATATATCAAATGGAAATGATTATCAACGATACGATTATTGAAGAAAATATTAAAAATAATCCAGAATAATAGAAGTGGATTCCCACTTCTATTTTTTATTTTAAAAATATCTGTATTAATTTGAGTAATACAGTTGTAATTTTTTAAAACTAACTGTATCATATTAATTGAGACAGTTAGATGGAGGTGCAATATGTTCGATTTAAGATTTTCAAAAGATACCCCAATATATGAACAGTTGATTGATCATATAAAAGAAATGATTATTAAACAAGTATTATTACCAGATGAAAAGATGCCATCAGTAAGGGCGCTTGCAGGTCAACTGACAATCAGTCCGAATACGATTCAAAAAGCTTATGGTGAACTTGAGCAACAAGGATACATTTACTCGATTCCAGGAAAAGGAAGTTACGTACAAGAAATGGCCGATGACACTCAAAATAACCAATACATTAAAGAACTGTATGGAAGTTTCAATCGTGTGGTACTCGAGCTATTACATATGAATGAAACTAAAGAAGATATCAAACGTGCTGTCGACCGTTGCGAAGTATAAATATAGGAGGTTAAGTAAATGAACATAAATACACACAAGCTCAGCAAAAGTTTTATCGATGAACTTGCAGTAAATAAAGTTGACTTAAACGTCAAAAGTGGAACGATTCACGGGCTTATCGGTTCTAACGGAGCAGGTAAAACGACGCTTTTAAAAATATTAGCAGGTATTTATAAAGCAGATGAAGGTGAAGCACTATTCGATGACGCACCTGTTTTTGAAAACATAGACGTGAAAAACCGTGTAATTTTTATAGGAGATATGCCGTTTTTCTTTAGTGGGTTTTCGTTAATGCAAATGGCAAATCATTATAAGACGATTTATAGTAACTGGAGCGACGAGCGTTTTGAAAAGCTGTATAGTTACTTTAAGTTAAATCCGAAAAAACCATTAAATGAAATGTCTAAAGGGATGAGACGTCAAGCGTCATTTATACTCGCGTTTTCATCTAAACCAGACGTACTATTACTCGACGAACCATTTGACGGGTTAGACCCAATCGTTCGAAGACAAATTAAAAACATCATTTTACAGGACGTTGAAAGTTACGGCTTAACAGTATTCTTATCGAGCCATAACTTACTCGAAATGGAAAATATATGTGATGCGATATCTATTATGCACGACGGAAAAGTACTGTACACAAACAGTATTCACGATATGAAAGATACGCATTGTAAACTACAAATCGCGTTTAAAGAGTTACCAGACGAATCGTTCTACAAAAAGTTAAACGTCGTCCAACACTCGATTCAAGGACGTGTAATTACAGCAATTATTAAAGGCGACATTAAAAATGTCGAAGTAAATATTTCAAAATACGAACCACTCATGTACGATATTTTACCAATTACGTTAGATGAGATGTTCGCTTATGAAATGGGGGAGACAGGATATGCAATCGAAAACATCGTTGTTGAATAAAGTACTCGTTAAAAACTTTACGAGTTCAGTGATGTGGTTAACGGTCGGATATTTCTTATTATCATTACTATCATTACCGTTACCAATATATATATCATCACTGAATATGGGTGCTGAAGATTATGGAATGGCTTTTGGGAATGATAATGTATTATTCTTTTATGGGCATATTCATTTAGTTATTTCTATTATTTTCAGTGCGACGTTAGCGATCGTAATTTATAACTATAAAAACAAAGCGTACACGAATGATTTTATCCACAGTCTTCCAATTAAGCGACTCGCGATTTTTAATAGTGGTTTTTTTGTTGGTGTCGTCTCGATTTTAGTGCCGACACTACTTACAGCATTCGTCATCATGATTGAAAAATCATTTATCAGTATATCAATTTCAATGAAGCATATCGCTGTTTGGCTATTATTTATACTAATTGCTCAAGTAATGGTATTTATTATCAGTGTGTTTGCTGGAATGTTCGTAAACTCAATTACACTGCATATCGAAATGATACTCATCATGATGTTTGTACCTTATGTATTATGGTTTGCGATTGTATTTAATGCAGCGACATTCTTTGACGGTATTATGCTATACACTGCTGGTGGATTTAGAACGCTACTTGAACCGATGGAAAACACAAGTATAGTCATATACTTATTTAAAGCATTTGGCGAAGGCGGATTTGGTGGCAGTTCGTTCATCGTTTGGTTAATCGTAATTATCGGATTACTCGTCGGTAGTGCTTATCTATATAAAATTAGACGTAACGAGCGCGTCAACCAACCGTTTAACTATCAATTTATGTACTACGTACTCGTCGTATTACTATCGATTCTCGGAATGTTACTATTAAGTGGTGTATTATCATTACTTTTACCAGATTACAGAACGTTATCGATCTTAATCATTACGTTTAGTGCAGTCGTCACATACGTATTTGTACTTATGTTTACTCAAGACACAGTGCGCATCAAATTCAGATTAAAAGAAGCGATGATTACACTAATCAGTGTTGTATTATTCTTAGTTGGATTCTTCGTTTACTGGGATCGTTATACGAGTTATATACCGAATGAAGCAGACATTAAAGGTGTAAACTATAACGATGGAAATGGTATTCACAATGTCAACGTTAAAGACTCAGACAAGTTTAACGAAACCTATACGTTTGATATCGAAACAGACAAAATCAAAGAAGTACGTGATCTGCATAGCGAAATTGTACGCACGGATTCAGGTAGAAATAATGAAGAACTCGCACCAACTGTTACAATCACTTACTTACTAAAAAATGGTAAATTAGTGTCGCGTCAATTCGGAGAAATCAGTGCATCAAGCGACGTCGGACAGCGTATTATCAATTCAGATATACCATCGTTTAGTAAAGATAAAGACTTTTTATATCAAGTGAAAAGTGAGAAGTTTGAATCAATCTCAACAATGACAATTGGTAGTATGATGTTTGATCCAGAAGAGATATCATTAAAAGATTTCAATGTATTAGCTAAAGGTTATCAAAATGAGATGAACAACATCGACACAGAATCTGATATATATGCTGAAACAGGAACTATTAATATAGAAGTGAACACGAATTACAATGTATTTAGTGCGTATTCCGGTCTGACATCACTATACAACAAAGCACTTCAGTCATTTATGAAAGAACACGATTATGAGTTTAATGGTTACAGTGGAAATATGTTATATAAAGTCGATTTAAATAAAGTCGATGATGTGAAGCAACTATTTAATGATATTAAAACGAAGCCGTACAGTGAAGTATCTAAAAAGTACGATTTTGTCGAAGTAGCTGAAACAGACAAAGAAGAAGAATTTAATAAACTAAACGAACTGAACTTTGATATGTCAGGGGATACACTCTACATTATCGGAGATCATTACAACGATGGAGATGCACCAATGTATGTTGAATTATCAGTAGTTGTAAAGTAAAAGTTTAAGACTGTAGACATTGTCTACAGTCTTTTTTAGTTTTTCATCCGTAAAATTTCGGGATGGGATAGGTTGTTTCGTGTGTTAATTTTACGCAAATTGCATTTGCGTAAACGAGTTGTTGATTAGTTTGACGATTAGCGAGTTTGTGTTAACGAATCAGCACCTCTTTTTACGTAAAAGCATTTTGTATTAAAAGATGAAAAACAATTTAACACAAAAACGATTTACGTAAAAATGAATTAATTTCGTTGACGCAAATTGCAGCACACGATTGTTTCAACTAAAATATTCGTAAAAAACATAGCTATAGAGCAGAAAGGTTCTCCTTTTTAATGTATTAAGTTATACTTTAACGATATAAATTTTGTATACTTATAGAAGGAGATGAGGCGATGAAGACAAAGTATTTAAATAAAAAAAACTGGCGCCGAATTAGACATTCCGACTATAAAGAAGTATTAACAACATATGAAGGTAAAAAGGTTCTCATCGGATGCTATTATATTCATTCAGTGTATCATCCACTGACTGTGACGATTGTTGGTGAAAAGATTAAAGTTGCGGATGATAATTTTAAATGGATTACAATGATGGGGGAAGGCGATCATTATAGTCTTACAGTAATGTTCGATGAGAATGATGAACCTGTTCAATATTATTTTGATATAAATAAGTCAAACACGTTAGAACTCGGGCGAGCAAGAAGAGAAGATCTATATTTAGATGTTCTAGCTCTACCAGATGGCCGAAGCGAACTCGTCGACGAAGATGACATCATTCGTGCATTAAAATACGGCCAAGTCACACCAGAAGAGAGAGATTTTGCCTATAAAGTTGCATCAGACGTCGAACGTTTAATAGACTATCAGTTTGACGAGGTCGTTAAAAGCGGGCAGTTTATGTATGAAATGATGGAGAGAGAAAATGAGATTTGATGATTATGAATTACTCGTTACACTCGATAAAGAAAAGACGTTACGTCAAGCAGCTGAAGCGTTATATATATCGCAACCTGCTGTGAGTCAACGTTTAAAGACGATCGAGAATTACTGGGGTGTACAGATTTTTATCCGCACAAAAAAAGAACTCATTAAGACGAGTGCTGGTGAGAAGATTATCGAGCACGCGAAACAAATCGTTGAAACAGAACTCTTACTAAAAGAAAACATTCATATTAATAAACACAAAGTTGAAGGTAAATTAAAAATCGGAGTGGCGTCGTTACTTGGGTATATGATTATGCCGACGTTACTAGAAAAGTTTTTAAAAAGATATCCAAACGTTGATATACAGCTTGAGATTGGATCGTCTTCAAAAATTATTGATAACGTCGATCGATATCATTTAGCGATTATACGTGGCAATAAAATATTAAATTTGGAAAATCGTTTATTATTTACAGATGAGCACTATTTAGTTGCGCCAAAAAATAAGTCGCTTGAAAACGAACCACTCATTGAATTTCAAGCAGACCCTTGGTATATTAACCAGCTCAAACAATTTTTTGAAAAGAGTTTTAATAAACCGTATAAACCTCAACTCTATGTTGACCAAGTGACGACGTGCCGAGAATTATTACTTAAAGGGGTCGGGATGACAGTACTGCCAACGATTATTACGAAGACGATGGATCTATCGAAATTCCATACTGAAAAAGTAGAAATTGACCACGTACCATTGACGCGTTCGACGTATGTCGCGTACGATCATCAAATGGCAGAACTCCCGCAAGTGGAAAAGTTTTTAAAATTATTAGATGAAGAATATAAGTAGGAATTCGTATGTTTAAAAAGTTATTTTCAATTGAGAACTATAAATTATTTTTAGTAAATATGATTTTATTCGGAATGGCAATCGCAATTACGGCGCCATTCCTTGTACTTTTTATGACAGGAGAGCACGGTTTAACAATTACGCAGCACGGTATATTTATGGCTGCTGGAGCGATTGGGTCGTTTATCGTTAATACAATTGTTGGGCGATTTAGTGATAAGCTATCGTTTGATAGAAAGTATTTATTACTCGTTGCTATCGTTATGGAGATTATTACGTTTAGTCTATTTTTAATCGTCAAAGATACGATAATTTTAGTTGTTGGATACGTAATATTCTTCTCACTCGGTGCACCTGGGATTCCGCAGTTATATGCATCAGCACGTGAATCTGTAAATAAAGACAACGGAAATGACGCAAGGTTAAAAATATTTGCAAATACTGTTTTACGTTCGATGTTTAGCTTCGGATTTTTATTTGGTCCATTAATCGGGTCGATTTTAATTGCGAGATACGATTTTACTGGGCTGTTTGTTGGAACGATGATTTTATTTGGTGTTGTCTTTATTACGACACTTTTTATTAAACCAGTAAAAACAGAGCGAGAACTGTCTATTCAAGAAATCAATGAAAAAAGAGCGCCGTCATTATTTAGCGCGCCCGTCCTAATCGTGCCGTTTATTGCGTTTATAATGTTACACGTCGGTCAGTGGGGGTATTTACTAAATATGCCTCTATACTTGACGGAAGTACTCGGTGAAGATAGAGGGAAAGTCGGAGTACTTGCATCGCTTTGTGCAGGATTAGAAGTGCCGTTTATGATTGGGATTGGCTGGATCGCGTCTCGATTTGAAACGAAACATTTACTCATGTTTGCTGGAGTTGTCGGAGGATTATTCTTCCTTTCGATTGGGCTATTCCAAAGTTTTACAGTTATACTTATTGGACAAGTGGTCCTTGCATTTTTCTTAGCAATTTTACTTGGATTAGGAATTAGTTATTTCCAAGATTTACTCCCTGACTTTCCAGGATACGCATCGACATTATTTGCGAATGCAATGGTCGTTGGTCAGTTGCTCGGAAACTTAATCGGAGGATTTGTATCAGATATGTTTAGTGTGAATACTGCATTTTTAGTAAGCAGTGGTTTAATGTTTACGTCTGTCATATTGTTTATGTTTACGAAAACACAGTTTAGAGAAGGTGAGATTTAAGTGGAAGCATTACTTTGGCTTTTAGTTGTTTTATCGTTTGTCATTGGATATGTTGGACTTGTATATCCAGTCATTCCGTCTATATTTATGTATTGGCTCGGTGCTGCGATATACGCGTTCTTCATCGGTGATAATTTAGGAATTATGTTCTGGTTAATACTCGGTGTATTTACAGCACTTACGTTTGTCTCTGACATGGCGATCACAAAATATTACGTCGGCAAACTCGGAGGTACTAAACAAGGGGAATGGGCGGCGCTTATCGGTGTCGTATTAGGGATGTTTATATACCCACCTCTCGGTGTTATTTTTGTGCCCCTATTTTTAGTATTCTTTACAGAATTTGTCATTTATAAAGATGCATCGAAAGCATTAAAGGCAGCACTTGGCAGTTTAGCTGCATTTGTAACGACGATTGTTTTTAAAGCAGTCGTTTACACATTAATTATTTTATGGTTCGTATTAGACGTATTTGTATTTTAAAAAAACGTCCCAAAATTGGGACGTTTTATCAATTGTCTTGTTGTTTTAACGCTCTAAATATTAATACTGAAAACACAGCAATTACAATTAAATACACTGCGCCTAATATAGAATCGACTAACGGTTCGTTACCGACAAAAAAGCGAAGTGAAAATATAATAATAGAATGTGCGATAAGTAGTATGATCAATGAACGAGTAACGTTTTTATTTTTAAAAAATACGACGAGCATTAAAATGATGAAAACAACAGTAACTCCGAGTTTAATCCATTCAAACATTCGTTCCACCTCTTAAGTTTAGTATCGCTTAAAATGATAGAATCTACAAGAGAATTTTCAACGTATATGTGAAGTGCTATACTATTATTATATATGTAGGTGATGATATGAAACGTGTTTTAATATTGTTAATATGCACGGTGTTTCTCAGTGCGTGTAGTGGACAATCTCAAAAAGAAAAAGACATCCAAGCACTCGAAGAAAGCATTACAAACTTAGAACGCCAAATTAACGAATTAAAAAGAGATAACGATGATTTAAAACAGAAGTTAAAAACGAAACAAGATGAACTCAGTCAAATCGAACAAGAAGATAATGAAAAAGATAAAGAAGATGAAGAAGAGGAGTAAAGAGTATGTACGAAAGTGATTTTGTCTTAATGGAAAACGAAACGATGTCTTTAGAAGCATTACGTCAAGAACTCAGCAACATCATTCAAAATAAGTGCGTATATAACGCTGAACAAACGAAGCGTAGCGTCTCACAACAACCAAAACCTGAAGATCGTTACGACACGTTCTACATTCATTTTGATGTTGAAGGTTCTAATGATTTTGTTAGCGTCGTAGCTGATGTAAGTAAAGAGAAGCATTTAGTCGATTATGATCTAAATGAAAAAGGACTTACTGTAAAGTTAATTAACTATAATAAACGTGACCGACAATGACACATATCAAAACAAAGCGTTTATTATTAAGAGATTATACGTCGTCTGATATCGATTGTATTCGAAACATGATGCGCGATAGAGATGTCGTACAGTACTTTCCAAGTCCGTTATCTGACGTTGAAATAGAAACGCTTGTGAGAGATATGTCAGGAAGCATTCGCGACAGAGGATTTGGAGTGTTTGCGGTAGAAAGAAAAAGTATTAATGAAATGATAGGAATCGCGGGCATTCGTATTAAACAGTACGACGAACATCTAAATTTAGATGAAATCGAACATTTATTTCCGTGTGTTGAGTTATATTTATTACTTGACAAACGATACTGGAATCAAGGGCTCGCAACTGAAGCGGCTGAAGCGGTGATGAAGTTTGTACGTAAAAAAACAGACATTCAAGAAGTATATGCATTCACTTCCAAGCTCAATCTTCCGTGGTTAAATGTAATCGACAAAATCGGTATGGATCCTATATTTGAATATACGAACCCGTATTATGTAGAAGGGCATCGTAAAGCGGATAGTTTAATTTTTAAAATACACACATAAAAACGGACATCTTGAAATTAATCATGATGTCCGTTTTCTATATCTTCCCGACTACGTCCAGCAACTGGACGGAATTGTTTTAATTCGTCGAGTACGTTTTCGATTGAATCGAGTTTAATAATTAAATCTAAAAATCTGCGCTCTAAAAAGTCGTTTTCAATAAATGATTCAAATAAATCAAAAAGTGAATCATAATAACCATCTGTATTGACGAGTGCAATTGGCTTTTGAGCGTGTCCAATTTGTCCACCGACAAATACTTGGAAAAACTCTTCCATCGTGCCTGCGCCACCAGGTAAAATGATGATCGCATCCGCTTCGTCGATTAACATATCTTTACGTATGCTCATCGTGTCGACGATTTTCATGTTTTTAACGCGAGGGTGTGCCATTTCTTTATCGACTAATACTGTCGGGATAATGCCAGTCACGTCGCCTCCAGCGTCTAACGCACCGTTCGCAACAGCTCCCATTAAACCGAGGCCGCCTCCACCATAAATGAGTTCGACATTTTCGTTTGCGAGCGTTTCGCCGAGCGTGTATGCATCTTCTCTAAATTTATCGCTATTACCTAAACGTGCACCACAAAAAACAGAAACCTTACTAATTTCCATTAGTCGTTGTGTTTGTCTTTCCATTCGATAAATTGTTTTAGAGAATCAGATTTTTGATATTTCTCACCGTATCCTGTTTTTCTTCCGTGATTTTCGATGTGGCGCTCATTTTGACGGCGATGTTTACCAAATAGTGAGTCGTCTCTCTTTTCGGCTCTTTCAACTTTACGTTCTTTAGCTTCTTCACGAAGGTGTGCACTTCTTGGGTCGAGTAAATCTTTATGTTTTAAATGTAATGCACCTGGAGAATAATCATCTTCATACTCCGTTTGTTCAACGAATTGTTCATTGAGTTCTTTTACGTTTGTTGTGTCTGGTCTTTCAGTAGTCAATTTCTGATGTCCTTTCGATACGTTCATACGTGATTCTTTTTCATCGTGATTTAGAGTCTCTGTTGAAACGAGACTTTCCATACGTTTTTTACGATGTTTTTCTTTGTCAGCTTCAAACTGTGCCTCTAGTTTGTTAAGTTTACTTAACGATTTGTCGTGTGCTTTCATCTGTTTATTATACTCGCGCTTATCTTTTGAAGCGTGGTATTTTTCTGAAACGAAGTCACGCGTTTCGTTAAATCCTTTAACACCCGCTTCAGTGACAGTTTGTGTTTTATCTTTAGCTTTACTATATAAAATATTACTGTTTTTTGCGAGTTTTTGCACGTCTGGATGGTCTTTAATTTCATTTCTGTTTTTGAGTAATGGTACGAGTAAAACAGGTAAAATTGTCGCAGCCATTCTTAGCTTCTCTTTCATAAAAATAACCTCCGGTTAACGAATTACTTATTATTATAACGTACCCGTTAATCATTTACACGAAACGGCTGTGTTTATAAAAATAAATAATCGGCAATATGTAAGTAAACGAGGAGGCGTTAATTATGGCGTTAGATAAAACTACACGCGTACAACATTTATTTATAGATTATCCAAATATCGGAGAGGTCATCCGTCCTTTATCACTTAAATTTGCTGTCGACGATACGGTAACAGTCGAAGATGTCGCGGTTAAAAATAATTTAGATGTAGAAGCTGTCGTGAACGATTTAAAAGACTTTGTAGAAGACGAGCATGTCACAAATTACGTCAATCATACGAAGCAAAATCTTACAAAAACAGTACACGACCGTTATATCGAAGATTTAAAAGATGAACTACCCGTTTTACATGAATATGTTAAAAAAGTGTCGAAGAAAAAATTAAAAGACGAAAACGTGCATCACGCATACGATAAAGTCAAACAAGTTTTAAATGATTATAGTGAACTTCTCGAAGATACGGTACACCCGCTTGTCGTTTCAGATAAACATGCGGAAGTGTATAACGTAGAAGTTGAAAGTAAAGAAAAGGAAATCGTTAAAGGATTTGAGAAATTACGAGATGTCTCGAATGATTATAATAGTGAGCCACTCGATGCTGATGTAGAATTTGTCTATGATAGATTAGAACGTTTAGAGCAGGTCGCTGTAGAAATGATTGCACTTGAACAATTAATTCGCCGAAAATAATAATGACGCCACTTTTAAAAGTGGCGTCATTTTACTTTTTAAATGTTACCGTAAATGTCGTATATTCTCCTTCAACACTGTCTACAGTTATAGACGCATTATGAAGTTCGACGAGGTGTTTGACAATCGATAATCCTAGGCCAGTACCACCATCTGCTGTACTACGTGCAGAATCGACGCGGTAGAATCGTTCGAACAGTCGACTGAGGCTTTCTTCTGGAATTCCAGCCCCTGTGTCATGAACACTTAACTCTATAGAATCGTTCGTCTCTTCTATTTTTACTTCAACGGTGTCGCCTTCATGCGTGTAATTTGCAGCGTTTGAAAGTAAGTTTACGAGTATTTGCGCGACGCGTTCTTTATCCGCATAAAGCATGTGCTCCTCATTTTCTGGTAAATGGAGTTGTAAGTTTCTATCTTTAAATAAACGTTTCATTGGACGTGCTGTCGTATGAACGAGTTCAGTTAAATCAAAATTCGTTTCGTTCAGTCGAATTTGGTGTTTTTCTATTTTCGATAAATTTAAAATATCGATGATCAGCTTATTTAACCGAACACTTTCGTTATATATAATTTCTAAAAACTCTCTCTCAACTTCTCGAGGTAAATCACCGGATTCTAATAACGTTTCAGAGAACCCTTGAATAGATGTGATCGGCGTTTTTAACTCATGAGACACGTTTGCCACGAAATCTCTTCGTATATTTTCAAGGCGTTTAATATCCGTAATATCGTGAAGCGCAACGATTACACCACGCTTTTCCCAACGTTCACCGTAATACGGTGCAGCATAAAAGTTTAAAATCATTTCTTCAGGATTGTATAAATGTACTTCACTCTTTTTTACTTCATCGTATTTATAAACGTGACGAATGTCTCTTAGTACATTTAATTTAACAAGACTTTCCTGATAGTCATTATTGAGAATTTTATCTCGCGTTTGGTTGATCATTTTTAACGCTGCGTCGTTAATCACGTCAATTTCACCTTCTGGGTTAATCAAAATAACACCCGTGTTTAAATTCGATAAAATACTCTCAAGCTGTTTAGACTGGTCTTTAATCTCTGTGACGTGGGCATTTAGACTAATTGCTAGAGAATTGACGGACTCACTAAGTGTGTACAGTTCTCCAGGAAAAGTGTCGTTAATACGTGCGCTATAATCATTTTTCTTCAGACGCTCTGTCACTTCTATAATTTTTTGAATTGGATTCGTAATTTTATATGCGAGTAGTGCTGCTGAAATGATCGTTGCGACTAAAATGAGTGTAAATACGATGACGATTGACACCCATTTTTGTTGTGCAGCTGCTTCGATTGTCTCAAGTGGTGTAGAGCTACGGACATACCCAATGACTTCACCATCTTCAGTTATCGGTACAGCGACGTACATCATCTGTATTTCTTCAGTGTCACTTTGTCGAATGTAAGATTCACTCGTCGTTTTCTTTCGTTTCGCTTCTTTAATCTCTGGGCGATCGATGTGGTTACTCATCGTCCAAATGTTTGAATCCGTGTCGAAAATGACTCTCCCGTCCTTGTCGATAATCGTAAAGCGTAAGTTTTCAGGCAACTTAAGATTTGAAAACATTTCCTTCGTATTACGAATGGTTAGCAAATCTTTTGTAATCATACTTTCGAGCAGTTCACTTTCTTCAGTAAGTTGCTTACTTGTCATCGCGTTATATGTCGTACGGTTCACGTTATCTACAAAGAAAAACATCATACATAATCCGACAATTAACACGATGAAAAACGAAAGTGTGATGCGCACCCATAGTTTATTCATCGATATATTCCATCTTATAACCGAATCCACGAACGGTATGAATGTATTTCGGCGACTTCGGATTGTCTTCAATTTTTTCTCTTAGTTTACCGATATGGACATCGACAATTCGTGTATCACCGTCAAAATCAAACTGCCAAATTCCGTTTAACAGTTGGTCGCGAGATAGCACACGTCCATTATTTTTACTTAAGTAAACGAGAAGCTCGTATTCTTTTTTAGTGAGGTCGATTTTTTTATCGTTTTTATAAATAGCATAGTTGTCATAATCGATTGTTAGTTCACCGATTATTACAGTGTTGTCTTCTGTAGTCTCTTGATTTGCTTCGAAGTCAATGCGTCTTAATATAGCGCGAACTCTCGCTACGACTTCTCGCGGGCTAAACGGTTTTGTCATATAGTCATCCGCCCCCATTTCAAGACCGAGTATTTTATCGAACTCATCATCTTTTGCAGTGAGCATTAAAACAGGCACATGAATTTTATCGAGTCGTAAAGTTTTCACGACGTCCATACCATCCATTTTTGGAAGCATTAAATCTAAAACCATTACGTCCGGTGATTCCTTTTTCACTTGTTCAATTGCTTCTAAACCGTCGTTTGCTGTAACAACTTCAAAGCCATTTTGTTCTAAGTTAAATTTAAGTAACGTTACAATTGATGTTTCATCATCAACAACGAGAATTTTATGCATAGTAACCTCCTGCATATCGAATTTGTTATATGTTAATCATTTTATCATGTTTACAATTATTCACTTATATTTTACACAATCTTTACAATGTAGAATACTCATGGAATAGTGTAGAATATAGTATTGTAATTGAGATTATACTTTTTAAGGTGAAACTATGGATATCGAACGTTATAGTCGACAAATTTTATATAAAAATATAGGTGAAGACGGTCAACTAAAACTGCTTGAAAGTACAGTTTTAATTGTCGGAGTCGGTGCACTCGGTTCAGTTTCAAGTGAGATGCTTGCGCGTTTAGGTATCGGAAAACTCATTTTAGTCGATCGAGACTACGTTGAGCTATCGAACTTACAACGTCAGACGTTATATACTGAACGTGACGCAGATGAACAAAAACCAAAAGCAATCGCGGCACTCGAACATTTAAAAGAAATTCGTAGTGATCTCGATATTGAAGTTCATGTGAATCACGTAGACGCACTCTTTTTAGAATCGCTCGTAAAAACTCATGATGTCGATTTAATTTTAGACGGAACAGATAACTTTGAAACGAGACTCGTAATTAACGACGTTGCGTATAAAGTCGGGATTCCGTGGGTCCACGCAGCTGTCGTCGAAGCGTCATACGTAGTGGCACCATTTACACAGGATTCACCGTGTTATAGATGTGTGATGCCAGTACTTCCGTCAAACACGTTAACGTGTGACACAGCAGGTGTGATATCTCCAGCCATTCATACGGCCGTGTCAATACAAGTTACGACGGCAATCAAATTACTCATCGGTGAAACGTTTGACAGACACTATATGACATTTGGAGATTTATGGTCAGGAGAGCATAGTCGCATCGCGTTTGATAACATTAAAAATAAAGAGTGCGACACGTGTGAGTTGGAACTTTATCCCTCATATAATGAATCACATCAAGCGTTAAGCTTATGTGGAAGAGACACTGTTCAAATATATGATGACACAGTCACTTATGAACTTTCGTTAAACACTGCGAAGCGACTCGGTGATTTTAAAGAGACACCGTACTTCATCGAATTTTATTATGATGATTATCGAATTATCGTATTTAAAAACGGTCGAATGTTAATACACGGTTTAAAAAGAATTGAAAAAGCACGCACAATCGTCGCACAACTATTTGGATAGGAGAGATAATATGAGTATCGTTGAAAGAATTGAGAGAGATATTAACGTTGGTGTAATTACAGTAAGTGATACGCGTACAAAAGAAACAGACAAAGGCGGAAAACTCGTCATCGAAAAGTTAAATGAAATTAACGCAGTTGTCGAACATGATAATCACTTAATCGTGACAGACGATAAAGAAAAAATCCGTGAAGCGGTTGTTGGATTACTCGAAAAAGGTCTAGACGTTGTCATCACGACAGGCGGTACAGGAATCGCTAAGCGAGACGTTACAATAGAAGCAGTGAGCGAGCTCTTCGACAAAGAAGTCGAAGGGTTCGGAGAACTGTTTAGAATGCTATCTTACACAGAAGACATAGGCTCTAGAAGTCTATTATCACGCGCAGCAATGGGCACGCACGATAACCAGCTCATCGTCAGCCTTCCAGGATCAACAGGTGCAGTCAAACTCGGTATGGACAAACTCATCGTCCCAGAGTTAAACCATTTAGTATTTGAGTTAAACAAAGAGAACTAGTCGGGGCACGAACATTTGTAGTCAGTATAGAAAGACGAGCGGTCGGAGGAGGTTTTTGTTCTTTTGGAAAGAGAAGTAAGAGTGCTTTGCTGTGTGTGGCGCGCTTATTTACAAAAATTGTCTGAAGTTGTTAGATATATCAAGATAATTAACAAAAATTCGGGTTCCGACCTCGTTTTTGTTAGATAAAAAAATATATTTAACAAAAACCACGCCACCTGACGGAATTTGTTAAATATATCCAGATATCTCACAAAAACGCAATATTTTTGTTAAATAAAATCGGGAGAATGTGAGTTTTTCATCTTTTTGGGATAAAAAACACTATCACTCTTCGGTTATTTACAAAAATTGTCTGAAGTTGTTAGATATATCAAGATAATTAACAAAAATTCGGGTTCCGACCTCGTTTTTGTTAGATAAAAAATATATTTAACAAAAACCACGCCACCTGACGGAAATTTGTTAAATATATCCAGATATCTCACAAAAACGCAATATTTTTGTTAAATAAAATCGGCAAAAGAATAAAAACACCAATTCAAAAGCACCCCGGTCAACCCACATCCATCACCTAAATAGAATAATCTCCGGATTTCCCGCCTGATTTACTTAATAGTTTAGTTTCTCTGATGATCATACCTTTATCGAGCGCTTTACACATGTCGTACACTGTGAGTGCTGCAGCGCTTGCGGCCGTTAAGGCTTCCATCTCCACACCTGTTTGCCCTTTAACTTTTACTGTCGCTTTGATGTGTAGCTTGTATCCGTCATCCGTATCCCAGTTAAATGTGATGTCGATTCCAGAAAGTTGTAATGGATGGCACATCGGGATGATTTGATGCGTGTTTTTCGCTGCCATAATTCCTGCGATTTGTGCGACTGCTAGCACGTCACCTTTTTTCATCTTTTCGTTTACGATGCCTTCATATATTTCTTGACTGACTTCAATTACGCTTTCTGCAGTTGCAACGCGTGACGTGACATTTTTTTCTGAGACGTCGACCATTTTCGCGCGTCCTTCTTCGTTAAAGTGAGTAAACTTAGACATTAAAATCCCTCTTTTTAGTATAATAGTTCATAAGTATAACGTTAATTATATCAAAAGGAGAGATTTTAGTGACTTTAAATAGACAACCAATCCCAGTTTTTGATGCCGTAACTAAAGTAGTAGAAAATGTAACACATATAGATACTGAAACAGTGAAACTCGAAGATAGTTATAATCGTTATCTTTCAGAGGATTTAACAGCAACTCATGACGTGCCGTTATTTACGCGTTCAGCGATGGATGGGTTTGCGATCCGTAGTGCTGATTCAGGTAAAGGTGCAGCGTTTACTGTTGTAGATGGAGTACCCGCTGGCAGTACGAGTGACTACGAATTAAAAGAAAATGAAGCATTTCGTATTATGACAGGTGCAGAGTTACCGAAATCTGCAGACACGGTCGTGATGTTTGAGCAGGCAAATATTGACGGTGATACGTTCACGATACGTAAAACATTTGATGCATTCGATAACGTTGCGATGCAAGGGGAAGAGTGTAAAAAAGGCGACATTATCGTCCATAAAGGAAGTCAAATTAACCCAGGCACAGTCGCAACGCTTGCGACATTTGGATACGCTGAAGTGAATGTCTACCGCGTTCCAGTTGTCGGTGTTTTATCGACAGGAAGTGAATTACTTGAAGTATCTGACGAATTAGAGCGCGGTAAAATTAGAAACTCAAACACACCGATGATTATGGCACAGTTAGAGAGAATTGGCGTGCACGCTAAGCGATATGATCTCGAAGAAGATAATCTAGACACACTTCTAGAAAAAATCGAAAAAATGTTTAACGAAGTCGACGCAGTTATCACAACAGGTGGTGTGTCTGTTGGAGATTACGACTTACTTCCGAAAGTATATGAAAAACTTGGCGCGGAAGTTCTGTTTAACAAAGTGGCAATGCGACCAGGTAGTGTTACGACAGTCGCAAGGGCAAAAGGCAAGTTTTTATTCGGTTTAAGCGGGAATCCATCTGCGTGCTATTCAGGATTTGAGTTATTCGCTCGTCCTGCGATATTACTTATGCAAGGTTCTGCACGAGCATTCGCGCCATTCGTGAACGCGACGCTTGGAGAAGACTTTAAAAAGCCAAATCCGTTTACGCGATTTGTCCGTGCTGAGATTGATTTTGTCAACGGTAAAGTCATCTCAAAACCGTCTGGATTTAATAAATCAAACGCCGTAACGTCTATTGCGAGAAGCAACGGTGTTATCGTATTACCAGGTGGTACACGTGGCTTTGAAGCGGGAGATGAAGTACAAGTAATGCTGACAGATGTGACGAGCGGTGTGTCACACTTTTCGATTCGACAATGAAAATCTTACAAGTCGTCGGATATAAAGATACCGGCAAAACAACGCTAATCGTTGAGTTTCTAAAAATATTGAAAGCTTCGAACTTAAAAGCAGCAGTAATAAAACATCATCACATTGATATCGATGATTCGACAGACACTGGAAAGTTCAGTCGACTGAGCGACTATACGATATTAAACACACCGAATTATACGATTTACCACGACAACAAAGTGCCGGGTTTAAAAGAGCAAATCGAAGCTTTAAACGGTAAAGTAGACGTCATTTTAATCGAAGGTTATAAAAACGAAGATTATGACAAGATTGTCCTCACGCATTCGTTCACGGGTGAAAAAGGCGACATAAGAGAATTAGAGCTGTCAAATGTGGTAAACTACTATAACGTAGCATCAGATCAAGATGCGATATTACAATGGTTTAAAGGTTGGAGTAAAAATAGATGAAGCAGTTCGAAATAGTAACTGAACCGATTGATATCGTAAAATATCAACAATATGTTCTAGACAAACATCAAGGTGGTCTTGTGACGTTCACGGGTCACGTGCGTGAGTGGACACAAGGGACACGTACAGTATATTTAGAGTACGAAGCATATATTCCGATGGCAGAAAAAATGCTCGCACAAATCGCAGATGAGATAAGCGAAAAGTGGCCTGGTGTCAAAACGAGCATCGCGCACCGAATCGGTAAACTCGATGCGACTGAGATCGCGGTCGTTATTTTAACGTCTTCACCTCACCGACATAACGCGTATCGTGCAAATATGTACGCAGTCGACCGATTAAAAGAAATCGTTCCGATATGGAAAAAAGAGATTTGGGAAGACGGAGAAGAGTGGATTGGTGACTCTAGACATTATCACTCGAGTGTGGAGGTGGATCGTGATGAAAATTAAAATATTTGCAAGTATAAAAGAAAAAATCGGTGACGATCATATTGAACTACCGATTCATGACGCAATAACAGTGAAAGAATTAAAAGAGCGTTTATATATCGATTATCCAGAATTAGACAGAGAAGTGTTTCAAGTTGCAGTGAACGAATCGTTTGAAAGAGACGAGTCAGTAATTGCACCTGATGACGTCGTAGCACTTATCCCGCCAGTGAGTGGTGGTTAAATGGTAATCGGAGCAGTATTAGCAGGTGGAAATTCGACGCGATTTGGTTCAGACAAATCATTATATGCGTTAAACGACAGGCCGATGTATATGCACGTCGTGAATCGTTTAAAGAAAAGTGGAGTCGTCGACGAAATCGTCGTCAATACAAACGTGCGATTAAAGGATGCGTTTCATCCGTATAAAACGGTGATAGATGACGAAAGTTTTATAGATCACGGACCACTCGGTGGAATTTACGCACTGATGAAAGAATATCCAGACGACTACGTCATCATCGTGTCGACAGACACACCGTACGTACCGAGTGCGTGGTTAAAAGTGTTAGTCGAAAAGGCGATTGAAACGAACAAAATCGTCGTTACTGAAGGCGAGCAACTACATCCGTTAATCGGTGTATATCACGGTGAAACGATCGTCGAAGATTTAAAAAGACAACTCGAATCAAAAAAACTGAGTATCCGCCAATTTTTAGAGCACCAAGACTATATAACGTTAAACATTGAAGACTACGGTCTAAATGAATCGATGTTTGTAAACATTAATCGTAAAACGGATATTCTCTAGGAGGGATACGATGAAACAAGTAACTGATAAGTTCGGACGACCGTTACGAGATCTTCGTATTTCCGTAACGGATAAATGTCAGTTCAGATGTAGCTACTGCATGCCAAAAGAAATATTCGGCGATGACTATGCGTTTTTACCGCAAGAGCATTTACTTTCATTTGATGAAATTGAAAGACTCGCGCGTATATACGCAGATCTCGGTGTCAAAAAATTACGTATAACAGGTGGTGAACCGTTAATGCGTAAAGACTTACACGAGCTTATCGCACGATTAAATAAAATTCCAGGTATAGAAGATATCGGTATGACGACGAATGCGTTACTGTTAAAAAAACATGGCCAAAAGCTTTACGATGCGGGCCTTCGTCGTTTAAACATTTCACTCGATGCGATGGACGACGAACTATTTGGTCAAATTAATGACCGTGGCATCGGTACATCGAGAATATTAGAAAATATAGATTATGCGATTTCTCTCGGGTTTAAAATTAAAGTCAATATGGTCGTACAAAAAGGATTAAACGACCATGAGATTTTACCCATGGCGCGTCATTTTAAAAACACGCCAATTACGTTACGTTTTATCGAGTTTATGGATGTCGGTAACGATAACGGATGGAACTTCGAAAAAGTCGTATCTAAAGAAGATATATTAGATATGTTGCGTGAAGAATTTACACTTGAGCCAGTAGACCCAGCGTACTACGGGGAAGTTGCGAAAGTGTATAAGCATACGGACACAGATGCACATTTAGGGTTTATTACGAGTGTGTCTGAAAATTTCTGTTCAACATGTACACGCGCAAGACTATCTGCAGACGGCAAGTTTTATGGTTGTCTATTCGCAACTGAAGGATTTGATATAAAAACGCTCATGCGTGAAGGTATTTCAGATGAAACACTCGAAGACATCTTAATGGGTGAGTGGAATAAGCGTGACGACCAATATTCAGCAATTCGTCATAAAATTACAGAAGAAGAGCGCAAAGCGCGTCGTAAAATAGATATGAGCTATATTGGAGGATAAGAAGCGTGGGAGTATAAACTCTCACGTTTTTTTAATAGAGGTGTAAACATGAAGTTTGATTTGGATAGAAAGTACATCGTGATCTATACGCTCATTTCAACCGTAGTTGCAGTGAGTTATTTATTATTCGGTCACGAACTATCAAAACTACTTGAAAACTTAATCATAAACAAAACGACAGTAAAAACTGAATTTATAATGCTCATCGTGTACTTTATCTTGTTTTTCTTAGTGACATATATGTATAACTTCTACACGAGTAAAGTCGCAAGTCAAAACTTAACAGAAAAAGCAAAAGCTCTTGCACGCAGTATTCACGTCGATTCAAAGAGAGATAGCGAATCGATTTTAAACGCAATATTTGTCCATTTAGAAAAGTATCGTCCGTATCAAGAAAGTTTTATACCGACGGTCGTTTTAACTGTGACAAAGGTCGTTATAATTATCGTTGCACTCTTTTTTATAGAGCCAGTTGCAGCAATTATACTTCTTACAACGGCGCCTTTTATACCGTTATTTTATATATTAGTCGGCCTTAAAACTGAAGATGAAGCACTCGAGCAAGCGACAGAGTTCGACGAGATGGGCACGCTATTTTTAAATTTAGTACGCGGAAAAGACACGGTCACCTATACGAACGCTGAACGTGAGGCGAGTCGTGCGTTACAAAAGAGTAACGACAAGTTTTTATCGACGACGATGCATATATTAAAATATGCTTTCCAATCGACGTTAATGCTCGAGTTTATAACGATACTCGGTATTGGTCTAACGGCGCTCGAGGTCGGATTACGTATTATCATCTTTGAAAATATTACGTTTTACCAAAGTTTCTTTGTACTGCTCATGGCACCGGAATTTTATTCATCATTAAAAGTGATGGGGACAGAATTCCATAACGGAAAAATCGCAGACGGTCACTTACAAAAAGTGAACGAGTCACTAGTAGCACCACGTAAAGAGTACCGTGAAAAAGGTGAGTCGTTACAGCTCCACGACGTTACGATTACGACAGACCGCGACTTACTTAAAAATACGTCTATTCAGTTTAATAAATCTGGTCTCATAGCGATTACCGGAAAATCTGGTGTCGGGAAAACGACGTTATTAAATACGATCGCCGGACTACACCCGCCGACAACTGGACAAGTAACGATTCAGAGCGACGACGTGTTATATATATCTGACGATATTTACTTATCTGACACGACGTTTAGACAGTATTTTAACGATCTCGAAGAAGATAAAATACTCAACGTCTTACAAGAACTTCAACTTTACGACAGTATTATGAATCTTGAAGCGGGGCTCGACACGTTAATTATCAACAATAATGTACCGTTAAGTGGCGGAGAAATTGTTCGACTGAAACTCGCACGTGTATTACTTTTACGTCCACATATCGTATTGATGGACGAACCGACAGAGTTTTTAGATGACGCAACTGAAGAGATCGTATTAGAGCATTTAAAAGATCTAAAAGAACATACGTTAATTATCGCGGTCGTTCATCGACGTGCATTATTAGATATCGCGGACACACATATCGTTATGCAAAATGAAACGCTAGAGGTGAGTGTATGAACTTTTTAAAAAATGAACAAATAAAAGTATACTTAAGCATCATCCTCGGCATTTTAAGTGGCCTTGTTGGTGTCTCGATATTCGGTTTAAGTGGCTATATGATTAGCTTGAGTTATTTTAATCCGCCACTTATTACAATAATTTTTATTATCGTAATTATTAAACTGTTCGGCTTATCAAAAGGTGCGTTTAAATATTTTGAACGTATATTTTCGCATGAAGCGACGTTTCAAATGATCAACCGTTTGCGTCTTGATTTTTTAAATCAGACATTGGCAAATCATATTAAGACACGTGACGTCCGGTTAATCGAACGTTTAAATAAACATTTTGATGATATTGAAGGGTATTATATACGAATCGTTTACCCGATTGTTACAGCTGTTTCGACTGTGCTTATTGTCATTATTTTATCGGCGCTCGTTAGTACGAAACTTGTCGTTATATTTAGTGTGTTTTCATTGTTCGTTTTACTCGTCGTACCACTAATTTTTAAGCGTGTATTTGAACGTATTTATGACGAAGAAAGTGACGTAGAGTCCACGCTCTATTTAAAAGTATATAGTCTCATATACGGGTATACGGATTTTTTCATCAACAAAGAAATCGATGAAAAGCAGCATGGCATCGAGACGTTAATTGAGCGATATAACGACAAGAAATTTATGCGCGCGAACATAACACATATCATGCGAATGACTGCACAGGTACTACAAATTATCGGATTGTCACTCATTATTTATGCGGTGGATGATGTACTACTGTTACCGATGATTCTCTTGATATTTATAAACGTTGTGGAATTGCTTGTCCCAGTTATGCAGCCGGTGAGCGAGTTCAGTCGTGTGAAAGAGACAATCAAAAGAATCGAAGGTCATTCTGAAAACGAGCGTCCGTTTAACGAAGAGTTGTCAGTTAAAGACTTAACGTTTCGGTATGAAAATTCAAAGCGCGACGTGTTAAAACGAGTGACGTTAAACGTTAAACAAGGCGAAAAACACGTCATTATTGGGCCGAGTGGATCTGGGAAGTCGACGTTACTTCATCATTTAATTACAGAAGATGCGAGTGTGATGCCTCAGTTTTTAGATTTTTACAACGGGACATTAAGAGATAATTTAACGATGTTCGGTAAAAATGAAGTTGAAGCGGACGAGTTAAAAGAGTATTTGGATGATTTTAATTTAAAAGAACTGGAACTGGATGATTATATGTACGCCACTCGTCACATGTCAGCGGGTGAAATGAAAAGACTGCATGCGATTCGTATGATTTTAGAACGTAAAAATACGTGGATTATGGACGAGCCGACAGCCCGACTAAACGATATTTTACGAGAAAAAATGTGGGACCTTATATTAAAGCAAGAGACATTAATCGTCGTGACACATGATTTAAGTCATTTGGGCGAGTTTGATTTTATTCATTATTTAAAAGATGGAGAAATCGTCGAAACGATTACGAGTGATGCGTTAAAAGAAGAGAGTTCAGAAATTAAAAAAATCACTGAACGTTTTACATTTGAATGATGTAGAAATATATTCAAAATTAAGCGAATGTGGTAAAATATCAATACTATATTGGAAAAAGAAACGTATCGTAAGCATACTTATCTATATATAGCTAATCAATGGAGGTGACCCCGAGTTCGGGGAACGTATTGGATACGACCACAATCTTAAATCTATTTATATTTATTCTACTCATTTTACTGACGATGATGTTCGTTGGATCTGAGTTTGCATTTGTTAAAGCGAGATTATCAAAAATCGATCAACTGATTGAAGAGGGCAATAAAAAAGCCGAATTAGTGAAGCATATGATTCTTCATCTCGACTATTATTTATCTGCCTGTCAGTTAGGGATTACAATCACAGCGCTAGGATTAGGTTGGATTGGAGAATCAACATTCGCAATTTTATTAAATCCCTTATTTGACTTAATTAATATACCAAACGAGTATATGACGATCGTTAGCTTTATTGTCGCGTTTACAATCGTGACGTTCATACACGTCGTTGTCGGTGAACTTGCACCAAAAACAGTTGCAATTCAGTATGCTGAAAAAGTGAGTATGGTATTTGCGAGACCACTCTATATATTTGGAGTTATCATGAAGCCATTAATATGGTCAATGAACGGAACTGCGCGATTTTTAGTGAGACTCATAGGTATAAAAGATGTCGCGACAGAACATGCACACTCTGAAGAAGAGTTAAAAATTATTATGACACAAAGTTATAAAAGCGGAGAAATCAACTTAACAGAGCTCGCTTATATGAAAAATATATTCTCATTTGATGAAAGAGCCGCAAAAGATATTATGGTTCCGAGAACTCAAATGATCACACTGCAACAACCGATTACGCTAGAAAGTGTCTTAGAAACTGTAAACGAATATAGCTTTACACGTTATCCAGTGACAGACGAAACTGGAGATAAAGACCAAATTATCGGATTTATAAACGTCAGAGAATATTTCACAGAGTATCTATCGGGTAAAACAGATAACATCGAAGACTTTATACACGAACTCCCTGTTATCACTGAAGTATCTCACATTTCTGATGCGCTAATTAAAATGCAAAAAGAACGTGTCCACATTGCACTCGTCATCGATGAGTACGGTGGAACAGCAGGCATGATGACGATGGAAGACATTCTCGAAGAAATCGTCGGTGAGATCCGTGACGAATTCGACGAAGATGAAGAACCAGAAATCGTTAAAGTCGAACAAGAAGAGAATCTGTATCACATTAACGGAAGAATGTTACTAGCAGACTTAGAAGAAATGTTCGGTATCGAATTTGAAGACAGCGAAGACATTGATACGATCGGAGGCTGGCTGCAAAACATTACCCCTGACATCTCAGAAGGTGATGTTGTCGATACGAAAGAAGACAAGTGGGTCGTCTTAGAAACAGACAACCACACAATCAAGACAATCGCTTTTTATCGAAGTTTATATAACTACGAAGACGAAGAAGTAAAAGATTAACAGATGGGCGGTTTTTTTATCTTGTAGGATAAAAAGTGAACTATCGCTCATTGCTAATTTACAAAAATGAGGCTTGGAGACTGAAATTTGTTAGATATATCAGGATATTTAACAAAAACTCAGGATCCGGCCTCTTTTTTGTTAGATAAAAAGATATAATTAACAAAAACAGTGGCGCCGACCCGAAATATGTTAAATAAATCGGGATATCTAACAAAATCGCAAAATTTTTGTTAAATAAAATTTGGCGTAAGAGAGTTTTTCATCTTTTAAGATAAAAAGAAACTATCACACATTGGTTATTTACAAAAATTCTCTGAATCTATGAGATATACCAGGATATTTAACAAAAACTCAGGCGCCGACCCGAAATTTGTTAAATTAAACCAAGCGAAGTTCTATAATTACACATCGGATACAACCAAAAAACTCCGCAAGGCTATCAGCCTTACGGAGTCTCTCTGTTTTAAAAATTATTTTCTTAATCGTCCAAATATGAATGATACAATTAAGATTAAGATGATCGCACCGAGTAGTGTGCCTATGATACTCATGCCACCAACTGTTGGTCCAATATTTAACCCAAGTGCGTTACCAATTGATGCTCCGACTAATCCTGCGATGATGTTACCAATAACACCACCTGGAATGTCTTTACTAATGATTAAGCCGGCGATCCAACCAAGGATACCACCAACGATTAATGTCCAAAGCCATCCTAACATAAAAATTCCTCCTATAAGTAGTTTATATATTTAATAAACTAAATGTGTTATTAAATACCAGTATTATTATCTGATATATATTACATACCCGACTATATATGTTATAAACATTTACAGTAAAAACTTTTATGCTTTTTCTTTTCGATGCTTAAATACAAAGGCCAAATAAAAACTAAAAGCGATGATAATACTTATCGCGCTGATTAAGTAAATGTACGAATAACCAAATAAATCTGACACGAATCCAAATATTAACGCTCCGAGTCCAACTCCTAAATCAAAAAATGAGAAGAACGTTGCGTTTGCCATACCACGCCTGTTCGACGCTGCGCGATTTACTGCCATCGCTTGGAGTGCTGGTTGTACAAATCCAAATCCGAGTCCGTATAGTATTGCTGCGATGTATAACGTCGTCGCTGATGTCATAGAGAACATCATAAACATAGCAACTGTAATCATGATTATTCCTGGAACGAAGACGACTCCCATACCGTGGCGGTCAAATAATTGTCCCGCGTAAAATCGAGTAGAGAGTAGTGCGAGCGCGTATACGACAAAATATATTTGAATGCTGTGAGACGAGAATCCAAGTTCGATTGTGTATGCAGGTAAAAAGGATGCGATTCCACCGAAAGTAAATGTCACAAACATAAGTAAAAATGAAGCCGGTAACGCCGTTTTTTCAAATAAATCAAAACGGTGATACGTCGTACTCTTACTCGCTTCTTTATCCGGTTTAACATAATTAATTTGCGTTGCAAGAATGAATGCAATGAGTATTAATGTTCCGCAGAGGATAAACAACCACGTAAACGAAATGTAATCGACTAAAAATAAACCGAGTGCCGGTCCAAGCGCAAGAGCAATATTCGCACTAATAGAGAAAAATCCGAGACCTTCACCACGACGAGATGCCGGAATTAAGTCTGTTGCGATCGTCCCTGTTGCGGTCGTTAATGATCCCCATCCAATGCCCTGCACAACTCTAACTATTAATAAGACGAATAGTACTGTACTAATTGTTAACGAATATGTCGACACTAAAAATATGATTAAACCGTAGAAGAACACGTAACGACGACCTTTTGTGTCAAGCCACGTCCCAGCAGCTGGCCGAATGAGTAGTGCACTAAAAGTAAATATCCCAACGACGAGACCGATATATTTATTATCTAAACCGAGGTCTTGAACGAACAACGGTAATGTCGGTAACGTCATTTGAAACGATAGAAAAATAAAGAAGTTTGCAAATAAAATAATAATGAAATCTTTTGTCCATATTCTATCGTGTAAATTACTATTGTCCATCGCTAGTATCCGCCTTTCTATTAAATTAAATTTCGTATAAAATAGAACGTATCACTAACATATAGAGGAAATTTTATGAATATACTAATGATTGATAACTACGATTCATTTACGTATAATCTCGTTCATTATTTAGAAATGAACGACAAAGGTGTAAATATAATCGTGAAACAACCGTATGAACTTAACAATAATACCATAGATGACGAAAGTATTATAGGGATTGTCGTTTCTCCAGGGCCATCTCATCCGAAAGACCGACCTGAAGTAATCGAGTTTTTAAAATCTGCTTGGGGGAAAGTTCCGATTTTAGGAATTTGTCTCGGCCATCAAATGTTATGGCATATGACAGGTGGCACAGTGACACATTTAAAACGTCCGGTGCACGGAGAAACGTATGAACTCACGCACGACGAAAAATTTATCTATAAAAATATCGATAATCCAATTCAGATTACGCGTTACCATTCTCTCGTCTGTAAAGGCGATAACGACGAATTTGTAGTCGTCGGCACAGCAGACGATGAAATAATGGCGATCCGCCATAAAACGGAGGACATTTTTGGACTTCAATATCATCCAGAATCGATATTATCTGAAGAAGGTCATGCACAAATTAATAATTTTATCGATATCGTATTGGAGAGATACTAAATGAAAGCACATATCAATTTCACAAAAAATGGCGTCGTTGAAGACTTGTATTTTGTAAAACCGGTTAAAACATACGATGAAACAACACCTTTAAAAGATGTATTAGACGCGTTAGGAACTGCACAAAACAACGACCAATATGCACTTTTTGCAGTGACATATGAGTCTTATAAAAAAGATGAAACAGAATTTCTCGCTGCAATTTACGATGCACCAGTTTCGAGAGACGTCTTTTTATCTGAAAGAGAAAATGGGACGTATACATTATCACCGTATAAAATGATTGAATTACAAGAAGAAATCGAAAGTAATATCGAGAAAGTGCGAGACTATATACGAGATGGGCATACGTACCAAGTGAATTATACGACGCGTATGCATGGGGAGTTTTCAGGAGATGCGCATGCGCTCTATGAAAGACTCACTGAAGAAAATAATGGTGGCTACACAGCGTTCATTGAGCACGGTGATTTAGCGATTGTTAGCGCGTCACCAGAGTTGTTTTTTGAAATTGATAGCGACCGCACGATTCGAACGCGCCCAATGAAAGGAACAGCTCCTCGTGGTGAAACGCTAGAACAAGATGAAGAAAACTATGCCTTTTTAAAGAATTCTAAAAAAGACCGTGCAGAAAACGTAATGATCGTCGACTTACTTAGAAACGACGTATCGAGAATATCACAAAGTGGCACGGTGAATGTTCCGCATTTATTTACAATTGAAAAATATAAAACAGTATTTCAAATGACGTCGACAGTTGAAGGTCAGTTAAAAGATATACCATTTAGCGAGGTGTTCGGCTCACTCTTCCCGTGTGGATCGATTACAGGCGCACCAAAACAAATGACGATGGAAATTATTGAAGCGCTCGAATCGACAAAGCGTGGGTATTATTGCGGGGCAATCGGTCTTTTATATAAAGATCAAACGACAGTTGTGAACGTACCGATTCGTACGATTGTCATCGAAGGCAATAAATATACGTACGCAGCTGGCGGCGGTATTACGTATAATTCTGATAAGACGAGTGAGTATCACGAAATTCTTACAAAATCTAAATTTTTAGAGCAAGCATATGACTGAACTTATTGAAACGATGCGCCTTGAAGACGGTGTCGTGAAGCGTTTAGACTATCATAATAGACGTATTAATCGGTCGGCTGAAGTATTTCATCTGAACAAGATAGATTTAAAAGAAGCGGTTAATAGTTATGTAAAAATACATAACTTAAATCAAGGCGTATACCGAATTCGTGCACTATACAATAATGATTTGACATTGATGCATGATAAGTTAGAAGAAACAACAGAAATTACCGCAAATGTCATTCAAATGGACTGTACAGAAACGAAATGGTTAAAACATAAAACGACGAAGAGAGAACAATATAAAACAAGTGAGTATCCGTTTGCGTTATACTATGATAAAACGGAAAGAATCACAGAGTTTAACATCGGTAATCTCGTCGTTAAAACGCATGATGGTTATTTCACACCGAGTAAAAGTGGTCTATTAAATGGTGTGATGAGACAATTTTTATTAGACAATGGTACTATAAGTGTACGAGATTTTACTTTAGATGAATTAACCGAACGATATAACAATAACGAGATTACGATTTATTTAATCAATAGTTTAAGAGAGTGGGTCAAAGTGAACCTACAAGTTTAGGAGTGAACTATGTTTACACTATTATTATTAGGCATATTAGTCGCCGTCATTATATTGGCGTTCTATATCAGTACATATTTATATGAAAATGACATTACACTCGTCGCACTACTCGTCGTAGTCGTCGGTATCATCGTAAGTATTATACTCGTCGGTTGGATCATGGATAACACCGTAGAGTTTGTAAGTCAAAAACTAGAAATATTCTACAATCCAGACAGTTAGGAGAATGGTGATGATTTTTGAAAATGGTGAACGTGTAATGACCTATCAAAGCAATAAAACACTGACTGATAGCGAAAAAGAATTGATGCAGCAAAAATTTGAAACGTTAAAAACAGACGAAATATACGATATCGTATTTACGACATCTACAGTAAGTATTTTGTACCATCCAACGTTAATGATGGACCGTCTAAGCATGATCGATCCATCAGAGGTTGTACATGAAGTGATTGAAGAAGTGGTAGGTGTTTTAAAATGAGTATTATTATTCAAGATAAAGGACTACTGTCTACAGTAGTTTCATCATCTGAAGCACTCGACAACTTATCTCCACAAATCGCAAATAAACTCGTCGGTAACCCTGTCGATGAAAAGACAATCGAAATGGTCATTCGACCAGCTAAAATTGCATTTACAGAACCGACAGTAATCGCGTTTTCTGGTGCACTATTTAACGTTACAGTTGGCGATAAAAAACTATCTGCTAACCGTATGTACATACTTGACCGTGGAGACGTATTAACATTCCACGATTCTGACCGTGGAGGACGCGTCTACCTTGCAATCGCGGGCGGAATTAAAACGAACGTTTCTAACGTATTAGAGTCCGGAGACGAAATTACGATGCGACGCGATTATACTGAATTACATGACGAAATCTTTAGCATGATGCGAAATCGTTCGACAGTGTCATGGGGAATTGGATCGTATTCACTTGCTGAAGTATATTTATCGGATAATTTCCATATCGTAAAACGTAAAGGTGTCGACGAATCTGTCTATAGAACGTTAGAAGACACGTATGCCGTCACGTTTGAAAAATACCGCTACGCACTTAATTTAGAAGGTGAAGCGGTCGATTATACAGATGATTCGGTCGATAACTACGGTGTATCGGGCGGTGTATTTTTAAAAGATGGCCAGCCGTTTATCGCATTAAATGACTTTGAAGACTCCACAGAATACACACATATCGGAACGATACCGAGCTATCATATGCATAAGCTCGCGCAAAAAACAAAAGACTCGAAACTTAAATTTACTGAAATTGATGTCGAGCACGCATACGTAAACTTATATAACTACGAAATGTGGAAGAAAAGCCTATTCAAAGCGATCGATTATAAAATCAGTAAAGAACTCGTAAAAGAAAAAATGTAATAACAATTTTTTACCCGACAACATTAATTTGTTGTCGGGTTTTTATTATAATTGCGTATTTTAAACAGTAGTAGACGTATAACTCATAAAAAGTTCAGTTCACTTTAATATTTGAATCATTTAATGTATAATAAGTTAGCTTAAAAGTTGGACGATTGGGTGAGTTGTATGGAATCTGTATTAAAAAAGTCATTTGGTTTAGAGACGTTTCGACCAAAGCAAAAAGAAATTATACAGTCAGTTTTAAACGGTCAAAATACGTTAGGTGTATTACCGACAGGATCTGGGAAATCGTTATGTTACCAAGTTCCTGCATTAATGTTTGACGGTACGACGATCGTCATTTCACCGTTAATTTCGCTTATGCAAGACCAAGTGACAGCGCTTGTCGATAAAGGAATTAAAGCAGCGTATATCAACTCAAACATGACAAAAAAAGATCAAATGCGAATCGAGCGACGATTATTAAATGGGGATATTGAGTTATTATATGTCGCGCCGGAGCGCTTTAAAAATGAAGAGTTTTTAGAAATTATCTCGAGAATTAATGTCCCGCTTGTTGCATTCGATGAAGCCCACTGTATCTCAAAATGGGGACACGATTTTAGACCAAGTTATCAAGACGTTATTTCGGTCATCAATGAATATATTGGGGACGCGGTAAAAGTCGCGTTAACTGCGACTGCAACTGAAGACGTTGAGAAAAATATTATAGAGCTTTTAGAAATCGATGAGACGGATGTCTATAAAACGTCAGTAAAACGCGACAATTTAGAGTTAATTGTCAATGACACGTTCCAGCGCGAGCGTTTTATCGTTGACTATTTAAACGAACATAGAGGCAAAAGTGGCATTATATACGCGGCGACGCGTAAAGAAACTGAAAAGATCAGTGGCTTTTTATCAGATAATAATATTGATAACAGAATTTACCACGCAGGACTTACGAAGTCTGAGCGTGAAGAAAATCAAAATGCGTTTATAAAGGATGACGTCAAAGTCATCGTTGCAACGAACGCCTTTGGTATGGGAATCGATAAGGAGAATATCAGGTTCATTATCCACTACAATTTACCTGGAGACCTGGAAAGTTACTACCAAGAAATTGGGCGAGCGGGTCGTGATGGTAAAATGAGCCAATGTATTCTTTTATCGAACCCGAGAGACATTGCGCTCCAACAGTTTTTCATCGACCGATCACAAGCGAGTGACGATGTAAAAGAAAGTATGCGTGAAAAACTCGACCGAATGATTCAATATAACGAAACGTCAAAATGTTTGTCGTCGTTTATCGTAAAATATTTTGATAAAAATGAATACGTGACTGAGTGCGGGGAGTGTTCAAACTGTAAAAGTGACGCGCGTACAGTTGATATGACTGAGGAAGCGAAACTTATTATGACACTCGTTAAACTAGTGTCGCTGTCACCTGAAAAAGTGATTCAAGTGTTACGCGGTGAAGTGAACGATAATATTATTGATTCTGGCCTGACTGAAGTCAGCCAATTCGGGCAATTATCGAACTACTTAACGAGCGAAATTCACCACATAATCGAAGAACTCGTATTTAGAGGATATATACATTTAGAAAACGATACGTTATACGTCGTGAAGAAGAGTGAAGCGGTACTTAACGGTATAGAAATGATTTACACGGTACCATATCGCACGCAGTTTAAAGAAAAAGTAAGCGTATCGACAGAATCTAGTTTTAACGAGGCTCTTTATCAGCAACTAAAAGATAAGCGTGAAGAACTTGCTGTGGCGCGAAATATAGATGCTGCGCAGATTTTTACAGATGCGTCGTTAAAAGAAATCGCAAAAAAGATGCCAGAAACAAAAGGCGACATGATCAAACTGCTCGGCATCGGAAACTATAAACTCAAACATTACAGCCCACACTTCTTAAAAGTCGTCGAAGAGTATAGTAAGAAATAGGGGAGGAGTCTTTTCATCTTTAGAGGATGAAAAGACTTTTTTGTTGTGATGGGGGGGAGGTGTTGGAGTCGGTTATTAACAAAATTTCCCTGAATTTGTTAGATATATCGAGATAATTAACAAAAACTCCGGATCTGGTCTCGTTTTTGTTAGATAAAAAAATATAATTAACAAAAATTGGGTCGTGGTGTCAAAATATGTTAAATAAATCCGGATATCTAACAAAATCGCAAAATTTTTGTTAAATATAATTTGATGAAACAGTGTTTTTATACTTTTGGGATAAAAAGGCACAACAAAGCCCGGAGAGACAAAATCGCAACCAGGTTTTTCTTCTTTTTATTTACAAAAAATGTCTGAATGTGTTAGATATATCGAGATAATTAACAAAAACTCCGGATCTGGTCTCGTTTTTGTTAGATAAAAAAATATAATTAACAAAAATTGGGTCGTGGTCTCGAAATGTGTTAAATATATCCGGATAACTAACAAAATCGCAATTTTTATGTTAAATAAAACAAGCACAAACTGAGTTTTTCATCTTTTAAAGTAAAAATTCACATCAAACACCACAAAAAAGCGAGACCCGGAATCAGCATGGTCTCGCTCCTTTTCAACAGAAATATTACGTTCGTTTTTGCGGTAAGTTTTTCATGTACATATAGAAACTTGCTACGAAGATGATAATGTACCCGATAATCGATAGAATATCTGGGTATTCTCCAAAGAATATGATACTGAACATCGCAGTAAATATAATCGTCGTGTAGAAGAATATCGAGATCTCTTTCGCTGGTGCATAACTGTATGCAATCGTTAGGCCGAATTGTCCTACTGATGCTGCGACTCCTGCAAGTAATAGGAACATGAGTTGTTCACCGGTCATCGGTTCATAGTTATAGATGAAAAACGGCAGTAACGCGACTGTTGAAAATCCTGAGAAATAAAATACGACGGTGTAAAATTTCTCGCGATCTCCGAGGACTCTTAACACAGTGTACGCTCCTGCAGCTGCGAGAGCACCGAGCACCCCGACTAAGGCATCAAATGATGTACTTTCAAACGACGGTTTGATAATAAATATCGCACCAATGAATGCGATAATAATCGAAGTCATTTGGAATCGTCTAATATATTCCTTTAAAAATATTGCGGATAAAATAATCGTGAAAAACGGACTGAGCTTGTTTAAAATATCTGCGTCACTTAAGACGAGTTTATCGAGTGTGTAAAAGTTAAGGATAACCCCAATTAACCCGAGCGTTGAACGCAGTAATAGCAATCCTTGGTTTTCTTTTTTACCAAACAGTGGTTCTTTATAGCGAATGACGAGTACGAGCGCAATCAACATCGCGACGAAGTTTCTAAAAAACGCTTTTTGTACTGTTGGTAAGTCGCCAGAGTATTTTACAAAGAGCGACATTAAACTAAAACCAAGAGATGAAATAATTAAAGCGATAATCCCTTTCGTTATATTGTTCAACTGTATACCTTCTTTATTATTAAAATTACTATCTTAGTGTAACACATAGATTGGTATATATCTTTGTCAAAATCTATACATAATTAAGCGATAAAGAACAAGAAAATGTATGATATTCTAAATTTATATCATACATATTGGAGGCAACATATCAATGAAAAAATTATTAGGTGCAGCAGTATTATCAAGCGTTTTAGTACTTGGAGCATGTGGAAATGACGAAAACAAAGACGACATGGAAGGACACGACGAAGTTGCTGGTTTAGATGTTGAGTTAACGACTCCTGAAACTGCAACAGCTGGTGAAGAAGTTGAATTCGTTGCACACGTTACTTCAAACGATGAAGATGTAAACGATGCAGATAAAGTATTATTTGAAGTGTTAAAAGACGATGAAAGCCTCGATAAAATCGAAGGGGAATTTACTGAAAATGGACTTTACAAATTGAACTACACATTTAAAGAAGCAGGAACATACGAAGTGATCTCACACGTTGACGCGAACGGCTTACACACAATGCCTAAAAATGAGGTTGTCGTAGAGTAATTACATTTCTAGACGAAAAAAATAGAATGGCGTAAAATAAGTATCTAAGAATGGTGAACATTCTAATGGAGGTACTTAGATGAAAAAGACGTACATTATTACAGATGCTTTAACAGCAATTGGGCAACGTTTGGCGCATGAACTTGCAAAGCGTGGCCACAATTTAATATTATCTGGAAATGACTACAACGAACTCGAAGCGTTGCACGATGAATTAAAATCATATAGTGATGCGCATCACGAAGTATTTTTACTCGAACAAGCAAAAGAAATCGACTGGCTAAATATGGTCGATAAAATAGATTCAACATACGACGGTTTAAATGGTGTGATTTTTATACACTCCATTGAGACTGAAGATAACGATGTATACAATGTTTCATACGATGAATTTACTGAAGTTATGAACGAACACGTGTGGGGAACGTACCTTGGAGTACGCACGTTACGCAATCAATTGATCGAAACGAAAGAGACGAAAATCATCAATTTAGTAGAACCTGTACGTGAAGAAACATTCGAACACAATTTATATTATGCAGTTACCGGTGCGATAGAAGGACTCACGCATGCGATACAAAGCGAGCTTCGTAAAGAAGATCTTAACGTTTATACGCTAAGCTATCGTCCGACTGAACGAGATGCTTCGTTCAATCCAAACGACGACAGCGCAGTTGGGACTATTTTTAAAATTCTAGATGATGAGATTTCAAATGATAATAACGAAACGATCATCATTCATTAAAAAACCACTCATTTTCGAGTGGTTTTTATCTATTATGCTTGTAAATAGAGAATCGTGTAGTATAATGATAAATAGAAATTCAGTGAGAATGATTATCAATTAGGCGGTTTCACATGATGAAGAAATTATTTAGGCTAGATGTACTAATCATTGTGCTCATATTAGTATCGATACTTTCTCTATTTGTTGGAGTAAGTAGTTTGCCTTTATCAGATATATTTAATTTAAATGAGCAACAAAAGACAGTTTTATTACATAGTAGAATACCGCGTACTGTATCAATTATCATTGCAGGTGCTGCTCTTGCGACATCTGGTTTAATTATGCAACAGCTCACGCGTAACAAGTTCGTATCCCCTACGACAGCAGGGACGATGGAATGGGCGCAACTCGGTATTTTAATCGGAATGATATTTTTCCCGGCAGCGAATATGTTAATGAAATTATCATTTGCAACGATGCTGTCATTAATTGGTACGTTAATCTTCATGCAGATTATTACACGTATTAAATTTAAAGATATCATTTTCGTTCCACTGATCGGTATTATGCTCGGTGGGGTCGTTTCGAGTGTAGGTACATTTTTAGCACTTAGAACGAATAACCTACAATCCATCGGTGCGTGGATGCACGGCAGTTTCTCTACGCTGGTCACTGGGCGATACGAGATTTTATATATTAGTATTCCGTTATTGCTATTAGCAATTTTTTATGCACATCAGTTTACAGTTGCTGGTATGGGAGAAGACTTCTCTAAAAACTTAGGTCTGAATTATAAGCGTGTCGTAAATATCGGACTATTTATTACCGCTGCGATTACAGCAATTGTCGTTGTAACAGTTGGTATGCTACCGTTTTTAGGGTTAATCGTTCCGAACATCGTCTCTATTTTTAGAGGGGATCATTTACGCAGTACGATTTTCTTAACAGCAACACTCGGTGGGATATTCGTTATGATCTGTGACATCATCGGCCGTGTGATTATTTACCCGTACGAAGTGTCTGTTGGACTCGTCATCGCTGTATTTGGTAGTGCAATCTTCCTATTTATGATTTATAGGAGGGTAAAGCATGCATAGTAATAAGAAAAATATAACGCTTTTAATCGTTTTATCAGTCGTTGCACTTGGACTTATAGCATTTTACATGTTGTACGGTATAAATTTTAAGATTTTACATTATCAACTACCGTCAAGAATGCTCCGTACGTTCGCAATCATTATCGTTGCTACCGCAATCGCAGTATCAACGGTAGTGTTCCAGACGATTGTTAAAAATAGAATCATTACTCCGTCGATTATGGGGTTAGATTCGGTCTATGTATTTATACAAACAGCGATCGTATTTATTGCAGGAGTTAGTTCGCCATTACTATTTAATGACGCGTATAACTATTTCTTAAGTTTAATAATACTCGTCATATTTACAGTTTTTGTATTTAAATTCTTATTTAAATTGACGAAAAACAACGTCTTCATACTATTACTTATCGGTATTATACTTGGAACGTTTTTTGGAAATTTAGCAACATTTATGCAAGTGCTAATCTCTCCAGAAGATTTCATGATATTACAAGGACAGTTATTCGGATCGTTTACGAAGATAAATGAAACGTTACTTTATATCACACTCGGTATCGTCATCGTGTT
This sequence comes from Nosocomiicoccus ampullae, assembly GCF_001696685.1. Taxonomy (GTDB): domain Bacteria; phylum Bacillota; class Bacilli; order Staphylococcales; family Salinicoccaceae; genus Nosocomiicoccus; species Nosocomiicoccus ampullae_A. Next base: position 63,233 of record NZ_MBFG01000010.1, read on the forward strand.
ACTTATCATCGTGCTACTCGATTTTTCATCGCTCGATGTGATGGCGCTCGGTAGAGAACACGCGATTAACCTCGGTGTAAACTACGACTTAAAAGTTTCTAAACTACTTATAATCGTTGCGATATTCGTATCCGCATCAACTGCACTTGTTGGACCGATTATGTTTTTAGGGCTACTCGTCGTAAACTTAGCCCATGAAGTGTTTAAAACGTATAAACATTTATATCTTATTATAGGAACCACATTAATCAGCATTATCGCGTTATTAATTGGTCAGATGGTTGTACAGTTCGTATTTAAGAATAACATCGAACTAAGTGTTATCATTAACTTAGTAGGTGGAGTGTACTTTATCTATCTCATGCTAAGGAGGAGTAAGGCTTGATACAAATTAAAGGTCTTTCTAAAGCGTATGGTAACAAAAAAGTTGTCGACAACGTGTCACTCGATATAGAAAAAGGGAAACTGATGTCTTTAATCGGACCGAATGGTGCCGGTAAAAGTACAGTGATCTCGATGGTCACTCGTTTAATGGATAAAAACAGTGGTGAAGTATTGTTAGAAGGTGAGAATTTATTTACAAAACCGGACAACGAGCTCGCTAAAAAGATATCGATTTTAAAACAGAGTAACCATTTAAATTTAAACATTACAGTGCGAGAGCTTATCGCATTTGGTCGATACCCGTATTGTAAAGGGCGTTTAAAACAAGAAGATAACGAAAAAATCGACGAAGCAATTAAATATATGGGACTTCAAGATTTACAACATCGTATGATTGATGAGTTATCTGGTGGGCAGCGTCAACGCGCGTTTATCGCTATGACAATTGCTCAAGATACTGAATATATATTTTTAGATGAACCACTCAACAACTTAGATATGAAACACTCAGTTCAAATTATGCAAATCTTACGTCGATTATGTCGCGATAAAAATAAGACGATTATTATCGTCATTCACGATATTAATTTTGCATCGTGTTACTCAGATAATATCGCAGCATTAAAAGATGGTAAATTAAAAATATCTGGCACTAAAGATGAAGTCATCCAAGAAGATATTTTGAGAGATATATACGACATGGACTTACAAATACAAAACGTCTGTGGTCACCGTATTTGTATTTACTTTGATGGTGAAGCAGTTGAATCACGTCAAGTATTTGGAGCGGTCTAGTCGCTTACACTTTTAAGGAGGTGATGGGTGCGCTACAGCTTGAAATTTAGTGGGGGCTAAATTTAGAAAGGGAAGTTTAAATGAACATTAAGAAATTATCAGCATTACTTTTATTATTTATAGGAGTTATCGTACTTGCTGCATGTAGTAACGACGGAGGTACAGATCAGTCAGAGACAAAAGAAGAACCAGCTAAAGATGATGAGGAAACTGTAGAAACAACAGTTCCATACACAAATAACTTTGATATGAGTCTTACAACAGAACGTGATAGCGATACTGAAGCTGTTGACGAAACAATTGACGTAATTAAAAATTCTAACAAAGTAGTTTTATTAGACTTAGGGGTTGCATCAACGTTTGAAGCACTAGGTTTACAAGATAACGTTATCGCGTTACCTAAAGGTGAGAACGACTCTATTCTTGGACCTGAGCTAGAAACTTATAAAGATGAGAAGTATGTAAACCTCGGTGGGTTAAAAGATCCAGACTTCGAGAAAATTGCAGAGTTAGATCCAGAAATCATCATGATTGGTGGACGTCAAGCAAACAAACCATCAATCGAAGAATTTAAAAAGGCAGCACCTAACGCATCAATTATTTATGTAAGTGCTCAATCTGACAACTACTTTGAAGACATTAAAGAAATGACGACATTTATCGGAGAATTATACGATAAACAATCAGACGCAGAAGCGTTAAACAAAGAATTAGATGAAAAAATCGAAGAAACTAAAAACTTAGTTTCCGAAAAAGATAAAACGATGATGTTCATCCAAACAAATGGTGGCGACCTATCACTACACGGCCCAGGCGGACGTTATGATTTCTTATACAATCCAATCGGATTCAAATCTTCCGAAGGTGACTCAGAAGACAAAACTGCGTCACATGGTAACCAAATTTCATTTGAGTACATCTCTAAAGCAAACCCAAGTATGATTTTAGTGATGGACCGTGGTGCAGCGATTAGTAACGGTGAGGATGCTACAAAAGTAGACGTACTTAAAACTGATGTTACTAACAACGTAGATGCTGTAAAAGATGATAACATCTTTGAATTAAATTCAGTAAGATGGTACTTAAACTCTGGTGGTCACGCGTCAGCGATTGGCCAACTAGAAGAATTACAAGGGTTTTTAAATGAAGTAAAATAATTAAAAAACGATCCAAGATTTAATCTTGGATCGTTTTTTCTGTATGTTCACCGATAATTCTAACTTCGCGCTGTAACAGCACGTCATACTTTTCTTTAACGACTTGTTGTACGTGGTGAATTAACTCTTCGTAATCACTACCTGTACCGTTGTCGATGTTTACCATAAACCCGGCATGCTTTTTAGAAACTTCCACGCCACCCACTCTATGTCCTTGTAGACCACTATCTTGAATCAGTTTTCCCGCAAAGTGTCCCGGGGGTCTTTGGAATACCGAACCACAAGACGGTAAATCAAGCGGTTGTTTTGATTCACGTAAAAACGTCAGCTCATCCATTTTCGCATTTATTTCAGATGAACTACCTTCTTCTAATTTAAATGTCGCTTCGACGACTAAATATCCATTCTCTTGAACGATACTTTGTCTATATCCGAGGTGTAATTCCTCATTTGTTAAAGTTAATAATTCTCCATCTGGCGTAATTACTGATGCTTCTACGAGGCAGTCTTTTAATTCGCCACCGTACGCTCCAGCGTTCATATATACAGCGCCTCCGACGCTGCCTGGAATGCCACACGCAAATTCTAATCCAGTTAGTGAATGGTCGCGCGCAAAACGTGATACGTCAATAATTCGACTACCACTGCCTGACGTAATATAATCGCCATCACGTTTAATTTCTTTTAACTCTAACGTGTTTAACACAATCCCTCTAATGCCACCGTCTCTAATAATTAAATTCGAACCATTTCCAAGATACGTAATTGGTATTGAATACTCTTTTGCAAAACGGATAGTTTCCATTGCATCGTGAATATTATATACTGATATATAGTAATCTGCATTACCACCAGTATGTGAATACGTATAGCGTTGTAATGGTTCATCTGTTTTAATGACAGAATTTGTTAGACGCTCGCGTAAGGATTTTTCAATGTTCATAACAAAAGTCCTTTCTCATACGAATCAATTACTATTATAAACGGGAATACAAAAAAAGACTAGAATAACCATGCAAGAGGAAGGGTGAGATTCTAGCATGTTTCGATATTTAAAGTTAACGATATTAATCGGCACAGTCTTCATTATATCTGCGTGCCAGTCATCGTTAGAAAGTGACATCCAGCAATATGAAGAAAATATGGAAGATATTTATGAACTCGACCGACAATTTCTTGAGGCACTCGACGAACTCGACTTAAAGCAACTAGAGACAGTCTATGCAACAGAGGCAGATGTTTCAAAAGATGACATCGCTGAAATTAAAAAAGTAGTCGATGAATCTCTCGTCCCATTGTCGACTAAAATGAATGAAAAAATAGAAACGGTAGAAGTTTCAAACGAAGAGTTAAAAGAAGTGCATGAAGATTATGTAGAGAGTTTAGAGTTAAAAGAAACGTTCGCGAAAGAGCTCGGACGTGGGATCGATTTATATTTATCGTATAAAGAGTCGACAAATCAACTCATTAAAGACGGTGAAGCCGTCAGTGCGGCAAAAAAAGAACGTCAGTCTATTATCCAAGGCAACCACTCTAAAGTAGCTGCAGCAGAAATCGACCAAGTGATAGACATCGTCAATGAGCGTAGTGGTGAGCTTGAAGAAAATGTCGGTTTATTACAAAGCGATAACGATGTAGCTGAGAAACAACGCATTGTGGATGAAGTACTAATGCCAATTTTAGATACACAAATCGACAAATTAAATCAATTATCACTTGAAACTGACGAAGCAAAATCTGTACGAAGTATCAGTTTAGAAATGTTTTATACATTCAAATCATATTACAAAGAACGTATTAACATCATCCAAGTATACGAAGAAGAACAAAATCTTCAAATTCAAAACATCGTTCCAAAAACAGAATCGTTTAATAAACTTGATATGACGTACTCAGAAAAACTGAATCAATTAAAAGAATCTACAAAATAATAACTGCACATCATATTGATGTGCAGTTTTCCATTTCATTATTTCTTTGTCGGATCTTCCATTTTACCGTCACGTATTCTAGAGATGATAATGTTTCTAGAAATGACTGTAACCATCCAAAATGCGAATACAATCACAAAAATCCAAGATACGAGTGCGTTATTTTGGAAATCCAGTACGTATAAAAACACAACGATTAAAAGTGTCGCGTTAATCGTGTCTAAAATCGTCCAACGTTTTAATTCTCTTTGCATATTTTTCACCCTTTCAAATTGTACTAAATTGATTTTAATTTGATTTTAATATAAAACCGTGATAAATTAATTAAAGCTATTAAGGAGTTGTTCAAGATGTTAACAAAGATAACATCAATCGAGTCATTTGACCGATTGCTCGAAGAAAAGCCATATTTTTACTTTATGAAACATAGTAACACATGTCCAATCTCTGCGACAGCGTTTGAGGAGTTTCAAAAGTTTCACTATGAACGTGATATCGATGGCTATTATTTAATCGTTCGAGATCACAGAGAACTTTCAAACTACATTGCTGAAAAATTTAACATTAAACACGAATCACCACAAGCGTTTTACTTTGAAAATGGTGAAGTGAAGTGGCACGATTCACATAGTAAAATAACAGTTCAAGCACTTGCACGTGTTGAAGATTAAAACAGGAAACTGAAATGTTTCCTGTTTTTTTATCCAACTGGAGCAAACATAATTCTATTTTGTCCTTGTTTTTTCGCTGCAAAAAGCATGTTGTCTGCTTGGCGAATGACGTCTTTTTTAAGCATCGTCTGAGTCGACTTATAACCGATGCCAATAGATACAGTCATGTTAACGACGTGCGTATCATCAATGTGGAACTTTGTATGTTCAACAGTGTAACGAATCGCCTCACCAAGACGGACTGTCTGGTCAAACGATAAATTTGGAATGACCATCGAGAACTCTTCTCCTGTACTTCTAAACATCTCCCCACCTGTAGGTAGATGGTTTTTTAACAGGCGAGCAATTTGTTTAATGAGCTCGTCCCCAGAATCATATCCGTTGATATCATTAAAAAACTTAAAGTTATCGATGTCGATTAATAATATGCTGACGTTTTCTTCTTCTTTAAACAATTTGTCGATGAAGCGGTCAAACATTTTAACGTTACCAAGTTTTGTAAGACGGTCGTAATATTTATATTTTTCTCTATCGATAAAGAAGTTAAATGTTCGATTAATGTCTTCGTATACTAACAATATAAAGATAGTTGCACATAAAGACGATAAGAAAAATGCTATTAACGTCTTATCGTTAATTGGTGTGACGAAAATATACAACAGAATTAAGTATACGACAGTGAATAGTCCACTCGACAATATGATAATACTCGTCTTTGGTGTTTTAATGAACGGTACAATTAGTTGGTAAAGCACCATGAGCACTAAAAATATCACAAACTGGATGAGGTCGTATTGAAATAAGAAATGATAAAACAAAAATACGATTACAATCGATACTATTTTATACGGTATTTTATTGTGTAAAAACAATAGAATTATCGGTATGTAATATAGCGATAACGTGACGTCCCCTATATGTAAAGGAACCATAAGTGATAACACAGCTAGGACGGTCATCATTAAACTTTGGAATAGAAGTGGGTTTTTAACGCCTTTTCTAAAATGATACTGCAAGCGATAAAACACATAGATTCCACTAATAATGAGCGCGATATTTAATATAAATTTTATAATCATTTGCATACCGCCTTTTTGAGCAAATTCATATCATATTATACAGTGTTTTAAATTTAATTGAAATTAAGTGGTAGGAGTATTTAATAGCGAATTATGATATAGTTAATAAGAATAATTAACGGGTGAGGATATGTATACATTATTTCTATTAATATTATCTGCAATCATATCATTCATCGTTGCACCGATATTTATAAAGTTAAGTTATAAGTTTGGATTTGTCGATTATCCAAACCATAGAAAACAACATGCGAAACCGATGCCGTTTTCCGGCGGAATATCGATTTTTGTATCATTTGTGATTACATTAATTATCGCTCGACCGATCGAACCAGAATACATACCGATTATTCTCGGTGGAGGGTTAATTGTATTAATTGGTATTATCGACGATAAATATGATCTAAAACCGAGTATTAAATTCATTGGACAACTCGTTGTTATTACGATACCAGTGATGTTTGGGGTTGTCATTGATACGATTACGCCGTTTGGGATAACGGTAGATTTCGGTATATTTGCGATTCCATTTACGTATTTATGGATTGCAGTGATCATTAACGCAGTTAACTTAATTGATGGATTAGACGGATTAGCATCTGGTGTAACAGTTATAGCTTTAGCAAGTATTGCAGTAATTGCGATTTTACAAAATAATATATTTGTCATGATGATAAGTGTCATACTCATCGGGTCAACGCTTGGAGTATTATATTATAATTTCTATCCAGCGAAGCTCTTTTTAGGGGATAATGGGTCGATGTTTTTAGGGTATGTACTCGGAGTATTATCGATATTAGGATTTAAAAACGTGACGTTTTTCTCGATTCTATTCCCAATTATCATTCTTGGCGTACCGTTTATAGACATTACGTTTGCTGCCATTAGACGGTATAGAGAAGGGGTCTCACTGACTCGTGCCGATAGAGGGCATTTACACCATAAGTTACAATACTTAGGGTTTACGCACCGTCAAAGTGTGATTTTACTTTACTTGATGGCAACGCTATTTGCATTCGCGTCAGTAATTTTATATTTATCGACAGTGACAGGTGCAGTACTCATTTGTTTACTGCTTATCTTATCGGTCGTCATTATAGTAGAAGCGACGGATTTGATAGGATCAACCCGCCGCCCGATTTTAAGATTTGTTAAACGAATGTTTATATATATGAATCGCTAGACGAGTGTACGTTCTGCCATTTCTACTTCTGAAGTAGACATCGTAAACGTATCACTCGTTATTTTTTGTAGCTCGTTTTTGACATTTTCTACTTTTTCTTCTGAAACGATCAGTTGATACGTGACTTTGTCTGTATATTTCTGATCTCTAATCTCGATTTGTTCTTGTTCTAAAAAATGTTCGAAACGATTTGTGAACGTATAATCTAATACGATCATGGTCGGCACCATCGGAACGAGATATACTTTACCACTCGCTTTTACCGCTTCAGCAGCTCCACTTGAATATGCGCGGATTAGCCCACCGGCTCCGAGCTTAATGCCACCGAAGTAACGCGTAACGACGATCGTCGTATTGTACAACTCTTCACGCTTTAATACTTCTAAAATTGGAATGCCTGCTGTTCCTTGAGGTTCACCGTCATCATCAGCACGCTGAATAAGTGCATTCTCTCCGATAATATAGGCGCTACAATTATGCGTTGCGTCTTTATGTGTTTGCTTAATTTCATTTATAAATTGTTTTGCTTCATCTTCAGTTTCAGTACGTGCGATATACGATATAAACGTTGAACGTTTAATATCGATTTCAGCAGACGTATTTAATTTGTTCATGTAAATTTGTTCCATCGTGTACACCTCTTTAAAACAGTTTAACATAGAGCGGTTTTAGTGTAATATAGAAACGAGTGCTAATATGTGAGGGATATTTATGAAAATAGCAATTGTAGTAGATTCAACAGCATACTTATCAGATGAAATTAAAGAAAAAAATGACATTTATACAATACCTTTAAACACGATTTTTGGCGATGACACGTACCGAGAAGATATCGATATTACGCCTGAAGAATTTTATGACAAAATGCGCGCACAAGAAGAACTTCCTATGACGTCTCAACCGTCTATTGGAGACTATATTCTTCTATTAGAAGAACTTTATAAAAAAGGGTATACAGACGTGATTAGTTTCCACTTATCGAGTTCAATTAGTGGAACATTACAAAACGCAGTCGCAGCGGGACAAAGTGTAGAAGGAATTACACTACATGCAGTCGATTCAAAAATCGCGTGTACGCCACTCGGTTTACTTGCAGTCTATGCCGCGCAACATAAAGATGATACGCCACTAGAAGAGTTGTTAGAAACACTCAACCGTTTTACCAATAAAGACTATTTAGACGCATACTTTGTCGTCGATGATCTAACGAATTTAAAAAAGGGTGGTAGACTTTCAAACGCACAAGCGTTCGTCGGTCAATTGCTAAAAATCAAACCGATTTTACAATTTGAAGAAGGTAAAATCGTTGCGATTCAAAAAATCCGTACGAAGAAAAAAGCGTTAAGTAAAGTAGAAGACCTCGTTCAAGAAGCGATCGACAAACAAGCAGGCGACAATATCGTGTTAACGGTCATTCACGCTAATATTGAAGATGAAGCAAAAGAATTCCAAGCAAAACTTGCAAGTAAATTTAAAGATGCAACAGTACTTATCAGTCACTTTGGACCAGTTATCGGTACACATTTAGGTGAACATGCAATCGGAGTCTCGATTACATCGTTTGATGTCGATGTTACAGGGTTTTAATTAGTAACTATAAATTTATAATATAAACACGCAGCGTATTTTGTTGCGTGTTTTTTATTGGAGTGTATATGAAATTTACAAGAACGAAATCAAACACGACGATTTACTCTAAAGTCGGTGTTAAAAAAGAAAATGGTGCGTACAAATGCATAAGATGTGGCAATCAAAATCAGAATCTATTTTATTCATATTCAGATTATTTCGGTGACGTTACGTATTGTATGCAGTGTGTGACGCTTGGGAGAAGTGATAGTCGAAAGCCGTTACGTGTTATCTCACCGATACGCTACCGTAAGTTTATGCCGTATGTTTTAAACTTTGAATTAAATGACGAACAGTTAAAATCACAAACCCGCATTGTCGATGCGATTCAACATAATCACGATCTAATGATTTATGCAGTAACTGGAGCAGGGAAAACAGAAATTACATTTCGCGGTATACAATATGCAAGAAGTTTAGGTATGAATGTATTATTCGTCTCGCCGAGAATCGATGTCATACGAGAAATATATTTACGGTTAACAGATGCGTTTAAAGACGCACGGATCGACTTATTATACGGAGAAGAAAAAATTGAAGCAGATTTTGTCTTTACAGTGTCGACAGTCCATCAATTGTTTAATTTTAGAAATCATTATGACGTTATTATTATCGACGAAGTAGATGCCTTTCCACTAGTTGGAGATGAAGTACTAGAGTCACAAATAGAGCAGGCAAAATCAACGAACGGAGTCATCATTTACTTAACAGCGACGCCGAGTAAAACTTTAATTAAAGATGTTAAAAAAGAACATATCGTCTCGATTACACGTAGATATCACGGAGAACCTCTCGTCATGCCAAAAGTCTTTTTTACAAATGTAAAACATCATTTAAAGAAAAATAAATTGCCCCATAGTTTATGGCGTTTATTAAGAGCATCGATGTCACAAGAAAGAAAGGTGTTCATCTTCGTACCGAACATCGACATGTTAGAGCAGATTAAAAATGTCATTATGAAAGAGTTTAAAACAGTTGAAACGATTTTTAGTGGTGACCCTAAGCGTAAAGAAAAGATGGACGAGATGAGAAGTGGTCACATCGATATTATGATTACGACAACAATTCTAGAGCGCGGCGTCACATTTAAATGTTTAGACGTCTTCGTCATTCACGGTGAATATTTTGATGACACGTCACTCATACAAATCGCAGGACGAGCTGGACGTAAACTCGAAGATACGAAAGGCAACGTTTATATATTTGCAAAGTACAATACGCTCGGAATCATAAAAGCATTAGAAAAAACGTATCGATTTAATAAAGGAGATGTAAAACTATGAACTGTGTGTATTGTCATAGTGAGATAGAAAGGGACTATAATCTAATTAATATGTTTATACAACCGTCTTGTCTATGTGACGGTTGTTTATCTGAATTAATGGAATTAAAAATCGATGAATCGTTTCAGTTTTATAATATGAATGTCACTTCGATATATGAATATAATCGTATAGTAAAGAGGATGATACGGCGATATAAGTTTTTAGGAGATGTGGCGTTAGAAAAGGTATTTTCGATGTTTGTAAAAGAAAAAATCCGGCTATATGATAAAGTGATACCGGTCCCAATATCAAAGTTGCGCTTAAAAGAACGTGGGTTTAATCAAGTGACGCGCATATTAGATGATGCGGGCGTTAAATACGACGATATTTTGACGTCACATCGAACGATGCGTCAATCACAACTTTCTAAATATGAAAGAGAGACAGAGGTTAATCCATTTTCAATGCGAGAGGATATTGATTTAAAAAACCAGTCGATTATAATCGTCGACGACATATTTACGACCGGAGAAACTGTGCGCCAAGTGAGTGAAATATTAAAGGCGCATAATCCAAAGCGTATCGATGTGTTAACGTTTTCTATATCTAGAAAACTTTGATATAATTAAGGTACAAGATAACATTAGGAGGTATCATCATGATTAGAGTCGAAATTAGAGGAGAAAACATCGAAGTCACTGATGCAATTCGTTCATTTATCGAAGATAAGGTAAATAAGTTAGATCGTTATTTTAACGACCAACAGGACGTATTTGCACACGCAAACATCAAAACGTACCACAACAAAATGGGGAAAGTAGAAATTACAGTCCCAATGAAAGGCTTAACATTACGCGCGGAAGAAAGACATGACGACTTATACACTGCAGTAGACGCAGTCGTTGAAAAATTAGAACGTCAAATTAGAAAACATAAAACTAAAATTAACCGTAAATTCCGTGAAAAAGATGCAAGTCACGTAGATTTATTCCAAGTGTTAAATGAGCAACCAGAAGAATCTCAAGATGACGATGATATTAAAATTGTAAAATCTAAAGAGTTTACGTTAAAACCGATGGATGCTGAAGAAGCAATTCTACAAATGGATATGCTTGGTCACGATTTCTTCGTGTTTAACGATCGTTATAGAGAAGCGACAAGTATCGTTTATAAACGTAAAGATGGTAAATACGGTTTAATTGAAACAAATTAATTGAACACCTAAGCCTCTAGCATAAAAGCTAGAGGCTTTTAATGTGTAAGCTTTTATTTTCAGCAAAAAATTTGGTAAAATGTAATGATAATGATTTTATAAGGAGAAATTTCGATGAGTATGTTGCGTAAATTATTCGACGGCAATAAACGCGAACTTAAATCTCTTGAAAAAGAAATGAAAAAAGTACTCGCGCTTGAAGAACGCTATAGTGCATATAGCGATTCTGAATTACAGCAAGAAACTGAAAAGTTTAAAGCAAAATTAGCTGAACATAGTGACGATAGAAAAAAACAAGATAAAATTTTAGACCAAATTTTACCAGAAGCATTCGCAGTCGTACGTGAAGCATCAATGCGTACGTTAGAAATGAAACCATTCCCTGTACAAATTATGGGTGGGATTGCACTTCATAAAGGTGACATCGCAGAGATGAAAACCGGTGAAGGTAAGACGTTAACGGCGACGATGCCGGTGTATTTAAATGCTTTAACTGGTCGAGGCGTACACGTAATTACGGTTAACGAATATTTATCTTCAGTACAAAGTGAAGAGATGGCAAAACTATATAACTTCTTAGGGTTAACAGTTGGACTCAACTTAAACCAAAAAAATAGTGAAGAAAAACGTGAAGCGTATAACTGTGATATTACGTATACGACAAACAACGAGCTCGGATTCGATTACTTACGAGACAACATGGTCGCATATAAAGAAGATCGTGTGCAGCGTCCGTTAAATTACTGTGTCGTGGACGAGGTCGACTCGATTTTAATCGACGAAGCGCGTACACCGTTAATTATTTCAGGTCAAGCAGATGAGCGCGTGACGGAATACCAACAAGCACAATTATTTGTATCAACGTTAAAGAAAGAACAAGACTATACGTATGACGTGCGTAAAAATACGATTCTTTTAACTGAAGATGGTATGACAAAAGCGGAGAAATGGTATAAGTTAGATAACCTTTACGACGTTAAAAATGTTTCGACGCTTCACCATATTAACCAAGCGTTAAAAGCAAACTATACGATGGAGCGTAACGTCGATTATGTCGTGAATGACGGAGAAGTATTAATCGTCGACAAATTTACAGGTCGTACGATGCCAGGGCGTCGTTTCTCTGAAGGGTTACACCAAGCGTTAGAAGCAAAAGAAGCGGTTGAGATTCAGCGCGAATCAAAAACGCTCGCTTCTATTACGTTCCAGAACTTCTTTAGACTATACAATAAGTTATCGGGTATGACAGGTACAGCTAAAACTGAAGAAGAAGAATTTTTAGATATTTACAATATGCGCGTTACGCAAATTCCGACGAACCGTCCGGTTCAACGTGAAGACTTAAACGATAGAATTTATTCGACAAAAGATAATAAATATAAGGCAGTCATCGAAGAAGTTGTCGAACGTTATAAACGTGGTCAACCGGTCTTAATCGGTACAGTCGCGGTAGAAACGTCAGAAATTATTTCTGATTTACTGCGTCGAGCGGGTGTACGCCATAACGTATTAAACGCTAAAAACCACGAACAAGAAGCTCAAATCGTTGAAGATGCGGGTCAACGTGGACAAGTTACAATCGCTACAAACATGGCCGGTCGTGGTACAGACATTAAGCTCGGTGAAGGAGTTAGAGAGCTCGGTGGACTTGCAGTTATCGGTACAGAGCGTCACGAATCACGTCGTATTGACGATCAGTTACGTGGGCGTTCAGGGCGTCAAGGTGACGTTGGTGTGAGTACGTTCTACTTATCATTAGAAGACGACTTAATGAAACGTTTCGGATCTGAACGTATTCAATCGATGATGGAAAAACTCGGTATGGAAAATGAAATGTTAGAAAGTCGTTTTATTACACGTAATGTAGAATCTGCACAAAAGCGTGTGGAAGGAAATAACTTCGACGCACGTAAACGTGTATTAGAATATGACGAAGTGTTAAGAACACAACGTGAAATTATATACGGTGAACGTAACGAAATTATCGACAAAAAAGACGTGAGAGACTTACTTCACGGTATGATCGATAACTCTATTGAACGCACAATTCACTATTACAATGACCAAGACAGTTCAATGATCGACTATGAAACGTTTAAAGAGTTGCTCGAGCAGTATTACGTTCGTGAAGGTGACATCGAAATGGATGACTTAGTCGGTCAATCGACGGAGTCAATTATCGAACTCATCAAAGAAAAAGCGTATAAAGAGTTAGAGCGTAAAGAAGAGATTTTAACACCTGATCGTATGCGTCAATTTGAGCGCATGATGATGTTACGTACGATCGACCAAAAATGGACAGAGCATATCGACTCGATGGACCAACTCCGTACAGGTATTCACTTAAGATCTTATGGACAAATTAACCCGTTAAGAGAATATCAAAACGAAGGGCTAGAAATGTTTGAAGAGATGATGAACGCAATCGAAGACTCAACAGCACGTATGACTCTAAAATCAGAAGTACAATCTGACGAAGAAATTAAACGTGAACAAGTCGTCGATAAAAATAAAATGCAAGCATCTGATGGTAAAAAGAAAATGAAAAAGCAACCGGTTGTTAAAAAACAAACGGTCGGCAGAAACGATCCATGTCCATGTGGGTCTGGTAAAAAGTACAAAAACTGCCACGGTGCTTAAGGAGAAAATTATGGAAGTAAGTGAAATTAAAAGCTTTATAGAAGAGATGCGTACGAAACTAGAAAAATTTAGGGGGTCTCTTTGACTTAGAAGAAAAAGAGACACAAATTCGTGAGTACGAAGAACTAATGGTCGAACCTAACTTTTGGGACGACACAGATAAAGCAAACGAAATTATTGAAAAAAATAACCAGTTAAAACGCGTCGTCGATGGATTTAATACGCTAGAAGACGAAGTGAATGACATCGAGGTGTCTTTAGAATTATTGAAGGAAGAAAACGATCCGGATTTACAGGAAATGATGGAAGAGACGATTCAAAACGTCAAAAAAGAGTCCGATGAATTCGAGTTAAACATTCTTTTAAGTGAAGAGCACGATGAACAAGATGCGATTTTAGAACTTCATCCTGGAGCGGGTGGTACTGAAGCACAAGACTGGGCAGAGATGCTTCTTAGAATGTACCAGCGTTTCATTGAAGACCAAGGATTTAAAACAGAAGTTCTAAACTATCTCGCAGGGGATGAAGCGGGTGTGAAAAGTGTGACGCTTAGCGTTAAAGGTCCGTTTGCTTATGGACTTTTAAAAGGTGAAAAGGGGGTCCATCGACTCGTTCGTATTTCGCCATTTGACTCATCGGGTCGTAGACATACGTCATTTGTGTCGTGTGAAGTAACACCACAGTTTAAAGACTCTGAAATTAATATCGAAATTAATCAAGAAGATATTTCAATTGATACGTACCGAGCAAGTGGTGCTGGAGGGCAGCACGTGAACACGACAGATTCAGCTGTACGTATTACACACCATCCAACAGGAGTCGTAGTTACGTGTCAAAATGAACGTTCACAAATTAAAAACCGTGAAACGGCACTGAAGATGTTAAAGTCAAAACTTTATCAGTTAGAACTAGAACGTCAGCAAGAAGAGATCGCGGCGTTAAAAGGCGAGCAAAAAGAAATCGGATGGGGATCACAAATTCGTTCATACGTATTTCACCCATATTCGATGATAAAAGATCACCGTACGAATTACGAAGTCGGTAATGTCGACAAAGTAATGAACGGAGATTTAATGCCGTTTATCGACAGTTATTTAAGATGGCACTTAAATGTTTAAAACATTATTTATGACAAAATGTTTATATATGATAAAATATAGGTATGTAAAAGTATGAATAAGCTTTTAAAAATTTATTAGAGGTGACCATTATGAAAAAGTTCTTATCAACGTTTTTATTAGGTTCAACGTTAGTATTAGCAGCGTGCGGCGGGGGCGGCGACTCTGCAGACAATAGTGACGACTCAAGCACTGACGAAGCACATCCAGGAGAACAAGTTGCAAAACAAAACTGTTCATCTTGTCACGGAGCTGACTTCACAGGAGCTTCAGGTCCAGCACTAGCGGGCACTTCATTAAGTGAAGATGAATTTACAGATATCGTTAAAAACGGTAAAGGCGGAATGCCAGCGTTTGGTAGTTTATCAGACGAAGAAGTTAGCGACTTATACGACTACTTCACGAAATAAAACTCGTAAGGCTTTGTCACTCGACAAAGCCTTTTTAATCAATGGAGACAAATATGAAGCGATTTTTATTAAGTTTAATGGCAGTTGTTATTTTGTCAGCGTGCACGTCTAACGAAAATACAACTGAAGAAAGTCGCGTGGCGTCAGAAATGCACCGCGGAGAAGTTGTATATAAACAGACATGCGTTGGATGCCACGGTGTCGACTTAAGAGGACGCGGCAGTAGCGCAAAAGATCTTTCAAATATCGGAAGTGAAAAATCACCGGAATATATCCGTTCGATTATCGAAAATGGAACGAGAAGTATGCCGAGCGACTTAGTAACGGATGAAGATGACTTAAATGCACTCGTAGAATGGCTAATGGAACAGAAGTAAATATTACGTAAACACAAGGCGCTGTAATAAACAGCGCCTCTTTATTATGGTGTTATATCTATTCTGTTACAGTTATGTTACAACGCGAAAAACAGCAAAAATATGTGCTATAGTTTGATTTACATTCACTAATTTTATATTTAACAACTTTGAATTTTACTTTTATTATTTATATACGTTTATTTAATACATAGTATTCAGGAGGACATTAGAACTTATGAAGAAGACAGTATTTTCAGTAGCAACATTAACAGCATTAACAGGGACATCACTTACAGCAAACGCAGAAGAAGTTATCGTTAAAGAAGGAGATACACTTTGGGGTATCGCTAACGAAGTTGGCACAACAGTTGAGAAGTTAAAAGAATTAAACAACCTTAACAGTGATTTAATTCACCCAGAAGATGTTTTAACATACGAAGTTGAAGCAGTAGAGGAACAAAAAGGAAATACATACACAGTAAAAGCAGGCGACACTTTATGGCAAATTGCTTTAGACCACGGTATGGATTTAGATGAGTTATTCGCAGTAAACAACCTTTCATCAGACTTAATTCACCCAGGACTTGTATTAACAGTTGGATCACAAGTAGAAGCGGTTGAAGAAGTCGCACAAGTTGAGGAAGTTGTTGAAACTGAAGCAGTAGAAGAAGTAGTAGAGCCTGTAGTAGAAGAAAATGAAGTAAGTGAAGTTGCTTCAGGTGTTTACCACATCCAAGCTGGAGACACTTTATACTCAATCTCACGTGCAACAGGACTTTCTGTTGACGAGTTAAAAGCATTAAACGGCTTAACAAGCGATCATATCGTTGCAGGTGACGTACTTGTATTAGAAGGTAACCCAGTTGTTACTGAAGCAGTAGAAGAAGTACAAGAAGTACAAACTGAAGAAGTTGTTGAAGTTGAAGAAGTAGCAGAAGTTGAAAACAACGTTCAAGCAGAAGCTGAAAAAGCAGTACAAGAAGCTGCAGCAGCACAAGCAGAAGCAGACAGAATTGCAGCTGAACAAAGAGCAGCGGCTCAAGCAGAAGCTGAAAGAGTAGCAGCTGAGCAAGTAGCAGCAGCTCAAAAAGCTGAAGAACAACGTATTGCAGCAGAGCGTGCAGAAGCACAACGTGTTGCTAAAGAAAAAGCAGCAGCTGAAAAGAGAGCTCAACAAGAAGCAGCTAAAAAAGTACAACAAGCACAACAGCAACAAGCTCAACAAAGCCAAGCGGCTTCAGCACCAGCTGTAAACAGCTCAAATCGTTTTGCTAACGCATCAAACAACTATGCGTGGGGTTGGTGCACATGGCACGTATTTGAAAAACGTGCTCAAATCGGTTCGAAAATCGGTGGAACTTGGGGTAACGCAAATGACTGGTTAGCATCTGCTTCATCATTAGGTTACACAATTAACAACACGCCATCTGTTGGTGCGATTGCACACAGCTACCCAGGTACTAACGGTGCAGGTTCTTACGGACACGTAGCGTTTGTTGAATCAATCAACGGTGATGGATCAATCACAATCTCAGAAATGGGTTGGAACGGTACTGTAGGTGTTGTAAGCTACCGTACAATTCCAGCATCACAAGTTTCAACATTTAACTACATTCACTAAAATATAAAATTTCAAGCACCCGTACGGGTGCTTTTTTTATTATAATAAGAGTAGTAGGATGACGGAGGTTAGTTCTGTGAGTAAACAATTGAAAGTATTAGTTGGTATTGTTCTTTTTGGGTTGATTAGTTTTAGCATATATCAAGTCATTACGTTTTCGAGTGAATTGTTGAAGGATGAAGCAGCAAATGATATAAAACAAAAGCCACCTACTAATAATCATGCAGAAGGTCAGTTGATTACGGAATACTCGTTTAATGGTGTGACGACAGATGAATCGTTTGATAATATTATTAAAAACAATGAAGTAACTGTTGTGAATTTGTTTGCGTCTTGGTGTAATCCATGCCGCAATGAAACGCCAGATTTAAATGAATTTTATTTGAAAGATTTACCAGATGACGTAGAACTTGTCGGGTTAAATGTACAAGATAGTAGTAAAGCACGAGATGCGTTTATTGAAGAGTTTGATGTTCAATATCCGATATACAATATGGACAATGATAAAGACTTTATGGTAGGTCTTCGTTTAACGATCATACCGACAACGTTGTTTATTAACAGTGATGGTGAGATTGTGAAGACATATGTCGGAGAGATTTCTAAAAAAACGTTAGACAGTTACATTCAATATGTAAAGGATGAATAATATGGAAGACGTTTTTTGGTATATGATGGCAATTACTGTACCAGCATTTACAGTGATTTTATTTACGACGATTACGAGAAATCGTTACGTCGCAATATTTTTAACGTTTATCGTATTTGCAATTTCGATGTACCGTGGATACTATAACTCGGATTGGATTATATATTTAGATGCGCTAAGCATTGTGATTGGCTATATATTCGTTGAAGTATACAATTTAGATAGTAAAGATGATATTTAAGAAATGACAAACATCCGTTCGGTCATTTCTTTTTTTAATTTCGAAGAAGTGGTGTAAGATAGATATAAGTTAAAAATTTGGAGGTACATTATGGCAGAATTTGAACTCGTTTCAAACTTTGAACCTGCCGGTGATCAACCGCAAGCGATTAAAGAAATAGTAGAACAAATACGTTCCGGACAAAAACACCAAACATTACTCGGTGCAACTGGAACAGGTAAAACATTTACGATGAGTCAAGTTATTAAAGAAATCGGTAAGCCGACGTTAATTATCGCCCATAACAAAACGTTAGCTGGACAGTTATATAGTGAATTTAAAGAGTTTTTCCCAAATAATAGAGTCGAATATTTCGTCAGTTATTATGATTTTTATCAACCTGAAGCGTACGTACCATCTACGGATACGTTTATAGAAAAAGATGCGTCTATTAACGATGAAATCGACCAACTGAGACACTCGGCGACGAGTGCATTATTTGAAGGCGATGACGTAATAATCATCGCCTCTGTGTCGTGTATTTACGGTTTAGGTAACCCAGAAGAATACCAAAACTTACGTTTAAATATACGTGTTGGAATGGAAATTGAACGAAACGAATTATTACGTCGACTCGTCGATATACAGTATCAACGAAACGATATCGACTTTGGACGTGGTACGTTTAGAGTGCGCGGGGATATCGTTGAAATCTTCCCTGCAGCTCGAGATGATCAGTGTATTCGCGTTGAGTTTTTCGGTGATGAAATCGATAGAATACGAGAAATTGATTTTATTAGTGGTGAAGTGCTAAGTGAACGCGAGCACTTCGTTCTATTCCCAGCATCTCACTTCGTCACGCGCGACGAAAAGATGACTGTTGCGATCGAACGTATTGAAAAAGAATTAGAAGAACGTCTAAAAGAATTACGCGATGAAGACAAATTACTCGAAGCACAGCGACTTGAGCAGAGAACGAATTACGACTTAGAAATGATGAGAGAGATGGGCTTTACGTCAGGAATCGAGAACTATTCGGTTCACTTAACGTTACGTCCACTTGGAAGTACACCGTATACACTGCTCGATTATTTCAAAGACTTCGTTATTATGATCGATGAGTCGCACGTGACACTCCCTCAAATTAGAGGAATGTATAACGGAGACCAAGCGCGTAAACAAGTGCTCGTCGATCACGGGTTTAGATTACCGTCAGCGTTAGATAACCGCCCGTTAAAATTTGAAGAATTCCAAGATAAAGCACAGCAACTATTGTACGTGTCTGCAACTCCTGGACCGTATGAATTAGAACATACAGATAAGATGGTCGAGCAAATTATCCGACCGACAGGACTACTTGACCCGACAATTGACGTACGTCCGACTGAACATCAAATTGACGATCTGCTTCATGAAATACAAACGCGTGTTGAAAAGAACGAGCGCGTCTTAATTACGACGTTAACGAAGAAGATGTCAGAAGACTTAACGGCGTATTTAAAAGAAGCTGGCGTTAAAGTTCAATATTTACACAGCGAAGTAAAAACGTTAGAACGTATCGAAATCATTCGTGAATTACGACTCGGTACTTATGACGTTCTCGTCGGTATTAACTTACTGCGTGAAGGAATTGATATACCAGAAGTGTCACTTGTTGCGATATTAGATGCAGACAAAGAAGGATTTTTACGTTCCGAACGTTCATTAATACAAACAATCGGGCGTGCTGCACGTAACAGTGAAGGTCACGTTATTATGTATGCAGATAAAATTACAGACTCTATGAGAGTTGCGCTAGATGAGACAGAGCGACGTCGTAAAATTCAAATTGAATATAACGAAAAACACGGGATTACACCGACGACGATTAAAAAAGAAATTCGTGACCTCATCAGTGCTGAAGTTGAAATTAAAGATGATAAAACATATGAAAAAACGGGTACAGTAAAACTCACAAAGAAAGAGCGCGAAGATTTAAAATCAAAACTCGAACGCGATATGAAAGAAGCAGCGAAAAACTTAGATTTCGAAACAGCAACAGAACTTCGAGATGCGTTATTTGAGTTAGAAGCAGAAGGGTGATAATACGTGAGTGAAAAGATAAATAATAAATTCATTAAAATTAGTGGTGCAAGACAGCACAACTTAAAAAATATAAATATAGATATACCGAGAGACCAGCTCGTCGTAATGACGGGCTTATCAGGCTCTGGTAAGTCATCGCTCGCATTCGATACGATTTACGCAGAAGGACAACGCCGTTACGTTGAGAGTTTAAGCGCGTATGCGAGACAGTTTTTAGGTCAGATGGAAAAGCCAGACGTCGATACGATTGAAGGGTTATCACCAGCGATTTCAATCGATCAAAAAACGACGAGTAACAACCCGCGTTCAACGGTATCGACAATTACAGAAATATACGATTATTTACGATTATTATATGCACGTGCGGGGACGCCGTATTGTCCGCATCACGATATTGAAATTAAAAGCCAAACGATTGAAGAAATGGTCGACACGATTATGGAACTTGAAACACGTACGCGCCTTCAAATATTATCTCCAGTTGTACGTGGCAGAAAAGGACAACATAAAAAGATATTTGAAAGTCTTCGAAAAGAAGGATACGCAAGAGTCATCGTTGATGGTGAAATGTATGATATCGAAGACGTACCAGAATTAAATAAAAATAAAAAACACGATATCGATATCGTGATTGATAGAATCGGAGTTAAACCAGGTATTGAAGCGAGACTTTCTGATTCACTACAAATCGCATTAGAAAAAGGAGAAGGTAACGCGGTCGCTAACGTTATAGATGGAGAAGATATCCACTTCTCAGAAAACTTTTCTTGCCCTGAATGTGGATTTACAATTAGTGAATTAGAGCCGAGACTCTTTTCATTTAACAGTCCGTTTGGTGCGTGTCCAACGTGTGACGGATTAGGTAAAAAATGGTCGGTTGACGCGTCACTCGTTATTCCAGATGACACGTTATCGTTAAATGACGGTGCGATTTTACCGTGGAGACCGATTAGTTCAGATTATTATCCGAATCTTTTAAAACAAGTCGCTGAACATTTTAATATCGATATGGACCAACCGTTCAAAGATTTATCTAAAGAAGAACAAGACATTATTTTAAAAGGGTCTACAGATTATTTAGACGTTACGTTCACACAGCGTAACGGTGCAAAGCGTACTCGTACAATTCAATTTGAAGGTGTTTTAAATAATATCGAGAGAAGATATCAAGACAGTCCGTCAGAGTATACGCGTGAACAAATGGCGCAGTATATGCGTGAAACAGACTGTTCGACGTGTCATGGATATCGTTTAAATATTGAGGCGCGCTCAGTTAAAATTAAGAAACGCCATATCGGTGAAGCGGTAGATCAATCGGTGAACGATGCGCTTCAATTCTTTAATGATTTACATTTAAGTGAAAAGAATCAAGCAATCGCACAGCCGATATTAAAAGAAATCAATGACAGACTCACTTTTTTAAGAAATGTTGGGCTTGGATATTTAACGCTCAACCGCCGAAGCGGTACGTTATCTGGTGGGGAAGCACAGCGTATTCGACTCGCGACACAAATCGGTTCGATGTTAAGTGGAGTGCTTTATATACTAGACGAGCCTTCAATTGGTCTTCATCAACGTGATAACGATAAGCTAATCCGAACGTTAAAAGAGATGCGCGATTTAGGGAATACGTTAATCGTCGTTGAGCACGATGAAGATACGATGATTGCGAGTGATTATTTAATCGATATCGGACCGGGTGCTGGAGAAAACGGTGGACAAATCGTCGCAGCTGGAACACCAAAAGAAGTCATGAATAACGACGCTTCAATTACAGGTCAATATTTAAGTGGTAAAAAAGAAATCCCGTTACCAGAAAATTATCGAAAACAAACGACTAAAAAGTTTAGAGTAAAAGGCGCAGTAGAAAACAACTTAAAAAATATCGATGTAGACTTCCCGCATGGTCTCTTAAACGTCGTAACAGGCGTCTCAGGATCTGGTAAGAGTACTTTAGTCAACGAAATTTTATATAAAGGACTCCATAAAGAGCTATATAAATCTAAACTCGTACCTGGAAAGTTTAAAGAAATAGAAGGTGCCGAGTATTTAGATAAGATTATCGACATCGACCAATCTCCAATCGGTCGTACACCGAGAAGTAACCCGGCGACGTATACAGGTGTCTTTGATGACATTCGTGACGTCTATGCTGAAACGAACGAAGCGAAAGTTCGAGGGTACAAAAAAGGGAGATTTAGTTTTAACGTAAAAGGTGGACGTTGTGAAGCGTGTAAAGGTGACGGTATTTTAAAAATTGAAATGCACTTTTTACCAGACGTCTTTGTACCGTGTGAAGTATGTCACGGCAAGCGTTATAACAGAGAGACGTTAGAAGTGAAATATAAAGATAAAAACATCTCAGATGTCCTTGAAATGACGGTAGAAGAAGCAGCGAAATTCTTTGAGAACATTCCGAAAATCAGTCGTAAGCTAGAGACGCTATTAGATGTTGGACTCGGCTACGTAAAACTCGGGCAACCAGCAACGACGTTATCCGGGGGAGAAGCACAACGTGTGAAACTTGCGAGTGAACTTCAAAAACGTTCAAATGGTAAGACGCTCTATATACTCGATGAGCCAACGACAGGACTCCACTCAGAAGATATTAGAAAACTGATTAAAGTCATTCAGCGTCTCGTAGATAACGGTGACACCGTCGTCATTATCGAACATAATTTAGACGTTATAAAAGTTGCAGATCATATCATCGATCTTGGCCCTGAAGGTGGCGACGGTGGAGGAGAAGTCGTTGCGCATGGTACAATAGAAGATATAATGGAGACGAAAGAAAGCCATACAGGATACCACTTAAAAAAATGGCTCAATCGTAACCATCAGGAGGTTAAATAATGGATAGTAAAGCGCGAATTTTAAAAATGCTTGAAGATGGTTTAATCACGACAAAAGAAGCAATCGACCTTATGAATGCATTAAACGAAGACGATCAAGATAAGAAACACACGAACGATAAAAAAGAAGAAGAGAACAGTATTTATAAGTTTTTTGAAAATGTGACAGACGAAGTTGGAAAAATTTTAGATCCAGATATGATTCAAAAAAACGCGAAAGAAACGTTTGACGATGTCCGCCGTAAAGCAAAAGCAACGAAGAGCACGTCAGATATTTTAAAAACGTTAGAAGACGTATTCGACAAAGCTAAAACGGGAGACATCGATGCGATTTTCCAGCAAGGGTCTAAAAATAAACTCATCGAAACGATCGAAGAAGATTTTTCATCTGTTACGTTAGACGTAACGAATGGTAACGTCGAAGTTAAAAAGACAGATGGCGTCACAGCGGTACGTTTTGAAGTGACACCGTTCTATAGAAAACTCGATAAAAAACGCAATTACTTTGAAGATATTTTCTGCGAAGTAAAAAACGGGAACTTAGAAATTATGTCACCACTTCGTAGTGCGAAAGTAAACGTCGTATTAGAAATTAACGAACGTGCACTCGACTACTTACACATCTCAAGTTCAAACGGCAGCGTCGACGTTGAAGATTTACTGTTAAAAGATTTATCTATCGATATTTTAAATGGTGATATCGAAGTCGACGATATTTCAGCAAAACATGCGTTCGTTAGAACGTCACGTGGGTCATTAGAAATAAAAGAAAGTGCGTTTACGAATTTAGAACTCGTATCGATGCTTGGAACGATTTCAACGAAAGAATTAGATGTTGAAGAAATCGACATTAAAGCGAACGGCTCAGTGTCACTTTCATTAAATGAAGATACACGTGATGCTAAAATTCAAACGAACATGGGAAGCATCAACGTAGAAATTCCGTCAGGTCGTAAAGTCGAAGGACGTTTAAACACAGTGCTTGGACATATTAACTATCCTCCGGGGTTAAACATCCGAGATATGAAGCCATCCGATTTAGGATTAAAAGAAATTATGATCATTAATGACACAGATGAATCAGGTCTCGTTATAGAAGCGAGCACAAAAGTTGGTTCAGTCACACTCCATACAGTATAAAACGTATTTAAAGGACAAGTAGCTATCAGACTTGTCCTTTTTTGCTATAATAAGAAGTATCAATTTTGAGAGGTATATTATGTTAACAGTAAGTAACGTAATCGAACGATTCAAATTAGAAATTATCACTGGTGAAACAGGTATACATAAACCAATCACAAGTATCGACGTCTCACGACCAGGACTTGAGATTGCGGGTTATTTTTCGCATTATTCAAAAGAACGCGTTCAGTTATTTGGACTGACTGAAACGACGTATTTTAATACGAAATTAACGGATGAAGAACGCGCAACTCGTGCACAATTGCTATGTACAAATGAGACGCCGTGTTTTATATTTACAGACGATTTAATTCCGCCAAAAGAAATTATCGAAGCGTGTGAGAATGCAAATATTCCACTTTTAAAAACGTCGAATACGATTACGAATTTAATGTTTTACTTAACCGACTATTTAGAAATTTCGCTCGCACCTGAGACGAACGTTCACGGCGTTCTGTTAGACGTCTATGGAATCGGTGTATTAATTACAGGTGAAAGTGGTATCGGTAAAAGTGAAATTGCGTTAGAGCTCGTTAAAAATGGGCATCGACTCGTTGCAGACGATAACGTCGAAATCAAAGAAATTGGTAAAAACGTACTCATCGGTAAATCTCCAGAGCTCATCGAAAATTTACTTGAAATTAGAGGGCTCGGCATTATCAACGTAATGACACTATTCGGTGCAAGTGTCGTGCTAAGTGAAAAGCGTATTATGTTAAACGTTCATTTAGAGTTTTGGCAACAAGATAAAGAATACGACCGCCTCGGATTAGATAAACGAACAAAAAATATATTAAATTCTGAAATACCGAGTAAGTTAATCCCTGTACGACCAGGGCGAAACGTATCGAATATTATTGAAGTGGCAGCGATGGACTTTAGACTTCAAAATATGGGAGTCAGTGCCGCGAGAGAATTTAACGAGCGCTTAATTGCGCATATTAGGAGTAAAGATAACGGAGGGAAATAATGATATATGCGATTGACCGCGTCGCAGTAAGTATCGGTGGATTCGATATTTACTGGTACGGGATTTTAATATTTACAGGAATGATCTGTGCATACTTTTTAGCAAATCATGAAATGGTTAAAAAAGGATTTAGCGACGAAACACTCACGGAGATGATGGTATATATCATCGTCTTCTCACTCGTAGGTGCGAGACTTTACTTCGTGTTATTCAACTTAGATTATTATTTACTCCACCCACTCGATATTATAAAAGTATGGGAAGGTGGAATGGCGATCCACGGTGGGCTCATCGGTGGGGTCCTTGCAGGATATTACTACACGCGTAAAAACAATTATAGTTTTTTCCAGTTTGGGGATATGTTAATGCCGAGTGTACTACTCGGCCAAGCGATCGGACGTTGGGGGAACTTTATTAACCAAGAAGCACACGGTGGCCCTGTGTCTCGAGCGTTTTTAGAGACGTTACGTCTACCTGAATTTATCATTAACCAAATGTATATCGACGGTGTGTATTATCATCCGACCTTTTTATATGAATCGATTTGGAACGTCGTCGGTATTTTTATACTGATGCGTTTACGTCCGAAATTAAAAATTGGTCAGACGTTTTTACTCTATTTAATTTACTATTCTATCGGGCGCTTCTTTATCGAAGGAATGCGTACAGATAGTTTAATGATTCTAGACCTTCTCCGTACAGCACAAGTGATGAGTCTCTCGCTTATCGCCCTTGCGATTATTGTATGGATATATAGAAATAAAAAGTACGACTTACCGGTATATGGTAACGTACACGGAAATTTTAACACGTTTAACAAAAAACAGCGTGCGACAGTTAAACAAAACACGAAAAAGAAAAAGAGGAAATAATTATGCGTAAGCTCGAACGTTTTCCTTCAAAAAAAGAAAATCCGCTTTGGCGAATGTACCGTACGATTTCGTTTTTTAGAGTCGTTAAAAACTTCATCATTGTTGAAGCGGGAAGGTATTCCCCATCCACGAGAATGAAACATACACTGTATAAAACTGGACTCAATATGAAACTCGGTGACAAAGTAAGTTTTGCATATAAAGCGATGCCGGACTTATTTTATCCTGAAAATATTACAGTTGGTGAGAACTCGATTATCGGTTATAACGCGACGTTACTTACACACGAATATTTAGTCGATGAGTACCGTATCGGTTCTATTACAATCGGTAAAAATACGATGATCGGCGCGAACGTTACGGTGTTACCTGGTGTGACGATTGGTGACAACGTATTAGTCGGTGCTGGAAGTGTCGTCTCTAAAGATATTCCAGATAATAGTATCGCGTACGGTAATCCGTTAGTTATAAAGGAGAGAAGCGATATTGAAAAGTAAAATTATCTCGCTTCGTAACGACGGGAGGGTATACTACCGTCAAGCGATGAAGAAAAAGCATCACGGATCATATCGTGATGCTTTAAATCTTATGGAGCGAGCGTTAAATGAAAGTAAAGAACGCGAATATATGACGGAGTATGCGTATATACTCACGTTACTCGGTGAATACGATAGAGCAGAGCAGTTTATAATGACAGAGTTTGCAGCGTCTAATTTTGATACGACGTATTACTATGAATTATCTGAGATGAATGTGTTAATCGAAGATGCAAATAAAGGACTGTTATTTGGTATATTGTATGCGGAACTGCATAAGGATGATGATTATTACGACGATTTAATGGAAATGTTTACCGTTGAAGACTATAGCTACGATGAACTTCTAAAGGAAGCGAAAGAATTCGTCGGTCAATATATATTCCAGTCGTACTTTATGAGTGGTCAAATTGAAACATCACTCGATTATTTAGATGATATCGACTTTGACTTATCAAATAAACGTGAATTTAGAAATTTACGTGGGATGGCGTTACTCTTTTTAAATCGATTCGAAGAAGCAGAAGCGATATTAACAGAGCTATTAAAAGAAGACCAAACAGATATGCATGCGTTAAGTCATTTAACGTTGCTTTATTTTTATACGAATCGTCACGACTTATATGTAAAATTTTTACGTCATTTAGAAGTCGTCGAACCACTCGACGAAGACGACCGTTTAAAAGTTGGGCTCGTTTTAAACTTTTTAAAAAAGCATAAAGAAGCGTATCAATTACTTTATCCATTATATAAAAAGAAGTATATGGTCAATTTCCAGTTATTACATGCACTCAGTCAAGCCGCGTATAAAATTGGCGAAGTCGAAGAAGCAGAAATGTTTTGGAAAGAGATGCAGCTCTATCACCCACTCGATGAAATTCACAGTCCATGGCAAAAAGAACAAGCGGCTGAAACGTTAAATAAAATTATCGACGAGTATTTACAAAGTGATGATCCACATAAGCGCATACTCGGTTTATTCCGTACGAGTATTATTCGACCGGAAGATGTCATATTAGGGTCACCCGTATGGGATTTAATTGAACAATTTGGAAACTTTGAAAAGATGTACACGGCGTATATATTTAACAATTTTAAGTTTAAAAAGTTTGATATATTACATGAAGGACTTGAAGTGTTATCGATTGATTATCTCGATAGAGATGACATTTTACTCGGTTGGATTGACGCGATTACACATATCGACATTAGCGAGTTAAAAGAATCTGGGAAAACATATGCGTTAGCCTTTTTATATGTGTATTATAACGATGGCTTTACAGTAGAAACATTGTCAGAAAAGTATCAAGTTTATCCGCATAAATTAAAAAAAGCAATTGAAGATATTAAGCAGAATGAGTGACACACCTGGCTCATTTTAGATATAATATGAAAAGTATGTTACGAGTAAAGGAGAGTCATTATGTCAGAAGTAAAAGAGTATGATGTCGCGATTTTAGGGGCAGGTCCTGCGGGGATGACTGCTGCAGTATACGCTTCACGTGCAGAGTTAAAAACAGTAATGATCGAACGAGGTATGCCTGGTGGGCAAGTAGCAAGTACTGAAGACGTTGAAAACTTCCCAGGATTTTCTTTAATAACAGGCCCTGAATTATCATCAAAAATGTTTGAGCACTCAACGAAGTTTGGTGCAGAATATAAATATGGTGACGTTAAATCAGTTACATTAGACGGTAATTATAAATTGATCGACCTCGGTAGTGAGACGATCAAAGCAAAAGCAGTGATTATCGCAACAGGTACAGAGCATAAAAAAATCGGTGTACCTGGTGAAGAAGCGTTAGCAGGTAAAGGTGTCAGTTACTGTGCGGTATGTGACGGTGCGTTCTTTAAAGAGCGTCATTTAGTCGTTATCGGTGGTGGAGACTCAGCAGTAGAAGAAGGTATTTTCTTAACGAAATACGCAAGTAAAGTAACAGTCGTTCACCGTCGTGATACGTTACGTGCACAAAAAATTATTCAAGACCGTGCATTTAACAACGACAAAATGGAGTTCATATGGGACACTGAAATTCAGTCTATTAATGGAGACGGCGTCGTACAATCAGTGACGCTACTCGACAAAAATACAGGCGAAACGTACGACTATGAAGCAGACGGGGTATTTATTTACATCGGACTGCTCCCGTTAACTGAACCGTTTAAAGACCTCGGTATTTTAGACGAAGAAACAGGATATGTCACTTCGAACGAAGAAATGGAAACGAGTATTCCAGGAATCTTCGCAGCAGGAGACGTACGTGAAAAAACGTTACGTCAAATTGTCACTGCAACTGGAGACGGCAGTATCGCGGCACAAAATGCAAGCGAATATATCGAAACATTTACAGAATAGAATTTAAAAGATGGGACGCTCGTTCCATCTTTTTAAACGTAGATGGGAGGAATCCGAGTGAAAAACTTAATTATATTAACTGGGATGAGTGGTGCAGGTAAATCTATTGCATTAGAGTCTCTTGAAGACATGGGTTATTTTGCGATCGATAATTTACCCGTACCGTTATTACCGAAAATTGTAGAAATGATGCAGTCGACAAACGAAGATATGCATGACGTTGCGCTAAGTATCGACTTAAGAGATCGTATGTTTTTTAGTCAGTTCATTCCAGCGATCAACGATCTTATTTCAGTAAAAGGGATTCGCACACAAATCGTCTTTTTAGATGCGACAGATAATAAATTAATTAGTAGATACAAAGAGACGAGAAGAAGTCATCCGTTAAATGATAATGTATCATTATCTGAAGCGATAAAAAATGAGCGTAGTTTACTAGAAGACGTGAAAAAAGCGTCGACAATTATTATCGATACGACAGAAACATCTGCAAAAGAATTAAAAGAAAAGATTTACGACTACTTAAAATATGACCGCGATGAAAAGTTTACTATTAACGTGATGAGCTTTGGGTTTAAACATGAAATCCCTCAAGATGCAGACATTATGTATGACGTTAGATTTTTACCGAATCCGTATTATATCGAGTCACTTCGTCCGAAAACGGGACTCGACCAAGACGTCTATGATTACGTTATGAAGTTTAAAGATACAGAAATATTTTACGAGAAGTTAATCGATATCATTAATTTTTCACTCCCGTTATACGTAAAAGAAGGAAAATCTCAATTAAATATCGCAATTGGATGTACAGGTGGACAGCACCGTTCAGTTGCGATCGCAGAACGTATTTCTAATGATTTAAAAACTAAACATATGTATAAAATCAATACAATCCACAAAGAAACACATAGGCACCGCCATGAAGACTAATACAATCAACGTCGTTTTAATCGGTGGTGGAACGGGATTAAGTGTACTTGCGCGTGGGTTAAAAAATTATCCAATCGATATATCTGCAATCGTTACAGTCGCAGATGACGGTGGATCTACAGGAAAAATACGTTCTGAAATAGATATGCCAGCACCAGGAGATGTTAGAAACGTCCTCGCTGCACTAAGTGAATCTGAAGCTTTAATTAAAGATTTATTTACATATCGCTTTAACCGTGAAAAAATCAGCGGGCATAGTCTCGGGAATTTAATGCTCGCTGCGATGTATGATATGCAAGGAGATTTTTCAGTCGCGGTTGAAAAGCTATCCGAGATATTAAACGTCAAAGGTAAAGTGATTCCGAGCACAAACCGCTCCCCAAAACTCGTCGCGATAATGACCGACGGGACAAAATACGAGGGAGAAAGTTATATTCCAAAAGTTAAAAAGAAAATCGATCATATATATTTAAGCCCATCGGGTATTGAAGGTTCTAATACCGCAATAGAAGCGATTCAAAATGCAGACTTTATAATATATGGTCCGGGGAGTTTATATACGAGTATCATCCCAAACGTCTTACCGACGAGTATCAAAAAAGCACTACAAGAATCCCATGCAAATCAGATTTATATTAGTAATATCGTAGAGCAACCAGGAGAAACAAAATCGATGACAGCAGCGGACTGTGTCGATGCGATTCATAAACATATTGGAAAAGATGTCATCACACATGTTTTAGCAAGTGACGAAGATACAAAGCAACTCCTCTCACAACGTTATAAAGAAGAAGGTGTGAGTGCTGTTCTCGTTAGTAAAGACGAGTTACAAAAACGAGGAATCAATGTATATATATATGATAATATCGTCCAAAAAACAGAGGAAGGTATATTAAGACACGACTCGAAACAACTAGCTAAAAATATATATGAACTTGTACTCGAACTATTTGAAACGATAGAATATTGAAAGAGAGGTGAGTCAATATGTCGTTTGCCTCAGAAATGAAAGGTGAATTATGCCGAATAGAAGCGGATGAAAAATGTAGTAAAGAAGAACTGTCGGCAATTATAAAAATGAACGGTTCGATCGCAATATCAGAAGGAAAATGGATCATTAACATCCAAACCGAAAACGCAGCGATCGCAAGACGTATATTTAGACTTATTAAAGAGCTATATAAAATCGAACCAGAATTAGCAGTTAGAAGAAAAATGCAGTTAAAGAAAAATAACGTCTATATATGTAGAGTGAAAGAAAGCACAAGAGAAATATTAAGTGACCTAAATGTCATGCGTGACGGAGAAATTATACATGACGTCGAACTGTCGTCACTCACAGATGATGAATGTGTAAGAAGCTATTTAAGAGGCGCATTTTTAGCAGCAGGATCAGTCAACAACCCAGAAACATCATCCTATCATTTAGAAATCGCGTCACTCTATGAAGAACATGCCTACTCACTCATGAAACTAATGAACGAATACGAACTTAACGCAAAAGTCATCGATAGAAAACGTGGGTACATTACGTACTTAAAAGAAGCGGAGAAAATCTCAGACTTCTTAGGACTCGTCGGCGGACATCAAGCGATGCTAAAATTTGAAGACGTTAGAATACTAAGAGATATGAGAAACTCCGTCAACCGACTCGTCAACTGTGAAACAGCAAACTTAAACAAAACAATAAGTGCAGCGATGCGCCAAGTAGAAAACATCAAATACATCGACCAAGAAATTGGATTAGAAAAACTACCAGACCGATTACGAGAAATTGCGTACTTAAGAAGAGACAACCATGATATGAGTTTAAAAGAACTCGGAGAAAGCATCTCAACAGGACCGATAACAAAATCCGGCGTCAACCATCGACTACGTAAAATCGATGAGATTGCGGATAAATTGAGAAGCGGTCAAGATGTGAAGTTGTAGGGGATAATGCGATGATTTCTACGTGTTATTTACAAAAATGAGACTAGAATCTAAAAATATGTTAGATAAATGATTATATTTAACAAAAATGATCCTATATAACTAAAATATGTTAGATAAAACAATATATTTAACAAAAATGATCCTAAACTACCGAAATATGTTAGATAAATCATTATATCTAACAAAATCAAAAGAAAAGTGTTAAATAAACACGACGAGTAAAGTCATCTAATAATAATTACAAACAAAATAAATAAAAGAAGGGATTCAACGAAAGTTGAATCCCTTTTACCTTATACTTATTTAACTTTTTCTGGTTGTAACACATCATCGATTAAACCATACTCTTTAGCTTCTTCAGCTGTTAAGTAGTTGTCACGATCTGTGTCTTTTTCAATTCGTTCAAGTGGTTGACCTGTACGTTCTGCTAAAATTTTATTAAGCTTTTCACGTGTATTTAAAATGTGACGTGCAGCAATTTCAATTTCAGTCGCTTGACCTTGAGCACCACCTAATGGTTGGTGAATCATCACTTCAGCATTTGGTAATGCAAAACGTTTACCTTTAGTACCAGCAGCGAGTAAGAAAGAACCCATAGACGCTGCCATACCCATACAAATTGTTTGTACGTCTGGTTTAATATGTTGAATAGTATCGTAAATCGCCATACCAGCAGTCACACTACCACCTGGTGAGTTAATATATAAGTAAATATCCTTCTCAGCATCTTGTGCTTGTAAGAATAGTAACTGACTCACAACAGAGTTCGCGACATTATCATCAATCGCACTACCGATCATAATAATTCTATCCTTTAATAAACGAGAGTAAATATCATACGCACGTTCACCGCGGTTAGTTGATTCAATTACTGTAGGTATTAAGTTCATAAAAAATCCTCCTGTATATACATATCGTAACTTTATTAAAACATATTAGTCAAACAAGGTCAAAAGATATACTTGTTTATGTTATAATACAATTGTTGCCCTCGTGGTGTAATGGATAACACATGAGATTCCGGTTCTCATACTGGGGGTTCGATTCCTCTCGGGGGCGTTTTTTTAATTGAATAATTGATGTGTGGATCACTTTTAGCTGTTTTATTTATTGTTCTTCGAACTTTACATAAGATTTACGTTATCTTTACCTTTGATTGCTAGAATTAGGGGATAACAGCTAGAGGTGATTTTTTTGTATTTAATTATTGGGTTAACTATTATTTTTTTAGTACTCGGTATGTTAGATAAATATTTACATAATAGACGCTTAAAAAGGGTGCCTCTTAGAATTAATATTAACGGAGTTAGAGGCAAGTCAACGATTACGCGTTTAACATATAGTATTTTAAGAGAAGCAGGACATAAGGTCGTTGGTAAAACGACAGGTACAGATGCACGGTTATTATATTGGTATCAAAATGAGGAGATTCCAATTATACGTAAACCTCAAGGTGCGAATATTGGTGAGCAAAGAGAGATTATTAGTAAAACTGTGAAGTCTGGTGCAAAAGCGATTGTGAATGAGTGTATGGCAGTGAATCCGGATTATCAGAAAGTATTTCAGCAAGACTTGTTAAAAGCAAATGTCGGTGCGATTGTGAACGTTATGGAGGACCATATGGATGTATTAGGACCGACGTTAGATGAGGTTGCAGAGTCATTTGTCGCAACGATTCCAAATAACGGTCATTTAGTCGTGCTGAAAGGTCATTATGAAGAATTGTTTAAAAAAGAAGCAGAAAAAAGAAATACTGAAATCATTATTGCTGATCCGTCAGAAGTTTCTGAGGAATATTTAAAGGAGTTTCCGTATTTAATATTCGCTGAAAACGTTGCGATTGCACTCGGTATTTCTAGAGTGATCGGAATTGATGACGATATTGCTTTTAGAGGGATGTTAAAAGCACCACCAGACTCTGGAGCAGTTGATATTGTGTCTTACGTGTCAAATGGGACGAACAATATATTTGTAAATGCATTCGCAGCGAATGAGCCGACATCGTCGATGGCAATACTAAAGAAAATTGAAGCATCCGGATATGAGTATGAGTCGAAAGTGTTATTACTGAATTGCAGATCGGACAGAGTGGACCGGACGAGACAATTCGTTGAAGACTTTTTACCGAATGTACAGTTTGATGCACTCATTTGTACAGGAAAATCCACACAGATGGTAACCGATTTTATGAAACATAGAAATGAAACATATATTAACTTAGAAGGTAAAAGCAATGAGGACGTATTAAACGAGATATTAAACATATCAAGAAACGTCCTATTATTTTGTGTCGGTAACATTCACGGACCAGGTAAAACAATTATTCAGTATATGGAGGATTTAAAAGAATGATTGGTACAGAACTCTATTTTTCACTGTTTACAGGGGTACTATTAAGTTTACTGTTTGCCGAAAGATTTGGTATAAGTCCAGCAGGGCTAGTCGTTCCAGGATACCTCGCACTAATATTTGACCAGCCAGTCATGTTATTTTCGATTCTTATTATTAGTTGTTTGACATATATCATTGTCGACAAAATACTCAGCAAGATCATTATTTTGTATGGTAGAAGAAAATTCTCAGCGATGATCTTAACTGCGATGGTCTTAAAATTTATATTTGATGCGTCGTTCCCGTATGCACCGATACCATATGACATGATTGAAATTACAGGGATAGGTATGGTCATCCCTGGTATTATCGCAAATACAATCCAAAGACAAGGTGTAGTCATTACGTTATCATCATCGCTATTCGTTACACTTTTAACGTATGCTCTCTTAAATGTGTATAACTACGTTGTATTACTATAGTTAGGTGATTTAATAATGAAAAAACTAACACTTCAAGAAAAAATATTAAAATATATCAAACATAATAAACGTTCTAACTTAATGATTGTACTAGTAATGCTAGTCATTAGCGTTATAAGTATATATTTTGTGAATAGAACATATACACCGATCGAAGTAGAGAGTTTTGAAACAGAGAACAGTCCGACTATTTTCTACACGGGTAATTTATATTTACAAGAATATAACGACATATTTGAGTCCGAGCACTTTTTAACAAGTTTACAGGGTCCCTTATTAGAAAATGAATTATCATTTACAAATGTCGTGTTAGACAAACGAGTAAAGAATAAGAATGAACAAATTAACGAGATACAAGACAACTACTTTACGGATTTAACATTTTTTAATAAAAATGTACCGTATGTTGACCTCGTCGATGTCGAAAGAAATATAGGACTATCATTAGAAAATCCGAGTCTTGAAGACGTCGTTGAATATAATGTTGGAGAAAAGAAAATATCGTTTTTATCGTTTGTAGATAAGAGTTCAAAATTTATATCGAGTGAAATACCACAAATTAACCATGAATTAGAACCGAGTTTCTTTTTACCGAAAATTCAGCAGCTAGATAATGATAGTGATTTAATTATAGTGAGTGTTACTTGGGGGATACCGAACGAACGTGAAGTGACTACAAGACAAAGAGAACTCGCACACGCGTTATCTGACGCAGGCGTCGATATTATTATCGGTAATAATAGCGTCGTTCAAGAAATTGAGAAATATAACGATACAGTTATCTTTTATAGTTTAGGAAACTTAGTGTCAAACGATTATATTTCAAACTATAAAAAGAGTATCGTCGTTCAGCACGATATAGAAAGCAATCAATTTAAAATCACACCTGTACAATATAAACACGGCACATTAACTAAAAACAATTTAAATTTCTTTGAGCAAAAAACGTTGTTCCAACAAATGCCGACACACACTTCATATAAGGATGGGGAGTTTTATTTTGAACAGTAAAAAGGTACTCATTTGGATTTTACTTATCGTCGTTGTCTGTTCAATGTATATTGCGATGTTTGTTAAGCAAAATGATGAACAGATAAGTGAATCTGAACGAAAAATTATCGAATACTATACTAAATAAGTGGCGGTCATTATAATGAAAAAATATTTCCCTTTAATTGCATTAATATTATTGTTACTGACATCAGTCGCAATATATATGGTGAAAAATAATCGAGATATGATTTCTTTAGAAAAAGACAGTTTTAAAAATGAAAAGAATGAATCGTACTCCGTAACGTCAAGTGACTACCGAGCAAGCGAAGTCGGGCAAAAGATAATCGCAGACGGTGGGAACGCTGCAGATGCTGCGATAGGTGTTGCGTTTGCCTTAGCTATCGTCGAGCCGTATGCTTCGGGACTTGGCGGTGGTGGAGCGTTATTATATTACGATGATCAAATGGACGCACCCGATGAAATCAAATATCAGAGTATATCATCGAGCGTATATGAAAAGGGTGATTTAATCGGGGTTCCTGGACTCGTTAGAGGAATGGATTACTTACAAAAAGAGTATGGCAGTATGAAAATGGAAGAAATTTTAGATTATGTCATACCTTTAGCAGAAGACGGAATTACAGTCGATGCAAGATTTGCACAAAACCTCGCGCTATATAAAGAATATAATGACTTAGACAGTCCATTTTATAAAAACGGTGAACCAGTAGCTAGTGGTGAAAAAATCACTCAACCGGAACTTGCAGACACTTTACAATACATTCAAGCATATGGTGTCGATGCATTTTACGAAATGCTTGGTGAGAGTATGGCTGAAGAGTTTGAGCGTTTTAATGTCGAAGATTTTACGAATTATACTGCGACTAAAGGTGACGTATTAAGTATGGACTACCAAGGATCTACAGTATACACGCCGAGTAGCCCGCTCGGTGGTGTGTTTACATTACAAGCATTAGCGATTGACGAAATACTACGTGAGGAAGACGGTGCGTCTTATAACTTTATACAATCCGTAAGTGATGCGAGAGATATTATGATGATTAACCGAGATATCGTGAGCGATATGGACGGTGATAGAATGCAGTATTTAGACAGATACTATATTGAGAATGAACTGTATCAATTAAATGATGTCGAGAGCGTCGAATATGAAGAAAATATTAATAACAACACCACACACTTTGTCGTCGTCGACAAAGAAGGACGTATGATTAGTGCAACGAATACGTTAAATAGATATTTTGGATCAGGTAAATATAGTAGTTTAGGATTTTACTTAAATAACTCTTTAGACAATTTTTCAAAAGATCCGATGAGTCCAAACTTCGGTGAACCAAACAAAACACCAAGATCATATACGAGTCCAACAATTATTGTGAATGACGATGGCTATATCGGTATCGGTACACCAGGTGGAAATATGATACCGACGGTCATATCACAAATTATCATTCAGTACTTTAATAACGATATGACATTAAAGTCAGCCATCAACCAAGGGCGATTATTTAAATCTAACGATCAAATTTATTACGAAGATTTTGCACAATTTGAATTGCTAGGTAATATTGATGAACTCGATTCGCCGATTAGAAAAATTAGTTCACCGAATGAATTCGGTAATATTCAGTCCGTCATTTATGACCGTGAAACTAAAGAAAGTCACAGATATTATGACCGAAACAATCGATAAAGAAGGCGAAACGCCTTCTTTTTTTGTTACAATTAAACATAATAAAAGAGAGTAGGCGATTAAAATGCGATATATAAAAGGAATTATATTAGTTCTAATGTTAATGCTCGTAACGTTTAATGTGGCGAATGCGAATGAAATCCAGTCGATCGATATTCACTTAAATATTAAAAAAGACGGTTCAGTTGAAGTCACAGAAACGCGTCATCAAAATATGGACGAAGGTACAGAGAACTTTATCGTCTTTAAAGATAGCGATATGCAAGGGACGACAGTTGAAAACTTCTCTGTTGACGGTATGACACTTGAAGAAAACTGGGATAGTGAAGCGAGCCGTGAAGAGAAAGCAGGCAAGTACGGAATTTTAGAAACAAATGAGGGGTTCGACCTCGTTTGGGGGATCGGTGAATACGGTAGAGAGACGTATACAGTTCGTTATACACTGACGAATCTCGTACATAATTTAGACGACGGACAAGCGCTATACTGGGATTTTAATACGTTTACTGGGTTACCGACAGACAAAATGACAATGACGATTTCTACGTTTGAACCGTTCAATGAAGACAACGTTCGTTTTTACGGATTCGGTATCGTTGGAGATATGAATTATAACGGGGATAATATTGTGTGGGAATCGACTGAAGCGATGGATAAAAGTAATTATGCAACGGTCTTACTACTATTTAACCCGAATATGTATTCAGCAACAATCAGCGACAACAAGACGCTAGAGTCATTAAAAGAACAAGCTCTTCATAACTCAAATTACTCAGAAGACGGCACGACGGAAGGCCCAAAAGAACCAAAGTTCTCTAAAATCTTTGACTATGTAGGAATGCTAATCGGGCTTATGTTCGTTGGTGGATTTAGTTATTTCTTATATATACTAGTATCCACACTAAGTAATATAGAACGTGTTACAGGGATATCAAATATTAAACGTCAGTTAAAACATGTTACGTCTGACGTACCACCTAAAGGTATCGATGATTATGCAGGTTTTTCTCTTATCTTTGGAAATCTCGGGTACTCGTATTTTAATCATTTAATTTCAGCATATTTAATAGAATGGCAACGTGACGGAAGAATTGATATCGAGTTTGAAGATGACGGTAAACGTATTGACAAAAGAAACACAGTCATCACAATTAACGACTTCGATAACGTTCAAAAGACGTATGGTGGCTACTTTAAAGAAGCAGTAAAGAAAGTTAAAGATAAAACGTTTAACGAAGATTATGAATTACTCGTTTGGTTAATGTTTGTCGATGCGGTAAAAGATGATAATAAGATCACGAAAAAACAATTAAAAAGATGGTTTAGAAAAAACAAAAATGATGTCAAAAAAGTGAACGGGTATTTAAAAGAGTATTCAAAAGAATATTTACTCGAACATGGATACATGACCTCGACGAAAAAGAAAAGGTTATTTATTAAGACAGAAACACTGAAGCCAACTGAAAAAGGTAGAGCATTTATTGAAGAGTGTGTGAAATATCATAATTATTTAAAAGAAGAAGATGAACTCGAATGGGTGAATCGTATGAAAGTAAATGAAATAAGTTTAGAAGAACTCGTCTATGTGTATTTACTCGGTTTATCTGAAGAGACCGGAAAACGTATAAAAAAGCATGACTTCGATCGCTCTAACATACGTAACCTAAATTATCTTCATTATTTCTATTTAGTAAATAACACGTCAGGTACAGTAGATTCTGCACTATCTAGTGGCTCTATGTCATCATCCGGAATGGGTGGCTCTACTGGAATGGGAGGTGGCATGGGCGCCGGAGGCGGCGGAGGTGGTGGTGCAAGATAGCACCACTTTAGTATAAGAGCGTTAAAAATCATGCTATAATGGTGATGATTTTTATAGAAAGAGGCAACACTATGTCAGAATTTAGTAGAGTCGATCGTCTTAAAAACGAAGAGCGTGAGACTCCTATAGTTAAAGATAATAAACCACAAAAACCTAAAAAGAAACGTAAAACTTTTAAACGAATTATACTAGTTTTACTCGCTTTACTGATAATATTTGCAGTGTTTTCTATATATAAGTTATTTAGTTTAAGCGATGATATCCACGCACCTTTAAATCGCGATACGTCATCGTATCGTAACAGTCCAGTCAGTCATTTGTCTGGCGACCCAATTTCAGTCGTTATTTTTGGTGTCGATTCAGACAGTGAACGCGGACTATCTGGCGGTGAACGCAGTGACGCGATTATGCTACTTTCAATTAATCCGAAGAAAAAAACGACGATGATGGTCAGTATCCCAAGGGACACTCGAACTGAAATCGTCGGTTACGGAACGGTTGAAAAAATCAACCATGCGTATGCATACGGTGGGCCGGATATGGCTGTCGACACAGTAGAAAACTTTATGGGAGCACCAGTTGACCATTACGTCGCGATGAATATGGATAGCGTCAAGTTATTAATTGATAGTGTCGGAGGCGTTAAAGTAAAAAGTAACGGCACGTTTACTGTAAAAGGGATCGAGTTCGTTGAAGGTGAGACGTATCATATGGACGGAGATACGGCACTTAAATTTATTCGAAGCAGATACGAAGAAGGATCTGGTGGGGATAATGGCCGTCAAGAACGTCAACAGCTCGTCTTAGAGTCACTCGCAACTAAAATGTTAAGTCCAAGCGGTCTACTTCACATGAACACAGTGTTTGATACGTTAGGAGATAACGTCAAAACAGATTTATCTTCTAGAGAAATTAGTTTAATGGCACTTCGTTATTACGGAGCGAAAAACAATATTGAAAAGTATCAACTAGAAGGCGAAGATGTCGTTTTAGAAGACGGGTTATGGTACTTTATCCCAAATACAGAAAGTTTTTATGACATACAATCTAAGTATTTAGAAAATCTAGAGTTACAATAAAGCGTGGAATCACGCTTTATTTTTATATAAAAGAGGTGACACGATGTTAGACGTATTAGAAGAAGTCGAACGCCCCGATAGTAGTCTCAGTTTAAGGTACGTGCGTGACGTGTTCTTTGTGACGTTAAATGCAGGGAAAATGTTACTTGAAAATGGTGCAGAGACGTACCGAGTCGAAGACACGATGGAGCGTATCGCAAAACATTACGGGGTTGAAAACGTTCAAGTATTCGTAGCAACGACTGTAATTATATTGTCGATGAACGACTACGGATTATCTCAACAAATCCGAATTTTAACACGTAACAACAATTTAGAAAAAGTCGTCAATATAAACGAATTATCACGACAAATAATTACAAATGGGATGACGATTCAAGAAGCTAAAAACGCACTAGATGATATTAGCGCTTCAAGAACGTTCCCATTATGGATGGTCGTATTATTTGGTGGAGTCGCTGCGTCGATGTTCTTGTTTATGTTTAACGGATCGATTAAAGACTTGCCGATGACATTACTCGCTGGTGCTTTAGGTGTGTTTGTCACCGAATGGATTCAGCGCTATACAAAAATTAAGTTTTTTACAGAAATACTTGCGGCGTTTTTAATCGCGCTATTTGCGCTTGTTTATGTGAGGTATAGCTTCGGAGTTAATATTGACTCGATTATTATCGCGTCAGTGATGCCACTTGTACCTGGGGTACCGATCACAAACGCACTTCGTGAATTAATACGTGGACACTTTTTAGCAGGGACAATGAAAGGCGTTGAAGCAGGTCTTACTGCTATTGCGATCGGTGCCGGTGTTGGAACGGTATTTCTCATATTTTAGGAGGTGAAATGAGTATGGTGTTTCTCGCACAATTTTTATTAAGTTTCTTTGCGTCATTTAGTTTCGGAATTATCTTTAACATACCGAGACGTCACCTCGTTGCGAGTGGAGTCACAGGAGCACTCGGGTGGGTCATGTATTACTTTTTAAGTCAGACGATTGGTATCGAACCACTCATTTCAAACTTCGTTGCCGCAATTACGATGACGAGTACAGCGATATTTTTTACGAAACGACTTCAAGCGCCACTTATCGTATTTGTAACGTGCGGACTTATACCGTTAGTTCCTGGAGGTAAAGCGTACGAATCCGTACGTGCCGTCGTAGAAAATGATAATTTAGCTGCATTAGATTCAGGATTTCAAGCGGCACTTATCGCATTATCAATTGCGATGGGAATCATCATAACTGAAATGATGTATGAACTATTTAATATTATAAAAAGAAAGGTCACAAACCGATGAAACTCGTATTATATACTTCACCAAACTGTAAGCTATGTGAAGATGCGAAGCTCCAATTAAATATAGCGTTAGAATCATTTAAAGACGTTGAAGTGAGTGAAGTCGATATTACGTCAGACGACACGTTACATGAACAATTTTTAATTCGTGTACCAGTTGTGATGCATGAAGAAGAAGTCGTACAAGAGGGGATTATCGACTTTTTTACGATTCATGAATATGTTGAAAGGGCGAAACAGTGATTCATCCCTTAACCGTTTAAAATAAATGTAAATAACGATATAATTAAGAGAGTGTATATTTTTATTTGGAGGATCTCAATGAAACAGACAATTAAGGATGTAGAATTTAAAGGAAAGACAGTACTCGTACGTGCGGATTTTAACGTACCGTTACAAGACGGTGAAATTACGAACGACAAGCGTATTAAAGCAGCACTACCGACGATACAATACATCATAGACGCAGGTGGTAAAGTCATCTTATTCTCACATTTAGGACGTGTAAAGACAGAAGAAGACTTAGAAGAGTTATCGCTATTACCAGTTGCGAAACGTTTAAGCGAACTGTTAGATAAAGACGTATTCTTTGTCAACGCGACGCGCGGTGAAGAATTAGAATCTTCGATTGAAGACTTAAACGAAGGAGACGTGTTACTCGTAGAGAACACGCGCTTTGAAGATTTAGACGGTAAAAAAGAAAGTAAAAACGATCCAGAGCTCGGTAAATATTGGGCGTCACTCGGGGATGTGTTTGTTAACGACGCATTCGGAACAGCACATAGATCTCACGCATCAAACGTTGGGATTTCTGAACATTTACCTGCTGTGTCAGGATTTTTAATCGAAAAAGAAATCGACTTCTTAGGTGAAGCGGTATTAAATCCAAAACGTCCACTCGTTGCGATTTTAGGTGGCGCAAAAGTGTCAGATAAAATAACGGTAATCGAAAGCTTACTTGAAAAAGCAGATAAAATTCTAATCGGTGGCGGAATGGCGAACACGTTTTTACGTGCTCAAGGCTATGACACTGGAAAGTCACTCGTTGAAGAAGATAAACTCGATCTCGCAAAATCTCTTCTTGAAAAAGGGAAAGATAAGCTCGTATTACCGGTTGACGTCGTTGCAGCTAAAGAATTTAGTAACGACAGTGAGCACGCTGTAAGAGACGCTTCAGAGATTGAAGCAGATGAAATGGCATTAGACGTTGGTCCAAAAACAGTAGAATTGTTTGAAGAAGTTCTAAAGGACGCGAAAACAGTCGTATGGAACGGACCGATGGGTGTGTTTGAAATGTCTAATTTCGCACAAGGTACGATTAAAGTATGTGAATCACTTGCGAAATTAGAAGACGCAATTACGATTATCGGTGGTGGAGACTCTGCAACAGCAGCTGAACAGCTCGGCTTTGAAGAAGACTTCTCACACATTTCTACAGGTGGCGGAGCGTCACTCGAATTTTTAGAAGGTAAAGAATTACCAGGAATTAAAGCATTAAATGATAAGTAAGGAGATAGTTATGCGTACACCATTTATTGCAGGAAATTGGAAGATGCACAAAACAGTTAGTGAAGCAGAAGCATTTTTAAAAGAATTATTAACGAAAGATTTACCAAGCGGAGTCGATGCTGCGATTTGTGCACCGTTTATTCATCTCGATAGACTCGTTCAAGCGACGAACGACAAAGTCGGAATCGGTGCAGAGAACGGACACTTTGAAGCACAAGGGGCGTTTACTGGGGAAGTATCGATTGATAGTTTAAGTGACTTAGGTGTAGACTACGTCATTATTGGTCACTCAGAACGCCGTGAAATGTTTAATGAGACAGATGTATCTGTGAATAAAAAAGTATTAAAAGCGTTAGAAAAAGACGTCGTACCGATCGTGTGTTGCGGTGAAACGTTAGAAGAGCGCGAAAACGAAACTTATATAGAAAAGATTACAACTCAAATCGAACACGCATTTAAAAGTGTAAGTGCTGAAGACGCAAAAAGAGTAGTCGTTGCGTACGAGCCGATTTGGGCGATTGGTACAGGTAAAAGTGCGACGAGTGAAGACGCAAACAAAATGTGTCAACTCGTTCGTGAAACGATTGAAAAAACATTTAATACAGAAATTAGTGAAGCAGTACGTATCCAGTATGGTGGATCAGTAAAACCCGAAAACATTAAAGAGTATATGAGTGAACCACATATTGACGGTGCACTCGTCGGTGGAGCGTCACTTGAAGTTGAAAGTTTTGTCGCGCTTTTAGAAGGTGCACACAATGCATAAACCAGTCGGTTTAATTATTTTAGATGGATTCGGTTGCCGAAAAGAAACGTTCGGTAACGCTGTAAAACAAGCGCATAAACCAAACTTTGACCGTTACATGAGTGAGTATCCAAATAACCGATTAGTCGCATGTGGCGAAGACGTCGGACTTCCAGCAGGTCAAATGGGGAATTCCGAAGTCGGACACTTAAATATCGGCGCAGGCCGTATCGTATACCAAAGTTTAACGCGTATTAATAAATCGATAGAATCAAAAGAGTTTTATAAAAACAAAGCGCTAAACGAAGCGGTTGACCACGCGTTAACAAATGACAGTACGCTCCATATTATGGGTCTACTGTCTGACGGTGGCGTGCATTCTCATTACAATCATATGTTTGAAATTATAAAACTCGCAAAAGAAAAAGGGGTTAAGCGCGTTTACGTACACGGATTTTTAGATGGCCGTGACGTCGATCAGCAATCTGCACTCACTTATATCGATGAAGCAGAAAGACAGTTTGAAGCGATCGGTCTCGGTGAATTTAAGACGATTTCTGGAAGATATTATGCGATGGATAGAGACCGTCGTTATGAGCGTACAAAAAAGACACACGACGCGATTCACTACGGTGCAGGACCGTTATTTAAAACGGCACGTACCGGTGTAGAACGTGCGTATGAGGCTGAGATTTACGATGAGTTTGTTTCGCCGTTTATCGTCGGACAAAAAGAAAGATTTTTAAAAGATAACGATTCGATGATCTTTTATAACT
This sequence comes from Nosocomiicoccus ampullae, assembly GCF_001696685.1. Lineage (GTDB taxonomy): Bacteria > Bacillota > Bacilli > Staphylococcales > Salinicoccaceae > Nosocomiicoccus > Nosocomiicoccus ampullae_A. The sequence goes on from NZ_MBFG01000010.1 coordinate 108,024, forward strand.
TTAGACCAGACCGTGCGGTTCAATTATCTAAAGTGTTTGCGGAAAAAGGTTTTGATGAGTTTTTAATCGAACCATTTGAAAACGTAAAATTTACGACGTTTACGAAATATGATGATAGCATCGACGCGAGTATCGTGTTTGAAAAAGAAGATTTAGTAAATACGATCGGTGAAGTCGTTTCAAATGCCGGAATGAGTCAGTTACGTATTGCAGAAACTGAAAAGTATCCACACGTCACGTACTTTATGTCAGGTGGCCGTCACGAAGAATTTAATAACGAAGAACGCATTCTCGTGAACTCGCCAAAAGTCGCAACGTATGACTTAAAACCTGAGATGAGTGCGTACGAAGTAAAGGACAAAGCGATTAATCGTCTTAAAAAAGGCAACTTAGACATGATGATTTTAAACTTCGCAAATCCAGATATGGTCGGACATAGCGGAATGTTAGAACCGACAATTAAAGCAGTGGAAACAGTTGACGAATGTCTTGGTGAAATTGTCGATGAGATTATCTCTCAAGGTGGTGTTGCAGTCATTACTGCAGACCACGGTAACGCTGACGAAGTCGTACAACTAAACGGGGAACCGATGACCGCACATACGACAAACGACGTTCCGGTCATCGTTACTAAAAAAGGTGTAAATGTAACGAGTGGTCGACTTGCAGATTTAGCACCGACAGTGTTAGATTTATTAGGTATAGACCAACCAAAAGAAATGACGGGTAAAACTTTATTACAATAAATAATTATAAAATAAAAGGAGATTAACCATGCCTAAAATTATTGATATTTATGCGCGTGAAGTATTAGATTCAAGAGGTAATCCAACAGTTGAAGTTGAAGTATTAACGGAAAGTGGTGCATTTGGACGTGCAATCGTTCCGTCTGGTGCATCAACAGGTGAACATGAAGCAGTTGAATTACGCGACGGTGATGACCGTTATTTAGGTAAAGGTGTACAACAAGCAGTAGAAAACGTAAATGATATTATCGCTCCAGAAATTATCGAAGGCGAATTTTCAGTACTTGAGCAAGTATCATTAGATAAAGTCCTCATCGCATTAGATGGTACAAAAAATAAAGCAAAACTCGGTGCGAACGCAATATTAGGTGTGTCAATGGCAACTGCACATGCAGCAGCAAACTACTTAGGCCAACCACTATACAAATATCTAGGTGGATTTAACGCAACAGAACTTCCAGTACCGATGATGAACATCATCAACGGCGGAGAGCATGCAGACAACAACGTCGACATTCAAGAGTTTATGATCATGCCAGTTGGTGCGAAAACATTTAAAAAAGCTTTACAAATGGGTACGGAAGTATTCCACGAGTTAAAGAAAGTGTTACAAGATAAAGGTCTTCAAACAGCAGTTGGTGACGAAGGTGGATTTGCACCGAACTTAGACTCAAACGAAGAAGCACTTGAAACGTTAATCACTGCAATTAAAGGTGCAGGATTTACTCCAGGTGAAGATATCGTACTTGCGATGGACGTTGCATCGAGTGAGTTTTACAATGCAGAAACAAAAACTTACGAATTAAAAGGTGAAGGTAAATCATTCACAGCTTCAGAACTTGTGGATTGGTACGTTCAGTTATGCGATAAGTATCCGATCATTTCAATTGAAGACGGGTTAGATGAAAACGATTGGGACGGGCATAAAGAGTTAACAGAAAAACTCGGCTCTAAAGTTCAACTTGTCGGGGATGACCTATTCGTTACGAACACTGAAAAACTTGAAAAAGGTATCGAAGAAGGCGTCGGTAACTCTATTTTAATTAAAGTAAACCAAATCGGTACGTTAACTGAAACATTCGAAGCTATCGAAATGGCAACACGTGCAGGATACACATCAGTGATTTCACACCGTTCAGGTGAAACAGAAGATACGACAATCGCTGACATCGCTGTAGCGGTAAACGCAGGTCAAATTAAAACTGGTGCACCGTCACGTACAGACCGCGTTGCGAAATACAATCAGTTACTAAGAATCGAAGACGAATTATATGAAACTGCGATTTACAAAGGTAAGAATGCGTTCTTTAACTTACGCTAATTATGTAGTTGATTACAGTATCAATTACTGATATAATATGTAACGATATAGCAAGTAGGGGGAACACGCGATGTATACAGCTTTAATCGTATTACTGATCATTGTGTGCATTTCACTTATCGCGGTCGTTTTACTCCAGTCAGGTAAGAGTGCTGGACTATCAGGAGCAATAAGTGGTGGTGCAGAACAGCTCTTTGGTAAACAAAAAGCAAGAGGTATGGATTTAATATTACACAGAATGACAGTTGTTTTATCTGTCATGTTCTTTTTAATAATGATTCTATTAACATATGTCAGTTAATACTACACGCCGGGGTGTTTAATCACCTCGGCGTTTTATTGTTTTCGTCGTTCTTTATCTTCTAATATATATCTCGTACAATAGATGTAAGGAGTGGTACGAATGAAAGTAAGAATGCCTGGAAATTTTGCGTTTAGTGAAGGTACAAAAGACTATGCGGTACTTTTACTTCATGGATTTACAGGAAATACGTCAGACGTGCGACAACTCGGGAGATTTTTAGAAAAAAATGAAGTTCCGAGCTACGCATTTAATTATGAAGGGCATACTGAAAGTCCAGAAAATATATTAAAATCGTCTCCATATGTGTGGTATAAACAAGCAATCGATAAGTACGACGAGCTAAAAGAATCGTATGACAAAGTATTTGTCGTTGGTCTATCGATTGGTGGCGTGCTTGCGTTAAAGTTATCGATGGACCGAGACGTTGAAGCGGTAGCGACGATTTGTTCGCCGATGACGCTAAAAACGGAAAGTGAATTACTTAATAACTTTAAAATATACGCTGAGATGTTTAAAAAACGTTTTGAACATAAAGAAGACGGGCAAATTAAAAGAGAGTTAGAAAGTTACACCGATGCATCGATTTTTACAGATATTAAGAAGATTATAGGAAGTACGAGAGATCGCCTTGGAGAAGTGACAGAACCAATATTTGTCGCTCAGGGTAAACTCGATGATGTGATCGATATAAATAGTGCTGAAATAATCATCGATGAAGTCGGCAGTGACGATAAAGAAGTAAAATACTATGAAAACTCTGGTCACGTTTTAACGATTGACAAAGACAAAGAAGAATTATTTGAAGATTATTACGCGTTTTTAAACCGTAATTTATAGGAGGACTTATTCATGAGAGATTTTAAAGACGAAGTGTTAGAAATAATTGATCGTGATACGTATACACCGATGACAACTGAAGCGTTTGAAAGTGAACTGGATATTCACGACGCAGAAGATTTTAAAGCACTTATTAAAGCTTTAGTCTCTCTTGAAGAGTCGGACATTATACGTCGCACAAAGAAAAATAAGTACGTCAAAGTTGTGACGTCAAAAGTTGTGAAAGGTACGCTATCTATGCATAAGCGTGGATTCGCATTTTTACGCCCTGACGAAGAAGGAATAGATGATATATTTATTCCGCCAAATGAAATTAACGGCGCATTAGACGGAGACACTGTACTGTGTACGATAGAGGAGTCGATGCGTGGTGAGAGTCATGAAGGTCGTGTCGTAAAGATTATCGAGCATAACGTGACAAAGCTCGTCGGTAAATATGAAGGTTCAAAAGGATTCGGATTCGTTGTGCCTGATTCCCTTACGTATAATACGGATATTTTTATCCCAAGTGGGCAAAATTTAGGAGCAGTTTCCGGTCATAAAGTGCTCGTTGAAATTACGAAATTCCCAAAAAATAACACCGATAACCCGGAAGGTCATATTACAAAAATTCTCGGACATGAAAATGATCCGGGTGTCGATATTTTATCTATCGTTTATAGTCACGGTATCGATATCGACTTTAGTGATGACGTACTTGAACAAGTCGAAAACATTCCAGACCACGTGCTTGAAGAAGAAAAGAAAGGTCGCGTTGATTTAACGAAACAAATGACGATTACAATCGACGGTGAAGACGCAAAAGACTTAGACGATGCGATTTCTGTCGAAAAGTTAAGTAACGGGAACTACGAGTTAACAGTAAGTATTGCGGACGTATCTCATTACGTACAAGAGGGTACACCGCTCGATAAAGAAGCATATAACCGAGCGACGAGTGTCTATTTAGTCGACCGAGTGATACCGATGTTGCCTCATAAATTATCAAACGGTATATGTTCATTAAATGAAGGTGTCGAGCGACTTGCGATGACGTGTCAGATGGAAATCGATATGAATGGAACAGTCGTAAATCATCGTATTTTTGAAAGTGTCATTCAGTCGGACAAACGTACGACATACACGGCCGTCAATAAAATATTAGAAGAAGACGACGAAGCGACGAAAATCGCTCACGGTGAAATTACGGATATGATTATCCATGCAGGTGAACTCGCAAAAGTTTTACGCCGTAAACGAGATAAACGTGGTGCGCTAGACTTTGACTTTAACGAAGCACAAATCATCGTTCAACGTGACGGCACGCCTGAAGATATTGTGTTACGAAATCGCGGTAAAGGGGAGAAGTTAATCGAAGAATTTATGCTCGTATCAAACGAGACGATTGCAGAAAACTTCCATTGGTTAGATTTACCATTTATTTACCGTATCCACGAAGATCCAAAAGAAGATAAACTCCGTCAATTCTTCGAAATACTAACGAGCTTTGGTATTTTCGTTAAAGGTAAAGGGAACTCTGTGCATCCGCACGCGTTACAAGAAATTTTAGATGAAGTAAAAGATACCCCTGAAGATACAGTCATTTCGATGATGATGTTACGTTCGATGCAACAAGCGAAATATTCATATCAGTCACTTGGACATTTTGGATTATCGACAGAATTCTACACGCACTATACAGCGCCGATTCGTAGATATCCAGATTTAATAGTACACAGACTAATTCGTACGTATTTAATCGAAAAAGATACGAGTCCAGCAACGATTCAAAAATTTAAAGAAAAGTTACCAGAAATTGCTTCGCACTCATCTGAACGTGAACGCCGAGCAGTAGATGCTGAACGCGATACGAACGACCTCAAAAAAGCAGAATATATGCAGCAGCATATCGGAGAACGCTTTGAAGGGGTAATATCAGGGGTTATGAACTTCGGTATGTTCGTTGAACTACCAAATACAGTCGAAGGACTCGTTCATATGAACAACTTAGGCGATGACTATTATAATTATAACGAGCGTATGATGGCGCTAATCGGTGAACGTACAGGCAAAATATTTAGAATGGGCGATAAAGTAGAAATCGAAGTTGAAAACGTTAATATAGCAGAGCGTTTAATCGATTTTACAGTCGTCGGAATAACACCGCGTAAAAAAGTAAAAGAAGAACAAAAAGACAAGCAAAAACCGAAATATATCGATTCAAATGGTCGTAAAAAAAATAAAGTGAGAGACCAAACGAAAAAACCGAAAGGCAAAAAGCCGTTCTATAAAAGTGCACCGAAAAGAAATAGAAAAAGGAAGTAAATGATATGAAGAAACATCACGGAAAAGTACTCGCTCAAAACAGAAAAGCAAGTCATGATTATATTATTGAGGATACGATTGAAGCGGGAATCGTATTAAAAGGGACTGAAATCAAATCGATTCGTAAGGGATCTGTTAGTTTACAAGACGCATTTTGCCGTGATTTTAAAGGCGAAATGTTCGTCTATAACATGCACGTAGCCCCTTACGAGGAAGGAAATAGATTTAACCACGACCCGTTAAGACAACGAAAGTTACTTCTCCATAAAGCGCAGATCGACCGACTTATCGGGTACTTGCATAATCCAGGGCACGCACTCATCCCACTTAGACTTTACATTAAAAACGGAGTATGCAAAGTGCTCATTGGATACGCAAAAGGTAAAAAGAAATACGATAAGCGTCACGACTTAAAACAAAAGCAAATGAAGCGAGACATCGACCGTGCGCTAAAAGAGAGAAACCAATAACTTGAAATAAAAAAGCGAATAATGATATAATAATTATTACGCAAATAAACGGGGACGTTCTGGATTCGACAGGGGTTATTGAGCACTTTAAGCGTGTCGGAGGTTTCGACTTCGTTATCAACGATACTCAGTTATAATAACTGGCAAAACTAACAATCTCGTAGCTGCATAATTCAGCTACATCGTCTCGTACGTTTTCTTGTGACCTACTGAGACGATTCAACTTTAGCAAGATATACTAGAAGTCTTCCGTCTGCAGACTTCTAGAAGAACTTAACCAGACTAGCATGAATTGTGGAACGTTCTCTTCCGGCGTTCATGCGAAACTTTAATTGAGAACTACACACGTAGAAAGAAGTGTAGCAAGATCCTTGGACGCGGGTTCGACTCCCGCCGTCTCCATATATTTTTACATCAATGAGATTACTTCACGAATAGTAGGTTAATCTCATTTTTTATGTAAAAATAAGATTGATATGTAAATCACATAGAAGTATAATAGTAATATCGATTTTATGAAAATATCATTATAAATAAAGGAGAAATAAATTTGAAAAACAAATTATTATTATCATCCCTAACACTCGCAGCAACTTCGATATTAATAGCGTCACCAATTATTGCAGCAGTACACCAAAGTGCTGAATCTGAGGCGAAAGTTACCTTTACTGCACCTGAAGATACTCCAGAAATTTTAGACCCTGAAACATTACAGCCAGGTACTCCAGAAGATGGTAATGTTACAGGTAATACAGGACCATTATCTTTAGATTTTGTTTCTAATATAGATTTTGGTACACACGAAATTTCAACTGCAGCTGCTAAGTACGAGTCGGTTAGTGAAAGACCATATATTCAAGTTTCCGATCGTCGTGGTACTGGACAAGGTTGGAGTGTAAGTGCTCAAGCTTCTCATTTCACTCAAAACGGTACGAACACTTTAGAGGGTGCAGTTATTTCATTCTTAAATGGTGAAGCAGCCTCTCCATTACAAGGAGTTAATCCACCGTTAGTAAACAATAATATCGTTTTAAATACTGGTGGAGACAGTGCATCAGTTGTTAATGCTGAAGGTCGTTCAGACAATGCACAAATTGGAACAGCACAAGGTCTTGGAACATGGATTGTTAAGTGGCTAAAAGGTGACGGAGAAACAAACGAAAAAGTAACTTTAGATGTTCCACAAGGTGCCGCTTCAGCAGGTGAACATACATCTACAATTACTTGGACTTTATATGATGGACCTGGTAACCAGTAATATAAGCGAAAATCTTAACCCTGAACAGTAGTTCGGGGTTTTTCTTTAGAGGAAGTTGATGATGAAAAGAATTACATGGATATTGCTATCTATACTACTATTATTTAATATCGCACCTACAGCATTAGCAAGTGAAGAAGTTCCGTATTCTTTACGTACGATTTTACCGAACAGTCAAGTTGATTCTGAGAAGACATACTTTGATTTAGCAGTTGAAAAAAATACTACAGAGAAATTACAAGTAGAAGTATTTAATAACTCAAATGAACCAATCGAAGTTAAAGTTAGCGCAAATACAGGAGCGACAAACAGTAATGGATTACTTGTTTACGATGGTTCAATTAAAGAGTTCGATAACTCTTTAAAATATAATTTTACTAAAATGACAGATGTACTCACACCGACGTTAAAAATTGAGCCATATGAGAAGGCAATCGCAGAATTTTCTATTCAAATGCCAGAAAAAGATTTCGATGGCACGATTTTAGGTGGCTTAAGATTTTTACTTATAGATGATTCAAAAGAAGACTCTTCCGGTGTACAAATTAAAAATAACTACGCGTATGAAATTGCAGTTGTTCTAAATGACAAAAATAGTAATAAAAAATTGCAAGAAGAAATTGAAATAAATCGTGTTAACCCTGGATTAATTAATAATAGAACAGGTTTAAATGTTGAATTTAGCAATAAGCAACCATTACTAATGACAAATTCAAAAATCGAGGGTGCTGTATTTAAGAAGGGGAACGATACACCATTATACGAAAGAAAAGATGACAACTTTTCAATCGCACCAAATGCTTTATTTAATCATCCTATATCTTTTAATAATGAAAAATTAAAAAAAGGTAAGTATGTCTATAAAGGAACGATTACAACGGATAATGAAACATTTGAATTCGAGAAAGAATTTGAAATTACTGAAGAAACTGCAAAAGAAGCGAATGACAATGCTGTAGAAGTTGAAAAAAATGACTGGAAAACATTTGCATTAATCATTGCAGGCATGACTATTTTTGGTTTATTAATACTGTTAATACTCATGGTAATACGAAAGAAAAAGTAGGGTGAATTAATATGATAAAGTATTTAAACTTAATATTATGTATTTTATTAATGACGCCCGCAACGCTCGTACAAGCGGCAGAAATGACGGCAGTAAATTCATGTAATGTTAATTATTCAGTAGATATAGTAGATTCTAAAACTATTAAAGGTACTGGAAATAATGAAAAACCGGTTGAGCTTTATGTTAATGAACAATTTGTAGAAGAAACAATTGTAAATGATGGAGAATATCTTTTTTCCTTATCTACCGCTTTAGAGGATGAGGATAAAGTAAAACTCATTAGTGAAAACAATATTCTAAGCATAGATTATAAGATAGATGCAGAAAATACGAAAAGCTTTGACGACATATACCAATGTGAAAAAACTGAAGAATCAAGTGAATCAGACGATAAAGATGCGACCGAAACAGAAGATACCGCGGATGATAAAGAAGCAACAGACATATCTGAAAGCAATGGTAATAAAGAAGATGAGTTAGAAGTCGCTAATGAAGAAAAGGAAATAGCAACGCGTTCTACAACAGAACGCCAGTTTGAAGCAGGGAAATGCCCAACAGCAGAGGAGTACAATACATCAAAAAGTAATTTGATTGGATCGGTAATTTCGAAATCTGTTACTGGTGAAGTAAGATGTGTAAGTACAGCTGATGAATTCAATAAAGCGATAGATGATAGAAATGTTGAAGTGATACTATTTACAAACGATATTTCTACGGATAGGAATCAATACATTTATTCAAATTATAATCAAAAAATTTTAGACGGTAATGGTTACTCTTTAAATATTGGTTCTAGCAGGCTCTATAATACGAGTATTTCTGAGATAACTGTTATGAACTTTTCAAACTTATCTACTACTAACTCACATAGGGATAATGGTATGTTTAGATCGAACTATCCGAGCCAACTTCGTTTAAAAGATGTTGCTTTTAATGGCGGTCATATCGGTGCGAGTTGGGAAAGTGTACTTCACGTATATGGTAATGTCACAATAAACGCGAGTGCAGACTACGCGGCATATTATAGATTTTACGAAATTCATGACGGAGCAAATTTCACAGTGAATGGTGCACGTGGAGGTTTATATGCACAATCAAATAATAAAGAGAATCTAGATCTTAATGGAATCAGAGTCGGAGAAAATGCGGTAGTAAATGTTACTGCGAATAACGGTGTAGCATTATATTCACGAGGGGTTTATCAAAAATATGTTGAATCAGGTGCGAATAGTCGCTTATCTTTAAAATCTTTAAATTCAAATGCGGTTCAATTCAGTGATGATAAAGACTTTTTCATTACTGCGCATCACGATGGAGAAATTATTTTAGAAAGTTTGAATAGCCCAGTGACATCACAAGGAATAGGCGCTATTACAATGGACGATCATGGTAGTCTAATCGTTCGTAAAACTGGTAATTCAAATGCACCTTTATTCTCAACTAACAGTGCGGTGACACTCAATGTCTATTATCCTAATGTGGTAGATTTTGACAATATGAATGGTCCGATTTTCCCTACAGAAAATGTGCTTAAAACTTTTAACGTAAACTATGTAAGTATGGAAGGCTATGCAACTCAAAATAAAACACCGGATTATAAAACAAATATGTTAAACGGTTCATTTACAATGAGTGGAAATACTACTAATGCAGATTCATCGATTAAAAAAGTTGCTCCAAATTTTAATCAGGAATTTAAATCTACATTGAAGAGAATAAGAATGATTGGAGATATTAAAGTTAATATAAAAGTGAATGAACCTGTTACAGATGAAAGTACTAAGATTACCGGTACTGCTACAGCTAATCGTAAAATTAAAATGCTTAATACACGTACAAATAAAGTGTATGAAACGACTAGTGACAATACAGGCAAATTTACTTTTAATAATATTCCAATAGGTGACTTAAAAGGTGATGACAAGCTTAAGTTTTTTGTAGTAGTTGATAAATATGAAATACCAAGCGCTGAAGTTATTGTTGAAGGTACAATTTTAGAATTACTACCAGTTGAAGATATTGTATTTAAAGACACAAAAATCACCAATGTTCCAGAGTCAATTATTAAAAGAAAGAGTAACCCTCATAAAGTGAAAGTGAGAAGTACTAAAAAAAGTGATTTTTCAGTAAGTGTCTATAGTAAAACACCGTTAACACATACAAATGGAATTGATCAGCTTAAAAATGCACTTTACTTCGTAAAAAATAAAGATTTTAAACTGATTGAAGGGGAAGTAAATAGACAAACAGTCGGTAAAAAGTCGGATGCTACAAAAAGTGGAGATGAATTTCACTTTAATTTTAATGAAGATGAAGGAATTTTATTAAAAACAAATCCAGCGACTGCTCAAAGAGGTAGTTATCAATCAACACTAGTGTGGACGTTAACAGATGGACCATAAAGTATAAACATTTCAATTAAAACAGAGTGTTATTTAACCGAGGTCTCAGAATATAAAGCTTTATAGGTTAGGGTTTCAAAGTAGCAAGTGTCAAATATGTGTCAAATGTTTAATTATGAAATTCAAAAGAAGTATCAACTTTAATAAGTTGTTACTTCTTTTTCTTTGGCCAAATAAAAAATGAAATTGTGATAATCAAGTCTACTACAATTACAATCGTCCAAACGTTCGTTACTCCATCTAATGCTTGTGTCTCTTCATTATTGTGGACGAGTATTTTTATCAGATAAAGTAATCCAGTTCCTATTACGTACGCAATAATATGTTTCATGAACGACTTTGCATATAGTTTTGCATAGTCATATCCAAATATTTGCCCTGGCTTTTCTCCTTGCTTCATTACATAATATCTAAAACGGTCATCAATCCAGCGGATCATATCTCTACCAAACACTAGTGACACAGCAATATACAAGGTAGCTATCGCATGTGGATATCCTGCTGTTGCTCCGTTCATCAAATCAAACGTCGTCACTATCAAAAGCACCACATCAATCACTGGTGTCATTGCTAAAAATATAAAACCTAACTTTTCTTTTCTAAAAATATATCTAAACACTAACCCTATGGCAATTACTACCCAAAAGGCGATTTCACAAAATACAATTAACCAAGCGATGTAACTCATAGACACCAACTCCTCAAATAGGCTACTTGAATTATATTCTATTTAAATAATTAAAAACAATCATTATTATGCTTATTCATGTGTGAGGTAAATAATTTTTCTTGAGTTTTAGTCAAAATAGTATATAATTCATATCACTACTTATAAAATACCAAAATCGCAAAAAAGGTAATTAAGGTGAAGAAAATGAGCAAATATTATCCACTAAACAAAGTGTTTCATATGAACAGTGAAAATCACGAAGTAGAGTACCAAAATAGATTAAATCAATTAAGTGCCTATCTCACAGAAATAGAAATAAAGCCGATTAGAAATGGGAATTTTTACAATGAATCTTTTCCTTTGTTTTTAGTAAACACACACAAGTTAGCAGCTTTAAATGAAGCAATCATTGAAAATAGTCGTACAATTACTCTTCTGAAAAATCGATTGCCGAGCGCATCACAACAAAGTTTCTATACCAATCTACTTATTAATGAAATACAAAGTACAAACGAAGTAGAAAATGTTAGAAGTACAAAAAAAGAAATATCTGAGGTGTTAGAAGATATTAAAAACAGTGATTTAAAGAAAGGTAGTATCGCAAAAAAGAGATTGTTTGGTCTTGTAAAACTGTATTATTATATTGAGAAAGAGTCAGAAATCACTAAGATTGAAGATATTCGTTCAATCTATGATGAACTAGTTTCATCTGAAATTTCAAAAGGGGATAGACTAGATGGTGAGCTTTTTAGAAAAGGTTCTGTAAGTGTTTATAGTGGAGGTAAAGAAATTCACAGAGGTGTTAAGTCAGAATCAAAAATCATTTCTATGTTAGGACAGATGATTAGTTTCATTAGAAATGATGATATGCCTTATCTATACAAATTAATGCTCTCGCATTATATATTTGAATATATTCATCCATTCTATGATGGTAATGGAAGAATGGGGCGTTATATTGTATGTAAGTTTTTGTCTAAAAAATTAGATGTTTATTCTGCAGTGACATTCTCAACTATTATAAATAACCATAAGAGTAAGTACTATAAGGCTTTTACAGAAACATCTCATCCATTGAACAAGGCAGAGGCAACTTTTTTTGTACAAGCTATGCTAGAAATGATCGTTGAAGGACAAGAACACGTCATAGCTATACTTGAAAAAGATATAGACAAAATAAATAAGATAAGTAATAATTTAGATGCATTAGTAGAAAAAGAATTTGATCGTTCTGTTCTTTTTATAATGGCTCAAAGTGCTATTTTTCAAAACAAATCTAATAGAATTTCAGTAAATGAATTAGCATACGAACACGATTGCGAAAGAAGAAAAATCTTAAGTGCTTTAGATAGATTTAAAGATCAATTGGAAGTAGTAAAAATGAGACCAACGATATATACATTAACTGATGAGTATCTTGATGAATTATTATCTTAAAGCTCTGTGTTTATAAGTGCTAGGTGATTTATCACCTAGCTGTTTTAAATTTCTTTAAAACAAAAGAGATAACAACTAACTGCCTAAAGCAATTGACATTATCTCTCTGTTTGATTTTATAATATTTTATTGAATTTGATTTTTTAAAGAAAAATCTTACTTTACATAAGTCATATGATAATACTCTTGCCCATACAATTCGAGGACCTCGTCTTTTTTAAACCCAAGCTTCAGATAAAGGCCTAAAGCCTTCTCATTCTCTACTTCACAAAGGAGTCCCCAAGGGAGTGTTTCATCACTATCTAGTAAATAATTAATTAACTTCGTCGCAATACCTTGACCACGGTATTCACTAAACGTCGCCACGCTATCGATGTACATTTCATTGTCACGTGCTTCTCTCAATTCAAGTGGTGGACTATATGGATGGAATTTCTTGTCCAGTCCAAGTTTCTCCCACACGTGTTTAAATTCGTGTTCGGTATGTCCTGGATAGCTCAGAACGAATCCCGCAACATCTCCATCTACCTCATACACGTGAATGGTTCTTTTTGAGTTTCGAAAGTCTTCGTCACTGAGACACATTTCAAACGCTTCGAGTACAGTTTCTTTATCAAATTTCTCAATTATTTCGAGATCCATACCTTCCCAAATAATATAAACAAGCTCAGCGACTTTTCTGTTATCTTTCTGTTTCTTTTTACGGATCACAAAAACCTCTCCTTTTCCTTATATTTCTATCGTAACAAAACAAGTGTCTTTTCGGTAATCTTAAAAATTCCTACATAATTGCTATAGAAGGATGTGTATAATAATTTCTGCCTTCCGGAGGTTGAATCTTTTCTTTACCTTTAAATACACGCATGTTTCCACCCGAAATTTCATTTATCTATCGTAAAAATAAAATGTGGCATTGTAATTCAAACTCAGTTTTATCAGGGCTTTTTTGATTTGAGCAAATTATTAATAGAGTGATGTTGAATGATGATAGAATACGGTAATCAGATTAAGAAGGATAGGTATTAAATGAATTTCCATAAGGACAATGCTCAAGTAACAAACATTACATTAAACATTCAAGATTTAAGTAAAATGAAAGATTTTTATATAAATATTTTAGGCATGAAATTAATTGAAGAAAGTGAAGCAGGTTTCGTTGCTGGTTTTGAAGGTAGTACGCACACATTCACTTTTGAAGTATTAGAAAATGGTAGAGTAGCAGATCAAAATGAAGCTGGATTATTCCATATCGCAATTTTACTTCCAACTCGAAGTGACCTCGGTCGTTTTATTAAATACATGTTTAGTAGACAGATTCCTCTATCAGGTGGAGATCACTTAGTGAGTGAAGCAACGTATCTTGTTGACCCTGAAGGAAACGGTATTGAAGTATATGTGGATAGAGATCCAGATACATGGTCTTGGTCCAATGGACAAGTGGTAATGGATACTCTAGCTTTAGACTTTGCTAGTATTGTTGAATCGAGTCGTAATACAGAGTGGTCAGGTATGCCAGAAGGTACGATTATCGGACACTTGCACCTGAAAGGTGGCGTGGCGATTGACCCAGATTTCTATGATAACTACGGATTTGAAATCGCGACTAAAGTCATGAGCGCATATTTCTTAGCTTCAAATAAATATCACCACCACATTGCAGTGAACAAGTGGCATAGTAACAAAGCAAGAATCGATGCAATGAACACATACGGCTTAAAATCATTTAACATTTCAGTTCCAGACGCTCCGAGCGAAATAGTAGAAACACCAGAAGGTATTAAAATGGTCGTAAACTAAATAAACGATAAAGCGGCACTCTTAGAATAATCTTAGAATTTATAGATTATTCTTTAAATAACAAGATAGTCCCTATTTAGCAAGATATACTAGAAGTCTTCCGCCTGCAGACTTCTAGAAGAACTATATCAGACCAGCATGAATAGTGGAACGTTCTGTTCCGGCATTCATGCGAAACTTTAATTGAGAACTACACACGTAGAAAGAAGTGTAGCAAGATCCTTGGACACGGGTTCAACTCCACCGTCTCCATACATCGCCTACAGCTCGTAAGAGTTGTAGGTTTTTGTGTTGAAAACTCCTTAAATTAAAGTGTTATATATTGAATTATCTTCACCAATAGAAAATTTTTTATGTATTTAGTATAATGAATTAAAAAAGGAAATATATATAATGAAACTATCGTTTAAATCTTTAATATTTTATATGAAATTTAGAGGTGTTGAATTCAAACACATTGACGAGTATGAAGCTATGAAAATA
>NZ_MBFG01000011.1 GCF_001696685.1 Nosocomiicoccus ampullae
AATTACTTTAATAGCAGCTTATATGCTAATTCCAATTTGGGGTATTTATGGTGCTAGTTATGTAATGATTATAACTAGCGTAGCTCAATTAGTGATTCATATAATCACGTTGAAATTAATATTTAAGAAGAAAGTAAAAGAAAAGACCTAAAACCTCAAGTATGTCAATATTAACTTAAATTATCATTATTAAACTAGGAGAATTCTAAAATGAAAAAAATATTAATTACAGGATTAGCGGGTTTCATTGGATCGCATTTGGCAAAAAAACTGAATCAACAAGGTTATGAAGTAATTGGAATAGATAATTTGAATGACTACTATTCTGTAAATCTAAAGCAGGATCGACTCAATATATTCTTAGATTCAAATTTTAGAAATTACAAAATAAATTTAGAAGATACAAGCGATGTTTTAAATGTATTTGAAGTAGAAAAACCAGATGTAGTAATAAACTTAGCTGCTCAAGCAGGTGTTAGATATAGCTTAGAAAATCCTCATACCTATATAACGAGTAATGTGAATGGTTTTGTTAACATCTTGGAAGGCTGCAGGCATAGTAATGTAAAACACCTTATATACGCATCATCTAGCTCAGTATATGGAGCAAATACTACTAAACCATTCTCAACTTCAGATAATATCGATCATCCATTAAGTCTGTATGCGGCAACTAAAAAGTCAAATGAATTAATGGCTCATACGTATAGTCATCTATATGATTTACCTACAACAGGTTTACGTTTCTTCACGGTTTATGGCCCATGGGGAAGGCCAGACATGGCATTATTTAAATTTACAAAAGCCATTGTTAATGACGAACCTATTGATGTATATAATCATGGAAATATGATGAGAGATTTTACTTATGTTGATGATATTGTTGAAGCTATTTCTAGGTTAGTTGAAAAACCAGCACAACCTAATCCAGAGTGGTCTGGAGATAATCCAGATCCTAGTTCAAGTTATGCTCCGTATAAAATCTACAATATTGGTAATAATTCACCAGTACGTTTAATGGAGTTTGTAGAAGCTATTGAAAATAAAGTTGGTAAAACTGCTAAAAAGAATTTTATGAATTTACAACCAGGAGATGTCCCAGAAACATACGCCAACGTAGAAGACTTATTTAATAGTATTAATTTTAAACCAGAAACTAAAATACAAGATGGAGTAAACAATTTTGTAGATTGGTATCTAGATTATTATAAAGTATGTGATTCTAATTGAGATTAACTTTCATACACGATCATAAGTTTATTTATGAAAATGATATTTATTATTCTTCGGGTAAGTTTTCTAAAAGTATTATGGAAAGATATCTTGTAGGACCAATTGATAATATACAGTTTATTGGTAGACAGGAAACTAATAAAAATACACCACAGAGTTTATCAAAAGTTTCAAGCAATAATATTGTAGTAAACCCTATTAAATTTCTTAGATCGAAAGCAGACTTTATAACTAAAAGGAAAAAAATATATCAATTTTTAAAAGAGAATATTCATCCTGAAGATATTGTTATAATACGTATGCCGAGTGAAATCGGATATATTGCAGCAAGTTATTTGAAAAATAAAAATATTCCATACGGTATTGAATTAGTTGGAGACCCGTGGGATTCGCTATGGTATCATGGTTCTGTTATAGGGAAAATGATGGCCTTTATAAATAAGTATAAAGTTAAAAAATACGTAAAAAATTCTAATAATACTATTTATGTAACTAAGCATTATTTACAGAAAAGATATCCTTCAAAGAACAATACTTATAATGCATCTAATGTACTTATTAATAAAGTGGAAAATAATTATAAAACCAATAAATCATCATATAAAAAAGTGGGATTAATAGGCAGTCTTGATACAAAATATAAAGGTATCGACACTGCACTTAGAAGTATGACTTTATTAAATGAAAATATAAAGTTAGAAATAGTAGGTAACGGTCCACAAGAAATATGGAATAAGAAAATTCGTAAATTAAACCTGAGCAACAGAGTAACTTTAAAAGGCACTCTTAAAAGCGGAAAAGAAATAGAGAATTGGTTTTCGACATTAGACTTATACATTCAGCCAAGTTATACAGAAGGATTACCAAGGGCATTAGTAGAAGCTATGTCCAATGGACTTCCTTGTTTAGGATCTGATGTAGGAGGAATACCCGAATTATTACCATCCACTTATATTCATCATGCTAAGGATTATAAAAAATTAGCCAAACATATTTCGTTAGTGATATCTAATGAATCATTAAGTAATGAAATGTCTCAACAAAATTTAATTACTGCTAACAACTATTTAAGCAGTAATATTCAAAGAGAAAGAGAAAAATTTATTAAAACAATTTGTAGAGAGAAGGCAGAATATGAATCGTAAAATTGCTGTAGTTGGTCTTGGGTATGTAGGCTTGCCTGTAGCAGTATCTTTTGGTAAGCAACATGAAGTAATTGGTTTTGATATTAATGAGCAACGTATCAAAGAGTTAAAAGAAGGTTACGATCGTACAAATGAAGTAGATGAAAAAGACTTATTAGATACAAATATTATTTTCACTGCAGATAAAAATGAACTAAAAAAAGCAGATTTTATTATAGTAGCAGTTCCGACGCCTATCAATAAACATAATCAACCTGATTTAAATCCACTTTTAAAGGCAAGCGAAACTGTTGGTTCGGTTATGAATGAAGGTACAATAGTTGTATATGAATCAACTGTATATCCTGGTGCTACTGAAGAAGATTGTGTTCCTGTGCTAGAAAAATTCTCAGGTCTTAAATCAGGGGAAGATTTCTTCGTAGGCTATTCACCTGAAAGAATCAATCCAGGTGATAAAGTACATACATTCGAAACAATAACTAAAGTTGTAAGCGGGCAAACTCCTGAAGTTTTAAACATAGTAGCTGATGTTTATTCCTCAGTTGTTAAGGCAGGTGTACATAAAGCTGAAACTATAAAAGTAGCTGAAGCAGCTAAAGTCATCGAGAATACTCAACGTGATGTCAATATCGCATTAATGAATGAACTAGCAGTAATTTTCGACAAAATGAATGTAAGCACAAAAGATGTACTAAAAGCTGCAGGAACAAAATGGAATTTTCTTAAATTTAGTCCTGGGTTGGTAGGAGGACATTGTATCGGAGTAGATCCGTACTACTTAACTCATAAAGCACAAGAATTAGGACACCATCCTGAAGTTATATTAGCAGGACGCCGAATTAATGATGGAATGGCCAAACATATAGCATCTTCAATTATAAAAAAAATGTTAAAAAAAGGTTTTCCTGTTATAGGAGCTAATATTAATGTTTTAGGGCTTACTTTTAAAGAAAACACTCCTGATTTAAGAAACACTAAAGTTATTGATGTAATAAAAGAGCTTCAAGATTTTGGTTTAAACGTTATTGTTAATGATGTAGAAGCAGACCCTAAAGAAGCTAAAAAGTTTTATGATTTAGATTTGAGGAATACCGATGAACTTAATACGGAAGATGTATTAGTATTAACAGTTCCACATGATGATTATTTAATAAATAAAGAAAAGTATCTAGAATTAGTTTCAGATGATGGTCTTATTTTCGATATAAAAGGAATTATTGAAGATAATGATTTAAAAGAAAAACAGTCCATCTGGAGGCTTTAAATGAAACCAAAGATTGTACAAGTTACAGCCATAGGAATGTCTCAAGTGAAATTGCTTTCAAAACTAAATACTACTTTGGTAGAAAATGGTTTTGAGGTTCATGCTGTTTGTACTGCCGATGAATATACTAATCTGCTGTCAAAAGATAAAATTACTTTTCATGATGTGAAAATAGATCGGGCTATAAACCCAATAGGCAATTTAAAGTCTATTATTAAAATGGTTAAGGTTTTCAAAAAAATTAAACCAGAAATTGTACACGTTCACACACCTGTAGCAGCTGTTCTAGGAAGAATAGCTGCTAAAATTGCAGGTGTTCCACACGTTATATATACAGCTCATGGTTTTTATTTTCATGAAGGTATGAGCAGGACAAAGTATAAATTATTTTTTACAATCGAAAAGTTTATCGGTAGAATTTTTACGGACCATATTTTTACACAAAGTAAAGAAGACTATGACTTAGCAGTTCAAAATAAATTCTTGAATAATAATAACTACTTACATATTTCCAATGGAATTGATTTAAAAAATCAGTTTAATTTTAATAACATTAATAAAAAAGAAATAGAAACGTTAAGAAAAAAATTGAATATCAAAGACGAGGATATTGTTTTTACCTTTTTAGGAAGAATGGTAAAAGAAAAAGGCATTATAGAATTACTTGAAGCATTTAATATTCTTTCGTCTGAAAATCAAAATGTTAAGCTACTCTGTATGGGGAGTATGCCGGACTCTGAAAGAGATGGTTCCGTCGGCGAATTATTGAAAAACTACGATAACAATCAAATTACATTCTTAGGGCAGGTTTCTTCGCCTGAAAAATACTATGCACTTTCGGATGTTTTCGTTCTACCATCATACAGAGAAGGAATGCCCAGATCTATAATAGAAGCAATGGCAATGAGAAATGCAATTATAGCTACAGATATTAGAGGATCAAGGGAAGAGGTTTCTCATAAAGATAATGGATATTTAGTTGAAGTACAAAATATAACAGAATTGTTAGAAACAATGAGATACTTAACTCATCACCCAGATAAAATAGAATCAATGAAAGAATCAGGATATAAGAAAACATTGGCAGAGTATGATGAAGAACTTGTTGTGGATAAACAACTGAAAGTCTTTAATCAGATTCTTGAAAGAAGGTAAGTCTATGAAACGTTTGTTCGATTTTAGTTCTTCAGTAATTGGTCTAGTTATTGTTTCTCCAGTAATTATTGGAACAGCACTAGTCGTAAAAAAGAAATTAGGTTCACCTGTGATTTTCAAACAAACAAGGCCTGGGAAAAATGGGAAGCCCTTTGAGTTATATAAATTTAGAACGATGACCGATGAGTTAGATGATAATGGAGAACTTCTTCCTGATTCAGTGCGTTTAACAAAAACAGGTAAAATATTACGCAAGCTAAGTGTAGATGAGCTACCACAACTTATTAATGTTATTAAAGGTGATATGAGTCTTGTTGGCCCACGTCCGTTACTTATGGAGTATGTTGAACTTTATGATGATAGACAAATAAAGCGTTTAGACGTAAAACCAGGCATAACTGGTTGGGCTCAAGTGAACGGACGTAATAATCTTTCGTGGGAAGAAAGGTTAGAATTAGATGTGTGGTACGTTGAGAATCAAACATTTATGCTTGATATGAAGATACTTTATATGACACTGCAGAAAGTTGTTAAGCGGGAAGGTGTCAGTCATCCGGGGCAAGCAACAATGGAGAAATTCACTGGATCGTCAAAGGCTGAAATTATATGAAGAAAATAATTCTGATTGGAAATGGTGGTCACAGCAAAGTAATTCAAGCAATAATACATAGAACAGAAGGCTATGAATTAGTAGGTATACTTGATGAGGTTATAGAAGGTTTTTATGAAAAAGAATCTGTTTTTTATGATAACCTAAATAATATTTCAAATTATACAAATGATTTTTTCTTTCTCGTTGCTATAGGTGATAATTCAGTTCGCAATGCTATTATCAAGAGAAATAATTTAAGGGATGATAATTTTACTTCTATTATTGATGTTAATGCTATCATTTCTCCAGATGTTTCCATAGGTGTAGGTACAGTCGTAATGCCTGGTGTTGTTATTAACCCTGGAAGTATTATAGGAAAACATTCAATTGTGAATACAAGTGCTGTAGTAGAACATGATAATACTCTAGGAGATTTTGTTCATATATCTCCTAATGCCACACTAGCAGGAACTGTAACTGTTAAAGATTTTGTTCATATAGGATCTGGTGCAACTGTTATACCAAATACTACAATATATCAACATTCGATTATTGGTGCTGGTGCGGTTGTGACAAATGATATAGAAGAAAAATCACTAGCAGTGGGTGTTCCTGCAAAAATTGTTAAAAGGAGATGATCTAATGGGAGAGTCAAAAATCTTATTATCTTCCCCACATATGGGAGGGACCGAAGTGAAATATGTACAGGAAGCATTTGATACGAATTGGATTGCACCTTTAGGAAAAAATGTAATTGAATTTGAGAATCAAGTTAAAAAGTTTACGGGATCTAACGCTGCATGTGCTTTATCTAGTGGTACTGCAGGTATACATATTGCCCTTGATTTACTAGGAGTTCAACAGGGTGATGTGGTGTTCTGTTCTTCATTAACATTTATTGCAAGTGCTAATCCTATTCTCTATTTAGGTGCTAAACCTGTATTCATAGACTCGGATTTGGAAAGCTGGAATATGTCTCCAATTGCTTTAGAGAAAGCATTTAAGGCATATGAAGAAAAAGGCAAATTGCCTAAAGCAGTTGTGATTGTTAACTTATATGGTCAATCAGCTAAGATGGATGAACTGATGGCTATATGTGATAATTATAATGTTCCTGTAGTAGAAGATGCTGCCGAATCACTTGGTGCATTATACAAAGGTAAAATGAGTGGAACTTTCGGTAAGTTTGGTGTTTTTTCATTTAATGGAAATAAGATTATAACAACATCAGGTGGCGGTATGATAGTTTCTGATGATGAGGAAATGATTCAAAAAGCATTGAAAAAAGCAACTCAAGCGAGAGATCAAGCTGTACATTATCAGCACAGCGAAGTGGGCTATAACTATAGATTGAGTAATATAAGCGCTGGTATTGGTCGTGGTCAAATGGAAGTCCTTGAGCAACGAATTAATGAAAAACGTGAGATATTTAACCGTTACGAAGAAGCATTAGGTGCTATTGATGGAATCGAAATGATGCCAGAATTGGAAAATACATATCATAACCGCTGGTTATCTACGATGATTATAGATTCTGAAAAATTTGGAGTAAGTGTTTTAGAAATCATCGAACACCTTGCGAAAAATAATATTGAGGCAAGACCAGTATGGAAACCAATGCATATGCAGCCACTGTTTGAGAAATGTGATTATTTCAGTGAAGAAAAAGATAACTCTAAGTACTTATATGAGAATGGTATTTGTTTACCATCAGATACGAAGATGACAGTTGAGCAGCAAGAATTTGTTATTAATGAAATTAAAGATATACTAAGTTAAACCACATCATTTATTATGTGGTTTTTTCTATATGTTGAGGTATAAAAAGGGGAGGAAATGCTATTCATGTAAGGTAGTTTGTAAGTGAATTTCTCTCTCGATTTGTTTAACGAATTCATCTCCAGGGTAAAATTTACTAACATACTTAATTAGGAGTGTTTAAATGAATTCAAATATGCCAAAAGATTCAGGTCTTGATAAGACTCTAAGTCTTCTTAAAGAGGGTTATGAGTTCGTCATGAATCGTGACAGAGAGCTTGATACAAACATTTTTGAAACGCGTATTCTCGGTGAAAAGACGATTTGTCTTACTGGCAGTAAACAGGCTGAGTTGTTTTATGACAACACTCGCTTCAGAAGAAGTGATGCTGCACCGGCTAGAGTGAAAAAGACGCTTTTCGGTGAAGGGGGCGTACAGGGTCTCGATGGTGACGCGCACAAAAATCGTAAAGCGATGTTCATGTCTTTAATGGACAACAAAGCCATGGATGAGATTGAGAGTCTCACAGAGAGATACTGGCACGAATTTTTTGCGGATATCAATGAGTTTGAGACTATAGAGTTATACGAAGCAGCGAAGATAGTGTTCCTGCAGGTTGCCTGCGACTGGGTGGGTGTTTCTTTGGAAGATGAGGATCTCGAGACTCGTGCGAAGCAGATTTCTGATTTATATGAGTCGCCTGCAGAACTCGGAGTACAGCACTGGAAAGGGCGTAAATCCCGCTCTCTGGTTGAGGATTGGATTCAAGAACTTATTGAAGGTGTACGTAATGGTGAGATTGAAGCTGATAAAGACAGAGCGCTCTATCAATTCGCTATGCACAAAGATCTAGATGGAAAACTATTAGATGCTCAGATTGCGACAGTAGAGATTTTAAATCTGATTCGTCCGATTAATGCGATTAGTGTCTGGGTCGCTATGATGGGTCTCGCACTCCATGAACATAAAGAGGAGGCGGGTAAACTGAAGGGTGCTAGTCTTGAACAGCTCGAATGGTTCATTCAGGAAGTCAGACGCTATTATCCTTTCTTCCCAGTCGCAGTGGCACGTGTAGCCCTTGATTTCGAATGGCAAGGTTACGAGTTTAAGGAAGGCACTTTAACGCTCTTGGACTTATATGGTACCAACCGTCATCCTGACGATTGGTCTCGTCCAGAAGAGTTCTCGCCGGAGCGTTTTAAAGGCTGGCAGCAGACACCGTTTAACTTTATTCCGCAAGGTGGAGGTTCTTATGACTTTGGTCACCGCTGTGCAGGGGAGTTTATTACGATAGTCGTTATGCGGACAACACTCGACTTTCTTGTCAATCATTTGGAATTTGAAGTACCGGACCAAGATTTCAGCTTTGAATACAACGACATTCCAGCTGTACCGAATGACAAAGTGAAAATAAAACCGACACGTTTAAAATAACTGTAATTATCTAGTGAAATAAATGGAAAGGGATGGGGAATACTTTAACCCCATCCCTTTATTTTATAATTGTCCTTACATAAAAGTATTTTTCTTAAATAAAATATAATCTTAATTTTTAAGAATGATGATTTTCACTTATTTTATTTGAAATAACCTATTAAATCCTCATCGGACTGTACTTTCCAATTTAGTTATATGTGCTATTATATGCTTTAACGAATTAAGACAATTGGGAGAAAACTTTGAAATTAAGAATAGCAATCATCATCATATGTATTGTTTTAATGCTAATGGTGACATCAGTCATAGACAGCTTTAATCATAATGAGACAGACATACCAGAAAAAGTAGATGTCATTATTATGCTCGGCGGTGGAGATAAGGGTCGCATGGAAAAAGCAGCGGAACTGTATCATGAAGGTTACGCGGACTATGTCATTATTACACCAGAGAGTAAAGATATCTACCCACAGAGTACAGAATTTGCTGTGGAGCTGGGTATACCCGAAGATGCCATTATAAAAGAATATGAAGCAACGAGTACTTATACTAACGCAGTTGAATCATTCAAGATTATGGATGAATACAGCTTTGACAGTGCCTTAGTTGTCACCAGCGACTATCACCTGAAGCGGTCCAAATTGATTTACGACAGAGTTAGCGACGGGCAGTACGATTTGAAATATATCGCAGCTCTCAGTGAAGACGGTGAGAAGTGGAATGAAAGATCTTACTCAGATAGAATCTGGTTTAGTGAATTTTACAAGCTGTGGGGATATTGGCTCGGTTTGTACAACTTTATAGATGAGCCAGACACGGAATGATTATTGCAATGAGAAACTCCTTCGTGCATCAAATCCATATCCAATTGATATTACAAGCATGGTAGCATTTTTACGGGAACAAAGAGAGGTTATAAGAATATTAAATAAAAGTGTATCTCTCACCTATTATGGACTTATATAATAGTTAGATTGTGTCATTTAGTATCTCTACATCGCCAACTGTTCGATTTGTTTGTATTTCCTTAGAGAAAGCTATTGAAAAGCTGCCTAAGCAAATAATCTCATGATTCATACGAATCAAGGATTCAAATATCAGCATGGTAACTGGACACAATTACTAGAGCAGAATAATATCAAGCAGAGTATGTCTAGACGTGGAAATTGTTTAGATAATTCATCTATATTGATTGGATGAATGGACTGATTTTTGTTAAATATATCATTTTATCTAACAAAATCGAATGTAAATAACTAAAAATGTTAAATAAAACTGTTTATTTAACAAATATCATACTAAAAGCAATGAATATGTAAAATATAAGCACTTCTCACTATTAGAGAAGTGCTTTTTTACCGGTTATACCGATATTTTTACCACTTACGAATTTTTTAACTGTAATTTTAAATATAATTGTATACTGAATTTAGCAAGTGAGGGAGGGGTCGAAAGTGAAGATTAATCTTATTATCGATAGTAGTTTAAATGAAGATGAAGTGAAAGTGCACGCACATAATGCTACTGTTGGCGCACGAGTGTTGTCGTACGTTGACCATTTTACGAAAGACAAAGAAAACATCACTGTGAAATCTGATGATGAATTCACCGTCATTAAAAAGATGGATATCGTTTGTGCGGAAGTCCATAACAAAATTCTGACGATTTATACGAGTAAAGAATCTATACAAACGTATAAAAGTCTCACGATGTTTTTAGATTAATTGAACTCGAATACGTTTATGCAAGTATCTAAGTCTGAGTTATTGAATATCCAGATGATTAAAAAAGTTGAGCCGTCTTTTTCTGGGAATTTAATTGCAGTCATGTCGAATGGCCAAAAGGTGAATATTTCAAGACGATTTGTATCAATTTTAAAAGAAAGGCTGGGGATTTAAATGTTAGGAAATGCATTAAAGTTTATGGTTCAATCTGTACTAATCGGGAGCTTTATCTATTTAGTTTCACTTATGATTTTAGACCCTTCTAAGGAGATTATGTCAGTATGGATTGCCTCTTCACTTATCGGACTCGCAACGTGTGCACATTTAACAAAAATGCCACCACATCTTGCTAGACTCATTCAACTCATTGTCGGTACAGTCGCTTTTACAATTGTTGCGGTGATGAACGGATGGATATCAGCTACTTTATCGGACATATTATTATACGCCGCTTCAATCATCGTCATTATTTTAATCATCCAAAGTGTATATATAATCATGGCAATTCTTGATAGTAGAGAAATTAACAAAAAATTAAAGGATAAATAACACAGTGCCACTGAGCTTCTCGGTGGCACTTTTATTTCTCACTTACTATATATATGTTGAAAAACACAGTTTTCATAATGTAGTATTATACACATAACGAATATAGGAGGCACTTATGGGACTAAATATTAATCATCTATCAAAACAGTTCGGCGATTTTACAGCTGTTGACAATTTAAACTTTATGTCCAAGAAGGGGATATGTATGGCTTACTTGGTGGAAATGGCGCAGGTAAAACGACAACGTTTCGTATGATCTTAAATATATTAAAACCAACGAGTGGTTCTGTAACGTTTAACGATAAAAAAATCGATTACAACTTTACAGACTACATTGGATATTTGCCTGAAGAGCGTGGATTACATCCAAAACTAACTGTTGAAGAGCAAGTGCTTTATCTGGCGCAACTTAAAAACATGTCTAAACAAGACGCTAAAAAGCAATTAGAATATTGGCTAGAGCGCTTTAAAGTATCTGAAAACATGAAGAAAAAAATCGGAGCGTTATCTAAAGGGAACTAGCAAAAAATTCAACTCATTGCGAGTATTATCCATAATCCAAAGTTACTCATACTCGACGAGCCGTTTTCTGGATTAGACCCGGTTAACGTAGAATTATTAAAAGAAGCGGTCAAAGAGTTAAACAAAAATGGTGCGACGATTATTTTTAGTACACATCGTATGGAACACGTTGAAGAGTTATGTGAATCAATTTGTATTTTAAAACGTGGGAAACAAGTCGCAGAAGGCTCTATTAAATCTATTAAAGATGACTTTAAGCAAAAAACGATATTCATTCGTGGTACGCATGACGTATCTTTCTTAAAAGATCATCTAGGTGTTTTATCTTACAATAAAAAGAATGATTTAGTAACACTAAAAATTGAAGATGAAACATTTGCTCAACCGATTTACGATCGCGTAACACCACTTGGTTATTTTAGTGAGTTTAGCGTAAAAGATCCGACGTTAAACGAAATATTTATAAGTAAAGTGGGTGAGCACGATGAATAAATTTTTAGCGACGTTATTGTCGACGTATATACAAAAAATTAAAGCGAAATCGTTTATAATTACGACGCTATTACTCGTTCTGTTCGTATTTGCAGGTATGAACTTCGACAAAATTTTAAATCTATTTGATAGTGAAGATGAAAAAACAGTAATAACGATAGAAGCGACAGAAGAAGATAAAAAAGTCGTTACGGATGTTATTACGTCGTTCGACGATACGATTCTAATAGAGCCAGATGCTAAGAACGTATTAGAAATCGATTCTGAAGAGCTACCAATCAAAGCAACGCTAACTTCTGACGGCGAATTATCTAACGATAACCGTCAAGCGATAGAGTTTGCTCTTGATGAGTTAAATAAAATCTACGTGACAAATGCGATTGATATCTCTGAAGAGGATTTAGCGTTACTTGATTCACGTGTAGATTTAACTGTCAAAAGTAGTGACTCTGACGGTGAAGGGGAAGTAGAAGAAGGCGGAGTTTTCGAAAGTGAGAACTTACTGAATTTAGTTATTATTTATGCCGTCATTATGCTTATGTTCTTTATCATCATTGGATATACGAGTCAAATCGCAACGGAAATTGCTCAAGAAAAATCATCACGAGTCATTGAAATGATCGTATCAAGTATATCTCCAACGCAGCACGTATTAGCGAAAGTAAGTGCGATTATACTCGTATCTTTCACACAGATATTGATTGTGATTGGTCTAGGGCTAATTGCATTTAAAACGTCTTCTTTACAAGAGACGTTATCAGAATTTGAATTAGTTTCAAATGAACACACTGTACCAATTATCGTTTACTCTGTTGTATTTTTAGTGCTCGGATTATTACTATATTTAATATTTGCAGCATTACTTGGATCGTTTATATCGCGTATGGAAGACTTACAGCAAGGACTCATGCCTCTCACGTTTATTTCAATCGGTGGATTTTATATCGGTCTATTTAACATCATGAATAGTGACGGAACTTTACTCAAGATAAGTAGTTATGTCCCGTTCTTTACACCGTATACAATGCCTGTACGTCTTCTTAACTTAGATACACCGATGAGCGTCATATATATCGGTATCGCAATTCTCGCGATTTCAGTCATATTATTGCTGTTCTTAACGACGACAGTGTACAAACGAAACGTGTTAATGAACGATTCTAATATATTAAAATCGATTAAAAAAATGAAAAATATGTAAAATAAAAGCCGATGGGATATCCCATCGGCATTTTGCTTAGTTAAATAAGTTTTTAATGGATTCAAATAGTGATCTAAAGAATGATTTAATAGACTCGATGATCCCTTGTCCTTCTTCACTTTCAGCGAAGTCTTTAATATCGTTACCTAAGTTTTTCGCTTTATCTTTTGCGTCTTTAAAAGCATCACTATCTTTAATTTGGTTAAGTAAGTTTTTAGAACTTTCTAAGATTTTTGTTGCAGATTCTTCATTGAAAAATCCTGAGTTTTTAATTTGGATAATAATGTTAATGATTTGAGTTTTTTGTTCTTCAGTCACGATGCCATCGAGTCCGTTGTCTTTAATTTTTTCATCGACAATTTGACGGATGTCGTCTTCTGTGAGGTTTGCACCGTTGTTAATTTGGTTAATGATCGTAATTTTGATTTCGGTAATTGCTTTGTTTAATTGTGCTTCACTAAAGCCGTCTTTACCTTCGTTTTCAGACGTGATGTCTGAGATTGTGTTTAATTCATCTTGAGCGTTTTTCGTATATTCAGGATTTAAACTATCCCCTTGGACTTCATACGCTTTATAAATTCCTGTTAACGCTGATTCTCCTGTAACGTCGTGTGGTGCAGCGATTACGACATCTGCATTAGTCACACCTGCTGTAATCAGTGCGTTTTGATAAGTTTGTGGACTAATTTGAGTGATTTTACCGTACGTTTCGTCGATATCAATTTTTAGTCCGCCAGAGTTCTTCTCCATAATGCGAATACTAGAGAATAAAATACTGTCGTCATATCGATAGTTAATATATTTTTCAGTGTCGTTACCATATACGTAATCGACGATGTCATCATCTTTAGTTCCTAATAATTTTGCTATTTGCTCTTTTTGGGGTGAATCTTTAAGACCAGCACCATAAATTGTGACGCTTTCTTTCCATGCGCTTGCAGCGAGAGCTGGTGTTGCGAGTGTAATCGTTAATAAAAGCGATGCGATTACTGCTATCCACTTTTTCATATATAAACATACCTCTCTTACTTCTAAATTTGTTTTAAGGATACTATATTCATTGTCGTTATACAAAAGATAAGGTATTTACGCTTCGTAAAAATATGTTATTCTAATATAGAACATATGTTCGTATTAGGAGGTAGCGTATGTACAATTATCATTTATGTCCAAAGAGAGATATATTTTGTATCGATCAGAAAAGTTTCTTTGCGAGTGTATCTTGTATTATGAATGGATGGGATCCGAATACGACGTACCTCGCGGTCGTTGGTGATGTTGATTCGATGGGGTCTGTCGTATTAGCAGCAACACCAAAGATGAAAGAACTCGGTATTAAAACAGGATCGAGACATTTTGAAATACCAAAAGGCGAACATATTAAAGTTATTAATCCTTCGATGAAAACCTATTTAACGTATTCAAAGCGTATTACAGAAATTGCTTTACAATACGTTGCACCTGAAGATTTTCATCAATATTCGATTGACGAATTTTTTATGGATGTGACAGATAGTTATCATTTATTTGCTGAAACACCGTATGCGTTAGCTGAAATGTTAAAAGCACATATTTATAGAGAAACGAAAATTGACTGTGCGATTGGGATTGGAGATAACGTGTTGTTAAGTAAAGTATCTTTAGATATTGAAGCAAAGAAAATGCCGAGCGGTATTACAGAGTGGCGCTATCATGACATTCCTGCAAAACTGTGGCCGATTACACCGTTAAGAGATTTTTTTGGTATTAATAAACGTTCAGAAAAGAAATTGAATCAGCGGGGTATATTTACTGTTAAAGACTTAGCACTTTATCCGGTAGAATATTTAAAAAGAGATTTTGGCGTGATTGGAATCGACTGGCATATGCACGCAAACGGTATTGATTTTAGTAAATTAAGTGAAAAACACAATGCGAAAAGCCCGACAATCGCAAAAAGTCAAATACTAATGAGAGATTATCAATTTCACGAATTATATGTCGTCTTACTCGAGCACGTGGATGAGGTCATCCATCGACTTCGTTTAATGAATAAGCGCGCACGAACGATACATTTTCAAGTGTCGACAAAATTCGGGAAATCGTACGGTAAACAATTTACAATTGATGAAGGGACACATGACGAAAACGAAGTGATGTTTGGCATTTGGATGCGACTGACAAAAATTGCTGATACAGACGCACTGTATCGTACGATTAGTGTTAGCTTAACGAATTTAATTCGTAATGATTATATACAAGGTAATTTATTTAAAGATAATGAAAAAGAGTATAAACGAGATCAACTGTTAAAGACAATTGACGAATTAAAAGTGAAATACGGAACACTTAGTGTGATGCGTGCGTTAAGTATGACAGAAGCCTCGACGTTAAAACTAAGAGAAGGGTTAATTGCGGGTCATAAACGCTAAAAAAGCGTTATAAATTATGCTATAATAATAGATTGATATTAAGTTATGCATGAAAATGGTATGAATAGAATACTATCGTTAAATAATGCTATACTTTAAGCGATGAAACGAGTATACGATAAAGGATTGAAACGAATGGAGTTTGTAGAACTTACACAAGAAGAATTTGGACAATATACGAAAGAAAACTTTAGTCATTTTACACAGACGTTAGATAACTATCGTTTAAAGCAAGATGAAGGCACAGAGAGTTATCTCGTCGGTTTAAAACATGATGGTGAAGTAAAAGCAGCGTGTTTAGTTACGCTCGGTCGTGTAATGAAATTCTTTAACTTTGCTTATACGAACCGTGGTCCAGTGTTAGATTACAGTGACGAAAAAATCGTTAAAGCATTTTTTAGAGGTCTAGAATCATTTTTAAAAAATAAAAAAGTCGTGTATCTTCGTGTAGATCCATATGTCGTACTAAATATACGTGATCACGACGGAAATATTCTAGAAGAAAAAGATAGTCATCAATTATTTGATACGTTTAAAAATCTCGGGTATGACCATGACGGATTTACAGTTGGCTTTAGCCCAGACACTCAAATTAGATGGCATTCAACATTAGATTTAAAAGATAAGACTGAAAAAGAAATATTTAATGACTTTGATCAACTACGTAAACGTAATATTAAAAAAGCTGAAAAAGATGGAATTAAAGTTAAATATCTCGATTTAGATGACATCGATATATTTACTGACTTTATGGAAGATACAAGTGAGATGAAAGAATTCTTTGACCGTGGACCGAAGTTTTACAAGTCACGTAAACAATATTTCGGTGACAACGTTATGATTCCACTCGCGTATGTTGATTTAAACGAGTATGTGGATACGTTACAGTCTGACGTCCAAAAAATGCAAAGAGATTTAAACAAAGCAGAAAAACAGTTAGAACGTCATCCAGATAATAAGAAAGCACAAAACAAAGTAAAGAACTTTAAAGAACAACTTGCTAACATTGAAAAGAAATTAGAGGAAGGTCTAAAATTTCGTGAAACTCACGGTGAAGAGTTGCCGGTTGCAGCGAGTTATTATATCAATACACCACATGAAGTTGCATATTTAGCTGGAGGTACTGCAAATGAATTTAGACATTTTGCAGGAAGCTATAGTATCCAATGGGAAATGATTAAATACGCTATAGAACATGGCGTAGATATATATAATTTCTACGGAATTAGTGGGAAGTTTACAGAAGATGCTGAAGATTACGGCGTCATTCAATTTAAGAAAGGCTTTAATGCAACAGTTAACGAATATATTGGTGACTTTGTAAAACCGGTGAATAAACTCGCATTTAAAGCATACCAATTACTAAAGAAATAGAGAGTGATGGAAACTATGAAGTTTACAGAATTAACGGATTCTGAATATCAACAATTTATAGAGACAAGTGGAGAAGAAAGTGCCTTCTTCCAAATGATCGAAAACAAGAAAAATAGAGAATTACATGGTGAGTGGAAAGTTGTTCTACTTGGATTAAAAGAAAATGATGGAACAATAAGAGCAGCTGGTTTATTCACAAAACAACCCACTGTTCTAGGCAAATATTTTTACTACAGTAACAGAGGTCCTGTAATCAATTACGACGACATCGATCTTGTTCGTGCATATTTCAGCGGTCTCACAGAATATTTAAAAGAAAACGACTGTTCATACGTTAAAGTGGATCCAAACTGGATTTACAAAAAATATAACAAAGATGTTGAACAATATACAGATTACAAACCAAGACAAGAAGTCATTGATTTATTAGAATCTATGGGGTATGTGCACCAAGGATTTACTAGAGGATATTCAAAAACATCACAAGCACGTTGGATGAGTGTATTAGACGTTAGTAAATTTAAAGATGAAAAAGATCTTGTAAAATCATTTGATAGCTTACGCCGCAGAAACATCAAAAAAGCACAGAAGTTTGGAGTTAAAGTACGTTTCTTAGAAAGCGATGAAATGGATATTTTTGTTGATTTATTCTTAGAAACTGCCGAAAGACAGAACTTCTTTATAACGGTGAATCCACATCAATACTTTAAAGATTTTAAAGAAACATATGGAGATAAAGTACTTGTACCGTTAGCGTATGTTGAACTAGATCCATTTATTTCATCTACAGAAAAAGAACTTGAAAAACTAAATAAACAACTTGAACAGCAAGAAAGTAAAGAAAATCAAAACCAAAAAACAATCAACAAAATTGCTGAACTCAAGAGAAATATTCAAGGTACAGAAGAGGATTTAAACCATGCGAAAACATTTAGAGAGAAACATGGTAATGTGTTAAATCTTGGCGCAGGTGTTTACTTCGAAACACCATACGAACTAGTGTACAACTCAGGTGCATCATCTGAGGAGTTCAACATGTTCGTTGGTCCATATATCATGCACTTAGAAATGATGAAATATGCGATGGAACATGATATAGCACGATACAACTTCTACGGTGTTTCTGGAGACTTTACTCCAGAAGGAGAAGATTACGGTGTATTTAGATTCAAGCGTGGATTTAATGCTGAAATTGAAGAACTCGTAGGAGATTTCGTGAAAGTCATCAATCCATTTGTACACAACGTGTTTAAAGTGAAAGTTAAAGTAGAAGAGAAGCTGGGAAAAAGATAATTGAAGTTAGGATCTAGCTCTAAAAGAGTTAGGTCTTTTTTCACAGGAGGTATAGACGTGTTAGTCAAACAAATAACAGAACAAGAATTTTATGATTACATGAAACACTATGATGGTCTCTGTCACTTTATCCACGATGAAATTTATTATGACCATGTGAAAACTGTACTTGAAACATTCTTATTAGGTCTTTTTAAAGATGATAAAATTGTAGGTGTTGCATTTTTAAGTGCTTACCCAATGATGCGTAAATACAGGGGGTTCTCAACACACTTTGGACCGTTATTAACAGAGTTTAATAACGAAGACTTTGAGTTTTTCTTAAAAGAAATCGATGCGTTTATTAAAGCGCATAACGGTCTAGAAGTAACGATTGCACCTAACCAAATCTATCAAGTGAGAGATAGAGATGGAAATGTGATTGAAGATGATAAGAGAAACAATAGAGAAATCATGGGTGTATTTGAGAGACTTGGATTCAAGCACCATGGTTTTACAAGACAACTTGTATTTAGTGAGCATCTCAGATTCCAGTCAGTCGTAGATATCACTGGCACGATGGAAGATGTCTTCAAGAGAATGGAGACAAAAACGCGTTCTGATACGAGACGTGCGTTAAAACAACCGATTAAAATCAGACATTTAACGCCTGATGAATATAACGAATTCTTACACATTTATAAGGATACTGAAGAACGACTCGGCTTCGAT
Organism: Nosocomiicoccus ampullae; assembly: GCF_001696685.1. Classification (GTDB taxonomy): domain Bacteria; phylum Bacillota; class Bacilli; order Staphylococcales; family Salinicoccaceae; genus Nosocomiicoccus; species Nosocomiicoccus ampullae_A. The sequence goes on from NZ_MBFG01000011.1 coordinate 18,863, forward strand.
AAAGTACCGAGTGAACGAATACTAGACCAACTTAGAATTCTAGATAAAAAAATCTATGTTGTCCTAGCAGAACTGAATTTAGAAGAGCTCTTAGAAACGTTAGAAAAAGAAAAGTTACAACTAGAAGATCAAAATAAAAAACTTTTAGAAGAACATGATTTAGAAAAAGCATCACGCAAAGTGAGAAATGTTCATAAAGATACTGAAATTAAAATTGAACAGACTAAAAACCAGATTAAGGATGCAGAAGAACGCATTGAAAAATATGGTACGGTAATTCCACTTTCTTCGGCAATGTATTATTTTAACAACAATGAAATGGTTTATCTATATAGCGGTAGCTTAAGAGAACACAGCAAGTTTTTAGCAACAAACTTTGTGACGATTAAAATGATTGAAGATGCACAGAAAAAAGGACTTAAACGCTTTAACATGTATGGAATTACTGGAAACTTTGAAAGTGATGCTGCAGACTACGGAGTATTCCAATTTAAACGTGGATTTGGAGCGGAAATTGAAGAGTTACCAGGTACGTTTAGTAAAGTATATCATCCGGTTGTGTATAAACTTGGTAAGGCATTAAAGAGAATTTAAAGAACAATTCTAATAACTTTCGGCAATTACTGTTGACATTTTAATTTAAAGGATATAAGATATTAAATAACTTGATGAAGAGTAAAACTAGCTTGTGTAGCAAATAGAAAGCATGTGGGTGATGAAAACATGCACTTCGTTAGTTTGAATTGGGCATCTGAGTTGTAGTTAAAAATTCATACTATTTGAAAAGCAATTAAGGTGGCACCACGGTATAATCGTCCTTACGATGATTATATTGTGGTGTTTTTTTATCTAGAAATAATGGTAGTAATGACTGAATTTGTAAAAGCAGAAAGTTAGTGGCTGATGAAAACTAACACAATTCAGTTATGAATTGGGATTATTTATCTATCAACTTAATATTTAGAGTGAACAACGATAGTTGTTAATTTAGGTGGTACCGCGCGTCTAGCGTCCTTATTTATTAAGGATTTTAGACGCGCTTTTTTATATAGGAGTGATCGCTATGAATGTACAAACAAATAAATTAACGTTCCTTGTGAAACGATGGCGTCACTGTATCTATGCAGTCGATTCATCATTTTACTCGTTTTAAAAACAAACAAAACAAGGGAGAAGATTTAAATGACATTTACAATTAACACAAATACAAAAACGACAATTCAAACGGAAGCTGATGAACAAGGATTCTTTGGAAGTCATGGTGGTGCATTTATACCAGATGAACTGAAAGTAGTAATGAATGAATTAAAGGAAACATATCTAGAAGCTAAAAATGATCCTAAATTTCAAGAAGAACTTGCGTATTACTTAAAAGAATATGGTGGACGTACAACACCGTTAACATTCGCAGAAAACTTAACAGAACATCTTGGTGGACCTAAAATTTATTTAAAAAGAGAAGACTTAAACCATACCGGTGCACATAAAATCAATAATGCCATTGGGCAAACACTGTTGGCTAAACGTATGGGTAAGAAAAAACTCGTAGCTGAAACTGGGGCAGGGCAACACGGTGTTGCGAGCGCAACAGTTGCAGCAATGTTTGGAATGGAACTCATCGTATTTATGGGTGCAGAATACGTGAGACGTCAAAAATTAAATGTATCTAGAATGGAATTACTTGGTGCAAAAGTAGTCAGTGTAGGAGAGGGGAAACAGACTTTAACAGAAGCTGTGAACCAAGCACTAGAATATTACATCGAAAACGTCGATGACACGCATTACTTACTTGGCAGTGCGCTTGGACCAGATCCATTCCCAACAATAGTAAGAGATTTCCAAAGTGTCATTGGTAAGGAAATTAAAGCACAAATCTTAGAGAAAGAAAATAGACTTCCAGACGCAGTTGTTGCTTGTATCGGTGGGGGATCCAATCCCAGAACATCGTATAAAAGCACAGTTGAGAAATTTAAAAGATAAATCATATATCGTCATGTCTCAAATTGATTTAAACGAATATATAGAGTCTCTAGAGAAAGAGTTTGATGAATTATCTCAAGAGATTGAAGCATTAGAAAATAAAGAGAATAAATCAAATGGTGAAAAACGCCGCTTAAATGAAAAGAAAAACCTAGTGAAAAGTAGAGAAAAACGATTAAATGAAGCAATCACACATCGTGATAAATATGGTGGTTTAATCGATTTATCTGTCGGTATGTATTATTACAATAATAATGAGATGGTATATCTATATAGTGGTAGTTATCCAGAGCACTCACAGTATCTAGGCACGAACTTTGTGACGTGGGAAATGATCAAAAAAGCAAAAGAACTCGAACTTGAGCGCTTTAATATGTTCGGAATCACAGGAAACTTCCATGAAGGCGCAAGTGATTACGGTGTATTTAAGTTTAAACAAGGTTACAATGCTTATATCGAAGAACTACCTGGCACATTTACAAAAGTATTTAAACCGATCGTTTTAAATGCTCAAAAATTAATCGATAAAGTTAGAAAATAATGAAAAAGAGAAGCACAGATGTTAATAATAATCTGATGTGCTTCTCTTTTATATTCATTTCGATGTGGTTGATTCTTTATCGAATAACTGTTGTATGTCCTTAAATACTCTTGAGTGTTTAAGTCTAGAGTAGATAAGTACTGCGATAATTCCACCAATGATTGTCGCGCCGACGAATCTCGGCGTATATAAGAACCAAACTGCATTTGAGTCTAGGTCCATAAAGAATTGCATAATAGGTACGGATACAATCGATCCGATGATTCCTGTTCCAACGAATTCCCCGAACCATGCTCCAAATATGGATTTTGTGAATTTGTAACATAATCCGGCTAAAATCGCACCAAATAAAGCGCCTGTTATAGCAAGCGGTGGAATGTTAAAGATAAACATTCTTAATATTGCTGTGACGAGGGCGATTAGTGTGACATAAAATGTACCAAATGTTGCAAATATAATGTTAAACACCGTTGACATAGGTGCCATACCTTCGATTCTAATCACTGAAGATAAGACAGTGTTTAATGCTATACATATTGAAATGATTGTAAGTTTCTTTGTCGACAATTAAATTTGCACCCATTCTTCTTGTTTATATGACATATCGAAGAATAAGTACTCGAATCTAACACTCATGTAAAATGCGTTTAACATTCTTTCTTTTTGGTCTTCAGTTGCTTTATCGTATAATTTGTCGCAAAGCTCGATATGTCTTTCAGTTAAGTTGTTAAACTCGTCAGTCACGTACGTATCGATCCAGCTTTGGTAGATCGGTACTGGAGACTTATGCTTAACTAGCTCTGCGCCAATATCTTGATATAACCAAGGGCAAGGTAACATCCCCGCAACCGCAACCCCGATGTAGTCTTCTGACTCTACAATTTGTCTATACATATGAGCGATGTAGTGATCAGCTGTCGGCGCAACTTCTGTGTTGTCAAATTCTTCATCCGAAATATTTTGATCTTTAAAGAAATCTTCACGAACAGCGATTTCTCCTGCTTCTAAATCTTCTCTGTTACGCGTCATAATATCTTTAATTTCTTTATCTTCTGCGCGGTCTGCAATTTCACCAAATAGGCGAGAGAAGTGGATTAAGTAATAGCCATCTTGTATTAGATAATATCTAAATGATTCTTCACTTAACGTACCGTCAGCTAACCCTGTAACGAACGGGTGCGTGTGGCTACCATCCCAGAATTTCTTTGATAATTCGCGAGCTTTCTCACTAAACTTCATAAAATAATTCTCCTTTTATTTGCACAAAAAAAGCTCCGTTAGAGGAGGCTTGTGAAATAAACACATGCAAAATAAGCATGCATATACACAATACCTACGCTAGCATTACCTAGATCAGGTTGTGGGTCAGGTCTTACCTTTCTCAGCCGAAGCTCCCCATGTGCTTAATATTTGATTACAACCGAAGTATACTATACTTTTTACATTTTGTCTTATAAATATAAAAAGATGAAAAAATGTTGACAATTTAAAATAGAGCGTTTAATATAATAACTACTTATTCGTAAAAGTAAAAGTAGTTGTTGTAGCAGTCAGAAAACATGTGGTAGATGCGAACATGTACAATGCTATTTTGAATTGGGCGAATAATGTTTAACTAAATATTGATAAGAGAAGCAATTAAGGTGGCACCGCGAAATAATATCGTCCTTACGAATATTATTACGTGGTGCTTTTTTGATTGAATGAGTGAACAGTATTTACTGTTAATATAGGTGGCACCGCGCATTTTGCGTCCTTTTTAGGATACAAAGTGCGCGTTTTTTTATAAGGAGAGTGATGACAGTGTTATTAAATAATTATTGTGAGTTTAAATTTAAACGATGGCGTCATCGTGATAAATCTAAATAATATTAAAAATAAGGAGATTATAATAATGAATATGAATACAATAAATAAAATTCAAACTGAAGCAGATAACAATGGATTTTTCGGAGAATATGGTGGTGTATTTGTACCTGAAGAATTAAAAGCAGCTATGACGGAATTGAAAGAAGTGTACAATGAATTAAAACACGATGAATCATTCCAAGAGGAATTTAATTATTATTTAAAAGAATACTCAGGCCGTGAAACACCACTGACATACGCTGAAAATCTAACGAGAAAACTTGGCGGTGCTAAAATTTATTTAAAACGTGAAGATTTAAACCATACAGGTGCACATAAAATTAATAATGCAATTGGGCAAGCGTTAATTGCACAACGCATGGGTAAAAAACGACTCGTTGCCGAAACAGGTGCTGGACAGCACGGTGTTGCAAGTGCAACTGTCGCAGCGATGTTCGATATGGAAATCGTAATCTTTATGGGTGCTGAAGATATGCGTAGACAACGATTAAACGTCTTTAGAATGGAACTTCTTGGTGCAAAAGTTGTCGCTGTTGAAGAGGGGAATCGTACGTTAACTGAAGCAGTAGACGCTGCACTTGAATATTACGTAAAAAACGTCGATGACACACATTACTTACTCGGAAGTGCATTAGGTCCAGATCCATTCCCAACAATTGTCAGAGACTTCCAAAGCGTTATCGGTCGTGAAATTAAAACTCAAATATTAGAAAAAGAAAACCGACTACCAAATGCGATTGTTGCATGTATCGGTGGCGGATCAAACGCAATTGGTACGATGCATCCATTTATCCTAGATGAAACGGTAAAATTATATGGTGTAGAAGCTGCTGGTAAGGGATTTGAAACGAATCAACACTCAATGGCCATAAATAAAGGAAAAGTAAATATATTACATGGTACTAAAATGTATTTAACTGATGATGATGCATACAGTATATCCGCTGGATTAGATTATCCAGGAGCTGGACCTGAACATTGTTATTATCATGACATTGGACGTGTTTCATACGAATACGCAACAGATGAAGAAGCATTAAACGCACTCCAAGTACTATCTAAAACAGAAGGAATTATTCCTGCTTTAGAAAGCTCACATGCCGTCGCACATGCATTAAAACTAGCACCAACGATGAATCAAGACGAAATACTCGTCGTAACAATATCCGGACGTGGCGATAAAGATATGGACCAAGTCATGGAATACTTAAATCAATGAACACGACAATACGTATCCTTATATAAGCTATATTTGGATACGTATTTGTTTTTACATATAAAGTTTACATAACATATATTATAGGAAGTTATATGTATTGTAGGATAAGAACAAGTACTCACTATCCTTTTTACGTTAACGTATCGAAAATTCGTTTATGCAAATTGCTTTATCGTTCATATAAATTATTTAATTTAATATAATGCTCTTTTGTGTAAACACCGTTATCGTTTCTTTAACGCAAATCTTCTAATCGTTCACATAATAACTCAGTCGTTTACACAAATTCAATTTGCGTAAAATTAACACAAATATCAGCATTTACCGTTCTATAATACAATAAAAAGATGAAAAACCTCGAGCTTCCGAAGCTCTTCATCTTTTAAATGATATGATACATATCTCATGTTAGTCATATAGTTCTTCTTTTCGACGCTTATATTGACCAGAATCATATGCACGTTGTGCGATTTTACCTTCATTGTATTTCGTGTAAATGTACAGTATCATCGCAATCCATATGAATATGAACCCAATAAATTCATCTATACTAAACGGTTCTTTAAAAACAAATATACCTAAAATAAATATTAATGTCGGATCGATATAGAGTAAAAATGCCATTAATGATAACGGCACTTGTTTTGCACTCGCACTGAATAATACGAGTGGCACGCTTGTCACAGCTCCTGATAATAGTAACCAGTACGTTGACGGGTTCATACCTATTGTTAAACCATAATTCACATGCATATAAATTAACCCACCAATTGCAAATGGTAATAACGCAAGTGTTTCTAGCGTAATACTGCTAAGTGCATGTATGCTTAATGATGATTTTATTAAACTGTAAAATGCAAATGATAATCCAATAATAAACGCAATATATGGTACAGTACCGAGTTTTATGATCATATACATAATGCCAATCACTGTAATTCCAATGGCTACCCACTCTACTAACTTATAACGATCTCTTAAAAATAAAAATGCTAATATTATCGTAATTAACGGTGTTAAGTAAAATCCGATACTCACTTCAACTGCGTGGCCAGAATTTACTCCGTATACGTACATTCCCCAGTTAATTGAGATAACGAAACCAGCGAGTATTACCGTAAAAATCTTACTTTTATTTTCTTTTAAATATTTTAAATCCTTCTTAAATTGAGACGTATGATTAAAAATTGGTATGATTAAAATCATAAATAAAAACGACATAATCGTTCGAATCAACACAACTTCAATTGGATGAATACCTTCTACTAACGCCCAATATAGTGGTGTTAACCCCCATAACGTATATGCTAAAATCGCAGTTAAAATGCCACGTCTTTCATTCAATCACTTCACCATCCATTATTAAATTTGTCCACTTTAAAACCCCTTATATAGGTATATAAAGGGCCAACAAATAGCAAAGCTTTTCGCTTTATTTATATAATATTTAAATGTTCAATTGCATGAACTTAATTTTAATATAAACAATATGAATAAGCAATATGATAGAAGATTAAATTTTCTGTATTTTCCAGAAAAACAATGTATAATAAGAATATAATTCGAAAACCGAAAGGAAGATAAAATATATGGCATTACCTTTAAGAAGCGAAGTAGATGTGAATTACACATGGGACTTAACGGATTTATGTAAAAATGACGACGAAGCAAAAGAGAAATGTGTTGCTTTAAAAGAAGAAATTCAAGCATTTAACTCAAAGTTTGAAGGCAACTTAAACGACGTTGACACTGCAGTCGATGCAATTGATGCGTATCGTTCACTATTAGAGCAACTCGTAGTTGTTAGTACATATTCGAGTTTAAAACTATCGAGTGACCAAAGCGATGCTGAAGCACAAAAACTTTCTAGCGTTGTCGGTACGACGTCTACTCTATTTTCAACAGAGACATCATTTTTAACGAGTGATTTACTAAGTAAAGATGAAGAATTTTTAACTCAAATAAAAGAGAATAAAGAAGAATATACAGGTTATATCGATCACTTACTACGTTTTAAACCGTATCAACTCGATCCAAAAGTTGAAAAAGCACTCGCTAGTTTTAGTAATGTCTTTAGTGGACCATACGAACTGTATTTAAAAACGAAATTACTCGATTTAGACTTCGGTTCGTTTACTGTGGACGGTAAAGAGTACCCACTTTCTTATTTATCATTTGAAGGTGAATTAGAATCACACCGTGACGAAGAAGTTCGTCGTACAGCATTTAGACAATTTAGCGACGTACTAAGAAAATATGAGCATACGACGGCTGCGACATATGATTTACATTTGAAAAAAGAAAAAGCAGAAGCAGACTTACGTGGATTCGATTCAGTCATCGACTACCTACTCCATGATCAAGAAGTGCCACGTGAGTTATATGACCGTCAAATTGACACGATTATGAAAGATCTTGCGCCACATATGAGACGCTATGCTAAACTTTTACAAAAAGAAAACAATATCGAACATATGAAATTTGAAGACTTAAAAATTTCACTTGATCCAGATTCAGAACCAGAAATTACAATTGATGAGTCTCGTAAATATATACTCGACGGCTTAAGCGTTATGGGAGAAGACTATATAAACATGATCAACCGTTCATACGATGAACGCTGGATTGATTTTGTATCGAATAAAGGTAAATCAACAGGTGCATTTTGTTCGAGCCCATATGGTGTACACCCGTATATTTTAATTACGTGGACGTCACTTATGGAAGAAGTATTCGTTCTTGCACATGAACTTGGTCACGCAGGGCACTTCTATAATGCAAATAGAGAAAACAATATTTTCGATACACGCCCTTCTCTATACTTTATAGAAGCACCATCAACATTAAACGAAATGTTAATGGCAAATCACTTATTAAAAACAAGTGATAACGATAAATTTAAGCGCTGGGTCATTAGTTCTATTATTTCTAGAACGTATTACCATAACTTTGTGACACACTTACTTGAAGCCGCATATCAGCGTGAAGTGTACAAAATGGTCGATAACTACGAAACAGTAACCGCTGCAGATTTAAATCGAATTAAACGTGAAGTACTAGAGGAATTCTGGGGTGATGATGTAGAAATCACTGAAGGTGCTGAACTTACATGGATGAGACAACCACACTACTATATGGGATTATATCCATACACGTATTCTGCAGGACTTACGATCTCAACAGAAGTATCTAAGCGAATTTTAAACGAAGGACAACCAGCAGTGGATGACTGGTTAGAAGTATTAAAACTCGGTGGTAAGAAAAATGCAGTAGAACTTGCAAAACATGCAGGTGTTGATATTACAACAAGTGAACCACTTGATAATACAATTAATTATATCGGTGAACTCATCGACGAATTAGAAAAATTATCATAATTACACTACCCCTTTAGACAAACTAAAGGGGTATTTGATTTCATCAACTAATTTTAATATAATTGACCTACTCAATTATATTAGGTGATGTTATGGATAATAAATTAAAAGAGACGATTAATGATTTTTTACAGTTTTATGAAATCCTTAATCACAGTCAGAACCCTACTAAAATTGGTTTAACAAAAGCTGAAGTAGATGTAATTGACTATGTCGGTCAAAATGAGCAAGTCACTGCACGTCAAATCGAGAAAGCACTGCATATAGATAGAGGATTTTTAAGTCGAACAATCAAAAGTCTTGTTAATAAACAGTTAATCGATCGTTTGCAGTCAAAACACGATAAGCGAAGTTTTGTTTTAAAGCTAACTAAAGATGGAGATGTAAAGAGAAAACAAATTGAAATAGAACAAGAACAGTCATTTACTGAAACGTTCAAACATCTATCCGAAGAGGAAAAAGAATTATTCAATGATGCATTATTAAAAGTCATTAAAATTTATAACAAAGAAGCATTAAATGTAGAGTCAGTAGAAAAGAAGAAAATAGATAATGATATAAAATCGTTTGATAAAGAGGATAAAGTGTGGCAAACGAGTGATGGTGCTACCCTACTCTATAAAAAACACGATGAATGGATGGCTGAATTGATACTTTCTGAAAATTTACTGAAGGAAGATGCGTTAAATGCAATTTTAAAAAATGTTATATCATATGCATATGATGACTATGCGAACCACTTATATGTCAATGTGCCTAAAGAAGCTAATTACGAGAGCGTATTAGAAAAACATGACTTTTTTGAAACAGAAAATCAAGATGATCATATTCGATATGACTTATTCTTATAAAAGTTAACATAATATTATTGGTGTAAACAAAAAGAGCGCTTATTCGCGCTCTTTTTTAATGTATGTGCCTTTTTTATCTTGAGTAATTCTACCATCTTTCATTAAGCTACCTAATGCGCGCTTAAAGCTCGCTTTAGACATGTTAAATATCGATTTAATATCTTCTGGCGATGATTTATCGTTATAGACCATCGATCCGCCATTAAGAAGTAAATACTCGTAAATTTCATCAGCATCGGTATCTATCTTTTTGTAAGCTTTTTCGATAAATGAACCGTTCACTTCGTTATGCTCATTAAATCCAATGACTCTTACTTTTACAGCTTCACCGAGTCTTGGCTCTTCTTTTCGTTCTGATTCATGGACGAATACTTTGTATCCATCGTCAGCTAATAAGAATGTACCAACCTTTAATAAGCGGTAAGGTCTTGCGTTTAACCATGTGTTACGGTGCGTTTTAAACGCTTCTTCATCAAACGGTTGTGACATCTCTCTTGCTTCTGTCTCTGTAATTAATCGACCGTATATTTGGTTGTCACTTTCTACACGTAAAGTTGCCATCACTTTATCGCCAGGTTTTGGCCAAACTTTTTTAAGTTTTGGTAAATCTTCATAAGGGATTAAAAAATCTTTCGGTGCGTCGATATCGATGTACACACCGTCATACGTCACTTCACTCACTGGTACGAAATCAAATTTGTCTCGAGTAATTTTTGGAATGACTGGAGAAGCGAATAACTCTCCACGCGTATTTGGATATATGAATACCGCAACGTCCTGTCCGACTTCATACTCCTCTTGTTGTAATGATTTGTTCATACGAATTACTTCATCGTCTTCAGTTTTAAAGTATAACGTTGACCCCTCTACTCTATCTAACGTTAAAAATTGAGTCGTTCCTGATAATCTCTTCATAAAATCTCCTAATCGTCGTTATAATATATTAATCATAGCATATGTATAGTATAATTACGTGTAATAATAATTAAGGAGAATGCACATGTTACAAGTTAGTGATGTGAGTTTACAATTTGGAGATAGAAAATTATTTGAAGATGTAAACATAAAATTTACACCGGGTAACTGTTATGGACTTATTGGTGCAAACGGTGCAGGTAAATCGACGTTTTTAAAGATCTTATCTGGAGAAATCGATTCTCAAACGGGTCATGTAACGATGGGACCAAATGAACGTATGGCGTTTTTAAAACAAGACCATTATCAGTACGAGGATGAGACAGTTTTAGACGTTGTATTAATGGGACACGAAGAGTTATGGCAAATTGCAGAAGAGAAAAATGCGATATACATGAAACCAGACTTTAATGATGAAGATGGTATGCGCGCAGCTGAGCTCGAAGCGTTATATGGTGAAAAAGGTGGATATACTGCAGATAGTGATGCTGAAAACTTATTGCACGGTTTAGGTATTGATCAGGATCTCGTTAATAAAAAGATGTCTGAACTAGAAAACAGCCAAAAAGTAAAAGTATTACTCGCACAAAGTTTATTTGGTAACCCAGACGTGTTACTACTCGACGAGCCGACGAACGGTTTAGATATTAAAGCGATCCAGTGGTTAGAAGAGTTTTTAATCAACTTTGAAAACACTGTAATCGTCGTATCACACGACCGTAACTTCTTAAATAACGTCTGTACACATATCGCAGACTTAGATTACGGTAAAATTCAAATTTACGTTGGGAACTATGACTTCTGGTATCAGTCAAGTAAACTGGCTAAAGAGTTAATGCAAGAACAAAACAAGAAAAAAGAAGAACGTATCGCTGAGTTAAAAGAGTTTATTGCGAGATTTAGTGCAAACGCTGCAAAATCGAAACAAGCGACGAGTCGTAAAAAGATGCTCGAAAAAATTGAACTCGATGATATTAAACCGTCAAGCAGACGTTATCCATACGTTGGATTCACGCCAGAAAGAGAAATTGGGAACGATCTTTTACAAGTTAAAAATTTATCACACTCTATTGATGGAACTGAAATTTTAAAAGATGTAAACTTTACAATTAACCCGAACGACAAAGCGGTTATCGTTGGAGATAGTGAAATTCAAAAGACAGTTCTACTCGACATTTTAGCAGGCGTCATTGAACCTGACGAAGGTGAAGTCATTTGGGGTGTAACGACGACACAGACGTATATGCCTAAAGATAATAGTGAGTACTTTGAAGGCGTAGAATTATCACTCGTTGACTGGCTAAGACAATACGCACCTGAAGACGAACAAACAGAAACGTTTTTACGTGGTTTCTTAGGACGTATGTTATTTAGCGGTGAAGAAGCAAAAAAACACGCACACGTTCTTTCAGGTGGAGAAAAAGTACGAGCAATGCTGTCTAAAATGATGTTATCTAAAGCGAACGTTTTACTACTCGATGAACCGACAAACCACTTAGACTTAGAAAGTATTCAAGCGGTGAACGATGGTCTCATTAAGTTTAAAGGATCGATTTTATTTACATCACATGACTTTGAATTCATCAACACGATCGCAAACCGAGTCATTGAACTAAACGAAGTCGGAGCAATGACTAAAGAAACATCTTACGAAGAATACTTAATTGACAAAGGTATTTTAAACAAATATTAAACAAAAGAACCTCTACCAGTTGGTAGAGGTTCAATTTATATTGAAAGCTATTAGTATTATAATTTAACTACGTTTGTCGCTTGTGGACCACGGTCGCCTTCAACGATTTCGAATTCAACTGCTTGGCCTTCTTCAAGAGATTTGTAACCTTCCTCTTGAATTGCTGAGAAGTGTACGAATACGTCATCTTCTCCTTCGATTTCGATAAAGCCAAAACCTTTTTCAGCGTTGAACCATTTTACGTTACCTTGTTTCATTTAAAAAATCCTCCAAAAATATGTTCAATATTCAAATAAATATCGACAGTCATATTATATATCAATGAAAGCGTTTGTGTAAAGACCTACTTAAAAAGTGTAACATTTATTTCATTTCTAATATCGTATCATTTTCTAACGCGATTAAAGAGTGATATATTTGTACATCATCATCACAATCTTCGCAGTATTGAATCTCACAACAATTAAAAAATGCTGGGATATGATACTTTCCGATTTTTACGGATGTATATTTGTCCTGTAATAATTGATAGATTTCATCATATTTGATTTTCATCGTTGGATAATCATTAAATATGAACGACTCTGTAACATCATCCCTCCACTCTTCAAATAACCACCAACCTTCATAATCGGCTGTAATTATGACTATTTCATACATATGAACACCCCATTTTAAGTCAATGTTCTAGTGAGTTTATTATAGTCCTATTATTCGCAAATTCAAGGACAAAGACTTATAATTATAGTAAGAGATAAATGAATGGAGAAGTTTTATGAAGGATTACCTGACACATTTGTACGGCGTGTTGATTGCGAGTCCTGTTGCGCTTATTACGTGGCTAATGTCGTTAATGGTGTTCGATTTAGCGACTTTAACGTCAGCGATCGCAACGAGTGTTGCTGCACTCTTAACGTATGTTACAACACAGCAATTTACGTTACAAAAGTATTTAAACGAACACGAGCTTGCACGCAGTGAATATAAATATATAAAACAAGAGTTAAAGGTCGCTAAGGGAAAACAGAAGCGGCTTTTAAATACCTTTAAAAAGATTAGAAATTTAAATGATATTAAACTTATCTTTGATATAAATAGAGTCGTACGCGCGATTATGAAACGTGTAGAAAACGAACCTAAACTATTTTATAATGGTTTACAATTCTTTCACTCTAATTTAGATTCAGCGGTAAACATGGTCGAAATATATTTAGATTTATATCGTTTACCAGGTAAAACGAAAGAAGAAAAAATTGAACTCAATACGGCAAGGTTACGCCTACTCGATTTAAAACGAAATTTAGAACTCGATTTATCAGAAATAAACAAACGAGATTATGAGCGGCTTAAAATAGAGCGTGATGTATTAAAACGCACCGAAGGAAATAATAGAAAAAGACAGTTAGAAATGAAGGAAGATGAACGCCTTCCTGACTTTTCAAAAGTGATTCAAGAGAAAGAAAAAGCAGGTGAATATATTGACAGAAAGTAATAAAAAAGATGAATTATTAAACAACCCTTTTCAACCCGTTACGGAGTTACAAAAAGAAGAACACTCACAAAATGTGACAACAACATTTAAAGATGATGAATTTACAGCAGAAGAATTAAAACAGATAGAAACGATCAAAAATCAAATACAACCACTCGACAACGATGCACTCATTTCATATGGTGCGAACGCTCAATCCCAACTGTCACAGTTTTCTCACGATATGTTAAATCAAGTACAATCTAAAGAGATAGGACCTGTTGGAGACTCTTTAAAACAGTTGATGAGTAAATTAAAAGAAATTGATCCAGAACAATTAACGAAGCAAAATAAGAATGTATTTCAGCGTATGTTTGGTAAAGTCAATCGATCAGTAAATGAATTACTCGCTAAACATAAAGGTGTTGCGAGTCAAGTAGATAGAATTAGTGTACAACTGGAAAACTCAAAAGATTTACTCGTTAGAGATGTTCAATTATTAGACAATCTCTATGAAGAAAATAAAGCGTATTTTGAAGCGCTAAACATTTATATACGTGCTGCAGAGCTTAAAAAGAATGAAATTGAGACAGAAACACTACCTGAGTTAAGACAGCGCGCAACAGTGTCTAACAATCAAATGGCAACGCAAGATGTAAACGATATGATTCAGTACATGAATCGATTAGATAAACGTATTCACGATCTTAAATTATCTCGACAAATTACGTTACAATCTGCGCCACAAATTCGTATGATTCAAAATATTAACCAGTCACTCGCTGAAAAAATTCAAAGTTCGATTTTAACATCTATCCCACTGTGGAAAAACCAATTGGCGATTGCGTTAACATTACTAAACCAAGAATCGGCGTCAAAAGCACAAAAAGCTGTAACGGACACGACGAATGAATTGTTAAGTAAAAATAGTGAGATGTTAAAACAAAACGCACTCATGACAGCAGAAGAAAACGAACGCGGTATCGTAGATATCGAAACGCTTAAATACACGCAAGAAAACCTACTTGAGACGATTGAAGAAACGTTACGCATTCAAACAGAAGGTAAAGCAAAACGTCAAGCTGCTGAAAAAGAATTACTTCAAATGGAAGAAGAACTTAAAACTCGCCTATTAGATATAAAAGATAGATACAAATAAAAGGAAAGGAGTCCCCTCCTTTCCTTTTTTCTATTCATATACAATTTTTTCTTGTTTTGAACCGAGTATATATCCGATGATATAACCGATAACTAATAATGGAATCCATTCAAACTGTGTAGAGAATAATGGTAAACTTTCTAATACTTGAAGCGGTAGCTTTTCTAATGCTGCTACTCCAAAATATTCTGATCGATACACGACTGCAAGAATTGAAACAACCGAAATTAGGTATACTGGAACTTGCATTGAAAGCTTTGGTGATGGTACAAAATACGTGATAATTACTAACGCTACGACAGTCATTGCGATTGGATATAAGATCATAAGTACTGGAACTGACCCTTGGATAATTGTACTTAAACCTTGGTTAGCAAGTACTAATGATACGAGTGTCCAAATTGCTGCCCATGCTTTATAACTTAATTTAGGGATTAATTTATTGAAATACTCTGCAACTGCTACGATTAATCCGACACAAGTTGTTAAACAAGCAAGGAATACAATCGTTGCTAGTATAAATACTCCAAATCCTCCAAGAACATCTTCAGCTACAAACGTTAAAATATAAGTTCCTAAGTTTTGACCTTCAGGTAATGCTCCAGGTAAAGCAACTCTGTTACCAATCCATGCGAGTGATACATAAATCACTCCAAGTAATGATGCGGCAATGAGTGCAGATTTAATTGTTCCATTAAGTAAATCTTTTTTATCTGTGAATCCGAGTCCACGTATTGCATTTATAACGATTAAACTAAATACAAGTGCTGCAATTGCATCCATCGTTAAATAACCTTCTGTAAATCCTACTGAAAAGGCGTTCTTTTCTAAAAATGCACCAGCCGTTGGATTTGGCGTTAAACCTAAGTAGCTCACAATACCCATAACGACTAATAAAATAATAGTAATTAATAAAATAGGTGTTAATGCCTTACCAATAGTATCTACCAGATATCCTGGCTTTAAAACAATTAAGAAAACAATAACAAAATATAACACCGAGAAGATGAGTAAACTTAATGAGCTTGTACCACTTAAGTATGGTAATACTGACATTTCATACGCAGTTGTTGCCGTTCTCGGAATCGCAAAGAATGGTCCAATTGTTAAAAAGATAGCGACCATAAATACGACTGAGAACCACTTACTTATATGATTAAGTGACTCATCGTACCCACCTTTTGAAATGGCACCTGCAATGACTGCAATGAGTGGTAACCCTACTCCAGTAATTACAAATCCTAATGTTCCAATCCAAAAGTGATCGCCGCTTTCATGTCCGATTGACGGTGGGAAAATTAAGTTTCCGGCCCCGAAGAACATCGCGAACAGCATGAATCCTACGACAAATACATATTTAGTATTCATTTCTAAACCTCCAAAAAATTAATTTATCTTTTTGCATAAACAACATATTACATGACTTAATTCATTATGTCTATATGTTTTTCGAATTATCAGAAAACTTTTTTTAAAAAATTAAGATGTGCTTAACGCACATCTTAAACTTCTTCAAAATATTCTTTATAATAGCCGCCGACTTTATTAGAATTATCGATGACAAACAAATATTCTTCAGTTTCATTAACGACTTTATACGTTTTACCAACTGTTAACATATCAGATACTTTAAACTTTTTTGCATCTGTATGAACGACTTTGACATCTTTAATATGATTATCTTTCCAAGTTTCGTGTAACATATATTCTCTCCTTAAAAAGAAAGAGGTGCATATTGCACCTCTTCTATTAACCTTCTAATAGTAAGTCTTCAGGGTTTTCAATTAATTCTTTAATTGTTTTTAAGAATCCAACAGACTCAGCACCATCAATGATACGGTGGTCGTAACTTAATGCGACATACATCATTGGACGAATTTCTACTTTACCATCTACTGCTACTGGACGTTGTTGAATCGTGTGCATACCTAAGATTGCAGCTTGAGTGCCGTTAATAATCGGCGTAGACATTAATGAACCGAATACTCCACCATTTGTAATTGTGAATGATCCACCTGTCATTTCATCAAGCGTTAATTTCTTATCGCGTGCACGTGTCGCAACATCGATAATATCATTTTCAATTTCAGCAAAGTTTTTACGGTCACAATCTCTAATTACTGGTACAAGTAGTCCCTCATCAGTTGATACTGCAATCGCAATATCATAGAACTGTTTGTAAACTAAATCTTTACCGTCGATTTCAGCGTTAACTGCTGGATATTTTTTAAGTGCAGCGACTACAGCTTTTGTAAAGAATGACATGAAGCCAAGTTTCGTTCCGTCATTTCTTTCCATAAACTGATCTTTTTTACGTTTACGTAAATCCATAACAGCAGACATGTCGATTTCGTTAAACGTCGTTAACATTGCTGTAGATTGAGAAACTTCTAATAGACGATTTGCAATCGTTTGACGACGACGTGACATCTGTTCACGCACTACAGGTTTTTCAAAAGTAGCTTGTTCTTTAACTTCTGGTTTTGCTTGTTCTGCCTTAGGTGCTTCTTTAGGCGCGTTGACATGATTATTAACGTCATGTGAACGTACTAGACCTCTTGGATCTGCAGCGTTAATGTCAGCTAAGTCGATGCCTTTTTCACGTGCTAATTTACGCGCTGAAGGCGTTGCAACGATTTGTGAATCTTCTTTAGATTCAACTACTGTTTCTTCTTTAACTTCTTCTTTTTTCTCTTCTTTAGCTTCTTCTGCTTTAGTCTCTTCTCTTTTAGGTGCACCACTGCCTTCACCAACTACAGCAACAACTTGTCCGACTTCAACAGTGTCTCCTTCTTCAGCTTTCACTTCAGAAATTACACCATCTTCTTCACTGACAATTTCAACGTTGACTTTGTCAGTTTCAAGTTCTAAAACAGCTTCCCCTTTTTCAACACTGTCTCCAACTTTTTTAAACCAAGTCGCAATCGTACCTTCTGTAATCGATTCTGCGAGCTCTGGAACGATAATTTCACTCATTCTCTATCTTCTCCTCTTATTTCAATGCTTCTTTAATGATTCTATCTTGAATTAATTTATAAATACCTGCGTTTCCTTCTGCAGGAGATGCACTTTCGTTTCTTCCAACATAGCTTAAAGCGATTTTGTCATCGAGTAGATCGCGTAAGTACGGTTCTACGAAACGATATGAACCTTGGTTTTTAGGCTCCTCTTGTACAAATCTAACTTCTTCTAATTTTGGTAGAGTACTTAGAACTTCTTTAATTTCTTTCTCTGGGAATGGATATAGTTGCTCTAATTTAATTAATAACTTAGAAGTGTCTTCTTCTTTTTTAAGATTTTCTTCTAGTTCAACTGCTACTTTACCACTAGCGATTAAAACCGTTTTAACTGATTTAGGCTTTTCGTTATTATAAATGATTTCTTTAAATGTACCATTTACAAACTCTGAAACTGGTCTAGATGCTGTTTGGTTTCTTAGTAAACTTTTCGGTGAAGTAAGTACTAATGGACGCATTAAATCAGTGTTTAAGTTTTGTGCTTGTCGTCTTAATAGATGGAAGTAGTTCGCACTTGATGATAAGTTCGCCACGATCATGTTGTTTTCTGCACATAACTGTAAGAATCTTTCAATTCTTGCACTTGAGTGTTCAGGACCTTGTCCTTCTTGTGCATGAGGAAGTAACATCGTTAAGCCTGTCGTTTCTCCCCATTTAGAATGCGCTGCAGAAATAAACGTATCAATGATTGGCTGTGCCATGTTTACGAAGTCACCGTATTGTGCTTCCCAAATTGTTAAGACGTCTTTATTTTGAACGTTATAACCATATTCATATGCTAATGCTGCAAGTTCTGATAACGGTGAGTTATAAATATCAAATGATGCTTTCGCGTCACTAATATTTTTTAACGGTGTATATTTTTCTCCGCTTTCAGGATCATGTAACACAGCGTTACGGTGTGCGAACGTACCACGTTCTGCATCTTCACCTGTAAAGCGAATTGGTGTACCGTCTTGAAGTAATGTAGCAAACGCAAGTGCTTCAGCGTGACCCCAGTCGATACCAGCTGAGTCATCTTCAAATGCTAACTTTCTTCTTTCTAAAACTTTAGAAAGTCGTTTGAATACCTCAAAATCACCGTTATAAGTTAATAATTCTTCAGTAATTTTTTCTAAACGTTCTTTCGTAATCGTTTCGTCAGCTTCGTTTTTCTGTTTACCGAACACGAATTCAGGATGTTCGATTTCACCACTTACAATCGTATCGTTTTTATCGATTTTATCGTGTGCTGAACGAATTTCTTTTTCAACATTATCAATAATTTCTGATTTTTGGTCTTTAGAAATTACTGATTCCTCAACTAATTGATCACCATATAAGTGTTCAATTGTTGGATAGTTTTTAATTTCATTGTAAAGCATTGGGTTCGTTGTCATTGGTTCATCCATTTCGTTATGCCCCATTCGACGGTATCCGATGAGGTCGATAACGATATCACGGTTGAATGTTTGACGGTATTCAAATGCTAGTTCAATTGCTTTTAATACATATTCTGGTTTGTCGTTGTTAACGTGTAATACAGGGATATCAAATCCTTTTGCGATATCACTTGAGTAAAGCGTTGAACGACCGTCCCATTCTTCTGTTGTGAATCCGATACGGTTATTCGTAATGATGTGAATAGAACCACCGACAGTGTAACCATTTAGGTCACTCATGTTCATTGCTTCAGGGTTTACACCTTGAGCTGGAAACGCAGCGTCTCCATGAACAACTACTGCAAATGATGCATTTTTGTCTTGTACACTTTCGCCGGCTACATCGTTTTGTTCTTGTGCTGCACGTGTTTTACCTTGTACGACAGGTCCAACGATTTCTAAGTGAGACGGATTATTAGCAAGTGTAACTGTTTGCTCAAGATCGTTATCATTTAATGTTTTAACCCCACCGAGGTGATATTTAACGTCTCCCATCCAACCGTTAGTAATTGCTAGAGATTCATCAGTTGGTAAGAATTTCATAGCGTCCGTTGACATGAATTCACTTAACATCATTTCGTATGGTTTTTGTAATACATGAGTTAAGACGTTTAGGCGTCCACGGTGTGCCATCCCAATTTGAAGGTGTTGTAATTTATCTTCGGCCATTTTCTTAAGTAGATGATTTAACATCGGTACTAAAGAGTCTACACCTTCAATAGAGAAACGTTTTGCTCCTACGAAGTTTTTTTGTAAATATTTTTCGAAACCTTCAACTTTTGATAATTCTTTAAATAGTGCTATTTTTTGATCGTTATCATAATTCGGTTGCCCTTTTGTTTCTGTATACTTTTTGAACCATTCTCTTTCTTCTTCGTTGTTAATGTGTGAGAATTCAAAGGATAATGGTGAAGTATACGTATCTTTTAAATGATGAATCGCATCGAGTGCATTATCAAAAGTATCTACTAAATATGGACTAATCGTTTCAACAGAAACGTTTTTAAGATCCTCTTCAGTAAATCCATAACTTTCAAAACTGAAATCAGGTTTGTTTTTAATTTCAGGAGGATACACCGGATAAACGTCAGCCACTAAATGACCGTAAGTACGAATATCAGTTACCCACTTAATAATGTTCTCTAATTTGCTACTTGAGCTACCTGTTCTCGGAGCGCTAAATTGAGTATCATTGTTTAAAATTGACTCAAATAAAATTTGCATCTCCTCAGAAACACTATTCGGGTCCTCTAAATACATATCGTAGTATTCTAAGATTAACCCAAGGTTTGTTCCGAAACTAACAGGCGCGTGATCATACGCCTTCTCTTTCATATAAGACACCTCTTCTGTGTATTTGTTACTCGCTATAAGTTTACCATTTTAAAGCTATCCTTTAAAGTAAATGACCTGTCTTAAGCGATATAATTTTACTTTAAAGGAAATTCAATATGAATTGTCGTTCCTTCATTAATTTTACTTGTGATATACACGTTTCCACCGTTTGCTTCAATAATTTTTTTAGCAATCGATAATCCAAGTCCATTACCACCGAGTTCACGACTTCTTGATTTATCGACTCTATAAAAACGGTCGAAGACTTTATTGACCTCTTCTTTAGGAATCCCGACTCCTTTGTCAGATATTTCAATTTTAATTTTATTACTCATTTGTTTAGATACGATATGAATTGATTTATTTTTATTATCGTATTTTACGGCATTATCTAGGAAGATAACGAGTATTTGTTCAAACTGATGCTGACTTATAGCGTAATATAAATCATCTTTTAAATCAGTAGTAAATGTATAAGACGGATGAAGTTGCCTCATCGCATTGACGCGACTTAAAATTTCATTGTTTAAATCAATTGGCTCAAGGACGAGTTTTTGTTTGTTTTCATTTTTTGTTAACTCTAACAATTCTTCAATTAATTTAGTAATACGCCCCATCTCATCGATAGAAATTTGAAGTGACTCTTCAAGTACCGCTTTATCATTTTTACCCCATCGGTTTATTAAATTTAAATGCCCTTGAACGATCTGTAGAGGCGTACGTAGTTCATGTGATGCATCTTCTACAAATTGCTTTTGCTGATTAAATGACTCTTCAAGTGTATCCATCATTTTGTTAAATGAAACAACCATGTAATCAATTTCTGATAAATTCGTTCGTAAATCGAGACGTTCAGAAAACCCGTTATTTTCAACGTACTGAAGTTGCTTTGTAAATCGGTATATTGGACGTACCATTTGTCCAGAAATAAAGTAACTAATGACAGATGTCACGGATATCGACATAAATGCGATAATCGTTGCGATAATAATTATCATTTGTAAAATTGTATAATACTCTTGCATCGGGTGAATGAT
This sequence comes from Nosocomiicoccus ampullae, assembly GCF_001696685.1. Lineage (GTDB taxonomy): Bacteria > Bacillota > Bacilli > Staphylococcales > Salinicoccaceae > Nosocomiicoccus > Nosocomiicoccus ampullae_A. The sequence continues at coordinate 40,748 of NZ_MBFG01000011.1, forward strand.
TGCAATATATCCATTCCAATATTCTGATTCTATCATGACAGTTTTTACGATATATTTTTTGTCATTGATTTCCATCGGATAAAAATCCGGGTTAATAATTTGTTCACGTGGTACATTATAAGACTGATCCTTACTCGGCCAACGGTACACTTCTTCACCGCTCATCGTAAAGAGTACAAATTTTTGATTATCATAAAGACTCGTATAAATTTCGCGTTCAGTAATCGCGTTGATCGGTGTCGTTGAATACAAAGAATATAATTCAGAGGCGCTTCTATCAGCTGCACGGTACTGTAAATCTTTTAAATATATACTCGTTGCATAAATTAAGAACGTACTGAACATAATAAAAGAACCCGTGATTATCAAAATTGCTAACCGCATCCACCTTGATCTTAGAGAGGTTTTCATTCTCGAATCACATACCCAACACCCCGAACAGTTTCGATAATTTTATCGAGGTCATATTGTTTGAGCTTATTTCGTAAATAACGAATGTAAACGTCAACGACGTTCGTTTCAACTTCGTTATCGTATCCCCAAATTTGATCTAGAATCGTCTCACGTTTTAATACAATATTCTCGTTTTCAATGAGTAATCGTAATAATTCGAATTCTGTTTTTGTTAAGTCTAGTTCTGTTTCATTGACGAGTACTTTATATGCTGATAAATCAATTGTTATACCGTTTGATTCTAATATATTCGACTCGTGTACTTTTCTGCGTCTCATAATGACGCGAATGCGTGCGAGTAGCTCTTCAATTTCAAATGGTTTAACGATATAATCGTCTGCGCCATAATCTAAGCCAATTACCTTTTCATATGTTGTATCTTTTGCTGTAATCATAATAATTGGTGTGTCTTTTTCTTTTCTAATTTTACGACATACTTCTAATCCGTTTAACTCTGGCAACATTAAATCGAGTAATATACAGTCGTAATCTTTGTCTAAAGCATGTTCTAGCCCACTTAATCCGTCGAACGTTACTTCTACGTCATAGCCTTCATAAGTGAGTTCAAGCTCTAGAAAACGTGCTAAATTTTGTTCATCTTCGACAACTAAAATGTTTGGCATCGTCTCACCTCAAGTTAACTATATCATTTTGAATATTATCTCTAAAATTATCATAAAAAATACTCCGATTAAAGCAAAAACTTTAACCGGAGTTCTATTACACACCAGAAACTTTACCTGGAGTATCATTACTATAGCTTTGTTGTCGTATGATTAAGTTCTTTTTCACTTCTGGCCATTCATCATCAATTATTGAGTATACGACTAAGTTTCTAGGTATGCCATGGAGTGCACGTTCTTTTCTTAAGACTCCTTCTTTTGTAAATCCGAGTCTCTCGATTGCTTTATTTGAACGCACATTTCTTTCATCAGCACGAATTTGAACACGCATCATACCCATTACTTCAAAACAAAATTCGAGCAGTAAAAACTTTGAGTCAGAGTTGACAAAAGTACGTTGTGCACTCGTTCCAAACCAACTGGCACCAATTTCACAACTTTGTCGTTCATAGTCGATATGCTGAATTCTTGTACTACCGAGCACTTCATCTGTTGATTTTAAAATGACGACAAACGGAATTGCCTGCATGTTATTGCGTGAATCTATTGCACTTGAGACCCATTCAGTCATCTGCTCTTCAGTGATAGCTTGATATAACATATACGTCCATATACTTTCATGGTTTACCTTTTGTAAATCTTTTGCGTGGGACAACTGCATCGGAATTAATTTAATTCTGTCATTCTCAAGAGTGATTGATTCATATAAATGAGTAATCAATAGATCCACCTACTTCATGAATTATTTTATATCTTTAAATTTTCCATGGAATATCCATGATACTAAAGAAACTGTCGCTGCTCCGATTGCCATGCCTGCGAGAACGTCTGTTGGAAAATGGACGCCGAGATATACGCGTGACGAGCAAATAAGTAAAATTGCGACAGCACAAAGTGCATACAGTACAGCTTTATGATTTAAATTCGTATGTTTTATTAACACCATCAAACTTCCGAAAAATATGGTCGAACCGAGACTGTGTCCACTTGGAAAACTAAATCCACCAATTTCAATTAAGCGTAAAAACGCCGGACGCTCTCTGTCGAATGAATGTTTCAGAACAGGAATTAAAATGCTAGACATTAACATTGAGACGACCAAAAACAATGCGTGAATGTTCATTCTGTATAACAGTAAAATCGCAATGACAATGATTGAGAGAATAATCATTGAGATGACTTCACCGAGTTGAGTGACCCCTAAAAATAATGCAGTTGTTAAAAAACTTTCTGACGCATAGATAAACTCATACACTTCGCGGTCGATAAAACGACCGACACGTGATTCGTGAAACACTGCAATCACACCAAATATTAGAGTAAATACGATAAACAGTGATATTTTCTTGGCACGACTCATATTTACTCCTCCTTAAGTAGATGTTCTGTTAAGCGTTTTGGTGTCATCCCCGCTGTAAATGTCTCCATATTTTTAATGTATTTTAGTTTATTATTTTCGATTTTCATAATATTGTCAATGATTCGTTTTGGAGTTATGGATTCATCTTCAAGAGTTTCAGCATAACCTTTACTTTTAAAGTACTCAGCGTTTTCGATTTGATCTCCGCGGCTTTGAGATAACGGTAATGGGATTAAAAGCATCGGTTGCTTAAGGAGTAGTAATTCGTATATAACGTTTGCTCCACTACGTGAAATCACGACGTCAGAAATTTTATAGAAATGTGCGAGTTCATGTTGTACGAATTCGTATTGACGATAGTTAGGATGACTAATATCTTCACGCATATTATCTGGCCCTGTTATATGAATGACTTGGTATTGGTCTACAAAAGTATCTAAATGGTTATGCACTAAATCGTTTATAGATTTTGCCCCTAAACTCCCTCCGATAAACATAATTGTCGGTTGATTCGGATCTAGTCCAGTAATGTTCTCTGCAATCTCTTTACTACCATGTAGCAATTCTTCACGAATGACAGGTCCTACATACTCAGATTTATTTGAATCGACAAAGTTTAACGTCTTTTCGAAAGTGACAAATATCTTTTTAGCAAATTTACCAGCAATTTTATTCGCTAGTCCTGGAGAAATATCTGACTCATGAATATAGACGGGTATATTCAAACTTTTTGCTGCGAGTACAACTGGTACTGACACAAAACCACCTTTTGAAAAGACGAATTTCGGTTGTAACTTTTTTAATATACGTCTCGCATCAAAAATGCCTTTTGTCACCTTAAATACATCTTTAATATTTTCAAATGATAAATAGCGTCGTAACTTACCACTTGAAATGCTGTAGTATTCGATACCGGATTTTTCGATAATTTCTTTTTCAATACCTGTTTTAGATCCGATATAATATGGCTTTACGTTATCATTTAACAGTTCTGGTGCGATTAACGTATTTAACATGACGTGACCGATTGTTCCTCCACCTGTTAATACGACTACATCATCATTTAATTTCATATGTATCCTCTTTCTTTAAATAATGATAAACACCATGCATATGCACGGTGTTTATATGAATTATTCATCCTCTTGATTTGAACGTTTACGAGAATCATCGACAGGAATGTACTTAGACTCTTCTTTCATTTCTTTTGTAATATCTTCTTTAGACTTTTCGCCTTTAATATAATCTAATAGATAATCGTATTGAGTGTCATTATCTTGGATGTGCTCACGAATATCTTTCATTAATTGAGCTGTCGTATCCCCTGTAACGATACCATTTTCATCTAAGTTATTGTCTTTTTGATAATTTTTAACAGCGTCTGTTAAATTAGCGTCAAAGACGTTATCCATTGTTTCTATGTTATAACCTAACGCTTCTAACATCACTTTAATCGTAATAATATCATCGTTCTCTTGTGTTTCAATATAGGCATCTTCTCTATCTAAGAACTTCACTCGATAGAAATCTGGATTGTTAATTACAAAGTCAGGTTCGATACCTTTTTCGTGAATCCAGTCGCCATTTGGTGTTAACCATTTCGTGTTCGTATATTTAACTAATGATTGATCTTTGAATTCACTCGTTCTTTGTACGATACCTTTACCAAATGATTTCGTACCGACGATTTCAGCTTTCGTTAAATCTCGCATCGCTCCAGCAAATACTTCACTCGCACTTGCTGAACCTTCATTAAGTAAAATATAGATGTTGTCAAAGTCATCTTCTTTTACTAATCGATCATTTTCAGCATATATCTCTTCACGGTCACCATTTTTATGCTCGAGATATAAGACGAGTTCGCCTTTATCTACGAAGAAATTAATCATCTCAACAGCTTCGTTTAATAGACCACCTGGGTTTGAACGAAAATCTAGTACGACGTCTTTAACTTTTTTCTCTTTAGCATCCTCAAGTGCAAGCTTTAATTCTTTCGCAGTGTCTTGTTGGAATCGATTTATACTAATATGTGAAGTATCATCTTTTATTTCTGAAGTTACACTATCGATATGAATTTTTTCACGAGTAATAACGAGGTCAAATGGTTTGTCAGAACCTCTTTGAATCGTTAACGTGACATCCGTACCCTCTTCACCACGAATAAGTTGAACAGCTTCGTGTGAAGACCAACCTTTAATTGACTCTCCGTCAATTGCGAGTATTTTATCTCCAGGCTGAACGCCTGCTTTTTCCGCTGGCGAGCCTTTCATTGGACTTGAGACGATAACGTTTTGATCATCTTGCATAATTTCAGCACCAATACCGTAAAATTCGCCGGTAATTGATTCTTCAAAATCAGCTGTTTCGTCTGCTTGCATGTATTCACTATATGGATCGTTTAAACCATTCACCATACCTTTAATCGAAGATTCAATTAAATGTTTTTTGTCAACGTCTGTATAATATTCTGAAGATAGAGTGTCGTACACGTTATATAATTTAACGAACTCTTGTCTCGTATCAGTTCCGACGTTTACTGCGCGTTCCGTTTTTCCACCTAAACTTAGTGCGGTAATTAATACAGAGAGAAAAATCGTCGTTAGTATGATGACGATAAACCAGAATATATTTAAACTGACTTTTAAACGATGACTACTTTTTGGTATTTCGTTGTTCACAGTTTCACCTAATTTCTAATATTACAATGATTCTGCAAATGGAAGAGCAGCATCTAATGCAATTTCAATCATCTCATTAAATGTCGTCTGTCTTTCCATTGCTGAAGTTTCCTCACCTGTTATTACGTGGTCAGATACTGTTAAAATACTCAGCGCTCTTGCGTTATATTTTTTAGCAATTGTAAATAATGCGCTTGACTCCATCTCTAACGCAAGTACACCGTATTCTGCAAGTTGTTCGATGTTTCCTTTTTCATCGTAAAATGAATCAGCTGTAAATACGTTACCGACAATCGCGTTCGTTCCGCGTTTCGTTGCTTCATTGTAAGCGGACGCGAGTAATTCAAAGTCTGAAGTCGGTGCATAACTGATATTATTAAATAATTTCGTGTTTTGACTAGAATCAGTCGATGCACTTTGAGCGATAATTAAATCACGTACATTAATATCTTCTTTAATCGCACCACAAGTACCAACACGAATTAAGTTTTTAACTCCGTAATCACGCATTAACTCATGGACATAAATAGAGATAGAAGGAATTCCCATTCCTGTACCCATAACAGAAATTCTTTTTCCTTTATATGTTCCAGTAAAACCGAACATGTTTCTTACTTCATTAAATTGTGTAACATCTTCTAAAAATGTTTCTGCAATGTATTTTGCACGTAACGGATCTCCTGGTAGTAAAATAGTTTCTGCAATGTCGCCTTGTTTTGCACCAATATGAATGCTCATGTTCATCCTCCTAATATTTTAACCAATTTTCATATTCTTCAAATAAAGTATCAAACGTGTGTAATGACGCACCGTCGTATGGTGTTTTTTCTAGATAGTCTGAAATATTATTATAGTCAGTAGAAAATTTGGGGAAATCTAAATCATTCACTACGTGTGTAGCGAACACTCCGCTTTCACTCTTTTCACCGACTTTTGTTTTCATAAACTGATAAAAAGAATAACTTTTCATAGTATCACTCAAACAATGTTAAATACTTTTCGTAATCTGTATCTTTTAACTCTTCTTTTGGAATAAAAGTTAATGCAGCAGAGTTAATACAATATCTCATTCCCCCTGATTCGACAGGGCCATCATTAAATACATGACCTAAATGTGAATCAGACGTATCGCTACGTACTTCAATACGACGCATTCCAAATGAATCATCAAAATGTTCAGAGACAGATTCATCGATTGTACGTGTAAATGATGGCCAACCACATCCAGCATCATATTTATCCGTCGAACTAAACAATGCTTGACCGGATAATTTATCGACGTATATACCCGCTTCAGTGTGCTGATCATACTCATTTTGAAACGGTGGTTCAGTACCATTTTCTTTCATGACGTGATATTCCATTTCAGTGAGTTCAGAAATGTCTTTTTTCATTAGTTTTCACTCCAATGTTTCTCAATAAACCCTTTACGACCAGAACCTTTATAAAACGCATTATAATGTGCACTGTTTTTCTTATAAAAATCTTGATGATAATCTTCTGCTGCATAAAAGTTCTTATACGGTAACACAGGTGTAATCACAGGATCGTTAAATACTTTTGAATCGTTTAATTCATCGATATATTTCTCTGCTTCTTCTTTTTGAGTGTCATCATGATAAAAGACAGCAGGCATATACATCGATCCACGGTCACCGAATTGTCCATCATTATCTGTTGGGTCAAATGTTTTAAAGAACACTTCTAAAATTTCACGGTATGAAATAACATCTGGATCAAAATCAATTTGTACCGCTTCTGTATGACCTGTTGTACCAGATCCAACCTCTTCATATGTCGGATTTTCTTTGTGGCCGTTTGAGTAGCCACTTGTTACTGAATTTACACCATCGTATTGGTCGAATGGTTTAACTAAACACCAAAAACAACCACCTGCTAATGTCGCTTTTGCCATCATATCACTCCTCTAAAATAATCCATCAACTGAAAAATACCACTTATCATTTTTATAATCAATTTCATCGATAGTAACGTCGTATTCAAGTTGTTGTTTAAAAACTTTTGAATCGATAATAATCTCTGGTGCATCATCACTAAATTCCATGCCATTATCTAATGTTACATGGTTTTTAAGTGTATCATATATTAAATCTAAGCTGACTGAAAATCTTGCGATATCAATATCTTTTAATTGTAAAATAATCTGATCGTCTTTTACAAGTGGTTCAATTGAAACATTTACTGGAACATCGATGTTTAAAACAGAATATAACGTTTCAATTTCGATGCCACTTGTTGAAACATTGACGTACATATTATCGTCTATGTTGTCATTGATAATTTTTTCAATTGTTTCGTTGTTCGCAACGACTTGTAAGTTCGAATCTTTTGACTGTGTGCTAGGCTCACTTAATTGGTCATAATCTGGTAACGTTATGACCTTATAACCAATTGTCCCAATAACTATAGCGTTAATGGAAAATAATATTATAAATAAAACTTTCCAAATATTATTCATAAGAATCCTTCTTTACGTAATGTAAATATGCGTACGGATAATTTACTTCTTCTGAAACGTCATAATCTTCTCTTGATACTAATTCAAAATCATTTTTGTCATATTCTGGGAAGAACGTATCTCCAACGAACGATTCATAAATTTCAGTGACGTACATCTCTTCTACTTCATCAATCATTGCATCGTATAATTTGCTTCCACCGAATACAAATACTTTACCGTCTAAAGATTTGATTTCATCGAGACTACGAATAATCTCAATACCGTCATCATCTATATCTTGACTCGTTAAGACGACGTTTTTTCTATTTGGTAGTGGTCTCCCAAGTGACTCATAAGTCGTTCTTCCCATTACGATTGTATGTCCTGTTGTAATTTCTTTTAAACGTTTTAAATCATGTGGCAAGCGCCACGGCATATCGCCTTTAAATCCGATAACGTTTTGATTTGCATATGCTACTATTAACGATAACATTATTTATCTCCTTTAGACCGCAATTGGTGCTTTAATGCTTTTATGGCTTTTGTAATCGACGAGCTCAAAGTCTTCGTATTCTAGATCGAACATTGACTTATCTGTATTTATTTTAACAGTTGGTGCGTCGAATCCGTCTCTAGAGAGTTGAGTCTCAACTGCTTCGATATGATTTTGATAAATATGAACATCACCAAAAGTATGAATGAACTCACCGACTTCTAGTCCTGTTTCTCTTGCGACGAGTAGCAATAATAGACTGTATGACGCGATGTTAAATGGAACACCTAAAAATACGTCCGCGCTTCTTTGGTAAAGTTGTAGACTTAACTTACCATCGTTTACGTAAAACTGAAACAGCGTATGACATGGCGGTAATGCCATCGTTTCAATTTCTGCAGGATTCCATGCTGAGACGATATGTCGTCTAGAATATGGAGTATTTTTAATCGAATCGATTAAGTTCTGTAGTTGGTCGACAGACTCTCCATTTGGTCCGATCCAATCTCTCCACTGTTTACCATATACATTTCCGAGTTCACCATACTTTTTAGCGAATGTATCATCTGTTAAAATGCGTTCTTTATATTTTTCCATTTCTTGTTGATATACTTCGTTAAACGCTTCGTCTTTCAACGCACGTCGGCCAAAATCTGTCATATCTTCACCGTGATAATCATCAGATTCTACATAACGTTTAAATGCCCATTCGTTCCAAATGTTGTTGTTGTACTGAAGTAAATACTTGATATTCGTATCTCCACGCATAAACCAAATGAGTTCTGTCGCAATCAGTTTAAACGATGTACGTTTTGTCGTTAATAATGGGAAACCTTTACTTAAGTCAAAACGCATTTGATATCCGAAAGTTGAAATTGTACCCGTTCCTGTGCGGTCATCTTTAGTCGTTCCTGTATCTAGTACATGTTGTAATAAGTTATGATACGCTTGATCAAAAGTATTCATAAAAATCTTCCTTTCTTTTACTCGGTATTTTTAATATAATATAAGTAATCATATATACTTCAAGCGAAGGAGTGTTCCGGATGGAAGCAGTAATGTTTACTGGATTAGTATTACTTTCACTTTACATGATTTCGATGTGTATTTTTGAATAATACTAATTAATAGACTAAAAAGGAAAGCATAATCAGTGCTTTCCTTTTTTTATTGACAATACTCGTCAAAGACGTCTTTTAAATCCATCATAATATCTTCAATTTCTCTGCCCTCAATAAACATTCTCGGTAAGAAGTATTTTAACTCTTTACCTTTAAATAATGCCATTGATGGGCTCGAAGGTTCCTGACCAATATACGTTCTCATTTCTTCAGTTGCTTCTTTATCTTGTCCTGCAAAAACAGTCACTAAATGATCTGGTGTATTTGGGTTTTGTAATGCGACTGTACGTGCTGCTGGTCGTGCCAGTCCTGCTGCACATCCACACATACTATTGATAACAACGAAAGTCGTTTCATCGTCATTTACATTGTCCATAAAGTCTTTGACCGCTTCTTTAGTTGTGAATTCTTCAAAATTGTATTTTGTTAGGTCTTTTCTATAAGCATCAACAAGTTCATTCATATATGCTTCATATGGATTCATTATTGATTCCTCTTTTCCATTTGTTTCCAGACACTTCCAAGTGCTCTTTCGCCTTCTTCAATTCTTGAAATCGCAAGTTCTTTTTGCAATTTACATTCGTATGACGAATCATCTCTATATTGATATAAAAATGGAAGACTAGAATCGTCACCGACTTCATATACAAACATCGCTGCACGCCAACGAACGATTGGACTTTTATCATCAAGTAACGGATACATATCTTTTAAACCAGACTTAAGACCAAGATCACTGTATGCATCTCCTGCTGTTCTACGAACAGTAACGGATTTATCTTGAAGCGCCTGCTTTAAATAATTTAAAGTTTCCTCTTTTTCAATCATTGCTAGAAGTGAAACTGCCATACGACGAATTTGTACTTTTGAATCGTTTAACGCAAACGTTAATAATTCATAATCGCCTTCATTCGGTGTATCAAAGTGATTTAAATAATAGAGTCTCTTCTTCCAATCTTTTTCTTGCTCGAAAGTATCTAAATCAATTTTAAAATAGCGTTTTGGTTCTGGTTGTTTATTTTCTTTAGCAGCCTTTACAAGATGAGTTAAACGCTCTTTTGTATAAAGGGCACCGATTTCTTCTTTTACTTCAGTTAGAACGTCATTAAGCTCACCATAATAGTATCCGATAGACTCCCATTTTCTACTAAATATAATATTTTCTTCAGGAAGTGTGGCAGCTTCTACAGCGTTTAAAAAGTCATTGTTTAACGCTTCTCTCACTTCGCCATCATTAAGTTTAATTTGATAAGGAATTTCTTTAAATGTTAGTAATTCCACTTTTACTTCGCCAAAGTGTTCGTCGACGTGCGCAATTACTTTTTTGTATCTTGTCCTTCAAATTGAGCTTCAATTTTAGGAATAACAACGTCCCACTCTGCACGTGGATCTTTATCTACAGATATGAAATCTAGAGCGTAAAATACGCTAGTCACTTCATCGATTTCAAGTACACGGTTGATGAAGTCCGGATTTTCTGGACTTACTTCTCTATGTGTTGAAGATTTCATATCTGGCTTTTGCTCATCTAAAACAACTTTCATCGTATTTGGGTTTGGTGTTGGTTCGATTTTGATAATATTCATATACTTTCTCCTTATTTTACGTATTACAGACATTATACTATTTTGAGAGATATTTTTTAATTTTATTTGTTTAAATATTTATATAACTCTGTTTTAGCGAGATGATCTGCGTGTTTATTGTGCTCACGTGTGATAAAAGAAACTAATAATAAATTAAATTTAGTCTCGTAATTGACGTATGTTGTTAAATATTGTTTAAAGCGCGGATCTTTTGCGAAACGTTTTTCAATTGAATCGACGACAATTTGTGAATCGGTATAAATTATTGCTTGTTTAATATTCAATTCAATACACTTTTCAAGAGCAAAGATTAACGTCGCCCACTCTGCTTCATTGTTATCTATATGATGAAACACTGATGTAAATTCGTGTGTAGTTTCATCTTTGATGATCACTGCACCAACAGAAATGTGCGGATGTTGACGCGTTGCTGCATCGATGTGTACCGTTGCCATTATAAATCTAACCCTTCTACATATCGTTTTGCGATTGTTAAATCGTATTTATCAAGCACTTGTAACGTACGGTCAAGATTAAATGTATAATCACTATACTGAATCACATCGTTAACATTTATCGGAACATCCGTAATAATTTCAGCGAGTCGTCGGCTGAGTATTAAATGGTCGTAGTCTTTTAAAATGTTTTCTTTTTGACGTTTTGTTAAGGTGTCTAAATTTTCTAGTAAATGGTCTAAGGACTGGTGTTTTTGGATGAGTTTTAACGCGGTCTTTTCACCAATTCCGGTGACTCCAAAGTATCCGTCACCGCTATCTCCCATTAACGCTTTTACATCGATAAATTGATGTGGTGTAATTGAAAATTCTTCAGTAAAACGGTTTAGATTATATATATCGTATTCTGTATATCCTTTTTTCGTTAGCCATAACTCGTTATCGTCATTAATGACTTGTAAAAGGTCTTTATCTCCAGAAATAATCACCGTATCATCATAATGATTTGTAATCGTTCCGATGAGGTCGTCCGCTTCATACCCTTTTAACCCAACTTGATAAAAATCAAGCTCGGCAAGTACATCTTTCACTAAATCAAATTGAGGAACGAGTTCTTCTGGTGGTGCTGGTCGATTAGATTTATAATTTTCATACCATTCTGTTCGAACTGTCTCACTCCCCATATCCCACGTAATGATTACTTTTTCAGGTTGAATGATCTCAATTGCTTTATAAATATGACGAATTGTCCCTTGTACACCATTTGTTGGTAGATCTAAGCTGTTATAAAAAAATTGATTACTAAAACTTGTTGCAAAGAAGTGACGGAATAACAGAGCCATTCCGTCGACAATTAATAATTTACTCAATATTTAATACACGTTCCTTTAGCGTCGTTTCTTTCGTGACAATCGGTTCATCTTCACGAATCCACTCAGAAAAACTACCACCATATAATTTTACGGGAATGCCATTTTCATGTAAAAACGTAAACATCGGTGTTGCACTCATTCCTGACCCACAAGAGACAGTCACTGAATCAAACTTTTTAATGTCTTTTAATTCATCATGTAAGACGTCTAACGACATCGTACCGTTTTTAAATAGTGTCGTATTTGGAATGTTAACGGCTGTCGGAATATGACCACTTTTACTATCCATGTTATCTCCCTCACCGAGATAACGCGAACGTTCACGTACATCTATTAATAAATGCTTCGGATCTTTTATGCTGTTTTTAACATTTTCAAACGTCGCATATAAAGATTCATCAGGTAATTGATCAACATCTTCAAATACAGTTGGTAGTGTTACGTCATTATATTCAACTTTTTTCGCAACTTCTTTTAGCACACCTAAACTACCGATATATAGCGTCGTTTCATAGCCATATAGTTTAAAAACAACATATAAACGTGTATGAAAGAAACTGTTGTCGTTCGCAAACAATACAATTTCTTTACCTGGTTGACTTAATGCATCATATAATCCTTTCACGACACCTGCTGTTGGTATAGGGCTTCTCCCATTGTTATGGCCATCCGCTTCAACGATAAATGGATTCTCTTGAATGTGAATCGTATTCTCAACCGGATCATTAAGTACTAATTCTTTTGTCTTCTCTTCGTTCCCCATAACGTTTCTCGTGTCGACAAGTAATAATGTGGAAGGGTCTAATTCTAGTAGCTCTTTTTCATTAATGATTGTCATTTTCTTCACCTACAATTGAATGTATTTCGTTTAATAAATCGATACTTTCTTTGTACATTACTTCATCTGGTGCTTCGATTGGTGTATTTAACATCTGTAATACTCTAGTTTTATCTTCTAACAACTTATGATCGATATCATTAAAATAATACGTCGCATTTTGAATGACGTTATCTTTTAGTGCGTCTAATTGAATAGAATCTACAATCGTTTTACTCACTTCTAATAATTGCTCTCTCAGTTGTTTATGCGTTTTAACAGATTTTTCGAAGCGTTTTAATTCCGCGTTCACCTGTGTGTCATTTACTGAAACTTTTACTTGATGCTGTTCTACTTTTGGATATTGTAGCGTGTCTACAACGTTGCTTGCTCTCAGTTTAACATTAAAATCATTGATATGTTGATTTACTAAATCATCGATAAATCTATACACGTTGTTGATAATTGTATTACTTTCAATCGTTACATACTGCTCAATATCGTTTTTAATTAACTGACGATTTGCACTTAACATTTTTTTAGAAACGTCGTTCATCGAAATATTAGATGATAGATAATCATACAATTTAAGCTCTAGTTGCTTTCGTATGAATGCAAATAAATTTTCGATTTCATTCACTGTTTCATTTTTGACCGTATGTGCTGTAAAGTCATTTAACAAATGAGACGTATTTTGACGGTTTTCTTTAAGAGTGTTTATATACGACTCACCTTCATTGAATTGTTTAATATTTGATTTAAGTAATTCGATAAACTGCTTAATGTTTTCATCAAGAGATAGTGCAAGTAATTCTTTTGATTTATTTTTTGCATCTTTTAAAAATGCTAATTTCACCGCTTCAAATGATGCATCTTCATGTTCTAATGCAGATTTACTTGAAACACCATAAATCTGATGTTGAATTTTTAATTGGTTTAGTGACTGATGCATATACGCTTCAACGTCTTCAATTTCTTTATCATTTTTTGCTAAGTCAACAGCGTTAATAACGACCGATAACGGAAACTCTTTTCCTTTAATCGATTGAATATACTTTAAAAACTGCGCATCAGACTGTGTAAACACATGGTTGAAATACGATACGTAAATGATTAAGTCACTATTTGCAATTATTTGGTGAGTTTCTTGTGTATGACGTTCGTTTATCGAGTTAATACCTGGTGAGTCGATAATCGTAAATTGATTTAATAACGGTGCATGATGGCCAATAAACGCTTTATCGATAAATATCGCATGTCTGTCTTCACTCGTTTTATAATCAATGTCTTCTCGAGTCGTTTCGATCTTTTGACCGAATAGTGGTCGATACGTCTCTAAATTTTCATTCACACCATTTTTAAGTGGTACAAATAATTTCGGCACATCCATTTTATTTAAATGTTTGACCTGGTCATCTAACGATAAATTGCTCTTTCCAGTTACGGATTCTAACAATTCAACGATTGATTCCTCAGATTTATATTGAATATAACTTTTATCGCTGTTACTAATCTCAGTAATTGAAGCGGTTGTTGGATTAGGGCTTGTCGTAAGAAGTTTTTCTTTTAATAAAGCGTTGATAAAAGTGCTTTTCCCTGCGCTAAATCCACCGAATACACTGATATTCGCTTCGTTATGCTTTAAACGGTTAAGTTTATTCGTTAATAATTTATAAATATGTCGATAGTTATTTGACTCTTTGATTAAATCGGTAATGCTATAAAATTTTTCTGTATCTAATGCTGTTGATTTAAAGTCATAACTCACAACGTCTTCTTTTTTCTCTGTTAAATCTTTTATCGTATCGAGTGACAATTCAATGTTCTCATTTAATGCTTTTAATTCATCTTCGACATGCGTATATAAATGTTTGTAGCTACCAGATAAAAATACAGATTTTAACTCAGCGAGTTGAAGTGCTTTTTTGTAACGATTTAATTCTTCGTCTACCGTATCATCTGCTTTAACATCATGAACTTTAATATCTAATTGTTTTATAAATACTTTAAGGAGATTTCTTACTTCTTTAGAAATCATTTGTTTTAATTCTCCTAAATAGACATCTAAAACCTTCTCATTACTTTCAACGATTTCATAATCTGTAAGTAAAGCGTGGTGATACTCATATTTAAAGTATTCGTTTGAAGAGATTTTAAGCTCTAAAAACAAGTCATTGATTTGCGTATTAATTTGACGATCAATAACGTCTTGCATCAGTTGATGCACAATCTTTACTTGATCTTCTTTCATCGCTTGTAACTTTTTCTTTTTCCCAAATAAGCCTTTTACTTGTACGTCCCCAGTACTGATTTTGAAGAACTCTCGTATACTATCCTTTACGTCATGTGGGAATAAGTAACTATTACTTACAATATCTTTCGCATGCGCATCGACGTATTCAGTTAATTTATGAATATCACTTTTAATATGTGACGCATCGTGTGCTTGTTTTTCTTCTAGTAAATAATGGATATGTGTTTTTAGATCTGAATCTATTTCTGAATCTACGTCTAAACTATTTAACTGATCATCTAAATATTCGATATGCTTTTGCTCGATATTTTGAATGATTCGTTCATGATACAGCTTTTTAAACGACGCTCTTGAATCGTCTAATTCTTTTAAAAATGATTCTAATTGATCGTTTTGACGGTATGGTGTGCCGTAAATCGACGTAGTAAATATATGTTCTGGATGAATATGATGGTTTGATAATGTCGACTTTAAGCGATTAATGAACGTATCATATGATAATTCACTATCGTCGTGTTTATCGATTTGGTTGACGATTAAAGAAAACGGAATATTATAAGATGCGATTTCTTCTAAAAATGATAAATTTGATTCACTTTCGACATGGTTATACTCTACTGTAAAAAATACATAGTCTGAGTTGAGTAAAAATTTATGCGTACTTTCTTCGTGTGCTGATGTTTTTGAATCCACTCCTGGAGTATCTTGAAACACGAACGTATCATTGTATTTTTTACTATCATGCATAATTTTAACGTATTCAATCTCAACGTCTTTTTTGTTAATTTGTTTTACTTCGCTTAAGTCATTAAGTTTAACGTAGTGATTTTTATCAATATAGACACGCGCACGTGTCTCATCGCAGATTTCTATTTGCACTGTTTTACTCGTCGTAGGAATCGGAGAAGAAGGCAACACTTCATCTTCTAATAAATAGTTAATTAAACTCGATTTCCCGGCAGAGAAATGTCCGATAAACGACACGACAAATAAGTCATCATAAACTTTTTTAATCGTATAATCGATTTCTGACAAAAGTTGTTTGTTGTTAGATTTACTAATTTCTTTTCGAATCTTATATAAAATATTTAAAGTATCATCGTTTACCATTACTTTTTACCCCAGTACTGATAATAAGTTGTTTCAATATAGCCGTTAAATAATTTCCTTCTATGTGTTGCACGTTTTCCAATAATGATTTCAAATTCTTTATTAGACGTCATTAAATAAACGTTTAACGTATCATTTTGCTCCATTAATTGTCCGATTTTGCGGTACATATCTTCGACTGCTTTAGCCTCTCCGATACGTTCACCGTAAGGAGGGTTTGTGACGATTTGTGTATGATTTTTTAAATGGTCAATATCATGGACATCTTTTACGCTGAATTGTATTTCTTCTAACAATCCGACTTCATCTGCATTTTGCTTTGATACTTCAATCATTCGTTCGTCGATATCACTCGCATATATTTCGACATCTTTATCGTAAAGAGCGTCATTTTCACATTGATTTCTTATATCTGACCATAATTCTTCAGGGATAATGTCCCATTTTTCTGCGTCAAATGTTCGATTTGAACCAGGTGCAATGTTTTTAGCGATCATCGCCGCTTCAATCGCGATTGTTCCAGATCCAGAAAATGGATCAACTAACGGGTTTTCACCAGTATAGTTAGCGAGTTGCAACATCGCTGCAGCAAGAGTTTCTTTAATCGGTGCGTCACCTTGAAGAACTCTATACCCGCGTTTATGTAACGCATCTCCTGACGTATCAATTGTGAGTAATGCTCTGTCTTTTAATATATTAATGTCTACTTTATAACGCGCACCTGTTTCAGGTAATTTACCATCGAGCTTAAATGCTTCTTTTAAATGTTCAACAATTGCTTTTTTAGTAATACGCTGTACGTCAGGTACAGAATATAACGTTGATTTATGTGAGCGACCTGTCACAGGGAAATTCGCATCAGGGCCTAAAATATCTGACCATGGTAAATCTTTGACAGCTTCAAAGAGACCATCAAACGTCGTGACTTTAAAATCCCCAATGATAATACGGATACGTTCTGCTGTTCGTAATTTTAAGTTCGTTTCGACAATTGTTTTTTCATCGCCTGAAAAATATACGCGTCCATTTTCTAAAGTCGTCTCAAGCCCGAGTGACTCGATTTCATTTGCAACAACACGCTCAAGTCCCATTGGCGTATTCGCTAAAAATTTAAATTTCATATTACGCATCCCTTTATATTGTGTTTATACATATTTAAAAAAAGACTCTCCATATACATATACGGAGAGTCACCTAGCCCGGCTTCTCTATAAGCCATGTTCTGTACTAATGTGTTCTAACGTGCACTAGATTACACTCACACAATAGTGATAATCATCTGTCTATATTACTTTCGTAATATCTCTTTCTTCTGTTGAATTCCAGAGAAAAAGTGCTCCTACCAAATTTGGATTGCTCACTCGAGGGGTTTACCCGTTCCACTTTTTACGTTTCCGTAAAACATCGTCACTGTGGCACTTTCAAGTTTTCTTTCATATCTTACGACTTAGAAAGTTAAACTGCCGTTAGCAAAATTTGCTACCTTGACTTATTGTTTCGTCAAGCACGAACACTACAATCATCTCAGACTGTGTGAGCATGGACTTTCCTCTAAGTTTCCTTAGCGATTATCCGATCCACCGGGAATTATTTACTTTGTCCAAATACTTTTTTCTCTAAATTAGAAAGACGTTTTAAAATATCGATATGTTGGTTTTGACTGTCTGACACATCACTACGTGAACGCGTCGCGACTCTAATTCTTAACTCTTCGATTTCTTTTTTTAAACGTTTGTTTTCTTCTTCAAGTTTTTGTAAGTTTTTGTTCATATCTGCCATACGCTGATAATCTGCAATGACATCATCTAAAAATGTATCAACTTCAATTGGTTGATACCCGCGAAGTGTTTTTTCAAATTCTTTTTCGAAAATATCTTTTGCAGACAAGTTAAGAGAGTATTCACTCATTTTTTTCACCTCTTAGTTGTCATATTGATAAGTGATAAAATCATTT
>NZ_MBFG01000012.1 GCF_001696685.1 Nosocomiicoccus ampullae
CAATATATTAATATCTCCACCAATTATTACGTCCTTTTTTAATAAAGTAGAAGCTCTCGCAATTTCACTGGGTGTCTCACCAGAAGAAGGAACAAGAATCTCGCCTCCTTTACTTTTAACAGATTTAGGCTTCTCTTCTACAGTTTCCTTAATATCGGTTATTTCTATCTCAAAGTCTGTATAAAGGTTTCCATATCTCATAAAAGGAGTTCCTGATTCTACAATGTCTTTTTTAGAATAGCCTTTCCCTTTCGAAAAATTCACCATTTCATGTAACTCTCGCTGCTCCCAATTTTCACTAAATATAGCGTTTAGATGTTGATACTACTAATCTTACCTCATACATGAACTATGGTTGAATACTGCTTTTCGAATGACAACACTATTACTCTCAAATTATTCATTATTACTCTTCATACGCGTAAATTAAAGTTATTTCTAATGTATAATATACTCACTAGGTATTTTATTTGGAGTGAGTGTATGAGGTTTACGGCTGAAGAGACGATGGAGCGTCGTTTGATTGAAGAGTTAACTAAGAATGTGTCTCAGTGGACGTATCGTGATGATTTACGGACTGAGGATGATTTGTGGGAGAATTTACGTCATAAGTTGAATATGAACAATAAAGCGGTTTTAGATGATGTGCCGCTTTCTGATAAGGAGTTTGAGCAGATTAAGAACGAACTGAGTTTCCCGAACTTTTACCGTGCGGCTGAGTTTTTAGCAGGTGAAAATGGGATTGCGAATGTACGTGTCGTTCGTGATGATCCGCGTGTCGGTGAGATTCGTTTAATGGTCATGAATAATCGTGATATTGCAGGTGGTTCGTCTTCTTATGAGATTATTAATCAGTATCAAGCGAGTAAGACGAGTAGTACGGATCGTAATCGTATTTTTGATGTTACACTTTTAATTAATGGGTTACCGATGATTCATATCGAACTTAAAAATCGTTCGACGTCTTATATGGATGCATTTAGACAAATTGATAAGTATTCTGGTGAAGGTAAGTTTAAGGGAATATTTTCTTCGATTCAAATGTTTGTTGTGACAAACGGTGTTGATACGCGCTATATTGCGGCAGCCCAAAAAGGGAAATTGAACTCTAAGTTTTTAACACGCTGGGTGGATGAGAATAATAAACCAGTGAATAACTACTTAGACTTTGCGAAAGATGTACTATCTATTCCACAGGCACATAAAATGGTCGGACAATATTCTGTATTAGATAGTGAGAGACGTTCGATTATTTTACTAAGACCCTATCAGATCCATGCGATTGAAGCGGTTCAAGATGCTTCTAAGCTACATAAATCAGGCTATGTATGGCATACGACAGGTTCTGGTAAAACATTAACGTCATATAAAGTCGCGAGAAACTTATTACTTATGAATAGCATTGAAAAAACGATATTCATCGTTGACCGTGTGGACTTAGATCAGCAAACGGGAGACTCGTTTAAATCTTATTCAGCAACTGATGTTGTGTCGATTGATGATACGGATAACGTAAATGATTTAATTAAAAAATTATATTCGAAAGATAAGACCGTCATCGTTACGACGATTCAAAAATTAAATCACGTTATGCGTCGTTATGAAGGTAATGAAGATAGTCCAAAGTGGAAATCGATTCGAGGTAAGAAACTCGCATTTGTTGTGGATGAGTGCCATCGTGCAATATCACCGAAAAGACAAATGGAAATCGAGAAGTTTTTTAGAGAATCATTATGGTATGGATTCACTGGAACGCCAATATTTGAAGAGAATGCTAAAGAGGTATTTGCAGATCTTCCACGTACAACAGAAGAGCAGTATGGAGATTGTCTGCACAAATATACTGTAAAAGAAGCGATTCATGATAAGGCAGTACTCGGTTTTCAAATTGAATATAAGAGTACATTTACAGAAGACGAATTAAGAGATCATGTGGATCGACAATATAACGGTACTATTACGGACTTTGATGATTTAGAACCAGTAGAACAAGAAGAACTAATTAAAAAAGAAGCATTTGAAACAATCGGTCATAAATTAACAGTTATCGACCAAATTGTTAATAAATCGCGTCATAAATTTGGCATGCATAATGAGATTGGAAAACAATATAGTGCGATATTAACGACTTCATCGATTGCGAGTGCTCAAGATTATTATCGTTTATTTAGAAAAGTGATCAACGATGAATCCGAAGTTAAAATTTCAGAACAAGTGAAGAAACGACTTCCAGATTTCCCGAAAGTTGCGATTACGTATTCTATTTCAGAAAACGAAGAGCATTCGTTTAAAAATCAAGAATACATGAAAGAATCGATGGAAGACTATAACGAAATGTTTGGAACGAACTTCACATTAGACCAAATTGGTGCGTATAACAGAGACGTGAACCATCGTCTTGCAAGAAAACAAGACAAGTATAAGTTCAGAGAAGAGCAGTTAGACTTAGTCATTGTTGTAGACAGATTATTGACAGGATTTGATGCACCGAGTTTAGCTATTCTATTTATGGATCGTTATCCGATGCCACCGCATCATTTAATACAAGCTTTTTCTAGAACGAATCGATTATATGATGAAGGTAAAAAGTACGGTCAAATTATGACGTTTAGAACGCCATATACTTTTGAAGAAAAGGTAAAAGAAGCGCTTTTCTTATATTCAAACGGTGGAGAATCATTTGTACAAGCACCGAAATGGGAAGAGGCGTTTGATAGTTTTAAAGAAGCGTTCGATGAATTAATGCATATTGCACCGAAGCTAGAAAGTATCGATTTATTAACAGAGATTACGAGTAAGAAGATGTTTGCAAAAGCATTCCAAGCGTTTGATAAGAAGTTCCAAGAGCTTCAAGTATACTCTGATTACACCGAGGAAATTGCTGAACAATTTGGAATTACGAATGAGAAGCTGGAAGACTACACTGCGAAATATAACAACATAATCGAGGAAATTAAAGCAGAATCAGGTGGAGACGATGAAGACGACGATATCATCATCGACATTGCATACGAAATAAACTCAGTTTCAAAAGATACAGTCAACCATGAATATATATTAGGGCTTATTCAAAGTGTAATGGAAAGTCGTATTACTCAAGATGAATCAAAAGAACGAGTCGAAGCAAAACAGTCAGAAATTGAATCATACATTTCAGATTTAAAACAGTCGAATGAAAAACTCGGGTATCTCGTTGAAGAACTTTGGAAAAATATTAAACAAAATCCAGAGAAATATGATAAAGAAGACGTTCTGATTCTTTTTGAACAACTGAAAGAAGAAGAAAAAGAGAGTGTTGTAAAAAACTTTGCGTATAAGTACGCTGTAGACGAGAACGATTTAATGTTTGTCGTTGATAACTTTAAAGTCTCTTCAGATAATCAATTAGGAGAAAATGACTTGATTAAATCAAGAGATTATCAAGCATATAAATCAAGAAACGAAGATGCTGTAAAACCTATGAAATATCGTCGTAAGCTGAAAGAAAATTTAAAAGACGTATACATTAAAGAAATCGCGCCGCTATATGAAAGATAAAAAACTGTCCAAGAAGCTAACAACTGTTAGCTTCTTTTTCATTTCTGTAATTTTATAGCACTTCTTTGCTACACTATCCCTATATACAATTTTGGAGACGATGTTTATGAAAATTGGTGTAATTTCTGATTTGCATGTTGATAGATATCATAATGATGAAATTAACGAATCGACGTTTCTACGTGAGGTTTCGAATGAGGTGCGCCGTCTTGTGCTCGATTTACTCGTTATCGCCGGAGATATTTCAAATGATCATAAAGAATCGCAACGATTCACTCAAGCAGTTGAAGGTATGACGGGTGTGAAGGTGATTTTTATCCCCGGGAACCATGATTTTTGGAATGCGAGCGGAGATGATAAGTCGTCGTGGGAGATTTACGATTATTTTAAGCACCAGCCGAATTCTCTCTTGGAGAAACCGTATATTATTAATGATGAGTGGGCAATTGTCGGGAGTCCTGCGTGGTATGATTATTCGTTTGCGAGCGAAAGATTTTCTTATGAGGAGTTAGAGCGCCGAACGTTTAAAGGTGGTCATTGGCAGGATAAGTTTAATATTGACTTTAAAATCTCAGATGTAGACGTTGCGAACTATTTTGCAGAACTTACTAAGAAAGATCTTGAAAAAGTTAAAGATAAAAAAATTATCCTCGTTACACATGTTGCAACGAATAAGAAATTTCGTGTTCCAATGCCTCATAAAATATTCGATTATTATAATGCATTTATGGGTACAACAAAATATGACGATTTCTACAATGAATATGATATTCAATATAGCGTTTCAGGCCATATTCATTTTCGTCATAACTTTATAGAGAATGGCGTCACATATATATGTGCGTGTCTCGGTTATAGAAGAGAATGGAGATCGAAAGAAATCACAAAAGAGATACGTGATGCGATGTATGTCATTCAAATCTAGGACAGAGGAGGACTATTTTCTTTTAAAGAGTGTGTAAACTCGCTTATTCGATTTGTAAAAAATAAAAACGCTTAAAATTTTGAGTATTTTAGAAAGAGGTAAGTAATCATGAAAGCGAAGCTATTATTTTTATCTGCTGCAATGGTGATGTTAACCGCATGTCAGTCACCAACTGATGACAAAGCCGAAGATACAACAGCTGAAAAAGATGAAAAAACTGAAGAAACGACTCAAGAAAATACGTCAAAAGAAAATGAAACAAAAAAAGATAATGCAAAAGAAAATACAAGTAATCAAACAGATACGCTACAAAAAGACGCTACTAAAGGTGAAGTGACGACAGAACACTACTCAAATGTCGTTGATGGTATTTAAGTAGATATTGAGATTACTGCAGACAAAGAAAATGATATTCTTTTAACTCTACATCAAGTTGAAAAAATCCCGTATGAATACTATGACTTAAAAAATGAAGAAGAAGCCAATCAACTTGTTGATCAAGAAAATGCCTATCATGATCAATTACTATCAGACCTTCCGGATGACGTCGCAAAAGTGACTGCAGAAAACCTTCCAGACGAAAAAGCTTTAAAGTATGATAAGTTCTATAACTACTCTGACCCAGAGAACGTCCAAACATTTATAGCGTATGATATCGTTGAGGGTAATGGAACAGAAGAAACTGTCAGCTATGAGTCATTCATCGAGTCATTAAAAGAGCTTGGAGTGATTGAAGATGATTCTGCTTCAAATTCTAACATAGATAAAAAAGCGCTAGACGAAAAAGTACTACTCGTTGCTGATAAAAAAGATGTTGAGAAATACGACAAGTATTATTATGAAGCAAGTAATGATGTAGAAGATTTTTATAAAATGTATGTCGTAGATACTGAGAAAGATCAAATACTCTATGAAGTACAGATGTCTGAAGTTGCATACAAAGATATAAATGTTGAAAATAAAAAAGATGCAGAACAATTGATAGAAGAAAAGAGTAAAGAGTTTGAAAAAGCATTAAACGGAGTTCCTAAGGATATAGCAAGTGTTGAAATTGTTAACGATGAAGAAAGTGAAATGATAAAAGTTTTCCACATCGTAAACTACGATTCTCCTGAAAATGTTAAAGCATTAGCAGATGCGAATGTAGTAACGGCAGGTTACAATGGTACAGATTTTGTAAGCCATTCACAAACAGTAGAAACTCTTAGTAAATCGGGTGGCATGAAAGAAGTAAAATAAGATGCGGTAATACTGAAAAAGGATAAGTTCTTCTGGACTTATTCTAATACATAATATTTTATCGTATAATAGATAGAAATGAAAAAGGGAGATTTTAATAATGAAACTAAGAACGATACTATTATCTTTAATGGTTATAGTACTTGTTGCATGTAATAAAGGTCCATCAGAACACGTGTTTACAGGGACGATTGACGACATGGACGTTCAGTCAACAGTAGTCGTTGAAGGTGACGATATACAGTCAGAGCATCTCGTATATGAGTTGTCTTATGAAGCAGGCGGTATCGAAAATGACGATGAAGCAAAAGAAGCAGCAGAGGTTCAAAGAGAAACATATGAAAGACTTGCAAGTAACGCACCCGACGGAGCTGTTAAAGTGAATGTCGAAGTCGATGAAGAAAAACAAGCAATCATCATGACATTTGACTTAGATTATACAACACCTGAAAATGTTCAAGGATTAATCGAAGTTGGTTTCCTTGATGGTGATAAATCAGCGTCAACAGTAAGTTTTAAAGAAACGAAAGAACAATACGAAGCAGACGGTCTAAAAGAACAGGAATAATCGATTGTGTGTGTTTTATCAACAGCGTAATAGCTGTTCGTATATAAGCAATTTATGTTACGATATAACACGTACAATGTTAAAAGGTATGTGCTTATATTGAAAATTATTAAAATAATCACTTTACTCGCTCTAGTACTCGTGCTCACTGCATGTGTGTCTACAAAAAAGTCCGTATTTACTGGAACGTTTGAAGAGTATAATCGTACAGTGACGGTATATCATAAAGACAATGTGGTAACAAAAGAGATTTACGAAACGACCGCACCTTTAAAATACTGGGGCTATGAGACGACAAAAGACGCGAGAGAGTCCTTACAAGATGAAAAACAAAAACTAAAAGAAAAATATGAAAAATTACCAAGAGGTACTGTGAAGTTTGACTTTGCAGTAAATAGTGATGATACAATCACTCAAAAGATGGTCATCCTTTATGATGATAAAAAACTCCGCGCACTTATTAAAGAGGGTATCGTAAATGAACGCGCTGAAATGAGTGACGGGAAAATCAGTTTTAATAAGCATAAATTCATTTTCGAGCGAAATGGTTTAACGCTAGAAGAATAAAACACGTGTGTCCCACCATAGAGACGCACGTGTTTTTTAATGTTTTTTATTATTTTACTTTTATTTCTTCGTACTTGTTAAACCATTCTGGGTACGCCTTTTTAAAGTTTACTGGACGAAAACCAGTTTCTGTCTTTTTACCGACGATACATGTCACTTCACCGTCCGCACACGTTTCACGTGCTTCATTGACGATTTCGAATCCGTACGTCACGCGAATTCCGGTGTTCTTTTCTACCCACGTGCGTACAAATGCACGGTCGCCATATATAATCGGATTTTTGTACGTAATATTGACGTTGTGAATCGGTGCGACGAATCCTTCTTTTTCCATTTCAACATAACTAAACCCGAGATCTTCAATTAATTGAATTCTCCCAAGCTCTAGCCATTTTATATAATTTCCGTGATACATCACACCCATCATGTCCGTATCTGCATATAATAATTGGATTTCAGTTTCAGCAACGTATGCCATATGTGTTGACCTCTTTTCGGTTATAAAAATAAATTTGGATATTTATAATATTATCATATCGAAATGTAAGGTGTGATGCTTTAAAAAAGAATGAAGTATGAGTTCTCTGGACTCTTTCGATGTTAAGTATCTTATAATGGCATGTTATAAAATTACAAATATTTTTTAATAATAAAATAGTATGCTATTATATAAGTATATAAATCAGAATTTTTAAAAAACATATTATTAAGGAGATGATTTCGATTTTTAATTTTTATTATCTAATCAGCAGTATTATTTATCTCATCATTTTAACTTTCGCTCATTATTCATCGCCTGAAGGTATAAAACCTTCGTTTTACATACCTGTTACAATAATTTTTATGTTAATTATTTTATTACTACATAACAAAAATAAGCATCAAGGAAGAGAATAAAAATATATGAAAGCCAAATGTTATCTACAGATCCATATATTTTCGAGCAAAATGGTTTAACGCTAGAAGAATAAAACACGTGTGTCTCACCATAGAGACGCACGTGTTTTTTTGTGTTCTTTTCGACTCACGTGCATACAAATGCACGGTCGCCGTATATATTTGGATATTTATAATATTATCATATCGAAATGTAAGGTGTGATGCTTTAAAAAAGAATAAAATAAGAGTTCTTCTTGACTCACTAGATGTTAAATGTCTTATAATAGTATGTTATAAAATTACAAAAGGAGAGAAAATTTTGACGGATAATGAAGGCAAACGGTTAACAAATGTATTTAAAGTCTCTGTAGTAGTCGTCCTTCTGCTTGTATTGATAGGTGTATTTTTCCCAAAGGAGTTTGGAAATATTGCTGGAAAAATAGCGAATGCAATTTCAGTCAATCTCGGCTGGTACTATATGATTATTATGACAGGATTTATCTTTTTCTGTATCTTTTTATCGCTCAGTCCTATCGGAAAATTAAAGCTCGGTAAGCCCGATGAAAAGCCAGAATTCAGGACGATTTCTTGGTTAGCGATGTTATTTAGTGCAGGAATGGGAATTGGTTTAGTGTTCTATGGTGCGTCTGAACCAATTAGTCACATGGTGAATCCTTCAACTGGTGAAGGTGGAAAAGATCAAGCACTCGAAGCAATGCGTGCGACGATCATGCACTGGGGGATTCACGCTTGGGCAGCGTACGGAGTAGTTGCGCTTGCATTAGCTTATGCAGCATTTCGTAAAGAGGAGAATGGTCTAATCTCTAAAACATTACGTCCAATCTTTGGAGATAAGGTGGATGGATGGCTCGGAACAATCATTGATGTTCTCGCAGTCTTCGCCACAGTCGTTGGTGTTGCGGTCTCTCTTGGTGTCGGTACACTTCAAATTAATGGGGGACTCACGTACTTATTTGGAATTCCAAACGGATTCTCCATTCAACTTATCATTATTATTGTTGTTACAATTCTCTTTTTACTCAGTGCATATACAGGATTATCTAAAGGGATTCAATTGTTAAGTAATACTAATATGGTGCTTGCAGGAATTTTATTTTTAATCGTATTAATTGTAGGTCCTACACTTGCGATTTTCACAATGATGACTACGTCAACGGGGGTCTATTTACAAGAATTTATGTATCAAACTTTAGACTCAGGTTTTAATAACCCTCAGAAATCTCAATGGTTGCAAGACTGGACGATTTACTACTGGGGTTGGTGGTTAAGCTGGACGCCATTCGTAGGTGTATTTATTGCACGTGTGTCTCGAGGGCGTACAATTCGAGAATTCGTCCTAGCAGTTATGCTCGTACCAACATTAATTGCGATTGTTTGGTTTAGTGTATTTGGCACGACAGGGATGAGTATCGCATTACAATTCCCAGGGATAGCAGAACTTGCACCAGAAGAGCAACTATTTGCGATATTCGATAAACTACCACTTGGAACGTTACTATCGGTGATTGCGATTTTCCTAGTTGCAGTATTCTTTATAACGAGTGCAGACTCAGCCACATTCGTTCTTGGTATGCAGACATCTAATGGTTCATTACAACCATCTACAATCATGAAAGTCATATGGGGTATTTCTTTATCTGCAATTGCAGTTGTATTACTACTTGCAGGGGGAGAAGAAGCACTAAGTGCGATTCAGTCTGCTGCGATTATTGCCGCATTACCGTTTAGTGTCGTCATAATTTTAATGGTAATTGCGTTCTTTAAAGATGCAAATAACGAACGTAAATATCTCGGTCTTACAATTCGACCAGACGAGAAGCAGATGAAAGAGTATCTATCAAGAACGCCACAAGAGCATAGTCAAGATATATTAGACTATATCGATGAAACAAGCGACCAAAAAGGTATATAAAAGGAATCACCATACGGTGGTTCTTTTTTCTTTGTCAAAATTTACACACCACCAGTGATGACTTGAAGTAGTTATGGTACTATTGACGTAACTAGGAGTGAGGCAATGCGTACGATTAAAAAGATTTTGCTATCTTTTTTACTCATACCGGCTGTGCTACTGTCACCGATGACAGCAGTCGCAAATGAAACGTCGGTCAGCCCGTACTTAATGGATATGATCGATGTACGATTAAGTGAAAATAGTGAAGAAAATGAAACACATGTAAATAACATCATCAGTCGATTAAATCGAATTGACCAGCGTATTTTAGAAAACGTATCTCAGAGTGGTGTCACGATAATACTATCGGATTTACCGATGACGGAGTTCCCGGAGTTTAGTAATTTAAAAGGTGTCGTACCACGCGGACATACTGATACGTGGGATAACATACCAGGGCTCGGAGGATTCCAGTCGTATGTAAGAGTCGGAGCGAGTGAACCTGGAATTAAAAATAATCACGGTGACGTGAATTTAGAATTACACGAGTTTGGACATATCGTCGACAGCTTTTTAGTCGACGGAACGACGATATCTAAAGAAGATGAATTCGTTCAAATTCATGCTGAAGAATATGAAAAAATGTTCCCAGGGCAACCGTATTTTAAATATGTCGAAGAGTATTTTGCAGAAAGTTTTGCGTATTATTATTTAAGTCAAGATACGCGTAATATATTATCATCACGCGCTCCAAAAACGGCAGCATTTTTAGAAAATATGCACCGTAAAGTGTTTACGATTACTGACGTAAAAAGCGATGGTTTTTCATTATCATGGGATGATTATAGTGGAGAATATTATAACGTGATTGTTAATGGTTCTGTCGTTCACAGGACACAAGATTTAACAGCAGTCGTCGATGGTCTTGAGCCGAGTACGCTTTATGAGGTGGCTGTTGAAGTACGTGATAAAAACGATAACGTCATCGACAAAACGTACGTCGAATCGATTTATACGACCGCAAAAGCAAACGTCGAGACAGACCGTTTGAGTGCGTTACTCGTTGAAGTTGGAAAAGTGCCTGAGAGTAATATCACACCAGAGTTAAGAGAAGCGAAAAAAGAAGCGGCGATTATATTACAGCGCATAGTAAATGAAGATATTTCGCAAGAAGAAGTCGACGATGCGACGGCTAACTTAAGTGACGCATATCAAATCTTCCAGCCAAGAATTATGGAGAAAAATATTCAAGGTGAAGAAAACACGTTTACAAGTGAAACGTCCCACGTCAAAACAATGCCAAAACATATGACGTGGATCGTAATTTTAAGCGTCTCAGTCGTGCTTATTTTATTAGCAATCGTTTATTTATATTATTCAGGTCGAGAAGAAGATTAAAAACAGTTACGATTTTCGTAACTGTTTTTTATTTGTGGAGGTATTTCATTGACTTGAAATATACCCATATAGGGTATATAATAGGGTTATAAATGGTAAAGAGGTGACGACGTGCAAAGAGATAAAACAATTCGACACGATGAAGAAAAGACGAAACTTATCAATCGTTTGAGTCGTATTGAAGGACAAGTACGCGGTGTGGAACGTATGGTAGAAGAAGATAGGTACTGTATGGATATTTTAATACAAATTCGTGCGATCGAATCTGCACTCCATAACGTTGGACTTGAAATTACTGAACGCCACATGAAACACTGCGTAACAGATGCAATTCAAACAGGTGAAGGTGACGAATATATCGAAGAGTTAATGCGTATTTTAAAACAATTTTCAAAAAGTAGGTGAGTGAATGAGTGAGAAAAAAGAAACGCTCAAAATTACAGGTATGACGTGTAGTGCCTGTTCTTCACGTATTGAAAAAGTACTAAATAAAATGGACGGCGTAGATGCACAAGTGAACCTCGCGACTGAACTCGCGACAGTTAAATATGATAATGACAAGTTATCGACCAAAGACGTAAAAGATAAAATTAAAAACCTTGGATACGACGTTCAAATGAAGACGTCAGAGTTTAATATTACAGGTATGACGTGTGCGTCTTGTTCATCTCGAATCGAAAAAGTACTAAACAAAATGGATAGTGTCGAAACAGCGACTGTTAACTTAACGACAGAAAAAGCGACAGTAACATATAACGAACAAGAATTATCAGAGTATGACATTATTAAACGTATCCAAAAAATTGGATATGATGCTGAAACAGTAGAAGATGACACAGACAGTGCTACTAAAAAAGATGAAGCAACTGAAAAGTTAAAACGAAAAGTCATTATTAGCGCGATTCTTTCGGCACCACTTTTACTGACGATGCTCGATCACTTATTAGGTGTTCACTTACCAGCAATTTTCATGAACCCTTGGTTTCAGCTCGCATTCGCAGCACCCGTACAATTTATAATTGGTTGGCAATTTTATAAGAGTGCCTATAAAAATTTAAAAACATTTAACGCGAATATGGACGTACTTGTTGTTATGGGTACAAGTGCAGCATTCTTATTCAGTTTATACGAGACGTATAAATGGATGAGATTTGGTACAGAACCACATTTATATTTTGAAGCGTCAGCAGTTATTATTACATTAATCTTATTCGGTAAATATTTAGAAGCGCGTGCAAAATCCGAAACGTCTAGTGCAATTTCAAAACTTCTTGATATGCAAGCGCGAGAAGCAAGAGTCATTCGTGACGGAAAAGAAGTAATGATTCCTGTTGAAGAAGTTGTTGTTGACGATATATTAATGATTAAACCTGGTGAAAAGATACCGGTAGATGGTATTGTCTTAAAAGGAAACTCATCAATCGATGAGTCGATGTTAACAGGTGAATCTATTCCAGTCGAAAAAAATAAAGGTGACGAGTTAATTGGATCGACTGTAAACGAAAACGGTACATTAGAAATGCGCGCGACGAGAGTGGGTAAAGATACTGCACTTCAATCTATCGTAAAAATCGTTGAAGATGCACAAGGTGTGAAAGCACCTATTCAGCGTATGGCAGACGTTATTTCAAACTACTTTGTGCCAATCGTTATTGGAATTGGAATTGTGACATTTATCCTTTGGTATTTAATTACAGGTAAAGTTGAACCAGCACTTGTTGCGAGTGTGTCAGTATTAGTTATCGCATGTCCATGTGCGTTAGGTCTCGCAACACCAACGTCAATTATGGTTGGTACGGGTAAAGGTGCAGAGCAAGGAATTCTCTTTAAAGGTGGAGAACACTTAGAGAAAACTCACCAACTCGACACCATCATTTTAGATAAGACAGGTACAATCACGAATGGTACACCAGAAGTAACAGATTATACTGGTAGTGATGAGACATTACAATTGCTCGCAAGTGCAGAGAATCATTCCGAGCACCCGCTCGCAAATGCAATTGTTAAATACGCTAAAAGTGAAGGACTCGAATTATTATCTGTCGACGATTTTAAAGCAATACCAGGTCATGGTATTGAAGCGACGATTGAAAGTAAAGAAGTGTTAGTTGGTACGAGAAAACTAATGCGTGATCGAGCGGTTAATTTATCAGCAGCAGATGATATGGAAGTCTATGAATATGACGGTAAAACAGCGATGATTGTCGCAGTAAACGGAGAATATAAGGGCACGATTGCTGTACTAGATACTGTAAAAGATACTGCAAAAGAAGCGGTAAAATTACTCCATGAAGACGGCTTAGAAGTCGTCATGTTAACTGGAGACAATAAACGTACAGCAGAAGCAATCGCAAGAACAGTCGGAATTGATACAGTCATTGCAGAAGTTTTACCAGAAGAAAAAGCAGAAGTAGTTAAAGAATACCAAAAATCGGGTAAAGTAGTTGGGATGGTTGGTGACGGTGTAAATGATGCACCAGCATTAGCACTTGCTGACATTGGTATTGCGATTGGAACAGGGACTGACGTTGCGATTGAAGCAGCGGACTTAACAATACTCGGTGAAGACTTAACACTCATTCATAAAGCAATTTCACTGAGCCATAAAACTATTCGTAATATTAAGCAAAACTTATTCTGGGCGTTTTTCTATAATACACTCGGAATACCAATCGCAGCCTTAGGACTTTTAGCACCATGGGTTGCTGGAGCTGCGATGGCATTTAGTTCAGTGAGTGTAGTATCAAATGCATTACGATTAAAACGTGTAAAATTATAGGAGTGATTATATAATGGAATCAATTATTAAAGTCGAAGGTATGACATGTGGTCATTGTAAACAGGCTGTAGAAACAGCATTAAACAATTTAGATGGTGTACAATCAGCAACAGTTGACTTAGAAAACGGCGACGTTACAGTCAAACATGAAGACAGTGTTACGAAAGAAGCAATGTCAGAAGCAATCGAAGATCAAGGCTACGACGTTGTGTAATTGAGTATACCCCTCGCATCACTCGGTGATGCGGGGGTCTTTTTATGCGAAGAGTCGGTGGAAGAGATTAGAGTGCGTTCGTTATGTAAAGATGGACGAGGTTTTAATTCTTATAAGAAATAAAAATAGACTGTCTGACCGATTTTATTAACAAAAAATAGTCGAATCTGTTAGATATATTGATTTAATTAACAAAATTTCGTGTTTTTCATCAATTTTTGTTATATAAAAAATTATATTTAACAAAATCGTGGTGCGCAGGGCAGAATTTGTTAATTATATCCGGATAACTAACAAAAACGGGATATTTATGTTAAATATATTTAGACGAAGTTGTGCTTTATCTCTTTAAGGATAAAAAAACACTACCCGCCCAATCTTATTCACAAAAAATAGTCGAATCTGTTAGATATATTGATTTAATTAACAGAATTACGCGTGTTTTATCAATTTTTGTTAGATAAAAAATTATATTTAACAAAATCGTGGTGCGCGGGGGAGAATTTGTTAAATATATCCGGATAACTAACAAAATCGGGATATTTATGTTAAATAAAATCCGAACAAATGCACTTATTGCCCTTTACAGATAAAAAGCACCCATCCACACCGGTTTCCACTTGCTTTTCAACCTACTAATCCTCTTTCACCTCAATTATTTTATTTTCTACGCTATGTTTTGTAAAATAATAGTAATACTGATGAACGGAGTCGACGATAATGCTTATCGCCATATTTATATTGTTTTTTGTGTCGCTGTTTTTCTCTGGAAGTGAAACGGCGCTTACTGCAGCGAACCAGTTGAGATTACAAAGTGAAGCGAACGCTGGTGACCTCCAATCAAAGAAATTACATAAATTAGTATCTAAACCAAGTGAGTTTATTACGACGATTTTAATTGGAAATAATATCGCGAACCTCGTGATGCCGGTACTTCTTACGACGATCGCAATCGAGTATGGCTATAACTTAACGGTACTGACGATTATTTTAACTGTGAGTATTATTTTATTTGCTGAAATTTTACCGAAGTCGATCGTAGCAGCGTTTCCTGAACAAGTCGGTAAAATGGTTATGCCGATTATTAATTTATTTATAATTATCTTTAAGCCGATTACAATCGTGCTGAATAAGATTACTGATCTCATTACAAATAAATTATCTAAAGGTGAAAAGGAATCTTGGACTGTCACTAAAGATGAGATTATGTCGATTGTTGATATCGCAGGTGGTGAAGGGGCGCTTGATAGAAAAGAGTCATTACGTCTTCGTGGTGTACTCGACTTTGATACGTTAAATGTTAAAGACGTCCTTCAAACGCCGCGTACAGAAATGCATGCGATTCAAATCGATTCGACATTTGAAGAAGTTAGAGATATCGTCATCGAAGGAATGTACACGAGATACCCAGTTTATGGTGAAGATACGGACGATATTATCGGGATTTTCCATACGAAGTATTTACTCAAGTGGTCACTCGATCCAAGCCGACCATTTGTCGATTTTTGTGATACAGATCCGTTACGAGTTAGAGAGTTTAATAATATTGAAGAAGTACTCCTTCTTATGACGAAACACCGTCGCCATATGGTTATCGTAATGGATGAATATGGTGGTACAGAAGGATTACTAACACACGAAGATATTATCGAAACACTTCTCGGTATTGAGATTAAAGACGAACTGGATACGACAGAGAGTGCGATCGTTCGTTATTTACGTGATGACGTTATCGTTTGTGATGGTAAAATCACGCTACACAGGCTAAACGGAATTTTCCAGTCAAATATTCCAGAAGAAGAAAACACGTTATCCGGTTACTTATATTATCTATTCGAAGATATTCCGGAGCGCTTTGATACGATAGAAGACGATGAAAACCGCTATGAAATTTTAGTTATGGAAGAAAACACGATTCGTCTCGTACGTATTACTAAACTCGAGGTTGAAGATGATGAAATCACGAGCTAACATATTCGCTGTTCTAACAGGGTTTTTCATCGCGCTTGGAAGATTTCTATGGGTGCAAAATAAAAATATCTTCACACGTAAAGTGACGCATCAATCATCAAAAATTCCGGCGTCATTTGATGGATTTAAAATCACACAAGTGTCAGATTATCACAACACGTATTTTGGACGAAATGGAAAACATTTACTTCAAGCAGTTAAAGAAACGAACCCGGATATCATTTTAGTCACAGGCGATTTAATCGACAGACGTACTACGAACGAAAAACGTGGGATTCAAATGCTCGCAAGCCTTATGGAGATTGCGCCGTGTTATTATGTAACAGGAAATCATGAGGCATTTTATAAAGACTTCGAAGGCATTTACAAAAAAATTTTAAATACAGGTGTCAATAACGCATCGACGAATAATTTTTTCATCTCGCGCGGCAATGACACGATAGAAATTACAGGAATTCACGATTTAAGAATTTTTGGAGATGAAGAAACCAACCCAAATATTTATAACAAATACGATGAGATGTTAGATGATCGTTTAAATCATGTTGGGGACTATTTCACAATTTTACTAGCGCATCGACCAGAACAGTTTTCGAGATATTCGAAATACCCGGTGGATCTAATATTTAGTGGCCACGCGCACGGCGGTCAAATAAGGCTTCCAATTGTAAAAGGGTTATATGCCCCAGACCAGGGTGTACTACCTAAATTCACTGAAGGTATTCATACAAAAAATAATTCAGCACTCATCATTAGCCGTGGCCTTGGGAATAGTCGCTTCCCGTGGCGCGTGTTTAATCGACCAGAAATTGTATCAGTAACGTTAAAAGCAAAATAATGGGCATCACTGAACTCTATTCAGTGATGCCTATTTTTTAGTCGAAAAATACCATATCGAGTTTATCTTCTTTCGTAATCACATCTGTTTCGAGTAAATACTGATTGAGTTTTTCAAAATCAACATCTGCACCGATGCCTGGTTTGTCACTTACTGTGACGACCCCATTTTCTGCAACGACTTCTGGCGAGATAATATCCATATCCCAGTATCTACATGAAGATGCTGTGTCACCAGGAAGTGTGAAGTTAGATAATGTTGTAATCGCGATATTTGTTAAACGACCAACACCCGCTTCTAACATTCCACCACACCATAGGGGGATATTGTTTGCTTTCGCGAGATCGTGGATTTTAATTGATTCTGCTAGTCCACCGACGCGTCCGACTTTAACGTTAATAATTTTACAGCTACCGAGCTCAATCGCAGCTTTTGCGTTTTCATAGCTATCGATTGATTCATCTAAACAGACAGGTGTCTCGATTTCTTTTTGAAGTTTTGCGTGATCTACGATATCTGAACTACCGAGTGGTTGTTCAATCATCATTAAGTTAAATTCATCGAGCGCTTTTAACGTTTCGACGTCATCTAACGTATATGCTGAGTTAGCGTCGACCATAAGTGGAATGTCTGGGAAATGTTTACGGATCAGACGAACGTATTCAACATCTCGACCAGGTTTAATTTTTACTTTAATTCGTTTATATCCTTCGTTAACTTTCTCCTCGATTTTCGGAAGAATTGCTTCATCTGTTTCTTCTAACCCTAGAGAAATACCAACTTCGACTTTTGTTTTCTCGCCGCCAAGCACTTTATATAACGGTTCACCGATTTGTTTTGCGTATAAATCCCATACTGCAGTTTCAACACCAGATTTTGCCATGTTATTACGTTTAAATGGCTTAAAAATCTCAGTGACTTCTTTAGGATGACTCAATTCGCTTTGGATGAGTAGTGGACCAAAGTATTTCTTAATTGCAACGACTGCACTATCCATAAATTCTTCAGAATATAATGGGTCCTCTCCAGCCACACATTCTCCAAAACCGCTTAAACCATTTTCGTCGATGACTTCAACGATTGTCACGAAGCGGTCAATTTGCGTTCCAAAACTTGTGGTAAATGGAGTTTTCATTTCCATTTTTAACTTGTGAAGTTTAATTGTTTCGATATTCATAACGCATCTCCTTTAATTTATCGTCTAACGACGACAAAACCTTTGTTAAAGTTATAGTGTATACGTTATCATTATATCAAATACACTATTGAAAAGAGGATAAAAATGACTGAACCTGAAATAATTCAAACTGAAATTAATAAAATTTTTAAACACATTCATGCGCATCCTGAACTAAGTTTACAAGAAGTTCAAACAACACAGTATATTTTTAATTATTTACAGAAAAGAGGATTTTCACCGGTTAAATTTGAAGATTTTCCGGGGCTATATTGCGACATTGGGGATTTTAGTGAGAGTAGCGTAAAAATCGGTGTTCGTGCGGATATCGATGCGTTATGGCAAGAAGTAAATGGTGTCGAGCAGGCGAATCATTCGTGCGGACACGATGCACATACTGCAATGGTGATCGGCGCGATGTTAATGCTAAAAGACAACATGCCTGAAAATAAAGGCGTGCGCTTTGTATTCCAACCAGCAGAAGAAATTGGACTCGGCGCACAAAAGATAAATAAAACAGGTATTATTAATGATTTAGATTACATGTTTGGAATTCACTTACGTCCGATTGAAGAAGCAAAATCAGGATATATTTCACCGAGTATTGAGCACGGTGCCACAGGTTCGATTGCATTTAAAATTATCGGTGAAGATGCGCACGGCGCACGACCACATTTAAACACGAACGCGATTGAAATTGGTTCAACAATCGTAGCGATGCTAGAAAACATCCATGTTAACCCAATGATTCCACACTCGATTAAAGTGACAAAATTCCATGCAGGTGGTCAGTCGTTAAATATTATCCCAGGTAGTGTGTCGATGGGTATTGATTTACGCGCGCAGACAAATAAAGTAATGGATAAAATAATCAATGAAGTGATGGACGTATTAAAAACAATTGAGACGTTATATGAAGTTGAGGTCGACATTGAAGAATCTCAAAAAATGGTCGCAAGCGAAAGCCATGAAGACGCGATTGACGTATTAAGAGAAGCGATTATAAGCGCTGTAGGAGAAGAGTACTTAATCGATCCGATTATTACGAGTGGAGGAGATGACTTCCATTTTTACACGGTAGGGAATCCTCACTTAAAAGGAGCGATGATTGGTCTAGGTTGTAATTTAACGCCAGGGCTTCACCACCCATATATGAAGTTTGAACATGATATGATGCCAGTAGGGGCACAAGTAATTTACGAAGCGATTATGAAAGTGTAAAGGAGAATTTCATGGATTTAACAGGTAAAACAGCAATAGTAACAGGTGGTAACGGAGGTATTGGCCTTGCAATCGCGAAGCGACTCGTTGAAGAAGGTGCGAACGTCACGATTACCGGCCGAAGTGAAGATAAACTACAATCTGCGTTAAAAGAATTAAATAGCGACCACGTACTCGCTCTAAAAACAGACGTTTCAAAATTTGATGAAGTAAAACAATTAGTCGATAAAACGAAAGAAAAATTCGGTGAAATCGATATTTATGTAAACAACGCAGGCCTTATGAAAAGTAGCCGAGTAACTGATGGTGACGTAAAGTCATGGGATAATATGATAGACACGAATATTAAAGGTATTCTATACGGTGTTCACCACGTCGTATCTGATATGAAAGAAAGAGGAAGCGGACATATTATTAATACGACGAGTGTATCTGCACACGAAGTGACAAAACAAAGTACTGTATACTCCGCGACGAAAATCGCAGCACTCACAATTGGGCAAGGGTTAGAAAAAGAACTCGCGCATACTGGAGTGAGAGTGACGAGCATTTCTCCAGGTATGGTCGACACAAGACTTGCTGAAAATGTAAAGTCTGACCGTAAAAAATTAGAAGCAAGAGATATTGCGAACGCAGTCATTTATGCACTCACTCAACCAGATTATGTGAACGTCAACGAAATCATCGTTAGACCAGTATAATAAATAAAGCACTCCTTACGGAGTGCTTTTAAATTTTAATTATTCACTTCTATCTGCCATAAGTTCAGCTGCATCGAGTGTTCTAATATCGATACCTTTCATAGCTGCACCTAAGTCTTTCGCAAGTTCACCGATGAGTTTGTAGTCTTTATAGTTTTCAGTTGCTTGTACGATTGCTGATGCAAATTTTTCAGGGTCTTCAGATTTAAAGATACCTGAACCGACGAATACACCGTCCGCACCAAGTTCCATCATAAGTGCTGCGTCTTGAGGTGTTGCAACACCACCTGCTGCGAAGTTTAATACAGGTAAACGTCCGTATTCACGAATTGCACGTAATACGTCGATCGGTGCACCAAGTTCTTTACTAGCTGTCATTAATTCCGCTTCGTCTAAGTTTAAAATGTGCTCGACTTCTTTGTTCACTTGTCTCATATGTCTCACTGCTTCAACGATGTTACCAGTTCCTGGTTCACCTTTCGTACGTAGCATCGTAGCACCTTCACCAAGGCGACGTGCAGCTTCGCCTAAGTTTCTACATCCACAAACGAATGGTGTGTCGTATGTCCATTTGTCTAAGTGGTATTCTTCATCTGCAGGAGTTAATACTTCAGACTCATCGATATAGTCGACGTTTAACGCTTCTAACGTACGTGCTTCAGAGATATGTCCGATACGACCTTTCGCCATAACCGGGATAGATACTGCGTTTTGCACTTCTTCGATAATTGAAGGGTTTGCCATACGTGCAACGCCACCCATTTTACGAATGTCGCTTGGTACAGCTTCTAACGCCATTACAGCAACCGCACCAGCTTTTTCAGCGATCTTTGCTTGTTCAGCGTTAATGACGTCCATGATGACGCCACCTTTCATCTTCTGACTTAATTCTGATTCTAAATGTACATATGATTTACTCACTGTCATCCACCTTTTCTTTATTGATTAATTTCAGTGTAATTGATAATCTGATACTTAGAAATACTCAAATCTATAATTAATTTAGGGGTCAGTTATGACATTATATTTAGAATTGTACGAGTCACTAAAGTCACAAATTATATCTGGTGATTATGAAACGGACGATAAACTACCGTCAAAGCGCCAGTTAGAAAAGCATTTAAACGTGTCGCAAACGACAATCGAACGGGCGTATGAATTACTGTTAGACGAAGGGTTTATATACTCAAAACCGAGAAGCGGATATTATGTCAGTAAGCTAGAAGTACTGCCAGTCGTCAGAAAAACACAAATAGAATCAGATGAAAAAACGATAGAACAAGACTATACATATTCGTTTGAAACGGCTCAAGTAGACTTAGAGCACTTTCCGTTTGATACGTTTCGTAAATTGTCCCGACAAGTGTTTGACGCGCCATATGAACATTTGTTAAATGAAGATTATAACGAAGGGTTATATGAGTTGCGTCAACAAATTGCGAAATACCTGTTTAATAGTCGCGGTGTATCGGCATCTCACGATCAAATTATTATCGGGTCGTCGACAAATCAGTTGATGGAATACGTCGTAAGGTTATTAAACAACCATACGTTTATGATCGAATCACCGAGTTATCCACCAGCAAAAATGGTATTAGAAAAGCATAGAATTGACTACATGACACTGCCATTAGAATCAGACGGTATTAACATCGATGACGTTAAAAATAGTCATAGAGATGTGATTTTCATCACGCCAAGTCATCACTTTCCGACCGGTTCAGTGATGACGATTGAAAAGCGCACGCAACTATTAAAATGGGCATATGAAAAAGAAAATCGATATATTATCGAGGATGATTATGATTCAGAATTTCGTTATTTTAAAAAGCCATTACCTGCACTTCAAAGTTTAGATACGGAGTCACGCGTTATTTATATCAGTACGTTTTCTAAAGCATTATTTCCGATGCTTCGTATGGCGTATATGGTACTACCTAAACATTTAGTCGAAGATTTTCATCGGTTAAAATATAAAGAGTCGAATACAGTGCCGATTCATACGCAGCAAATCGTTGCGCTCTTTTTACGGAGTGGCCATTTCGACCGTCATTTAAATAAAATGCGTAATATTTATGAAAAGAAAATTACGTACATTATGAAGCGTCTAAAACCATATGAGACTGAGTTAACTGTAAGTGGTGAACAAGCGGGCATGCATTTTGTGTTAACAGTAACGAACGGCCGAACGTTAGATGATTGCTTAAAACGTGCGAAGACACGCGATTTAAAAATTGAGCCGATGAAAACATACGATAAAAATCATACAGATGTATCGTTTGTGATTGGCTTTGGTAGTATCCCTTTCAGTCAACTTGAAAGTCATATGGACGTGTTAATTGACGCGTTAACGGGTTAGATTTACTTTTTGTTAGTTTATCTTTAAAAGTCATGTTATTATCGAAATAGAGAGTGTATCGGAGGAATTACAAAATGAGATTAACACGTTTTATCGGTTTAGGTTTAAGTTCACTATTAGTACTCAGCGCATGTTCGAATGACGAAAAGGAAGAAAAAGAAGTTGTCGAAGAAGAAACGACAACAACTGCTGAGAACGAAGAGGTAACTGAAGAAGTTAAAATAAATGACGAGACTTTACAAAAAGTCGTCGACAAATCGAGTGAGATCGATTCGTATCATACATCGCTAGAGGTTGATGCAGAATTAGACGGTGAAGTTGAAGAGGCAATGAACGTCGATGTCGAATATGTGGATGGGAATCCGCCGGAAATTGCGTTAAAGTCTTCTGACGTTTTAAGAACGATCTCTAAAGATGGTCGTACGTACTTTAATAACGATGAAGAGTGGGTAGAAATTACAGATTCTATCGACGAAGGTTCGTTATTTAGAGTGACGTATCAAAAGCTAGTGAATACGTTAATGACCGTTAAAGACGAACTAGAAAAAGAAGAAGTCGACGGAAATTATGTATATAAATTTAAAGGTCAAAATCAAAATATATATCATGCGATAGAAAAACTGTTACACATGAACTTAGGAGAAGTCGATGTATCGAATCACGATATCGAATTAGAGTTTGTTGTCGACGAAGAGTATTTCATTCGTTCAATGATTTTTAATATTGCGATTCAAGATGAAGAAGGTACTGTAAACCTTAAAGGTGAAAGCACATTCGATTCGTTTAATGAAATCGATGGAATCGAAGTGCCAGAAGAAATAGAGTAAAAGACTAGCCGGGCTAGTCTTTTTTAGTCTTCAATATTTTGTAAATATAATTCGATGAAGTCTCTATTTTCTTCAAGGGTAGGTGGTAGAGATAACTTCTCGCCAAGTGTTTCAATCGGTTCGTCGACAGTAAATCCGTTCGTATGAACCGCAAGTTCAACGACAATATTTCCTGGTACGTTAATATAGAGAGATGTAAAGTAGTGACGGTCGACAATGCCGGAATTAACATAATGTTCGTCGTTTAAAAGATTTTCTAACTCTTTTAACTCATCGAGGCTATCGACGTTTACCGCTAAGTGATGCACACTCCCGTAACCTTGTTGCTCCATCATCGGTGATCGGTTTTCTTTAACGTAAATGCGGTCATCACCGATTTTAATGACAGTATCATCTTGATTTTTAAAGTCTTCATCAACTATTCCCCCGAGTAGCTTTAACGTTTCAGTAAATGCTACTTGATACTGCACAGTAACTTCCACACCGTGTATACTCGTAATACGATATTTTTCAACGATTTCACCGTTGTTACCAAAAGGTACTACGTCTTCTTCAACAGGATCCACTATTAACATCATACGTTGGTTTTCAACGTCGTAAAATTTAAGTGCATCTTTACCACTATATTTAGAAATCCCTTCATGACGGATGTTAAAAGAATTGAAGCGGTCTTCAAAAAATTGTAACGCTTCGATTGATTGGACTCTAAAAATAGTCATCGTGATTGCATTTGTCCCATAGCGAACTGGTTGAGAATTTTTAATCTCGAAAAAAGTCATGTCCGTACCGATAGATCCTATTTTGTCTGCATAAAATAAGTGATACATTGATGTATCATCTTGATTGACTGTTTTTTTCACACGACGTAGTCCTAAAATTTTTGTAAAGAAATGGTTGTTGTACTGAATGTCTTTGGTGATTGCAGATACGTGGTGCATTTGATTGATCATATTCATCATCCTTTGGAATTCTTTAAAATAATTATAAGTCATTTATTATGAGTGTTTAGCTTTTTTGTCTTATCATAATAGTATTGGGAGTGAAAATATGAAACACTTATTTATTAAAGGGAAAAACAATTCAGAGGAAACATTAATTCTCCTTCACGGTACCGGTGGACGCGAGACAGATTTGCTCGACATCGCAGCAACGGTAAATAGTTCAGCAAATATTTTAGCATTTCGTGGAGACGTACTTGAAGGTCAACAACTTCGTTACTTTAAACGAATTCATCCTAAAAAATATGATGAAGACAGTTTAAAAAATGAAGGTCAAAAGTTATA
The DNA here is from genome assembly GCF_001696685.1 of Nosocomiicoccus ampullae. Lineage (GTDB taxonomy): Bacteria > Bacillota > Bacilli > Staphylococcales > Salinicoccaceae > Nosocomiicoccus > Nosocomiicoccus ampullae_A. Next base: position 24,399 of record NZ_MBFG01000012.1, read on the forward strand.
CGATGAAATTAAAAAATTATTTGAATTATATGACTTAGACTTAAATAAAGGATTTATTATCGGATATTCTAATGGCTCAAATATTGCCAGCCACGTATTATTAAACTATCCGTTACCGATATTTGGTGCATTTTTAATGCATCCAGCTTACTATTCAGAACAAATGCGAGACATAGATTTAAGCCATTTAAATGTGTTAATTACAGCTGGAGCAAGAGACTTTAAGACGTCAGCTGGTGATGCGTTTAAAGTAAAGCAATTATTTGAAGAACGAAATGCAAACGTACAAATTGAACTCACCGATGGTGGTCATGAAATACATTCGGACGAACTGATGCAAGGTCATGTATTTTATATTCAAAAAAGAAGCGCATTATAAGTAATGCGCTTCGAAATATTGTGCGAGACCTTCTTCTTCATTCGTAAATTCTGTTTTGTCATCGCTAAGGTCTTTTAACTCTTCAATCGCATGTTTCATTGCGACAGATTTCCCTGCGACTTTAAACATTGGGATATCGTTCATACTATCTCCGAATACATGAATGTCCGATAAATTTATATTAAAGTGTTCAGCAAGTACAGTGAGACCTGTACCTTTATCTACACCAGGAACCATAATTTCAGAGTTATGCACCGCTGTTTGATAGAGTGCATATTTTGTATTGTTGTCTGAATTTTGATCGAGTGTATTATAAAACTTCTTGATTTTATCTTTATAATTACTAAAGAAATATAGTTTAATAACGTCTGTTAAATCGATCGTATCTACCCACTGATTACTGTCTGTAATACTTCGGCTTGCACCGATTGTTTCGTACGCGAGTACATCTTCTTCTGGTGGATGAAGTAAGTCTTCTAACGCGTATTCTTTATCTTGTAAAAATGTAAATGGACCGTCATTTGTCGTATTCACTTCGTAGTAAACTTTTTGTTCTCTTGCGATAGAAATGACTTCTTCAATCGTTTCTTTTTTAAATGTCGAACTTCTTAGCACTTGACCTTGAGCAACAACAACAACGCCACTTGCTGCGACGTATCCGTCGACCGGTAAATCTTTTGGTAACTTTGAGGATAATGATTTCATTGAACGGCCGGTTGCAATAAAAATGAGTATACCTTTTTCGTGCATGTTGTGAATGGCTTGTTCTAATCTTTTGCTAAATTTACCGTCATTCGTTAGAGCGGTACCGTCTAAATCGATTGCGACTGCCTTCATATTGAAAGCCTCCTATTATTTTAATTCGATGTTTAATTTGTCTAACACATATTGCGGCACGAAGAAACGTGCAGTTTTTAACGGGTCTACAACTTGGTTGATTTCTGTTTGACCGACTAAACTCATTAACATCGTTAGTTCTGGTAGTGTTAATGTCGTTCTTGGCTCTAAAACATTTTGAATCATCACCTGTACGGACTGGTCAACAGCCTCGTCTAAACTTTCGTGAGACACAAATTGATAAATACCTTCATCGTTTACTAAAATTGGATGTTCAGTTTGAACGTTCTCCGCTTTTTCTAAAGTCACTGTAACAGATCCTTCAACTTCTAAACCACTTACAGAAACTTCACCGTCACCCATGGCACCGTGTAAGTCACCTAATCCAAATAATGCACCATCGTGATAGACAGGTAAGTAAAGCGTTGCGCCTGTAGTAACTTTCACAGAGTCCATGTTACCGCCATGGGTATCTGGTGTACCGTTGTTAATTGCTTCATCTTTCGGTGCGACACCGATCACTCCAACCATTTTGTTAATTGGAATTTCAATATCGTTAAAGAGGACAGTATCATCTTTAATGTCGAGCACTTTAATCGTCGGTTCGTGTAAATATTTACCCATCACACCAGCATCAGGTACTGTTACCATGACACCTTTATTACCTATTTCAATATCCTGAATCGTAACTTTTAAAACGTCCCCAGCTTGAATCCCATTAACGTAAATAGGCCCAGTTGCCGGGTTCATTTTATCCCAATCGAGTGCGTCAAATGCGTAATCTTCATCTTGAATTTGATTCGTAAAACAGTCGAGTGTGTCAATTTTAACAGTATCACCAACATCTACAGTTAACTTCGGTTCGTTATCTTTAGACATGTGATAAAAATAATGTTCGTTAGAAAGATGTTTCATCTAAAAATCCTCCTTAAATAATCAGTAATCAACTTCATTGTTACAAATAAACGAGAGCTTGTCTATTTAACTGATAAACAGACAAAGTGAGTGTAGGAAGTATAAATGTTACTATAGAAGTAGCATTAAAAAGGATGGGATACGATGAATTTAGAAATAAGAAAACCGAAAATTGAAGACGCAGAGTCAATCATTGAACATAAAATAAAAGTAACAAAAGAAAATCCAGACACACTCGCAACAGCGATAGAAAATCAGGAACCAGACTTAGAAGATCAAATAAACAAAATAAAAAACATCGGTGAAAACGACTTAAAACTCGTCGCATTAGATGGCGATACAGTCATTGGAATCATCAACATGTTCCACGATCAGCGCCATAAATTCCGTCACATCGCACAATTTGGAATTAGTGTTCAACATAAATATGCAGGACACGGTATCGGAAGAAAACTCATTCAAGAAGTCGTCGATTTCGCGACAGAAAATGAAAATATCGAAAAACTAATCCTCACAGTATTTGGAAACAACGACGGCGCGATCAAACTATACGAACGATTCGGATTCGAAAGTGAAGCAACACTAAAAGATCAAGTCAAACTAAACGACGACAGCTACACAGACCTCATCTACATGTCCAAATGGGTGAAGTAGAGAGATTAATTGCTAAAAAGTATATACATGTATATACTTAATTTAGGAGATGATTTTTATGAGTAACATAAAAACCAAAACAAAATTAGTGCAATGGGGAAACTCAAAGGCTACGCGACTGCCTAAAGAAGTGATTGATACACTGAATATCCAAGTAAATCAGAGTATTCTAGTAGAGGTAATTGATAATTCAATAGTTATGACTCCAGTTAATGAGGCTCCTAATTCTATCCATGATTTATTTAAAGATTGGAAAGATGATGGGATCAGGTCCGAGGAGCTAGATTGGGGAGAATCAAAAGGAGCTGAATTAAACTGGTAAATAATATAACACAGGGCGACATAGTGTATGTAAATTTTAATCCTAGTAAAGGACATGAGCAAAAATTTCATCGTCCAGCTCTAGTTATTAGTCATGATAAAGTTAGGGATATGAGTGGGATATCTATAGTAGTTCCAATTTCAAATACAAAACGTGAATACCCTTTATATCATGAATTAAAGACCACTAAGAAAATAACAGGAAAAGCTCTATTAGATCAAAGCCGAGCACTCGATCTAAAATCAAGAGGTCTCACACAGTCAAAAGTAGTCGAGAGAGTTTCAAAGAGAGAACTAAAAGAGCTTATAGAAACTTATAAATTAATCTTTACCGTTGATTGATTTACCTTTCAGGAGTTTTCTAACAATTTCGAAAAAGTGTTGTAAAATAGCTCTATGTGGTATACGATTGTTTTAATTGAATATTAAATATCCAGAGAACTCGAGGGATTTGGCCCAGTGACAGTTCAGCAGCGGGCTTTTTAAGTACTGTGCTAATTCCAACGAGCAGATGCTTGACAGATATCATTACAAACCATTTGCTTATTTTAGTAAATGGTTTTTTATTTTGAGGAGGAGTTTCCATGAGTCATATTGAATTGAAGGGCGTTAGTAAGACTTACGATGTGAAAGGTAAGACTGTTGAAGCGGTTAAAACGACGGATTTATCGATTCGCTCAGGTGAGATTTTTGGACTAATCGGCTTTAGTGGCGCAGGTAAAAGTACGCTGTTACGTCTTATTAACTTACTTGAAGTGCCGACAACGGGTGACGTCATTGTCGGTGACGATAATTTAACAAAACTTTCTAAAGATAAACTACGTGTTAAACGTCAAAAGATCGGAATGGTGTTTCAGCATTTTAATTTAATTAACAGTAAAACAGTTGCTGAGAACATTAAATTTGTTTTAAAAGCAGCGAAATATCCGAAAGAAAGAATGGACGCACGAGTGGATGAGTTGTTAACACTCGTCGGACTTTCAGATAAAAGAGATGCGTTACCTAAAAATTTAAGTGGGGGACAAAAACAGCGTGTCGGTATTGCACGTGCACTTGCAAATGATCCAGAAGTTTTACTATGTGACGAAGCGACGAGTGCGTTAGACCCTGAGATTACAAAAGAAATTTTAAAGTTATTAAAAGAGATTAATAAAACACTCGGTCTCACGATTGTTTTAATTACGCATGAAATGGAAGTCATAAAAGAAATTGCACATCGCGTTGGAGTCATGTCTAACGGAGAAATCATTGAAGTAGACGATGTTTATAACATATTTAGTAATCCGACACATGAAGTGACGAAAGGTTTCGTTCAAGAAATTTATAACTTCCAAGTGCCACCACATATTAAGACAACAAACGAAAACCGAATCATTACGTTAAAATTCGCAAAAGATACAGCAGAAGAAAACCATTTAAATCAGCTGTATAAACTATTTGATTTAAACATTAGTATTTTAAACGGTCGCATCGAATATATTAACGGCGATCCACTCGGTTTACTTATGTTACAAGTGAGTGGTGACGAAGCGGAAATCGGAAGATTTTTTAAACATATCGATGACAGAATCGGATTAGAGAGGGCTGAGATTTATGGATAAGTTAGATATTATACTACCGCTACTGTACCGCTCATTTTTAGAGACGGTATTAATGGTGTCTATTTCAATTTTCTTTGCGGTATTAATCGGTTTACCACTTGGAATTTTACTTTTCATAACGAGCGAACGTCAGTTATTTAAAGTGAAGTCGCTAAACGTCATACTCGGGTTTATTGTAAACGTGATTCGTAGTTTTCCGTTTATCATTTTAATCGTTGCGATTATGCCGTTTGCTACGTGGTTAGTAAATGCGTCACACGGACCAGTATTTGCGTCAGTTGCGTTAAGTATCGCAGCGATTCCATTATTTGCAAGACTCGCAGAGTCGAGTTTTCATAGTATCGATAAAGGTGTCATTGAAGCGTGTATCGCTGGAGGCGCACCGTTATCACAGATTATTTTTGACGTGTTAATACCAGAATCAAAACGAAGTTTAACTCAAGCGATAACGTTAACGATTATTTCAATCATTGCATTTAGTGCGACAGCTGGAGTTGTCGGTGGTGGAGGTATAGGTGACCTCGCAATCCGCTACGGATATTACAGATACGATACGTTCGTCATGTTAATCACTGTCGTATTATTAATCGTTATCGTACAACTCGTTCAATGGATTGGTGACTTTTTAAGTCAGAGAGAGGGGTAAAACTATGCGTGGAATTATTACATTTTTATCAGGATGTTTAGTCGTCATCGGTATTTCATCTTATTTATTGAGCGACAAACAAGGTGAAGTCATTACGATCGGTGCGACGAGTGGACCATTTACAGATATGGTCGAAAAAGCGATACGACCTGAATTAGAAGAGATGGGGTATACGGTGAAAGTCGTTGAATACTCTGACTGGATTCAACCGAATACAGCACTCGCAAATGGCGATATAGATGCAAACCTGTTTCAAAATATTACGTTTATGAATAATTATAATGAGAAAAACGATAAGAATTTAATTGATTTAATACAAGTGCCAACTGCACCGATGGGATTATATTCTGGTAAATATAAGTCGTTAGACGATATAGAAAACGGTAGTGAAGTTGCGTTACCACCAGACCCAGTAAATATGAGTCGTGCATTTATGGTGTTAGAAGATTCGGGGTTAATCGAACTAAAAGAGGGTTATGATATGTTTGATATCACAGAAAATGATATTATAAGTAATAAGATGAACCTCAAGTTTGTTTATCAAGATGCGGGGCAACTTCCGAGAAGTGTGGATCAAATTGGTTTATCACTCGTACCAGGGAACTTTGCTTTAGCGAGTAACATGAAGTTAGAAGATGCACTTATATTAGAAAATATGTCAGAATACTTTAGAAATAGAATCGTCGTTAACGATGACCTTGCATCAGATAAGATTCGTGAAGATTTAATAAAAGCCGTACAATCGGAAGGATTCAACAAAGTAATCGACGAGGAGTTCAAAGGTTTTGACAAACCGGAGGATGATTAACAAATGGCAAACAAACGTTTAATGCAGTTAGAAGGAGACTTCTTTATGTCTCTACGTAAGCGTCTAGAAAAGATTAAACTGGGCGACAAACCATTACTCAATATGTCAATCGGTGTACCGGATGGTCGTACGCCAGATCACGTACTAGAAAACGTGAAGGAAACGATAGACGACATTCAAAACCACAAATACGCAGGTGTTAACGTTCGCGAAAACTTAATGCAAGCTGTTAAAGACTTTTATAAAAGACATTACGATGTCGAGTTAGAAGATGAAAACATCGCACTATTATACGGTTCAAAAAATGCAATCATTAACTTCCCAAGTCTCTTTATCGAGCCAGGAGAAGGGGTATACGTGCCAAATCCTGGATATATCGATTATGTACCAGGAGTAAAACTAGCGAATGGTGAAGTATATGATTTACCGTTACTAAAAGAAAATGATTTCTTACCGGACTTTGATAATTTAGATGAAAAAGAATTAGACAACGCACGTTTAATCATTTTAAACTATCCATCAAACCCAGTCGGTGCAGTTGCGACAAAAGAGTTTTTCGATGAAACAGTCGAAAGATTTAAAGATACGGACATTATGCTGATCAACGATTTCGCGTATGCTGCATTCGGATTTGAAGGAAAGCCACCGAGCATTCTTGAAAGTGACAAAAACTTTGAAACGTCGATGGAATTTTTCTCATTATCAAAAGCGTTTAACATGTCTGGATTCCGAGTAGGATTTGCGGTCGGTAACAAAGATATGGTCGGCGCGCTGAATTTATATCAGTCGTTTGCACATGCAGGAATGTGGGGTGTTCAACAAGAAGCTGCTGCAACGGCGTTAAACGAATCCGATGAATTCTTATTAAAACAAAACGAAATATTTAAACGTCGCCGTGACAAATTCGTGTCAGGACTTCGTGAAGTCGGTATCCCGTTAAATGATATTAACGGTGGTATGTTTGGATGGGTCGAAGTACCAAAAGGCTTTAATAGTGAGTCGTTCTTTGAATATCTATTAGAAGAACAGTCGATTATGGTCATTCCAGGATTCCCGTTCGGATCACTTGGTGAAAACCGAATTCGTGTATCACTCGCAATTGCAGATGAAGAGTTAGATGAAGTCGTCGAGCGATTCCAATCAATCAGTCATTTATGGAAAGAGTAGAAATGTAACGAATTAGTCAAAAATGACTGTTAAATGAAGTAGTAGTCATGTTACAGTGAACGTACGAACAATGAGGGGAATTAGTATTATGATGAAAAATTGGCAAGTCATAATTTATGCATTTGTAGGTGCATTATTTACTGGTGGAATTATATTTTCAATTACGAGCGTAATTACGCAAGAAAATCCACTCAGTTACGTCCTAATATTTGCATTATTGTTAGTACTATTCATTCTATTTACACTGTTACTATTTTCATATAAAAAACACCGTCCGAGTGTAGAAGACATGACAGACGACCGTGAATAATCACGGTCGTTTTTAATTTTGTGCGTACGGTGGGTGTAATTGTCAACGTAATGAGATGTCCTTTGACGTAAAAATGATTTGCGTAAAATAGTTTTTCATCTTTTAATGCAAAATGGATTTGCGTCCAATCAGTTCCGTATATGTTAACGCAAATGCTCTAATCGTTAAATAAAAGTAGCATGCTTTAACAGAAAAGCAATTTGCGTTAAATAGTTTTTCATCTTTTAATATAAAATGGATTTGCGTAAAAGAGATAGTCCGTACGTTGACACAATTCTCGTAATTGTCAACGTAATCAGACACTCGTTTACACAAATGCGTTTTGCGTAAAATAAAGCTATAACGACGCACCATCACCAAATAAAAAGGCCGTAGTTTCGAACTCTTATGAGTCGTTAACTACGGTCGTTTTTATTAGCTTAAAATTAAATCTGTCAGTTCTTCTTTTGATAAATTACCGAAGTAATAGTTTAAATCGATTTCTGCTAATCGTCCTAATAGATCTTCTCGTTTCACTTTTGTGCCGATTAAGTGCGCGCTCACATCGTCGATTTGTCCTTGGCCGAAGAAGTCACCGTAGATTTGGCATTTGTCGATACGACCTTCGACGATTTCTAAACTGATATCGATCGTTCCAGCAGTCGTACGGCCATCTCTTTGATAACTATAGTTTGGAGAGTTACCATAGTTCCAGTCCCAGTTTTTATATTTCTTTTCGACGAGTTCATCGATTTTCTGCCAGTCTTCGTCAGTTAGTTCGTAGCGTTTTGCTTCATCTACAGATTGAATATTGAGAAGTTCTTTAATGATGAGGTCTTTAAATTCATCTGTCGTAACATTTTGAAGTTCTGGTTTTAAATGTTCGCGAATGCTCGTTACGCGACTTCTTACAGATTTAATACCTTTTGATTCGATTTTCTTTTGATTCGGATTTAATGACTCAAGCATACGTTCAGGGTGAATGTCGAGTAGTAGAGAGAAACCACCGTATACGCGCCCGTGTGATTTTGTCATCGCTGCACCTGATACTTTTTTACCGTCGATTAAAAGATCATTTCGTCCGCTTTGCTCGACATTTTTAACTCCGAGATTTTTCAGAGCTTGAATGACAGGGGCGTACATTTTCTTGTAGTCACCGTATATTCCACTGTCTTCAGGGATTAAGAAACAAACGTTTACAGCACCTTCATCGACGAGTACTGCTCCGCCTCCAGTGTCACGGCGTACGACGATAATGCCGTTTTCGTCTAAATATTCTTGGTTCACTTCTGCACGAGCATTTTGGAAACGTCCGATTTCAATTTTAGGTTGGCAATAATACGGAAATATAATTCCTTCATCTAAAAATATATTTTCATTGACATATACTTGCATTGCGAGTGCGTATGCACCGTCGTCTACATATTTTCCGTTACGAAATGGTTCAATTAGATACATGTTGTTGCTCCTTTAAAATGTGATTTGCTTTGACAATCGTCGTTTGAATATCATCTGTTAAAGCGATCGACTGCTCTTTAATATCATCAGGAATTCGGTATGATTTTTGGTTCATCGTAACAAATTTAGCGTCTTTATTTTGACATGTGAATCGCCAAAACGGATGTTTGATAAACTGCGGCGTCGTATAGCCGACACCGATTTCTAAATAGATGACTTTTCCGGATTTATGCTCGTTAAGAAACGCTTCGTATCGCGCTTTTTGCTCGAAGAAGTGTGGACTTTCGACCATGCCTTTTTCGGCGTTACGTTTGTTAATCTCTAACTTTGCGTTACATTTTGGACAAGACGGAATTAGGTCGTATGGTACTTTCATATCTTGTTGTTGTTCGACCATTTTTAACATCATTTCGTCATCTCGGTACGTCTCGTTATGGCAAAACTGACTACACTGCATTAACGCATATTCACCTTGATAGTAGAATACTTTATCCATATCATAGTCTGCTTTATAAAAAGCGTTATCTGCGTTTGTCGTAATGACAAAGTACGGTGTATGTTCGAGCATTTCTTTAAGTGCTACATACGATTTACCGACCGGTTGATCGATATAATTTAGCTTGACGAAGCGACTTTGAAACGCCCAATACTCTTCAGTCGTCGGAAAGTCAAAAAGACTCGCTTGTAACATGTCGAACCATCCGTACTTTTCAATAAAATCTGGAAAGTTCTTTTTAAAACGGTCACCGACGTATGTAAAGCCGTCTGAAGCGGACATCCCAGCACCGACGCCAACGACGACAGCGTCTGCATCTTTTATAAGAGAAGCGAGTGTTTCACTGTCTGAATGTGTGTTGTAGTTCCAAGTAGACATAGCATTTCCTTTCTAACGTAATATGTTGTTGTATATCATTTCATCTTCATCGGAAAATACGTTAAAGATGACTTTTAAATTAGAGTTTGTTTCTTCTAAATAGTCTTTGACTGTGTGTGTCGCAATTTCAGCTGCGAGTAGTTTAGGGAAACGAAATACACCTGTAGAAATGCTACAAAACGCGACGCTCTCTAAATTATGCTGATCCGCAAGTTTAAGGACACTTAGATAACATTGTTTGAGTAAATCTTGCTGCATTTTTGAAGGTGCGTCTCCTTTAATATACGGACCAACTGTGTGAAATACGTATTTTGAAGGTAAGTTGTAAGCATTCGTTATTTTCGCGCGACCGACCGCTTCTTTACGACCTTGTGCTTCCATAATTTCGTGACATTCATAGCGTAGTTGAATCCCAGCTTTCGTGTGGATGATATTATCAATACACGCGTGTCCCTTTATAAAACAGCCGAGTAAATCAGCGTTCGCGGCATTCACAATACCGTCGACAGCGAGTGTTGTTATATCACCTTTAAACATATAGATTTGTCTTTCGACTTCTTCTAAATCTTTAAGATGAACAACCGTATCGTTAAATGACTTTAAAAACTCATCTTGAATGCGTAAAAATTTCTCAGGTAAAGGCTTTGGTTTACGCACGTTGACGAGTTCACGGTATAACGTAAATGCATGTTCAAAATCTCTCGCAGGTGTATGTGCTAAGTTTTTTTCATCTTGTAAATAATATATTAAATCATTTACTTCGTTTAGTGTCATAACATAAAACCCTCTTTACTAGAAAAAAAGCTTACAATTAAAAATTGTAAGCGATCTAACATTATTGTGCGTCGTCTAACGCATTAAATGCATCTTCATCGACGTCTGTCAGTTTTACAACCCAGCTTTCGTTTGCGTCTGAAGCGTTTAAAATTTCTGGTGTGTCGATTGCTTTTGTATTTCGTTCAACGACTGTCCCAGCAAGTGGTGACATTAAGTCTAATACTGTTTTAGAACCTTCTAATTCAAGTAGTGAGTCGCCTTTTTTAACGACGTCCTCTTTACTGAACTGAACGTATCCAACTGTTCCGATATCATCTTGAAGTTCAGGCGTTAACACTAATGTATAAGTGTCTCCATCTTTATCGATCCATAAGTAGTTTGCTGTTTTTCTCATAAAAAACATCCTTTCTAAATTTTCGAATTTATAAATTAAATGCCTCGTGTATTAACGTGAGTGCATGTTTTCTATTGTTAAATCCTGGCATTAGCGGAATGATGAGTAATTCATCAGCTGAAAGTTCGTTTTGAATATCCAATAGATTTGCTTTTACCGTTTCTTTTGACCCGACGACCATACGTGTCCGGTTGGCTTTCATACGCTTCAGTTCATCATCTGTATAATCATAGGCTTTCGCTGTTTCTATAGATGGGAAGTATTCGAACTCGTTAAAGTTATTTTTACCGAGTAGCCATACGTCTAAAGCATTCGCGAGTGTCTCGGCTTTTTCATCCGTATCTGAGATGACGACGAAAACTGCTGCAATAGTGACAGGTGTTTCGTTCGTTTTTGACGGTTGAAACATTTCTTTAAATTGCTTTATTGCCCGTCGTCCAGTTGGTATTTTATCGGTAGATGCATACGGAAATAACCCGAAAATATACCCGACACCGAGTTTCGCTGCGAGTTTCGCTGAACGTTCACTCGTACTTAGCATCCACATAGAAGGCGCTGAAGATGTTTCAGGGTGAACGGTAATGTTTGACGCATTAGTTAAATGTTGTTGCAACGTATCGACATGATGTTCGTAGTCAAAATCAGCTTTTTTCGTATCCATTGCACGTTGTACTTTAGCTGTACCGAACGTATTACCAAAGCCTAAGTTCACACGTCCACAGTGAAAAGCTTCTAACATACGAAAGTTTTCTGCAACTTTTAACGGACTGTAATGCGGCAACATAACACCAGCTGAACCAATTTGAATGTCGTTTGTTTCATCGAGTAGTTTCATCATCAATAGTTCTGGTGAACTGCTTGCAAATGATTTTACATCGTGATGCTCTGCGACGAAGAATCGACTGAAATTTAATGCTTCAGCATGTTGAGCGAGTTCGATTGCTTCTTTCACTGCAGTTACTGCATCTTTCCCTTCATCGATCACTGCGTAATCAAGGACGCTTATTTTAACGATGATGATCAATCCTTTTAAATTAAAATTAATGTATGAAGCATATATAATTATAGTCGCACTGAATTTTATAGTCAAAGAAAGCATATGGTATGCTAGAATGACAAACTTACAATTAAAGGAGTAAGAAAATGAACGAAAAATACGAACCGCTATTTGAACCATTTCAACTGCCGAATGGTGACGTCATTGATAACCGTTTTGTATTGTCTCCAATGATTACAAATTCATCGACTAAAGACGGGGAAGTAACGACTGAAGATGTCTTATATCACGAACGACGCAGCAAGTCTGCGCCGATTCTCGTAACAGGGGCTGCGTATATCGAACCGTACGGTCAACTGTTTGAATACGGGTATAGCGTTGCAGATGATAAAAAAATTGAAGGATTAAAAAAACTCGCACAAGCGATGAAACAGTCTGGTGGAAAAGCGATATTACAACTCACACATGCTGGACGTTTTTCTAACCAAGCAATTTTAGATTTAGGCGTCGTTTATGGACCGAGTTTTATGGAATTAAATGTGCCAGTAAAACACCAAGTGTTGCCGATGTCTAAACGTAAAATCGACATGGTGATTGATAATTACCGCGAGGCAACTAAGCGCGCAATTGAAGCGGGATTTGATGGTGTTGAAGTATCAGCTGCACAACGATTACTCATTCAAACATTTTTCTCTAAATTTTCAAATGAGCGTGACGACGAATATGGTAGTAAAACGTTAGAAGACCGATCACGATTTGGTTTAGAAGTATATCAAGCTGTTGCAGATGTTATTGAAACTCACGCGCCAAAAGACTTTATGCTCGGCTTTAGAGGGACGCCTGAAGAAACAAGGGGTAGTGACGTCGGTTATACAGTTGAAGAGTTTTTACAATTCGTAGATGCACTCGAATCTATTCGACCGCTCGACTATTTAGCAATCGCAAGTTGGGGTCGAAACATTTATAAAGCGACGGTCCGTGCACAAGGTGAAAACGAAGGTGAATACGTCAATAAGATTGTCTATGATCACGTGAAAGGGAAAATCCCACTTATGGTTACTGGAGGTATTAACACGCCAGAAAAAGCACTAGAAGCATTACAATTTGGCGATATGGTCGGAATGTCGAGCCCATTTATTACCGAACCAGATTTCGTAAATAAGTTAAAAGCAGGTCACGAATCAGATATTACACTTCAGTTTGAGATTGACGAGTTAGAAGACTTAAAAATTCCACGTGCAGCTTTTAAAGACATCGTTAGAATGATGGATTACGGCGAAGGGCTACCAAAAGAGACGCGCGATGAGTTAAGACGTATGGCAGAAGATAAAGAATAAGAAATTTCTTGGGAAATATTTAATCTACACGAAAGTAGGAGTCGTATGGAGCTATCCATTGAAAAATTAACCGTTCAATTTAATACGTTTTTGCTCAATATCAATGAACTTCATTTTAATGATGGGTTAAATATCATTATCGGGGGTAACGGTAGTGGGAAAACGACGCTTTTAAATGGTTTAATCGGCTATCAATATAGTGAGAGAGATGTATTGTTTAACGATGCACCGTTTCATTTAAAAGAGCACGTCACATATATCCCGCAACTTTTAAATCGCCCTGACATGACAGTTAAAGACTTCGCCGAGTTAACGAGTCAAAAAAGTAGCGATGATTTACTGAAACGTTTTTCTTTATACGATTTAAAAGATACATCCGTATCTCATATTTCGGGTGGGGAGTTTAAGCGTGCGGTATTTGTCCAAGCAGTGTTAGAAAATAAACCGATACTTATCTTCGATGAACTTGAAGAAGGACTCGACGTCAAATATAAAAAAGAGATGTTTGACTATATAAAAGAATTATCAAAAGAAAAAATCGTTATTATGAACGTGCATGATCTCACGCTCGTATTACAATATGCAGATAAAGTAATCGGAATGAAAAAAGGTGAAGTCGCATTTACGACTTCACCAGAATGTATCACAGAATATAATTTAACGAATATCTTTAACGTACCACTCGAAATTATTGAGTATGGCCGTAAGCGACTTATTGTTTTGTAACTAAAATCGCACCGATTGCACCACTATATTCACCGTTTTCGATGATGTGTGGTTTTATTCCTTTTAGTGAACCGTAACTATGGATAACTGACTGCATGACGTCGTTATCTTTTAACGTCGAACCGATGAGCACTAGATCGTTCGTTTTAAATCCTTGAGCGAGCGTTACACCAAATGAAATCGCACCTTCAGCGACCATCCCGATGACAGAAGCGAGTTTATCTGCATCTGTAGCAGTCGTATGATGGTGTGGTTCAACGCGTGCAAAGTTACTTGCAGTTAGTTCCGGCGTTAACGGTTTTGGAACAGGACCGTCTTTAAAAATATGTTTTACTTTTAAGTCTAACGTATCACGGTTTCCTTGTTTTGCTGTTTCTACAATTTCCTCAAACGTCTCATAACCTGTAAGTAGTTGTGATAACCCCATTAACGTACCACCACCGATACCAGTACCACCGACGCGGCGCTGAATGTTATTTTCGACGACGTGAAAACTTGTTCCCGTTCCGATGTTTAAGTAAGCGAAGCGATCTAAAGGGATATTTTGTTGCTCCATTAAATATGTCAGACCAGTAAACGCTGCGTCGAATTCAATTTGTAAATGCGACTCGTGCTTCACATGTTCTGATATGTAAACACTGCCGCCTCCAGTTAAGTATAGTGTGACGTCTTCTTCGTCGTTTAGCTCTTGAATGAGCATATCTACTTCAGTCGTTGGACGGCTACTATATTCATATGTACCATCGTCATACATTTTGACGACTTTCGTTAACGTACCACCCGCATCAATTCCTATTTTCATCGTTATCCTCCATATAAAATAAACTTAGCACCCTCTATTATATGGGTGCTAAGCAATTATTGTAAACTATTAAAATTGTTTATGTTCTTCTTTTGCGTTGTCACTGTGTCGGCGTCTTGCGAGTGCTTTGTTTGGCTCTCTTCGCATACTCTTAATAACACTAAATATCATTAAGATAAGAACGATCGCAAACGGTAGACCAGCGAGTAAGCTTGCTGCTTGTAAACTTGTCAGTCCACCAGCTAAAATCAGTGCGACTGTTAATACTCCGAGTAATACTCCCCATAACACTTTCATGCGTATCGGTGGATTTTCAGTATCACCAAGACTCATTCCAGATACGATAAACGTTGCAGAGTCTGCAGACGTTACTAAGAATAAGAAGATGAGTAAAATCGCAACGATTGACGTTAACGTTGTAAATGGCATCGTATTTAATAACTCAAATAATGCGCGTGTTTCATCTTGTTGAACGATTGACGCGATATCTGTGTTTTTAAATAAGTCAGAGTAAATCGCAGTTCCTCCGAGGGCACCAACCCATAAGAATGATAAAATCGGTGGGACGATTAAAATACCAGCGACGTATTCACGAATCGTACGACCACGTGATACACGTGCGACGAATGAACCGATAAATGGACTCCAAGCAATTACCCATGCCCAGTAGAATACTGTCCATCCTCTTGTCCAATCTCTCGCGTTATATGGTTCGGCACGTAGTGAGTAACCGACATAATTCGATAAATAATCTCCGAGACCTAAAACGATAGATTCCATAATGAAGCTAAACGGACCGAAGATAATCATGAATACTGTTAAGAATAATGCGAGTACCATGTTCATCGTACTAAAGAACTTCATCCCTTTTTCTAGACCGATTACTGTCGATAAGATGAATACCGTTGTCATAAGTACCGTTAAAATAATTTGAGTGACAGGGCCTTGAGGTAATCCAAATGCGTGGTTTAACCCACCATCCATTTGTAAAATACCGAGACCGACTGACGTCGCCATCCCTGTAATTGTCGCGATAATTGCGAGCGTATCGATCGAATTACGACCGAGTTTACTATAGTTAAACCCAAAAATAGGTTCGAGTGACGTAGAAATTAACCCGTCACGCTTTTTACGATATTGGAAGTAACCAATCGCAAGTCCAGCAACTCCGAAAATTGACCACTGTGAAATTCCCCAGTGGAAATACGTATAACCCATTGCGATTCTCGCAGCTTCAGCATCTTGAATTGGGCCACCTAAAAACGGTGCTTCCACGAAGTGTTGCATCGGTTCAGCAACTCCGAAGAATACGAGTCCAACTCCAAGACCACTCGAGAATAACATACCGATCCAAGGCCAAAAGGCAAATTCTGGCTCAGAATCGTCATCACCGAGCTTAATACGACCGTATGGTGAGAGTGCTAAGAATATAAGTAACACACCAAATCCGAATACGAGAAGTAAGAAGAACCAAGTGAAGTTTTGAGAAATAAATTCATAAATTGCTTCAGAAGCTGCCTGGAATCTGCCAGGGATAACCATCGCAATAATTGATGCGACAATGATTATCGTCGCTGAAGTCCAAAAGACTGTTCCGAGTTCAAGTTTAGAGAACCCCTTACGCTTATGTTGATTCGTGTTTTTATTTGACACGATAAAATTTCCTCCTTATTGTCCAATGATTTATTA
Source organism: Nosocomiicoccus ampullae (assembly GCF_001696685.1). GTDB lineage: Bacteria > Bacillota > Bacilli > Staphylococcales > Salinicoccaceae > Nosocomiicoccus > Nosocomiicoccus ampullae_A. The sequence goes on from NZ_MBFG01000012.1 coordinate 41,070, forward strand.
TTACCCTAATCATTATGAAATAAACACTATTTTTTACGGGTTTTATTTTCAAAATATCATATGCTGCACTATGAAAAATGCTTGCATTATAATAGTATTGAATGTAATATACTTTTGATTGTGCAATGAATGATATGAAAGGATATCAAATTATGAGATTAGATGAGTTTACAAAAGAAATGATCGACGAACAAGCGTTTATTGATATGGCTTATATTTACTTAGATGATTTAGAAAAAGAAACTGATTTATATTCAATTATCGACAAATTCCAAGAAATCGGTGGATATACTGAGAAAGAAATCGAAAATCGTATTTTACAATTTTATACAGACTTAAATACAGATGGTCGTTTTGTTTCTACTGAAGACGGTGTATGGGGTCTTAGAAAATGGTTCACGGTGGATGACATCAACGACAAAATTGCACCGACGGTTCATAAGTTTGAAGTCGTCGACAATGAACTTGATGAATTCGACGAACTTGACGAAGAACTTGACGATGAAGACATCGAAGATATCGACGAAGAAGACGATGAGGATATCGATGAAGCTATTGATGATGAAGACATCGACACTACGGATTTAAACATCGATGAAGGCGATACGCTCGAAGATGATTACGGTGACGGAGACGACTATTAAATTATTGACAAATTCCGTAATCGTGCTATTATTTTAATTGGGCTCCCTTATTTTAGGGATACAGTGAACGAGCTCCTTTCCAAGCGCATTTGGGAGGGAGATTTTTTTATTTATAGGAGGAATCTTACTTGACTAAGTATATTTTTGTAACAGGTGGCGTTGTATCTTCTCTTGGTAAAGGTATTACGGCTGCATCACTCGGTAGAATTTTAAAAGCACGTGGATTTAAAGTAACAGTTCAAAAGTTTGATCCATACTTAAACGTTGACCCAGGTGAAATGAGCCCGTTTCAACATGGGGAAGTTTTTGTCACAGATGATGGTGCAGAAACGGATTTAGATTTAGGACACTATGAACGATTTATCGACATTACAGTAAACAAATACTCAAGCGCTACAGCAGGTAAGATTTATTCAGAAGTGTTACGAAAAGAGCGTAACGGAGATTACTTTGGAGGAACTGTACAAGTCATTCCTCACATTACAAACGAAATTAAATCGAGAATGTTACGTAACGGTGAAAAGACAGATGCTGAAATCGTCATTACTGAAATTGGCGGAACGACAGGTGACATCGAAGGATTACCGTTTATTGAAGCTATTCGTCAGTTAAGAACACAACTCGGTAGAGAAAATGTCATGTTTATTCATTGTACGTTACTACCATATATTAAAGCAGCAGGCGAAATGAAAACTAAACCGACGCAACATAGTGTTAAAGAATTACGTGGTTTAGGTATTCAACCAGATATGATCGTCGTACGTACAGAGTATGAAATGACAGAAGACTTACGTAACAAGATCGCATTATTCTCAGACGTCAGTGTAGAAAACGTCATCGAAGCAAAAGATGAAGACACAATTTATAACATCGTGTTAAGTATACAAGATCAAAACATGGATGATATCGTCCTTAAAACATTAGGTTTAGAGAGTAAACGTGAAGCAAACTTAGACGACTGGGTACAAGTATTAGAAAACATCCGCAACTTAAATCAAAAAGTGAAAATCGGTATCGTCGGTAAGTATGTCGAACTTCAAGATGCGTATCTTTCAATCGTTGAATCTTTAAACCATGCAGGATTTGAAGAGTTAACAGAAATTGAAATCGACTGGATTTATGCAAAAGACGTAACGGATAAAAATGTCGATGAAATACTCGGTGGATTAGACGGAATCGTCGTTCCAGGAGGATTTGGAGATCAAGGTATTGAAGGTAAACTTGAAACGTTACGTTACGCACGTGAAACAGGTAAACCAGTACTTGGAATTAGTTTAGGAATGCAGTTAATGGCAATTGAAGCGGCGAGAAACATCTTAGGTATGAAAGATGCGAACTCTACAGAAATCGATCCAACAACACATGATCCAATCATTACTTTAATGAGTGAAGATGCGGAGCTACTTGACCGTGAACATTCATTAAGAATTGGAAGCTATGACTCAGTCGTAGTAGAGGACACACTCGCTTCAAAACTGTATGGTGTGAAAGATATAAGCGAACGTCATCGTCACCGCTTTGAATTCAATAACGAATACGAAGAAAATATTAAAGACGCAGGACTTACATTCAGTGGAATGAGTGAAGATGGTAAATATAAAGAGATTATCGAAATTACAGAACATCCGTTTTATATCGGTGCAGTCTTCCACCCAGAATTTAAGTCAAGACCTACTAGACCACATCCATTATTTAAAGGATTAGTTGAAGCGGCTTTAAAAGAAAAAGAAAATAACGAGCAATAATAAAACGGCGTGCAGTGCACGCCGTTTTTTGCTTTGTGGCGTTACGTCCATATAATTGTGTAAAATAGAAAAAAGAGCCATCGCATTCTCTGTTATAATTTAGTTACCAACAAAAATTAACAGGGAGAGAATACAAAT
>NZ_MBFG01000013.1 GCF_001696685.1 Nosocomiicoccus ampullae
CAGGACTACTATTATTGTTTCTCATGATAAAATTTTTGAAAATATTAAAACAAAGGTGGAAATTATAAAATGAGATATTTATTGATATTTATTTTTCCTATATTTCTATTAGGATGTGCATCTAATGAAGAGAATGGAGTTTATAATTTAGACTCTGACCTTTCTAATATAGTTGATACTATAGAAGATTATGAGGTAATCGTGCTCGCAGAACCAACTCATGCATCTTCAGACATAGACGAGATATTTATAAAATTAATAACACAATTAACAAAAGACGGTGACTATAATGTTGTTGGTTTAGAAACGTCTAGTGCAGAATTGGAATATTATTTAAATTTCTATGATGAGAGTAATTTAGATATAGTCAGAAATGAAAGTGTTATGGAAAAATATACACAACCCAATTTTTCGAGTCTCTTTAAAAAACATTGGAATAATGAACTATCTGTAGAAGGTATAGATTGGGTACCTACTGTTTATAATCAAACAACAGATAATACACATTTGTTAGAAAATATTTACCAAGATATAAAAAAGAGTAATATAGAGAATGCAGAGGACTTTAAAAATAAAGAAATTAAACTTAGAGAATTCACTAGTAGAATGATTTTTAATGATGAAGAATATATTGATTACGACGAAGTTGATAGTTATCTTAATTTTTATAAAAACCTTAAAAATAGTAGCAGTTATGAAGATTTGGACCCTCATTCAAAAAAATTTATAAATCACAGAATTGATGTGCTACAGAACCCTTTATCTAAAGAATATTTAACAGGTTTAAAGATTACTAATCCTAATCAAGATTATTTTTCACGCAGAGGAATAGGCATGTATGAAAAAATAAATAACTTAGTTAAAGAAGGAAATAAGGTAATAGTATGGGTTCATAATTGGCATGCCTTAAAAAATCCTGGGAAAATAAATATTCCTAGCGAAGAAGGACAAATATCTAGACCTACTGATCATTATTCTTTAGGTTACTTATTAAATCAATCTAATTTAAAAACCTTTGTTATTGGGACGTATTTTAACAGTGCTGAAAACTTTTCTTCAATTTATTTAAACAATGAAGATTTAGAAAAAATAACTGATGAAAAATTTTTAGAAGCACAACTTTCTTATTATCAGGAAAGTCCATTATTTATAAATCTAGAACAACATAAGCTATTAAATAATAGATACAATGCTTACGACGAAGGTTTTATAGAATATGAATTGAACCCTAGAGAACAATTCGATGGTCTTATCTATATTGAAGAAATCACTAATTAAGTATATTTTATGATTATATAAACAGTTAATTCACATTAGTGTTACAAATTAATTTTCATAGTGACGGTTTGTCGATGTTCAAATATTTTTATGCAAAGTTAATCTAGGTGGAAAAGTGGCAAACTTGTTTGCTTACAAGTCCAGTACACAAATTGCATAGCAATTTGTATTCATATGAAATTTAAAAGCACTTCTCGAGGAATCGAGGAGTGCTTGTTTTTATTTAACGTTCTGGTATTATTTCGTCTAGAAACTCGCCATATTTCCCTTCATTATTTTTGGTTAATAAATGACCGTAGTTATCCAATATAATAATATGTGTTTCCCAACCGTTTTCTCTATAAAATTCTTCTCCTTCCTTACTTGCAGTTAAAGCGTCAAAAGGATGTTCTTTGCTGTCGCCAGTATCATGTTCTCCGACAATCCAATAAATAGGGAAGTCGCCCGGTATAATTTCATCTTTTGGAATACGCTCACTTATATTTTCAACTTTTGGAGAACCGCCGCCTCCAAAAAGAACTGCGCCTCCTTCTTTAATATCTACCTTTTGAAGCTTTTCGATTAGCCAGTAAGATGCGATTTCGGCACCACCTGAAAATCCACCTATCCAAAGATTATTATGGTGCGGAAGAGACTGAATTAATTCAATAAGATAATCTGAATTAAGATCTCCTTCTTCCCACCACGTATCATATTTTGTTGAAGGTGTTTTAGGAACGACTAGAGTTAAATTTTTATCTTTTGCCACATGTTTAATCCCTTTTGAACCTTCTAAATACTCTTTTGACTTTGGATTCTGATATTCAAAAGCACCGTCACCATGTAACCATAATAGTATGCCTTTAGAATTACTCACCGGGTAAATCATGTATTCACCTTCACGTCCATTGGATGAAGTGAATGTTTTAGTAGAAGGACTGTTTACTTTATAAATAAATAATGTGAGTAATAAAATTGCTATAATTATAAGCAATACCCACTTTAATTTAATGTCCAATTTTAGTTCTCCTTAATGAATTAGCTATTTAAATTTACATCATTGTGACTTTTTATCATAGTATATATAATTAAATTTAATTACAATGAATATTATTTTATGAGAAGAGTGGTCTATCATGAATAAAGTAAGTGAAGAATATTGGAATGATTATTGGAAAAATCAAGAAAAGCCTAAATCAGTGAGTGCATTGCAATTTGGGGATGATCCTGACACTCTTGCACAGTTAGTGGTAGATGGTATTAAAACCGCAACTTGTTCAGGACGTGTATTTTATGAAATCGAAAACGAACCTCTGCCTACAACAGAGGATTACAGCATTATTTTGAACAGTGAAAATGAGCCCGTAGCAATTATCAAAACAGTTGAAGTGACTATAACTCCAATGAATGAGGTCAGTGAAGAATTTGCGATTGCGGAAGGTGAAGGAGATAGAACTTACCAATATTGGTGGGATGAGCATGAGAAATTCTTTAAAAAAGAACTCGGTGCTATCGGCCATGAGTTTTCAGAAGGCATGCTCCTTGTTTGTGAACGATTCGAATTGATTGATGTAAGAAAATAAATATAATTCTTTTGATTAGTACTCTGATTTATAAAATTAAATATACAAGGATATACATTTATAATGATTAATCAAGCACTTTCTATTTTAGGAGAGTGCTTTTTTATTTCCAAAATTTTATTTTTCATTTCATATACGTTTTATAAATGGGTTGTATTATAAACTTGTAAAAGTTTGAAGGAGGTTTGTGATGTTAAGGAATGCATGGGTGTATGTTACGAGAAAGATGAGACGGACGGTGATTTTGCTTTTAATTTTAGCAGTCGTTCTATCTTGTTTATATTCTTGTTTGAACTTTTTATATACGACAAATCAATTGAAGTCGTCTCTTGAGAAGTCATCTCGCTCTTCTCTAGTGGTGATGAAAAAAGACGGCGGTGATTTTTTAAGATCAGAGTTTGATTCTGTAGAAGGTGATAAAGAGATTGTTTCTAAATATAAAGGGCTCGCGAAACCTAAAGGATTAAAGGTGATTGAAGCTGCTCAGACGGTGATGCGAGAGGATTTACCGAGTGAGTTTAGAAAAGTGCTCGCGTTTGAAGCGGTTCAGGATGTGAAACGTCATGAGTTATTTCAAAGTGGCGCGTTCACTATTGAAGCGGGTGAAAACTTAAGTGAGAACGATGAGAATGGTATTTTAATCCACGAAGCACTTGCGAAAGAAAACAACTTAAAAGTGAATGATGAGATTCAGTTAGAAATGTTTGAAACGAACAGTGAGAAAGCACATGAACCATACACGTTCAAAATTAAAGGGATTTTCTCTGGTAAAAAACAAGAACAATATACAGGTTTAACATCTGATTTTAGTGAAAACACAGTGTTTATGAATTACAAAACAAGTCAGCGTGCGCTTGGATTAGATGATAGTGAAGTTGTGAATGAATTAGAGATGTTCACAAAAGAACCAGCAAAGTTAAAAGAAACGTTAGAAAAGTCGAGTGTGCTTAGTGCGGAGTTTTACTTTGAAGAAAAAAACGATCCATTTAAAGATGTGATTGAATCTTACGGAAGTATAAATGACATGATTAAGCTTATGGCGTATTCGATATTAGTCGGTGGAGTTTTAGTGTTATCACTCGTACTCACATTCTTTATCAGAGAACGCATTTACGAAATTGCGATTTTACTTTCGATTGGTGTTAGTAAGTTTAAAATTATTACGCAGTTTTTAGCAGAACTTTTTATTATATCTATACCGGCACTCGTGTTGTCGTTTATCTTTAGCTATTTTGTTGTAGGGAAAATTATTGAGAATCAGTTAGTACAGAGTGAACTACAAATAGAAATGACGTATCAGTTATCTACATTTGTAATGAGTTATGGACTGTTGATTGTAATTATAGCGATATCTGTAGTTATCGCATCGTTAATGATTCTCGTTAAAACGCCAAAAGAGCTATTATCAAAAATTAGTTAGGAGATTATTATGAGCATATTAGAGATAAAAAACGTATCGTATCAATATAAAAGCGGTAAAGGAAAAGTATTATCGAATGTAACTGAAACATTTGAGAAAGGAAAATTTTACGCAATTGTCGGTAAATCTGGATCAGGTAAGTCGACGTTACTGTCGTTACTTGCTGGGCTCGATGAACCGACGAGTGGACAAATATTATTTGACGGTGAAGATATTAAAAATGCCGGGTACACAAAGCATAGAAAAGACCATATATCGTTAGTGTTTCAAAATTATAATTTAATCGATTATTTATCCCCACTTGAAAACATTCGTTTAGTGAACAAAGAAGCGTCATCAGACATATTATTAGAACTAGGACTTAGTCCAAATGAAGTAAAAAGAAACGTATTGAAACTTTCAGGTGGTCAGCAACAACGTGTAGCGATTGCACGTGCGCTAGTATCAAAAGCTCCGGTTATATTAGCAGATGAACCAACTGGGAACTTAGATGACAATACAGCGTTAGATATTATCGAAGTACTAAAAGAACTCGCAATCAAAAGAGATAAGTGTGTCATCGTTGTTACACATAGTAGAGAGGTCGCAAAAGCGGCAGACGTCGTATTAGAACTGAAACAAAAAACACTTCAACGTGTCGATAGGGAGGTAAGAAAATGATAAAAAACGCCTTTCACTATGTGACGAGAAAGAAATTAAAAAGTTTAATTATAATGAGTGTCATTTTAATAATGACGACACTATCTTTAATTGGTTTATCTATTAAAGATTCTACTGAAAAAGCATCTGAAGAGACGTTTGGAAACGTCATGAATAGTTTTATTATGGAAATTAACCGACAAGTGAACCCAGGTACACCTAGAGGTGGGGGTAATATTAAAGGCGAAGATATTAAGAAGATATCAGAAGTAAAAAGTATCGATCACTACGTTAAAAGAATTAACAGTGTCGCAGACTTAGCAGACCATGATATTATCGAAACGCCTGAAACAAAAGTCGATCCGTCGAGTGACCGTGCAAAATACTTTAAGCGTACAGTCATGTTAACAGGGGTAAATGATTCATCTAAAGAAACTAAATTTGTATCTGAAAGTTATAAACTTGTTGAAGGTGAGCATTTAAAAGATGGAGACGTGAGTAAAGTCATCCTTCATAAAGAACTCGCTGAAAAGAATAATCTAAAAGTCGGAGATACAATTAAAATTAAATCTAACGTGTATGATGCGGATAACGAAAAAGGCGCTGATGAAACTGTAGAAGCGGAAATCATCGGATTGTTTGATGGAGAGAACAATGGACCAGTAACAGCACCCCAAGAATTATATCAAAATACGATAATGACAGATTTAAATACAGCAGCTAAAGTGTATGGAAATACTGAAGACACTGCAGTATATCAAGATGCGACATTCTTCGTTAAAGGAGATACGAGTTTAGAAACGGTCGTTAAAGACCTTGAAAAACTCGACATCAACTGGAGTATGTATAGTTTAGTTAAGAGTACGTCAAACTTCCCAGCGTTAGAAGAGTCAATCTCAAATATTAGCAGCATTGCGAACACGTTGTTTATCGGTTCACTTATATTTGCTGGTGTCATCGTGTCATTACTATTATTCTTATGGATGAACGCCAGAAGAAAAGAAATTGCGATACTATTATCGTTAGGGATTTCTAAAGGTCAAATACTAATGCAACTTATTTTTGAAGTGATATTTATATCAATCCCTGCATTTATTGCCTCAACGATTATCGCAAAATACACAGCTCAGATATTCGGTGAAAAAATCTTAAGCAAAGTATCTGGCGATATCCAAAAACAAATCGAGTCACAATCATCATCTAGTCAGTTAGGTGGCGGTGCGGAAGTCGATGGATTTAATAGAACTTTAACGCATTTAGATGTTAATATATTAACTGAATCAATCGTTTACGTCGTAATCTTTATGTCTATCGTGTTACTCGTATCAGTCATCATTGCTTCTATAAATATTCTTAAAAAGAACCCGAAAGAGCTGCTTATAGATACGAAATAAGAGAATACAAGTATTGGGTAAGGAGATCATATGAAAGTACTCATTGTTGAAGATGACAAAATAATAAGAGAAGGCATCGCGGAGTATTTATCTGAATTTGGCTACACTGTGATAGAAGCTGAAGATGGTGGAGTAGCTCTACAATTATTTAACCGTGATATAAAGCTCGTTATACTAGACATCCAACTTCCAGTCATGAACGGCTTAGACGTGTTAAAAGAGATAAGAAAAATGAGCACGTTACCTGTCTTGATGTTAACAGCTTTTAACGATGAAGCGTATAAGATCGATGCGTTTACACATTTTGCAGATGGCTATATCGAAAAACCATTCTCCTTACCTGTATTAAAAGTAAGAGTCGATGCGCTCATTAAAAAACATTATAGTAACGTAGAAAGTTTTGAGTATCGTGATACAGAAGTGAACTTCACAAGTTACACAGCAACAGTAAACGGCGAGCCAGTTGACGTGAATCCGAAAGAATTAGAGATATTAAAGTGTTTACTCATCAATGAAGGTAATGCATTAACGCGGTCGCAAATATTAGATAACGTATGGAAAGATACCGACGACGCCCCCTATGACCGCGTGATTGATGTGTACATTAAAGAGTTGCGAAAGAAACTACAGCTCGACTGTATTAAAACGATACGTAATGTCGGCTATAGACTGGAGAGACAATAACTTTATGAAGATATTTCCTAAAATGTTTATACAAATCTTTTCAGTTCTATTAGTCGTTACGCTACTCATTCATCTATTTGTCTTTTTAATTTTCCCAAAACCATATTTAGAAAGTCGAAAAGATGAAATTTATAGTAAAGCAGACGAAATATCAGAGAATTTAAATGGCCAGTCACTCTACTATGTCCAAGAATCATTAAATTTCTATTCGGAGAATAGTGAAATTAAAGTCGCTTTAAAAGGTAATCACAATAACAATGCTGTAGAGATTAACAAAGACGTTGGCATCGATCCGACGAGTAGTAATAACTCACTTATCATCGAAGAGCGTACAATTACTTTAAATAGTGGTGAAAATCTAGACGTTCAGTTTATATCAACCGCAAATATGCAAAAGGATGCAAGAGATTTAAGCTTTAAGTTTCTGCCGTATTCACTACTGTTATCTTTAATCGTATCTGTAATTGTTGCACTCGTTTATGCAAAGTTTATTAAAAATAATATAGAAGAAATAAAATCTGTCACAGACGATATGATGTTGCTCGATAAAAGTGCATCGTTAGCAGTTACGTCAAACGATGAAATCGGAGATTTAAAAAGACAAATTAACGAATTGTATTTTACGCTACTACAGTCGATAGACGATTTAGAAGTTAAAAACAAAGAAATTTTAAAATTAGAAGCGTTAAAGTATGACTTTTATAGAGGCGCATCTCATGAGTTAAAAACACCACTCGCAAGTCTTAAAATTATACTCGAGAACATGCAGTATAACATCGGGAAATACAAAGATAGAGATAAATATATCGCGAATTGTATTGAAATTACAGATGAACTTTCACAAAACATCACGCAAATTTTATCGTTGTCATCTGTCGATCATTTAAAGGAAGATAAAGCGGAAATTTTAATTAACGACGTCTTACAAAACGTTTTAGATAAATATCGTGTGATTTCAAAACAAAAAAATATTACAATTAGTAATCGAGTAGAAGACGAGACGATATATATTAACCATCAGGCGTTAACAATGATTATGTCAAACTTAGTGAGTAACGCAGTCAAATATACCGACGATCACGGTGAGATTAATATCGGTGTCGGTAATGAATGGTTCTTTATCGAAAACACTTATAAAAATGTTAAAGCGCTAAATACTGACGGGATATTTGATGTGAAATTTGATATCAACAAGAAGACGAGTAATGGACTCGGCTTATATATCGTGAGTAGTTTATTAGATAATTACAATAAGCAATATAAAGTTGAAACGACAGACAAAGCATTTATTTTTAAAATCAAAATTAACGGATAATAATATGGAATCACCTCTATGAAAATAGAGGTGATTTTTAATATGAATCTATAAAAACGTTTTCTTGAAAACGCTATCTTTATTATTGTATATTCGATATACTAGATTTATAAAACTTCAGAAAGGGAGACAAAATATGATTACATTTTTAGTGAGTATAGTTTTATTAATTATCGGTTACTTTACTTATGGTAAATACGTTGAACGCGTGTTTATGCCTAAAGAACGTCCGACACCTGCGTATACGCATAGTGACGGTGTCGACTATGTGCCGATGAATACGAGAAAAAACTCTCTTATACAGTTATTAAATATCGCAGGAGTCGGTCCTATTTTTGGTCCGATTATGGGCGCGCTTTACGGGCCGGTTGCATTCCTTTGGATCGTCATCGGTGCTATCTTTGCTGGTGGTGTACACGACTACTTAACAGGGATGATCTCTATTCGTAACCGTGGTGCACATTTACCAGAGCTTGCAGGTAAATTTTTAGGAAAAGTGATGAAGCACGTCGTAAACGCGTTTTCGTTATTGCTATTAGTGCTCGTTGGAACAGTGTTTGTATCCGCACCTGCAGACTTACTATACAATTTAATGAATGGAAAGATTGCGTTAACAGTTATTTTAGTACTGATATTTGCGTACTATATTTTAGCAACACTGTTACCAATCGATAAAATCATCGGGCGATTCTACCCGATTTTCGGTCTATTACTTCTCATCAGTGCGATTGGTATTGGTGGCGGATTAATTATAAAAGGTGCCCCGATCCCAGAAATCACACTACAAAATTTACATCCGGGAAATCTTCCGATTTTCCCGTTATTATTCTTAACGATTTCATGTGGTGCGTTATCTGGATTCCACGCAACTCAGTCACCAATTATTTCGCGTACGACTGAAAAAGAAGGCCAAGGTCGTAAAATTTTCTATGGTATGATGATCGCAGAAGGAATTATCGCAATGATCTGGGCAGCAGCAGGTATGAGTTTATTCACAGGTGAAAATTTAAACGAATTACTCGCTTCAGGTGGACCGGCAGTTGTCGTAAGTGAAATCGCAACCACGATGTTAGGGGCAGTTGGTGGAACACTCGCAATTTTAGGGGTAATCATTTTACCAATCACGTCAGGAGACACTGCATTCCGTGGTGCACGTATGATCATTGCAGACTACTTTAACATTGGGCAATCTAAAATTAGTAAACGTCTAATGATCGCTTTACCGATGTTCGTCATTTCAATCGCTTTAACACAAATGGACTTTAATATATTATGGCGCTACTTCTCATGGGCGAACCAATCGACAGCAGTCATCGCACTATTTGTTGGAGCGATGTACTTATTTGTCAGTAAGAAAAACTACTGGATTGCACTCATTCCAGGTATATTTATGTTAATGGCGACGACGACTTATATTTTAAACGCCAAAATCGGATTTAACTTACCAATGAACGTGTCGTATATCGGTGCGACTGTTGTAACAGTTGTATTAACAGCAGCGTTCTTTATTGCAGCAAAACGCGCGCGTAGAGACGAGATACCGTTAGAAGAAGATATATCAAGTTATAAAAGAGCGTATCCAGTAACTGAATAATAAATTTTCAGATAATTTTAAAAATTGTATTGATTTTAATTTTTAATGTGTGATATAGTTATTCACAACAATAAATTAAAGCTGTTGATGAGGAAAGTAAAAGTAACGAAGACGTTACAGAGAGTCTTTGGTTGGTGAGAAAAGACGGTTGGAATTATTTTGAAAATGGCCTCTAAAGCATTGATTCGAACTTTAAAGTAAGAGTTAATCGGTTGCTTCCGTTACAAAGCCAGGGTATAAGCGTATATTTACGCCGTACCTGTGAGGTGTATTTCGCAAGAAATGCATAAAGTAAGGTGGTAACACGTATATAGCGTCCTTTGAATTGTATAATTCAAAGGACGTTTTTTTATTGGCAGCTATTTAAAATGGGGCGATTAAAATCGAAAGTGACATGATGAAAAACGAGTTGAAGAAAAATTAAATTAAAAATTAGGAGATGTTTAATATGACAAAAGGACCATTCAAAGCAGATCACGTAGGAAGTTTACTTAGACCAGAACGTATTCATAACGCACGAAAAGATTTTAAAGCAGGCAATATTTCTAAAGAAGAATTATTTAAAATAGAAACAGAAGAAATTGAAAAAGTTGTCGATAAACAAATCGAAGTAGGGTTAAAAGCAGTCACAGATGGAGAATTCAGAAGACGATTTTGGCACACAGACTTTTTAGAACAGTTAAACGGTGTCGAAGGGTACGAGCCAGAACAAGGATACACGTTCGTCGGTGAAGTTACAGAAGCGTGGAACATTCGAAATAACGGTAAAATTTCGTTTAACAAAAACCACCCTCACGTCGAAGAGTTTAAATTGTTTAAGAAAATAGTAAACGGACGTGCAGTAGCAAAACAAACGATCCCAAGCCCGAACCAACTATTTAACGAAGGTATTCGTGATAAGTCTATCTATCCAAATATTAAAGACTATGCAGACGATATTATAAAAACATATCAAGATGCAGTCGAGGCATTTTATGAAGCGGGTTGTCGTTACTTACAATTTGACGATGTGTACATCGCAGGACTTAATGCAGAAGATTACTTATGGGGAGATACTGAATTAAGTCGACAAGAAGCAATTGATCTAGCGCTATATGTCGTGAACTCTATTTTAGAAGTAAAACCAGATGATCTCGTCATCACAACGCATCTATGCCGTGGTAACTACCGTTCAAAATACGCATTCGAAGGCAGTTATGCAAAAATCGCACCGACATTATTTAAAAGAGAGAAAGTCGATGGATTCTTCTTAGAATATGATGATGACAGATCCGGAGACTTTAAACCACTAGATTATATTCCGAACGATGGTCCAAAAGTAGTGCTTGGATTATTTACCTCTAAACACGGTGAACTTGAAGACAAAGAAACAATAAAAGAAAGAATCGAAGAAGCGAGTCAATTTATACCGAAATCACAAATTTGCTTATCACCGCAATGCGGTTTCGCTTCAACGCACCATGGTAATTTACTCACTGAAGAAGAACAGTGGAACAAACTTCGTTACATTGTAGAGCTAGCAGAAGAACTACTTGTTGAGGGAGAATAATTAGAAAAATTAAAAAAAGATGTTTAAGAAAAATTTAAACGGGCATACTTTAATTAACAACATACGATAGGCATATAATCTTAACAATTAAAATAATGATTACCATCAAGGTAAACATAGGAGGAAGATTATAATGAGTTTTGTACAAGGAAGTTATAATTCATCAGAAGAAGCATTAGAAGCAGTTAAAGGGTTAAAAGCAGAAGGTTACAGAGAAGACCAAATTAGATTAGTAGCAAACGAATCAACACGTAATACATTTGTAAATAATTCAGGTGTAGACGTTACTTCAGCAGAAGGAGCAAATGGTGTAAACCATGAAGACGAGTCATTCTGGGACAAAATTGTAAATGCATTTACAGTTGAAGATGACTATGAACATCGTGTTGGACAAGACGGCGATGTGTTAGCAGATTACCGTTCAGATATTGATGCAGGTAAGGTGCTCGTTGTAGTAGACGGTGAACGTGGAAATGTTTCAGAAGCTAACGCAGTAGATGGCGCAGCACCAGTTGGTGGTGCTTATGAAGATAGAGACGTGAATGACCGTAGCCGCGTAGCAGACGCTGACACACAAAATGTTGAATTAAAAGAAGAGCAACTTGACGTTAATAAACGTGAAGTTGAAAGTGGTCAAGTAAACGTTTCTAAAAACGTAGTTGAAGACAGAGAGTCAATTGACGTTCCAGTTGAACATGACGAAGTTGTAATTGAGCGCCATAAAGTTGAAGACGGTAGAGAAGCTAAAGATGGAGACTTCCATGACGAAGATTACTCTATTCCATTAACAGAAGAACAAGTAGACGTTGATAAAAAATCAGTAGTCACTGAAGAAGTAGAAGTAGGTAAACGTCGTGTTACAGATACTGAACACTTTGAAGACAACGTTAGACGTGAAGAACTAGACGTTCAAACGGATGGTAATGTTAATGTAGAAAAAGACCAAGATAGATTTGATAGATAAATCAAATAAAAACTTTTAAATAGTAAGTTATTAGACTGTAGATTTAATCTACAGTCTTTTTTATTAATGTTATTTTTCAACACTCTTTGGGTAAATATTTTTTATCAGCTAAAAGGAGTGAATCTTATGGGAGAAATTGTCATTAAAAAGAGCAAAAAGAAAGTAACGATGCTAATCTTATTCTCGATTGCCTTTATCGGTCTAAGCGTATTTATACTGCTCTATGGTTTAAATAAAGAAAGCTTATTACTATCCATCATCGGTGGAGCAGGAATTGGTTTTTCTATCGCGGGTCTAATTGCTACGATTAAAATGTACCGTTCAGGAGATACGTTACTCGTTATTAACGACAAAGGATTTTACGATTATTCATCACTCATGGCGACAAATGATCAGTTAATTGAATGGAGTGAAGTCAGTCAAATTCAACATGCTGAAATGAGCGGACAGCAATTCGTGAATGTTCAATTAAAAAATCCAGATGAGACACTACGCAATCTGTCAGATTTTGCTAAAAAGATGGCAAAAGCAAACGAAAATATGGGCTTGCCAGGAATTAACGTAAACGCAAATATCGCAGTCGGGTACGATGCAACAGAATTAGTCGAACTCATGAATAGTTACTTAAAACAAGCGAATAATTAAAAGAGATAGGTCTTATACTACGAAGTAGTGTAAGGCTTTTTTAATGAGTGTCGAAACATTGACTTAAAATTTTCAAACATGTTATTATATAGAACGTAACAATTACGATTTAGGAGATTTATAAATGAAAAGAATACCAGTAACAATACTTAGTGGATACCTTGGTGCAGGTAAGACAACGTTAATGAACCACATTTTAAACAATACAGAAGGCTTAAAAGTAGCAGTACTCGTAAACGATATGAGTGAAATTAATATCGATGCAGACTTAATTGCGAATGGAAGTAGCTTAAGTCGTACAGATGAAAAGTTTGTAGAACTTTCTAACGGATGTATTTGTTGTACATTACGCGAGGACTTACTCGTAGAAATTGAGAAGTTATCTAAACAAGATATCGACTACATTTTAATCGAATCTACAGGAATCAGTGAGCCTGTCCCAGTTGCACAGACGTTTTCATATGTCGATGAAGCGCTCGGTATCGACTTAACAAAAACGACTTACATCGATACGATGGTCACAGTAGTAGACGCATATCGATTCTGGAATGACTATAATTCAGGAGAAACCCTACTTGATCGTCAAGAAGGAATGAGTGAAGTCGATGAACGTGAAGTGAGTGATTTACTCATTGACCAAATCGAGTTTTGTGACATTATTATTTTAAATAAAACAGATTTAGTATCTGAAGATGAGTTATCACAATTAAAACGAACAATTCGTACGTTACAGCCTGAAGCAGAAATTATCGAAACAGTGAATGCAGAAGTACCACTAGAAAAAGTATTAAATACCGGACGTTTTGACTATGAAAAAGCAGCATCATCCGCAGGATGGTTAAGAGAGCTTGAAATGGGACATGAAAACCATACACCAGAAACAGAAGAATACGGTATTTCAAGTTTCGTATATAAACGCACATTACCATTCAACGCAAAACGCTTTGACGACTTCTTACAAGAAATGCCAGAAAACATCGTACGTGCAAAAGGACTCGCATGGCTCGCGTCAAGAAATGACTTTGCAATCATGGTATCACAAGCAGGTAGAAGTGTTGGAATCGAACCAGTGAGCTACTGGGTAGCAGCGATGCCTACAGAAACACGTCGTCAAATATTAGCAGAAAATAGAGAAATGGCACAAACGTGGGACCCAGAATACGGAGACAGAAGAAACGAACTCGTATTCATTGGAATCGACTTAGACAAAGAAGCAATCACAAAACAATTAGATGAATGCCTAATCAATGCAGAAGAAATGGAACAAGACTGGAACGCATTAGAAGATCCGTATCCATGGCAGATTGCATAAAATTAAGCCCTACACCTATATTTTAGGTGTAGGGCTTGTTTTAATTCTTATTATGTGGGTCAGCTTCAGGATTGTTTTTGTAATACTCATCACGTTCATGATACTCTTCAAACATATTTGAAAGTTCTATGACGCGTTCATCGTCTTTATATTTTTCATATAAATCATCGATACGATATTCTGAAGCTAAAGCAGGAGCATGTTCACTAGGTTTCGTATATTTATATAATGGCGCTTCCTGAGTTGTTACTAAAACTACATATTCCTCACCAATGGAAAAGTAAGCATCACCATGCGAATTGGGCTTAGGAAGAACTAAATATATATCGACTTCATAAGGATAGGCCAAATCAAATGATCCACGATTAATATATGGAATGAGTCCAATCTTTTTAACCCCTGTTAATTCTTTATACTCAATACTTCTATCTGGCATATACAACTCATATGTATATTTGTTTTGAATGACATCATTTGCATCTGGCAATATATAATTGTCATCCTTAATAGGGATTTGGTCAAACCAAGTCATTGCGAGAATCTGGTTTCTAGTAAGTTCTTCTCTTTTAATTAACGGTTCGACTTTCTTTTCTTCTTGTTTTGAATCCTCTACAGAATCATCTTTGTTTGAGTCATCTTTAGATGATTCATCGAATTCTTCAACATTCGAATTATCCTTTCGTTCGACCATATTGTCTTGAATGGGAACAGGAGTTTTGCTACATGCGACTAAAACAAGTGTAAATAACATCATTACATAAATTATTTTCTTCATAATCCACCTCTAAAAACTTTTAATTATATTATATCAGAGTGAATAAACTATACATTTAAAAATATAATCAATATGTAAAATTTGGTATAATAATAAGAGAGGGGAATATAAAAAGGAGGCATCATTATGAGTGAACAATTAACGAATAGACGAAAAGTCAGAGGGCTACTCCGAGAGTTAGAAGACATTCTTTTTGATATTTCTGTAAAGGAAGCGGACAATAACAACTTTCTAATCATAGAAAGCGAGTTAGAGTCTAAACTTTTTAACGAAGGAGTTTCAGGCGGAGAAGACGAGTTAGAAATCGTCATTTCACTAACGGATGAAAATGTGCACTACAAGCTAGAAGTAGAGGCGGAATATCCGTCAAGTAAACTAGAAGTTGAAGTGTATAAAAAAGCTGCGGACGAGCTAAAATTTGTACGTGTAAACGAACTGCCTGAACAGCTGAAATCATCAGAAGCATTCAGAGAGAAGTTAAACGAACTATCTAAAGTAGTAGAAAGCCTCGGTGGCGAAAACTTTGGAGATTTGTTTGGGGAATAGGGGAACAAAGGAACCAGTATTCTATTATGAATACTGGTTTCTTTGTCGTTAATTGGTATAATTATTAGTAATATGAAAAATTACGAGGTGAAATTATGTATAGTATAGGTTTAGACATCGGTATTGCAAGTGTTGGATATTCTATAATCGAAACGAATAGCGGTAGGATTATCGAACTCGGTGCTAGAATATTCGATGCGAGAAACAGTGACAACAACAAAGAACGTAGAGATTCTCGTGGTGGACGTCGCTTAATTCGTAGAAGAAAGACGCGTTTAGATGATGCAAAAAGATACTTAGATGATAAAGGATTTGAAAATGACAAAGCGCTTATTAATGTATGCCCTTACTCGTTACGTGTGAAAGGTTTAACTGAAGAGTTGAGTAAACCAGAAATTCGTAAAGTGATCTTACATATCATAAAAAAACGTGGAGTATCGTATCTATCATCAGAAGATTTAGATACATCATCAGTAGATAATAAAGACTCTTTTAAACAAGCAGTTACTAAAAACTTAAGACAATTAGATGATAAGACACCAGGTCAAATTCAATATGAACGTCTTAAAGAAAATGGACGTGTAAGAACAGGAATTAACCAAAAAGGTAAGTATCAGTTAAACGTATTTGATGTTGCAAGTTATGCAAACGAGTTAGAGCGTATTTTAGAAACACAACAAAAGTATCATAATGAAATCGATGATAAATTTCTAGATTTCTTTACAAAAGATGGCTACCGTGAAGATGCGGGACTTATATATAGAAAACGTCCATATTATGATGGGCAGGGAATGCTGCACAAAACAGTACATACGGACGTTGGGCAAATTATAAAGAAAACGGAAAACCTGCAGAAAATATATTTGACCAACTTATTGGTAAAGATTTTACAGGAAAAATACGTGCGAGTAACTTAGGACCAAGTGCTCAAAAATTCAACTTGCTGAACGATTTAAACAACCTAAGAATCACAACACGTGAAGAAGAAAAGTTAACATTCGAAGAGAAACAAGAAATTATAGAATTACTTGAGAATGATAGACCAAAAACATTCGGACCAAGAAACATCGCAAAAATGTTAAAAGTAGAAGTGGATGATATAAAAGGTTGGCGATTAAATAGTAACGACAAACCTGAAATTCACACGATGAAAGAATATAACGATATGAGGTTAATACTTGAAGCGGGTGGTTTCGATATTAAAGAAATTGACTTAGATCATATTGAAGAGATCGCATCTCTCATTACATTAAATACTGAAAGAGAAGCATTTGAGCTTTCGTTAAGTAATGAAATAGACGATCATCTAAAAGAATTTTTAGCTGAAAACTTTAATGACCTTAGAAAATGTAAACCTAATAATTCTTGGCATAGTTTCTCTAAAGAAAATTTACAAAGATTAATTACAGAGTTAGAGCACACATCAGATGAGCAAAACACGATATTAGAACGATTAGGCTTGAAATTCGACTTAAGGTCTAAATACTCTGATAGAGATACGTTACCAATTCACGAAGTGCTTGAAGAGATTTACAACCCTACAGTTAGTAAATCAGTAAGACAAACATTCCGTGTCCTCAACGCACTTGTTAAAAAGTATGGAAAAGAAAACATTGATTACGTAACTATTGAAATGCCTCGAGATAAAAACGAAGATGATCAAAAGAAAACAATCAGAGAAATCCAAAAAGTGAATAAAAATCGTAAAGATAAAAGTAAAGAATATTTCCTGAAGAAATCAGGGTGGTCTGAAGAGAAGTTCGAAGAAAAATTAAGAACCTCTAGACGTTTTGCGAGTAAACTATACTACTTCTATGAGCAAGATGGTTTATGCGCATATACAGGTCAGCAAATTCAGCCAGAAGATTTATTAACTGAACGTGTAGAAGTAGATCATATTATCCCGTTATCTGTGAGTTTAGATGACTCTATTAACAACAAAGTTTTAGTAACAAGTGAAGCAAACCAAAAGAAAGGCCAGCGTTCACCGTATGATGCGTTTATGTCTGGTGACTTCAGTAACTATCGTACATATGATGAATATAAAGCATGGGTACTTTCTAATAAATATAAAAAATATAAACAATCATTGCTGCTAGAAGAACGTAATATCTTCGATCCAGAAATTGCCAAAAAATTTAGAGCAAGAAACTTAAATGACACGAGATACGCAAGTAGAATTGTATTAAACGCAGTGCAGAGTTTCTTCTATAAAACAGAAACGAAAACAAGAGTGGTAAATGGTGCATTTACCCATACGTTAAGAAAAAAATGGAACTTAGCTGACAAAGATCGTGAAACACATCATCACCATGCAATCGATGCAACTCTTATTGCAGTTACTCCTTTTGTCAAAACTGAGAGATACGAATACTACGTTGATAATGAAGGTAAGGCATCAATGGTCGATACTGTGACAGGTACAATTATCCCATATAGTGAGTATAAGAAAAAGAATCTATATGACAGAAGTAACTATCTTCTCATGTTTGGTAATGAATCAACAATTAACCAAGAAAAAGAAGATAAGAGTGCAGAATTTATTAGAAGTTTAATACCAGCAAAAATATACCCAGAAATAAAGTTCTCGCATCAAGTAGACCGTAAATCGAATCGAAAGCTAAGTGACGCGACAATATACTCAACTAGAAGTTATACAGTAGAAAAAGGACGAGGTAAAAATAAAAGAGAAGTTATAGAAAGAGATATAATAGGAAAAATCAAAGATATTTACACAGCAGATGGGTACTCTGAGTATGTAAAATATAAAGACTCGCTGCTGGTAAAGGAAATTGACGAGAAGACTTTTGAAAAGCTAGAAGCAATCACGGAAGAATTCTCAGATACTATAGAAGTTACTGATCAACAAGGAAAAGTAAAGAAAGTACCAAAGTCACCATTCTTACAATACTGTGAAAAGTATAATGTGCCTGGTGTGACGAAATATTCTAAAAAGAATAACGGGCCAGTCATTCGTTCTTTAAAATATAAATACAAGAAATTAGGGAATCACATCGACATCTCACCTAAAGATAGTAAGAATACAGTCGCATTACTCACACTATCACCGTGGAGAACTGATGTATATTATTCACAAGACACAGATTCATATCATTTAATGGGCATAAAATATAACGACCTAAAGTTCAAAGAGGATGAATATGGTGTGCCTAGAGAAAGATATGAAGAGATCAAAAAGAATGAAAGAGTCCCTGAAGACGCGGAATTTAAGTTTAGTCTGTATAGAAAAGATTATGTAGAGATAGAGAATGAGACGGAGAAAATATCAGGGTTGTATCATTCTAGAAACGAAACTAATATTAATTATTTCGAAATAAAACCCATCATAAAAACAAAGTGGGATAAAAAAGAAGAGTTACCTATTTTCGGAAACGTTTCGTCAGGAGGACAATTTATTAAAGGAGTAAAAAAGGGAATCGTTCTAAAAAAATACCATGTAGATGTCCTTGGTAATAAGTTTGAAGTAAAAGATGAAATTTTAAAAGATATTTTAGAATAATTGTTTACAAAATGTTATAAGTATGTAATAATATAGTTGTAATAATTATTACCTTGCTGACGAGCAAGCGAATGATTTATTGATAAGCAATTATTCGAGAATCTGCAGAAATAAGGGTTTATCCCGAATTCACCACCCGTAAGGGTGGTTTTTTTGTATATATATTTAAGGAGGTATTAAATGTGGGATTTAGAACAGTTTTTATCAAGGATGGAGAAAAATTGAGTTTGAGATTAGATAATCTTTCTGTTAGAAAGAATAATGAAGATTATTTAATTCCATTAGTTGATATCGAAACAGTGATCTTAGAGGGGAATCAGACAGTTATCACTTCTAAAATTTTGTCAGCGTTTTCAAAATATCATATTGCGCTTGTCATTTGCGACGATAAATACTTACCAACAGGGATGTACCTAGGTAAAGGTCAATATTATAGATCTGCTAAAAGAGCGATGTGGCAAGCAAAATGGAAAGAAATCGATAAGCAACTGGTGTGGAAAGAAATTGTTTATCAAAAAATATTGAATCAAATTCAAGTGCTTCAAAACGTCGATATCGAATTGAATAGTGAACGAAGTCAAATATTAATTGATTATCTAGAAAATATAATGATTGGTGATTCGACTAACCGTGAGGGTCATGCTGCTAAAGTCTATTTCAATTCCCTATTTGGTAATGGCTTCTCAAGAAGAGATACGAGTTTTGTAAATTTCTGTTTAGACTACGGTTATGCCATCATACGTGCTCAAATGGCACGTTCGGTATCGGCACTCGGGTTAATACCTGAACTTGGTGTGTTCCATAAAAATGAATACAACGCATATAATCTCGCAGATGATCTAATGGAACCATTTAGACCAATCGTCGACTATTTAATTATTACAAATATACTTAAAAAACCTGAGGAACATCTTACATATGACATTCGATTAGAAATTATCGATTTTTTAAATCATGAAATAAAGATTAATAATAAAAAATTCTTTATTATGCAAGCTATTCATGATTACGTACAGAGCTTTATAAAAGCGATGGAAAATGAAGATTATTCATTATTACTTGATATACAAGTAAATAATATACAGAGCAGGTGAGAGAGTGAGGTACGAACAAGTGAGATTATTATGTATGTTTGATTTGCCAGTTCAAACTCCTGAAGAGAAAAGGCATTATCGTGTATTTAGAAAGCATCTAATCGAAAATGGATTTGTAATGTTACAGTATTCAATATATTATTGTTCATTACCGAATAGAAGCTCTTTAAAGAAGTACGAGAGAATACTTAAATCAAAGCTACCAAAAAAAGGTCAAGTCAGATTAATGTATGTCACTGAAAATCAATTTAAAGATATGCAGATTTTAGTCGGAACTAAAGCGCATCAAGAAGTTGTGGTTGGGACGAACAGGCTGGTGATTATATGACGAGATCTTTAATTTTTAGCTATTCAGGGCAGACATACGAACTCGACATTGATAACGCTTTAATATTCGTTGGGGGAGACCATGTAGCGAAACGAGAGTTCCATAAAATATTAAAAAGGTTTGCAGCATATGGTACCTACTCTCCATCAGAGGTGAGCTTATTTGGCGAAGTGGGCATCGAAATTGAATACGATAATAAGAAATTAACGAAAAATGAAAATGATTTTATTTTTATTGATAACTTGCATGATATACTCCACCAATTTGAATATAAGCGGGACAGCTTACTATTTAACGCAATAAGTGATTATAAAGATGATTATGAGATTAATAATATAATCTATAAAGTAAACGACCTATTAATTCATGTAGAAAATAAATTAAATCAAAATATGGGATTAGATAATAATCGAATATCACTAACGCTTAAAGATTTAACTTTTGATGACATTGTAAAAAATCTTATAGACGTAAATCACATATATAACGAGATAGAAGTACCTTCTTATTTTGTAAAACTAGAAGATACAATAGATAGTTTTCTAGCGTTACTAAAACAAAGAGTAGAAAACAGCAGTAAGATGCACTGGATCGTATTAAATAGTCCAGAATCAATCTTTAGAAGCGAAGCATTTTATTATTTCTACAAGAAACTAGAAAATGTAGCGCAAGAGACAGGACGACTTAAAATAATTGTATTACACTATCGTGCTGTACCTTATTACGATCTTACAGATATAGAGTCTATAGTACTCGCATTTAACGGGTTCCAACAATTGCCAGATATCGATTCATTTTATCAGTCCATCGAGAGAAACTATCCATGTAAATTAGTGGAAAGTAAAGTCGACGTTTTAAATTCGTTCTTTAGAGTATGTAACTTTATAGGAGATTATAATCGTACATATTATTATCTAATGCATAAAGATATGGTATTATTGTATGTATTGAGAGATATACTGAATGACGATTCAGATTTTGAAGTTGAAAATAGAAATATTACAACTTTAGAAGAAAAATATCTCAAAAGCAAAGGATTTCGGATGTAAAAACCTCTATTTGAGGTTTTTGCACTCTCGATAATTGCTTATCAATAAAACAGAAGCGTTCGGAGCGTTCTTTGTGCATAAGTTTTTGCACTCTCGATAATTGCTTATCAATAAAACTTGAACATGAAACATTAAATGCTACATTAAGTTTTTGCACTCTCGATAATTGCTTATCAATAAAACTTACTCACGATGATATTCACTCGATGCTTAGTTTTTGCACTCTCGATAATTGCTTATCAATAAAACAATATTGAGTTAACGAATTAAGAAAGGATGGTTTTTGCACTCTCGATAATTGCTTATCAATAAAACTTCTTCGTGGAAGATATGGACACGAAACCAGTTTTTGCACTCTCGATAATTGCTTATCAATAAAACCACTAAAGACCTATCGGGCAACTTGAAGAAGTTTTTGCACTCTCGATAATTGCTTATCAATAAAACAATAAAAAAGTTCGTCCCAACATTTCCCAAGTTTTTGCACTCTCGATAATTGCTTATCAATAAAACATTATTTTAAGAAATTTGAAGAATAGTGTAGTTTTTGCACTCTCGATAATTGCTTATCAATAAAACTTCCATTTTCTCTTTGTTCTTCTCGCCACAGTTTTTGCACTCTCGATAATTGCTTATCAATAAAACCTATTTAACTTAAATCTGTTTCTATCGAATGTTTTTGCACTCTCGATAATTGCTTATCAATAAAACAGGACCACGAGACCTTGACACAAAAAAACAGTTTTTGCACTCTCGATAATTGCTTATCAATAAAACGAAACGTTATTTATCAATGATGGTGGAGAAGTTTTTGCACTCTCGATAATTGCTTATCAATAAAACCGTTTTCAAATGGCATATATATCCATGTCGGTTTTTGCACTCTCGATAATTGCTTATCAATAAAACACGTACTTCATTTTGTGTTTCTAAAACTAAGTTTTTGCACTCTCGATAATTGCTTATCAATAAAACGGTGATGTAAACGACACGATTATCGAAGGGGTTTTTGCACTCTCGATAATTGCTTATCAATAAAACCCACAGCTTTCCCAATTTTTTCATTTTAGTGTTTTTGCACTCTCGATAATTGCTTATCAATAAAACTTGCAAATGGAATTTCATTACAACAAACATGTTTTTGCACTCTCGATAATTGCTTATCAATAAAACTAAATGTTTCTGCTTCATACACACCATCGGGTTTTTGCACTCTCGATAATTGCTTATCAATAAAACTCTACCCGTATCTTTTAGTTACAAATAGCTGTTTTTGCACTCTCGATAATTGCTTATCAATAAAACTTCTTCACTTAATTTAGATAAAAAATAGTGGTTTTTGCACTCTCGATAATTGCTTATCAGGTAAACAACTATCAACTTGATAATTTGCGATCGTAATCCTGATGTCGCAAGTTATTGAAGAAAGGGAAAGATATTATGTTAATTAATGCAACTATTATTTTATGTCTAATCGGTAAATTTCTAAAAGATGAACCTATTAAAAAAGCAAATAACTTTGCAGGTTATAGAACTAAGAAGGCTTTGGCTGATGATCATAATTGGGTTCTCGCACAAAAGACAGCTTTTGAATTGATGTATAAAATATTCTTTATAGTTTCAACTATATTTGTACCTTTTATCATAATCGATATTCTATCGTTAATAGGTCTATTAAGTGACTCCATATTTACATGGTCTATAATTTTCCAAAGTGCAAATATTGTTGTTGGATTTATACTGATAATTGTACTGACAGAGAAAAAATTAAGTGCTTACGGGGTTAATTAATGAAGATAATGTACCAAATTACATCAAGCATATGAATTAAAACAGTATTACTATAATACTTATAATATAAAACTCCGTTAAATGGAATTTAAATCCAATTTTAACGGAGTTTTTTAATGTTATTTACTTCCAAAATTCTTCTTTCACCTTATCAAACGCTTGATCTAAATCGTTGATAATGTCTTCAGCCGCTTCAAGCCCAACGGACAAACGTATGAGGCTTTCTGTTAGGTTGAATTTATGTAATTCGTCCACTGGTATTGCTGAGTGTGTCATGGATGCTGGGTGTTGGATGAGTGTTTCTGGGTCACCTAGGCTGAATGATATGATGATGAGTTTTAAATGGTTTAACAGTGCTTCTGCCATCTTTGAATCGCCATCGATTTCAAAGGATACGACTGCGCCACTGTCTGCCATTTGTTTCTCTATAATTTCTTTTTGTGGATGGTTTTCATCACCCGGGAAATAGACGTTTTTTACGAGTGGATGTTTATTTAGGTATTGGAATACCGCTTTTGCATTTTCACAGTGTCTATCCATTCGGACGGATAATGTTTTAATCCCACGGAGGATTAAGAACGCATCCCACGCGTTTAAGTTTTGCCCGAGCTCTCCCATGATGTTTTGACGCATAAATGCGATGTCTTCGTTTGATCCACAAATGAGACCTGCAACGACGTCGCCGTGACCGTTTAAGTATTTTGTTGCGCTATGTACAACGATATCTGCGCCGAGTGTGAGTGGGTGCTGTAAGTATGGTGACATAAACGTGTTATCGATAATGACTTTTAAGTGATATTTCTTTGCAACGTGTGATATTGCTTCTATGTCTAATATTGTTAACGTCGGGTTGGATGGTGTTTCTATAAAAATCACTTTTGTATTGTCTTTAATATGTTGTTCTATTGTATTTGTATCAGTGCAGTCGATATAGTCGTATTCGATGTTATATCGGCTTGCGATTTTTGTTAAGAAACTGTACGTACCGCCGTATAAGTCTTTTGTAACGAGTACGTGATCACCGGATTTTAGTTGTGAGAGTAGTGCGATACTAATTGCTGCCATGCCGCTACTTACTGCAAGTGCATCGTCTGCTTCTTCTAGACTCGCAATTTTTTGTTCTAATTGCTTAGTCGTCTCATTACCGTATCGACCGTAATGAATTTCAGATGCACATTTTGTCGCATGCTGAGCATCAGTTGTACAGTCAAATGAGTATGCAACAGCAGGAACAATCGATTGAACGATTGCGCCCGCTTCTTTTTCTGTCTGACAGTTATGAATAATCTTCGTGTTAAAGTTAACGTTTGAACGCATGATTGAAACTCCTTCAGTTAGAATGTAGTAATTTTAAAATGTATTTTTTATTCTCCATACATAGAATCTATTTTTTCGTAATACGCTTCCATATTTTCGTAGCTGTTCATTCGTTCCATGAGGTTTAATATGTTTTCGTTGTTTTTATGTTTTTCGTATAATTCTTTAATGTTATATTTGTGGCCATAGTTTAATGCTTCTTGGTACGTAAGTTCTCCGAGTGATGAGTAGAGTAACGTGTATGTTTCTCCTACTGCAAATACGGACATTCCACCCATGCTTGGTGGGTTGACGACGTAGAATGTGAGTGGATCTTCTGGTGTATCTACGAGTACGTCAGTGACGTCTACACTTATTATACTGACTTCTGGTATTTTATTTGTTACGTCAGCGCTTTCACCTCCAGGGTAAAGAGGTCGCGAATATTCTCCAGCGAATATCTCGTCTACTGTTGGTAATACGTATTCGTTAAATTCGTCGATCACTTGTTGATCGTAAATCGTCATTGCTAATAGATGTTCTGTCGTTAAGTCTTCAAATGCGATTAGGGGTGTGTCTTCTTTTGTTTCAGTTTCTTCTTTGTCTTTTTCTGTATCAGATTTCGCTTCTTGATGCGAACGTTCGACTTCGTTTTCAGGCTTCTCAGTGTCTACCACGTCTTTTTTACTACACGCAGCGAGTATGAGTGAAAGTGAAGCGAATGCGTATAATACTTTTTTCAAAAATTACCACCTCACATTATACGTTGTGTTTTTTCTTCTTAAATTATAATATAGCAGATATTACATGCAACTATACTGTTATTTCCATTATAATAGATGTTTGTAAACTGGAGGTTACTATGGTAGAAAAAATAAAAGCCGAGTGGCTAAATCAGCCGCTTCAAAATATATTGGCAGGGATTGTCGTCTCACTTGCGTTAATTCCAGAAGTGATTGCTTTTTCTTTTATTGCAGGTGTCGAACCGATGGTTGGGCTATATGCGTCGGTTGTTATGGCGATTTCTATTTCGTTTTTAGGTGGTCGACCAGCGATGATTTCTGCAGCTGCCGGTGCGATTGCGCTTTTAGTGAGCCCACTTGTTAAGGAGTATGGTGTTGATTATTTAATCTTCGCAACGATTGTGATGGGGATTATCCAAGTCATTTTTGGGTTGCTAAAAGTCGGTTCTTTACTGAAGTTTATACCGAATTCCGTCATGATTGGTTTTGTGAATGCTTTAGGGATTTTAATCTTTATGGCGCAACTCGAGCATATTTTTAACATATCGTTTGCGACATACATATATGTCACTGTCACGTTACTGATCGTTTATATTACACCGCGTTTTGTTAAGACGATTCCAGCACCGCTGTTTGCGATTGTCATTTTAACGAGTGTATATATTATCTTTGGTGCAGATATTAAAACAGTCGGTGACCTAGGGGAAATTAAACGTACATTACCAGAATTAATTATTCCGAATGTACCATATACGTTAGAAACGCTACTCATCGTCTTACCGTATTCGATTTCTATGGCGATTGTCGGACTCGTTGAGAGTTTATTGACTGCTAAAATCGTCGATGATGCGACAGGTACGATGAGTAACAAAAATAAGGAATCTCGCGGACAAGGGGTTTCAAATATTATTACAGGATTCTTTGGTGGAATGGGTGGTTGTGCGATGATCGGTCAATCAGTCGTAAGTGTTGAGTACGGTGGTACAACACGTCTTTCGACGTTTACTGCAGGTGCCTTTTTAATGTTTATGATACTCGTTTTAGGCGATATTATGGTTCAGATTCCGATGTCTGTACTCGCAGCGATTATGGTAATGGTCGCGTTAAAGACATTTGACTGGGGCACGTTTAAATACGTGAAGTACGCTGAAAAGAGCGATATTTTCGTCATGCTCATTACAGTTGTAGCAGTCGTTTTAACGAACAACTTAGCGGTCGGGGTGATTCTCGGAGTGCTTTTAAGTGCGTTATTTTTCTTAAGAAAAATATCGAACGTATCAGTGACAAAAGAAGTAAGTGACGTCGTTACGTATAAAGTGGCGGGTAATATTTTTTACGCGTCAATTGAATCGATGATGGACCACATCGACTTAAATGATAAAGACCGTACGATTTACTTAAATTTCGACGACTCAAGAATATACGATGACGCTGGATTAGAGGCGATTGAACAGATTGTTCATCAACTAAAAACACACAATCAAGTGTACGTGACACATTTATCTAAAAACAGTTATGATAAGTTTATAACACGAACTACGATAGAAGAGTCTCATCTCATACAAAAAGGAGTGCACGATGATGTATAAATCAATACTACTCGCTTCAGACGGCTCGGATTATAGTTTCCGCGCTGCAAAAGAAGCGTTAAAATTCGCTGGTGAAAAGAGTGTCATTACAGTGTTAAGCGTATTAGAAACTGAAGCGGTGAAATACGACTTTTTACAAGACGAACCTGGCGAGAAAGATATAAAAGAGAAACATATTAAAGTGCTTCAGCCAATTACTGAATTATATGATTCAAACAATGTAAATTATCAACTCCGTTTAGAATCGGGGAATCCGATCCGAAAAGTAGTAGCAATCGCAAACGAAGGTACTTATGACGTTGTCGTTATCGGTTCAAGAGGGTTAAACGCATTCCAAGAGATGATGCTCGGAAGCGTAAGCCATCAAGTCACGAAGAAATCAAAAATACCAGTTGTGATCGTGAAGTAGTTGGGACCCTCTAGACGTCTAAGCGAATGAAGCGTAAAATTAGTATGTTAGTTTAATCATTAGGGAGAATATAATTATGAATGAATTCTTTAAGTTACATGAACGTGGGACAGACGTCCGTACGGAGTTAATTGCGGGTCTGACTACGTTTCTTACGATGGCGTATATCGTAATCGTAAACCCGGCGATTTTATCAGCAGCTGGGGTACCGTTTAACCAAGTGTTTATTGCGACGGTAATTTCTGCGGTTGTCGGTACGCTCATTATGGCGTTATGGGCGAATTATCCGATCGCAATCGCGCCAGGTATGGGTATGAACGCATATTTTGTGTCGGTCGTATTTACTGAAGGCGTTACATATCAAGCGGTATTCGGAACAGTGTTTTTTGCAGGGGTGCTATTTTTACTTCTGACATTTACGTCACTTCGTGAAACACTCATTCGCTCGATTCCAACTCCGTTAAAAGTCGGGGTCGCGAGTGGTATTGGATTATTTATTGCTTCACTTGGTTTAAAAATGTCAGGGATTATCGTGCCAGATGAAGGCACGCTCGTTGCGTTTGGTGATATTACGTCACCTGTCACGTTACTGACAGTTGTTGGTTTATTACTGACGCTAATTCTTGTCGCGCGTAACGTTAAAGGGGCGCTATTTATCGGGATGCTCGTAACGGCAATTATCGGTTACGTGACTGGACTTCTTCACATCGATAATGGTGTTGTATCTACGCCTCCGTCACCAGTATTTTTTGATATCGACTTAGGCGGAGTATTTAGTCAATCGTTATACTCAGTCGTATTCGCATTTTTACTCGTGACACTATTCGACACGACAGGTACGATGATCGGTGTTGCCGAACAAGCAGGGCTGATGAAAAACGGTGAACTACCAGGCGCTAAAAAGGCGTTAATGGCAGATGCGGTCGCAACGACAGTTGGTGCAACGTTTGGTTCGACACCGTCAAGTGCGTATATCGAATCATCATCAGGTGTTCAAGTCGGTGGACGTACAGGACTGACGACGTTAGTCGTAGCGGTACTATTTATGCTGACGTTATTCTTTTCACCGATTATTGAATCTATTTCTGCGTTATCTGCAATTACAGCACCAGCACTTATAATCGTTGGTAGCTTTATGATGACGGGATTAGCGAAAGTCAATTGGTCGCGTTTTGATGACGCATTCCCAACATTTATTATCGTTTTAACGATGCCATTTACGGCAAGTATCGCAACGGGAATCGCGCTCGGATTTATCACATATCCGTTACTCAAACTCGTTGCAGGTAGAGGTAAAGAAGTTCATCCTTTAATATATGTGTTTGCGGTATTATTCATTATCCAAATCGGATTCTTATAAGGAGAGATATTATGGAAGAACTACAAGGTAAAGTCGCATTAATTACAGGTGGTGGCCGCGGGATTGGTCGCGCAGTCGCGTTAGAACTTGCGAAAAACGGTGTAAATGTTGGACTTGTCGCACGTTCAGTTGAAAATTTAGAAAAAGTACAAGATGAGTTAAAAGAATATGATATAGATGTAGCGATTGCGACTGGTGATGTCTCAGATTTAGATAGTATCACAAAAGCAGTGAATGAGATTCAAGAAAAACTTGGCAACATCGATATTTTAATTAATAACGCTGGAATTTCTAAGTTCGGTAACTTCTTAGAATTAGATCCAGAAGAGTGGACGAACATTGTCGACGTGAATTTAAAAGGTGTGTACTACACGACGCGCGCTGTACTCGGTCAAATGATCGAAAGGCAAACGGGAGATATCATCAACATTTCTTCAACAGCAGGTCAAAGAGGTGGCGCTGTAACGAGTGCTTATTCTGCAAGTAAGTTTGGAGTGATCGGTTTAAGTGAATCTCTGATGATGGAAGTTAGAAAGCATAACATCCGTGTGATGACGTTTACGCCGAGCACAGTCGCGACAGACATGTCGATTAATGACTTAAAAATTACAGATGGCGATAAGGACTCTGTACTTCAACCAGAAGACTTCGCAGAACTTATGGTTGACGCATTAAAATTAAATCGAAGAGTAGTATTAAAAGAAGCGGGTATTTGGTCAAACAACCCGTCATAATTTGAAACTCCTGTCTATTCTTGAGCTGCACCCCTAAAGTTGGACATGAAAATCCAACTTTAGGGGTGTTTTTGTATGAAGTATAAAAAGCATAGCTTTGAATTTAAGGTAAAAGTAG
>NZ_MBFG01000014.1 GCF_001696685.1 Nosocomiicoccus ampullae
ACATTATATTGATTAGTATTATCACACCTTAAAGTTAGTAAAAAATTCAAATTAATTAAGAAGTTTAAATTGTATCGACTGTCGTTAAAAATGTTAATGATTCCAAATTTGAAATTGTAAAAGCTTTATTTTTTTCCTTTAAACAGTCAATTTTCAATGTTTGATCCTCTTCATAATTACCAGGTAAAATAATTCTATACTCTTTCTGACTACTATAACTACTTCTTTTATGAAATAACGTATTGATAGGATTATCTCTAAATTCTTTTTCGCTAAGGGGATGAATTTCAGAAAATTCATCATAGTACGTTACCTTATTAGCTTTCATTGGTATTTTATGTTTTTCGCAATAATCTTTTATGCAACTCATAATTTCAAGCAATTGAAAAATGAATACATTTCTGTCTTCAAATTCTTTCTTGAATTGTTCAATAACATCATCTTTAATTTTAAATGTATTGTCGGAAACCTTATCGAAATCCTCTTTTAATGATAATAAAGTAAAACAGCATATAGGAACATTTTTTAAATCTTTATATTGTTTATGAACTGCTCCTCTTTTTATATTTATAGGGTACATTTTTTCTTCATCTTTAATTCTCACAAAATACTTCTTATTATTTGTATTTAATGGTCTACTCCAAGAACCTTCTCTTCTATCACCTATTACTCTGTCATTTTTTTCTTTTTCTAGCTCAATAAAGTATTCATTTCTTTTAAAGAACAACTCTCCATCTAGCAAGGAGTTTGTGTATTCTGGTGTCACAAACTTAACTAGAAAATACATCACCATCATCCTTCTGCATTAATAAAGCAATAGATCTAATAATCATTAGTTATTAGATCTATCAATGATTAATTTATATTCTCCGCCATCAATTCCGCTTGCTTTACTACTGTCTCAATTGCCATTTTTTGTAAATCTGGTGGGTAACCGTATTTCTTTAATAATCTTCTTACAGTGATGCGCATCTTTGCTCTTGCTGATTCACGTAAGTTCCAGTCTATACTCATGTTCTCTTTAACAGATTTTGTAAGTTCATGTGCGATTGCTCTTAATACTTCATCACCAAGAACTTCTTCTGCTGTATCATGTGAAGAAAGTGCATCATAGAATGCAACTTCTTCTTTAAGCATGCCATGATTTTCTCCTATTTTATATGACTCATTCATTTCTTTTGCTAGTTCAATCAGTTCCTCAATGACTTTAGACGTCTCGATTGCACGTTTATTGTACTGGTTAACTGCATTTTCTAGCATCTCCGAAAACTTCTTTGCTTTAACTAAATTCGTTTTCTGAACGGCTTTAATTTTCCCTTGTAACAGACGATTTAATAGTTCTACTGCTAAGTTTTTCTGAGGTAATGCTCGAACATCTTCCAAAAACTTATCCGAAAGTATTGATATGTCCGGGCTATCCAATCCTAGCGTTTCATATACATCGACTACTTCTTCAGAAATGATTGACTTTGAGATTAATTGATTCAGCTGATCATCAATTTGTGCTGTTGTTTTCTTGCCACTTCCTGATGGAATGAGCTTCATTAAACCTGATTTAACCGCCTTAAAAAAGCCTATTTCAGCGTTTAATTCTTGTGCTTCTGGCTCTGTCGAACATAAAGCAAATGCTTTAGATAATTCAGTCACCGTCTTTATGAAATGCTTCTTATCTTCTTCACCTAACCCAATAACAAAATCCATAGTTTCAGTAATAGCTTTCATTCGCTCTGATGATTTATCTGATAAGAAGTGCTCATAATTATGTTGATAAAGTATATCTTGAATAATTTCGAATTTTTCGAGCATAAGATCAACTGCAACTGATGTGTCGATGCCTGTATTTTCACGATCAGATTCTGTATATTGCTTTAAAGCTTCTTTTAAACTATCCGCAATACCTATGTAGTCGACAATTAGTCCTCCTGGTTTATCTTTAAACACACGGTTAACTCGAGCAATCGCCTGCATCAAGTTATGCCCACGCATTGGCTTGTCCACATACATTGTATGCATAGATGGTACGTCAAATCCTGTTAACCACATGTCACGAACGATAACAAGTTTCAATTCGTCTTCATTATCTTTCATTCGACGTGCTAAAAAGTCTCGACGCCTTTTGTTACCAATATGTTGCTGCCAATGTTCAGGATCATTTGATGCGCCTGTCATGACAACTTTGATTACACCTTTATCATCATCATAAGAGTGCCACTCTGGTCGAATTCTTATGATTGCTTCATATAAATCAATTGCAATACGACGACTCATGACAACGATCATCGCTTTACCATGAATCGCTTTTTCTCTATTTTCATAGTGATGTACAATATCTTTTGCTAATTGTTCAACACGACTTTCTGCACCTGCTAATGCTTCTAAACGTGACCATTTAGATTTCAATCGTTCACGATCTGACTCTTCTTGGTATTCAGTAATTTCTTCATAGTCACTATCTATATTTAGGTCTTCAGGTAATTGAAGCGGGATAATTCTACTTTCATAGAAAATACGAACCGTAGATTCGTCTTCTACTGATTGTGTCATGTCATAAATGTCAATATAATTACCGAATACAGCTGGTGTATTCTTATCCGCCATTTCAACGGGTGTACCAGTAAATCCTATGAATGAAGCATTTGGTAGTGCATCACGCATATATTTTGCATAGCCATATTTTGTTGCAATATCTGAATCATCTTTTTGCATTTCTGCTTGGAAACCATATTGTGTTCGGTGAGCTTCATCTGCCATCACAATCACATTCTTACGTTCCGTTAAAGCAACCATTGTGCTTGTACCTTCTTCAGGTGCAAACTTCTGCATAGTTGTAAAAATAACTCCACCTGATTCAACTGCTAGTAAATCTTTTAAATCTCTTCTATTTTCTGCTTGCTTCGGTGTTTGACGTAATAAATCCTTAGACATTGAAAAAGTTCCATACAGTTGATCATCTAGATCATTACGGTCTGTTAATACAACGACGGTTGGATTATCCATTTCTAATACAAGTTTCCCTGTGAAAAATACCATCGATAAACTTTTACCAGATCCTTGTGTATGCCAAATGACCCCAATTTTACGGTCACCCTCTGCACTTGAAGCTCGTTTTGCTTGTTCAACTGCTTTATTGACTGCGTAATATTGATGATATGCAGCAACGATTTTAAAGGTGTTCTCTCCATCTGATTGGAACACAACAAAGTGACGTAAAATATCTAATAGTACCTCTTTTTTAAACATTCCACGCAATAATGTTTCTAGTTGAGGATTTGACGTAGGAGCAATAGTCTCTCCGTCTTCTGTACGCCACATCATAAAACGTTCTTCATTAGCAGTAAGTGACCCTGCCCTCGCGTTGACTCCATCACTAATTACTAAAAAGGCATTATAGTTAAACAGAGATGGAATTGTACGCTTATAAGTCTGAATTTGGCGAAATGCTTCTGTAATCCCAGCTTGCTCATTTGTTGAACTTTTCAGTTCAATCACGACTAATGGTAGGCCGTTTACTAAAACTACAACATCTGGACGTTTATTATTTTGACCCTCAATGACTGTAAATTGATTCACTGCAACAAAATCATTATTATTCATATTTTCAAAATCAAACAACCATAATTTTTCAGTTGAATTTCTACCATCATCTGTTCGATACTCTACATCAATACCATCTGTCACGAATTTTTGGAAGTTACGATTGTTTACAATTAAGCTAGGAGATTCAATCATAGTGACTAATTGAATCGCACGTTCAATCGAACTAGAAGAAGCTGACGGATTAATCTTCCGTAAAGCTTCCTCTAAACGATCATGTAAAACAACTTCTTGATAAGACTCACGCTCTGGATATTCTCCATCTACGGCAATATCTGGCCCATGAAGCATTTCATAACCTAATTCTTCTAACCACTCAAGAGTTGCTTGTTCTAAATCATCCTCATGAAATTTATACATCATCCGTCACCTCCTTATCATCTGGTAGTTCGATTTCTCCTGAAAGGAGTTTAGGTAAGAGAGTGTCTCGTAATTCTGCTAGTGATTTATTTTCTTTTAGTAAATTTACCTTTTGATCGATAATTTTATTAAAAACAGAGTCAAAATAATCATAATATTTTTGTGTAGGAATAATTACTTTCGATTCATCAAGATGGGATCTTTTTATATGTCCCATAGTAGTCGCTTTATCTTTAGCTATCGCATTAAAAATATCCAAATAATGTTTCGTCCATAGATAATAAAACCATTTAGAATGATCTATAGATGTCACTTTAAATAAGTGTTGGTTCAATCCTGCGTCTCCACCAACCCATAATTTAACTAATAAAGTTGCTGACCAAGAAAATATAACATCGCCATCATAAACTTTTACCGAATCTTTTATATTAATAGAACATAAATCACTATTAGGGTCTGTAAAACCTTGTCTTAGTTCTTTTATTTTTAAAACAGGGAGAGAATCCTCGTCTTCCTTTGGTCGAAATTTTTGCATTGCTAGACCATTTTGGAAACTAGCAATTTTAGATAGTGAATTAACTTCCCACCCCTCTGGTATCATCCCAAGTTCACTTACAACCATTGCCCCACCACTTGATTTATATGGTTTTCCTTTTTCATTCGGAAATTCAAAATCAACAAACCAACGTTTGAATAAAGTTTGAGCAAGTTCTTCTAAATTGGAAATAATTGAGTTATTCTTAAACACCTTTTTATCTAATATCCTTAAAAAGTATCCAATTTTCTGTTGCTTTTTTAATGAAGGTGCATTTATAGTTATATTTTCAAAATTCCTTTTATTTAATTTTGGTTGAACGGATCCCGTTAAATATTCACTAACATCCAAATCAAATAAATAATAGTATAAAAAGTTAAAATCAGATTTATCATTATTTTTTATAATATGCGCATGATTATTCACCCAAAATTTACCACTGGCTCTTGTCGCTATGCTTGTTTTTCTACTTCTTAAGTTTTCTCCGTCTTCCGCAACTAATATATATTTCCCATCAAAGATATAGTCATCAACATAATCTATTATCCCTTGTGCCCCATAATATGGATATTTCTTCTCCATTTGCGATCTTTCTTTTCCGGTTAACGGAATCCTCTTTTGGTTGAAAATGGTAACCAAATCTTTTAATTTATATTTTTCAAATCTCATACCCAATCCCCCCAAGTGCTTCA
This sequence comes from Nosocomiicoccus ampullae, assembly GCF_001696685.1. Classification (GTDB taxonomy): domain Bacteria; phylum Bacillota; class Bacilli; order Staphylococcales; family Salinicoccaceae; genus Nosocomiicoccus; species Nosocomiicoccus ampullae_A. The sequence continues at coordinate 5,182 of NZ_MBFG01000014.1, forward strand.
CGGATTTGGTCTTCTAGTTTTTTCGATTCTTTAAATTGCTCAGCAAGTTCTGTTGTTAAACGTTCCATTTTTTCATCAAATGGTTCACCGTCGTCTTCCGCTTCTTCGAGTCCTACATAACGACCAGGTGTTAAAATATAATCGTGTTCACGTACTTCTTCTAACTTAGCTGCTTTACAGAAGCCAGCAATATCTTCATATGTTTCATCATTTGTTCCACGCCAAGCATGGTATGTTGTTGCAACTTTTTGAATGTCTTCTTGTGAGAATTCCTTTAACGTACGTGTTGCCATATGTCCTAAATTTCGCGCATCAACAAATAAGATTTCACCTGAACGTTCACGTTTACCGCTTTTCTTTTTATTTTTCGTAATAAACCACAAACAAACAGGGATTTGTGTAGAATAAAAGAGTTGTCCTGGTAATGTGACGATACATTCTACAAGATCTTCCTCAATTAACTTTTTACGAATTTCTAATTCAGATGACGTATTCGTAGACATGGATCCATTTGCTAAGACTATACCAGCTGTTCCAGTTGGTGCTAACTTTGATACCATATGTTGAAGCCAAGCATAGTTCGCATTTCCTGGTGGAGGTGTTCCATATTTCCAACGCAAGTCATCTTGAAGACGCTCTCCACCCCAATCACTTATATTAAATGGAGGGTTCGCTAAAATATAATCAGCTTTCAAACGCTTATGTAAATCGTTATGGAACGTATCTGCGTTTTGAGATCCTAAGTTAGCGTCAATTCCACGAATTGCTAAATTCATTTTTGCGAGTTTCCAAGTCGTTGGATTTGATTCCTGACCATATACTGCAATATCACCAAGTTTTCCTTGGTGTTCTTCAACGAACTTCTCACTTTGAACAAACATACCTCCAGAACCACAGCACGGGTCATAGACACGTCCTTTATATGGTTCTAACATTTCAACAAGTAGTTTTACAACTGACATTGGCGTATAGAATTCTCCGCCACCTTTTCCTTCAGCACTCGCAAATTTACCTAAGAAGTATTCATAGACACGTCCTAATACATCTTTAGAACGGCTCTCTTTATCGCCCACTCTAAAAGAGAACATATCAATAGTTTCACCAAGACGTGTTTTATCTAAGTCTGGTCGTGCGAAGTTTTTAGGTAATACACCACGTAAACTTTCGTTTTCTTTTTCGATAGCGATCATTGCTTCATCAATAATTTGTCCGATTTCAGGTTTTTTAGCATTTTCTTTAATGTAAGACCAACGTGCTTCTTTTGGCACCCAGAAAATGTTCTCTGCTAAATATTCATCTTTATCTTCTGGATCTGCCCATTCTTCTTCTTGTAATTGTTCATATAATTCTTCAAATGAGTCAGATACATACTTTAAAAATAATAAACCTAATACGACATGTTTATATTCCGATGCATCCATACTGCCACGAAGTTTGTCTGCCATCGCCCATAACTTTTCCTCAAAGCCAATATTGGCTGACATAATAATTCCCCCACATACACTCATTAATAATATTGTATAAATAACTTATTATCCCTATCATATCAACAATTATAAGCGCTGTCATAATTTGATAGAACAATTATCTCACTTAATGATAAAAAAGCCATATATCAATTCATTGAACTGATATATGGCCTTAATATTTTATGATTTTTTATTACATCATTCCTGGCATGCCGCCCATGCCCATGTCTCCGATGTTGTCTTCTTCTGGTATATCAGCAACGACCGCTTCTGTTGTTAAGAACATTGATGCGATTGATCCTGCGTTTTGGAGTGCTGAACGTGTCACTTTTTTAGGGTCGACGATTCCCGCTTCAATCATATTCACCCATTCGTCCGTTTCTGCGTTATAGCCAACGCCACCTGTTTGTTCTTTTAGTTTCGTTACAATGACTGAACCTTCAAGTCCTGCGTTTTCTGCGATTTGTCTTACTGGTGCTTCGAGTGCTTTTAGTACGATGTTTATACCTGTTTTTTCATCGCCTTCTGCGTCTAGTGATGCGACTTTGTCATACACCTCAATCAGTGCAGTTCCACCGCCTGATACAATTCCTTCTTCCACCGCAGCGCGTGTTGAGTTTAACGCGTCTTCAATACGAAGTTTACGTTCTTTCATTTCAGTTTCTGTTGCCGCACCGACTTTAATGACCGCAACGCCTCCTGAAAGTTTTGCTAAGCGTTCTTGAAGTTTTTCTCTATCAAAATTTGAATCTGTGTCTTCAAGTTGTGCTTTAATTTGAGAGACGCGACCTTTAATTGTTGTTTCGTCTCCGCTTCCTTCTACAATTGTCGTGTTTTCTTTATCGACATGTACTTTTGAAGCTGTACCGAGCATATCTAAGCTAGCGTCTTTTAACTCGAGTCCTAAGTCTTCAGTGATGACTTGGCCACCTGTTAAAATTGCGATATCTTCGAGCATTGCTTTACGACGGTCACCAAATCCTGGTGCTTTTACAGTGATTGCCGTAAATGTACCACGTAATTTATTTAGCACGAGGTTCGCAAGTGCATCCCCTTCAACGTCATCTGCAATAATTAAAATTGGACGTCCTTGTTGAACGATTTGTTCTAAAATAGGTAGTAAATCGTTTTGGAAGTTCGTGATTTTTTTATCTGTAATGAGGATATATGGATTATCGAGTTCTGCGATCATCTTTTCAGAGTCTGTCACCATATATGGAGATGAATAACCTCTATCAAACTGCATCCCTTCAACGACTTCTAACTCCGTGTTTAACCCACGAGATTCTTCGATTGTAATGACACCGTCGTTACCGACTTTTTCCATCGCTTCAGAGATAAATTCTCCGACTTCTTTATCGTTTGCTGAAATCGCACCGACTTGAGCGATCGATTCTTTATCTTGTACTGGTTTTGAAATATCTTCTAGTGCTTTTACCGCTTCTTCAACAGCTTTTGTAATACCACGGCGAATGCCGACTGGGTTTGCACCTGCTGTAACGTTTTTAAGCCCTTCCTCGATCATTGCGTGCGCGAGAATTGTTGCTGTTGTTGTTCCGTCACCTGCGATGTCGTTTGTTTTTGTTGCAACTTCAGATACGAGTTTTGCGCCCATATCTTCAAAGCGATCTTCTAACTCGATTTCTTTTGCGATTGTCACACCGTCATTGGTAATGAGAGGTGCTGTAAATTGTTTATCTAAAACGACGTTACGTCCTTTAGGTCCAAGTGTGACTCGAACTGCGCTTGCTAGTTTTTCAACTCCACGTAACATCGATTGACGTGCATCTTCAGAAAATTTAAGTTCCTTAGCCATTTATATCTCTCCTTATTCTACTACTGCTAAAATATCTTGTGCGGGTACGATTAAATAACTTTTCCCTTCGTAATCCACTTCTGTTCCTGTAAATGAGTTGTAAACGACTTTGTCGCCTTCTTTAACATCTATTTTTAAAATTTCTCCGTTATCTAACGTACGTCCAGGTCCTACTGCAACAACTACACCATAGACCGGTTCTTCTTTTGAAGAATCTCCAGTTAAAATAATACCTGAAGACGTCGTTTCTTCTTTTGTATATTTACTAATATCTAAAATCACTCTATTTTCTAAAGGTCGTAACATTGTTATAGCCTCCTCAATAATCGTCTTTTAGCACTCATCATTGTAATGTGCTAACTGATTTTTATAGTACATCAAAGATAGTCAAATTTCAAGTTATAGCATTTCGTTTTCATGTTTTATATTGTAAAATGGTACTATTGTTTAAAGACTTATTTTAAGGAGATTGTTTATGAATAGAACTATATATAGTTTATTTATTGTCGTGATGTTTGGGGTCATTCAAATCGCAGGTATTCCAATTCAAATTTATATCGCACTTAAAAATCCTGGTGCGAGTGTTCAGGAAATTTTAAGCTTATATATGCCCTATCAGTTTGTTATTTACATTATCGGACTTATCGTTATTTTAGTTTTAGGTAATATCCACAAAGATAAAAACATTTTTGAAAGTGGTGTTAAAACCCCACCTCTTCAAACGGTCGCATGGATCTTTGGAGGCCTAATACTTGCGTACGGTGTACAAATCATTACTGCACAAATTAACATTCACCTATTAGGAAATCCACTGGAAAGTGAAAACACAAAGCATATTATGGAAATGATTTCTAACATGCCATATATGATTTTCTTTGTAGCAGTCATCGGTCCGATTATCGAGGAATATGTGTTTAGACGCGCAATTTTCGCTGAAATATACGAAAGACTCCCGATGAATAAAATCGCTGCATTTTTAATTGCAGGTTTGATTTCAGGATTTGTTTTTGCTATCGCGCATTTTGACTTTACGCACATTTTAATTTACGTCGGAATGAGCTATGTCTTTAGTTTTGTCTACGTAATGACAAATCGACTACTCGTGCCAATCGTCGTTCATATGCTAATGAATGGATGTGTTGTACTACTACAACTGACTTTTAAAGATCAAATTGAAAAACTCGAACAACTTCAAACGAACGGTTTAATTATCATTAAAACTATATTCAATACGATAATATAAGTAAAACTCTCAAGAATTTCTTGAGAGTTTCAGATTGTAGACGAACCTTTTTTTTAAATTCTAAAAAAGAGGTTCGTCTTTTTTTCTACATATATTTTAAAATAAGTTTGATATTTCAAAGAAAAAACAGTGGTTTACACTGTCAGTTGAGGCTCTTTGATGAGCCAGTTTGCCAACTTTTTCAAGTTCATGCATGCACAAATAAGCGTGGTGTCTCGGAACACTTTTTTAATACCTCTATGACGTGTCCATCTGAGTCCATGCTGCTCTTTCGCATCTCCAAAACGACGTTCGACGGTTTGGGATCTCTTCTTATATTCAGTTTTACCTTTTTCCGTATGTCGAATTTCTTCGACTGTATCAATGTAGGATTGCCATACATGTCGGGTAATCACTTTTTGTTTCCCCTGACTTTTTGTACACTGTGAAAGTAACGGACACTCTTTACATTTCATAGGATCTGACATATACAGGCGATAACCGTCCTTATCTGTGCGTCTGTAAGTGAGTTCTGAACCGCCAGGACATAAGTAAACATCATAATATTCATCATAAACATATTCACTCTTTTTGAGTAAATCCTTTGAACCTCGTGGTCGAGTATATGGCATATACGGTGTAATGTTTTTATTAAGTAAATATCTCGCGTTCGCTGGTGTTTTATACCCCGCATCTACCGCAACACTTTGAATGGAATAGCCCTTTTCGAGTAAACGATCGATGGAGACATGGAGTTGGGTACTATCATGAATGTTTCCAGGGGTCACATGTTGATCAAGTACAAATCCGTGACTATCTACACAGGCATGCATACTGTAAGCAAATTGTTTTTCACGCTCACTTTTTACATAATATCCTGCATCCGGATCTGTTTTACTAACACGACTCGTTTTTTCTTCATTGGATTCTTTTGGAGGGTAAAGCTTTTTTCCTTCTGATAACCGGATGTCATTGACTTCTTCACGTAATTCCTCAGCATAGAAAGTCGCTGTTTTTTTAATCGTTTCTTTCGTATACTTATTACGATTAGCGTTTGCTTTGATATGCGTTGAGTCTATGTATAATGCAGAAGTGTCAATCAGTCCATGAGACATCGCGATTTCTAAAATATGCTCAAAAATCTCTTCAAATAATTGACCGTCACTAAAGCGACGTGCATAATTCTTTCCAAAGGTTGAAAAATGTGGCACCTTATCATGAAATCCAAAACCAAGATACCAACGATAAGCAACGTTTGTATCAATTTCTCTAATTGTTTGTCGCATGGATTTTATACCAAATAAATGTTGAATCAACACAATTTTTACAAGAATTACTGGATCAATCCCAGGTCGACCATTATCTAAACAGTATCTATCCTTTACAGAATCATACACAAAATTTAAATCTAATACGGCATCCACTTTTCTTAGTAGATGATCTTTTGGTACGAGGTCGCTAATCGCTACAAATTCTATTTGATCACGTGAATTTAATGATTTTCCTAACATGATTTCCCTCCAAAATAATCATATTAATTATATTTTATAAAAAAAGGCTGTAGACGTCATCTCATAAGAGACTTTGTCTACAGCCTGAAACTCTCAAGAATTTCTTGAGAGTTTTATTTTAAATACATTCGGTAAAATTTTACAGACTTTACCGAACATGCACTTTTATATTTATATCTATTATTTGCTAAGCGGTCGTATAGTTTATCTCTAAAAATTTTAGGGATAATTTTTAATATAACGATCGGCGTAAATAGGCGATTGGCGTCCATAAGCATATGAATGACCGCGTTTGATTTATTATATATTTTATCTTTAGAAATATACGACACACTTTCAGCGTCGATATTAAATGGTAGCTGTTTAAACCATTCACTATTAAAGTCCGTAATATATAAGTCATCATTTTTATTCACTTTAACTACTAGATTGATAAACCGACTGCATAAATCGCAGTCTCCGTCATATATGAGTACTTTTTTCATAACATTACTCCAATACATTAAAGTTCAAATATTAATATATACAAAATCCCTTTAAGTATCACTTAAAGGGATTTCTTTTGGATTCTATTTAATTTTACACTTTTTCATCGGAAAATTAAACTATATTGCTAGACTCATTCTTGGCCCAAATGCTTCGTAATGTACTTTATTCATATCATATCCATTATCTAAAGTAGCATTAATCATCGCTTGGTTAAATGCTAATGAACCTGATATATAAATTGAATAATCATCATAACCACTAATATCATTTGCTGTTAAGTAGCCATCGTCTTTAGTATATCTAATGTTAATATTTACATTTTCTTTCAATGATTTTAATTCTTCTTTAAATGGTAGTGTTGTTTCATCAGTCGTTGATATTATTAAATCAATATCTTTATTATGTTTTACAGCACTCTCTACCATAGACATAATCGGCGTTAAACCAACGCCTCCAGCAATAAATAATAGTTTCTCATCTGAATGATCTAGTAAGAAATCACCAGCTGGTGCTGAAAGTTCAATGATATCTCCTTCATTTAATTCATCAAATAAATAATGAGAAACTACGCCTGCTTCGTCTTTTTCACCTTCACGTTTAACGGCAAATTGTAGACCATTTTCTGTATGAGTAGAACAAATCGAATAGTGTCTTAAAGCTTCGTATGGATAATCGTTTGGTTTAACTTTCACTGTAATATACTGACCAGGAATGATTTCAGGTAGTGCTTCATCATTATCAACAGTGAATCTAATCACATCATCTGTCAAATACTCTTTTTCTTTTACAGTAAATGATTTAAACCCATCCCAAGCTGCTTCTTCATACATTTTTTCTTCTACATCAATAAATATTTGAGCAATCTGATTATAATACTTTGCCCAAGCATTAATGATATCATCCGTTGCTACGTCGCCAAGTACTTCTTTAATACCGATGAGTAAATATTTACCGACGATAGGATAATGTTCTTTTTTTACATTTAATGCACGATGCTTATGACCGATTCCGATGACTGCAGGTACAATCGCTTCTAAATTATCGATATGCTCTGCAGCTGCAAGAACTGTGTTTGCGAGTGCTTTTGGTTGATCACCAAATTTTTGATTTGTTTGGTTAAACATGTTTAATAATTCATCATGATTTTCGAACATACGCTGATAAAATGTGCTCGTAATTTCACTACCATGTTCTTTTAATAATGGAACTGTTGCTTTAACGAGATCTTTTTCTTCGTTTGTTAGCATGTTATCCCTCCTCTCTTAATTTTAACATCTATAAATTGATACTACATAAAAAAACCTTGACATCTTTATGTCAAGGTTTGTCTAGAATCCACGGCCAGCGCCTCCGCCTCCGCCGCTTCCTCCTCCGAAGCCACCAAATCCTCCGCTACCGCCGGAGAATCCTCCTCCATTTCCACTTTGTGGGAAGAATATTGGAGTGCCACTACGTCGGTACGACGGCTGGCGTCTTCCTCTTGGTGGTCCGCCACCACCATTGTTACTTATAATGTATAGGAATAGCACAATTATAAACACAATGACAAATGTACGGAATAAGAAAGTATAAAACGTATCATCATTCGATATCTTTTCAGGCTGCTCATTCGTAAACTCACCTGTAGTCTCGTCGTAGCCATATGCTTCTAGACTTTCTTCATAGAGTTTTGTGTATAAGTTTTTAAGCGCTGTATTATAGTCACCTTTTTTAGCATCTTCGAGTGCGTAGTCGTCGATAATTTTACCGATTTTAGCATCGTTTAAATACCCTTCAATTTCATAACCTACTTGAACGTCAATTCCTCGGTTATTAAATTCATTGTCGTTGTCGTTATTAAATAGTATAACGATACCGTTATCTCTTTCTTTTTTACCGACACCATATTCTCTTAATGCACGTAGTGCAAAGTCTTGACGATGCTCTTGCCCTGTTGAGTCCATCGTCATCAGCAACATTTCTACTCCGGTCCCCTTTTCTAAATGGGACCCTAGTTCATTTAACTCATAAATTGTCGACTCATCTAATACGTGCGCATTATCTTGAACAAAATAATGCGACGTATCGAGTTTCGGCATTTCAACGCGTGCTGCCGTTGCGACTGGTGTTGTTAATATAATGATGAGAAGAAGTGGAATGATCCGCTTCATTACTCATCACCTGAGTTATCCTCTTGATTCGTGTTAAAATCTACACCCGGCACTTCTTTTGCACCTTCACTTGCTTTAAAGTAGTCTTTCTTCTCAAAATTAAAAATCATAGCGATAATATTCCCTGGGAACACACGTGTTTGTTTATTATATTCTTCTACTGATTTGTTATAATCTTGACGTGCTACTGCGATTCTGTTTTCAGCACCTGCAAGTTCATCTCGTAATCCTGTAAATTGTTCGCTAGCTTTTAAGTCAGGATAATTTTCAGCAACAGCTAATAAACGAGATAAAGCACTAGTCATTTGATCGTTTGCTTCACTTAACTCATTTACTCCGTTTGCACCTGCTAAACGTGCACGTGCATCCGCAACATCTTGAAACACTTCTTTTTCGTGTGAGGCATAGCCTTTCACTGTTTCAACTAAGTTTGGAATTAAATCTCCACGACGCTGAAGCTGCGTTTCAATTTGTGATTCTTTTTCATTGACTTGTTCATCTAACTGAACAAACTTGTTATATTTTGGCATTATAAGGATTGCCAATACAATGATAATCCCGAGTACAATACCGATTGGTGCTAATAATTTTTTCATTGGAAAACTCCTTTTTTAAATATAAATTCATTATACTAAAGAAATATTATATACGACTACTTTTAAAGTCATGAACATTTCCAATATAATATAGTAATATAATAGTACCCCACATCAAGGAGTGAGAAACTTATGGTAACAAAATTTAAAGATTTTGAGTACAAACGACCAGATTTTGATTTATTTAGAGAACAGGTCGATGGACTCTTAAGCGCATTTGAGAAAGCAGAAACAGTAGAAGATGCAGAAGTCGTTATCGATCAGTACAATGAGAAAATTAAACACATCCATTCGATGATTACGATCGCAACTGTTCGTGCATCTATCGACACGAAAGATGAGTTTTATCTTGGTGAGCGTGATTTTTACGATAACAACTTGCCGGTTCTGTCTTCTGTAACAAACGATTATTATAAAGCGCTGGCAAATAGTCCGTTTCGTGACGAATTAGAAGAAAAATACGGCAAACAGTTATTTGCATTAGTCGATAATGAGATTAAAGGGTTTGACCCTAAAGTTAAAGATTTAATGACTGAAATTAACGTATTAACATCGAAATATTCGATTTTACTGTCATCTGCTGAAATTGAATATGATGGTAAAAAACTTGCACTCACAGAATTTTCTCCGTATATGATTAACGATGACCGTGAAGTGAGAAAGTCTGCGATGTATGCGAAACAAAACTTCATGAAAGAACATCTCGATGAAATCGATGATATTTATGATCAACTCGTCAAAAAACGTCATGAAATGGCAGTTGAGCTCGGATTTAACAACTACACAGAGCTCGGATATGTTCATATGAACCGTATCGATTATAACCGAGAGATGGTAGAAAATTATCGTAAACAAGTACGTGATTACGTCGTTCCTTACGTGAGTGAATTAAGAAAGCGACAAAAAGAACGTATCGGTGTATCAGACTTAAAATATTACGACCTTGCTTATGAGTTTAAATCTGGAAACCCAACACCTAAAGGTGGCACTAAAGCAATTATGGAAAATGGTGCAAAAATGTATAGAGAATTATCTAAAGAAACGGATGAGTTCTATACATTTATGACAGAACGAGAATTATTCGATGTCGAGGCTAAAAAAGGAAAAGAAGGCGGAGGATATTGTACATTCATAGAAGATTATGAAGCGCCGTTTATCTTCTCAAACTTTAACGGGACTCAAGGTGATATCGAAGTGCTTACTCACGAAGCAGGACACGCATTCCAAATGTACTCTTCACGTCACTTCTCAGTTCCAGAATACATTATGCCAACATATGAAGCATGTGAGATTCACTCGATGAGTATGGAGTTCTTTACGTATCCATGGATGGAATTATTCTTTAAAGAAGATACAGATAAATTTAAATTCTCTCATCTTTCAGGTGCGTTAGAATTTTTACCGTACGGTGTAGCGATCGATGAATTCCAACACGTCGTATATGATAATCCTGAATTAACACCTGAAGAACGCCGCGCAGAATGGAAGAAAATTGAAGCGGTATACTTACCAGATAGAGACTATGAAGACATCCCTGCATATGTAGATGGTGCTTTTTGGCACGGTCAAGGTCACTTATTTGCGTCTCCATTTTATTATATTGACTACACGCTCGCCCAAGTGTGTGCACTACAGTTCTTTAAACGTGTAATGGATGACTTTGTAGCCGCATTTGGCGACTATTTAACGCTATGTAAACTCGGTGGTTCACTACCATTTGGTGAATTAGTAAAAGTTGCCAACTTAAAATCTCCGTTTGAGGACGGAACGTTAGAAGAAGTCGTAGATTTCGTAAAAGATTATTTAAATGATATCGACGATAAAAGTCTATAGAAAAATGCCACATCAAAGATGTGGCATTTATTTTTTGATTTTTATTTTATTAGTTTTTCTTACTAATAGCATGAGTCCTGCACTTAATAAAATAATTTCTATTACGTATAGTAATTCTATACTCTCGTTAACACCTGTATCTGGTAACTCTTTTGCACCATGTGGTGTTTTCTTCTTTTCAGAATCCTTTGATGATTTAGATGTCGACTTTTTATTAGACTCTTTATCTGACGTAACAGCTGTGTCAGTATTTGAGTTATCCGTTACGAGTGTATCATCTGAAACAATTGGGTTGTTATTTCCAGGTTTTTCTTCTACACCAATCGCGTCGAGTACGTTATCATCCGCTTCTTTAACCTGTTCATCAATTGTGTCGATGATATCATTATTATTCGGCGGATTTTTAGTGTCTTCATTATCAGTTTCACCTGGTTCATTTGTTTCTGGTGTTTCTGGCTCTTGTGGTTTCTCAGTTTCGTTTGAATTATCAGAGTCAGTAGATTCATCAGGGGCTTCTGATGGGTTATCCGCATAATTCGTTTGATTTTGTTTTGTTTCTTCTTGAGTTGCTGAGTTTTCAGTATCTGAAGCATTCGTTTCTTCATCTGCAGAAGAAACAGGTGCAATTAATAACATAATCAGTACCGAAAATAACAATAATTCTTTTAGTTTCATAAGCCTGCCCCCTCGTATTCGTTATCTTTAGTATAGATAAATATAGGTAGTTTTTCTATCGACAACACTATTTGTCACATAACTTTAATGCTTATGAAACAATCTATAAATACTTATGAAAGAATGTTATGTTTTTTATATTTAGCGAGATATATTAATATAATATCGAGTATCATATATAACCCAATTCGACTCGTCATCATTAAGTTCGTATTCGTCACTTCTTCAGAGAAAAATACCGTATAATCTGATAAGCGCTCGACTCGATATGAATTACCATCTGTAATCGATACTGTTTCTACTGATCGTTCATTCGCAAGCCTCAACGCTTTCATAATTTCCGGATTGTCATTCGTACTAATCGTAATCATACAATCTTTTGACGTAAATTTTGATAAACGACCTCGTAACGTCGTTAAATCGTTTACGACAAACACCGGTATATCTAATTCGATTAATTTACTCTGAAAGTCTAAACTTACTGGAAGACATTCTCCCGCTCCAAATAGTAACACTCTTTCTTTTTTAGCAATTACCTTTGTAACGTCACTTAGATTCTTTCTATCAACTAGTGTGTCATTACTATGTAACACCCTTAACGTATTTTGAAATACTTTTTGGAAAATTGTCGACTCATTATCTGATACTATTTGCACATTACTCGATAAAGGATTTTCATTAATAGAATGAAGTTCTTTCGCGAGTTCGACTTTTAATGATTTAATACCTGATAAGCCAAGTCTTTTACTAAATCGAATCACCGCAGCGTCACTCGTTTGACTCTCTTTAGATATTTCTTGAACTGTCATATGAGTCACGTCTTCTGGGTGTTCTAATATAAAATCTGCAATTTTTAACTCAACTGGTGTGAAATGTTCATACCTTCTACGGATAAGTTCTAATACTGAAAACATGAGTGCTACCTCCAGTTGTTTAAATCTTCTTGCGCTGACTAATGACAGGGTCTTCTTTGAATCCTTTTAATGTGTAATGCGTCATTTCGACGTAACAATCACCATCTTCTGCCATCACTTCCACACCGATAGATTCTTCACGCGGGAAAATTCTCGCCGTCATCGTATGCTCTCCGTCATTTATAAAAATCTCAATGGATGAGCGGTCCATAAATATTTGTAGTCGTTCGAGTGGTCTTGTTAACTCTATACTTCTAGTTGTCCCGTCTACTCCTGAAATTAGTGCGCCGCTAAACGTACGATCAAGCGTTATCTTTTGTTCCTCACTGTTATAAGATACAATCGTTTCTTCACGATTACTCTTTCTCAGTAAAAAGAATAACTCACGTGCATTATTTTCTTTGATATCGATAATTAACTCATAACTGTCCCCATAAAAATCTGTGAGTGATTTACGATGTTCGTTAAAGTATCCAATTGCTTTTAATTCGTTTCTTCTTAACTCTTTTAAATGTGGATGCGGTGTTTGAATGAGTCTGTCTCCATTCACCGTTAACACGCGAGGAATTGTCAGTGCATTTTTATAGCCTTCAATCTCCGTAGGATACTTACTTTCTTCAGCAGACATCCAAGCGATTAAAACACGTCGTCCTTCAGAATCCAATGTCGTCACTGGTCGATAAAAATCAAATCCACCATCAAATTCTCTATAATCATCGTGATTAACAAATAACGATCCATATTCAAAGTCATTAATGACGTATCCTGACTGATAAATATTCCAAAAATGATGTTTAAACTTATCGAGCCCTCTCGGGTTAAACATTAACACTTCGGCATCATCTAACGTAAATAGCTCCGGTGATTCCCAGAAATATCCAAACATATCGTAACCTGTATTGACTTCACCTAAAAACTTTAAATCTTCGAGTGATTTACCACGGTACATGATGATTCGCCCAAACTCTTCGTCGTTCATTGTTCCGATCATCATATTGATTTCACCGTCGTGTGTAAATACGTATGGATTCCTAAAATATTGTTTGTAACCAGGTTCAACTTCCCTTAAAATCGGTGCGGGATATTTTTTGATTTTAAAATCTGTATCGATAACACCTGCACGTTGATATGTATGAACTCCGTCTGATTTTTGCTGTTCACCAGTAAAAAATAGCGTCAGTTCATTGTTGATTAAAGTTAAATTCCCGCCGTATAGATTGTCTTTATCATATAAGTCATCTGGACGTAATTTAATTCCTTCGTTATTAAAATGAATTAAGTCTTCACTCGTCACGTGATATAAATACGTTGCACTTTCTTCGTTAGTTGCAGGTTCCCATTCATAAAAGATATGGTACAGACCATTAATGTAGAAGAATCCACAAGGTGCACCGAGTATTCCCATCACAGGTTGAACGTGATAATTTAAACGCCATTTACTCATCATCGATGACTCAATAGCTGTTTCGATTTGTTCTCTGTTGTAGTCTTCGATTCGTTTCATCCTACTCGTCCCCCTTTAACGTTTCTTTTAACGCCTGTTCTTCTGCTTTTAAATAACGTCTATACCCTACTTTAGATACAGTGATACTAATTTCGTATAATAAAATCATTGGTAACGTTAGTAAAAAATGCGTCATAACGTCTGGTGGCGCAATGATTGCTGCCAAGACAAATAAGATGAAGTACGCATATTTTCTATTCTTCTTTAAAAACATTGGCGTAATAATGCCAAGCTGTGTCATAAATAAGACGAGAATTGGCATTTGAAATATTATACCAAAAGGAAGTACCGTGCGTACTAAAAAGCCAAAGTAATCATTAATACCAATCGTCGTCACAATCCCCATTTCAACTGATAAACTAAACGTAAATTTCACGATATACGGTACGACGATAAAATAAGAAAACACCATTCCTATAATCATAAGAATGAATGCAATCGGTATGTATATAAGTGTTACTTGTCGCTCTTTTTCATATAGACCTGGACTAACAAACGCCCAAAACTGATATAAAATTACTGGTAGCACTAGTATAAACGCGATAATAACGATCATCGTTAAGTAAATTCTTAACGGATCTGTCACGTTAAACGCATGCATTTCAGTCATTTCTAACCACGGTGCATTTTGTAAATAATGAACAAGTGGTTTTGCAAAATAAAATCCAATCAGTAACGCTGCGACAAAGAAATACGTGACAAATAAAACGCGCTTACGTAACTCTTGAACGTGCTCGATTATTTCTTTCTTTTCCTGCATAAAGCCACCTCACGGAAAAAAAGGTGGCGTTCGCCACCTTTAATCAACTATCTTTGAATTGTTTCGTCTTCTTGTTTCGTTTGAATTTTAACGACTTCTTCTTTTTTCTCTTCAGGTTTTTCGTCTTCTCCTAAACCGTTAAAGCCTTCTTTAAATTCTTTAACTGTAGTTCCGACTGAACGACCAAGTTGTGGTAACTTCGTAGGTCCGAAGATTAAAAGTGCAACTGCAGCGATGATAATTAAACTTACCGGTGCTACAGCGCCGATTGTCATAGGAAATAATAATACGCTCATCTTTTCCCCTCCTAATTGTTATGCTTCATATAGAATAATAACGCCTGCATTTCAACGCTTAAATCTATATTATGTACAGTAACTCCGTTTGAAACTGCAAGTTTTTCTGGTGTGAAGTTTAATATCCCTTTAATCCCAAGGGCCTCAAGTTTGGAAGATAGATCAACTCCGACTTGACCAGGAACTGTTAGAATCGCCACTTCTGCTTGAATATCTTGAACAACGGATTCTAACTCGCAAATATCTTTTACTTCAACCCCATTTATTGTTTGTCCAATAATATCTTGATCTATATCAAAGGCTACCGCTATTTTTATTTTATCATGAATTTTTGTAAAATTATAGTTTAGTAGCGCACTTCCGAGATTACCAACACCAATTAGTATAACGTTCTTCATCCCTGTGCCTTGGACTTGTTCTGAAAAAAACTTAACGAGTGCATGGACATTATATCCATACCCTTTTCTGCCAAGCTCTCCAAAATAAGAAAAATCACGTCGAATCGTTGCTGAGTCTATATCAAGTGCTTCGCTAATCTCTCTAGAAGACACTCTATCAATTCCGTTGTCTTCACTTTGTTTGAAATACTTGAAGTATAAAGGCAATCGATCTAATGTTGCGTTCGGTATTTTCTGCTTCTTTAACAAAAGACTCACCTCAAATATTTTGTCATTTAATTATACCATATAAGTCAATGACTTTAAGGTTTTTATCGTATTTCTCATACATAACATGGTACACTACACTTACTGAGAAAGAGGGATTTTTATGATTGTCATGAGCTTGCAAAACGTTGAAAAAAATTACGGTTCAACAGAAATTTTAAAAAATATAAATTTAGAAGTTAAATCGAGAGAAACAATTGGTATTGTCGGTGGAAATGGTGCGGGGAAAACAACTCTCATGAAGATTATGGCAGATGAATTATCGTATGATGGCGGTAATATCTCGACACCAAAAGATATTTCTATTGGCTATTTAACACAAGAAATGTCACTCGAATCCGACAAAACTGTACGTGAAGAAATGAATCTAGCATTTAGTCACGTATTAAAAGTAAAAGATGAAATCGATATCGTCACAGAGTGGCTAACAAATCATGAGTATACACACGTAGACTATAACGACCAAGTGAAACGATTAGAGTATCTTCAAAACTTTTTTGAAGCTCATAATGGCTACACAATCGACGTTGAAATTAAAACGGTCATTACTGGACTAAACTTTAGCTTAGAAGACTTAGACCGACCGATAAATGAATTTTCTGGTGGTCAAAAAACGAGATTACAACTCGGTAAAATGCTTCTTTACCGCCCGGACATTTTATTACTCGATGAGCCTACGAACCACCTTGACCTAGAAACTGTCGAATGGCTAGAAAACTATTTAAATCGCTATACTGGATCTGTCGTCGTTATATCCCACGACCGATTTTTCTTAGACCGTATCGTCGATAAAATTTATGAAATAGAATTCCAACAAGGAAAATTATATCACGGTAATTACACGAATTATCAAAAACAAAAAGAAGAAGATTATAATCGTGAGCTTGGACTATATAGGAGACAACAAGATGAAATCAAACGACTTGAAACGTTCGTCGAGAAAAACATCGCACGTGCATCGACGAGTGGTATGGCAAAAAGTAGACGTAAAATGCTCGAACAAATGGACCGAATCGATTCTCCAACGCGCGATACAAGGCAAGCACAGTTTCATTTCACCATTGAAAAGGAAAGCGGAAATGACGTACTACGTGTGAAAGAACTTGCGATTGGATATGACGAGGTTATCAATAACGACTTAAACTTCTTCGTTGAAAAAGAGGATCGTTTACTCGTTTTAGGACCAAATGGTATCGGTAAATCTACTCTCATTAAAACAATCGCAAAATTACTTCCTCCTATCAGTGGTGACATCCAGTACGGTACAAACGTATCGATTGGTTACTATGATCAAAAACAAGCAGAGTTCTATTCTGAAAACACGATACTTGAAGAGTTGTGGAAAGAGTATCCTCATTTTCAAGAACAAGATATTCGTAAAATACTCGGACAATTTTTATTCACACAAGATGACGTACTTAAGCATGTCTATCAGTTAAGTGGAGGAGAAAAAGCACGCATACAACTCGCTAAACTCATGTTACAAAAAAATAATTTGCTACTACTCGACGAGCCTACAAACCACTTAGACATTCAAAGTAAAGAGATGCTTGAATCAGCATTGATGGATTACCCAGGTACAATTATCGCCGTATCGCACGACAGGTACTTCATCAAAAAGCTAGCAAATCGCATTATGGAAATGGATACGCAAAAAACGAAAATCATAAATGGTGACTATGAATACTATCTCCATAAAAAAGAAGAGGAAGAAGCACAACGTGCATTTGTAGAGGAAACAGTGGAGAAAGATACTAACGACGATTACCTAAGACAAAAAGAACTTCGTAGCCAAATACAAAAACTATCGAGAGAAAGCGACAAACTTCAACAAAGAATAGAAATAATCGAGACAGAAATTGAAAAAGTCGAATTAGAAATGACACAGCCAGAAGTATTCAACGATTTTGAGAAAACAAATGAACTGAATGAGAAGCTCGAGTCACTGAATACTGAACTCGAAGATAATCTATTAGAATGGGAAGAAATAGAGATTAAAAAATCAGAACTTGAATAATTCTCCACAACAATACACACATAATCCATAAGTTATGCACAAAGTTATCCACAACTGTGCATAACTTTTTTATTTTGTCTTTTTTCTAATTACGAATATAAAAAAAGATCCTATTTCTGATATATCAGAAATAGAATCCCTTCAAAGTTAACTATTTATTTTCTTTACGTCTTCTTCCTGTTAAGAATAACCCAAATCCTACAAAAAGCGCTGTAATACTATAGATTAAACCTTTTTGATCCATTCTTTCACCAGTATTTGGTAACACTTTTTTACCATTTGATTCTGGTTTTTTAGCTACATTTGATTGCCCTTTAGATTTATCGACAACTGTTGAGTTAGCTTTATCAGAAGTAGATGAATTACCTTTATCCCCTTCACTTTCCACTTTACTATTATCTTTAGATTTAGCAGGTGGTGTAGTTGAATTCTCTTCTTTGTTAGACTCTACATCCCCGTCTAATTCTGCATTCTCATCCTCAACATCCGTATCTTTTTCCACCTCAGACTCATCTTGATCAATCTCATCATTTTGTTCTTCTGATGGTGCTGGTGTGTCTACTTGTCCTGGTTCTTGCTCTTTACCAGTTTCATCTTCTGTTGGTTTAGAAGGTTGCTCTGGTTGTGGTTCTGGTTGTGGTGTTGGTTTTGGTGTTGGTTCTGGTGTTGGTTGTGGCGTTGGTTCTGGTGTTGGTTTTGGTGTTGGTTCTGGCGTTGGTTCTGGTGTTGGTTCTGGCGTTGGCGTTGGTGTTGGTGCTGGTGTTGGTTCTGGCGTTGGTGTTGGTGTTGGTTCTGGTGTTGGTTGTGGTTCTGGTTCAACAGGTTGTTCAACGTTTTCATTACCCGTATTAATTTTTTCTGGGTCAATATCTTCAGCGTTATAAGATTTATCGTATGATTCTAGTGGGTTATGATATGTTTTTGTTCGATTTTCTCTATTCACTTCAGTATGGTTATCCATGATTTGTTGATGTTTTTCTCCATCTCCACCAAAAATTTGAACACCGTACCAAACGTACTCATCTTCTAAACCAGAATAATTTTCGTTTTTGTATGCTGCGTAACCATAATCTGTATGGAGTTCATGTTCCATATTTTCTCTATGACCTTTTGTAGAATTTAACCATGTTTGAAAAGCAAAGGCATCAAACTCCTCTTGTGTCATATTTTGGTCATTAGATGCTACAATGTTTTCAGCAACACCATATTTAAATTCTGGTTCACCATTTGTATATTTTTGATACTGTTCTTGTAACTCACCGTGTACGGGTGAATCATGGTCGAAGTAACCATTGTTAGCCATATCTTGAGCACGCCAATGTGCAAAATCAGTTAAACCTTGATTGTGTTCAACCGCTACACTATCGTAAGCACCTTGATTATTTGGTTGTGATTGTTCTGCTCTATGGTTGTTGACCCATTCTCCCATATCTCCATCTTGCCAATTATCTTCGCCAACTTCGTTTGCTTTCGCAACAAATTCTGGCGATAAGTTTGTGATATCTTCAGATACAGGTAAATGTCCTCCACTAATTAATAATGCTGCCGTTGCAGATGATACTAACATTTTCTTTTTAAACGTCATTTAAATCCACCCTTTAATTTTTTTATAAGTTTTTAATTGTTATGTTATTATCATTTTCTAATTCAATTTTACACTAAATAACAATGGTTGTCACTATAATTTTAAATAACAAAAAAACACACCAGCTTTTAAACTGATGTGTTAGTATATTACGTCTTCTATATCTATATAGTTATATCCATTTAAATTTAAATCTGCGAAATCTCCACGTTTATACTGTTCGTACGCAACGGCCCCAATCATTGCAGCATTGTCGGTACAGTATTTTAAACTCGGTATATATAATTCTACTCCGTTTTCTTTTGTTAACGTTTCGAATCGTTCTCTAAGTCCACTATTCGCTGCGACTCCACCAGCAACGATTAATGTCTTTATATTTTCTTCGTCTAAAGCGCGCATTGTTTTTGTCGTTAAGACATCTACGACGCTTTCCTGGAAGCTTTTCGCAACATTTGCTGGTTTAATTTCGATGTTTTTCTGTCTTTCATTATGAAGGGTATTGATTACGTTTGATTTTAAACCACTAAAGCTAAAGTTATATCCCTCATCTTGCAATGCACGTGGGAAATTGTACGTATCGATGCCTTCTTTAGATAACTTATCTATTTCTGGACCACCTGGATACGGTAATCCGATTACACGAGCGACTTTGTCATATGCCTCTCCTACCGCATCGTCTAGAGTTTCACCGATCACTTCAAACTGTAAATGGTCTTCCATTTTAACGAGCTCAGTATGCCCACCTGACACGATTAACGCAATGAGTGGGAATTTTACGTCATGCTCTAACTGATTTGCATATATATGTCCTGCGATATGGTGGACAGGAATAAGTGGTAAATCATGTGCGAACGCAAATGCTTTCGCTGCGTTTACACCGACGAGTAACGCTCCGATTAAACCTGGTCCATATGTTACTGCAACCGCATCGAGTTCTTTTGGTGTGACGTTCGCCTCGTGAAGTGCCTCTTCTATCACTCGGGTAATAGACTCAACGTGATGTCTTGATGCGACTTCTGGAACGACACCTCCAAAACGCTTGTGACTCTCTATTTGACTCACGACGATATTTGAAAGAACAGTATTCCCATTTTGTATAACACTCGCAGCAGTCTCATCGCAGCTCGTTTCGATCGCTAATATATTAATATTTTTTTCCATCTAATCTCACCCACATGACATGTGCATCTTTACCTGCACCGTAATAATCTTTTCGTATACCGCCATAAACAAACCCTTTAGATTCATATAATTTAATCGCATGATGATTATTAACATTTACTTCTAATGATATTTGACGGACAGTTGGTTTACAATAATCTATAATAAAATCCATCAATGTATTCGCATAGCCATTTCCTCGCGACTCTGGACTGATCGCAATCGTTGTAATCTGTGCATCATCTACTACAATCCATAGTCCAATATAACCGACAATGACGTCATTCTTTTCTGCGACAAAATAATGTGCAAAATGATTGTTACACAGTTCATGGACATATGTTTCTTCTGTCCATGGTGAATCAGGAAAAGATACAACTTCTATTTTCTGAACTGCTGGAACATCATCAGAGTTCATCGGACGGATTACGATTGATTGTTTTTCCAATTTCTCTCCGCCTCAGTTAATCTTAAATAGTCTGGTACAACGTCATGTGCATCAACTTTAGTTAAAAGATCATCATCCATTCCGATAAGAGATGAAATTCTTGGTGTAGTATGGACACCGTCAACTTCAAATGACTGTTTTTCTAATGTATTATGCACAATAACAGCACCGTATTTTAACACGAGATCTGAGTACTCTTTCCCTGTTCTAAGCTTTGGCTCTTCTAATACATCGTATCCATTTTGATCAACGTCATATATCGCACTAAAACAGTTTCCACGTCTAGCATCCATCATTGGTGCAACTACACCACGATAGCTTGCTGCTAGCACGAGTAAACTGGATACTGTATAAATCGGTATATTTAAGGAAAAAGCTAACGTTTTTGCAACTGTTACTCCTATTCTTAACCCTGTATATGATCCCGGACCATTTGCTACAATAATTCGTTCTAACTCAGACTTATCTACATTCGCTAGTTTAAGTACCTCGTTAATAACTGGCATTAACGTTTCTGAATGTGTGCGTTTAACATTGATATTAATTTCAGCTAATAATACGTCATCTGAAACGGCTACAGACAACGCTCGATTTGAAGTATCTATATATAAAGACTTCACTTATAACACACCTACTAACTCCTCGTATTGTTTACCTTCTGATACAATTGAAAACTTCCTTTGATTTTCATCAATACGTTCAATATTAATTTTTAAAAATTCATTCGGCAAATATTCTTTTATAAAATTATACCACTCAATAATCGTAATATCGAAATCATTGAAGTACTCATCAAACCCTAAATCCTCATCACTCTGTTCTAATCGATAACAGTCCATATGATGTAAATAATTATCATTTAATTTATATGACTTAATGATATTAAAAGTTGGAGAAGTAATTGCACGCTTAACACCTAAAGATTTACCTAAAAATTGAGTAAATTTTGTTTTACCTGCCCCTAAATCACCACTTAAAAGAATAACAAAACCTGGTTTTATATATTTACCAATCGTTTCAGCTAGTTGTTTAGTATCATTTAAATCATTTATATAAATAGTTTTATCCATAATAACCTCATAATATATAAAAATATATAAAAAAAGGAGACCCTATAGGGTCTCCAATGAGTGCCTAGCGACGTCCTACTCTAGCACGGGTCAACCGAACTACCATCGGCGCTGGAGAGCTTAACTTCTGTGTTCGGCATGGGAACAGGTGTGGCCTCTCCGCCATCGTCACTAGACATACACTCAAAACCAAATAGAAGCA
>NZ_MBFG01000015.1 GCF_001696685.1 Nosocomiicoccus ampullae
GTTTTTAAATACATGTAGTGGATAGTTTCTGCACATATATTTTTTATAATAAACTTAGTAAATTAATAGATTGATAAATAATGATTACAGAAGTAAACTTAAATTAATAAATCGTTTACAATTGTAGTCTTATTATAATGTAGTAGGGGGAAAGAAATGAATACAGAAGATAATCATAATCATGAGGAGAACCACGAATCCCATAATCATAACGGTCACGATCATCATGCACATATGGTGACAGATTTTCGAAATAAATTCTTCATTATCCTGATATTCACAATTCCAATTGTACTTCTATCTCCGATGATTCAAAGTTTCATAGGTGTGGATTGGCAATTTACTGGAGATAGTTATATTGTGGCAGCGTTGGCCACGTTCGTTTATTTCTACGGGGGTTGGCCATTCATTAAGGGCGCTTACGATGAATTGAAAAACAAAGAACCAGGCATGATGACATTAATAGCAATGGCGATTTCTGTCGCTTACTTCTATAGTATGGCAGTTGTTTTTGGATTCAATGGGGAAGAAATTTTCTGGGAGTTGTCAACTCTTGTATTAATCATGCTTCTCGGACATTGGATTGAAATGCGATCTATTAACAATGCTTCCAAGGCCCTGGAATCCCTCGCATCATTAATGCCTAATACGGCAAACCGTATCACTGAAAATGGTGAAACAGAAGAAATTCAGATTGATGATATTAAAGCGGGTGATTTACTATTGGTAAAACCCGGAGAAAAAATGCCGCTGGATGGTAAAATCGTTAAAGGAAAGTCGCAAGTTGATGAATCAATGTTAACGGGTGAATCTGTTCCAGTTGGAAAATCCGTTGATGACGAGGTCATTGGCGGTTCAATAAACAGAGAAGGTTCTCTCACTATTGAAGTAGAGAAACTGATGAATGAATCTTATCTGACACAAGTTATAGATATGGTTAGAGAATCACAACGTACTAAATCGAAAACTCAGGATGTAACTAATAAAGCAGCTAAATGGTTATTCTATATCGCTTTAGCTGCCGGTATTATCACATTTATCGTTTGGATAAGTATCGGAGCAACTATAGATACTGCTATCATGAGATTGGTAACAGTTTTGGTTATTGCTTGTCCTCATGCTTTAGGTCTGGCAGCACCGTTGGTTATTTCAGTATCTACATCACTTGCTGCAAAGCACGGTTTGTTAATTCGAAAACGTCCACAGTTTGAAAAGGCTCGTAAAATTAACGCTGTGATATTTGATAAAACCGGCACTTTGACTGAAGGTGAATTTGGGGTTACAGATATACAGACTTTCAATAATATTGACGAAAATATCCTTTTAAGTTATGCAGCAACAGTAGAAAATGACTCGGAACACCCTATTGCGAGAGGTATACTCAATGAAGCCAAGTTAAAAGAACTTGAATTGCTTGAAATGACAAATTTCAATTCAATTACTGGTGTAGGAATTGAAGGGACGATTGATGATAAACAAGTCAAAGTAGTGAGTCCGGGATATGTACGTAAACAAAAAATTGATTTTGATGATCATAACTTCAATAAATGGTCAGAACAAGGTAAGACGGTAGTTTTTGTTTTGGTAAACGAAGAATTAGCAGGTGCAATTGCACTGGCAGATAAAATTAAGGAAAGTTCTAAGCAGGCAATTGAACAGCTGCATAAGAGAAATATTAAAGCTATCATGTTGACCGGGGACAATCAGAAAGTAGCAAATTACGTTGCAGAACAAATAGGAATTGATGAGGTTTATGCGGAAGTGATGCCCGATGAGAAAGCCGACAAAGTGACAGAAATCCAAGAACGTGGATTGATCGTTGCAATGACAGGAGATGGCATCAATGATGCACCTGCATTGACTAAAGCAGATGTTGGAATCGCTGTGGGCGCAGGTACTGATATTGCAATAGATAGTGCAGACATCGTTCTCGTTAACAGTAACCCGAAAGATATTCTTGCAATATTCAGCCTATCTAAAAAAACATATAATAAACTAGTACAGAATCTGATTTGGGCAACCGGATATAACGTCATTGCTCTCCCATTGGCAGCAGGAGTACTGGCGCCTTGGGGAATAATAATCAGTCCGGCTGTAGGTGCGATTTTGATGAGTCTCAGTACAATTATCGTAGTAATCAATGCGCAGTTACTTCATAGATTTGAAGTTGAATAACATAAATGCCGACAAATCCTTACTTAAGGATAGTCGGTATTTTAATTCTTTACTGTATGAAATATGAAAGACATCTTAAAAATACTTGAAAAAATTAGAGGTGAAAATTTGACCAAAGCAATTGATTCAAATATCACAGATTCCGAATGGGAAGTGATGCGGGTCGTTTGGGCACAAAACAAAACTACGAGTAAAGATATTAGAGATATTATGGCGTTGAATCAGTTAAAGTTCAAATTCCTGAAGGTAAAGTAGATGTAACATTTAATGACAGTACAATTAATTTGGCAGACATCAAAGGTGCTATTCAAAATACCGGCTACGAGATTAAAGAGGATATTGATAAAGAAGATGGTTCTGCGTGTTCATGCTGCAGCTAGTTAATGACAAAAGATTTTAAGAATTTAGAGTACCATCTTTTTATGTCATATTGATTCTATATAATAATTGTAGAAAGAGACCAAGATAAAAAATCCATGTTTTTATCCTATATTACTATTCGCTAATTTATTCCACAGGTGCCAGTTCACTTTCTGTAACCCACTTATGATTCTGAACTTCTTCTTCAGTATCTGTTGTAACGAAATCCACCATATAGACAGTGGGCTCTTCAGCAGAATCAATCCGCAGAATGAAGATGAGTTAACAATCCATATTATAACTGGAAATACTTCTGTATCCAAAGATGGATCAGAATAAGAGTGGAAGAAAATTTCAGTTGTGGGCAAAGTGAATTAAGCAGAATTGTTCATAATAAAGATCTTACTTTTTATGCGATATGACTAAACTGGGTGCAGATGACTATATCACAAAACCTTTTAATGAAGAAGAATTGGTTGCAAGAATGGATGCATTACTAAGAAGAACAAGACCTGTCAACCGGATTGAAGTCGAAGGACTGTTATGGGACGAAGATCAGTTTGAACTATCTTATAAAAAACATCTTGTAAAATTAACACCAAAAGAATTTGCAATCATTGGATTATTCATGAAAAATCCAGGAAGGGTATTTTCTAGAAATCAATTGAATGATTTAGTGTGGAGTATGGATTCTGAAACGGAAGGACGTACTGTGGATTCCCATGTTAGAAATATGAGGAAAAAAATTCGGGACGTTGGCTTTCCTATCGATGATTATTTTCACACGGTGTGGGGCGTTGGTTATAAATGGACTAAAAATTAAAAAACACTTTCAATATTAGAATGATAGACTGATGACCCCATTCGATTAATAAAAAACGCCATACCAAAATTATTATTTTGTTGTGCTACCCAAAAGTTGGACTTTTGGGTAGCACAACGAAATAGATGGCTTTCATGAACGGAGAATAGATTAGTGTCAGCATCAAAACAAATAACTACTTAGCGAAATGGAGTGTGAGAAAACGAAACGCTTTGCGTTTCTGGCGAGGGAATCTTACTGCGTTCAATGATGTTTTATAGCTATTGATGCACTCTTTCGAATGACTTCTATTTTCGCCCCATAATCAGAGCGGCTTGCTTTAAAATATCATTTTTCACTCTAAGATTTTTAATTCTTTTTCCTGTTTAATGATTTTCTTCTCTTCAGGAGAAAGTTTATCTTTATGTTTAAAAGAACCTGTTGTGTTAGATTGTTCTATCCACCAATCTAAAGCTGAATGTGTGAGATTATGTTCTTTAGCGATATCCTTTCTAGGTTTACCTGAATGTTACAAATTAACTATTTGCTGTTTAAACTCTGGTGTGAATGTTCTTCTGTTTCTACGCTTAAAAACCGCCTACTTTCTTAATTGTATATTACGATAACTTATAAAAGTTATCCAATTAAGTGTAGCCGGTCCAACTAGTTATATTCTCGATATTATTAGTAATACTATTATTAGTAATAATAGTATTAAAAATTCAATTATTTCGTATGATAAATATCATGAATAAAAAATATATTCTATTCCATCTCCATATCACTTTCTCTTTGTTTGTGTAAATATTGATTTTTAAATAATGGTTTTGATTTTTCAAAATCTGAATAAGATTCTCCCTCTCTCTTAATCAGTAAATCGTTCCAATCTTTCACATGTTCGGATTTTGAAGGTATGTCAAAATACATAGGTACTTCTCCTAATTCATAATGCACAGCTTTATAGCTGTTTTAAGTCTAATGTTGCGAATTGCCTATACATATCTTATATAGCTATAATCAAAAGTGGCAATTGCCCCAAAAAGGGTGGACCTCATGATTTACAATATTCTAAGCATGTTTGTAGCACCAATTATTGTCGGTGTC
Source organism: Nosocomiicoccus ampullae (assembly GCF_001696685.1). Taxonomy (GTDB): domain Bacteria; phylum Bacillota; class Bacilli; order Staphylococcales; family Salinicoccaceae; genus Nosocomiicoccus; species Nosocomiicoccus ampullae_A. Next base: position 4,442 of record NZ_MBFG01000015.1, read on the forward strand.
ATCTTGCTATTGATAGAGCGTTAACTAGACACGCATCACAACAAGTAGACAGTTGCCGTAAATTTAGGCACAAAAAACCCATCGGTACCAACTACCGATGGGTTTTGTGTTCCTCATGAACAATATTCTAAGTCTTAATTACATTATAACACGAATTATTAGTTTTTAAAATGAAATATATATATTTCTCGTCTAGATATTGATATTCACCTTCCTTATTTAAATAATCATTAATCAGTTTTACTTTAATTTCAAAACTGTGTTGTTTACTCTTCATACAAAAACACCCCTAAAGTTGGATTTTAGTGTCCAACTTTAGGGGTGCAGCTCAATACAGTGAGATATCAATTTTGCCTATCGACAGCTTTTGTGTTTTTAAGGTCGCCGTTGGTTCACACCAAAAGGAAATTGGAATAAAATAGTTATATTTGAATTGGACAGTTTTTAGTTTCCCAGTAGCCTCTTGCACAAACTTTATATTTAGGTACATAACAACCTATTAAGTTAGTTCCGTAACATATTAAACTCCCCACTTTTGTGAAAGCGCCTATGAATGCACAGGCTGTACCAGCAAGCATTGCACAGTTACCACTATAATCTCCGCCACCAGATATATATTGTTGGCAAATCCAATAGCTACAACCAGGACGATATCTTGGACTCATTTCTTCTGATTTGTCAGGGATATTGCCAGATGCTATCTCTTGAGAAGCTTGTGCCATTGTTTTTTGTTGATTAGTTTCTATTTCATTTACGATTTCTGCTAATTCTTCATTTTGTGTTTCAGATACTGATATTACATCGACAGTATCACTTGTTAGATTTCTTAGATATATATTTTCTTCTAATTCTATATATGAATAATCAATCAATAGTACTTCCATGACATTCTCTTCTTCGTTATATAAAAATGTTAAAAGAGAAGTTATTGTGGTTTCTAGATAAATTTCGCCTTCTTCTGTGTTTTCAATAGTTTGTTGATCGCTTACTAGTTCGACTTCATATTGTGCTAAATAACCTTTTTTTGTTCGTTTTCATCTAATAAATCATTAAATATGTATGGATCTGTAGATAACATTTGACTTTCATATTCTTTGAAAATAGAATGTGTTTCTACTTCTCTTAAGAATAATCTTTTTGCTAAATCATCGTTTTCATTTGTTTTAGCCATACTAATTGGTTGTAAAAAAGTTATGATAATAATGCTCAAAGTCATAAAAGATAAAATAATTTTTTTCATATATTTTTACCCCTTCTCTAATACTTTTTTTTGTTGTGTAGAAATAAAGTAATTAACATAAAAATTATTGTAACCGGTATGAAAAATGAAGGTTTTATACCTTCTGGCGATAAATAATGAGCGAAAGTTATAATGATGAGATAAATGATACTGCTGATGAGATAATAAAAATTAAAGATTGATAACATCTCCTTAATAATATAATTTTAAAAAATTTGAAAATTCTGATTTATATACTTATATAATATCATAATTAAAGAGATTATAAAATGATGCGCTTAAAATCCATCGGTATTATTCTTAGCATCACAATAATGAGCAGTCCCCTCCCAGAGTGGCACACTATATTTAACACGCTTTATTAAGTATATTACAAACAAAAAAGTGTTAAGAATATTTACCAGAATTCTGAGTTATACATGACGGTTGTGAGTTATTGTAACAAAAAGAAAGGAAACTAATTATTTTTATGAAAGTGATACTAATAAATTCTATCAGCAACAGACAATATAATTCTAAACTGGAGTGTTACAAGAGATTCATCTACAAAAAAATAATATTACAATTAATATGGCCGTTAGAACTGATATTATTAATATAATAAAATAAGTCAAGTGCAATTAAACAATTCAGCAAACTAAATTTGTATATGATTTTTTCTTCAATGAAATCCTAATTTTTTATGTAGCACTTCACTCTTATTAGAATTTGAGTCTTATAGGCAAACATTCATAATTATAATACAATGAGTGTAGTTTGATAAAATAATGCACTCATTGAATCGTCTACACTTAATTGGACAACTCCCCTGAGGGGATTTATTGTTAAATTAAGAAAGTAGGCGATTTATTTATGGCTAGAGCTAGAAGAACATTTACACCAGAATTTAAACTTCAAATGGTACGATTATTTGAAAATGGAAAATCTAAATCTGATATTGTTAGAGAATATGATTTAACACCTTCGGCGTTAGATAAATGGATTAAGAATCATCAAAATAGTGGTTCGTTTAATGCTGCTGATAATCTAACCTATGAAGAAAAAGAGCTCCGAAAATTGCGTAAAGAAAATCAACAATTAAAGATGGAAAATGATATTTTAAAGCAAGCAGCGCTGATCATGGGACGAAAATAGAAGTCATTCAACAGAATGCACATCAATATTCTGTATCAGCAATGTGCAAAGTCCTAAAAATACCAAGAAGCACTTATTATGATTCAATAAAACGAACTCCAAATAAACTAAAGAATGATGATTCAGAATTAGAAAAAACTATTGTTAGTACTTTTAACTCAAATAGAAAGAGCTTTGGTACAAGACGAATTAAAAATGAGTTAAATAAATTAGGTATTATTGTATCTAGACGAAAAATAGGTCGTATTATGAAAAAATATAATTTAATTTCAGTTTATACAAAAGCTAAATATAAAAATCATCAGCTTAAATTTCAAGTTTAAGTTAGCCACTTGAAAATAGTTATTTCACTTAAATTTCAAGTTTAAGTTAGCCACTTGAAAATAGTTATTTCAGTAAATTTCACAAAGTTATATTGTACGCTTTCTTACAGTCTTTTGCTTGACGTGGGTATGGGCAAGATATCCGCAAAGCGGGATGTGTGGTGGATGTTTGCACTCGTCCGATACTAAAAACGCCATTCAGACCGTTATTCTGCATATACAACGTATATAAACGTGATAAGTTCATTCCAACCAACCAATCGGCAATCTGTCTAGTCTGTGCTTCTTTATAAGTAGAATAAAATTGTTTACCGTCTTTTAAGTTCTTCAAACCTTTTCTAATTTCATCAGTTTCAAGTGAGTTTAACCATAATCTTTTAATATCTTTTTTACCATTTCCCGAAAGATTAATTATTGATCGTGCAATATTTTCTCCTTCTCTATCACTATCTGTACCTATAATAATAGTATCAGCATTATCTAAATGCTTTTTAACAATGTTAAATTGTTTTGCAGCACCTTTTGAGACCTCAAATTTATATTGATCAGGAAACATTGGTAATTGCTCTAAACTCCATTTTTTCCAATCTTTATTATACTTTTCAGGTTCTGCTAAACTAACTAAATGACCATAACCATATGTAATTATCGCACTTGGTAATTCATCATCTGACACTTCAAAATAACCATTTTTCTTTTTTGATTGTTTAAAAGCTTCTGCATAACTTTGAGCCTGACTTGGTTTTTCAGCTAAAATAACTGTATTCATACTCTAACTCCTTTTCTAAAAAGAAAAAGTCATTGATCTACTATGTTTCTAATAATCTTTTCTATAAATACCCGCTCTTTGTCTATATCTTCTAAAAGTACGTTCATTGATACCAGTTTTTTCTTCAACTTCTCGATCACTTAACCCTTGCTTAAATAATTCAAAAGCATGTTTTAATCTAGGATTGTCTTTTGAATATTTGAAAGGTTTACCTTTATACTTCCCTTGTTTTTTAGCTATTTCAATCCCTTGTCTTTGTCTTTCTAAAATAGCTTCACGTTCTTTTTCTGCTTGATATTTATATAGCTCAATAATTAAATTCTGCAATAATTGTCTTAAATTATCATCTTCAACTCCTCTTAAAGAAGGTAAATCTAATATTTCAATTGTCGCACCTTTTATTCTTATTTCATCAAGTGTCCTTGTTAACTCCTTATTATTTCTTCCTAATCTATCAAGTTCAGAAACAACCACTATATCGCCTTCTCTTATGAAACTAAGCATTTCTTTTAAAGCTGGTCTATTTCTATCTTTCCCACTTAAATCATCTGTATATATTTTGTAGCAACCTGCTTTATTTAAACTTTCAATCTGCCGAGCAAAGTTTTGATCTTTATCACTTATTCTTGCATAACCGATTTTATGTTTTTCTTTATTCAATAAAACCACCTTATATATATGACCTATTTATATGTCCTAACATATTTATTGTAACTAAAATGCTTAACAAATGCACATATACCAACATTTATAAGTGTAAATTTTGGTTTTATTTCGCACTAACTTCAAGCGCTATGTTGCACTAATAGAACAAAAAAAAGACTATTTCGCTAAATGAAATAGTCCTTTTTGTTACTTATTTTACTCCAATAACTAAACTATCTCGTGCAGCTTCCACTACTTCTGTCGTGATAGTTTCAAGGTTATTGATTTCTAATATTCTTTCGATTTGGGTGAAAAGTCTTTGGATAAGTCGAAAGTTTCCACTGGTAATTTTAATAATACTAGTGACAGCTTCATAATTAGCAAAATCTTCCAGTTGGACAGATAATCCTAACTCTTCCCATTTGTATTCCAGAATATGGTGGATCTCGTCTTTACTCAATCTGTCAAATTCATGGGCAAAACCTATTCTCGAGTAGAGTTGAGGATAACGAGCCAATCGCTTTTCTATACCCGGCATTCCAATAAAGATCATAGCCACATCTTTTTGGTCATAAATATCTCTTAATTGTTCTAAATGCTGTACTTTTAATCGATCTATTTCATCAATAATAATGAGATCAATTTCTTCATACACATTCGTTGAGTATTTTTCTTCTGCTCCTAACTGAAGAACTCTATACATACTTTTAACCATTGTTTTTGAGACAAAGTAATTTATAAAAAATATGCCTCTAACGTTTTTAGCACGTTAGAGGCATATAAACTTCAGAAACTTATTAGTATACCTAAACCTTTTTGAGTTTTGATTGGATTAGTTAGATTTTAACAAACGAAGCCCATTTAGGATTACAACCAATGTACTTCCTTCATGGATAATGACACTGATTGCTATATCTGTTAATCCTAATAAGCTAACCACAATTAGAAAAGCGACGACTGCCATTGAAAAAATAATATTTTGCCAAATGACACGATTCATTTTGGTTGAAATATTATGAGATTGGACCAATTTGGATAAATCATTCTGCATCAAAACCAAATCAGACACTTCTACTGCTACATCGGTTCCGTCTCCCATGGCAATCCCTACATTTGCATTCACAAGGGCTGGGGCATCATTTACACCATCACCCACCATTGCTGTTAAGCCGTATTTCTCTTTTTGCTCGTCTATAATTCGAGATTTATCTTCTGGCATGACATTCGCGATTACTTCATCCATTTCTAATTGTTCCGCAACTGCTTTTCCTGTCATTTCTGAGTCGCCAGTGATTAAAGTGGTGTGTATGCCTTGTTCTTTAAAGTATTTAATGGTGTCTTTTGCATGTTCACTTGGAACGTCCATGAGAGCTATAAGTCCAATGACATTCTCATCTTCTGCTACATATACGACTGTTTTACCTTCTGATGCCCATTCATTATTTAAACGAATATATTCATCTGCAACCTCGTTAAACGAAGTTGGTTTTCCGATCCGATAATTTTTGCCGTTGTAATCTCCTGTCAACCCTTTACCAATCTGATTTTCTACTTCAATAGTCAGTTGATTTTTTTGTTCAAACTTTCTTAGAATGGCATCTGCTAAGGGGTGATTGGATTCTTTTTCAAGAGCTACTACGATATCAATCATATTTTCTACGTTCACGGAATCAGCAAAATGATAATTGGTTACTTCTGGTTTCCCTTTGGTCAAAGTTCCGGTCTTATCAAACGCAATTGCTTGAGTATCAGCTAATTGAGACAGATAAGAACTACCTTTTGAAAGGACTCCCTTTTTGGCCAGATTAGAGGTCGTTGATAAGGTTACCGATACGGTAGCTGCTGCTAAAGCACATGGTGAAGCTGCAACTAAAAGAACTAATCCTCTATAAATACTTTGTGCCCATGTCCAATCAAATAGAGCAGGAGCTAATAACACGAACAGGGGAATAGCAATTAAAACAACTGTAACGTATTTCGGTTCAAATTTTTGGATAATACTTGCAGCTTTTGTTTGATTATCTTGGTTCTGGTTCACTAATTGTAAAATTTTTGAAAAGACTGTATCTTCGTTTTCTTTGGTGACTTCCATTGTAAACGTACCTGTCCCATTAATCGTACTCCCAAAAACGGTATCTCCTTTTGTTTTTTCATTGGGTATACTTTCACCATTAATAGACGATTCATCAATGGAAGTAGAGCCAGATAAAATGACGCCATCAATGGGTACTTGGTCACCATTTAATACCTGAAGTTGGTCTCCCACTGTTAATTCACTGACATCAACAATTTTTGTATTCCCATCAGGCAAAATTAACCGAGCAGTCGTTGGATTCATTTCGAGTAATTTCGTTATTTCTCGTTTACTTCTTCCTTCAGCGTAATCTTCCAGAAAATGTGCGCCTGAAAAAATGAGAATCAACAACGTTCCTTCCCAAAAATTCCCTATCGCTGAAGCTCCTATAGCTGCTAATCCCATTAAAATATGAGAATTAGGCGTGAACTTTTTATTTGTTTTTGTATTCTCAATTGTCTCTCCAAGACCTTCCAGAATAATGACATGATAGCCCGCACTAATTGTGGCGAGTGAGAACATGATGTTTTTTACGGTTTGATATTCGTCACTTAAGAACAGCGAAACAATTGCCAATGCCAAACCAATAAAGTATAAAACAATAGGCATCTTTCCGTGATCGTGGTCGTGGTTATGGTTATGTTTCTCTTTTTCCTGTGATTGTTGTTCTTGGATATTTTCCATTTTTATCACCTTTCTATATAATTTATTTGATTTTTGTAGACTTTTTTATGTCCTTTGTTTATTGTTTAACCAAGAGCAACGTCCAATGTCATCATGATAGCAAAACCAATCATAAATGCCATTGTCGCTACTTCGCTATGTCTATTCGTTTGAGAATTAGGAATCAATTCTTCAACACAGACAAATACCATGGCTCCTGCTGCAAAAGCTAATGCATAAGGTAAGATAACAGTTATCTGTGTGACCAGCCAAGCGCCAATAGTTGCTGATATAATTTCAAAAAGTGCACTGGATTGCCCCATATTAAATGCATGTCCCTTTGTACTGCCTTCTGCTCGAATAGGCATTGAAAGCGCAGCACCTTCGGGAAAGTTTTGCAGCCCAATACCCAGTGCAAGCACCAATGCACTTGTAATAGCAGAAGCTCCTTGTCCAGCAGCTCCAAAAGCCACACCAATTGCCAACCCTTCTGGTATATTATGAATGGTTACCGCTAGAAACAAAAGGGTTGTAGACGATAAAGATGAAGCAACACCCTCAGTTTCCTCAACACCGCTTGTTCTATTATGCAAATGAGAGACCACGCCATCCACAACTCTTAAAAAGAGGCCTCCTACTAAAAAACCAACCAAAGCAGGCACAAATGACCAAATACCATAACCATTTTGCTCTGCAAAATCAATGGATGGCGCTAACAAAGACCAGTAACTTGCTGCAAACATAACCCCGGCAGCAAAACCATTCATAATGGCAAGAAGTTTATCATTCACTTCATGAAATAAAAATACTAAACTCGAACCTAGGACGGTCATTAGCCAAGTAAATACACCCGCTAATGTTGCTTGCCAGATTGGGTTTAAACTCAAAAACCAATCAACCATTAAAATACACGTCCTTTAACTGCCGTAAAATATTTTTCAACTTGAGTTAGACTAATAGAAATAGTATAACTATACACCGACTTTTTTGTGTTTTGCAACTTCTGAACTCGCATGCTTGCCGAAGTAAGGCAAGGATTCATATATTTTGGGCTTATCCAGTATCCATCTCCTTTCATATGTAAATCGGAATGATTATGATTTATATATGAAGTTTCGTTCATATGTTTACGAAATCATATTAACTCACTGTATGAGCTTTGTCAAGACAAGATGCTTCTTGTTCAAATGGACTACTATTATGAATACAAAAGTCTTAATTTAGTCTATAAACTAAAAACTCGCATCGTTTTACTCATGTGGTATTATATATATGAACGGAAAATCATATGAGAGGAATAAGAGCATATGCATACATCAACATCTTCGCCAATCAATAAAGAGAAGATTCAATCAATAAGCAAATTATTCAAAGTGATTAGTGACCCTACACGCTTGTCGATTCTCTTTCTTTTACAGAAAAAAGAACTCAGTGTTGGAAACATTGTGCTTGCATTGGATATGGAACAGTCCGCGATTTCACACCAACTAAAAATATTGAAAGATTCGCGTTTAGTGAAGGCAAGGAGAGAAGGGAAAAGCATGGTTTACAGTCTTGATGATCTTCATGTTTTCAGTATTCTCGAACAAGTCTTAACTCATATCAACGAACTAGAACAATAAGAGCAAATAATATATAAAACTAAATGGAGGTTTTTAAAATTTCAAAATCAGAGAAACAAGAAAAGCACTCGCACTTAAATTTCAAGTTTAAGTTAGCCACTTGAAAATAGTTATTTCAGTAAATTTCACAAAGTTATATTGTACGCTTTCTTACAGTCTTTTGCTTGAC
>NZ_MBFG01000016.1:0-3622 GCF_001696685.1 Nosocomiicoccus ampullae
TTTCTTAATGAATGCGACGCTGTTCATCAAGGGTTCGGGTAACTCTACACTATTTCTTAATGAATGCGACGCTGTTCATCAAGGGTTCGGGTAACTCTACACTATTTCTTAATGAATGTGACGCTGTTCATCAAGGGTTCGGGTAATTCTACACTATTACTTCATGAATGCGACGCAGTTCATCAAGGGTTCGGGTAACTCTACACTATTTCTTAATGAATAAGTCGCTATTCGTCAAGCTTTCGGGTAACTCTACACTATTTCTTAATGAATGCGACGCTGTTCATCAAGAATTCGGGTAATTCTACACTATTACTTCATGAATGCGACGCAGTTCATCAAGGGTTCGGGTAACTCTACACTATTACTTAGCGAATGAGCCTTTATTCATTAAGTTACAGTGTAACTTCCCACAATTTCTTCACGAATAAACCTCTATTCGTCAAACATTCGAGTAACCATACACTATTATTTAATGAATAAAAACCCCCTCACACCATGTGAGGGGGCACTAACTTCTATTATCTAATTACAGCTTGTAGTAATCAACCGCGATTTGTGCGCCGATTTTTGCGTTGTTGTATACGAGGTTGATGTTAGCTTCTAAGCTTTTTCCGTCTGTTTTTTCAACGATTGCTTTTAATAAGTAAGGTGTTGCTTCTTTACCGCCGACACCGTCTTTTTCCATTTGTTCTACCGCTTCTTGGATCACACCGTTGATGTAGTCTTTGTCGAGTGCTTCATCTTCAGGAATTGGGTTTACGACGCTCGTACCACCTTCAAGTCCTAAATCGTGTTTTGCTTTAATAACTTTTGCGATATCTTCTGTTGTATCGAAGTGTGACGCGAGTTTAAGTCCGCTTTCTCTCGTGAAGAATGCTGGTAACTCTTCTGTTTGATATCCAATTACTGGTACACCTTTTGTTTCAAGGTATTCTAATGTTCTTGGTAAGTCTAAAATAGATTTCGCACCTGCAGAAATTACGACGACGTCTGTTTTACCAAGTTCGTCTAAGTCTGCTGATACGTCCATATGCTCTTCATATCCGCGGTGTACCCCACCGATTCCACCTGTAACGAAGAATTTGATTCCTGCTAGGTTCGCACAAATCATTGTAGATGCTACAGTCGTCGCACCGAGTGTTTTCATTGCGATAACTTCTGCTAAGTCACGACGAGATACTTTAGTAACGTTACGTCCTTCTTTAGCAAGTAGTTCTAAATCGTCTTCAGTAAGTCCAACTTTAATACGGCCGTCCATAATTGCGATTGTCGCTGGTACTGCACCGTTTTCTCTAATGATTTCTTCAGTCTTTTTCGCCATCTCTACGTTTTGGGGATACGGCATTCCGTGAGAAATAATAGTCGACTCTAATGCAACTACTGGTTTATTATTTTCTAATGCTTCTTGTACTTCTTTTGTAAGATCAATTAAATGATTCATTCCTATAAGCCTCCAAATCTAATTTTAACTGCTTTTCTGTTAAATCTTGACGTACTGTAAAATCTGTTTCAATCGTTTTTGTTGAGTTGACCATACCAAGTTCAATACAGTCATCTATACTATACCCATTTAGCCAACCGTAAATCACTGCGCTAGAAAAACTATCGCCAGCTCCTGTTACGTCGACGACGCGGTTCGATTTTTTAATTGGGTAAATCTTTTCATAATCTTTAGACGCATACGCTAAAGATTTAGATCCGTTCGTTACGATGACGTTAGACACACCGCGTGCGTTCCAAAGCTTCGCACCTTCCATTAAATCTTCATCCGTCTGAATGACCATATTAAACTGCGCTTCGGTCTCATCGCGGTTTACAATCAACCAGTCCACTGGCTCTAAATAATCCGGCAGACGCTCCATTTTCGGTCCAGATACAGGAATAAATACGAGCTTAATATCGTGTTTTTCTGCATATGCCACTAAAAATTCAAGCGTTACTTTCGGAACGTTTAAATCCGCTACAATACATTTTGCACGCTTTAAAATATACGTCTGACGAATTAGTACTTCAGGTGTGAATTCATCGTAAATACTCATATCCGCAAAACCGTACTCCATTTCGCCTTCACGGTTTATTAATGCGGTATATGCGCCTGTATTTTTCCCTTCGATGATTTCAGTAAAATCTAAATTAATATACGCTTCAGAAGCTTCTTTTACCTTCAGCCACTCTGCGTCATCACCTCTTGTCGTAATGAGCGCCACATTTTGGCCTAAACGACCCAAGTTCTCAGCGATATTACGCACGACTCCACCGACAGAATGCGCAGAATCAATCGGATTCGACGTTCCATGAATCAACTTTTCATGAACAAAAAACTTCTTATCAATATTCGCTGCACCGACACAGACAATCGGGAACTCTTCATTTAAAACATAAGCTTGTCCCTGAATAAACTCTTTATGCACGAGGTCTGCTATAATTCTCGATACACTCGAAGCAGTTAAACCAAGCTTTTTAGACAACTCCGACTGAGAAATAAACGGGTTCTCTTTTATGAGATTTAATACTTCAGTCTCTCTTTGATCCAACAGCCTATCTCCTCTCAAACGATTTCTATCTATTATTATACAGCACATCGATAAAATTTTAGCAATATAACTTTGTGAAAAATAATTCATTTTATTATCTTATCTTATCATCTTATTTTTGAAAAATCTATTGGAAATAAAGAAAAACCGCACAAAAATGTGCGGTAAAAACTTTAATCTATAATTCTATTATTGATCTTCGTTTTCTTTACGTCTTCTTCCAAGTACTAATGCACTCATTCCTGCGAATAATGCTGCTGCACCTGCAATTAGACCTTTGTTATCTTGCGCTTCACCTGTGTTAGGTAATACTTTTTGTTGTTGGCTAGGTTTAGAACCTTGGTCTTTAGAACCTTGGTCTGGAGAAGCGGCACCTTTGTCAGCACCAACTACTATTACTTCAGCTGCTTCAGAAACATTTCCATGTTCATCAACTTGAACTGCTGTAATCTTATCTCCTTCTTTAAGGTTAATGTGAGGTGGAACGTTCACACTCCAGTTACCATCATTGTCAACAATTGCGTTGCTTGTTGATCCATCTGGATATGTCACAATTACAGTGTGTCCAGGTTTACCTGTACCACCGATTTGCTTATCTCCAGCTTTAGGAGGATTGATTGTTGGTTTGTCAACAACTACATCTGGTTTTTCAACTGTTACAGTTACTTCTACAGTATCTTTAGTTCCATCTGGATAAGTCACTTCAACTGGTACAGTAATCTTGTCACCTGGTTTTGCGTCTTCAGGGATTGTGACTGTGATTTCACCTGTGTTTTCATCAACTATAACGCCGCCTGGTGTATTTTCACCTGGTGTGAATTTCGTACCTTCTGGTGGTGTTGTTGGGTTACCATCTTTATCTTTGAAGATTGGTGCTGGTACTTTTACATCTTCACCTGGTTTACCACTGCCATCTTCGTAGTCAGGTTCATAAAGGTTGCTATCTTCTGGTGATTTAGGGTTTGTACCATCTTCTTTTTCTTTTTCATCTGATACTCCGTCATTATCATCATCTTCATCTGTGATATCTGGAGTACCGTCACCATCTGTGTCTAATTTGAAGTTCGCTTTTGTTTTATCAGTTG
>NZ_MBFG01000016.1:4175-4690 GCF_001696685.1 Nosocomiicoccus ampullae
TGATTTAGGGTTTGTACCATCTTCTTTTTCTTTTTCATCTGATACTCCGTCATTATCATCATCTTCATCTGTGATATCTGGAGTACCGTCACCATCTGTGTCTAATTTGAAGTTCGCTTTTGTTTTATCAGTTGTCTTATCTGGATACGTTACTACAACTGGAACATCAAATTCTTCTACAGTATCCCCATCTAATTCTTCTGGTGCTGTTACCGTAATTACACCTGTGTTTTCATCAATTTCAACTGTGTAACCTTCTGGTACAGTGAAGTTTTCATCAATTTTAAACTTCGTACCTTCTGGTGCGTCTACTACCTTACCATCTTTATCCTTGATCGTTGGAGTAGATTCCGCCGGTTTACCTGGTACTACTAATTTAGAATCATATGATGGGTCATAAAGTTTGTTGTCTTCAGCTGATTTAGGGTTTGTACCATCTTCTTTTTCTTTTTCATCTGATACTCCGTCATTATCATCATCTTCATCTGTGATATCTGGAGTACCGTCACCATCTG
>NZ_MBFG01000016.1:5252-5708 GCF_001696685.1 Nosocomiicoccus ampullae
ATCTGATACTCCGTCATTATCATCATCTTCATCTGTGATATCTGGAGTACCGTCACCATCTGTGTCTAATTTGAAGTTCGCTTTTGTTTTATCAGTTGAATCGTCTGGATACGTCACTACAACTGGAACATCAAATTCTTCTACAGTATCCCCATCTAATTCTTCTGGTGCTGTTACTGTAATTACACCTGTAGTTTCATCAATTTCAACTGTGTAACCTTCTGGTACAGTGAAGTTTTCATCAATCTTAAACTTAGTACCTTCTGGTGCGTCTACTACCTTACCATCTTTATCTGTGATTGTTGGAGTAGATTCCGTTGGTGTACCTGGTACTACTAATTGATCTTCATATCCAGGTTCGTATTCTTCATTTTGTTTCGGAGTTGGAGCTTCTGGCTCTTCAACTGTGATTATTACATCTACATTATCTTTAGATCCATCTGGATAAGTCACTTC
>NZ_MBFG01000016.1:6236-6687 GCF_001696685.1 Nosocomiicoccus ampullae
TCGTATTCTTCATTTTGTTTCGGAGTTGGAGCTTCTGGCTCTTCAACTGTGATTATTACATCTACATTATCTTTAGATCCATCTGGATAAGTCACTTCAACCGGTACAGTAATCTTGTCACCTGGTTTTGCGTCTTCAGGGATTGTGACTGTGATTTCACCTGTTTCTTCATCAACTTTAACGCCATCTGGTGCATTTTCACCTGGTGTGAATGTTGTACCTTCTGGTGCTGTTGTTGGGTTACCATCTTTATCCTTGAACTCTGGTGCTTCTACAGTTACATCTTCACCTGGTTTACCACTACCATCTTCGTATCCAGGCTCGTATTCTTCATTTTGTTTCGGAGTTGGATCTGCTGCGAATGAGTCTGCAGCAATAATGTTTCCGTTAACTACTAATTGCACTGTGTAAATTTTTCTTTCAGTAATATCTGTCGGAACTGTAAACTGAG
>NZ_MBFG01000016.1:7060-12028 GCF_001696685.1 Nosocomiicoccus ampullae
ATTTTCACCTGGTGTGAATGTTGTACCTTCTGGTGCTGTTGTTGGGTTACCATCTTTATCCTTGAACTCTGGTGCTTCTACAGTTACATCTTCACCTGGTTTACCACTACCATCTTCGTATCCAGGCTCGTATTCTTCATTTTGTTTCGGAGTTGGATCTGCTGCGAATGAGTCTGCAGCAATAATGTTTCCGTTAACTACTAATTGCACTGTGTAAATTTTTCTTTCAGTAATATCTGTCGGAACTGTAAACTGAGCAGCGGCTTCTGCTTCTTCTTTATTATTTACAGTAGTTCTAGATAATTCATTACCTGTGCTATCCAACCATACGATTTCAGTAGTTTCACCTGGATAATACATAGAAGTAACATCACTTACTGCAGTATCATTTGGACGTGCAACTTTATTTACTGCGTCATAGTTTGTAATATCAATGTTATATACTGATGGATCTGCTACTAACGCGAAGTGTGAGTTATATACATATGTGTTGCCCAGCATAATAGCTGGAGTAGAGTCTGCAAATGAATTTGGACTCGTAAATACAGGACTAGTGTATGCAGTATATGCAGGTACAATTCTACCCTCACTATCAATTACATATTGATACATATATCTCGCATCAATTTTCTCATCAAAGCGTGCAGTATATCGTCCTCTGTCACCTACAATTGGAGCAACTACTGTTTGTTGAATATATTGTGGATTATTTGCTAAAATTGCTTGTTGTTGCTTGATTCTTTCATTTACATTAGAAATATTATTTGTTGCTGATAGTGCTTGGGCACCTTCCGCTGTTAATACTGATGATACAACTCTAAAACCAGTTGCTGATTCTTCAAGAGTCTGATTTACAAATGATTCTCCAGTCGAAACTGGGTACGTTGTTCCTGAAGTAGATGTTTCCCACCATACTTGTCCACTTACTGCATATTTATGTTTTTTATTTACAGAGTCTGGTAAGTAGGAAGGATTACTATCTGGACCTTTTTCATCGTATTTCCATTCTGTTTCTGGTGTTGTCATTGTAACGTTTGTTGGTTTTTCATAGACAAATATTGCTGTTCTCTGCATGCTGTGGCCAGCAAGAATAAACTCACCAGTTGCTACAACTGCACCTGAAAATCCTGTAGAGTTACCTGGTTGTTTTCTATAAGTGAAATATTCATTGCCATTCGTAGATGTTTGACCAGGTGCTAACCATAGTTTATATTTTTGTTTTGATACTGATTGGAATTCTGGTTTATGCAGTTTACCATTTGCATCTACCCATCCTTCACCAATATCAAAAGCATATACACCATTGCCACCTTGTCCAGCACGCGTTCCTCCCAAGTCATGAGTATATGATTCATAGACCGGAGATACAGTTCCATCTTTATCCATCCATTGTAAATAAACTTTGTAATTATTTAGTGGTGTCTCGGATCCATTGATCCCTGGAGTATAATTATCTGTTGCTACATCTAACCAACCACTAACAATACCTGGAGTTGTTTGAAAATCGCTACCTTTTTTGATTTTCCCAGATGCAATCGCATCTGCATCAATAAATTGCGAATCACTAGCATTAGTAGTTTCAGCCTCATCAGCTGCTGCTCTTGTAGCAACTTTTGTTTCTTTTTCAGCTGGTTGTTCTGCTGAACGATTTGCTACTGTAACTTCCTCTTTAGTAGCTTCTTCAAAAGATTTTTCTTCTGTTTCTGGTTCTTCAGCAGCCGTTACATTAACTACAATATATAAAGTACCAGTTGTTCCATCTGCATATGTAACTACTACCTCTTCTGTTATTACTTGGCCAGCTACAGCATTAGCATCAATCGTTACAGAATTTTCAGATAATGTTGCGCCAATTTCTGCTAAAGTAACTACATTACCGTCTTTGTCTGTTAACGTAACAGCGTCTAATGATAATACATCACCAACTTTACCTTCTTTGCTTAAAGTTTGAGGTGTGTACTTTTCATTGTCACTAAGTTCTTCTGTTTCACTCAATGTTGCAACTTCATTTTCAACGTTTTCATCGCTTAATACTTCTTGATCATTCTCTAAATCAGCAGATTGATCTAATTCAGTATGTAGATCAGTTTTATTAGTTTCTCCTTCAACTTGAACTTCAAGATTTGAAGGATCTTCTTCAGCTGCTTTAGCATCATGACCTAAGAATACTAATGAACCGATTAAAATACTCGCAGTTCCTACTGTGAATTTACGAATCGAATACTTATTTAAACGATTCGGTAAGAAATCCATTCTTTTCATTTAAACCTACTCCTTTTATAAAGATAAATTTTTAAGTAACTGATGAATAATATAAATGAATAACTCTACTTACCTTTATTATAAATCAGATATTTATGGAAGTAAAGTTTACTTTTGTAAACATAAAAATACAGTTAAGTCATATATTATGAATAAAAATTAATTATAAACGTATTTAAGAAGTAGAAATGAAGTTATTGTTGTATTTTTATTCATAAATCAATTATTGGTCATAAAAATTATTTTAAAAGTTACAAAAGATTTACACAATTTTTACATTAAAAAAACACCACACATTACTGTGTGGTGCAAAAATAGATACATATAAGTATTGAAAACTAAAATACTCCCGGCCGGGATCGAACCGGCACTCCGAAGAATCGGATTTTGAGTCCGACGCGTCTGCCTATTCCGCCACGGGAGCTTAATTTAAATAAAAAAAATAAGACTTAATATAGTCTTAACAAAAAATGGAGCGGAGAGCTGGATTTAAACCAACGACTTACTTCAGGAAGAAGTATGTTATAAACAACTTAACTATCTCCGCATATATAAAATTGAAAAAAGGCGCCTACCGGATTTGAACCGGTGGTAGAGGATTTGCAGTCCTCGGCCTTACCACTTGGCTAAGGCGCCAAACTACTGGGCTGAAAGGATTCGAACCTTTGCATGACGGAGCCAAAATCCGTTGCCTTACCGCTTGGCTACAGCCCAATATGGGGCGACTGATGGGATTCGAACCCACGCATGCCGGAGCCACAATCCAGTGCGTTAACCACTTCGCCACAATCGCCGTCGTACAGGGGTAGTAGGAATCGAACCCACATCAAAGGTTTTGGAGACCTCTATATTACCATTATACGATACCCCTATAAATGGAAGGGGGCAGATTCGAACTGCCGAACCCGAAGGAGCGGATTTACAGTCCGCCGCGTTTAGCCACTTCGCTACCCTTCCAAAATATGCCGGCCAGAGGACTTGAACCCCCAACCTACTGATTACAAGTCAGTTGCTCTACCAATTGAGCTAGGCCGGCAAAATGGTGGTTCTGGACGGAATCGAACCGCCGACACTCTGATCTTCAGTCAGATGCTCTACCAACTGAGCTACAGAACCAAGTATTAAATTAAATGGCGGTCCCGACGGGAATCGAACCCGCGATCTCCTGCGTGACAGGCAGGCATGTTAACCGCTACACCACGGGACCATTAATTGATATAAAAAAATTGCGGGAAGTGGATTTGAACCACTGACCTCCGGGTTATGAGCCCGACGAGCTACCAACTGCTCCATCCCGCGATAATAAAAAGAAAACGGAGGAAGAGGGATTCGAACCCCCGCGAGCTGTTACGCCCCTGTCGGTTTTCAAGACCGATCCCTTCAGCCAGGCTTGGGTATTCCTCCATAATAATATTAAATTAAAAATTCGATGGACCTTGCAGGACTCGAACCTGCGACCAAACGGTTATGAGCCGTTTGCTCTAACCAACTGAGCTAAAGGTCCACTTTAAGTGGCGGTGGAGGGGATCGAACCCCCGACCTTTCGGGTATGAACCGAACGCTCTAGCCAGCTGAGCTACACCGCCTGGTATACTCATCAAACTTATATATAAAACTAATGGTGGAGAGTAGCGGGATCGAACCGCTGACCTCCTGCGTGCAAAGCAGGCGCTCTCCCAGCTGAGCTAACCCCCCATTATATCGGGAATATAGGATTCGAACCTACGACTCCTTGGTCCCAAACCAAGTGCTCTACCAAGCTGAGCTAATTCCCGTCACTTTTATATACGCGCCCAAGAGGAGTCGAACCCCTAACCTTCTGATCCGTAGTCAGACGCTCTATCCAATTGAGCTATGGGCGCTTAAAAATGGTGCCGAGGACCGGAATCGAACCGGTACGGTAATCACTTACCGCAGGATTTTAAGTCCTGTGCGTCTGCCTGTTCCGCCACCCCGGCGCAACCATTTAATGGAGCGGAAGACGGGATTCGAACCCGCGACCCCCACCTTGGCAAGGTGGTGTTCTACCACTGAACTACTTCCGCGATATTTAATTTTTTATGGTGCGGGTAAAGGGAGTCGAACCCCCACGCCCGAAGGCGCTAGATCCTAAGTCTAGTGCGTCTGCCAATTCCGCCATACCCGCTTAAAGAGTGAGCCGTACAGGAATCGAACCTGTGACCCTCTGATTAAAAGTCAGATGCTCTACCGACTGAGCTAACGGCTCTAGATGGTGCCGGCCAGAGGACTTGAACCCCCAACCTACTGATTACAAGTCAGTTGCTCTACCAATTGAGCTAGGCCGGCATAAATGGTGGAGAATGGCGGGCTCGAACCACCGACCCCCTGCTTGTAAGGCAGGTGCTCTCCCAGCTGAGCTAATTCTCCGCACGTATTATTATTACATATTTCTTGTATGTATGCAACACTTTTTTAAAAATAAATGTTTGCCTAGCGACGTCCTACTCTAGCACGGGTCAACCGAACTACCATCGGCGCTGGAGAGCTTAACTTCTGTGTTCGGCATGGGAACAGGTGTGGCCTCTCCGCCATCGTCACTAGACATACACTCAAAACCAAATAGAAGCAATTCGTAGTTACACGCTTGAATCATATTGAATAAGTCATCGATGAATTAGTATTTGTCCGCTGAGTATGTCACCATACTTACACGCCAAACCTATCAACCAGATCGTCTCTCTGGCA
>NZ_MBFG01000017.1 GCF_001696685.1 Nosocomiicoccus ampullae
CTACTTTTACCTTAAATTCAAAGCTATGCTTTTTATACTTCATACAAAAACACCCCTAAAGTTGGATTTTCATGTCCAACTTTAGGGGTGCAGCTCAATTTGCGTAAACGCATGTTCAAATTCGTTAACGCAAAATCTCCAAAACCTCTCACCCAAACAAAAAGAAACACGCAAACTAAGATTCCTCTTAATTTGCGTGTTTTATTATGCGAAATGATTCATCAGTTCGTTAAACTGATCATCTTTTAATTTTAAATCATGATTAACGACTGCTTCATCTAAATAGCCGTCGATATGTGATGCATATGATTTAGAGTGATTGTCTTGATATAAAATTCCTTTTAATAACCCTTCGTGCTCGTTAATGTAGTTCATTACTTTGTTGCGATCTTCTCTATCGTAGTCTTCGATATCTTCGATATCAGTCACACGTTCTTTAAACCATTCATATGTGTTCACTTTGTTGTATGTGACACACGGACTATAAACGTTTACGAATGCGAAGCCGTCGTGTTTAATTGCCGCTTCAATTATTGCAGTTAATCCTTTAATATCAGACGAGACACTTTGAGCGACAAATGTCGCACCGCTTGCCATCGCAGTTGATATTGGAACGATTGGACTTTCAATTGAACCGTTTGGTGTCGTGTTCGTAACAAATCCTTTCGCACTTGACGGTGATGTTTGACCTTTTGTTAAGCCGTACACTTGGTTATCCATGACGATATACGTCATATCAATGTTACGTTTGATCGCATGAACAGTATGTCCAACACCGATCGCAAATCCGTCACCATCTCCACCTGTTGCGATAACTTCTAAATCTTTATTGGCCATTTTAATACCTTGGGCGATTGGTAGACTTCTACCGTGTGTTGCGTGGAAACCATATGAACGAATATATCCGGATACACGTCCACTACAACCGATCCCACTGACTAATGCTAAGTCTTCTGGCTCTAATCCAACGTTTGCAGAGGCACGTTGAATCGCAGATTGAATACTGAAGTGACCGCATCCAGGACACCAGTTTGGCTTTATATCGTTTCTAAAATCTTTAAATTTTGCCATGACTATTCATCCTTTAATTACAATAATTCGTTCAAATGACGTTCGATTTCTACCGGTTTTAACGGCGTACCGTCATATTTATTAAACTGAGACATTTTACCATGGTGTGGGTAGTTCATCTTAATGATGTTATATAGTTGTCCCGTATAGTTTTGCTCGACGACGAGTATCTCTTTAGCGCCATCTAAGTATGGCTGTAGTGCTTCAATTGGCACTGGGAACAGTTGACGCATATGAATCGTCGTTATATTTTTATCGATACGTTCGACCGCTTCATCGACTGGGCCGTTACCACTTAAGAAACTAATGACGAGTAACTCAGAGTCTACGTCACCATTTACTTTAAACGGTGCATCGATCGTTAGTCCCTCAAGTTTACGCATACGTTTGTCCATTTGTGTTTTACGGTTCACTGCACTTTCGTTAGGCGTACCGTTCGGGTTATGTTCAACACCCGTGACGTGGTGAATACCGCCTTTCACTCCAGGAATCGGTCGTGCGGAAATACCACTTTCTGTCACTTTAAAGCGTTCAAAGTAACTTTCGTCTCCGTCGATGTCTTCAGTAATCATTTGTCCTCTATTAATGACGACTTTTGAAGGGTCAAACGGATTTGATGACTGCTTACCGAGTGACATTTGTAAATCTGATAAAAGAATGACAGGCACTTGATATTCATCTGCTAAGTTAAACGCTTCAGTTGTCAGATAAAACGCATCTTCTACGTCAGTTGGTGCGAGGATGATTTTTGGAATTTCACCGTGCGTACCATAAATCATCTGCATTAAATCCGATTGCTCTTGCTTTGTAGGAAGGCCTGTTGACGGACCTCCACGCATCGTATCGACGATTACGAGTGGCGTTTCAGTCATACCTGATAGTCCAATAGACTCCATCATCAGTGACAGTCCAGGACCTGAACTAGATGTAAAACTTCTTGCACCTGCATAGTTCGAACCGATTGCCATCGTAACCGCTGAAATTTCATCTTCAGTTTGGATGACTGTACCATCGACCTTTGGTAAATGTTCGATCATATACTCCATAATGTCACTCGCTGGAGTAATTGGGTATGCTGCCATAAAACGTACACCTGCGTTTAATGCACCAAAACCTATCGCATCGTTACCAATGAGATATAAAGAATCACGAGTTTCAACTTTTTCTAATTCAAAGTCTCCGTCGATTTGGTCGAGTCGTTCTTCGATATAATTAAACCCGTCTTTTAATGCATTTATATTATTATCGACAATTTCTTGCCCTTTACGTGCAAACATCGTATAAATCATATCTGTAAACTTCTCAATATCAAGATGCATAAGACTTGCACTTGCACCGACAGCAACCATGTTTTTCATTAACTTACTGCCGTGTTCATTTGCGATTTCAGTAAATGGAACTGCGATGAGCTGAACGTTTAAATCCTCTTTTACTTCTGGTTTAAACTTTTCGTCAGCTAATATTACACCGCCATCTATTAACTCGCTTGCGTTAATATCGATCGTCTCTTGATCGAACGCAACTAATATATTTGTGTGGTCGCTAATTGATCGTACTTCTTTTGTTGAAATACGAATGTTGTTGTTCGTATGACCACCTTTAATTCTTGATGAAAAGTGACGGTAACTATATAAATAGTACCCCATACGGTTTAACGTCGTTGAGAAAATTTCACCTGTCGACTCAATTCCCTCACCTTGTTGTCCACCGACTTTCCATGATAATTGACTGATCATTTTCGTGCCTCCTCTAACAGTTAAATCATATCAAATTTAACTGTTGAATTCAGTGTACATACTGTCATTCACTTAAAATTCATACTTATGTCCGATTACTCTCGTATTAAAATCGGTTCAATTGTCTGTTTGACTGTATCAATCACTACTGCAGATAAAATACCATCACCTTTATCAGGTACGACATGTCGTTTTGGTAATTGGTCTAAAAATCTAGAAATGACCGCTTCTTTATCGATACCGAGTATGCCATCTTTATACCCTGTCATACCGACATCTGTTATGTACATCGTCCCGTTGTCTAAAACGACTGCGTCGTTCGTTTGAACGTGCGTATGCGTCCCGACGACAGCATTCACTCTACCGTCTAAATAATATCCCATTGCAATCGCTTCAGATGTCGTTTCACAGTGAAAATCCACAAATATTTGATCAGCGGATTCTCTTTTTAACAATGCATCGATTTCTGTAAACGGGTTATCAATCGACTCCATAAAACTACGCCCTTGTAGATTCACAATCATTAACGTTTCATTGTTAATATTTACTTTTTTAAATCCTTCGCCTGGAACGATTGACGGATAATTAAGTGGACGGATAATTTTTTTATCTGCTTCAAAGAGTTCAAATACTTCATCTTTATGAAATGCATGGTTTCCGAGTGTGATAAAGTCCACACCGTATCCCATGAGCTCTTTATAAATCGCTTTTGTCATCCCTTTGCCGTGTGCAGCATTTTCTCCGTTTGCGATTGTATATTGTATGTTATATTCTCGTTTTAACTCTGGTAAATTTTCCTTTACCATTCGACGCCCAATTTTACCGACAATATCTCCAATAAATAAAATTCTCAATCTTTTATTCCTTTCATAAAAAAAGATTGGAAACAATGTTCCAATCTTTATTTGGCATATTCTACAGCCCTCATCTCACGGACAACTGTCACTTTAATATGTCCTGGATACTGCAGTTCATCTTCGATTTGTGATTTAATATCTCGAGCGAGTCGATATGCTTGTACATCATCGACGTCTTCTGGACGAACCATAATTCGAATTTCTCGTCCCGCTTGAATAGCAAACGACTTCTCTACGCCGTCGTAGCCTTCTGCAATTTTCTCTAAGTTTTCAAGTCGTTTTACGTAATTTTCTAACGTTTCACGACGTGCACCTGGACGTGCTGCACTTAATGCGTCAGCTGCTGCAACGATTATAGAAATGATACTCGTTGCTTCAACGTCACCATGATGTGAAGCGATTGCGTTAATCACTGTCTCGTTTTCTTTGTAGCGTTTTGCTAAGTCTACTCCGATTTCTACGTGTGAACCTTCGACTTCATGGTCGATCGATTTACCGATATCGTGGAGTAATCCTGCACGTCTCGCGAGACTCACGTCTTCGCCAAGTTCAGCAGCGAGCATACCTGCTAAAAATCCAACTTCTACTGAGTGCTTTAATACGTTTTGACCGTAACTTAAACGGAATTTCATCTTACCAAGATGTTTAATGAGTTCAGGATGTAAATTATGAATATCCAATTCGAATGCTGCTTGTTCACCAGCATCACGAATGATACTCTCCATATTACGTCTTGCTTTATCGACCATTTCTTCAATGCGTCCTGGGTGAATACGTCCATCTAAGACGAGTTCGTCTAACGCATTTTTAGCGATCGTTCTACGTATTGGATCGAATCCTGAAAGGATAACCGCTTCTGGTGTATCGTCGATAATTAAATCGACTCCTGTTAACGTTTCAATCGTACGAATGTTACGACCTTCACGTCCGATAATACGACCTTTCATTTCGTCGTTTGGTAAGTTGACAACAGATACCGTCGATTCACTCGTGTACTCTGCTGCGTATCGTTGAATCGTCGTCGCAAGCAATTCTTTTGCTTTTCGGTCCGCTTCATATTCCGCTTGTTCTTGACGCTCTTTTAGCATTACAGCCATATCGTGTGACAGTTCTTTTTCGAGCGCTCTAAAGATTTCATCTTTAGCTTCAGCACTTGTTAATCCGGAGATGCGAGTTAATTCATCATTTTGTTGACTGATGATTTCATTAATCTTTTGTTCCTTGGCATCCACCGATTGCTGTTTGTCTTCAATTTTCGCTTCTTTTAAATCTAATATCTCATCTTTCTTATCTAGAGTTTCACTTTTTCTATCTAAGTTTTCCTCTCGAGAAAGTAGTCGAGATTCAAAAGCTTGTAGTTTTTGTCGTGCATCGTTTTGCTCACGATCAAACTCTTCTTTTAACTTTTGATTGTATTCTTTTGCTTCAAGCAATTTCTCCTTTTTTAAATTCATCGCAGTTTTATTTGCTTCTTCGATGATATGTTCAGCTGAAGATCTTGCTTGTTGCTGCTTATTCGTCATAATTCTATTGACGATTAAATATCCGATAACAACACCGAGAATAATACCAAGTAAGATTAAGAAAATGTCTTTCATGTCCACAAAAAACACCTCCCTAATACATGCTATTCACGTGTTGGTTAAAAATGTGTATTTTAAATATAATAATTTATCATACAGATTTCATTTTATATATTTTACATAAAAAAATCAAGCATGAGAGTGACTCATGCTTGATAATATTACTCATCAAATAGGCTGTTTTCTACTTCTTCACTTTCTTCAGTGACTTCACCTTCAAAGCCTAATTCGTTTCGTAATTTATCATTAATTTCTTCTAGTACTTCAGGGTTATTCGTTAAGTACTCTTTTGCGTTTTCTTTACCTTGACCGAGTCTTTCCCCGTTATAAGAGTACCACGCACCGCTTTTATCGACGATGTCGTATTCGACTCCGAGATCGAGAAGTTCACCTGTTCTAGAAATACCTTGTCCGTACATAATATCTACTTCTGCTACTCTAAATGGTGGTGCAACTTTGTTTTTAACAACTTTAATTTTCGTACGGTTTCCGACGATATCTTGTCCGAGTTTTAACTGTTCTGCACGGCGCACTTCTAAACGAACTGAACTGTAGAACTTCAGCGCACGTCCACCAGGTGTCGTTTCCGGGTTACCGAACATAACTCCAACTTTTTCACGAATTTGGTTGATGAAAATCGCTGTCGTATTACTTTTAGAAATTGCAGCAGATAGTTTACGTAATGCTTGTGACATCATTCTCGCTTGTAAACCGACGTGAGTATCTCCCATCTCACCTTCGATTTCTGCTTTTGGTGTTAATGCTGCAACTGAGTCAATAACGACGATATCCACTGCACCACTTCGTACGAATGCTTCGGCGATTTCTAATCCTTGCTCCCCGTGGTCTGGCTGAGACAGGTATAAATTCTCGATATCGACACCTAAGTTTTTAGCATACACTGGGTCCAGTGCGTGCTCAGCATCGATAAATGCAGCGATTCCACCTTGACGCTGCACTTCAGCAATCGCATGTAATGCGACTGTCGTTTTCCCTGAAGATTCTGGTCCGTAGATTTCGATAATTCTACCTTGTGGATATCCACCGACACCGAGTGCACGGTCTAATGTGATCGAACCTGATGACGTCGTTTTTACTTTACGTCCAGGATCGTCACCGAGTTTCATAACGGCACCTTTACCGAACATCTTATCCATATTCTTTTGAACAGTTTCTAGAGCTTTTTGTCTTTCATCCATCTATTACATTCCTCCGAACTATCTTTTAAATCATTTTTCGATATTTAAAGTATACCATAACAAAAAATAAAAGACGAATATATGTTCGTCTTTTATGTGCTAAATTTCAAATATTAAATTCAGTATTTTAAATATCGCTTACTTTTTAAAGCAGATAATTAAAAGTTACGCTTTTTGATTTAAAAACACGTCTCGTCCTTTGTAGAAATACTCAATCATCGATAAAATCGTGAAGAACACTGCGATATATAGAGATATCATGCCGATAGATACCCCGATATAATTGACAAATAAATCTCCAAATAGAAGTAAGACGAGAGCAACCATTTGGAATACTGTTTTAATTTTTCCTAAATTACCAGCGGCACTGACAAACCCTTGTTCGATTTGAAGTAAACGTAATCCTGTAACTGCAAATTCTCTTGCGATAATTACGATAGCGATCCAACTTGAAATTACTGACCACTCGACTAATACAATGAGACCTGAAGCGACGAGTAGTTTATCTGCAAGTGGGTCTAGAAATTTACCCATATTTGTAATTAAATTTAACTTTCGTGCTAAATAGCCGTCTAACGCATCTGTGAGTGATGCGACGACGAAAATAATCGCTGCGATAAGTTGCTCAATTAAAATCTCGTTTCCTCCAAGTATCGCTACTGTACCGAAGTTAAAATCGTTAATTGCAAATATAATAAAGACCGGTATTAGTATGATTCTTATCACTGTAATCCAGTTAGGTAAATTCATAGTTTACTCCCTCTCAATCGTAAAATGATAAAACAACGTGCCGTCATTTTGTACTTCATCGTCTTCTAATTCAACATCATTCACAAAAATACTGAGTTTGTCGTTGTCTTCAACTGCAATAAATAACTCTGATGCATCTGACTGAATTAAATATGTCTCATCATTAATTGTTTCGTTAACATACGTATTATTGTTATCGTCTGTCATGTTGACAGTACTCCCGTCACCTTTAAACGTGACGTTAATGTCATTTGACGTATTTATCGTATAAAATGCTGTATTGTCTTCAACGCGCTCTAGCGTTACGTTAAACGTGTCGCTTTCTTCTTTAGGTGAGACTTCGACCTCATCATATACAGGAGACTTTCTAAAGTAATCTCCTTGTCCACCGACTTGTAAAAGAACAAGCCAAAGAACAAACAACACTCCGATCACAATTAAAAAAGTATATATCGTCTTTTTTAAATAGAGCATGTCTTTATCGACTTTATTTTCTTTACGTTCTTTATAGACCGCTTCTTTTGTCGGTATTTCGTCACCATAACGTTCAAACAAATCGTCACTATTTAACTGTAAAGCATCCGCATACGTACGAATTAAATACTTCGTATGACTACTATCCGGAAGCGCGTGATAGTCGCCTCTTTCAATCGTTTGAATAATGTCACGACGAATATTCGTACGTGCTTCAATTTCACGTAACGTAATGCCTTTTTGTTCTCTCACATTTCTTAAATATGGTCCTAAACTCATAATTTAACCCTTCTTTATAACGTGTACCATCCACCGTTAATATTTAGCACTTCACCTGTGATCGATTGACTCTCTTTACTGAGTACGAAGTTCACAAGTTTTGCAACTTCAACTGGTTCAATCAGTCTTTGCTGTGGTAACTCTTCGAGTAAAACTTTAATATCCTCTTCACTTAAAAGATTAGTCATCTTACCTTTAACAGCACCTGGTGCGACGGCGTTAATCGTAATATTCGTACTCGCGTACTCGACAGCGAGTGAACGAACGAGTGTGTTTTGTGCACCTTTCATCGACGCATAAACACTTTCACAACTCGCACCAATTTGACCGTACACACTTGAAATAACGACGATGCGTCCGTGTGAACTCTTCTTTAATCTCGGTAATGCTGCCTGTATAAAAACAATTAAGTTCCGCACTTGGATGTTATACTGTTCGTCGATAACATGTAGTGGTGTATCTTCTAGCATATCAAAATACGCACTACCAGGTGTATAAATTAAACAATCGATTGTTTCGATATGTTTAAACGTCGCTTCGACTTCTTCTATAGAAATCGGCTGTGATAAGTCAAAGTAATGATGCAAATTGTCATAAGTTGACGGTGTGTGTCTAGAATAGCTAATGACGTGTTCGTCTTTTAATTCGTTATGTATTGCGGATCCAATGGATCCGCTACTTCCAACTAGTATGACGTTACGCATTTTTCATCATCACGACAGAGACATAGTCGTCATTTAATACAGTGTTAAATGCATCATTCACGTCATCGACGGTAATCGAATCGACGATATTTGGAATGTCATAAAGGTTGCCACCGTCTAATAAATATTTTGTATATTGATTTGCAATATATTCTGGTGAATTTAAAGAAGATAAATAGTCACCAATTGTTTCACGTTTTTCGCTTTGTAACATCTCTTCAGTGAAATAATCCGTATTTTTAACTTCATCGATAATCGCCTGAATTCGCTGAATCGTTTCTTCAGGTTTTTCACTATGTGCAATAAATAGCGTGTGTGAGAAGTCAGATTCCCCTTGGAAGCCGTATTGGAAACTATCATCTACAAGATTTTCATCGATTAGATCATAGAAATACTGAGATTTCGCTCCAAATACCATCTCTAACGCAAACATCATTGTGAAATCGAGTTTTAATAACGACGCGTCATCTAAATCGTGATTATATTTATATCCGAGCATCACTCTGTCATCCGACACGTTCATCTTAATTGTTTTTTCTTTGTCGTGAACGTGATTTTCTTCAGTCACTGTATGAAGTGTTAACTCTTTCGGGTCGTGATTACGTTTTGATTGATGTGTTTCGATAAAACTAAATAACTCACTATCATCTAAATCACCGACGACGATTAACACCATATTGTTCGGTGCGTAAAATGTCTCATGACACAAATATAAATCTTCTTTTGTAATTTGTTGAATCGAGTCGAGCGTTCCAGCGATATCAATACGAACCGGATGTGTGTTATATAGTGACTCCATCATCGTAGAGAATAATTTATACCCCGGATTATCTTGATACATTTTGATTTCTTCGTTAATAATACCGACTTCTTTTTCAACAGATTGATCGGTGAAATAAGGCTCTTCGACCATATCCATAAGGAGTTTTAAGTTGTCATAAAAGTTGTCTGTACAACTAAATAAATAACTCGTACGGTCAAAAGATGTAAATGCATTCGCACTTGCACCGTGTTCACTAAATTTATGGAAGACATCACCATCTTCTTTTTCAAACATTTTATGCTCTAAAAAGTGTGCGATTCCGTCAGGAATTTTGTGCGTCACACCGTCGACTGTAAAATGATTATCTACAGAACCAAAACGCGTCGTATACGTCGCAAACTTTTTGTTAAACCCTGGCTTTTTAACGTAAATGACTTCTAATCCGTTTGGGAGTGTTTTACTAATGACTGTTTCTTCAAGTGCTTCATAATATTTAACTGTCATCACTTTCTCCTCCTGTTAGCGTATATACCGTATCGAGATGAATCGAGTGCGCTGCTTCAATAATATCTTCACGCGTAATGCTTTCAACTTTTTCTTTAAATTCATCATCTGTCAATCCTGTTAAGTTTTCGCTATATACAATTGATATCATACCTTTTGCTCGATCTTTACTGTTTTCTCTATCTGATAATAACTTTTTCTTCGTCTCTTCTAAAAACTCAGTAGTAAAGTCACCATTTTGGAATTTTTCAAGTTCGATAATGATGTGCTGTTCCGTTTCTTTCACACGTGAGTGGTCAACTCCAGCTAAAGCAAATAAATATCCATTTTTAATATCGACGTTTGAACTAATTTGATACGCTAACGAACGTGCTTCACGTAAATGCTTAAATAGATAGCTCGACGCGCCACCACCAAACATACGGTTAAAAATACGCACTGACATTTCGTTAGTTTTTTCTTTATCGATTCTAAAACCTAAAATTGCTTTAGACTGTTCTACGTCGTCATGCATTACTTTGTAGTTGACAATTTTTTTAAGTTCTACTTCATAATTATTGAACGGTAATTCAACATAGTTTTCTCTATCGTAGATTTTTTGTAAAAGATTAATTGAACGATCGTCAATATTTCCACAGAGTAAAATCATCATTTCGTCCGTATCCATCATCGACTTGTGAACTTTTTTAATGTCATCGATTGTAATTTCATCGATATCTTCAATATTTCCGTAAGACAGTTGTCCTTCTGGTTTATCTCCAAACATCTCTTTTAAAAGACCTGTGTATGCGCGCTGCATACTGTTATCCATCATACTTTTTAGACGGTTTTTATAGAGTCGTTTTTCTTTTTCTAAAAATTTAACCGTTTCTTCATCGTAAGAGAATGGTGTCGTTAACACGTCATTTAATAGTTTAGACATGTGTTCTAATATGTTTAAGTCTTCTTTAATAAAACGTTCGTTTACAAACTCTAACGTAAAGTGGACGAGATGACTCGTCCCAACTTTTGACGTTTGATACGTTAGATGTGCACCGTAATATTCTGATAAATACTGTACGAGTGCCGCTTCACTATTATGCGTCTTTGTACGTTTTACCATCATGCGAGCAAGTAAATTTCTCGCTGTAACAGTGTTTACGTCTAACTCATTTCTAAATGTGACGCGTAACGTGAATGTTTTAAATTTATTTGTATCGATCGTTACGATTGGAATGTTATTTAATCGTTCATTTCTAATTTCCAATACTAACTCTCCCTCTCATCCATTTCGTCTTCTGTGACGAGTACGTTTCTCGGCTTTGAACCACTTGCTGGTCCGATAATACCGTTACGCTCTAAATCGTCAACGAGACGCGCTGCACGGTTATAGCCGATTCTAAATTGTCGTTGAAGTAGACTTGCACTTGCGCGCTGCTCTGTGATGACGAACCATTTCGCTTCTCCGTATAATTCGTCTTCAGATTCAACTTCTTCTTTTTTCGGCTCTTTTTGATTTAATATGACCGACTTATCGTAATTTGCTTTCATCTGGCTCGTGACGTAATTGACGACATCGTTCACTTCTTCATCTGATAAAAATGCCCCTTGGACACGAACTGGTTTTGATCTACCAGATGGTAAGAAGAGCATATCCCCTTTACCTAGGAGTTTTTCTGCACCCCCAGAGTCTAATATCGTACGAGAGTCAGTCGTTGAGCTGACGGCAAATGCAATACGTGACGGAATGTTTGCTTTAATGATCCCTGTAATAACGTCAACAGATGGACGCTGTGTAGCGATAATTAAATGAATGCCTGCGGCACGTGCCATTTGTGCAATACGCGTAATGCTTGCTTCAACGTCTTTACTTGCGACCATCATTAAATCTGCAAGCTCATCGATGATGACGACGATATACGGCATTTTAGATACTTTATCTTTATCTTCAGCTGTACGTTCTAAGTAATTGTTATACGCTGAAATGTTTTTAGTATTCGTTGCACTAAATAAGTCATATCGACGTTCCATCTCGTTTACGACGCGTTGTAAAGCGTCCGCTGCTTTTTGTGGATTCGTCACGACTGGACTCAGTAGGTGTGGAATACCGTTATATACATTTAACTCCACCATTTTTGGGTCGATCATCATTAATTTCACTTCATGCGGTTTAGCATTTAGTAAAATCGAAATGAT
Source organism: Nosocomiicoccus ampullae (assembly GCF_001696685.1). GTDB lineage: Bacteria > Bacillota > Bacilli > Staphylococcales > Salinicoccaceae > Nosocomiicoccus > Nosocomiicoccus ampullae_A. Next base: position 12,096 of record NZ_MBFG01000017.1, read on the forward strand.
AATACCGTTAATACATACGGATTTACCGCTTCCTGTAGACCCAGCAACGAGCAAGTGTGGCATCTTGTTTAACTCTGCCATAATCGGTGCACCAGAAATGTCTTTACCAAGCGCAACTTCTAGTGGGTTTGTACTCGTCTTACGCTTCATGACTTCACGTAATGTAACCATAGAAACGACCGAGTTCGGCACTTCAATACCGACAGCTGATTTACCAGGAATCGGTGCTTCGATACGAATATCTTTTGCTGCAAGCGACAGTGCAATATCGTTTTGTAAATTAATAATACGGCTAACCTTTACGCCGATATCCGGCTGCACTTCAAACTGTGTTACAGCTGGACCGATTCTAATTTTTGAAACTTTCGCTTTTACACCGAAGTTATGAAGTGTTTCTTCTAAAACTTTACCTTGTTTTAACACGACGTCATTTGACATCTTCTCTGACACTTCAGCATCTTTTAGTAGTGTAATCGGTGGTACTTTATACTCGAGAAGCTCTTTAATTTCTTCTTCGTCTAGTTCGTCGAGTGGAGTATTCTCTTCGACGTCTTCAATCGAGTCATCGAGTTCCTCTTCTTCGTACTCTAAATCAACAGTCTCATCTTTTGTTTCAACGAGGTCACTGTCGATATCATCACTGCCGACAATTTCAGGTTCATATACTGTTTCTTCGACCTCTTCTTCGATATCATCATGACTTGAAGACTCGATAATTGGATCTTCAACTTTAGTTTTCTTCGCTTTTTTCTTCTCTATTTTCTCTGGTTTGTTCGCGCGTTTTTCTTTATTTTTCTCGATGATTTCAGACGTTTTACTATTGATGTTTTTACCCGTCACTGATAATAATTTCCCGACGCGAGAAAAATCTTTACGCAGTTGTTCTTCGACGCTTTTATTTCGAATCATAATAATCGAAAAGTAAATAAACACAGCAGCAAGTAAAACTGTACCGATAAAGCTGAGCGTGTTATTCATCGCTGTAAATAGTACTTGACCAATAATTCCGCCACCGGTGAAGTTTTTAAATCCTGTCGTAGCGATCGTATTTTTTATTTCATCAAAACTATAAAAATTATTAATGAGTGGTTTGTTCGTTAAATAAAGCACACTATGGAATAAAAAAATCAGTCCAAATTGTAGCAATATATAACCGAACATGCGCTTTGTGAATGGGAAGTTACGGTTCATGGCGACGTAAATACTCGTTAATGTAATGATTAAGTACGTAAAATATTTACTCGTTCCAAACAGGTACGTAAATATTGAATCGATATATTCACCAAAACTACCGAGTTGAAACAAAGATATAAAGACAAGTAATAATGTGATAAAACTCGTTAACGCATAATAGGTTTGGCGCTCATCTTTCTTTTTACGACGCGTTGCTTTCTTTTTCGCCATCACAAACTCCTTCCTAAAAAATTTGGAGATACTATAATATAATATCTCCAAAATTCTTTCTTATATTTCAGATATGATTGGTATAATCATCGGACGACGTTTCGTACTTTCGTATAAGAACTTAAGTAACGCTTCTCTAACGTCTTGTTTTAAGTCGTTCCAGTCTAAGTTTCCTGATTGAATAGAATCTTCAACGACTTCTTTTACAATTGCTTCAGCAGTGGCTAATAGCTCTTCACTTTCTTTGACGTAGACAAAGCCACGACTTTGAATTTCAGGACCGGCTTTAATTTTTCGCTCGTTACGATCGATCGTAACAACCGCAATGAATATACCGTCTTCACTTAATATACGGCGGTCTCTTAAGACGATGTTACCAACGTCCCCGACACCTCTACCGTCAATTAAGACGTTACCTGCATGTACTTTTTCTTGATAGTACATCTCTTCTCCGTCGTAGCTGACGACGTCACCTTTTTCAAGTAAGAAGATATTTTCTGGATCGATACCTGCTTCAGCAGCAAGTTTTGCGTGAGCAATCTGGTTTTTATATTCGCCCTGAACAGGAACAAAATATTTCGGTTTAAATATATTAAACATCATTTTTAACTCTTCACTTAAACCGTGACTCGATGCGTGAATTCCACTTGTCGGTAAGTAAATTTTAGCACCTGCTTTAGTTAAGTCGTTTAGCGTTGAATATAAAATGACTTCCATGTTTGACGATGGCGTCGTTAAAATATACACTTCATCGTTTTCTTTAATGTTTGTCACTTCATGCGTTCCTTTTGACATCTCTGTCAGTGCATCGAATGGTTCCCCTTGTTTACCAGTTGCGATAATGACAATTTCATTATCTGGGAAGTTTTTAATTTGATGTGACGGAACGAGTAACCCTTCAGGAATATCGAAATATCCGAGCTTTCTTGCGACTTTAAACGATGCTTCTAACGTCTTACCTAAAAATGTCACTTTTCGGTTTGCTTTATGTGCGTTTGTTAACACTTGTTGAATACGTACGAAGTTCGATGCATAAAGTGACACGATAATGCGCCCTTTAGATTTTAAGAAATCCGTTAATAACTGCTCTTCGATAATATTTTCAGGTGTATTATATCCGCGCTTTTCTGCTTCTGTAGAATCACTAATTAATACGAGACAATCATCTTCACGTGCTAAGTCGTACATCTTCGCACCGTTAAATCCGTAATCTCCTTCGAGACTTTGATCGAATTTAAATTCTCCCGTATAGACAATTGAACCGTACTTCGTTTTAATTGAGCATCCGTAAGAATCTGGAATACTATGGCTCGTTTCGAAAAATTCAAAACTTGCATTTTTAAAATTCATTTTTGATTCACTATTAATTGTATAGAACTTTTGTTTTTTACGAATATTTAATTCTTTAAATGATTCTTTAATTAAAGCAATCGTCAGCTTTGAAGCATAAATCGGTACGTCGATATCTTCTAAAATATACGGTAATGCACCGATTGAATCTGCATGACCATGCGAGATAAATATCGCTTTTAAACGGTCGATATTTTCTTTCACGTACGTAATGTCCGGAATAACGACATCTACACCGTACATTTCGTTTTCCGGAAACATTAACCCCGCGTCTAGCATGAACATTTCATCGTCTACCTCGACGATATACATGTTTTTAGCAATCTCTCCAACTCCGCCGAGTGGGATGATTTTTACGTTCGCGTCACGCTTTCTTTCTTTTGCCACGATTTATCCCTCCTCGTTATTCTTTTTGTTTTTATCGTTATCTTTCTTTTCAATTAACGCTTTACGAGATGCGTTTACGCGTCCTTGCTTATCGATTTCTGTTACTTTAACGAGTGTTTCATCGCCAATTTTTAACACGTCCTCCACGTTTTTAACGTGTGCGTGATCTAAATTAGAAATGTGAACGAGTGCGTCTTTACCAGGGAATAACTCAACGAACGCACCGAATTTTTCAATACGCTTTACTGTACCCATGTAAATTTCTCCAACTTTTGCTTCACGCGTTAAGTCTTCGATAATTTTACGTGCTTTGTCGATCATTTCTTGGTCGACAGCACCGATAAAGATCGTTCCGTCTTGCTCGATATCTAACGTTACGCCAGTTTCATCGATAATTTCGTTAATTTGTTTACCACCAGGTCCAATGACTTCACGAATTTTATCTGGGTTGATTGTCATCGTTTCAATTTTCGGAGCGTATGGTGATAACACTGTTCTTGGTGATTCGATCGTCGCTAACATGTTATCTAAAATGTGTAGACGACCGACGCGTGCTTGTTCTAACGCCTCTTCTAAAATATCTTCACGTAATCCGTCGACTTTAATATCCATTTGAATTGCAGTAATCCCTTTAGCAGTACCTGCTACTTTAAAGTCCATATCACCTAATGCGTCTTCCATACCTTGGATGTCTGAAAGGATTGTATAGTTTTCACCATTCATCATCATACCCATCGCAATACCAGCAACTGGTGCTTTAATTGGCACACCTGCGTCCATTAATGCGAGCGTTCCACCACAAATTGACGCTTGAGATGAAGAACCGTTCGACTCTAAAACTTCTGACACGACGCGAATTGTATACGGGAATTCCTCTTGTGAAGGAATGACTTGGCTAAGTGCACGTTCACCTAACGCACCGTGACCAATCTCACGACGTCCTGGAGCGCGAAGTGGTCCAGTTTCACCGACAGAGAAGTGCGGGAAGTTATAGTGATGCATGAAATGCTTCTCTTCTTCTTCTCCGAGTCCGTCGATAATTTGGTGCTCACTTAGACTTCCTAACGTCGCAACAGATAATACTTGTGTTTGTCCACGTGTAAATAAACCAGAGCCGTGTGCTCTAGGTAAAAGCGCAACTTGAGAGTTTAACGGACGAATTTCGTCCGGTTTTCTTCTATCTGGACGGATTTTATCTTCAGTGATTAAACGACGCACTGTATTAAATACCGCATCGTTAAATAAGCGTTTCGCTTCTTTTTCGTTCGCTTCGAAGTTTTCGTCTTCTTCATCGAGTAGAGCGATAATTGCTTCTTTCACTTCAGATAATTTATTATCACGTTCGTGCTTATCAACTGTTAATACACACTCTTCAATATCAAACTGCTCGAGTTGACTATCGACGATCTTTTGAATTTCTTCGTCGTCAACTGGTGGTTCAAATGCCATTTTCTCAGGATTCACGTAGTCGACGATTTCTTGTTGGAACTCGACTAACTTTTTAATTTCTTTATGCCCAAAAAGAATTGCTTCGAGCATTTTATCTTCAGGTACTTCTTTTGCACCTGCTTCAACCATGTTGATTGCGTCAAACGTTCCTGCTAAATCAAGTTCTAATACAGAGTTGTTTAACGTCTCAACATCTGGGTTAATGACGAACTCGTCGTCTTTAATACCGATACGTACACCAGCAATCGGTCCGTTAAACGGTACGTCAGAAACAGATAAAGCAATCGATGAACCGAGCATCGCTGCCATTTCAGGTGAGTTGTTTGAATCAACAGAAAGCACTGTCGAAATAATTTGAACGTCGTGTCTAAATCCGTCTGGGAAAAGTGGACGAATTGGACGGTCGATTAAACGACTCGCAAGTGTCGCTGCTTCACTCGGACGCCCTTCACGTTTATTAAATCCACCAGGTATTTTACCGCGTGCGTATAATTTCTCTTCGTACGCCACTGTTAGTGGGAAAAAGTCCATATCTTTTGGTTCTTTAGAAGCAGTCACTGTCGATAAGACAACTGTGTCTCCATATCGTACTAGAACTGCACCATTTGCTTGTTTGGCTACTTCGCCGTATTCAACGATTAGTGGACGTCCTGCCCACTCCGTTTGAAACGTTTTCTTAGTTTCTATCATATAATTTCTCTCCTCTACATACTTCTCTTTATGATACCATTTTTAACGACTAATTTATATAAAAAAAAGCATACCAAATGGTATGCTCTCTCTATTAACGACGTAAACCTAATTTTTTAATTAACTCACGGTAACGAGTAACGTCTTTTTCACGTAAGTAGTTTAATAAGTGCTTACGGCGACCAACCATTTTTAAAAGTCCGCGACGTGAATGGTGGTCTTTTTTGTGTACTTTTAAGTGTGCGTTTAATGTGTTAATTTCTTCAGTTAACACTGCAATTTGAACTTCTGGAGATCCAGTGTCCGTTTCGTGTACACGGTATTCTTCGATTAATTGTTGTTTTCTTTCTTTTGACATTGACATAGTCATGTCCTCCCTTTTATTAAATATTCGCTAATATCTGAGTCAAAAGTTAGGGTGTCTAATGACCAAGATATCGCACTTAAATAATTATACGCGATTTACTCGAATTTTTCAAGTAACTGTATGGCGTTTTCTTTATCGATTGTCATCGCTTCAATTAAATCATCTAAACCGTCAAATTTCTTTTCTCCACGTAAATAGTTATGAAGATACACTGACACTTCTTCACCGTATATCGTACGGTCAAAATCAATTAAATGCACTTCAATCGTCACTTTATAATCTTTGTGGAACGTCGGCTTTTTACCAATCGATGCGACACCTCTATAAATCGTATCATCTGCACCAATCGTCATCGTAACAGCATACACTCCGAGTGACGGTAGTAAAAACGGCCCGCTCGGTTCGATGTTTGCTGTTCTAAATCCGATTGTTCTCCCGCGCTTTTCACCTTGAACGACGACACCGTTAATTTGATACGGTCGACCGAGTATTTTATTTGCTTCTTCTAGCTTATCACTTAAAAGAAGTTCTCGGATTTTTGTCGTCGAAATTTTTTCTTCGTTTTCGTTTATCGGAAGTACTTTAGTCGTGTTAAATTCGTTGTACGTCTTTAACGTCGTAATCGATCCTTTACCGTACTGCCCATATGAAAAATCAAACCCTGCGATTACTTCTTTCACGTTGTTAGAGATTAAATACTCTTTCACAAACGTATCTGGAGATAACGCTGCAAAGTCACTTGAGAAGTTTACGACAAATAAGTAATCGATACCTTTTGCTTTTAGCATCTCTTCTTTTTCTTTTAACGGCGTAATGTACGTCGTACGTCGCATTTTCGGATTTAATACGACAGAAGGATGCGGATCAAACGTCATCACTGCTTTTTTTAACCCTTTTTCTTCAGCAATTTCAATCATCGTGTCGATCACTTGTTGATGTCCGAGATGCAGTCCATCAAAAAAACCGAGCGCTAATGCGATTGGTTCGTTTTCTATAGATAAATCATTTGAATAATATAGTCGATATGTTTTCATAAAGCCCTCACAAGTCATTTGACGTAAGAAACATTTTAAACGGTTTATATTCGTTTTCTTTATGTTTTTTATACAAACCGATTGGTCGGTTGTTTTTAACAAATAAAACTGTCTCTACGTCTTCATTATTCGTTAGTTTCATCATATCATTTTGACTCATCTTTTGCCCATTTGAAATTTTAAACAATGGCCCACGATCTTTCAGTTCATCTAATAGTTCGACAGTATATTCATCGCTTAAAACTTCTAAAATCGGAATAATCGACGCTTCACTAATCGTATCTAACTCGACCGCATCATCTTCAGTAAACCCACACGATTCTGTTCTTCTTAAATATGACATATGTGCTTCAACACCGAGTTTACGACCGATGTCTACAGCGAGCGTACGAATGTATGTACCTTTTGAGCATGTTACGTCAATTTGAAAATCTATCGTATCTTTAAACGTAATATCTCCAGTACGTTCTAAACGATAAATCGTAACGACGCGGCTCGGTCTTTCTACCTTTTCGTTATTTCGTGCGTATTCGTATAACTTTTTACCGTTTACTTTCACCGAGCTATACATCGGTACTGTTTGGTTATAATCTCTTTCAAAGTTTTCAATAACGTCGTCGATCATTTCTTTAGTAATATGTGATACGTCACTCGTTTTTACTTTTTCACCTGCAGAATCTTCAGTTGTCGTTGAAAATCCGAGCGTTACTACTGCTGTATAACTTTTTTGTCTTTCTTGTAACACTTCAGTCAGTTGCGTTGCATCTCCAACGACAACCGGTAACACACCAGTCACATCCGGATCTAACGTTCCTGTATGACCGACCTTTTTCATATGTAATTTACGTCTGACTTTCATGACGACGTCATGACTTGTCATACCTTTTGGTTTATCCACACAGATGACTCCACTATACATTGTGACACCTCTTGCTTTTTTCGATTAAAGATTTTTATTTAAATATAAATATAACACTAAATCTTTGAAAAAATAATGAGCGACGAATCGCCGCTCATATTATTTGTCTTCGTTTTTAATTTGGTTTAATAAGTCTTCAATTCTGCTACCGTAGTCGACAGATTGATCGTACTTCACGTAAATTTCTGGTGCTTTTCTTAAACGAATATTTTTTGCAACTGCTGAACGGAGTAATCCACGATATTTATTTAAAATATCTTCAACTTCTGCTTTATTTTCGTTTAAAGTCGTAAAGTACACGTTCGCATATTCAAGCTCTTCAGAAACTTCAACTTCAGTCACTGTAACGAGTTTTAACGATGGTTCTTTATCCATCACTTCGTTGTCGATGACTTCAGTCACTACTTTTTTAATTTCTTCTGCAACTCGGTCATTACGCTTAGCCATAATTAAACTCTCCTAACTTCAACCATTTGGAACAATTCGATTTGGTCGCCCTCTTTAATATCGTTAAAGTTTTTAATCGTAATCCCACATTCGTATCCTGAAGCAACTTCTTTTGCGTCGTCTTTAAATCTTTTCAGTGAATCGAGCTCACCTTCAAAGATAACGACACCTTCACGGATCACACGAACGCCTGCGTCTCTAGTGATCTTACCTTCAGTCACGTAAGAACCAGCGATTGTACCGATTTTAGATACTTTAATCGTTTGACGTACTTCAGCGTATCCAATGACTTCTTCTTCGTATTCAGGGTCGAGCATCCCTTTCATTGCTTGCTCGATTTCTTCTAATGCTTTATAGATTACGCGGTGTAGACGAATATCTACTTTTTCGTTTTCTGCTGTACGACGCGCGTTTGCATCTGGACGTACGTTAAATCCGATAATAATCGCGTTCGATGCGTTTGCGAGTGTAACGTCTGATTCGTTAATTGCTCCAACACCTGTATGGATAATTCGGATATTTACACCTTCAACATCAATCTTCATGAGTGACGCTGCAAGTGCTTCTACTGTACCTTGAACGTCCGCTTTAAGAATTAAGTTTAAGTCTTTTAACTCGCCTTCTTTTAGCGTTTCAAATAAGTTATCTAAACTAATCTTATTTGTAGATTCGCGGTCGCGCATAATTTTGTCTTCACGGCGTTTTTCACCGATAGAACGTGCTTTTTTATCGTCTTCAAAGACGACGAATCTGTCACCAGCTTGTGGAATATCGTTTAAACCAGTAATTTCAACTGGTAATGATGGTCCAGCTGTTTGGATTCTTTGACCTAAGTCGTTTGTCATCGCACGTACTTTACCGAACGTGTTTCCGACAACTAAAGAATCTCCAACATGTAACGTACCGTGCTGAACGAGTAGCGTCGCTACAGGTCCACGTGATTTGTCGAGCTCTGCTTCGATTACTGTACCGATTGCATCGCGGTCAGATTTTGTGCTTAACTCTTCAACTTCACTGACTAGTGTAATCATTTCAAGTAAATCATCAATTCCTTCACCAGTTAATGCTGAAAGTGGTACGAAGATTGTATCTCCACCCCAGTCTTCTGGGAATAATCCGTGTTCACCGAGTTCAGTCATGACGCGGTCAGGATTTGCTGTTGGTTTATCGATTTTGTTTACTGCTACGATAATTGGAGTCTCTGCAGCTTTAGCGTGGTTTAACGCTTCGATTGTTTGAGGCATTACACCGTCGTCTGCAGCGACGACAAGTACTGTTAAGTCTGTCACTTGAGCACCACGTGCACGCATTGTCGTGAACGCTTCGTGTCCTGGTGTATCTAAAAATGTAATATCTTTACCGTTCCAATGAATTTGGTATGCACCGATATGCTGAGTGATTCCACCCGCTTCTCCACTCGTTACGTTTGCGTTACGGATTGAGTCAAGTAGCGTCGTTTTACCGTGGTCAACGTGTCCCATAATCGTAACGATCGCTGGACGCTCTTCTGTTAACTCTTCGTTTTCTAAATCGAAGTAAATATCGAGGTCCGTGTCGTCGATAACTTCTTCTTTTTCAGCTGTATAGCCGTAGTTATCTGCGACGATTTCAACCGCTTCGTCATCTAAACTTTGGTTGATGTTTGTCATAATTCCGAGCATAAATAAGTCTTTAACGACTTTTGATGCGTCGACATTAATTTTTGAAGCAAGCTCACCGACTGTAATTCCTTCTTCATACGTAAACGTCTTTTCACCTTGAACCTCAGCTTTAGCTTCTTTTACAGGCTTTTCTTGTTGTTTTGGTTGTTGCTTTTGCTGCTTATTCTTTTTGTCATTCTTTTTGTTTACGTTCTTTTTATTGTCTTGCTTTTTATTGTTATGTTTATGTTTTTTATCTTTGTTTTGTTTTGGTTTGTCATTTTTCTTTTCTTTTTTAACAAACTTTTGGTCTAATAGTTTAACGTCATCATCGTTTAACGTCTGCATATGAGAGCTAAAGTCTTTTCCACTCTCGTTTAAAGTATTTATAACTTCTTTACTCTGTAAGTTATGTTGTTTCGCGTATTCATGAATTCTAATCTTACTCATTGAATCACGTTCCTTTCTCATTCAACTCTAACAACTTCTTTTTAAAGCCAACATCTGTCACACCGAGAACCACTCGGTTATATGCTCCAGTGCTTTGTGAAAGCTCGTGATTAGTATAATCTTCAATTAAAGGAATTGACTGAGTTGTTGTTTTATCGCGTATTCTCTTTTTTGTACTATTCCCAGCGTCACTTGCTAAGTAAACAAGTTTCACTGATTTACGTTTAATACCATCTAAAGTTAGAGGTTCACCGTTAATTACTTTTCCTGCACGTGTTGCAAGTCCGAGTAAATTTAACTCTTTATTCATCGCTTCGGAATATCCTCGCGGTATATGAGACGAATAATTTCGTCATACACTGGGCCTAACACCTCTGTTGATACACCGAGTTTACTTTCTAAAACCTTTTTGTCACGTGCATCGTTTACTTTTTCTAAATCTTTGACGACGTAGGCACCACGACCGTTTTTCTTTCCAGTTTCATCTGCAAATACTTCGCCGTCTTTCGTTTTAACGATTCGTATAAGATCTTGTTTTTTAAACATTTCACCAGATAAAATATCTTTTCTCATCGGAATTTTTCGTGCCATAAACGTCACACCTCTACTCTTCTACTTCAGTTTCTTCTAAAGTTTCTTCTAAAGTTTCTTCATCCTCAGTATCACCGTTAAATTCAGATTCTGAAACGATATCGATCTTCCAGCCTGTTAACTTCGCAGCAAGTCGTGCGTTTTGACCACGTTTACCAATTGCGAGTGATAACTGGTGATCTGGTACAACGACTGTCGTTGATTTTTCATCTTCATTAATAATTACGTCGACCACTTCTGACGGTGATAATGCGTTTTTAACGTATACTTTAGGATCTTTGTCATATAATACGATGTCGATTTTTTCACCTGATAACTCGTCGACGATTGCTTCAACGCGGGCACCTCTTGCACCAACACATGACCCAACTGCATCGACGTTTTCGTTTTCAGCGTATACTGAAATTTTAGAACGTTCGCCAGCTTCTCTTGCGACACTCATAATCAGTACTGTTCCGTCATAAATTTCTGGAACTTCTTCTTCGAAGAGTCGTTTTAAAAGATTTGGATGTGTACGTGAGACGTAAATTTGTGGTCCACGTGTCGTTTGTTCTACTTTGTTTAAATAGACGCGAATTTTATCGCCAGTTTTGTAGACTTCATTTGCCATACGCTCTGACTCTGGTAATACAGCATCCGTGTTACCAAGTGTGACGTATACGAAACGACTGTCGACTCTATCAACTGTTCCGATTAATAACTCATCTTCTTTATCGATAAACTCTTCATATAAAATTTCACGTTCAGCATCTCGAATTCTTTGCATAACTGCTTGTTTCGCAGCTTGTGCACCGACACGGTTAAAGTCTGAAGGTGTTACGTCTTCATCAAACGGGTCACCGACTTCATATGCTGGGTTGTATTCTCTCGCTGTGAGTAAATCGATCTCTGCTGTGTCGTCTTCTACTTCCTCAACGACGTCTTTTCTAGATACAACGCGGTAGTTTCCTGTGTCCATATTAATTTCTACACGGACGTTTTTATGTTCTTTATAATTTCTTTTATACGCAGTTAAAAGTGCCGCTTCAATTGCTTCAACGAGTACTTCTACTGGGATGTTCTTTTCTTTTTGAATATATTCTATTGCATTCAGTAATTCCTGATTCACTACTATTCCTCCATTCAAACTAATACAGCTTTACGAATTACAGCAATTTTGTCACGATCGACTGTTACAGTCTTTTCGCGCGTTTTATCGCGATACTTAATCGTTACCGAACTGTCATTGTACTCTGTGAGTATCCCTGTCCATTCTTGTTCACCATCGATATGCTGGTACGTTTTTACATAAATACCATTGTTTAACGTCGTCTCTAAATCTTTTTCAGTTTTGATTGGACGCTCTGCACCTGGTGAAGAGACATCGAGGAAATAATGACCGTCGATAATATCCCATTCGTCTAATTTCTCAGCAAGTACTTCACTGCCACGTACGCAATCATCTAACGTAATTCCACCTGGTTTGTCTAAATAAAATCTTAAAAACCAATCTTTACCTTCTTTTTTGTACTCCACTTCAATTAATGAGTAGTCCAATGATTCTACAACCGGTTCTGCTAATTCAAATATGTGTAATTCTTTTTTATTCACCGATACGTTCACCTCGCTTAAAACATAAGAAAAGAGCGGACACGATTGTGCGCTCTTTTCCAAATCCACAACATTTTATTTCTAGTTAATTATAACACATCATTATTTATAAGTCGAATATAGAAAGCTGTGCTTTATCTGGTAAATGATCTAAACTTCCAAGTTCTGTTAAATAATCGATCACTTTTTGGGATACTCCAGCTTTTTTATTTAAATCTTCTTTACTTATAAAGTGGTCATGTTTTCTCACTTCAGCAATATTTCTTGCAACACTTAGCCCGAGTCCTGGTACTGCAGTAAACGGTGGGATTAAAGCATCGCCTTCTATAATGAAGTGCTCTGGATGAGATTTTTCGATATTGACCGGTAACATATTAATATCACGATGTCTCATCTCATTCACAATTTCTAAAACGATTAATAAGTCTTTTTCTTTTTTCGTTAACTCATTGTAGTTGTCTTTCATCTCTTTTACGCGCGTACGAATTGTCGACTTGTCTTTTGTCATCGTCATTAAATCAAAGTCAGCCGCACGTACACTTAAATATGTCGCGTAATATTCTTTAGGATAATGCACTTTAAAGTACGCAATTCTTACTGCCATAAGAACGTACGCTGCTGCGTGAGCTTTCGGGAACATGTACTTAATTTTTAAGCAAGAATCGATATACCAATCTTCTACCCCATTTGCTTTCATCGCTTCAATCCACTCTGGTTGAAGTCCGCGTCCTTTACGTACACTCTCCATAATTTTAAACGCTAAACTCGGCTCGAGTCCTTTATACATTAAAGTAACCATTATATCGTCACGACACCCGATAACTGTTGAAATGTCACAAATTCCTTTTCGGATTAAATCCTGCGCATTTCCTAGCCAAACGTCTGTACCGTGTGATAATCCCGAGATTTGAACGAGCTCACCAAATGTATTTGGTTTTGTATCTTCTAACATTTCACGAACAAAAGGTGTTCCGAATTCAGGTACGCCGTACGTTCCAGTGTTACTCATAATGTCATCTCGACTTACACCGAGTACTTCTGGACCTTCAAATAGTTTCATCGTATCTTCGTCGTCGATTCGAATCGTCTTCGGATCCACGCCTGTTAAATCTTCGAGCATACGAATCATCGTCGGATCAACGTGACCAAGGATATCGAGTTTTAAGACGTTTTCGTCGATACTATGGAAGTCAAAGTGTGTCGTACGCCATTCACTCGACGTATCGTCTGCTGGATATTGAATTGGCGTAAAATCAAAGACGTCCATAGAATCCGGGATAACGATGATTCCCCCTGGGTGCTGACCTGTCGTACGTTTAATCCCTTCACTTTCGCTTGATAGTCTATCGATTTCTGCTTTACGTTTATGAAGTCCGTGATCATTCATATATCCATTCACGTATCCGAATGCAGTCTTATCTGCGAGTGTAGAAATCGTTCCTGCACGGTAGACGTAGTCTACACCGAATAGTTCTTTCGTGTAGTTATGTGCTGTCGCTTGATATTCTCCACTAAAGTTTAAATCGATATCTGGAACTTTATCCCCTTTAAATCCTAAAAACGTTTCAAACGGAATATCCTGACCTTCTTTAATAAACTCGACGTCACACTTCTCGCACTTTTTGTCAGGTAAGTCAAATCCTGAGTTATATTTACCATCGTCGAAAAACTCACTATGCTTACACTTCGGACAAATATAGTGCGGCGGCATCGGGTTAACTTCAGTAATCCCCATCATCGTCGCGACTAAACTTGAACCAACTGAACCACGACTCCCTACTAAGTAGCCGTCATCGAGTGATTTTTTAACGAGCTTTTGTGAGATTAAGTACACGACGCCAAATCCGTTTGAGATAATACTGTTTAACTCTTTTTCTAAACGTGCTTCGATGATTTCTGGTAATGGATCACCGTAAATCTCTTTTGCTGTTGAATACGTTAACTCTTTAACTTCTTCGTTCGCATTTTTAATTTCTGGTGTGAATAATCCGTTTTTAATAACTTCGACTTCGTCGATTGAACGACTAATTTCGTTCGTATTTTCAATGACAATCTTTCGTGAAAGTTCGTCACCTAAAAAGGCGAAGTTTTCTAGCATTTCAGTTGTCGTTCTAAAATGAGCATCTGGTAACGTTTGGCGGGATAACGGGTTCCCGGGGTTTCCTTTAATGATAATTTCGCGACGAATTTTATCTTTTTTATCGAGATAATGAACGTTTCCTGTCGCGACGACTGGAATCGATAACTCGTCACCGATTTTAATCATGTTATGAATGAGTTCTTCGTACATATCGTCATCTCGAATGAGCTCGCGTTCATAAAGATGAACATATAAGTCTTTTGGGAACACTTCTAAATAGTCATAGTAACGTGCTTTTTTAAGTGCCGCGTCATATGACTTTTCTAATAACGTTCGAAACACTTCTCCGTTATCACACGCACTTCCGATAATTAACCCTTCACGGTGAGCGTCTAAAAAGTGCTTTCTCACGCGGGGCACTTGGTAAAAACTATCTGTTAAACTATCTGAAACAATTTTAAATAAGTTTTTTAAACCGATTTGGTTTTTAACTAAAATTGTCGCGTGGCTCGGTTTACTTAACTTAAACGCATCATCTCTAGCGAGCGTATTAATATCCTGATGTGTGGCAATGCCCGCATTCTTTAACTGCGCTAACATCTTTATAAATATAAAACCTGTCGCTTCTGCGTCGTAGATTGCTCTATGGTGACTGACGAGTTCGACGTTATAATGTTTTGCGAGCGCTGCTAAGTTATGACGTTTTAAGTCTTTATTGAGTACTCGCGTAATCTCAAGCGTGTCGATGACAGGGTTATCTGACGGACCAAACCCAAGCTTAGTGAACGCCGTATCAATGAAGCCCATGTCAAACGTCGCGTTATGTGCGACATATATCGCATCCCCGACCCACTCTCTAAATTCAGGGAGAACATCTTCAAATTCACGTTCGTTTTCTAACATCGAATCTGTAATACCTGTTAAGTTTTTAATGACCTCTGATAACGGTTCATGCGGATTAATAAAGCTTTCATAACGGTCGATGATTTCACCGTTATGTACTTTAACTGCTGCGAGTTCGATAATTTTATCGTATCTACTAGATAACCCTGTCGTCTCAACGTCAAATACGACGTACGTCGCGTCTTCTAAACGCACTGGACTATCTTTAAATGCGAGTTTCGCACTATCTTCGACGATGTTTGCTTCCATACCAAAGAGCATTTTTAAACCTTTACTTTTAGCATAGTTATATGCGTTCGGGAATGCTTGAACGTTGTTATGGTCTGTTATAGCAAGTGCAGGATGTCCGTATTCAACCGCGCGGTCAATATAATCTTCTATTGTCGTCACACCGTCCATCGCACTCATCATCGTATGAAGATGAAGTTCGACACGCTTCTCTTCACTTTCATCTTCATGTTTAGGTGGTTTAGTAATCGTTAACGCACGTAAATTCATGACAAGGTCTTTTGCGAAGTCATCGTACTCAATATTTCCTTCGACGATTACCCAGTCCCCTTTATTCAGCGCTTCGAATACGTTAGTTTCTTCTTCTTTGTTACCGAAACGTTTCACTTGAATGCTATCCGTGTAGTCGGTAATTTTCATATTTAAAATTTGCTTCCCAGTACGTGTATGTATCACGTCTTTACTGAAAATTACACCTTCTAATCGGACGTTATATTCTTCATCTTCGATCGTATACATCTTTCTTACGCCATCAAACGTAAGTTTTTTACCGATTTGCTTAACGATTTCTTTAGGCTTCGATACTTCTTTTTCTTTCTCTTTTTTATGTTGTTCTAATAATTTTTCTGTATGATTCGTAATTTTTTGATCGAGTTTTTCATCGTTTTTAGTTTGTGCATCAAAATCTACATCTGCCACGATGTCTGAGATGAGGATGCCATATGAACGATATTCTAAAATTAAATTGTTTTTAATTTTTCGTTCAAAATATTCTTTAGTAACGTCACTCGTAAAACTAAATTTTAAAGTGTCGTCGTTATACATAATTTTCGAATTGTTAATTTGGCGCTTAAAGTTTTCAGTCACTTCGATATTTTCTAGCGCTTCTTTTAAATACTCGTAAATGTCTCGCTCTTTGAATTCATTAGCATGTACTCTTAAGCGAACCGTTGCGATATTTCGAAACGTCTCTTCGACTTTTTGCTTTAAAAACGCAAATACCGCGTAATCGATCAGCGTCTCAAAATGTATATGAAACTCCCATTCACGCGTCTTGTCGTCGACGATTACTTTTCTAAGTTCTCCGCCAGTTAACTGTTCATTGTCTTCTATATTTGCCTGTTGTAAGAGTATGTTAAATTGCCGGTTGTAATCCACAAAGCATCTCTCCAAAAAGAAGCGTAAATCTCTCGATTTACGCTGTAGTATTGTTAGTTATAATGTTCGTTTATAAATGATTCTAAGTCTTCTAATTTAACGTCGTGCGTTTCGTCACTATTTCTAAATTTCACTTCAACGACATCGTCTTTAATACCACGTCCGACGACAACTCTTACTGGAATACCGATTAAGTCTGAGTCGTTAAATTTAACGCCCGCGCGCTCATCTCGGTCATCGAGTAATACTTTATATTGTTTAGATAGTGAGTCGTATAATTCTTCTGCTGGATTTACGAACTCTTCTTTTTTAACGTTCATCATGACGATGTGTACGTCAAAAGGAGTGACAGATTTCGGCCACATAATTCCATTTTCGTCGTGGTATTTTTCAATGATTGCTGATAAAGCTCTTGAAATACCGATACCGTAACATCCCATTAAAACTGGAACACTTTGGCCACGTTCGTTTAGCACTGTTAAATTTAATGCTTCACTGTATTCAGTACCTAGCTCGAACACTTGTCCAACTTCGATACCTTCTCTAAACTTCACTGGTCCGCTACCATCTGGTGCCATTTCACCTTCAGTAATGAATCTAAAATCTCCGAAGTCTTCAACCTCAACGTCTTTTAAGTTCACGTTGATAAAGTGATAGTTATCTTCATTCGCACCAACTGGGAAGTTCTTCATCACTTCTACTTGATAATCGATATATACAGGAATTTTACTGTTAACTGGTCCGAGTGATCCTGGGTGTGCATTGAAAATTTCTAAAATATCTGATTGATCTGCAAGCTCTGGCTCTGTACTTGAGTTAAAGAATGATTTTAATTTAATCGTATTTAACTCGTGATCACCACGAAGTACGATCATTTTAAATTCACCGTCGACGTTAACGACCATCGTTTTCGTCGTTTCTTTTAGATCAATACCGAGTAAATCAGCAAGTTCACTACATGATTTTACGTTCGGTGTATCTACTTTTTCGATATCTTTTTCTACATCATTGCTTTTTTCTTCAGGACGTAAGCACGCTGCTTTTTCGATGTTTGCAGCATAATCACTATTTTCACTGAATACAATCGTATCTTCACCAATTTCAGATAGCGCCATAAATTCGTGAGTGTGTGAACCACCAATTGCACCACTATCTGCTTCAACTGCTCTAAAATCTAAACCGAAACGTGTAAATATTTTTTCATACGCATTGTACATATCTTGATACGTTTTAGACAGTGACTCTTGGTCGATGTGGAACGAATACGCATCTTTCATAATGAATTCTCTTCCACGTAATAATCCAAAGCGTGGGCGTAGTTCGTCACGGAATTTCGTTTGGATTTGGTAAATCGTGAGTGGTAGACGTTTATAACTACGTAACTCGTCTCTCACTAAGTCCACGACGACTTCTTCATGAGTTGGTCCAAGTAAAAAGTCTCTATCGTGACGGTCTTTTAAACGCATTAATTCTTTACCATATTTCTCCCAGCGGCCAGACTCTTCCCACAATTCTCTCGGTGCGAGTACTGGCATTTGAACTTCGTTTCCATCGATACGGTTCATTTCTTCACGTACGATGTTTTCGATGTTTTGTAGTACGAGTTTTGTAATTGGTAAGTACGTATACACCCCGCGCGCGAGTTGTTTAATCATTCCTGACTTTAACATTAACTGGTGACTTAAACTTTCAGCTGAAGCTGGAACTTCACGCTGCGTTGGTATAAACATTTTTGATTGTCTCATTCAATTATCCCCCTAAGAAAAATACTTTGATGTCGTTCCATGTCACTAAGATCATAATCATTATAACGAATAATACACCTGCAATTTGAATATTCATTGCAACTTTTTTATTTACCGGCTTTCTAAATATCGCTTCGTATAAGACGAATAATATTCTTCCACCGTCGAGTGCTGGAATTGGTAATAAGTTCATTACCCCTAAGTTTACACTAATCATCGCAGTAAATGCGATTAAACTTATAATGCCGAGCTGCGCGACGGATTCTGTCACTTTATAAATACCGACAGGTCCGTTTAACATATCAAATGTAAACTCACCTTGGAATATCGATAAGAACAGTTGACCGAGTAGCGTGAGTAACATCGTACTCACTTCAATCATTCTTTCAGTACCCCAAAGAATCGGTTCGAAAATATTTTTAGGTTCTGCCATCATTTGACGCACACCGATAATTAATCGTTTCTCAACGTCACCAGTTGGAGTCTCTGTCTCTTCAATCATCGGCACGATGTCAACTTCACGGACGTTACCATCGTTTTCAACTGTAAACGTAATCGGTTTATCTTCTCCACCGTTTGCTGCGATCGTTTGTGTCATTTCTGTCCAGTCACTGACGACTTGACCGTTGACTTCTTTCACTTCGTCACCGACGACAATTCCAGCTTTTTCTGCTGGAGACCCTTCAGATACTTCACCAACAATCGGTGTGTCGACTGTTTTACCAACAACATAAGCTAAAAAGATAAATAACACAAATGCGAGTAAGAAGTTAAATAATGGTCCTGCAAACAATGTTAAAAATCGTTGCCACGGCGTCTTTGACTCAAAACGTTCATCGTAGCTTGCGATACGTTCTAATTGTCCGTTTTCAACTAAATACGCTGTTTTTGCGAGCGTGTACGTGACGACATTATTATCGCTATAGCGATTCGCTGTCACTGTCATTTTCTCAACAAAATCGTTGTCGATAACTTCAACCGCTTCGATGTCGTTAAAATTATGTTTATCATCTAATAATACGTGTGTAATTTCGTTTGAATCGTTTAATTTTAGTGCGATACTCATCCCTTTGTTTAAAGGGTTCACTTCCATATCCGCACTTGCCATACGAACGTATCCTCCGACTGGTAATAAACGAATTGTATATAACGTGTCGTTATGGCTGTATGAAAATAGTTTTGGTCCCATTCCAATCGCAAACTCCGGACAATAGATACCTGCACGTTTTGCAAAGTATAAGTGACCGAGTTCATGTACTGTAACGAGTACTCCAAATACGACTATAAAAGATAAAATACCTACCAACAGTTAAACCCTCCAGTCTGACTTATATAACTTATCGTAATGTAATATCGTTTCGAGGTCTGGATTTTGTACAACCTCATGGTGTGCCATTCTCGATTCAACGATATCTTCTATTTCTAAAAATGTAATTTCATCGTTTAAAAATTTGTTCACCGCATACTCATTCGCTGCGTTCATAACCGCTGGCATCGTTCCACCGACTTTTAACGCTTCATACGCAAGTTGAATCATTTTAAATCGCTTAAAGTCCATCGGTTCAAAATTTAATGTCGATAACGTATTGATATCCAGTGGATTGTCTTTATAAATACGGTCTGGATACGTCATCGCGTATTGAATCGCTGTACGCATATCACTATTTCCAAGTTGAGCGATTATACTATTGTCCGTAAACTCAACCATCGAGTGTATAATACTTTCACGATGAATTAGCGTTTTAATTTTATCGATTGGCATATTAAATAAGTGATGTGCTTCGATTACTTCTAAACCTTTATTCATCATCGTTGCGCTGTCAATCGTAATCTTTTGACCCATCGACCAGTTCGGATGGTTTAACGCATCTTTTTTCGTGACGTGTTTTAACTCTTCACGTGTTAAATCTCTAAAACTTCCGCCTGACGCAGTAATAATGAGCTGACGAACTTGAGAGAGTTTTTCACCATTTAAACATTGAAAAATCGCAGAATGTTCACTATCGACAGGAATAATTTCTGCACCGTACTGTTTCGCATGGTTCATGACGATGTCACCTGCTGCGACGAGTGTTTCCTTGTTAGCTAAAGCGATTTTACGCCCCTTTTCAATTGCGCGTAACGTCGGAACGAGTCCGACACTTCCTAATATCGCAGTCACTAATATATCCGCGTCATATGTCGCAACGTCTACTAGACCATCATTTCCGTACGTAAATGTCACATCTGTAAACTCACCTTTTAAAGATGTCGCATCTCGTTCGTCCATGACTGATACGAGTTTCGGTTTAAACTCTGTAATAATTTGCCTTAACATCTCGATATTTCGACCTGCAGAAATTGCTTCTACAGAAAACTTATCACTATTATACCTTATGACGTCTAGTGTTTGAGTTCCAATTGACCCCGTCACACCTAATATCGATATTTTTTTCATAAAGTCACCTTCTAAATAATTATCGGTAGTATATTCATTAACGGTAGAACGAATATAAAACTATCGAATCTGTCTAGAATACCACCGTGGCCAGGTAAAATTGTCCCTGAATCTTTGACGTCAAAATGTCTCTTTAATGCAGATTCAACGAGATCTCCCATTTGACCAAATGCACTTAAAATCACCGTTAAAACGATGAGTGAAAACATATTGTTATCTAAAAGACCCGTCAGTGAAAATATTACTGCAAGAACTGCAGCACTAAATAGCCCACCGAGCGCACCTTCTATCGTTTTATTTGGTGAGATACGCGGCCATAATTTTCGCTTACCAATGGCGCGTCCAAATAAATACGCACCTGTATCTGTCGTCCATACGATTAAAAGTCCGTACATTAAATAAATCAAACCAGCATTTCTCGTTTCATATGCATACATAAATCCAATACCGATATAAGCGACACTCATGACACAAAATCCCATGTCGACAAACGAGAATCGGTTATTAGATATAACAGTAAACGACAACATAACGAGCGCAATACCGATGAGTAAATTTAAACGGTACGCTTCAACTGTTGGTAAAAATGTCGAATTTGGTCCGAGGATTAAAAACAACGCGAGAATTGACATAATACCCGGCACACTGAAAATATGAATTCGATTCATTTTTAAGATTTCGTATAAAGCGACAAAAGACATTAAGTAAACGAGCGCTAAAAATGGAATACCGCCGTAGATTACAAGAGGTAAAAATATGAGTAACGCGACAACTGCTGTAATAACTCTAGTTTTCATCGTGACGTTCCTCCTTTAACCCACCAAATCTTCGGTCTCTTTTACAATAACTTTCTATAATCGAATTGAACTCTTCAACAGATAATTCCGGCCAATACGTATCTGTAAAATATAATTCACTATACGAAATTTGCCATAATAAAAAGTTACTTATTCGATATTCCCCACTCGTACGAATGAGTAATTCCGGATCCGGATAGTCTTTTGTATATAAATACGTGCTAAACGTTTCGTCAGTAATATTTGATGACTCTATAGTCCCACTTTCTACGTCTTTTGCGATATTTTTTACAGCGCGTACAATTTCATTTCTACCACCGTAATTCAGCGCAAAAATTAACGTTAAACCCGTATTGTTTTTTGTTTTATTGACCGCATAAGAGACGGCTTTTTTAGTATGTAAAGGTAATTCATCAAATTCACCGATCGTCTCTACTTTTACATTTTCTCTCATCAATTCTGGTAAGAATTTGTTCATAAAAATTCCAGGAAGTTTCATCAAAAATGATACTTCACTTTGTGGGCGTGACCAGTTCTCTGTAGAAAATGCATATAGCGTTAAATACTTTATATTTAATTGATTCGCAGCTACAACTATTCGACGAACAGTCTCCATGCCTTGTTCGTGCCCTTTTACTCGAGGTAATCCAAGGCTTTTAGCGTATCTGCCGTTTCCATCCATGATAATCGCTACATGGTTTGGACCATTTATATCGGTCGAGTTTTTCTCATTAAACATAAGTAGCCTCCGAGTTAAAATTAAAAAACGTACAGACTGTACATATTAATCTATTTTAACATAAGAAACATTAAAAAATACAGGTAAGCGAATGCTTACCTGTAAACTTTTAAACTTCCATAATGTCTGCTTCTTTTTCCTTTACGCGTTCGTCGATGATGTTCACAAATTTATTTGTTAAATCTTGAACATCTTCTTCTAATGAACGTAATTCGTCTTCACTAATTTCAGAGTCTTTCTCTTGTTTCTTTAGTGTATCGTTTGCATCACGGCGGATGTTACGAATAACGACTTTAGAGTTTTCACCAACGCTTTTAACGTCTTTTGTTAATTCTTTACGTCTGTCTTCTGTTAGTTGCGGAATTGTAATACGAATCATCGTACCATCTGACGTTGGGTTCACACCTAAGTCAGCTAATTGAATCGCTTTTAACACGTCGTCTACTGAACTTTTGTCGTACGGTGTAACTGTTAACATTCTCGCTTCTGGCACTTGAATGTTTGCAAGTTGTTGAAGCGGAGTGTCCGCACCGTAATAGTTTACGTACACGCGGTCTAAAAGACTTGCGTTTGCTGTTGCTGTACGAATTCCTGCAAGTTCACGATTTAACGCATCAATTGCGTCGTTCATTTTCTTTTCTGCTTGTTTCAATACGTCGTTAGCCATTATTTTCTCCCTTTTAATCTGTTATCGTTGTACCAATATCTTCGCCGAGTACTGCGCGTTTGATATTGCCCTCTTCTGTAATTGAAAATACCACAAGTGGGATAGAGTTGTCCATACAAAACGATGTTGCTGTTGCGTCCATCACTTGTAAGTTCTTCTGTAACATGTCGAGATAAGAAAGCGATTCGAACTTTGTCGCTGTGTCGTCGTGCTTTGGATCTGCTGAATATACGCCGTCTACGTTATTTTTACCCATTAAGATAACGTCAGCATTTATTTCAGCTGCACGTAATGCTGCTGTTGTATCTGTTGAGAAGTACGGGTTACCGATTCCTGCTGCAAATATAACGACGCGTCCTTTTTCTAAGTGACGAATCGCACGACGTCGAATATACGGCTCTGCAATTTGTTTCATTTCAATCGATGTTAATACGCGTGTATCAACACCTAATTGTTCTAAACTGTCTTGTAACGCGAGTGAGTTCATTACTGTAGCGAGCATACCGATATAGTCTGCGTTCCCACGTTCCATACCTAAGTCACTTCCAGTTTTACCACGCCAAATGTTTCCACCGCCGACGATTACAGCGATTTCTACATCTAGTTCTCTCGCTTCTTTAATTTGCTTTGCGATATTTTTAATGATATCCGGTTTAATTCCGACACCTTCTCCACCAGCAAGTGCCTCACCAGAAAGTTTTAATACGATGCGTTCATATTTAGAAGAACTCATGATTTTCATTCCTTTTAACTGTTATATATATTGATATAGAAAAAAGACACCGAAGTGTCTTTTTAATTACTGACCCATTTGGCCTTTAACTTCTGCAGCAAAGTCTTCATTACGTTTTTCTAAACCTTCACCTAGTCCAAAACGAACGAAAGTAACGAGTTCAGCGTTGTTTTCTTTTAAGAATTGATCGACAGTTTTGTCACTATCTTTAACGAATGGTTGTGAACCGATGACGATTTCTTCTAAGAATTTACGCATTCTTCCTTCAACCATTTTATCAACGATGTTTTCTGGTTTACCTTCTTCAAGCGCTTGGTTACGTAATACTTCACGCTCTTTATCTAACTCTTCTTGTGGTACTTCGTCTTGTTTTGCATATTGAGGATTTAATGCAGCAGCGTGCATTGAAACATCTTTAGCGATTGCTTCGTCTGTTGAACCTTCAATTACAGATAACACACCGATCGTACCACCCATGTGGATGTACTCACCGAATGCACCATTTTCTGGCTTAGTTAAAACTTCAAAACGACGGATGTTCATGTTTTCACCAATTGTAGCAATTGCTGATTTCATAACTTCCTCAACTGATTGACCATCTAATTCAGAAGCGTTTAACTCTTCTAAGTTCGCTGGTTTTGTTTTAACGATATGCTCAGCAATTTTCTTAACTAAGTTTTGGAACTGTTCGTTACGTGCAACGAAGTCAGTTTCAGCGTTAATTTCAACGATTGCTGCATCGTTACCGTCTACTGCGATTTCAATTAAACCTTCAGTAGCGATACGGTCTGCTTTTTTACCAGCAGAAGCAATACCTTTTTCACGTAGGTATTGGATTGCTTCTTCGATGTTACCATCAGTTTCTTGTAACGCTTTTTTACAATCCATCATACCTGCGCCAGTTTTTTCACGTAATTCTTTAACTAATTGAGCTGTAATTTTAGCCATTATTGTTCCTCCATATTCTTTAAAATCAATTTATGTTTTAAAAAAGGTGATAAATAACAAGTACTTATCACCAAATTGTTTATTATTCTTCAGTTTCTGATGCTTCTTCAGCTGATTCTTCTTCTGTTAAGTCGATGTTTTGTTCAGCTGCAACATCTTCGTTAGATACACCTTGTTGACCTTCTAATACAGCGTCAGCCATTTTAGATGTCATTAAGCGTACCGCACGAATCGCATCGTCGTTAGAAGGGATAACGTAGTCCACTTCGTCTGGGTCACAGTTAGTGTCAACCATTGCAACGACTGGGATACCTAAGATTTTAGCTTCGTTGATCGCGATAGATTCTTTACGTGGATCTACGACGAATAATGCTTTAGGCATATCTGTCATTTCACGAATTCCACCTAAGAATTTGATTAAACGATCGTATTCTTTATTGATTTCTGCAACTTCTTTTTTAGGAAGTACTTCGAATAATCCGTCTTCTTCCATTTTTTCGATTTCAGAAATTCTGTCGATACGTCCTTTGATTGTATCGAAGTTTGTTAAGATACCACCTAACCATCTGTGGTTTACGTAAAGTTGACCTGCACGCTCTGCTTCTTCTTTAATCGCATCTTGAGCTTGCTTTTTCGTACCGACGAATAATACTTTACCGCCGTCACGTGAAACTTCTTTAATGAAGTTGTACGCATCGTCAACCATCTTAACTGTTTGTTGTAAATCGATAATGTAGATACCGTTACGCTCCGTGAAGATGTATTTTTTCATCTTCGGGTTCCAACGGCGTGTTTGGTGTCCAAAATGTACACCAGCTTCAAGTAATTGTTTCATACTAATTACTGCCATGAATATTTTCCTCCTTGGTTTTTACCTCCGCTTTAACGCTAGCTAACAACCGTTACGGCACCAGTTAGCTCCTTGCTAAAACGTGTGTAATTGGCTTTATAGCCGTTTATTATAATAGCACAGTTTAGTCAGGGCTTCAACTAAAACATATCTTTTTCTAGTTCTTTTAAGAATCCTGGCTTTTTAATGCGAATAAACGTCCCTTTCATACCGAGTGAACGAGATTCAATAACGCCTGCACTTTCTAACTTTCTTAACGCGTTTACGATAACTGAACGTGTAATCCCGACTCTATCCGCAACTTTTGACGCGACGAGTAAACCTTCTAACGCATCGAGCTCTTCAAAAATGTGTTCGATCGCTTCACGTTCAGAGTATGATAATGAGCGGATTGCCATCGCGATGCTCGCTTTGTCACGCGCTTCTTTTTCAACTTCTTTTTGACGCTCGTTCATCATTTCCATACCTACAACAGTACTTGCGTACTCACATAAGACGAGATCTTCTTCGGTAAATTTTTCTTCTTTTTTACCGACGACGAGCGTTCCAAGGCGATCTCCACCACCGAAAATTGGAATGACGCACGTCTCTGAGTTACTATATTCAGCAACTTCTTCTGGGAAGATCGTTAACTTATTACTAAAGTCGATATTCTCTTCTGTTTCACGTAGTCGCATAATACGGTTCATATAATACTCAGGGAACTCACGATTTTCTAAAAAATCGTGCATACGACTATTTTCATCGAAACTTTCGTGATACGTACCGTAACCGAGTAACTTCGCATCACTCGCGACGATGAACGTGTTACAGTCTAATATTCTACTAAGTTTTTCTGCTAACGCTTCGTATTTTACGTTTTCTTGAATGAGCTTATTAATTTCTCTCGCTCTTTCTAATAATGTTGGCATATAGAATAGCCCTCCGTTTTATAAAATAAATTGACTTAAGTTTTTACTACTCTTAATTGTGTCTAGCTTATCATTTACGTATTTCTCTGTAATTTCAACGTGTGCACCGTGCATATTATCCGCTTCAAACAGTAACTCTTCAAGCAGAGTTTCCATAATCGTATGAAGTCGTCTTGCACCGATATCATCCGTCGTAGAGTTTACGTCGTACGCAATATTTGCGAGTGCTTCGATCGCTTCATCGGTATAACTGACCGTCACACCTTCAGTTTCAAGCAGTGCTTCATATTGCTTTAATAATGAATGTTTTGGTTCAGTTAAAATACGTTTAAAGTCTTCTGCTTTTAACTTATCGAGTTCTACACGAATCGGGAAACGCCCTTGTAACTCTGGAATTAAATCACTCGGTCTTGCAACGTGGAACGCTCCAGCACCGATAAATAAAATATGTTCCGTATTCACCGGTCCGTATTTCGTTTCAACAACACTTCCTTCAACGATTGGTAAAATGTCACGTTGTACCCCTTCACGAGATACTCCAGCTTGACTATTTGACCCCATCGCAATTTTATCCATCTCATCGATAAAGATAATCCCTAACGTTTCAGCGAGTTCAATCGCTCGGTCATAGACGAGGTCCGTGTCGATCAGCCCTTCAGACTCTTCTCTAATTAAATGCTCACGCGCATGTTTTACTGGCAGACGTTTTTTACGTTTTTTCTTCGGCATCATATTTTGTAACATATCGCCCATACCATTGTCCATACCTGGCATCATCATCGACATTTGTTTCTCTTCGACTTCGATTTCAACGACACGCTCTTCTAAACGTCCGTCTTCTAAATCCTGGCGGATGTTACGACGTTTTTCACGTACAGTGTCATCAACTTCTTCTACTGGTTCTTCTGTTTTACCCATATTTGAAAACATTTCAAACGGATTGTTAAACGTCGGTTCTTTAAAACGTCCTGGTGCGAGTAATTTTATTAAACGTTCGTTCGCTAATTTCGTCGCCTCTTCACGAACGCCTTTAAATAATTCTTCTTTCACCATTTTTACGCTCGTCTCGACTAAGTCTCTCACCATCGACTCGACGTCACGACCGACATAACCGACTTCTGTATACTTTGTCGCTTCAACTTTCGTAAACGGTGCACCGGTAATTTTAGCCATGCGTCTTGCGACTTCTGTTTTACCGACACCTGTTGGTCCGATCATTAATATATTTTTCGGGATGACTTCATGTTTAAGTTCATCACTTAATTTCATACGGCGATATCTATTTCTCATCGCTATCGCAACTTTACGCTTTGCTTCATATTGTCCGACGATGTTTTCGTCGAGTTTTGACACAATTTCTCTTGGAGATAAACTAGCCAATATATATCCTCCTATTCAGCATCTATCGTTTCAACGATAATATTATCATTTGTAAAGACACAAATATCTGCAGCGATTTTTAACGCGTCACGCGCAATCGTCTCAGCATCTAAATCGTCTCCGTGTAATTTCATCGCGCGTCCTGCAGCGAGTGCGAAGTTCCCACCAGACCCAATCGATAAAATACCATCGTCTGGCTCGATGACTTCACCTGTACCTGAAACGATTAACATCGTATCTTTATTCATAACGATTAACATCGCTTCAAGTTGGCGGAGCATTTTATCTGTACGCCACTCTTTCGCAAGTTCTACGGCTGCACGTTCAAGTTGACCGTTATACTCATATAGTCTTGCTTCAAATTTTTCATATAAAGTAAATGCATCAGCGACACTACCTGCAAATCCAGCGACAACTTTTCCTTCATATAAACGTCTCACTTTTCTCGCGGTATGTTTCATGACGACTTGGTTACCTAAAGTAACTTGTCCGTCACCAGCCATCGCCATTTTACCTTTATGCTTGACTGCAAATATCGTCGTTCCTTTAATTGCCACTTTCGTCACCTCTTATTATTTTGTGGATGTGCGTTTAAATACGCTTGTCTCAACTGCTCTTTAGAAACGTGCGTATACCTTTGAGTCGTCGATAACGACTCATGACCAAGTAGTTCTTGTACTGCACGTATGTCTGCCCCGTTATTTAACATATGCGTTGCGAAAGTATGTCGTAACGTATGCGGATGAAGCGATGCTTTTACTGCACTTTCTTTCATCACTTTATTGATGATATAGCGTAATCCACGGTCAGTTAATTTCATCAAATTATAATTTAACCAAAAAGCACCTGTCTCTTCCATATGTTTAGAAAACGTCTCGATATATTCAAGTAACGCTTCTTTTACGGATTCATTAAACGGTACGATACGTTCTTTGTTCCCTTTACCGAGTACTTTTAACAACCGGTGATCAAAGTCGATATCAGAAACTTCGATGTTTAATAGTTCTGCACTACGTATTCCTGTGCCGTATAATAACTCGAGTAACGCACGATCTCTCGTGTACATCTTTTTGTTTTTATCGAGTGACTGAAACAAAGCATCGATTTGGTTTTCATACAAGAAATCCGGTAACATAGAGTCTCGCTTTGGAAAAGACACTTGACTCACCGGATTGTTTTCTACGATATATCGTTCGTTTAAATAATTATAAAAACTACGAATCGCAGAAATTTTACGGCTAATCGTCGTCTTTTTATAGTCTTTATCGTATATAAACGTTAAATAATTACGTGCATCTCTCGACTCAAACGTCGTTACCGTTAGATGTTCCGCGTTTAAAAATGATTCAAACTCGCGTAAATCGAGTTGATAACTTTCAATCGTTTTTGGAGAATACTGCTTTTGATACTTTAATACATCTAAAAAGTCGAGTACATAGTCCATCCACAGTCCTCCTCACTGTTATAAAAAAATTCCCATTGAATAGTTTAATATATTTGACAGACAATTGCACACAATTACTATTTTTCTGAAATATCTTTTTTCTTATGAAACACCATAAAAAATCTAGGCTAGATTAGTAGCCTAGATTATTTTTAGTTTGCATCTTCTTCATAATCACAGTTCGAACATTTTACCTTGACCGTTTTACCTTTACGTTGCTCGACTAAGTACTGGTCACATTTCGGACAATCTCTACCGACTGGCTTATCCCATGATACGAAGTCACAGTCTGGATATCGTTCACATCCGTAGAAAATACGACCTTTTTTTGACTTACGTTCAACGATTTCGCCTTCTTTACAAGTCGGACATTTTACACCGATCTTCTTAACGATTGGTTTTGTGTTACGGCAATCTGGGAAGTTTGAACATGCCATAAATTTACCGTAACGTCCCATTTTGTAAACCATTGGCGAGCCACATTTTTCACAGTCTATGCCTGCGGGTTCGTCTTTAATTTCGATTTCTTCCATTTCTGATTCAGCTTTTTCAACTTGTGGTCTAAACCCTTTATAAAAGTCATCGATCACTTTTACCCACTCTTTGTTGCCGTCTTCAATTTCGTCGAGTTGTTTTTCCATATCTTTCGTAAAATCAACATCGATAATATCTGGGAAGTAATCGGATACTTGTGCAGAAACGATTTCTCCAAGTTCAGTTGGAACAAAACGACGCTGGTCGAGACGTACGTAGTTACGTTTTTGAATCGTCTCAATCGTCGGTGCGTACGTAGATGGTCGGCCGATACCTGACTCTTCTAACGTTTTTACAAGACGTGCTTCAGTGTAACGTGGTGGTGGTTGAGTAAAGTGCTGATTTGAATCGATCTTTTCAGCAGTAACCGTTTCACCTTCAGAAATTTCAGGGATAATATTTTCTTTCGCATCTACTTTTTCGTCTGTACCTTCTTCGTATACTTGTAAGAATCCTTTAAATTTAATAGTAGAACCGTTACTTCTAAAGATGACTCCGTTATTGTTTAAGTCCACGCGCACAGTATCGAGCACTGCTGGTGCCATTAAACTAGCGACGAAACGGTCCCAAATTAGTTTGTACAAACGGTACTGATCACGTGATAAGAAAGCTTTCATTTCTTGTGGTGTACGTAATGTAGATGTTGGACGCACCGCTTCGTGCGCATCTTGTCCTTCAGACTTTTTATCTTTACGTTTACCTAAAAACTCTTTACCGTACGTGTTTTCAATATATCCGTATGCTTCAGACTTCGCTTCGTTAGATACGCGCGTAGAGTCTGTTCTCATATACGTAATTAAACCAATCGTCCCTTGTCCTTTTACGTCAATTCCTTCATACAGTTGTTGAGCGAGCATCATCGTTTTACGTGCACGGAAATTTAATTTACGCGCCGCTTCTTGTTGTAATGTAGAAGTCGTAAATGGATACGCAGGATATCTCAGTTTTTCTTTTTTCTCGACAGAGTCGACGTTAAAGTCGTCTCCTTTAATTTGCTTTAAAACGTCTTTAACGACAGATTCATTTGGTAACTCTGTCTTTTTAGCGTCAGACGCTAACTTATAAAACTTACCTGTAAATTTCGAGCGCTTATATTTAAAGTGACCTTCAATTGACCAATATTCTTCTGGTTTAAAGTTACGGATTTCATTTTCTCTGTCGATAATCAGTTTTAATGCAACTGATTGTACACGACCTGCAGATAATCCTTTTTTAACTTTCTTCCATAATACTGGTGAAATGTTATAACCAACGAGTCTGTCTAATATACGACGTGCTTGCTGTGCGTCGACGAGTTGTTGGTCCATTTCTCTCGGTTCTTTAAAACTATTTTTTACTGCATCTTTTGTAATTTCATTAAATACGACGCGGTGATATTCTTTATCGTCACCGAGAGCGTGTGCTAAATGCCACGCGATCGCTTCACCTTCACGGTCCGGGTCCGATGCTAAATAAATTCGTTTTGCTTTTTTTGCTTCTTTTTTAAGTTCTTGAAGTAAAGGTCCTTTACCTCTAATCGTTATATATTTTGGTTGGTAGTTGTTTTCGACGTCAATACCAATTTGACTACGGGGCAAATCTCTAAGGTGACCCATCGAAGCGACGACTTTATATCGTTTTCCAAGATATTTACCAATCGTCTTCGCTTTTGCTGGGGACTCTACAATGACTAAATTATCTGCCACTTTTAATTGCCTCCCTCACGTTTTATGATTCAATGAACAATATTACACACTAACTTTTAAATTTGTCAACGGTTCTAAATTCATTTATTGTAATTCATATAAAATATCATCAGCTTTTGTAACGAATATCGCACCTTCTTTTAACCGCGCATTTACACCTGCACTGAGCGGTGACGTAATATTTCCTGGTATACAAAAGACGTGTCGATTTTCTTCCATCGCCATCTCTAACGTAATTAAACTTCCGCTTTTTTCTTCGGCTTCAGTGACTAATACACCTTCACTTAAGCCAGCGATAATTCTATTTCGTGCGACGAATTGATGCTTATTTATCGGTGTGCCTGGTGGATACTCACTAATCGTACAACTATATTTTTCAATACGATGTCTCGTTTTTATTGTTGACTTCGGATAATGGATATCGTGACCAAATGCGAGTACACCGATCGTTTGAATATTCTCTTCAAGTGCAATATGGTGCGCGATATCATCTGCACCATATGCGAGACCTGACACGACTGTAAACTCATTTAACGCTGGAATGATTCTTTGTAACGCTTGACGCGTATACATTCCAGCTTTACGACTACCAACGATGCCGATTTTGCGACCATTTAAAGCCGATAAAGAGCCCTTTACATATAATACGTACGGCGGATCATAAATTTCTTTTAACGATGCTGGATAATACTTTGAACTCTCCGTTATAAACGTCACACCGTTCTCACACAATGTACGGTGGATGTCTTCTAACGAAATTTCTCTCGCATGCTGTAACTTCTTAATTGTAGATTCTTTTAATACTTCACCATTTCGGATCTTCTGAAACTCTTTTCTTGTAACTTTTGCAAAACTTAATTGTAAAATGTGAAGTTTCATACCTGTATTATAATCGATAGTTTTTAAAATTGGTATAAAAATAAAAAAACGCAGAGATTATATTATCTCTGCGTTACAATTTAAATTTATTATTTAATTGTTAGACATTGCTCGTAAAGGCCTTCTTTTTTAATACGCTCGATTAATGTCTCACCGATTACTGACGGTGTATCTGCTGTGTCGATACCTGCGTCGTTCATCGCTTTAATTTTACCTTCTGCTGTACCTTGACCACCAGAAATGATCGCACCAGCGTGACCCATACGTTTTCCTGGAGGCGCTGTTTGACCACCGATGAATCCAACAACTGGTTTTGTCATATGTTCTTTCACCCAAGCTGCTGCTTCTTCTTCAGCTGTACCACCGATTTCACCGATCATTACAACTGCGAGTGTTTCATCGTCTTCGTTAAATGCTTTTAATACGTCGATGAAGTCTGTACCGTTTACTGGGTCTCCACCGATACCAACAGCTGTCGTTTGACCGATTCCAGCTTCAGTTAATTGGTGAACTGCTTCGTAAGTTAACGTACCAGAACGTGATACAACTCCTACGTGACCTTTTTTGTGGATATATCCTGGCATAATACCGATTTTAGTTTCATCAGCAGTGATGATACCAGGACAGTTTGGCCCAACAAGACGTGTTTCTTTGTCTTCTAAGTAGTCCACGACTTTAACCATGTCTAATACTGGAATATGCTCTGTAATACAGATAACAAGTTCTACACCTGCATCTGCTGCTTCCATGATTGAATCTGCTGCGAATGGAGCTGGAACGTATACGACTGATACTGTCGCGCCAGTT
Organism: Nosocomiicoccus ampullae; assembly: GCF_001696685.1. Lineage (GTDB taxonomy): Bacteria > Bacillota > Bacilli > Staphylococcales > Salinicoccaceae > Nosocomiicoccus > Nosocomiicoccus ampullae_A. The sequence continues at coordinate 45,339 of NZ_MBFG01000017.1, forward strand.
TCTTTTTTCGCTTCTTCTACTGTATTGAATACAGGTACACCTTCTACTACTTGTCCACCTTTACCTGGTGTTACACCACCGACAATTTTCGTGCCGTAGTCTAACATTTGTTTCGTATGGAATAATGCAGTAGATCCAGTAATACCTTGTACGATTACTTTTGTATCTTTATCTACAAATACTGCCACAATTAATTTCCCCTTATCTTATTTATTTTCTTCAACGAGTGCGATAATTTTTTGTGCACCTTCAGCCATTGTGCTTGCTGGTGTAATTGCTAAACCAGAGTCTTTAAGAATCTCTTTACCTTCTTTAACGTTTGTACCTTCTAAACGTACGACTAATGGAATTTCAAGTCCGACGTTTTTAACTGCTTGTACAACACCTTTAGCAATGACGTCACATAACATGATTCCACCGAAGATGTTTACAAAGATACCTTCTACGTTTTCATCACTTAAGATGAGTTCGAATGCTTTTGTAACTTTCTCTTCAGTCGCACCGCCACCTACGTCTAAGAAGTTCGCTGGGCTTCCACCGAAGTGGTTAATTGTGTCCATCGTTGCCATCGCAAGTCCAGCACCGTTAACCATACAACCGATGTTACCATCTAGTGCAATATAAGATAAGTCGTATTTAGACGCTTCAACTTCTTTTGGATCTTCTTCGTCGAAGTCACGCATTTCCATTACTTCTTTTTGACGGTATAATGCGTTATCGTCAAAGTTGATTTTCGCATCTAACGCCATAACTTCACCGTCACCTGTTGTTACAAGTGGGTTAATTTCGACGATTGATGCATCTTTTTCTACAAATACATCATAGAGTCCAAGTAATAATTTTGCCGCTTTGTTAATTAACTCAGTTGGAATGTTGATGTTAAACGCAAGTCTTCTTGCTTGGAATGGTAATAAACCAACTGCTGGGTCGATCACTTCAGTGAAGATCTTTTCAGGTGTTTTAGCTGCAACCTCTTCGATTTCAGTTCCACCTTCTTCAGAACCCATTAACACGACACGGTTTGTCGCACGGTCTACAACAAAGCTGATGTAGTATTCATCTTTAATGTCGCAACCTTCTTCAATTAATAAACGGTTAACAACAGTACCATCTGGTCCGTTTTGTACCGTTACTAATGTAGAACCGAGTAAACTTTCAGCGTATTCTTTAACTTCATCTAAAGATTTCGCAATCTTTACGCCTCCAGCTTTCCCACGTCCACCTGCGTGAATTTGTGCTTTCACTACGTAGACGTCAGAGTCTAATGTTTTTGCTACTTCTACCGCTTCTTCAGGCGTACGCGCAACGTCACCGTTCGGTACTTTTACCCCTTTAGAGCGGAAAATTTGTTTTCCTTGATACTCATGAATATTCATGGTCTGCCTCCTAAGCGTTATAATAATAAGCTTTCAAAACTATTATATAAATTCATCGCACTATTGTAAACTTAACACGCTTCTAAAAAGTGTAATTTTTAAATATGTGCGTTTTTTCCACGTTTTAAATGTGGTTTAAACGAGAAATACGTCCAAATTCTAAGTATATATTCGAGTGGTCCGTATTTAAACTTCTTCATATAGTAATAACTACATATAATTTGTACGATAAAGAAAATGATCGCTATTACAAATGACAACGTAAAGTTACCATCTCCGAATCGTCCAAGCCCACTACCATAATATATAAACGAGTGGAATACGGATTGTAAAATATAGTTCGTTAACGATAATTTACCGACGGCTGCTAAACTGTCCATAAATAAGTTTTCCTTATATAGATAATAAAATAGTGCGATATATCCATAAGCTAACGCTGTGTCGATAAAGAACATATAATAATCGAGTGTCTCATTATTAAGCCCAAATATATTTAATATAATACCGATCGGTACGAGTAGAATGAGTGCTTTTTTCCACGTGCCACCTGTTTCAAACATTTTAAGTTTTGCTGCAATCATTCCAGATATAAAGACAGGCACGTAAAAGGAAATAATGAGTATATACGTAAATACATATCCGACTACACCACCGCCAAAAAACGGATTCTCTGAATCGAATATAAACGACTGACGTTCAGCATTCGATAACGTACGATACGCTTCTTTTTCTTCGAGTAAATATTCGATTTTTTCATCGGTTAACTCTGTCGTATAACTCTCAAATTCTACATCTACGTCTTCTACACTACTACCAAAGTCTAAATGCATTAATACAACGAGTGCTGAAGATAATAAGAAACATACAATCATCGTTTTAAGACTTCGATTCGGTAGCCAAAATAAAACAATCGTCATCAGTCCATAAACGAACAAAATATCTCCTTCAAATAAATACATCGCGTGCAGTGTACCAAATAAAAGTAACGCGAGTCCGCGACGAATGAGTCCACGTTTTACACCGAGATCTTTACGTTTAAAACTAGACGCCATCATATACATCCCAAATCCAAATAAAAAGGCAAATATCGGCATCGTACTTCCTTCAAATAATACGCGAATCGTATTCATTAAAAAGATGCCCGTTTTAGGTACGTCATACACTTCAGGATAACTATTACCAAACATACCGTAGTTAAAAACGAGCAAGTTAGCGAGTAATATCCCTAGTAAACTAAATCCTCTTAAACTATCTACGACTTTAATTCTGTTCATCTAAAAATCTCCTGAATTCCCTTAACGGGTGAAAAACTTTTTCTATGAATCGGTGTTGCTCCGTATTGTCCTAACGCATCTAAATGAGTCTTCGTTCCATACCCTGAGTTCTTTTCAAAATCATATTCCGGATACTTTTTACTATGTGCTTCCATTAAACGGTCACGATATACTTTTGCAATAATTGAAGCGGCAGCAATCGAATTTGAATTTGCATCACCTTTTATGATACTTTGCTGATGAATATCTACATCTAATTCCATCGCATCAATCAATAAGTGATCCACTTGTACTTTTAAATTTTCAACTGCACGAGTCATCGCAAGTTTCGTCGCTTCATATATATTTAATGTGTCAATTTCTTCCACTGTTGCGGTACCTATACCAACCGTGCACGTATCTAAAATTAAATCATATAAACGATTTCTTTCAGTTTCACTTAATTTTTTAGAATCATCTAACCCATATAACTTCTCGTCACCTAAAATTACAGCACCAGCAACAACTTCTCCTGCGAGTGGCCCGCGCCCTGCTTCATCGACTCCGGCAATTACACCTGTTAACTCACGCTCATAGACCATCATACTTTCAAAACGTCGTTTCGTCTCTTCGATTTTTTCAAGTTGACGTCTGCGACTTTTAATTGCATTTTGTACACCAACACGTGTGTCACTTTGTAAATCAATACTTTCTAAATCTTCTATAGAATGTATCGTCTGTAAAAATTCTTTTACTTCTTTAATTGTCATCGTTAACCTCGTCAAATGTATATCTACCGATTTTACCGTTACGAATGTCGTAAACGACGCGGTTTGTCACTTGTTCATAGTCAACTTCGTTACCAGACATTAACATACCTCTACTTCTACCGATTGCGTCAAACACGGATACGATATCATCGACGTCATAATTCGTAATTTTATAAAATGCATCGAACGTTTCCTTATCGTGTTCGATTAAAAATTTCATACCAAAAATAGCGACCTCATCTAAATGAACGACTCTATCCGTAATTGCACCTGTTAAACTTAATTTTAAGCCGACATCTCCTTCAAACTTTGGCCATAATACACCTGGAGTGTCTAGCAGTTCTAAATTATTTCCTGCTTTAATCCACTGTTGTGATTTTGTTAACCCAGGTGTATTTCCAGTTCTAGCTGCTTTTTTACGCGCTAAACTATTAATTAACGTCGACTTTCCAACGTTTGGAATACCGATAATCATCGCACGAATCGGACGACGATTAATACCGCGAGCTTCCATACGTTGAAACATCTCTTCAGTCGCTTCCATCGCAACTGGTTCAATGCGCTTTAATACGTTATTGCTACGAGCATCCAGTGCTATCGGATACGTCCCAATCGACTTAAAGTAATTCATCCACTGATTTGTCATATTTTGATCTGCGAGATCAGACTTATTTAAAATGACAATACGTGGTTTATTTTTAACGATCTCGTTCATCATTGGGTTTTGACTCGACATTGGAATTCTCGCGTCTAAAATTTCTATCACTACATCAACTTTACTTAAATTCTCTTCAATTTGGCGCCTTGCTTTTGCCATATGTCCAGGAAACCAGTTAATAGACATATCTCCACTTCCTCATTACGTTTTAATTTCTATTCGATTATAGCAAATTCCTTTTATCATACGATATACCACAAGGATTTAAAATATGTAAATTATGAAAAAGATTAGCCATACGAACATTAAATTTTTGTTCGAAAATACAAAATAACAATCTTTCATTATTTTATAAACGTGATATTATATACATATAAACTTAATATCAAAAAAGGTGGTCTTTCCTTTGAGTAACAACTCATTTATCAATGCGCAACAACAAGTTGAATCAGCATGTAGAATTTTGAATACGGAACCAGCAGTCTTTGAAATTTTAAAAGACGTTGAGCGTATGATTGAAGTTAGCATTCCAGTTAAGATGGATGACGGTACAATCAGAACGTTCAAAGGTTACCGTGCAGCACACAACACGTCACTCGGACCAGCAAAAGGTGGAATTCGTATTCACCCTGCAACAACGTACGATGACGTAAAAGCGTTATCTATTTGGATGACATTTAAATGTGCAGTAACAGGTACACCATACGGTGGTGGTAAAGGTGGTATCGTTGCTGACCCAACAAAACTATCTGAAAACGAACTCGAGCAATTAGCGCGCGGATACGTTCGTGGTCTTTACAAATACTTAGGCGAAAAAATCGACGTACCTGCACCAGACGTAGGCTGTAGTGCACAAATGATCAGCTGGATGGTTGACGAATACTGTCAATTAGCTGGTACACAAGCACTCGGTACATTCACTGGTAAACCAGTAGAATACGGTGGGTCACTAGGACGTACAGAATCAACAGGATTCGGTATTTCAGTCATTGGACGTCAAGTTGCTAAGAAATTCGATATCCACTTCGAAGAAGCAACACTTGCAGTACAAGGATTCGGTAACGTAGGAAGCCACGCGGTAAAATACTTCGAACAACTCGGTGCAACAGTACAAGCAGTTATGGAGTGGCATCCAGATGGACTATTTGCTATCTACCGTGAAGAAGGATTTACTTACGAAGAGCTAGAAGCAAACCGTGGTAAATTCAAAGAAATGGACGACGTTAAAATCTTAAACCCAGAAGACTTCTGGTCATTAGACGTAGACATTATGGTACCAGCAGCACTTGCAAACGCAATCGATGAGCGCGTTGCGAAATTAGTAAAAGCAAACATCGTACTTGAAGGTGCAAACGGACCAGTCACTACTGAAGGAGATGCAGTATTCAAAGAAAGAGGCATCACAGTAGTACCAGACATCCTTACAAACTCAGGTGGAGTAATCGTATCTTACTATGAGTGGGTACAAAACCTACAAGGATTCTACTGGACAGAAAAAGAAGTCTTAGAGCGTCAAGAAGAGAAAATGATCCAAGCATTTGACGAAATCTGGGATACAAAAGAAAAACACGACGTTACATTCAGAGAAGCGGCTTACTTAAACTCAATTCAAAAAGTAGCAGACGTTATGAAGTTACAAGGTAAATTATCTTAATATAAAAGAGGCGAAATGACTCGCCTCTTTTTTAATGTCTCAATTTAAATTGTTCTATCGCTAATTTAATTTCATCTCTAACACGCTCGAATTCTGACCACTCTTTACCCGCAGGATCATCAAAACCCCAATGTTCTTTTTTAACGTTTACCGGTAAGATAGGACAATTCTCATCTGCATCACTACATAACGTTACGACTAAATCTGATTGTTTTAAAATATCATTATCAATCAAGTCTGACGTATGGTCTGATATATCAATACCTACTTCTTTCATAGCTTCTACTGCTTTAGGATTAACACCATGTGTTTCAATACCAGCAGAATAGACATTCCAGTCTTCACCTAATAATTTCTTCCCCCAACCCTCAGCCATTTGGCTACGGCAAGAGTTGCCAGTACATATAAAATAAATTGTTTTCTTATCCATAATTAAAGCCTCTTTTTAAAATATGATTAGTGTAAAGTACAATCCTAAGAGTGTTACAAATAGGACTGGAATAGTAATGACAATTCCCGTTTTAAAGTATGTTCCCCATGAAATCTTTACACCTTTTTGTGCTAAAACATGTAGCCATAATAATGTTGCTAAAGAACCAATCGGCGTAATTTTAGGTCCTAAATCAGAACCTATAATATTCGCATAAACCATACCCTCTTTGAGTAGTCCTGTAGCACTAGATTGACCAATCGCTATTGCATCTATTAAAACAGTTGGCATATTGTTCATAATTGATGATAAGAAAGCAGCTATAAAGCCCATACCCATCACACTGATGAATAATCCATAACTTGAAATATTAGTTAATATTTCAGCTAAAAATGTTGTGATACCTACATTTTTTAATCCAAATACAACTAAATACATACCAATAGAAAATAGAACGATGTTCCATGGTGCACCTGTAATCACTTGTTTTGTATTAACTGCTTTAGATTTTCGAGCGAATAGCACAAAGATTATAGCAATCGTACCAGCAACAAAAGATACAGGTATCTGAACAAACTCACTAACAAGATAACCAACAAGTAGTATTACTAAAACAATCCATGAAATCCTAAATAGTTTAAGATCTTTAATTGCATTTTTAGGATTGGGTAGGTTTTCTGCATTAAACGTTTTAGGTATAGATTTTCTGAAATATAACCATAAAACGACAATACTAGCAATTAAAGAGAATATATTAGGAATAATCATACGGTTAAAATATTCAATAAACCCAATATCGAAGTAATCTGCAGAAACAATATTCACTAAGTTACTTACAATTAAAGGTAGTGATGTCGTATCCGCAATAAAGCCACTAGCAATAATAAAAGGGAAAATCTCTTTTTTATTAAATCCTAAATTTCTTACCATTGCTAATACGATAGGCGTTAATATTAAAGCGGCACCATCATTTGCGAAAAATGCTGCTACAACTGCTCCAAGTAACATGATAAAAACAAACATTTTTAACCCATTACCATTTGAAGCTCTGACCATATGTATTGCAGACCATTCAAAAAAGCCAATTTCATCTAATATTAATGAAATTAAAATAACAGCTACAAAAGTTAGAGTGGCATTCCAAACAATACCTGTTACTTCTACTACATCAGAAAAACTTACAACTCCTGTAATGATAGCCACAACTGCCCCAATTAAAGCTGTAACACCAATATCTAAACCTTTCGGTTGCCATATAACAAAAATTAAAGTTAAAAGGAAAATCACAATTGCTAAAATCATCAACAGCAATCACCTGATTTCACATTTTTACATACACATCTTTCGGTCGATGTATTAATAATATTTAAATTTTTGATAATTTCATCTAAATTATCATGATTCAGTTGATACCAATGTTTGTTACCGTCTTTTCTTGTTGTAACTAATTCATTATCTACTAAAGTCTTCATATGATGACTGAGTGTAGGTTGTGAGAAATGAAAGTATTCCAACAAGTCACAAGCACATAATTCCCCACAAGATAGTAAATCTAGTATCTCCAATCGACTTGGATCTGATAAGACTTTTAATATTTTTGATAGTTCTTTATAAGACATGACTAAACCTCCTAGATGGTAAATAGATTAACATCTATATAGATTGTTGTCTATGTGCTTTTGTTATTTTTTTACAAACCCTTACGAAACGTTAATTACATTAAATTATGAATGTCTCTCCGTCTGTTTCGACTACTACCTGATTTTCTTGTAACTCTTCCGTAAATGTTAGTCTTACTTTACCTAATTCCAGAGTGTTCTCATCATGTTTATTTAAGTGAAAAGCTTCGGCGAATGCGTGAATCGCATTATCAACATTTTCTACTGCTACCTTAATTTCTAATAGTTTACCGTTATCTCCTAGTATGCTTCCTGCTTCAAGGTTTTCTATTCTCTCTTCGTCACTCATACCCCAGTCAATGATGAATGGCATAGGGACGTTCGTCTTATTGTCTTTTATAAATAACAACTTCCATGAGACTACTTCTCCATTTTCTTTTTCTCTCTTGAATGTGCGAGGCCCATCGATTTCGAATCCTGAATTCTCGAGCGACGTACTGAGAGCTTCGATGTCAGTCGTTCGAAGTGCAAAGTTGTGCATACCCTCACGGTAATTTTCTTTATATATGGAAGACATGAGCGTGTAATCTACATTATCTTCGTTGTACTTCTCGAAGGTTTGTCTGTTTTTTATCCCTAAAAATTCAATATAATAGAGCCCGCAGTGTAATAGTGTATTATACGTGCCCCAAATGTCGTGTGTACCGCCGGTCACAGTATAAAACCCTTTTTGTTCGTATTCGTCTTTCATTGCACTAGGATCTTCAGAAAAATAGATGATGTGGTCGAATAATACTGTCATATGAACGCCTCCTTTACTATAATTATCCCGCTCATTTTCCTTCCACTTGTATCATAATTTTTGTAATGTAATCTTCTTCACCTTTTACACTGAGTCCATCAATGACGTACTCCTCTATCGTATCTCCGCTAATTTGATATCCAGTTTCCTCTATAAAAGATTTCATTTTTTCATATGTCTCATACGTCTTTAAGTACGATCCTTTGTGGTAACCTACCGCATAAGTGCACGACTTTCTAATAAATGGATTCTTTAAAGCTTTTTCTTTAATTCTCATAAATAGATGAGACACATTTAAATAATCGTTCTTTTCAATTTGTGCTTTTGGAATCAGCCCACCTACTGGATACCCAATATCTAGCGCTTCTTCTTTTGTATATTTGACAAATGACATGATTGCTTCCGTAAATTCTTTGTCAGTGCTATTTAAAATATTTTTGCTTAACACGTAGTATTCTCTCTCTAAATGTTCAATTGTAATACTATCGATATCTAGCTCTATCGCATTTACGATCTGCTCTTTCTTGTTTTGAATAATCTCTTTCGTGCGCTGTAGTGCCTCAATCTTCTGCTGCATCATTTCTGCTTTTTCAGTAAACATCTCAGCTGTTTCTTTTAAATTGTTGGCGTTTAAAAACTCTTTTATGTCAGATAAAGACATGCCAATCTCTTTTAATATTTCAATGACCGTAAACACTTCTGCTTGTTGAAATGAGTAATACCGATATCCATTCGGAGCTACATACTCAGGTTTTAACAAATCAATATCATCATAATGAAAAAGTGTTTGTTTCTTCACGTTACAAATATTTGCGAATTCTCCAGTGGTAAACAAATTTTTTAAAAATTCCAGTTTTTATCTCTCCCGTCCTTGACTATATGGTTACTGTATAATTTATTATCATAATATAGTAAGAACAAACGGAACAGATTTATATATATATAATGAGGTATTTTTATGGAACGCGTACACACTACAATGCAAACGATGCAACCACGAAAACTTTTTCTTAAATATTTAATTCCATCGTTATTTGGAATGATGCTCATGGCCATCAACATTTTAGTCGATGGACTCTTCGTGAGCCACGGTGTAGGAGATAACGGACTGGCTGGAGTCAACATCGCTTTGCCCATTTATTCAGTCATCTTAGCATTTTCTCTATGGATTGGAATGGGTGGAGCAACCCTGTACTCCATTGCTCTAGGACAAAATAATGTGCATCGTGCAAAATCGATTTTTACACACGCGATTATTATTACCGTTGTCGTCACTGGTATCATCATTGGAGTATGTCTCGTATTTGAAGAACCACTCGCGTACCTATTCGGCGCAAATGATGCAATCATTAGTTATGTGCTCGATTATCTACACGTCATTTTAGTATTCGGAATCTTCTTCGTGTTAGAAAACATTCTGAGCATTTTTATACGTAACGACGGGAATCCAACACTCGCGATGGTCGGCTTAGTTGTCACATCGGTTGTAAATATTATCCTAAATTACATCTTTATTTTCATCTTCAACTGGGGTGTAAAAGGAGCCGCATATGCTACAGTCCTTGCGACTGTTATCGGTATTTTAGTCCTCGTGACGCACTTTTTAACTAAACGAAGTCAACTGGCACTCGTAAAGATAAAGATCGACCCATCTATTGTTCGCAATATCATTTCAATTGGATTTCCAAGTTTTATATTGGAAGCCTCAGCTGCAGTAATGATGATTGGGCTGAACGTTACATTTAGTCATTATGTCGGTGAAACAGGAATCTTCTCTTATGCGGTTGTAAACTACATGCACACTGTGTTCTTGATGTTATTCATTGGAGTGGGTGCAGCACTTCAACCAATTTCGAGCTATCATTACGGTGCAAAACTCTTTGAACGATTACAACAATTTATCCGTATCGCAACAGTCACTGGATTCATAGTCGGTGTCCTCATTTTTGTAATTGGAGTCTTAGGGAGAGGACTCATCATATGGCTATTTGGTATTGAAGGTACCGAAGTAATTAGTTATATAAAAATCGGAATCACCCTATTCTTCATTGGATACTTATTCTTAGGAATCAACATGGTGCTCACGGAATTCTATCAATCAATCGGTATAATTCGTATCGCGATTATGATTAGCTTATTACGTAGTTTTATTATCTTCATCCCTCTATTATTTATAATGCCAATTCTATTTGGACCAAACGCGATTTGGCTTGTATTCCCAATAGCAGAGGGACTTACAATGGTTATCATGTTTTTATCTTTAAAATTTAAATGGATACCATTAATTCCTAAAGCGTGATGAAATGTATCGTAGTAGAATACTACTAATAAAATTTTCTAAAAATAAAAAGAATACTCATGGTTAGTATTTAGCTTATCAAACACTTCATATCGAACTCGCAATAAGTTTTTTGGTATAGGGATTTTGTGGATTGTTCAAAATATCGTCCGTTTTACCTACTTCTACAATCTGTCCGTCTTTCATAACGATGATTCTATCTGTCAGTGTTTTTACTGTGGATATGTCGTGCGTGATGAATAGATATGAAGTGCGAATGTTATGTCGTAACTTCTTCAAAATCTCGATGACTTCTTTTTGCACGAGTATATCTAGTGCGGAGACCGCTTCGTCAAATATTACCACTTTCGGATCAGTGATCATCGCTTGGACGATCGATATGCGCTGTGCTTGTCCACCGCTTAACTGGTGCGGGTATTTATCTAGAATCGTTTCGTTTAATTGCACACGTTCTAATGCGCGAAGTATCTCTCTATCCATCTCTTTTTTTGTCTTTCGCGGAAGTCCTTTCGCAAAAAATGGTTCTCGGAGTGACGTTCTTACCTTCAAATATGGATGTAGACTTTCTTTAGGGCTTTGAAATACAAACTGCACATTTTGTCTAAATTTTAGGTAGTTACGTTTTTTCATACTTTTGATATCTTCACCTTCAAAATATACAGTTCCTGAGTTTGGACTTACAAGTCCGCCAAGGATATTCGCAAGTGTAGACTTTCCGGACCCAGATTCTCCAACAATTCCGATAGATTCCGCTTCTTTAAGTTCCAAACTCACATCTTTCAAAGCTATTGTATCTTTGAAGTTTTTAGACACATTTTCACATGATAAAATCATCTCACGTTCTCCTCTCTCGATACTTGGACGAGTGCTTTTGTATGCGGATGCGTTGGATGCTTAAATAGCGTCTTTGTATCATTCGTCTCTACCATTTCTCCCTTATAGAAAACATACGCACGGTCCGTGTACTTCTCTATCAGTTTCATGTTATGTGTGATTAAAATGAGCGACACGCCTTCTTCTTGATTCAGTTTTTTAAAAAACTCCATTATCTCGTTTTCCGTGATGCTATCTAGAGCAGTCGTCGGCTCATCTAAAATAATTATACGTGGCTTCGTCATTAGGGAGAGTGCGATATTGACGCGTTGGCGCATTCCACCAGAAAGTTCGAACACGTATCCGTTCAAGATTTTTTTAGGATTTTTAAGCCCCACAAGTTCTAACAATTCCGTCGCACGTTCTAATCCTTCACGTTTAGTGCCACACTGATGCGTCACGAAACCCTCTAACATCTGGTGCTTAATTTTTACTAACGGATGTAAAAATCCCGTTGTATTTTGTGGAATATATCCAACATCAAGTCCGATGAGTTTTCGGTAATCGCTCGACTTAAGGTCATCTATGTTTTTATCTTCTACCATTTTTAGCGTAGCATGTGACACGAGTGATCTCGGAAGCAAGTTAAACATCGCTTGTGTCGATATTGTTTTCCCTGAACCTGATTCCCCAAATACCCCTACAATTTCTCTCTTTTTAAGATAGAAATCAAATGGCTGTACGAGTCTCTTTCCTTCATTTGTGCGCACTTCGAGTGCCTTTATATCAATCATTAGTATCACCTAATTTCATGAGTCGATCATTCAACGTATCTCCCATTAAGTTCAGACCAAGGACAGTAATCACAAGTAATATCCCTGACGGCAAGATTAAATATGGATAGCTCAGCATAAAGCTCTGCGCTTCTTTTAACATCAGTCCAAAACTCGCGTTCGGTGGAACGACACCAAGTCCTAAATAAGATAACGCGGATTCTATTAAAATTGCAGATCCAATACTTGCACTGAATTGTGTTACGAGTCTAGGCAAAATGACTGGGAGATAATGTCTCCACACAATTCTCATTGTCGATAGTCCCATGCTTTTTGCCGCTACTATATAGAGTGCGTGTTGTTGTTCTTTAATGAGTGAATACGTCAGTCTAGCAAATATTGGTATCATAAATATCGCGATTGCAATAAGTGTAGAGTAAAGTCCATCCCCAAATACAACCACAAACATCATAGCAAGTACGATACCTGGGAATGCGAGCATCCCATCTATAAACCTTAGGAAAATCATGCTGATCCACTTATTTGATAAAGCAGAAATGACACCTATGAAAATCCCAGCACATAAGCCTAAAGTGACTGAAACCGTTCCTAAAAGTAACGCATAGCGTGACGCAACCATTAACCTAGATAATATATCTCTACCAAACTGATCCGTACCGAGTAGATGCTCTTTAGACATCAAAGAAAAACGATTATCAATATCCATCTCTGTAATCGGATATGGTGTATAGAAAAATGACACTATTCCTAGCGATAACGGAATGAGTAAGAGTACTACGCTCAATATAAACACATATTTTCTCATGACTCTTTCCTCCTCATTCGCTTATTCAGGAGAATATAGAGTATGTCTGTGATAAGCGTAATGATTATGACAGAAGTCACAATAAAGCTCACGAGCCCTAAAATTAAGAAGAGATCTCGTTTTAAGACTGCACTAAATAACAGTCGGCCAACTCCAGGCAAACTGAAAATACTCTCTACGACAATCACACCTGAAATTAACCCCGCAATTTGAATACCAATAACTGTAAGTGGTGCAATCAACGCATCACGCAGTGGATATTTAATGATTGCAAAAACAGGATTCATTCCAGACACTCGGGTCATGAGCATATAATCTTGTTTTAAACTATGTAACATCGAGCTTCTCACGATCCTAATCTGTGTCGCAATCATACCAAATGCGAGCACAAGTGCCGGCAGTAGTAAGCTCATAAAGCCACCATAAACACTCTCCGTAAATGGTTTAAATCCAGATATCGGAAACACGTCAAACTGTGCAGCGATGTAAACGAGAAAAATGAGTGCAATAAAAAACTGTGGCATCGCGTCACCAATTTGCATGAGCGTTCTCGCTATAATATCAAACGTCTTATTTTGTTTTAATGCAGCAAAGACACCAATTGTGAGTGCTAAAGGCACCGCAATTACGATTGACATCACCATGAGTGTTAACGTAACAGGTAACCTACTTAATAGAAGTGCTGTCACTGTCTCACCATATGTAAAAGACACACCAAAATCACCAGTTATCGCACTGGTCAACCAGTTAAAATATTGCGTATACCAAGCAGCATCCATCCCGAGAGCTGCTCGAAGTTCTCTGACACGTTCTGGTGTGGCTTCTGTTCCGAGACTAATTTCCACCGCATCTCCAGGTATCATCATCAACATAAAAAAAGTGATAAATGATACGACAATTATAAGTACTATGCTACTCGTAATGCGTCTTATAATTTCTTTCATATCATCCATCACCTATTGATTACTCTTTAAATTTTAAATCTTTTAATTCAAAAACATCGATTGGATATGACGTGAATCCTTCTAAGTCTTCACTGATCGCGTAAATACGTGTTGGCGCTTGAATATACAATGCTGGAACTTCTTCTGCTAGAATCGTTTGGACACGGTTATACATGTCCATACGTGTATCATCATCTAATTCTACTTTAATAGATGATAAAAGTTCGTCTACTTCTGCATTTTTATAATTAAAGTAGTTATCCGAGCGCGTGCTTCCATATTTCTCTAGTAAATCATAACCTTCGATACGACCTGTGTGTCCAACGACTGTAAGATCATAGTCACGGTTACCATAGACATCTGTTAACCATGTACCCCATTCTATCGTCTCTATTTTAACATGAATTCCGATTGCCTCTAATTTTTCAGCAATAATCTGTCCTGCATTCACATAGTTTGGATAGTCTGTTGGAAGTTTCATATTCAATGTGATGCCCTCTCTGCCTGACTCTTTCACGAGTTGTTTCGCTTTATCTACATCATACGGATAAGTGTCTGTTGTGTCGACATATCCTTTTAAAACAGGGGGATAGTGCGAGCCGATTTCTTTACCATATCCCCACCACACTGCTTTGATGAGTTCTTCTTTGTCAACTGCCATATTGATTGCTTGTCTCAGTTTTTCATCTTTTAAATGCTCGTTTTCTAAGTTCATAGCCATGATCTGTACAGAGTTATTGTCGATTTCAACGATTTTTGCATCACCTAATGTCTCTGCAACATCCCCTGTAGTTTCGATTAAATCTATATCGCCCTTTTTGAAGCTTGTTACCTGTGCAGTTGAATCTGGCATCATCTTAAACTCAATATGTTTAATTGCACCTTCGTTATAGTGTTCGACACCTTCTAGAACAACCTTATCTTGAGGCGTCCAGTTCACAAGCTTATATGGTCCCGTGCCTACTGGTGATTTCTTTAAGTCATCTCCAGCACCGTCTTTAACAATCGCTGCCCATGGGTATGCAAAGTCACTTATAAATGTTGCAGATGGTGCTTCCGCTTTGAATTCTATCGTATAATCGTCAATTACACTGACTTCTGTTATGTATTCATAGTTATCTTTTCTTGGCCCTAAATCATCTCTGATGCGTTCAAATGAATAAGCCACGTCTTTTGCTGTGAACTTTTCGCCATCATGGAACTTAACGTCATCTCGCAAGTGAAATGTGAGTGTCTTTCCGTCATCAGACTGCTCATAAGATGCAGCCAAACTTGGCACGATTTCTCCGTCTTCTGTCACTTTGACTAACGTGTCATAAATATTGTTTGTGATGACAAACGTCGAACTAGCAGTTGTTCGATGCGGATCTAACCCATCTGGATCCACAGATATTGCGATTTTAAGTCCATCTTTCGTTTCTTCAACTTTATCTTCTTTTAATATTTCCTCGACTTCCTCAGAACTTTTTCCACAAGCCGATAACAAAAGCGTAAGCATAAGTGCTACAAATAATACACCAAATTTTATTTTCATTTTGGTCTCCTTAGTATAAATAG
>NZ_MBFG01000018.1 GCF_001696685.1 Nosocomiicoccus ampullae
ATTAAATTGTCAGAATATATTTACAAGTAAGAATATTCGTGATAATATACCTATCAAACGTTAGGTAGGTGAGTTTTTTTGAACAAAAAAGATGAAATTATCAATGCTACGATTGAAAATATTTCAAAATTTGGCATTGATGGTACCACTATGAAAAACATCGCTTTAGATTGTGGAATTAAGTCAGCAAGTATTTATTATTTTTTTAAAAGTAAAGAAGAGCTCGTTTTAGAGTGTGTCGATATTATACTAGGTCGTCATCTAGATTCCTTAATATCAGCCGATTTATTCAATAAAAATATAAGTACTCTTGATTCTCTAAATTTATTACTTGATAACATAGTGAAATTTCATAAAGACAATCCAATTGATACTATGGCTTATTTACAACTTATTAATAGTCATAACTTAGAAATTCAAGAAAAGATTAATCATTACCAATTTAGATACTCAACTTGGCTAGCAGATTCATTTGAAAAATATTTATCAAACGATAATTTTGATAAAGAATCAAGTAAACTACTTCTTGAATATATAGTCCTCTTATCAAATGCATTGTTTTGGGAAAGTATCGTTTATTCAACAGAAGATATGCCAAAACGATTGGCCATATCAAAGAATTTACTTTTATATTCTTATAAATCATTAAAAAAATGAGGTGTTTATTATGGAAGTTAGTGAAATAGAAAAGTCTAACATACTTGAAGATTATGAAATCGAACCAGTTCCACAGGAAAAAAGACAAAGTTGGGTCAAACTTTCATTAGTCTGGACTGCGGGAATAATTGCTCTATCCGCAACTGCTCTCGGAGGAGCTTTAGGTAGCGGAATGAGTCTAGAACAAGCTATTATTTCTGCTGGAATTGGGGCATTCATACTCTCTATCTTAAATGCGTTTTCCGGATTCGTCGGAGATAAGACAGGTTTATCTACGGCAATGGTATCCACTTTTGCATTAGGGAGATACGGTGCATTTCTAGTCTCTTTAGTAATTGCCGTTGCTCTTTTTGGATGGTTTGGAGTCCAACTCGATCTTTTTGGGTCTAGTCTTTATGCAGTAATCAATTCCGTTTTTGGTGTTGAAATAAACAAAGTTTGGTTAGTAATATTGGGTGGCTTCTTGATGACAGTAACATCAATGATTGGTTATAAAGCCCTTGAAAAATTAAGTATATTTGCAGTACCTCTTCTTGCTTTCTTACTAATCGGATCAGCTTTTATTATCCTTAAAAGTTATAACATTACGGAGTTAATTAATGCGCCTTTAACTGGAGAAACAATAACATTTGGAGCAGGAATTTCAATCGTCATTGGATCTCTTGCGATTGGGATTATAATAGCTCCTGATTTTTCTAGATATTCAAAATCATCGACGGATACATTAATAGCTTCATTACTGAGCTACTTTGTAGGATATTCTATTGTATTAATTCTTGCTGTATTCTTGGCAAAAGCAACATCTCAAACTGATGTTGTACAAATTATGATAAGTATCGGATGGGGAACGGGTGGTATGCTAGTCTTAATTTTAGCTCAATGGACAACAAATAATACCAATCTATATTCATCATCCCTTGCCTTTTCAGTAGTGTTTAAAATGATTCCTAAATATATTATTACTATTTTTGCAGGTACAGTTGGAACGGTATTCGCTATAACAGGTATTTACCAAAACTTTATTCCGTTCTTGAGTGTTTTAAGTATAATGATACCTCCTGTTGGTGGGATATATGTAGCCGACTTTTTTATGAGACATTCAAAATATCATTATAGTCATATACCACACATAATTAAGTTTAATTATTTCAGTGTTATTATCTGGGTCGTAGCAATTTTAATCGCATTATCTACCTCGCCTGCACCAATAGGTTTTGATTTATTCAAATTAACAACGATTTCAGCATTAGATGCATACTTAATTGCTTTAATACTACAACTGATAGTTAGCAAATTTAATTTAGATGTGAAAGGAAGTAGAAATTTATGAGACTCATTGGTTTAGAAGAAATAGAAAAAATGTCACTTGGAGCTGCTTTACTTGGTACAGGTGGTGGTGGTGATCCCTATATAGGTAAATTAATGGCAAAACAAGCTATTGAAAAGTATGGTCCTGTTAAATTAATTAGTTATGACGAACTAAATGATGATGACCTAGTTGTTCCATCAGCTATGATGGGGGCTCCATCAGTAATGGTAGAGAAAATTCCATCTGGTGACGAAGCTATTGCCGCATTTAAGGAACTAGAAAAACATTTAGGTAAGAAAATTACTGCTACAATGCCTATCGAAGCCGGTGGAGTCAACTCACTAATTCCAATCGCTTTAGCAGCTACTCTAGATTTACCTATCGTTGATTCAGATGGTATGGGACGTGCTTTCCCTGAATTACAAATGGTTACTTTCTATTTAGATGGCATTAATGCATCTCCAATGGTGTTAACGGATGAAAAAGAAAATGCAACACTAGTAAATGCCATTGATGGTGTATATGCAGAAAAAATTGCGCGCTCAGTCACTATGGTTTCAGGAGGTTCCTTACTTAATGCTATATACCCTATGACTGGTAAAGAAGTCAAAGAAAGCGCAGTCCATCACTCTTTAACTCTCGAAGAAGAAATCGGTGATATTTTATTAAATAAATCAAATGTTATTGAATCATTAAAAACCAAATTAAATGGTTATGTATTATTTTCAGGAAAAATTGTAGATATTAATAGAGCTACTGATGGTGGCTTTGTTAAAGGAAAAGCAAACTTTGAAGGGATTGATGAATTTAATAATCAAACTGCTTCAGTCGAGTTTCAAAATGAAAATCTAATTTGTTATGTAAACGATGTACCAAAAGCGATTACTCCCGATTTAGTTACGGTATTAGATAAAGAAACAGGTATGCCAATTACTACTGAAGGTTTACAGTTTGGAATGAGAGTCGTAATTCTAGGTATGCCAGCTGATGAAAAGTGGAGGACAAAAAAAGCAATCGACACTGTTGGTCCAAGATATTTTGGTTATGATTTAGACTATGAAACGATCGAGTCATTAAATGGAGGTAAATAAAATGTATAAATTAGGTATAGATGTGGGTGGGACAAATACTGACGGTGCCATTTTAGATGAAAACCTAAACGTATTATCATCTTTCAAATCCCCTACTACAGATGATATTGAAACAGGTATTAACAACGTTATTCAAAAACTTCTCGAAGATACTACATTAGACAAAAATAATATCAAGCATGCAATGTTAGGTACAACACAATGTACAAATGCCATTGTTACACGAAATGGTTTAGATAAAGTTGCAACTATTAGAATTGGGTTGCCAGCGGGAGCAGCTATTGAACCACTTTATGATGTTCCGGATGATTTAAAAGAAAAATTAAGTAATCACGTATATCAAGTAGCTGGCGGTCACGAATTTAACGGAGAACTAATTAGTGGTTTAGATGTCGAGAAACTGGAAGAAATTGCAACTCAAATAAAGAATAAAGTTGATTCAATATCGATTACTTCCATATTTTCGCCTGTAAACAATGTTCATGAGATTAAGGCAGCAAAAATTCTACGAGATTTATTAGGAGATGATATTCCTATTTCCCTATCTTCAGAAATCGGTAGTTTAGGATTATTAGAAAGAGAGAATGCAACTGTATTAAATTCCGCAATTCAGACAGTAGCTGAGCGTACAATCACTGGCTTTGAAAATGCTTTAAGAAAACACGGCATTCCAGCCACTCCATACTTTTGTCAGAATGATGGAACGCTTATGAGTAAAGAATATACATTAAAATACCCTATTCTCACTGTGGCATGTGGACCAACAAACAGTTTACGTGGTGCTAGTTATCTTTCAGAATTTGATGATGCAATTATAGTAGATATTGGAGGTACAACAACGGATATTGGAGTCCTTCAAAAAGGCTTCCCAAGAGAATCATCAATTTCTGTCGAATTAAGTGGTGTTCAAACGAACTTTAGAATGCCTGATATATACTCTATCGCTTTAGGTGGAGGTACAATTATTACTGGTGATGTTAATTCCTTTACAGTCGGTCCAGAAAGTGTAGGATATCAACTGCCAGAGAAAGCACTTGTTTTTGGTGGTGATACTCTTACAACTACTGACATTGCAGTAGCGAAAGGTTTTCTAAACCTTGGAGATAAAGAGAAATTATCTCATTTAGATTCCGAGTTTGTAGATGCTGTCTACCAAGAAATGTTAAAAATGATTGAGATCGCAGTAGAAAAAATGAAGACTTCGAGAGATAATATACCCGTTGTACTAGTTGGCGGAGGAAGTGCATTAATAAAATCAGATAGCAAAATCGAAGGTGCAAGTGTCGTCGCTAATCCAGAGAGCGGTTCGGTCGCTAACGCTATAGGATCAGCTATTTCAGATGTTAGTGGCGAAGTTGAAAAAGTGGTAAATATTAGCCCTGACACAAGAGAGTCAGTCATCGACGAATTAAAAAAACTTGCTATTGAAGATGCTGTTGAAGCTGGTGCAGTAAGAGAAAAAACAGAAGTAATTACATTTGATGAAATACCACTTGCTTATTTACCAGGTGGCGCTACACACGTTAAGGTTAAATCTGCTGGACCACTTAAATAAATATTATGATCACACAGAGAATAATTCTATCACTGTGTGATTCTTCATTTTATAATCTATCTAACTGTTATTATTTTCAGACAATTTCAAATATTATATTGACTTCCACATAACTACTCACTATAATAATAATTATCAATTGATTGGAGGCGTTACCAATGGAAAGTAAATCAGTTAAACTACTCGCTCAACGTCGTGCGTTTTTACAAGCCGCTACTGATCTTTCGGCGGATCTTATTCTCGAAGAGTCTTTAAATCATTTTAAAGAAGCACATTATTTACAAAAAATCGAAGAGGCGTTATTAACTAAAAACGAAGAGATGTTTAATGAGTATACGGAGTTATTAAAAAATGTTAAAAATTAATATGAAAACTGTATTCAAATGAAAAAGCTGATCGAGATTTAATCATAAACTCAATCAGCTTTTTAAATTTAAAATAATATCGCAATAAATTCTAACTCCTCGTCTCCAACATTTTCAATTCCGTGAGACTGTCCTTTTTTAATAACGCAACATTCATTTTTATGAACGACATGTTCCTCTTTGTTCTCATCTATAAATAGACCTTTACCTTTTATTATGTGGTAAATTTCAGAGTCTTTGTCGTGTAAATGATAACCAATAGATGTACCTTTTGGTAACACGACGTTCGCTACCATGTAGATATTTTCTAGATCATCATTTTTAACATGTTTATAAATTTCAATTGTGCCCTTACCACCGAAGTGGTTATCTATTTTAAAAGGTTCTTTTTCATTAAATATCATTTCATCACCTACTTAAAATTATTCTATCATTATACTTGGAAGGAACGTTGATAGTATCGGGAAGAATATAATAAGAATTACCATTGCCGTGACAATAATTAATATATGCACGATATACGGTAGCGTCTTTTCTATACCCATTCCCTTATCTGTAATACTACACCCTGCAATTAGTGATAAACCGACCGGTGGTGTAATATTCGCGAGTGCGAAGTTCATAATAAGAACCATTCCAAAATGAATTGGATCGATATTGTACTGAATTGCGAGTGGCATGAATATTGGACTTAACAGTATAATTAGAGATGTTACTTCTGTTAACATACCTAAAATAAATAGTATTAAAGAAACGACTAATAAGAACATAATTGGTGAATCTACATAGCTAAAGAAAAAGTCCGAAATCGTAGCTGGAATCTTTTTAACCGTTAGTAAATATGTAAATGCACTTGCTGCAGAAATAATTACTAATATCGATGCAGATGTTACTGCTGAGTCTTTCATAATATGCTTAAAAGTTGAAAAACTCATTTCCTTATAGTAAATAGTAAGTAAGAAACTATATGCAACCGCAATGACGGCCGCTTCAGTTGCTGTCGCAACTCCTAAGAAGATACTTCCTAAAATGAAGACTGGCGCGAGTAACGGTAAAAATGCTTCCTTTGTCGTTTTTAAGAAATCTTCATTCGTTAACTTTTCTTCTCTAATTTCTCCATATCCTTTCATTCTCGCAATAACACTTACATAAATACAAAGAAATAAAGTTAAAATAATTCCTGGTATAATTCCTGCTAAGAATAATTTACCAATTGAAATATTTGCTGTAATTCCTAAAATTACCATCGTAATACTCGGCGGTATAATTAGTCCTAATACTCCTGCTGGACCTATGATACTCGCTATAAACGAATTGCTATATTTTTCTTCTTTTAACCTCGGAACCAACACAGACCCTACAGCATAAGTCGTCGCGACTGTTGACCCTGACACTGTTCCGAATAATGCTGTTGTAATTACTGTTGTAATAGCAGTACCACCGGTTAATTTACCGACTAGCATTTTACTAAATGCCATTAATCTTTTAGTTAGTCCACCTTCAGCCATAATGTTACCGGCTAATATAAAAAGCGGTATTGCTAAATATGAAAAGTTATTTACACCAGCAAACATGCGCTGAATGAGAATCTCCAGTGGAACTCCGTCTAACAGTAATATTAGACTGACGACAATACCAATCACGAAAGCAATTGGCATCCCTAAAAATAACAGACCAAAAAATGCGAGTAATATTAATAGAATAGTCATACCTTCACCTCTTACTTGCTTTCATAAATATTTTTTGTTGATATGATTAAAAAATAAATTGAGAATAATGCACCGACAGGTAATGCTAAATAGAATATACTCATCGGTAACTGTAGAGATGACGATACGTAATTCATAGATGCAATTGAAAATTTAACTCCATAAAACGCAATAATTAAGAAAAATATTATAAGTAAACCGTTTACAATCAAGTTTACAAACCTTTTCTTTTTATCATCTAACTTGTTTACAAAGTATTGTACGGACAAGTGCATATCTTCATGAAATGCTAAACTCGTACCTAAAAAAGTCAGCCATACGATTAACAATCTTGATAACTCATCTGTACCGATAAGTGTAAAGTTTAAAAATCTTGCGATAACTTGAAGTAATATAATGACGGTTAATATCGTAATGGCAGCGATACATAGCCAGTTGAGTGTCTTTACTATCATCTTTTGCATGTTACACCTTCCTATTCAAATCCTGATGCTTTACGGTAAACATCCATTAACTCTTTACCGAACACTTTTTCTTCCCACTTATCATATACTGGAAGTAGCTTCTCTCTAAATGATTCTGTATTTACATCGTCGTTAATTTGCATACCGTTCTCTTCTAATTCTTGTAAATACGATGATTCATTATCATCGTTTGCTGCATAAACATTTTCTGTTGATTTTTTCATTTCTTCTAAAATAATCTCTTGGTTTTCTTTAGAAATTTCATTCCACGTGTCTTCAGATATGACAACCATTACAGTATTATAAAAGTGCCCTGTAAGCGATAAGTAGTCCTGTACTTCATAAAACCTTGGTGCAGCTATGTTTGCGAGCGGATTTTCTTGAGCATCTAATGCACCTTGTTGAAGAGCACCATAGACCTCACTAAATGCCATTACTGTTGGCATTGCTCCCAACGCTTCAAAAGTGTCAACTCTTAAAGCGGTTTCAGCAACTCGTATATCTAAGTTCTTAACATCTTCAGGTTCTACAATTGGTTTAGAATTATTCGTGATATGTCTAAATCCCCATTCTAAGTATCCAATTTGGTGAAGATTATATTCAGACGCAATTCCAGATAAATAATCACCAAATTCACCTTCATATGCTTCTCGTGCAGTTTGTTGATCTTTCCACATATATGGTAAGTCTTCAATAGCAAGGCGCATATCCATCGTTTGCATTGAACCAATCATAATTGCGCCAGCATCCATTGCACCCATTTGGATTTGTTGAAGCATTTCTGTTTCAGATCCAAGCTTACTATTTCCATATATATCAAATGTCACTTTTCCATTTGTTCTCTCTTCAACCGCTTCTGCCATTCGCTCTAGTTCGTCTGACGCAGCGGTTCCTGGAGATAGTGCGTGCCCAAGCTGTAACTCTATATTGTCCTTTTCATCCGCATGATTTGAGCACCCTGCGAGCAAGACTAAAAAGATAACCATTACCATCTTTCTCATTATCCATCCCTCTTTTTGATAACGTTTTCATATATATGCATTTTATTTTATAAGAATTAAAAACTTTAGTCAACAATTAGCTTTATTATTATTCATATAAAAAACCGAGCTAAGGTTTACCTTAACTCGGTTTTCTCCTCTATATCTCTTTCGAATGTATTTCCTCTCTTGTCATGTCTAAAATCAAGTGATCGAGTTCTTCTCGTTTTAGGCTTTTTAGTTTATTAAACTGGAACATGAAGAATACTAATCCAATGATTGTCCAGATTCCTAATGCGATATATGACGGTAGTGTGAGTGCTGCTGGTGATCCTGGAATTAGTAATAACAACAGGAATACTGCTGAGATGATTGCTCCGATGACTCCAAATACCGTATATAGTGTGCTTTTATGTCGTTTATCGCTAAAGAATTTTACTGTAACTAAACTCGTTGCTAAAAATGCTATCGATACACCGACGGATGACATATCGACGATCCAGCTGAGTGCTGTTCGTCCAAGCCAAGGTGCTGCTAAACAGACGACCATGACGAATATGATTGCGTTTAACGGTGTATTTGTTTTTCTATGCAGTTTTGAAAATGCTTCTGGTATAAATTTCGCACGACCTAATGCAAAGATGAGTCGTGATGATGATAAGTAAAATCCATTTAACCCTGTAAATACACCAAATGAAATCGACAGCGCTAAGAAGAATAGTCCGATTTTACCAAACGCTGAATGAATGACGTCTCCTGTTAACCATAACTTAGATTCCTCAAGCATTTCAGTATACGGGAACGTCCACGATGTAATTAAAATCATAAGCACGTATGTAACAATACTTGCAACGATTCCAAATACAATCAATTTAAACGTCTGATTCGCTTCAAAGTTAAATTCTTCTGCTGCTTGCGGGATGTTGTCAAAGCCGACATACATCCACGGTGCAATTGCAACAATTACGATAATCGAACTTAAAACTCCGACGTCTTCATTAAATAGTGGAACTGCATTTTCAAAGCTAAATGTTGACGGTGTAAATGATAAAGTAAATAATCCCGCCACAACGATTGCCATAAATAAACAAAAGTAAAACTGCAGTTTCCCTGAAAGTCCTGATCCTTTAAAACTAATTATCGCAAATACGATTAAAATAAATGTCGATAAAATAACCTCAGTAATATATACATCCCAGCCTGCAATTGAATATAAATATCCAACTTCTAAAAAGTCCGGAAGTATAAATTTAAATAGTAAACTAAAAGCACTCGCATTTACTGCTACTACACATATATATCCGAAAATTAAAAACCATGATGATATGAAACTAAAGTACTTTCCGAATCCAACGTACGTAAATGCAAATTCTCCCCCAGACACTGGAAACTTCGCTGTTAACGCACCATAACCGACAGCAATCATTAACATGAGTAATCCACCGATAATAATCCCTAAAACGGCACCGAGCGTACCTGAAGATTTTAACCAGTCACCTGGTAATATGAACGCACCCCATCCGATCGATGAACCGTAAGCGATTGCCCATACAAAACGCCTCGACATCGTACTGTCGAATGACTCACGTTTTTCTTTACGTTTTTTCATGATATCCCCTCAAATAATTTAGTATATAAATTTTACTTACCCTAAATTTTTGAGAATTAACGGGATATTTCGATTTTCGATATATTTTATACGATTAGTTCTAAAAATTCCTCTCTTGTAATACGTCCTAAATAGTGCGGTATATCAACATCTTTCAGTGCTTCGTCGATCGATTTATAATCGTGTCTAACACCGATTAATTTTTCTTCAATATCTTTAATCTCTCCAATTCCAAAGAAATCTCCGAAAATTGCCGCACGTTCTATTATTCCTTTTTGGACTTCTAAACGGACATCTAATAGTCCTGCATCAAATTTATGACTCGCTTCAAAATTGTAGTGTGGGTTTTTACCGAAGTTCCAATCATCAGTTTGGTACTTTTCTTTAGATAACGTCATGATTTTATCCCAGTCTTCATCTGTTAACTCATACTCTTCAATTTCCTCTACACTACCAAATATCTTTTCTAAAATAAGTCGTTTAAATCGTTCGATATCTAATGGTTCATCTAAAAACTCATTCACGTTACCTACGCGACTTCTTACAGATTTAATACCTTTTGATTCGATCTTTTTAGGGTTTACTTTTAGTGAGTTTTGAACCGCTTCAAGGTCGCTATCTAGCATAATCGTTCCGTGACTAAACATACGTCCTTTAATAGACACCATCGCATTGCCTGAAATCTTTTTACCATTCACTTCAATGTCGTTTCTACCGACAAGTTCTGCTGGAACACCTAAGTCATTTAATACGTCGACAATTGGTTGCGTAAACTTTTTAAAGTTGTGGAAACTATTTCCATCATCTTCAGTTACAAAACTAAAGTTTAAATTGTTTTTGTCGTGATACACTGCACCACCGCCACTCACTCTACGTACGACTTTAATGCCATTTTCACGTGTATATTTTTCATTAATTTCTTCAACAGTATTTTGATTTTTACCGATGATGATCGATGGTCCGTTTACATAAAATAAAAAGTACGAATCATCTGTAGGAATCTCTCTTAAGACGTATTCCTCCATTGCTAAGTTAATCATTGGGTCATCTATATTATTGTTTGATATAAATTTCATTGTTTTCCTCCATTAAAAAAGACTTACTGCCATTATAGCAAGTAAGTCTAATTGATTCATTTAATCGACAATCTCATACGCTGTATTTTTAGCTGCTTTTACACAGTCTGGTAATCCAACTGCATAATGCGATGCGCCGATTAAGTAAAGGCCTTTATAATTTTCCTTTAAATACGCGTGAATTTTATCGATCATTTCTTTATGACCGACTAAGTAGTTCGGTGCAGCGTCAGGCATACGTGTAATAATATGGAACTCGGGCTCTCCCGTGATGTTCATCATCTTATCTAAATCACGTCTGACAGCTTCTAAAATTTCTTCGTCTGTGCCGTTTTTAATGAGGTCATTTAATGTTTCATTGTTCGGCTTGCCAATATAAGCTCGAAGTAATGCTTTACCTTCTGGTGCGGAATGTGCCCACTTTTTGTTCGTCCACGTACATGCAGTCATCGCCATGTCATCTTCTTGACGATTAATTACAAACCCAGTACCGTCAAGTGCGTTATCGACTTGTGATTCGTCAAAGCATAATACGATATTGGCCACTGTTGTCGCCTTCATATGTTTAAAATACTCTAACATCGGCTCGTCAATTAAATCTTTATATGCAAAATGCATCGTCGCAACGACGACATCACTATATTCTTTTTTACTGTTACTAACAGTAACTTCATAGTGATCATCGTGTTTTTCAATTTTTTCAACTGGTGTATTTAAATAAATATGACCACCTTGAGATTCAATGACCTCTTTTAAACGGTCGATAAAAGACTCCAGTCCATTTTTAAATTGATAAAACATCCCTTGTTTTTTATCTACTGGTGCTTTAACTCCA
Source organism: Nosocomiicoccus ampullae (assembly GCF_001696685.1). GTDB lineage: Bacteria > Bacillota > Bacilli > Staphylococcales > Salinicoccaceae > Nosocomiicoccus > Nosocomiicoccus ampullae_A. The sequence continues at coordinate 11,651 of NZ_MBFG01000018.1, forward strand.
GTATTTTGACTGCGCTTTTTACGTTCGTACATTCCTTTTATAAGGCTACCGTAACGTTCTTCTTCTTCTTTAAAGAATGGATACGTCGCCATTAAACTCATCTCGTCTAAAGCTGTACTATAAACACCGCCGAGAAGCGGCTCGATCATATTTGTCGCGACTTCTTCACCGAGACGCTTTTTAAAGAATTCACCGGCTGATATATCCCCATGCATTTCAACGACTGGAATTTGATTATCGAGTAACGCACGTGCTTTTCCTCTGACAGATAAGAGTTCTGTATCTTGAATTGCTTCTTTAGTCGTCGGCACACCTAATATCGTGTTTTGTGGAACTGGACTAAGTGAACCGTTCGCATATATGAATGATCGCCCTGTTAAATTTCGAACGAGGTCATCTTTCATACCAATTTCTACTGCGAGATCTGTCAGATCAGGTTTACGACTAATATAAGATTCTGCACCTTGCTCGATGACAAATCCATTTTTACGGTACGTTTTAATTTTACCGCCGATTCTCTCACTCGCTTCGTATAAATCGACAGCAATACCATTTTTAGTTAAATAGTATGCAGTAGATAATCCTGTAACCCCGCCTCCGACAATACATACTTTTTTCACGTGACTCACCTCTTTATAGCTTTTCGATTTCGTTTGCCATTGCGTCGATGAATCGTTGGTCCGTGTTCGGCATTGGTGGACGGTGGTACACTGCGTTGTTGCGGTCCGTAACTACTTTACATTCGTAGTCGTTATCGTATAACACTTCTAAATGTTCACATACAAAACCTAATGGTAAGTAAACGAAGTGTTTAAATTGATGTTCATCGTATAAGTCTTGTGTTAAATCTTGAACGTCAGGCCCTAACCAAGGATCTGGCGTGTTTCCTTCAGACTGCCATCCTGTGAAATAGTGAGCGAAATTCGCACGCTCACGAATGAGCTCCATCGTCTCTTCTAATTGTTTTGGATATGGATCGTTATTTTCGACGATCATTTTTTCAGGTAAACTATGTGCACTTACAATAATTGCTGTTTTATCGTGCTCATCTTCTGGAATAGTTTTCATCGTTTCTTCGACTTGTTCTACCCAGTAATCAATGAACGGCTCTTGACGATAAAAATCATCGACTGATTTTACTGAAATACCGTACTTTTCTGCTTCTTCTTTTGCACGTTTGTTATAAGTTTCTACAGAAAACGCTGAATAATGCGGTGCAAGTACGACAGTTTCAATTTCTTTAATGCCCGCTTTATTAATGTCTTCAACCGCTTCTTCGATAAACGGTGTGATGTGTTTTAATCCGATAAATAACTCATACTCATCGTCACTACGCTTATTCATTTCTTCAACTAATGCGAGCGCTTGACGTTTTGTTGTATCTTTTAATGGAGATACACCACCGATTGCTTTATAACGCATTTTTAAATCTTCTAATGCTTCTTCTGAAGGTGGACGTCCGTGACGTATATGTGTGTAATACGGTTCGATATCTGATTCTTGATACGGCGTTCCGTACGCCATTACGAGTAATGCTTTTTTTGCCATGTTAAATTACAATCCTTTCGAATAATTGTGAACGAATTCTGTTAATCGTTTTAACGTATCTGGGTTTACTTCAGGGAATACCCCGTGCCCTAAGTTGAAAATATGACCTTTGTTTTGACCTTGCTCTAAAATTTGAGATGCATACTTTTCAATAACGTCCCATTCTGCAAGTAGAATTGCTGGGTCTAAGTTTCCTTGTAATGACTTATTAATTCCCATTTCTCTTGCTTCTTTAATCGACGTTCTCCAGTCGAGACCAATTACGTCACTACCTAACGTATCCCACTCTTTTAATAAGTGGCTTGCACCAATTCCAAAAATTGTGACTGGTACACCTAATTTTTTCGTTTCACTAATTAAACGACGCATAGAGTTTCCTAAATAGTACTCATAATCTTCTTTGTTTAATGCACCTGCCCATGAGTCAAAGATTTGAATCATTTTAGCACCCGCATCCACTTGTGCTTTTAAGTAAATGATACTCATGTCTGTTAATTTTTCCATTAATGCAAACCATGTTTTTTCATCGTTATACATTAACGATTTTGTCTTGTGGTATCTTCTTGTCGGGCCCCCTTCGATCATGTAGCTTGCGACAGTGAACGGCGCTCCACAGAATCCAATTAACGGAACGTTTAATTTTTCATTGACTAAAATGTCGATTGCTTTTACTGTGTAATCTAAATCTTTTGTTGGATCAAGTTCACCAAGTGCTTCGACGTCTTCAATGCGTCGAATCGGGTTATCAATGACAGGTCCTACACCTTTTACGATATCAACATCGATACCAATCGGTGCAAGTGGTGTAATAATATCTTTGTAAAGAATCGCAGCATCTACATTGTAGTTTTCAACAGGTGTTGCTGTTAAATAAGCTGTAATCTCTGGATTCTTCGTAATTTCGATTAACCCACCATATTGTTCTTTGATCTTATTGTACTCTGGTTGTGAACGTCCAACTTGACGCATAAACCAAACAGGTGTGTAATCTGTTTTCTCTCCTCGAGCTGCTCTTAAAATCGTATCATTAAACAATGATTTTCCCCCTAATTACTTTTGTATCGACAATATTGTAACATGATATATGAAGTTTTCGTGAAATGTGAATGAATTGTCATATTTAAAAATTTCCTAAATGTTTAACAAGTTTTCGATTATGGCTATATATAATGTAAGATGAATAACAACTTAGAAAGAATGAGAGGTAATCATTATGTATTTTCACAAAACAAACGGAACAGTAAGCTACTTAGAAAGTTTAAAAGAAAAATATCCGAATGCACATCTACAAGCAAATCCAAACACTGCAGTTTTATATTATGAAGATAACGAAGAAAAATCTGCATTTGAAACAGAACAATCATACGAAATTGTAGATTCTAAAGGTGATTTAAGCGAAGATCATCCAACATACGCAGTTCATATCCCTGCGTATGGTATTGGTAAATCGACGATCATTTCACACTTAAGTGATTTTAGATCAGAGTTAGACAACGTAAAAGGTGTAAAAGCATATCGTATCGCACGTAAGCTCGATCAAGATAGCTATTTAGTTATTGTCACATTTACAAGTATCGATGCATACCATGACTTTAAACAGACAGACACATTTAAGAATTACTTAACACAAGACGTGCTTAAAAAATTCCAAAACGAAGAAAGTATGTTCCAAGACTTTGCAACGTCACAACTCTACTTTACTGTTAAAGAAGTAGAACAAGACGAAGAAGACGAATTTTAAACATAAAAACGCGCGCTGAGATTAATCACTCAGTGCGCGTTCTTTTTTATATACATTTTTAGATAACATTTGATTTAATACGTAACCAAATATTGGGAAGATTAGACCGATATAAAACTCTTTATTGTGCATAATGACAAAGATGATTACAAATATAATCGATATGACGAATATTACTTTATGTGAGTAGCGGATATATGACGTTTGTATATTGCTTCTTTGTACTGGCCATATTTTCGGCCATAGTAAATACGCTTGTGACTGGTAAATTTGTGTGAGCTGTAAAATGATAATGTACAGCACAAACAGTGAGAATATAACAGTCACATAAATATTCGACATCCAGACGATGAAAATTGTAAAGAGTAGCATTAGTCTTAAAATAATCATCGGCAGATCAAAGTCTCTTAAAAAGCTACGATGAAACATATAATCATACATATAATTTTGATCGAAATGCTTCACGTTTTGCTTTTTCATAAATACGTCTAAATATTTACGACGTTTGAATTTTTTATCTGCATTTTTTACGTTCGCAAACATCGAAATAATCGTATTAAAACGATTGATTTCATGTGCTTCGTAATCTACTAATCTCGTCCAATTCACTTTTAAGACTCGCTTTTTTCGAATAAGAAGTAACACGATACTTAATACGAGCGGGATTATTGCGACAAAGTATATGTTAACTAACGTCAAATATAATAATATCGCGTTTAAAATAATTAAAACATACATAACAAGTTGAGTGTTCAGTAACGTGTGAATCGTTTCAACTTTAATTTTAAACGTTAAATATACTGTCACGATAACTGCGACTGAAAATATCGCGAATTCAATGAGCGTATGGTTAATTAAAACGAGCATAAACGTTAAAATCACCATCACGACTGGGAATATATAACTGAGCGCTAATGAGTATCGCTCTGCTCCTTTAAAATATCCATTTAATTCATCTTCTACAGGCACTAAAAAGATAAGGTCCGCTTCTTTCAACAAACTGCGATACGTCGGTGTAATCGATAGCGCTACGAGTACAGCGACTAACATATCGACGTATATATTGTTATGTAGCACGTCACGTAACTCAAATAACGAATAGAAAAATGCACCGAGTGCAATCGTTAAAAAGATTAAAAAGTGACTGTTAAAAATAAACTTCATATAATACATACGTTTAGATATGTCTTTATCCATTCGTGTTTTAAATAAATCAGTCCACATTGCTGTCACCTGTTAAATGTAAATAAATATCATCTAACGTACCGTTAATACCCGTCTCTTCTCTTAGAGACTCAATCGTACCGTCTGCGATTTTTTTCCCGTGATGAATAATAATATATCTGTCACAATATCTTTCAGCTGTTGCTAAAATGTGCGTACTCATTAAAATAGATTTACCTTTATTTCGCATAGATATCATCAACTCAATTAAACCTTCGATACCTAACGGGTCGAGTCCTAGAAACGGTTCATCTATTATAAATAACTCAGGTTCAACGACAAACGCACAAATTAGCATGACCTTTTGTTTCATCCCTTTAGAGAAATGTGCTGGAAACTTATCGAGTTCATTTTCTAAACGAAACAGTTTGAGTAGTGGCTTTGCTCTTGTCATCGCCATGTCTTCAGTTAAACCGTATGCCATTGCTGTCATATGAATGTGCTCTCTTAGCGTCAATTCTTCATATAAAATTGGTGTCTCAGGAATATACGTTAAATGTTTACGCATATTTTCGTCTCGGATATTTTTGTCTAATACTTTTATCTCTCCACTATGTGGGGATAAAAGTCCTAATATATGTTTAATAGTCGTACTTTTACCGGCACCATTTAAACCGATTAAGCCGACGATCTCCCCTTCTTTTAAAGAAAAAGAAATATCGTGAATAATTGGTGTTTTACCATAACCACCAGTAACGTTTTGTAATTCTAAAATGTTCATATTGAAACTCTCTTTCAATTTGTTATTCATGTATATAAGTATATAATAATCTTAAGTAAACTATATCATAACTTATTATGGAGGGAACACTAATGAGTGAGAACAAAACAGTATTTGAAATGATTATCGACCGAGATATCGATGCGAATATTATTTATGAAGATGATAACTTCATCGCATTTTTAGATGCGTTTCCTGTTGTTAAAGGTCATACGCTCGTCGTACCTAAAAAGCGTATCGAAAATATTTTTGATTTAGACGATGAAACAGCAAACGATTATATGAAAGTCATTCGTAACGTATCAAAAGCAGTACATGATACGTTTAACCCTGAAGGTTTAAATGTCATACAAAACAACGGTGAATTTGCTGGACAATCTGTATTCCACATTCACTTCCACATTTTACCGAGATATAAAGACGAACATGACGGTTTTGGTTACAAATGGGAAGACATTGAGTTTACAGAAGAAGAACGTGAACAGTTCGCTGAAGCAATTAAATCTAAACTCGATGCATAATAAACATTCGTTTCGGGTAAGAAATATGTATGATACGTAAGGAAGTGACATAAATGGGTATTAGAAATTTTGCAGTTGGTTTTGTCGTTGGTGTTGTAGGTGGCGTTTCTTTATCAGTACTAAATGCGCCTCAATCAGGACGTGAACTCACAGCTTCTTTAAAATCTAATTCTGGAACAGTGAGTGCGTCAGCAAGCCAAGTTAAAGAAGAAATTAATAACATTAAACAATCTGTACTTCGTGCAAAGCATGAAGCGTCTAACATTAAAGAACTAACTGACGAAGTGAAAGACTTAGTCGATAACTTTAAATCAGATATTGAACCAAATATCGATCATTTAAAAGACGACGTCGCAACACTTCAAAACACAGCGGAAGACCTTCAGCACGCTTTCGATAAACCAAATAACAAATAATGATCGGCGGTGATGTATTAAATGCATCACCGCTTATGTTATGTTATATTAGTGAAAGCTAAAATTTAAAGGAGTTTTAAAAGATGAAAAAACTACTCACAACAACAACGTTATCTGCAGCACTCATTTTATCTGCATGTGCAAATGATGACAATAACGCATCAAAAAGCGATAGCAAAGAGACAAAATTTGGTGAAACACTCGTAAAGAGTGACGCCGGAAACGTGACAGTGGACGACGTTTTAAATTCATTTGGTATGGAAGAAGTCGCATCACAAACGTTTGAACTCGCATTAAACAAAATAATCGAAGATAAATATAAAGATGAAGTTGATATCGATAAAATTAAAGCAGATGTCGACAAAGAAATTGAAGGTTATGGTGGCGAAGATCAGTTCGCTCAACTACTCTCTCAAAGCCAACCAGGATTAACTGTCGAAGGTTATAAGCAAAATAAAATCGCAAATATTCTACACAATAAATTCTTTAGTGAAAAGCTAGAAATTTCTGATGAAGATGCGATTAACGGTGCATATGACGCACAACATATTTTAATTAAAGTCGATGAAGAAGCTGAAGACGGTAAAACAGACGAAGAAGCTAAAAAAGAGGCTGAAGACCTTCTTAAAAAAGTTAACGATGGTGAAGACTTCAGTAAGCTTGCGAAAGAACATTCTGACGACACTGGTAGTGCGAAGAACGACGGGAAATTAGGTATCGTTACAAAAGGTCAAATGGTCCCTGAGTTCGAGGAAGCATTATTCAAATTAAAACCAGGCGAAGTATCTGACGTTGTAAAAACACAGTTCGGTTACCATATCATTAAACGCCTCGACAAAAAGGCAGAAGATATGTCAGAATCTGAAATTGCAGATGCAAAATCTAAAATGATTAACGAAAAAATTCAAGAAGATCCAAACAAAATCATGGACTTCTACAAAGAGTTACTCGATGAATACAACGTTAAATTTGAAAACAAAGATATTAAAGAACAAGTCGATAAAATGATGTCACCGATTGACATTCAAGAAAAATAACAAAAACAGGCTCTATTTTTAAAAATAGAGCCTGTTTTTTAAACCAATATTTTACTCATCAACACTTCGGTATAACATTCTACCTTCTAACGGGAAAACGCGCTGCGTAAATGTGCCCGGTTCTACAGATTGAATGTGCTTGTCCATCATTAAAATTCTCGCATCGATATTGTCAATCATATGCAGAATTTCTGCTTCTTTAATCATCGGTGTTTTTGGAGATCCGTACTCTAATTTACCGTGATGTGCGAGTATTAAATGTTTTAATAATAAAATATCTTCGCCTTCGATGTTCAGTTCATCTGCTATTTTTGTAATCTCTTCTGTTGCGATAACGATATGTCCAATTAAATTTCCTTCAACTGTATACGTCGTATTTACTGCACCAGATAATTCTTTGACTTTCCCGATATCATGTAGAATGATTCCGGCATATAACAGATTTCTATCGAGCGTTTCGTAGATGTCACATAACGACTCCCCGACTCTTAACATCGTATAAACGTGATACGCTAAGCCAGATACGAAGTCATGATGGTTTGTCATCGCTGCTGGGAACGTTGAGAATTCTTTACGATATTTCGTGAGTAATCCACGCGTAATACGCTGAAGATTCGCACTCGTAATTTTTAGTGCGTAATCCATAATTTTGTCGAACAGATCATCACCGTCGATCGGTGCTTCTTTTAAAAAGTTATGGATTGAAACGTTATCGTTTTCGTTTGCCGTACGAATTTCTAAAATTTTCATTTGATTATTCCCACGGTAGTTAATAACTTCTCCTCTAACTTTTACCATATCTGCTTCTTTTAACTCTTTAATTTGTTCAGGTGTAACAGTCCATAATTTTGAATCGAGCTCACCTGTTTTGTCTGCTAGAATCAGTGTCATATATGGCTTACCCTGTTGCGTGACACCATCTTGTGCGCGTTTTACTAAGTAAAACGATTCAACACTATCTCCAGGTTGTAAAGCAGAAATTTTACTCATCGGTTGTTACCTCCTATTTTTACTATCTTGTAAAACGATTGTATTTGTCGATGGAATGCTCTTTTCTAAATTACATGTAAAGAATAACACTTGATGTTCTTCTGATTGCTTTTTAAAGTAATCTAAAATTGTTCTTGTACGTGTCTGGTCAAAGTGTACAAATGCATCATCGATAATAATCGGTAAATTATAATAGTTTTTAAGTGCTTTTATTAAGCTAATGCGTAACGCGATATATAATAGTTCTTTTGTCGACTGTGAGATTTCAGAAGGATCAAAAATTTGACCGTTACTATGCTTCACTTTAATGATGTTGTCTTCATACATCACATCGATATAGCGTTCTTTTGTAATATATTCAAAGATTTTTCTCGCTTCTTCAACGACGATTGGAAGACGCTTGTCTTTGATCGCTTTAATGTGTGCTTCGATTAACGTCTTAATATACATCAGTGACATATAATCGACAGCGCTCGTTTCTATACTATTCTTTTCAAGTTCGTATTGATGACGGAGTACTGAAAGTTGTCCGTTTTTTTCAAGATGTTTAATGTCTTGTTCGATTTTTGCAAGCATAGTTGTCTCTTCGTCGATGTCATTTTCATAGTTTTCGATTATCGTATTAAGCGCTGTTTCTTCGTCTCTTAAATCAGCTGTGTTGAATTCAGATAATTGCTGTCTTCTTTCTAAATCGAAGTTTTCTTCTGTTAACTTGTTATTGAGCTCTTTGAATCGTGCTTCATTCTCTTTAAATTCTGTAAACATTCGGCCGTAGTAGTAATACTCATCCTCATCATCTGCTCCGACATAATTAAAGAGTTCCTTCATTTCTTTTTCTGCAACGTAATTACGATTATCAATGACGTCGATTTCGTTTTCAAATAAGTTAATTTGCTCTCTTAAGTTATGATATGTCGATTTATCTTTTAATAGCTTTTCGAGCAGCTTATTCGTTTCAAAGAAAATTGAATTAATGTGGAAATCGATACCGTATTTTGAAACTTCTTCTCTAACTGAATTACTAAATTGCGTAATATTACTATCAATTGCTTCGATGCGTGTATTCAGCTCATCGACGTTACGTCTCATTTGTTTGATATTACGAATCGTATATATCGTATCGACGATTTGAGCATTTTCTAATTCATCGCTAACGTATAATTTCTCTTTAACACGAGCAAGATCTCGTTTTAACTGGTCATTTGTACTATCTAAAATCGAACGTTTTTCTTCTAAACTTTCTAGTTTAATTTCATCTGATAACTTTTTATTCATATGACGATCGACTTCGTTCATCATCTCACGTGCATCATAATAATCGAAGTTTAAGTCGTGCGCTTCTTTTTTCTCTTTAATTTGTTGTTTAAGCTTTTCAAGGTCTTGTTCGTATTCATCTTTTAAATGATCGTCTTCTTCTTCAGTTTTATTGAGTTTTAATAAGAGTAATGATAATAACCCAACGACGATAAATATAATACCGTATATATTTTGGTTACTTATAAAGATAAACGACAGACCAATTAGCATGAGTATGACACTCATCGAGATAATAACTGTGCCTTGAGTTTTATTACGTGCTTCTCGCTTTTTCTCTTCTTCAAAGTACTTATCTTCAATTAAATGATAGACGCGTTCTTTTTCTTTAAGCTCATGTTCTAAGTCTTGAACTTCAAGTTTTGCACGTATTCTTTGATTTGAAATTTGACTGTCAGAGAAACTTTCTAGTTTTTTATCCGTCTCTTTAATTTCATCTTTTAACTGGGCGATTGAATTATTATAAAATTCGCTTTCCATTTCGATTTCATCGTGACGGGAGAGTAAACTTTGAACATTTTCTCTCACGATGTTTGAATCATCTACATCTAAATGCTCTTCTTGCCAACCGATATCGTTCATCGAGCGGTGAATTTTTTCTTCGATCGTTGCGACTTCACTTTGTAAACGTTCGAGTTCAAGCAGTTCGTGTTTAATATTTGGCTCTTCTTTACTCAGTCTTTCTAAATAATTAAGTGTGTCTTCTTCTGGTAACACGACTCTATTCTCTTCTCGGATGAGTGCTTCGAGCTTTTCTTGACGGAGTAATTTATCTTTTTGACCCGTCGTTAAATGGTTTTTAAGCGCTTCATAACGCTCAATCCCTTTTTCTGGGAATAAGACTGGTTCGACATCGATTTTATTTGCTAAACTTTGCCACTCTTTAATTTCAGGATGATACATAATTTCTTTCATCTTATTTTTGAGTTGCTGTTTAGTACTATTTACCGAGTGTCTTTTACGTTCGATACTTTCGATAATTTTATGCTTTTCACTCACGAGTGATTCATATGTCTCTTCATACGATTCAAGCTCTGCGATTTTTTCAGTCATATTGCTTATCGAATCAATTTTTACGTTAATATCTGGTTTTGTACCGTTACGTTTATATAGCTCGTCAAGCTTAGTGTTAATTGCGTTAAGCATGTCTTCATATTTATTAGAACCGAGTGCACCTGCACGCAGTAAATAATCTTGAAGGTCTTTTTCGGTTAAGTTTTTGTTAATATCTTGTAGACCGAGAACATCAAACGAGAATATCGAACGATACATTTCTTTATCGATATAATTTAATTTTCTCTTTAGCCAATCTTCGCTTCGTTCTGTACCGTCAGCCATCGTAATACGTACGTCTCCAGCTGACTTATTACCTTTAATACGTTCAATAGTTACCGGTCCAACTTCATCGACAAACTGAACGATTAGTCGCCCACCATAGGCGTTACCAAGTCTCGGTTCACGTCTTGGTTCGCCTTCGTTTCGGCGCGGGAACCCAAATAAAATCGAGTGAATAAACGACATCATCGTCGATTTACCCGCTTCGTTTTCCCCAAACACTTGGACGAAATCATGTTCAATTTTAAAACTTTTATCGATGATTTTACCGTAACCGTATATATCTAATCCTTTAATTTTCATATTGTTACTTCCTCATGAGTAGTTTTAAACGTGCTTCACCAAGTTCTAGTAGCTTTTCTTTGTCGATATCTTCCATTGGTGGTAAAAATTTATTAACTTTCGGGTCCATATATAACGTGTTTAACGCTGTTTTATATAGATCATCGTCATCTTTAAATGAATTTTTTATATCCGTGAGTAGTGCGTTTTGATCGGCATTTTCTTGTTCGATATATAGTCGGTCAATCCACACAAAGTCTTCGACATCTCGTTCATCTTCTTGTAATAGAGATAGTATTTCGTAATAGTCGTTACCACTAATGTCTTCTTCTCCGTCATAATAGACCGTCAATTCGATTACACGACTACCTTCTTTACGGAGTTTGTTTTTATATTCCGTGACTGCACGATATAACTCATCACGGTAAATATTATTGACTTCAAGATCATAGCGTTCAAACTGAATATCTTCAACACTGACAAATGTACTATATAAATGAACGTGGTCTCCGGATACGATATAAAATCCTTTTTCTCCTGTTTCATTCATATGACGCCCTTGAATGTTACCTGCATAATTTATAAGCGGCATATCTGATAGTTCTTGACGCTGATGTATATGCCCAAGTGCCCAGTAATGATAGAGTTTCGAACGTAAGTCTTCTAAAGTAAATTCTGTATATCGTTTACTCTTCGTATTCGACTTAGAATACGTTCCGTGTAATATACCGATATGAATACCGTCGTTTCGATTATTTACTGGATAATGATCAATTTTATTTTCGTATGTTTCATCGTGTAAATAACTAAATCCGTGTAAAAAGATTTTCTCGTTATCTTTACTCATCAATTGATATGTTTCGATGTTTTCTTTAAATACATGAACCGTACTTGGCCAACTCGTCTTAACGTTATGATCAAGTGGGTCATGGTTACCGTGAATCATATACGTAAAGATTCCGTTATCTTCTAAACGTTGAAATTGTTCTTTTAAAAATATTTCTGATTTTAATGTTCTGTTTTTTTGGTCAAATACATCTCCAGCAATAATGATAAAATCGACTTTCTCTTTAATTGCATAGTCGATCATACGTTTCGTTGCGTTGTATGTACTTTCCATTAAACGATCAACAATGTGTGGCGGCAATTCACTTCTCGACTTAAACGGGCTATCGAGATGTAAATCAGCGGCGTGGATAAATTTAACCATCGTTCACCTCACCTTTCTTTTCATACATTATACCAAAAAACGACAAAAGAGGCATGGGGTCTAACCCTTGCCTCTTGAGAGATTATATTCGTTTAAAAACCTATAATCAATCTACTATAATTTACTCATTCACTTTGTATAGTTCTTCGATTGGTTTCATAATGACGCGGTTTAAGTCTTGGATTAACATACTTAATTTTTGCTCCGCTTCCATTAATTGTTTAATGTTTTCATCTTCTTCTACTGATTGTGCTGTTTGCTGTGCACGCTCAATATCAGAATCTAACATTTCTTCCCCTTGCATTTGTTTTAATTGAAGTTCCATTTGAACTTCTCTAAATTCATCGAATAATTTTTTTGAATCTTCATTTTCATTTACCGCTTTATAAAAAGATTCTAATGCTTTAAATTCTTCAGATTGTCTCAAAGCACTTTCAAGCGCATTTGCTTGATCATATACATTTACCATGGAATTCTCCTCTGTATTTAAAATTTCATATTGATTATAATATCATACGTCTAATATAAAATAAAATGATACGGTTACACTATTAACGGAACGAGAATACCTTGTAAAAATCCAACGATTCCTCCAAGCACATATCCGAGTAACATAATCATTTGGAGTTCTTTTCTCGCAACTTCAAACACTAAAAATTCGAGTGTTTTTATGTCAAAACTATCGATTTGACGTTTAATCACTTCAGCTAATTTTAAATGTTTTACGATACTTGGAATGTACTTTCCAAGATAATGCGTGATGTTGTCTCTTAAACGTAGTTTTCCTGAAGATTTAAACGTTTGAAACATCGTCTCATTTAACTGAGCGATTGGTCTATCGAGTAATTCTTCTAAATTCATTTTGCGTTTAAAAATTTCCGCTGCACTATGTGTCGCTTTTTCTTGATCGATTTTTGAGATATATTCGCTCGGAGATTTTTTTATAAATTTATCATACTCTCTTACGATGAATTCTCGTTCAATCGATTTCATGTCTTCATGACTTAATAGCTTCACTAACTCCCCTTGTACACGAGTTGCAAGGGAGTCTTTCGGTACGACATATTTTAACGCACGCTCAAGTTTACCTCTATTTTCGATAAAATCATCAATCATCGTATATATATCTTCGTAACCTTTATCGGATGTTAAATAAGTAATGATTTTTTCGTTAATCACAAGATGTAAATTATTGACTTCTTTGTCAATCGTCTCTTTTGCGTCATGCGGAATCAATGATTCAATTGACCTGTTCATAAGTTCGTCACTCGACGTTTTTATCTTCGAATCAATTTCTTGATATAAAAATGATAATATTTTCTCTTTTAAATTTGGAGATATTTTATTTAACACGTCACCGATTGACACGTTTTCTTCTTCAATCGTTTGAATTTGGCGATCGATGAATAAATCCATAAATTTTTGTGATTCTTTACTTTGTAGTTTTTCTACAAAAACTTCTGGTGTTAATAAATAGCCTGTAATTATATTTCCAAGCTTTTTTGATGCCTCATCTCTACGCATCGGAACAACACCAGGCGTAAGTGGGATGCGTTTCCCAAATATATATTTTGCTTCATACGGATGAAATAACATTTTAATCGCTATCGTGTTCGTCACCCCACCGATTAACGCACCGACAATTGTCGTTATTATAATCGTCGTCACAGACATTCTTTTACCTCCTTAAAAAAAGAACACCTAACTGTAGGTGTTCAGTATATTATTCTGAAGTTTTTTGTTTGAAGAATGTCACTGCTTGACGCTCTAGGTAAGATGCGTGTTCTGCCTGATTGTCAGCATTTACGACGCGGTAGAGATCGTTCATTTTGTTTTTCTCTAATCTCCATCCGTCTTTTTCTTCTAATTTCTCCCAATATAACATTTCTTTGTTATATTGTGGATAGTGAGCATTACCGCGAGATAATACTTGAGCAAGTTCTAGTGGGTCTCCACCGAAAGTACTTGTTAAAATGTCGCTATCTCTGAATAATGCACAAATTGAAACACATGTTGTCCAGTTTGGAACTATTCTTTCTTTTTCGATTTGTACGAGTGTCTTTTTAGAAAGACCGACTGTTTGACTCATTGAATCTTGAGTATAGCCAGCTTCTGTTCGTACTATTTTGAACTTCTCCTGAATGACCTTAGTAAAGGCTTTTTTGTCCATAACTAAAATTCTTCCCTTCATTTATACGTTAAACTATGTGTTAACGTGTGTTTTCCTCATTCGACTCGAGGATATTAACATCCCATTTAGCAGTCGCACCTTTTAGTTGAACAAAGTTTAAACCGATTAATAAATCTTAAAGTAACTCTTCGCAACGATGAATGAAACTGGTAGGATAATATTTAAAATGACATACAATATAACACTGTCAACGTTTGATGAGAATTCTATATACATGAATTTCATCGTAGAAACACATTTTAGTACATAATATAGTGTAAATGCAATTAAAACGCATGTTATTCATATAATTTTCTAATGAATTTCAAATTAATACGTCTTTTTATTTTATAATTATGCCATTTTGTTTTCTGTTTGTTAATACCTATCGTGCTATTTTATTATATTCCTTTTTAGACGTAAAAGTAAAATAATACATATGTAATCTCAATTAAAAAGTGATAAAATTTATATCTAGATTATTTTTGTTCGAGGTGCTTAAATGCAAACGATTAAACAAAATATTAAAAAAGCACGCCACGGTGCAGTGCTTTCTATTTGTACATATATTTTTTTAACAGTCGTTAAAATTACCGTTGGTTTTTTCGATAAGTCCGATGCGTTAATCGCAGACGGATTAAATAACTTTACTGACGTGATTGGTTCAACTGCGCTATTTATCGGTTTAACAATCGCTTTAATTCCAAGAGACGATAACCATACGTATGGTCACTTTCGTGCAGAGTTAATTGCAGCGTTAATTGCAAGTTTCATTATGTTTGCGGTCGGTATACAAGTCATTATACAAACGGTTATTAAATTTATTAATAACGACTTCGCTGAACCGAGTACGACGTCGTTATATGTATCTCTGTTTTCAATGATTGTAATGTTTATCGTCGCGGTCATTAACTATAAACTTGCAAATAAAGTCAACAGTGTCGCGTTAAAAGCTGCGAGTATCGATAACTTCCAAGACGGCATGGTATCTCTTGGTGCTGCGATTGGTATCATTGGAGTATTACTTGGTTTTAAAACACTGGATACAATTGCGAGTTTTTTAATCGGAGCGTTAATTATATACACTGCGATTATTATTTTTAAAGAAACCGCAACGACATTAACTGACGGATTTAATAGCAAAATATTGAATCAAATGAAGACACTCATCGAAGATGTCGATGGTGTCATAGACGTTGTAGATATTAAGGGTCGTTCTCACGGATTTATTTATTTTATCGATGTGACAGTCACTGTCAATCCAAATTTAAACGTGATAGACGGACATAAAATTACCGAACACATCGAACATGCTATGTCCGACGCATTCGGAGATACTGAAACAATCGTTCATATAGAACCTGCAGTTATAAATTAATAATGTGATGACGAATCGCATAGACGACAGCTTGTGTACGGTCAGACACTTCGAGTTTATTTAAAATATGACTCACATGTGTTTTGACCGTCTTTTCACTTACAAATAGCGTCTCCGCGATTTCTTTATTACTTTTACCAAGTACCATCTCTTTTAACACTTCTAATTCTCTAGTTGATAATACATTTTTTTGATGTGGTAATTGCCCTTTAGATAACATTAACTCCACATCAGGATGAATAACCTGATCTCCATTTGCAACTCTTCTTAATGATTCGATTAAATCATCCGCATCCATTTCTTTAATTAAATAGCCGTCTGCTTTTTTATTTAATGCAGGACGTACGTACTCTTCTGACGTGTAGCTCGTTAATATAACGACTTTTAATTTTGGAAAATCACGCTTAACGATTTCTAATACTGCCATACCGTCCATTTCAGGCATGACTAAATCGAGTAATACTAAATCTATCATTTTATGATTGTCTTCTAAAAACTGAATTAACTTCGCACCACTATCGACATCTTTTACGACTTTTAAATCTTCTGTCGTACTTAGTAAAAACTTCATACCTTCACGTACTACTGCATGATCGTCAGTAATTACAATATTCATAGTTATATCCCCTCTATTCAATCGGTATCGTAAAGCGAATCGTCGTACCATGCCCAAGACTAGATTTAACACTAAACACCCCGCCGAGTCGTTCGACACGTGCTTTCATATTTTTTAGACCGTGTTGGCGCGTAACTTCTTTCATATCAAATCCGTCACCTTCATCTCTTACAACGACAGAAAACACACCTTCAGAAACGATAATTTTGACATCACTTTTATTAACATTCGAGTGCTTGCTCGTATTATTTAACGCTTCTTGGATGACACGAAACACTTCAATTTCACTGTTATCTGGTAACTGATAAAATCCATCGATATCAATCGATAATTCAATATGAATGAGCGCTGCATATTCTTTTAACGCGTCGACTAACCCGTTTTCTAACCCAATTGGTTTTAGCTGCCAAATTAATGCTTTCATTTCATTCATTGCATATTTAGACGTCGACTCAATTTTTTGTAGCGTCGATTTCATCTCTTCTGACTCTGCAATTCTAACTCCAGCATTACTCATAATGTTAATTGAAAAAATCGTCTGACTAATCGAATCGTGGAGATCTCTAGCGAGTCGTTGACGTTCTTGTATACGTGCATTTTCTTTTTCAATTTTCGTCAGTTCTAGTCGCTTCAGCGTCGAACCGATTTGAAACGCAACGGATTCTAACAGATCTAATGTATCTTTATCGTATGCTTTAACGTGCTTAGAAGCGACGTTTAATATCCCAAATGAATCACCACTAGATATGAGCGGTACTGTCGCGTGATGTGTGATCCCTTCATTTTTAGAAGCATCTTCACGCATCAATTTTTCTAGTCTAGAACACGCGATTATATTCGTCGCATTTTTTAAATTATCACGGTTATACTGATTGACGCACCAACATTTACCGTTAAATAATTTCTCATAATCATTTTCCTTTAATCCAACTGGTAAATTATAATGCGCAGCGAGGTCGTGTTCTCCATTGTTATCGATAAAAAAGATCCATCCTGTATTGAATTCGCTATTGTCGATCAGTAACTTCAGCGCCTCTTTTAACATCGTGTCTCGATTTGTCTCTTGATTTAAATATTCTGCAATCATTCGTAGTAATTCTATTTTACTTTTCACATGCATGCTCCTTGTAAAAAATTAGACACTTTATTTACTCTATACAATTCTCTTTATGTTAAAATAAAACTTAACGTACGTAACACATTGAGGTGATAGGTTGAATAAGAAATTTTTAATGCAACTCATTTTCTTAGTGTCACTCATCGCGACACTCGGGTCTTTATATTTTAGTGAAATTAGAAACTACATACCATGTGAGCTATGCTGGTATCAACGAATTTTAATGTACCCACTTACTATTATATCTTTAATCGCAATAATTAAAAACGACATAAAAGCGAACATTTATATATTATCGATGAGTGTATTCGGCTTTTTAATCGGCATTTACCACTATTCACTTCAAAAACTACCGGCTATACAAGACGGGTTGAATGCGTGTAGTGATAACTCTTGTACAGTGACATACGTAAACTATCTCGGATTTATAACAATTCCGTTCATGTCGCTTACAGCGTTCTTTATTATTATTATTTTATCAATACTCACTTTTAAAAAGGAGAAAAACTATGAACAATAAATTATTTTACGGTATTATCGCGGTTGTTATCATCGCTTTTGCTGCGGTATTTTTAGTATTACAGTCTGACAAAAATAATCCAGAAAAGATTAGTGAAAGTGGTTATTATCCATATACTGATAAAGAGGTCAAAGACCTCCAAGGTCCAACGATCGACAGATTAGACGATGAGAACTATCATTTCAATGAAACACCTGAAGTGACACAAGAAAAGATCGATTCTGAAGATGAATTATTCGTCTATTACTGGAGCCCAGTTTGTAAGTATTGTATCGAATCTACACCACTATTAATCGGTGCAAAAGAAAAAGAGGATTTCCCTCTCGTTCAACTTAACGTGTTAGAATATCCAGAATACCAGCAAACTGCAGGGATTACTGCAACACCAACACTCGTCTACTATAAAAACGGTAAAGAAGTGACGCGTGCAGAAGGCGGCGCACAATCGGCAGACAACTACGTAGAATGGATTAAAAGCGTTAGAAACCAATGATTTTTACCGTCACACAGCAAAACGAATCGCTAGAAAACATTTTAAAATCAATGCATATTCCTAAAAAAGAAATGCACTGGTTAAGAATGAGTAAAGAAATTACGATAAACGGCGAACAAAAACAATTAAGAGATTTAGTCAGTCAGGGAGATGTTGTTCATCTTCCTGATTTTTCACAAGATAGTAATTATATAAAAAGTAACGAGACAGTAAATGTCATGTACGAAGATGATTATTTAGCAGTCGTGTTAAAACCGCACAATAAAAAGACGCATCCGAACGACGACGAAACAAATACGTTAATGAACGACGCGGCGAATACAATTTCATCTGTATACTTAGAGCCCGTACACCGATTAGACTACGACACGAAAGGCCTTCTCATACTCGCTAAAAATAGCTACGTTAAAAAGATGTTAGACTATATGATCGAACACCATGAAATTATAAGAGAATATACAGTATATGTCTCTTCAATCGGTAGATTAAAAATCGGTAAAATAGAGTTACCAATCAAACAAGCGAAAAGTAGAAATCATCAAGAAGTGAATCGACGTGGAAAACACGCAGTAACAAACGTTATTTCAATCAGAGATAATAAAGTGACAGTTCAACTGGAAACAGGACGTACACATCAAATTCGCGTTCACTTGTCATATCTCGGCGCACCGATTATTGGAGATAAAATATACGGTGGCACTAACAATGATACACTACGACTCTACGCTTCACGTGTCCAGTTTAACCATCCCGTTACAGAAGAAATTATCAATGTAGAAATATAAAAAATGGTCAGTCTCATATGAGACTGACCTTTTCTATTTCTATTACGCATTCGGATGAATCATGTCTTCTGGACGGATCCATTCGTCGAACTGTTCTTCTGTTACTAGACCAGTTTCTAATGCTGATTCTTTTAATGTAATACCTTTTTTATGTGCGTTTTTCGCAATAGTCGCTGCATTTTCATAACCGATATGTGGGTTTAATGCTGTGACTAACATGAGTGAACGATTTAATAACTCATCGATTACTTCCATGTTCGGTTCAATTCCAACTGCACAGTTGTTGTTGAACGTATCCATACCGTCGCCAAGAAGGTAAATTGATTGTAACGTGTTCATTAAAATTAATGGTTTATAAACGTTTAATTCGAAGTTACCTTGTGACGCACCAAATCCTACTGCTGCATCGTTACCGAATACTTGTGCTGCAACCATCGATAACATTTCAGCTTGCGTTGGGTTTACTTTACCTGGCATGATTGATGATCCTGGTTCGTTTTCAGGAATCGTAATTTCACCGATACCTGCACGTGGACCAGATGCTAACCAACGGATATCGTTAACGATTTTTAATACATCTCCGGCTAATGCTTTTAAAGCACCGTGGAAGTATACAACTTCATCGTACTGTGATAACGCGTGGAATTTGTTGTCAGATGAAACAAAATCATATCCTGTTTGCTCAGAGATTTGTTTTGCAACTCTATCACCGAACTCAGGGTGTGCGTTTAAGCCTGTACCAACAGCAGTTCCACCGATTGCTAAGTTTGCGAGTTGTTTTTTAGATTCGTTAATCATTTCTAATGACTTATCTAAAGAATATCTCCAGCCACTCACTTCTTGACCAAGTGAAA
This sequence comes from Nosocomiicoccus ampullae, assembly GCF_001696685.1. Lineage (GTDB taxonomy): Bacteria > Bacillota > Bacilli > Staphylococcales > Salinicoccaceae > Nosocomiicoccus > Nosocomiicoccus ampullae_A. Next base: position 31,923 of record NZ_MBFG01000018.1, read on the forward strand.
GTGGTGTTGCATCTTGTAAGTGTGTACGACCGATTTTAATAATATCTTGGAACTTTTCTTCTTTTTCTTTAAACGTGTCGCGTAACTTTTGAAGTGCTGGAAGTAACGTCACTTCTGTTTCAGTCATTAACGCAACGTACATTGCTGTTGGGAACGTATCGTTTGAGCTTTGTGATTTGTTGACGTCATCATTAGGATGAACAACCTCGTCACTACCCTTTTCTTTTAAATAATCGTTCGCAACGTGTGCAACGACTTCGTTCACGTTCATGTTACTTTGCGTACCGCTTCCAGTTTGCCATACGACTAACGGGAAGTGCTCGTCTAGTTCTCTAGCGATAATTTTGTCTGTCGCGTAAACAATTGCGTCTTTTTTCTCTTCAGATAATTTACCGAGTTCAGAGTTCACAATTGCAGCCGCGCGTTTAAGTTGTGCAAAAGCAACAATCACTTCAATCGGCATTTTTTCTTTACCAACTGGGAAGTTTTGACGACTTCTCTCAGTTTGTGCTGCCCAAAACTTATCTGCTGGAACTTTAATTTCACCAAACGTATCATGTTCTATTCTGTAAGACATTAAAAAAATCCTCCTGAATTTGTATTTACCATTAGTATAACTGAAATTACAGGAGGATTCACTTAAAATTATTTAGTTCATAATTACTTTTTATTCTCGTCTTTGTCGAGGTCTTTATCTTGTAAGTCTGCACCGTGGTTTGTATGGTCTATTGACGCTGTTTGGCCCTCGGAGATAGCTTCCATCTCTTCACCGAGTGCTTTTACGTCTTCTGTATTAAACGTCATCGTATTTTCGTCAGTGTATTTTTCATTACGTTTTTTATCCATCATTATCTCTCCTACGCAAACTTGTACGTGTAAAATTCGCGAATGTCTCTATCTAGTTTACTCGCCGCTTCAGCGTCTAAAATAACAGTTACCATACGATGATTTTTTACTTTACTTAACGGAGAATCTTTACTCATATCTGCGTCGTATAGTTTACGAACTGTTTCACTCGCACCGCTACCTGACGCATATATAAATAACTCTTTTGCTTTAAATAAGTCGTCGCTACTACCAGATTTAAATCCTTTAAATTCATAATCTAAATTTAATACCGCAACGTTTACTTTCTCTTTTTTGTCGAGATAACGATTTAAATCGTCATCTGATTTTACGTTACGAATTTGTTGCTCTGGAATATCGAGTGCGTTAAATTTCGCACCCCCATCACCATTTGCAAGTAATAATTTCACGTTTGCTAAATTGACTGGATGGTTATTTACTTCACCGATTAAATGATCATATGCGTTATCTAATGTATCGTTTAAATCAAGTACTAATGTAGAATCCGGATTTAATGAAATTTGTTTTCTTAATTGATCTGCTAAAAATAAATCCGCATCATGTTTTGTTTCATAAATTCTAAAGTTTAAAGCCATAATTGTCGTCTCCTATCAGAACAGTTATTAATAATAGATTACCCGAAAACAGCCATTTTAAACAATGTTTAATTGATATTTAAAATACGCTTTGTTTCACTGACAAAATAGTTTATAATGAGAGTAACTATTAAACGCACTGGGGGATATTATAGATGAAAGCAATTCTTATCTTTATGGTATGTGCAGCATTCCTAACTTCGATTCTTACAGCTGGTAAAGAAAACAAACCAGGATACGTCGATAACGGACCAGATGAAAAATAATAATGACATAACAAAACGCAAACTTCTAAAGTTTGCGTTTTTTCGTTTAATCTTTTAAAAATCCTTGTGCATTTAATACGTCTTTTATATCTTTACGGACTTGGTCCATTTTTGATAATTTCTTAACGACTTGCTCTGACCAGTTATCTTGTCGTTTATTTTCATCGCGAGTTTTATAATACTCTGTAATTGATTCATCGTAATCATTTAGAGACGCTTCGATTTGTTCAAATTCTGGATACGTATTTTCAAAGTAAACTGTGTCTTGTGGTAATCTTTCTTTAAAACTACCTTCGCTATTTTTATATCCAACTGCCATACCAATCACTGGGAACGTTCCTTCTGGTAGTTCTAAAATTTCAATTATTTTTTTCGTATTGTTACGAATCGAACCTAAATAACAAATCCCTAAGTCTAGAGACTCTGCTGCGACTGCTAAGTTCTGTGCTGCAAGCGCTACGTCTACGACACCGATGAGTAAACTTTCAGTCGTATCAAAATGTATTTCATATCCTTTACGTTTTGCAAGCTCTAAATGACGATTATAGTCTGCGACAAAGATAAATAAATGACCATTATCTTTTACGTACGGTTGTGTACTAATTTCCATAATCGCTTGTTTTTTATCTTCATCTGTCACACCGATAATTGAATACGCTTGAACGTAGCTTGACGTCGAAGCTTGCTGTGCAGATTTCACTAGTGTTTCAATCACTTCTCTTTCAAGTGGTTGATCTTTAAAATCACGAATCGATCGGTGATTTTGTAATAATTGAATTGTCTCGTTCATGTTCATCCTCCTATATAAGTCCTTTAAAACCTTGTTGACGTAGCGCTTCGTAAAGCACCATCGCAACTGTATTTGAAAGATTTAAACTTCTAAAATCTTCGTGCATCGGAATACGCATTAAACGGTCTTTGTACTTTTCTTTAATATAGTCTGGAAGACCTTTCGTTTCTCTGCCGAAGATTAGATAGCGGTCTTCATCTGAATCAGAATAATCCTCTTCATGATAATAATTTTCTCCGAATTTAGAAATAAAGTAAAGTTTCCCGTCTGCTTCTTCTAAAAAGTCTTCGATACTCTCGTGATATGTAATATCGAGATCGTACCAGTAATCCATACCTGCACGCTTTAAATGTTTGTCAGTAATTTCAAACCCTAATGGTTTTATTAGATGCAACTTCGTTTTCGTCGCTGCACATGTACGTCCGATATTCCCTGTATTTTGTGGAATATCTGGTCGAAATAATACGATATGATTCATAATTTAACCCTCTTGTATACCTTTTAGCATTTCTTCTTTTACTGCTTCGTCTGTTTCTTTACTGTAGCGCTCGTGAATATAATCGAGTGCTCTATCGCCTAAAATTTGTCCAATCGCCCAGTACGCTGTCCCTTTAATGACAGGGCGTACGTCGTTTTCTGCGACGTCTTTTAACGTCGGGATCGCACTTTCTTCTTTAAAATGTGCGAGCGCGATAATTGCGTTACGCTGTAACGGATTTTTACCGCGCCATACACCTGCTAAGTGACCATACGTCTCTTTGAATTCTCTATTTGACACTTTTAAAAGACTCGTTAATTCCGGCTTTAAAATTTCTGGCTCTAGTATAATATCGTCTTGCTGGGTATTGATACCAATATTTAACGGGCACACTTGCTGACACGTGTCACATCCGTAAATTCTATTACCGATGGACTTACGATACTCGTCTGGCACAAATGTTTTCGTCTGTGTTAAAAACGATATACACTTTTTAGAATCGAGTTGTCCGTTGCCAACGAGTGCTCCCGTTGGACAGCGGTCAATACAAATCGTACAGTCCCCACAAGTTCCAACGAGTGGTTTATCTGGCGGAAACGGAATGCTAATAAGCATTTCACCTAAGTACGTCCACGTGCCAAGTTTCGGATTGATTATAAATCCGTTTTTACCGACAAATCCGAGACCACTTCGTAGCGCAACTTCTCTATCAGATAAAACACCCGTATCGACCATAGACATCGTTTCTACACCGTCGACTCGTTCTTTTATAAACGCCTCTAACTTTTCGAGCCTCGTTCTAAGTAAATGATGGTAATCAAATCCCCAAGAAGACCTCGCGAATATACCACGACGTTCGCCTTTACGAGACTTCGGTGCGTCTTTTGGTAGACGATTCGGATACCCAACTGCAATCGCGATAATTGAACGCGCACTCGGGAGAGACAACTTCGGATTTACACGCTCTTCAATCGTCCCTTTTTCAAAACCAGATTCATAATTGTTTTCGTAGTACGAAATTAATTTATCTCTAAACTCATGAAACGGTTCTGCTGTCGTAAAACCAATTTCGTCAATGCCGATTGTATGTGCGTATTCAATTATTTCATCTTTTAACTTTTGATAGTCCATACGCCACCTCTTTAAATAGATTAAAAAAGAAGCCGAAGTTGGCTTCTTTTAATACTGCATTGCTTTTTTTATACGATCAGGAATGATGAGTACCTCTGACACCATGTCTTCCGGATGGAACGTGTGATCAATACAGTCTTCAAAAAAGTCGATATGTGTTTGATCAATCGGTGAAGTCGTTTCACTTTCTGCTGCTTCTTTATCTTGAATTGTATACCAGTAAAGATATTCTACATCGTTAAACGCTTCACGGAAAATCGTCTCGACATATACTTTTTCACCTTCGACGTTACGAATGACACCTTCCATATTTTCTTGGATGTATTTCAACCAGCGGTCTACTTTTTTAGACTTACCTGGCTTCACTCTAAATTTAGTTAATTCCACTTTATACATTTATTTCACCTCTTGCGATATGCAAATAAACATTCTAAAATGATACTCAATACATTATTAGATTATACACTTATTCTAGAATATCTCCACACCGATTATAAAGAAAGGATTGAGACAATTTATGCTTATTTTAGCATCCGGATCACCGAGACGGCAAGAGTTATTAAAACAAGTCGAATTAGACTTTTTAACGATTATCCCAAATGTTGACGAATCTTCTGTCACTGAAAGAGATCCACAGAAGAAAGCAATGGCTCTCGCAAGCTTAAAATCATACGCGATTGATAACGACGAAGACATTATTTTATCGTGTGACACACTCATACAGTTTAACGGTGAAATATTAGAAAAGCCGGCTGACCGAGCCGACGCACGCCACATGATTAAAATGCTATCGGGCAAAACGCATACTGTTATTTCAGCAGCACTCCTGCGTAAAGGTGACACTGAAATACCAATCGTTAGAGAAACTGAAGTCGAGTTCTTCGAGTTAGACGATAAAGAAATCGAACACTACTTAAACACAGACGAACCATATGACAAAGCAGCAGCCTACGGTATCCAGGGACTCGGCGCGAAGTTTGTTAAGCGAATCTCCGGCGATTACAACGCTGTCGTTGGATTACCACTTGGAGATGTGTGTCGGGAACTGAGATTTTTTGAATAAGGAATAACACTTGCTAACTTCTATTCAGTTAACTAGGGGAAGAAGATTAGCAGGTGTTTTTCATCAATAAGCCACTGTTCATCAAGCTTTCGGGTAACTCTAAACTATTACTTCATGAATAAGTTGCTATTCGTCAAGCTTTCGGCTAAATCTACACTATTACTTCATGAATAAGCCACTGTTCATCAAGCTTTCGGGTAACTCTACACTATTACTTCATGCATAAGCCACTGTTCATCAAGCTTTCGGGTAACTCTACACTATTACTTCATGAATAAGCCGCTATTCGTCAAGCTTTCGGGTAAATCTACACTATTACTTCACGAATAAGTGCTCTCTTATTAATTATTACTTCATATTATCCATTTCTAGTGACACTCCAGTAATTTCGGAACATACAAACATAAATTGTTGCGAAATTTTAAGAGGCACTATGTATTTCTTCTTTTAAAATTCCAATATCATTACAATTTTTTAATAATGAGTTGCAATTTTTAAGTAATTCACATGATTGTTTCGCAGAAATTTTAAAACAGTATATTTATAATCAAAACTTGTAATTAGCTTCTATAAAGAGTAGAAAAGTTTATAATTATATAGTGAATATTGTATATAGG
>NZ_MBFG01000019.1 GCF_001696685.1 Nosocomiicoccus ampullae
TTATGGAGAAGTATTCAAGACATATGAAGCATTAGAGATCGCAGTACATGAATATATTAGATACTATAATAAAGATAGAATTAAGCTAAAATTAAAAGGCATGTCTCCTGAAGAATTCAGGAAACATACCTTATAATCTGCTTAAGTCCAAAAGTCCAACTTTAGGGGTGCACATCACAGCATACTGTTGTAAAAGTTATTATTTAAATTTTAAAACAAGATCAAGTAATGACTCGTCTTCGCGAGACTGAACTTTCACTTCGTTTTCGTCTGGATTTACTGGACCATATGCAACTACTGCTTTAGTAGATTCATTTGTTTGAAGTGTTTTTGTAGAGTCGTTGACAAGTGCGTGATATTCACTATCTTCTGGAATATCTAATGTTAAGTTATCCGTTGCAATCATCCCAGTTTCTGAGAACTGACGTACCGCAAGGTCTAAAGCAAATGCTTCGTTTCCTGCAGTAGGGATTGATGACTTGTTTGTGAATTCATATTCGATGACGACAGCTTTCTTAGCTGTAGCATTTTCATCTGCTTTTTTTTCTTCATCTGATGGTTCGATATCGATAGTATCGATACGTGTAATTACGTATTTACCATACTCGCCATCATATTCAATCGCTTCGTTTAAGTCGTTTTCGCTTACGTCAACGTCTTTAACTACTGATTCGTTTGATTCTGTCGTTGCAGTTTCTTCTGTACCATTTTCTTTTTCGCTTGTTTTGTTATCATCAGTGTTACAAGCAGTAAGTAGTAATGTAGAAGCTGCACCTGCAACTAAAAAGTGTTTAAAACTCATTATTATGCCCTCCAAATTGTGTGAATAGTTTAAGTATATATGAGAACAAATTAAATTTATAGCTATTTTCAGTAAATGGTTAATGTATAAATAAACCGTATAATAATACGCCGATTGACAGTAATAAACCGTAAATCGTGTTGAATTTGCCCATCGCAGCCATCGCTGGAATGAGCTCTACTGGTGAATCTCCGTCTTTTAAAAGTTGCAATGTTTTTTTATACAATTTAAATGAAAGTAATGGTAAAAGTAAAAATAATGATGGCCATAAATTTGTAAAAGCCATAATAATTGCGAATGCAAAACATAGTATTAGTAAAAAGTTAACGACTTGAGTAGCCGTATCTTTACCTACGAGAATGACGAATGTACGTCGTCCACTTTGTGCATCTTTTACGCGATCACGAATGTTGTTAAACATATTTAACAAGCCGATTGTAATCATAATTGGTAAAGATAATACGAATGGAAACATATGTAATTCTTGTAAATGGATGTAAAACGTAATAAGAATAATGACAGGTCCCATAAATACTCCTGAGAATATTTCACCAAAAGGTGTCCAAGAAATAGGGATTGGCCCGCCTGTATATAAGTATCCGACAGCCATCGATATACCACCAATGACGAGTAACCACCAAGAAGTTTCGTATGCAATGTATAATCCAATAAGCGCTGCAATAAAGTAAAATGTAAGTGCGAAAGTTAACACACGTCTCGGTGTAATACCATTTCGTACGATGGCACCGGCGATTCCAACAGAATCTGCACTATCGAGTCCACGTTTAAAATCGTAGTACTCGTTAAACATATTTGTTGCGGATTGAATTAAAATTGTCGCAGTTAACATTAAGAAAAACATTAAAAAGTTTACATTTCCAAATGGAAGTACTGCCGCTGTCCCAACAAACACAGGGACAAATCCCGCGGTCAATGTATGGGGACGTGTTAAACTAATATATTTTTTGTATCCGGTAAGAACATCTGCATGTTGCATTTTAAATCTCCTTTTAAAGATAACTGTACAACATTCTATCATACTTTATGGCTAACTATGTACACAGTTTTTTGGAAAGATGATAAAATATAAAGTAATTATATTAAAGGAATGTGAGTATAATGCATATTGAGTCCTCGCAATCACTTATTGATGAGATTGGTATAGATTCAAACACATCATATTTGGCATTACATTTTAGTACGAAAGATTTCGATATAACGCCGTCCAAAATCTTTATGCACTTTAATCATAAAAAAGGCGAAAGATACTGGTTTAAATCACGTGAAGCGGATATTAACGTAATAGGTGTTGACTATATCGATTCAATTAATCGTAAACAATTTAATGCGGACATTTTAAACACTCAAAAAAATGGCCTATTTAATAATATTCAACATGTTAAATTAAATGATGGATTAGTCGGGGATATCCACTTATTTGGTGGCACACGTTTTGACGATAAAAAAACGACTGATGAATGGATCGATTTTAAAATGGTCGAGTTTATCCTTGCATCATGGCAATTTGATTTACACAATCAGGAAGCGTTTCTTATTTTAAAGAAAGAAGACCTTCAAACAGAAAATTTAGCTGAATTAATCGTGAATACGTTGCGTGGAATCGAAGTGGCAGAGCCTCGCTTCAGATTTCCAGAAATATCGAGTCATCATGAAATTTATCCAAAAGCTTGGAAAGCACTTGTTGACAATACAGTGGACATTTTAGATGATGACTTTGAAAAAGTCGTTTTATCGAGAGAATTACTTATTCGATTTGAAAATGAAATTGATCCAAATTTTTTAATTAACCGTTTAAAAGTAGAGTCAGATACTTTCAAGATATTTTATGAACGTGGGACGTCGACGTTCGTTTCTAAAACACCAGAGAAGCTATTTTACTTAAAAGATGAAAAACTCTCGACGCACGCAATCGCTGGATCGATTCGTAGAGAAGATGACGACACGGTAAACGAACAAAATAAAAAAGATTTCTTAAACGATGAAAAAAACCACTTTGAACATATCGTCGTCAGGGATTCAATCGTCGAAGACTTAAAACCTTATACATGTTCAGTTTATTATGACGATACGCGTATATTAGAAAATAAATTTATTTATCATTTATATACACCAATCGAAGCGACACTTAATAAGGGAAGCAACTTGTTCGACGTCTTACACGCCTTGCATCCAACGCCTGCTGTCGGAGGGTTACCAAAGGATCGTGCGTTAGAATATATAAAGGAAAAAGAATACTTTACGCGTGGATTATACGCAGCACCTATTGGCGTCATTTCAAAGTCTAACGAAGCTGAGTTTGCAGTAGCACTGCGCTCGATGCGCATTACAGGTAAAAGTGCGACGCTTTATGCTGGAGCTGGAATTGTGAAAGGATCTACAGGAGAATCTGAATACGAAGAGACTAGAACGAAATTTAGACCGATGTTAGATGTATTGGAGGCGCTAGAATGAATCATCAAGAAGCCTTAACTGAACAAATTTTTACGTTAGTCGACGCGTTATACAGTAAAGGGATGACAGAAATCGTCATTAGTCCAGGATCTCGTTCGACACCAATTGCGATCGCATGTGAATGTCATCCACACATTAAAACATATATTCACCCAGACGAACGTGGTGCAGGTTTTTTTGCGCTCGGGTTAAGTAAAGCATCAAAACAACCAGTCGGCATACTATGTACTTCTGGAACAGCAGCAGCAAACTACGTACCGAGTGTGTCTGAAGCGGGGTTAATGCACATTCCGTTAGTCGTTTTAACGTCAGACCGCCCACATGAATTAAGAGATGTCGGCGCACCACAAGCGATTAAACAAACGAATATGTTTTCGAACTATGTAAAATTTGAAACAGAACTTCCGATTGCTGACGAAAGTGAATATAATATGTCTCACGTTGAAGATCGTGTACTTCAAGCGAGTCAGTATTTTGACGGGATTTTAAAAGGTCCTGTACACATTAATATTCCGGTTCGTGAACCGTTAATGCCAAATATAAATCGAACAGATTTCTTTTTTAGAGAACAACTCATTCAAGAATCTATTACTGTAGAATCGAATATAGAGCCGTTACTAGGAAATGGATTAGTCATTATTGGTGAAACGGACTGTAGTTTAGAAAAGATTGACTTTGAAAAGTATAAGCAACTCACGTTTATAATGGACCCAAGAGTCAGTGAGCGCACGAAGTTATCACGTGTTGTTACAACACATGACTTAATATTTATGAATTTAACAGATGAACAACGTAATGAATTAGAATCACAGTTTGATTTTATATTACGTATCGGTGAAGCGGTGACGTCCAAATCGACGAATCAATTTTTAAAACAGACGTCTTTAAAACAAATATTAATAAGTGAGTTTATCGATGTTAAAACATTTCCGAAAACTCCAGACGTCACTTATGTTGGTGACGTTAAACAAACGTTAGATGCGTTACTCATTGAATCGGATCATTCAGTGGATGTACTATACGAAGTCGATAGAGATATTAAGCAGTTGATCAATGATGAAATTGAAAACTATGACGACGAAGGACGCTATATGTATGAAATTATTAAAAGAACTAATAATGATCGAACGTTATTCGTCTCAAGTAGTATGCCGATTCGTGACTTTGAACGGTATGATGTATTTAATCGATTAAATATATTAGCAAATCGCGGAGCAAACGGTATAGATGGTGTTGTCTCAACGGCATTTGGTGTTGGAACGAAGATGCCGATGACGTTAATTATCGGAGACGTGTCATTAAACCACGATATTAATGGTCTTGTCATGTCGAAGCTTGAAGAGATAGACGGCACAGTCATTTGTTTTAATAATAATGGCGGTAATATTTTTAGTTATTTACCTCAAAAAGAGCACGACATACACTTCGAGAGATTGTTTGGAACACCGCTTGATTTAGACTTTTCACATGCAGCGAAATTATATGGATTTAATTATCATTTAATTAAATCCGTAGATGATTTAACAGAGGAAATTTTAAATCAAAAAGGTCGTAACTTCATTGAAATTAAAACAGACCGTGAAGATAACGTAAAGCAGCATAATGATTTAAAACAAAAGGTAAAGGCACTCGTTCAACATGTTAAATTTTAATTATGAATTTAATGATCATGGTCACGACGAAACGCTAATCATTTTACACGGTTTTTTATCAGATTTACGTTCTATGAGAAAACTTGCTAAAGCATTTACTGATGTGAACACTTTACTTATAGACTTACCTGGCTTTGGGAAAACGAAAAGTGTCGGTATTGATTATGATATGAATCATATTGCTAAAAGTATTGTTCAGCTTATCGATACATTACATTTAAAACATGTTCATGTGTACGGATACTCGATGGGCGGGCGTGTTGCAGTGTCACTACTTGCAAATTATAGTGAACGATTTTCTAAATTTATATTAGAATCCACGTCGCCGGGAATGAGTAAAGTAGACCGACGACATGCGCGTATTAAAATCGACGAATCACGTAGAGAGCGACTTGAAACAGATTTTAAAGCGTTTATAGATGAATGGGAAGAGTTACCGTTATTTCAAAGTCAAAAACTGTTAGATGAAAAATCTTTTTTATTGCAACGAGAAGAAAGACTGAGTCAAAATAATATTGAAGCAGCAGATAGTCTACGTAAATACGGAACAGGTATTCAGCCACATTATTGGGACGATTTAAATAAAGATAACGACGTTTTAATTATCGCCGGTGAAAAAGATGAAAAGTTTGTTAAAATTGGAGATAATATGAATAAGCAACTTAAAAATAGTCGCTTACATATATTTAAAGGGTGTGGCCATAACGTCCACCTTGAAAATAAAGAGACATTCGTAAAACTATGCCACGAATTTTTATCGGAGGGAAAACAATGACACGTGAGTGGAAAACATTAAAGGAATATAAAGAAATTAAGTACGAATTTTATAACGGTATCGCTAAAATTACGATCAACCGACCGGAAGTGCGTAACGCATTCACACCGTTAACTGTTTCAGAAATGATCGACGCGATGAGTCGCGCGCGAGATGACGAGAACGTTTCTGTGATTGTTTTAACTGGTGAAGGTGACTTAGCGTTTTGTTCAGGTGGAGACCAAAAAGTACGCGGGCACGGTGGATACGTTGGAGACGACCAAATCCCACGTTTAAACGTATTAGACTTACAACGTTTAATTCGTGTAACGCCTAAACCAGTTGTCGCAATGGTTGCTGGATATGCAATTGGTGGTGGACACGTACTTCACGTTGTGTGTGATTTAACAATTGCTGCGGATAACGCAAGATTTGGACAAACAGGACCAAAAGTAGGTTCATTTGATGCTGGTTACGGTTCAGGTTATTTAGCACGTATTGTAGGACATAAAAAAGCACGTGAAATTTGGTTCTTATGCCGTCAATATGACGCACAAGAAGCGTTAGACATGGGCTTAGTAAACACAGTTGTACCACTAGAAGATTTAGAAGACGAAACAGTGAAATGGTGTGAAGAGATGATGCAACATTCACCAACAGCACTTCGTTTCTTAAAAGCAGCGATGAACGCTGATACTGATGGACTCGCTGGGCTTCAACAATTCGCTGGTGACGCAACGCTTCTTTACTACACGACAGATGAAGCAAAAGAAGGTCGCGATGCGTTTAAAGAAAAACGTTCACCAGACTTTGATCAATTCCCTAAATTCCCATAAATTTATGAATAAAAAATCTCAAGTTCAATTGAACTTGAGATTATTTTTTATGGATTGTTTGAAGAACTCGAATAATATTTAATAATATTGAGTCATATTTTTTATACACTAAATATCGTGTCTCCCAATGTGGTTTAAATTTAGATTTATAATGACGTAACCCACTGAAACTATAGTAATCTCCGAGTTTTTCATAAGCGATTGCTGCAAATTTTTCTCGTAAGTAACCGTATTTATTTAATCCGACGTTAGATAATGTCGCCATCCCCATATTAAAGTATTTATAGCCATGATTTTGTGCGTAAAGTAGCATGTTAATGTATAAAACGTCCATCATTGGTAAGTCGACATTTGGGCTCCAACGAATTAAATCGACGGATAGTCGTTCGTCATCGACGGGCATGAAAGTACAAAATCCGACGACGTTATATATTTCGTCACGCACTAAACCGACTGGTGCAGCCATTACATAGTCTTTTTCAAATTGACCGACAGAAAATGACAACTCATTTTTTACACCGAGCCAATGATTACTCACACGTAAACATGCGTTGTAATCTTTTTCAGATAACGTGTCTACGACTTCAAAAGAGTATCCATCTTTTTCAAATTTATTCATCGTCGCACGGAATGCGCGCTGCTTTTTACCACTTAAAGTAAAATTATCTAACGGGATTACAGCTTCCTCACCAAGCTTAAAGAACACATTACCGAAATTATGATAGAGCGGCAAATATTTTTCCTGTGCCTGATAAAATACGATGCGCAATCCGAGTGGTTGATACGTGTCGTAAAACTCCATTAATAAGTCTTCAAAAGAATCCTCGTTTCCAACAGGATCTCCGAGAACAACTGCACGGTCTTTCGTGATACTAAACATAATAAAGGCGTTCTTAGTTTCATTACTAAATATATATTTATCATCGCTAAATGCGAGGTGGCTTAAATAGTTTCCACCATATGTGTTTAAAATCTCACGAACATCATTTTTATCAATACATTGAACGAGTAATTGACCGAGTTCACGTTTAATACGAGATTTTAAAATTGCGGATAAAAGAATCGCTAATCCAACGAGCACAACGGTCATTAAAGTTATAGATTCAACGAGTGTTATACTTTTAAATGATTCTTTAAGAGATATGCGTGAAATAAAATACGTATATACTGAACCTGACACGAACATCATAAATAATAATCCATATCGCTTTGGTTCTAGTGGATATATGATGTAACGGCAGTTTTTCATCTGGTTAAATAGCATGACGATAATTGTGACAAGCCATATAACACTGACGACAGTTCCGTAAGTAAACAACACACCGACACATAGCATTACTGCACCGATTAGGGCCATCAACATACCACGTAACGACTGTTTAAATACACCGTATGAAAATATAATGAGTAACGTTGCACCGGTGATTACTACTGTATACATGATGAATGACACTGACGAATGGTCAAATGATATGTTGTATAAGATAATGACACTACCTGTTAAATGTACGAACGCTGTGATGAGTAAAATAATCGCTGTCACTGCGCTTGGTATATGTTTAACGTATGACTGTATTAAATGTGTCGTATAAGAATCGTTGTCTTTAATATATGTACTCATAATCGTCGGTAAATTACTCATAATGAGTGTTAACGCGATCATAAACGGTACGATGTAATAGACAAATCGATAGATTAATAATGCAAGTAATATTTTTTCGCTCGGAATACCGTGTGAACTTAAAAGTGAAATAAATGCTAAATCAAATGCACCTAATCCACCCGGAATCATACTGAGTAATCCGATAATCGATGAAATCGTAAATACCGCAAAGAATAAACTAAATGACATATCAGCATCCAGTAATTTAAAGATAATCAGTAAAATTCCACTTGCTAAAATCCAATCAATTGTAGAGATAGAAACGACTTTAATACCAAATAGTCGATCTGTTCCAATCGGTTTTAATATCGTGAATACAATAAAGACAACTACAAAAAGAGCCATCGCATACATTAATAGTTGAGCACCTTTGTACTCTAAACTATAATGCGAAATATCGATCATTTTTGTAATGACACAAATACTAAAAATACCGAGTCCACTCACAAATGATAATAAAACGAGTGATATGTATTTAATTAAATTCTTATTATCAGTTTTCGGTTGATACATCATAATACGAATACCGTTGCCGATTAATGACCCAAATCCGATTAAGTTATTAAGTGCATTGACGATAAAGCTAATAATAATGACAGTGCGAACGGGTAAATCTATGTGTGCTGCACGTCGTAATAGTAAATCATATAGAGATAAAGAAAAAATTGCTAAAATCCCAATGAGTGCAATACCCGTAAAGCTTAACGTATCTAGATTTTGAAACTCTTTAATCGTTTCTTTAAAGTTAATTGTTCGAATTTCTTTAAATAGTAAATTCGTAACGATTAAAATGATCGTAAATATTAACACGTACTTAAATTTTGGCCAGACGTGTTTTAATGTTTTATTCATGTAGACTGACCTCCCTGTAAACAACGTCGTTTTCACCGTTTACATATCCTTTATAAAATGTCGATTTACGTATTTTAAAAATCTGACGTTTACTTGGCCATAATGCTGGTAAATGTAAAAATTTAAACTGAAATAATATAGGATCGATATAGTAATAGTGTTGTTCATCGTATCCGATTAAAAGAATAGCATGTATATTAGATACCGTTCTAAATGATCCTGTTGATAACTGAAACGTCTTATATTTTGGGTATCTAAAATTATTCGTTGGAAGCATAATAATCGGTTGCTTCGTATCGAGTACGTCTTCAAGCTCTTTCATCGTCATTTTAGAACGCACGACAATTTTATCATCAAAAGATTTTAAAAACTGACCGAGAGGCTTTGGGAAAATCGTTTGATGTACGTTAAAATATAAAAAGCTCGGATGCCCCACATATCCAATTCTTGGATCATCAGTGTGTTTTGGCATTAACTCAGCAAGTTTTCTTGGTGAATAGTTGATACCGTTATATTCTAAAAGCATCGATGCTACTGTTGACTCACACCCCATGATCATTGGATAGGGGAGGAGTTGCGTTTTCGGTTGAACATTTAATATCATAGGCATCACTCTTTGATTTTTATTAATTATATATTACATGATATGAAAGACTACGAGAAACATTTTTAAAATTGAAAAAATAGGGTATATAATAAGTAAAATTTAAAAGGGGAGTTTTTTCATGACACATTTACAAAACCCAAGAACAAAATTTGAATATAATGATTTTCCAGATCAAAATCAAAACGGACCTGCGTTACAAACTGAAATGACACCAGTTCCTGATACTGGTGAAGAAACGTATACAGGACATGGTCGTATGAAAGGGTTAAAAACACTCATTACTGGAGGAGATTCAGGTATTGGACGTGCGGCAGCAATCGCATATGCTAAAGAAGGTGCAGACGTTGCCATTCAATATCTTCCAGGTGAAGAAAAAGATGCTAAAGAAGTTGAGGATTTCATTAACAATTTAGGTCAAAAAGCTGTGACTTTAAAAGCAGATTTTCGTAATGACGGAGAAGCGGCAAAAGTAGTAGAAGATGCTGTAGAAGCCCTTGGTGGATTAGACGTTTTAGTTTTAAACTCAGCAGAGCAATTCGCTCAAGAGAAATTAGAAGATTTATCAATAGAACAAGTAAAAAACACATTTCAAGTGAACGTTATTAGTATGTTTGAAGCAATTAAACAAGCTGAAAAACATCTAAAACCTGGTGCATCTATTATTTTAACGACATCTGTTGAGTCATTTAATCCATCTAAACAATTACTGGATTATGCAGCGACAAAAGGTGCCATTTCAAACTTAGTCGTAAACTTCGCTCAGTACTTTAGTGAAAAAGGAATTCGCGTAAACGGAGTCGCTCCAGGTCCAATCTGGACACCACTTCAATTAGACGGTGGGCAACTTGAAGGTAAAATACCAACATTTGGACAAGGGTCACAACTTGGTAGAGCAGGTCAACCAGTAGAACTGTCATCAGTATATGTATTATTAGGCAGTGAAGAAAGTAGCTACACGACAGGACAAATTTATGGTATAACTGGTGGGTACAATATTACGTTATAATATTTAGTATTTTAACTGTGTTTGAGAGGAATTGAACGATAGATGAAAGAGAATTTTTGGAACGATCTTCCGAAACCATTTTTTGTGCTTGCACCGATGGAGGATGTGACGGACGTCATCTTTAGACATGTCGTTGGAGAAGCGGCTCGTCCAGACGTTTATTTTACAGAGTTTACGAACTCTGAAAGTTACTGTCACCCTGAAGGTAATAAAAGTGTGCGTGGTCGTTTAACATTTACTGAAGATGAACAACCAATGGTTGCACACATTTGGGGTGATAAACCGGAGTTCTTCCGTGAGATGAGTATCGGTATGGCTAAAGCAGGATTTAAAGGGATCGATTTAAATATGGGATGTCCAGTCCCAAATGTCGCTGGTGACGGCAAGGGAAGTGGTCTAATCTTACGACCAGACGTTGCAGCTGATTTAATAGAAGCAGCAAAAGCTGGGGGACTTCCAGTAAGTGTAAAAACGAGACTTGGGTACACGTCAATAGACGAATGGAAGCCGTGGCTAACGCATATTTTAAAACAAGATATTGCGAACTTATCTATCCATTTACGTACACGTAAAGAGATGAGTAAAGTTGACGCACATTGGGAGCTAATTCCAGAAATTAAACAATTACGAGACGAAATCGCACCGAATACGTTACTCACAATAAACGGAGATATCTCTGACCGTAAAACAGGTTTAGAACTTGTAGAAAAGTACGGTGTGGATGGTGTGATGATTGGTCGCGGAATTTTCCATAATCCATTTGCTTTTGAAAAAGAACCGAAAGAACATTCAAGCGACGAGTTACTTGACTTACTGCATTTACACCTAGATCTCCATGACAAATACTCAAAAGAACTCGAAGAACGCCCATTTCAAGCGTTACACAGATTCTTTAAAATATATGTCAAAGGCTTTAGAGGCGCAAGTCAGTTGAGGCATGCGCTAATGAGTACTAAAAATACAGATGAAGTTAGAGAAATGCTAAAACAATTTAAAGCACAACAAGTGAATGAATAAAAAATACCGTCCTAGTATAAGGACGGTTTTTTGATAGAAATTTCAATATACTACATAAGAATTTATAAGTAGTATATAATTGTTTTAAAATGTAGCATTATGTATACGCAAATGAGTTTTGCATAAAATAGTTTTTATTAATTTTACATAAAAGCGATTTGTATAAAGAGGGTGTCTGTTTCGCTTACACAAAAGGCTTAATTGTCAACGAAATGAATGGTGCTTTAATGCAAAAGGGATTTGTATAAAATTAAATTATTTATTTTAATGCAAAATATAATAACGACATTATTTTGATAAGAAAATCAACTTTATTATAAAGAGATGATTAATTATTTTTTAGAGGAGATGTTTTTATGAATGCAGGGGTAAATACGTCGGAAGCTGTAACAAGCGGTGGATTTTCACAGTGGTTTATCATTGTTTTAGTAATAATTAATATTGTGATAAGTCTTTATCAATTTAGGGAAATGTCAAAAATTAGAAAACGTGAAATCGAAGATACTAATATACGTCATAAAGAGATGCTAGAACAACAAAGACAACAATTCGCTGAACAATTAAAGCAATTGAATGAACAACATACAAGAGAGTTAGAAGTGAAGGTGATTGTTGAGTCTCAAAAAGAGAGAATTGAGGATATCAGACAGTTAACTAGTGACTACTTATTAAAAATCAGTGAACTAAAGAAAGTTGTATACAATAATTTACTTCACCGAATTCAAGATGAGGAGGATTATAAAAACAATTTACAATCATTAAGTGAAAATTATTTTCAGTTGACTTATCCAGCACTGGAAGCGAAAAATTTACTTGAATTCAGACTGTCAGAAATTGAAAATACAGATCATCTTATAAAATATACAAATGATTTGTATCATAAAACCAAAATGACACCGATTAAAATATATGAATGTGACACTTTTAGTCCACCTAATGGTCAGTTTACTTTGGAGTACAAGGGTGAATTTACACGTAAAAAATATGATGATGAACAAAATGATGCGAGACAAAAGCTATTTGATGAATCAACTAAATATCTTAAATCTCAGTGGACTAGTCTCTACAACAAAATCGATAAACTAAGTGATTTTTAAACATATAAATTAAGAAACTAAAAAATCCACTTAAGTTATTAAACTTAAGTGGAATTTCTATTTTATTCTTCACTTGCACGTATTGCGTTATGATGGACGTCAGTGACGTCGTCATCATCATCGAGCGCGTCGAGTATGTTTTCTAAAATTTCATAGTCTTCATCGCTTAATGCGATTGTATTCATCGGAATCATCGTTAATTCACTTTGTGCTAACGTGTATCCTTTTTCTTCTAAATGGTCTCTCACTTGTGCGAAGTCTGCTTGTTCAGTGAAGATTTCAAATACTTCATCGCTCGTTTCTAACTCTTCAGCACCTGCTTCAAGCACTTCTAATAACATTGTTTCTTCATCGTCTTCTGTCGTACTACGTTCGATTACAATATAACCTTTGCGTTCGAACATATAACTTACAGAACCAGCTTCTCCAATGTTTCCACCGTTTTTATTGTATGCGATACGTACGTTTGTGTTTGTTCGGTTACGGTTATCTGTTAATGCTTCTGCTAAAATACCGACACCACTTGGGCCGTATCCTTCATACATTACTGGATCGTAGTTTTCACCAGAGCCAGATGATGTTGCTTTGTCGATTGCACGTGTAATGTTGTCTTTAGGCATATTTTCTGAACGTGCACGGTCCATCGCTAAACGTAGTGCTGGATTCGTATCTGGATCTCCGCCACCTTGTTTTGCTGCCATATAAATTTCACGCGATAACTTTTGGAAGATTTTACCGCGTTTTTTATCTTGGGCACCTTTACGTTGTTTAATGTTATTCCATTTTGAATGGCCTGCCATAATTTCGTCTCCCTCGTTGTTTTCTTAATTATAATTTATCATTTTTTCTAATGATTGTCTAAATGATACGAGTCACTTTAAAGATTTGATATAATAGGATAGTTAAAGGAGTGTTTACATTGAATCACTGGCTTCACCGTAATTCAAAAAATTATCCGGAAAAGATCGCGGTCATTTACGAAGACTTACACTTAACTTATAAACAATTACAAGATAAAGTACACGATCTCTCTCAAAGAATTCCTAACATTAAAAGAGTTGGGTTATTTATAGATAACAGTGTAGATAGTGCGATTTTAATACATAGTTTAATTGAGCGTCATATCGAAATCGTCATGGTGAACACACGTCTTTCATCTGAAGAAATTAACAATCAACTAATGGACGTTAATGTCGATACAATTTTTTCAACGATTGACTCAGACGTTTTAAATAAAGTGAACGTAAACGTCATCTACTATAGAGAAATCATACAGCACGATAAAGCATCATATGAAGAGGTTGAAGCAAATGATGATGATATCTTATCAATCATGTTTACGAGTGGGACGACAGGACGACCGAAAGCCGTGATTCAAACGTATTTAAACCATTATGCGTCTCATATAAATGCGATGAATGGGTTAAATTATGATGAGAATAGTACATGGCTCATGGTCAATCCGATATTTCACATCTCGGGCTTTTCGATATTAATGCGTGCAGTAATTTCAGGGTGTACGTTAATTATCCATAATAGATTCGATTCTAAACACGTTTTAAATGATATTGAACGCTATAAAGTGACACATACGTCATTTGTACCGATTATGTTATCTCGGATTATGAACGACAAAATGATTCATAGCACGGATTTATCTCGCTTAAAAGCGATTTTAATGGGTGGAGCAAATACGACACCTAAATTACTAAACGAGGCACTTCAATTTAAATTACCGGTATTTAATAGTTTTGGTATGACAGAAACGTGTTCTCAAATTGTTATTGTATCCTATGATGATGACAATATATTAACGGGTACGGTAGGTAAAACCAATGAAAATATCCGTGTCAATGAGAATAATGAGTTGCTCGTTAAAGGTGAAAATGTCACGAGTGGATATTTAAATGCTGAAATGATTACAGAAGATGGCTTTTTTAATACTGGAGATATCGCCGAAGTTAAAGGTGGATATTTATATATATTAGATCGTAGAGATGATTTAATTATTAGTGGTGGAGAAAATATTTATCCAAAAGAAATCGAAGATATCGTCTTACAATATACAGATTTAAAAACGTGTGTTGTTGTTAAAAAAGAAGATGAAGAGTGGGGACAAGTTCCTGTTTTACTCATTGAGGAAAATATTGATGAGAGAGCACTCATCAATTTATTTAACACACATTTAGCACGTTATAAGCATCCAAAAGAAATTATAGTCGTTAAAGAAATAAAATATACGCCATCTGGTAAAATTTCTAGAAAATTAAACCGAGAGGCGTATATCACAACATCTACTTCTTCTTTTTAGGAGGGACAGGGTCAAATCCACCTTTATGAAGCGGATGACATTTTAAAATACGGCGAATAGCTAAATAACTCCCTTTAGATGCACCGTGTTCTTCTACCGCTTCAATCGCATATTGAGAACACGTCGGGTAAAATCGACATGACGGGGGAGACATCGGTGAAATATATCGCTGATAAAATCGAATCATTTGTAAAATTATTTTTTTCATGTGCACCATCTTTTCTTATTAAATATAATATAACAGAATAGAAACTTTAATTTCAATTGAGGTGAGCAGATGAAGCAGTTTATAGATGACAATGGTAATGTAGTAGAGTTGTTTTTTGATGAATCAATTGAAGCGACACATTGTCTTGCGATTCCAATTTATAATAATAAATATGTTTTTACTCGACATAAAACACGTGGTATTGAATTCCCAGGAGGAAAAGTAGAAGCGGGTGAAACGATTATAGAAGCGTTAAAACGTGAAGTATTTGAAGAGACTGGGGGAGTCGTTAAAACTGTCGAGTATCTCGGGACGTATAAAGTTCACGAAACAACACCGTTTTATAAAACGGTCTATCGCGTAGAGTTATCTGATATAGAAGAAAAAAGTGACTATTTAGAAACGAAAGGTCCGATATTGTTTCACTCCGTTGAAGAAATAAAAGAAACCGATAAAAGTCGATTACTTAAAGATGATTGTATAATGTATCTATATAGAAAAACGCACATTGATTAAATAATCAATGTGCGTTTTATATTATGATGCGGAGTTTAGAATCCACCTTTTTCAGCGATTTCTTTTACATCATCACCGAATTTTTTGAAGTTTTCTTTAAATGAGTCAATCAGTTGACCAGCTACTTTGTCGTAAGCATCTTTATCTGCCCATGTTTTTCTAGGGTTTAATACGTCGCTAGGAACGCCTTCGATTTCAGTTGGAATTTGTAAACCGAACGTTTCATCAGTAACAAACTCATGGTTTTTAAGTTCACCTTCAACAGCGTCTGAAACCATTTTACGAGTATATTTTAAGTTCATACGTTCACCAACACCGTATTCTCCACCAGTCCAACCAGTGTTTACAAGATAAACTGAAACGTCGTGTTCATCGATTAATTCACCGAGTTTATCTGCATATACTGATGCATGTAATGGTAAGAATGGTGCACCGAAGCACGTTGAGAATACTGGTTCAGGAGATGTTACTCCGCGTTCAGTTCCTGCGAGTTTCGATGTGAACCCACTTAAGAAGTGGTACATTGCTTGTTCTTTTGTTAATTTCGCAATTGGAGGGAGTACTCCGAAAGCG
Source organism: Nosocomiicoccus ampullae (assembly GCF_001696685.1). Taxonomy (GTDB): domain Bacteria; phylum Bacillota; class Bacilli; order Staphylococcales; family Salinicoccaceae; genus Nosocomiicoccus; species Nosocomiicoccus ampullae_A. The sequence goes on from NZ_MBFG01000019.1 coordinate 16,367, forward strand.
TCAGCTGTTAAGAATACGATCGTCTTCGCGTGACCAGCTTTTGATGGTAATACCGCATTGTCGATGTGTTTAATTGGGTACGCTGCACGTGTATTTTCAGTTAGAGAATTATCATCGTAGTCTGGATCTCTTTCATCATCTAAAATAACGTTCTCTAATACACTTCCGAATCTAATTGCGCGGTAAATTTCAGGTTCTTTCTCTTCAGATAAGTTAATTGCTTTTGCGTAGCATCCACCTTCGATGTTAAATACACCGTGTTCGTTCCAACCGTGCTCATCGTCACCGATTAGACCACGATTTGGATCTGCTGAAAGTGTCGTTTTACCTGTACCAGATAATCCGAAGAATAAAGCAACGTCATCATTTTCACCGACGTTTGCTGAACAGTGCATGCTTAAAATACCTTTTTGAGGAAGTAGGTAGTTCATTACAGAGAAGATAGATTTTTTCATCTCTCCAGCGTATTCAGTTCCACCGATTAAAACGATTTGTTTTTCAAAGTTAACTAAAATAAATGTCTCTGAGTTCGTACCATCTACAGATGGGTCTGCTTTAAATGATGGTGCAGAAACAATTGTAAAGTCAGGTGTAATGTTTAAACCTTCTTCTTTTGTTTCTGGATCGATAAATAAAGCTTTTACGAATAAATTATGCCATGCGAATTCGTTTACGACACGAATGTTTAAACGTGAATCCGTATCTGCACCTGCATATCCGTTAAATACGTATAATTCATCTTTACTATCTAAGTGATCTAACACTTTGTCGAGTAGTGCATCAAACACTTCACCACTAATTGGTTGGTTTACTTCTCCCCAATCTACAGTGTCTCTTGTCACATCGTCTTCAACGATGAAGCGGTCTTTAGGGCTACGACCTGTATATTTACCAGTAGTTGCAGTGAATGCACCGTTCGATGCAATTTTACCTTCTTTTCTTCTAGATGCGGCTTCTACAAGCTCTGCACGTGATAATTGATTGTTTGTTGAATCTTTTTGTACAAGTGCTTCGATTCTTTTCACAGAGTTTGACATTATATAAATTTCCTCCAAATTTTGTTTATCATCTAATATTTTAATACAAGATACTAAAAGATTCCACCGAATCGCGATATGTTTTAAAAGTACTTGATAATTTCATTGATGTTGTGTATTCTAGTAAACAAGTTATCTCTTATCAAGAGTCGGTGGAGGGAATACCCCCTGTGAAGCCCAGCAACCCCTTCTAACGTAGAAGAATGGTGCTAAAGGTTGCAGAAATAATGATTTCTGAACGATAAGAGAAAAGGGTGGCCTTTTCTCTATGTGTGAGAAAAGGCTTTTTTTATCGAAAGAGATAGCTAATATATTTTAAGGAGAAAATATAATGGAACGTAGATTATTTACGTCAGAGTCTGTAACAGAAGGTCATCCAGATAAAGTTGCAGACCAAATTTCAGATGCGATTTTAGACGAGATTATTAAAGACGATAAAGATGCACGTGTTGCATGTGAGACTGTTGTAAACACTGGTCTTGCAATGATCGTTGGAGAAATTTCAACGTCTACGTACGTCGACATTCCTAAAATCGTTAGAAACACGGTACAAGAAATTGGTTATACGAATGCTGAATACGGATATGATTATAAAACGATGTCTGTATTAACAGGAATTGATGAGCAGTCAGTCGATATTGCTCAAGGAGTTGATGGAGAAGGGGATAACGAATCAAAAGAGAGCGGAACTACTGGAGCAGGTGACCAAGGTTTAATGTTTGGTTACGCGACAGACGAAACTGAGGAATTTATGCCACTCCCAATTACTTTAGCGCATAAACTCGCGCGTCGTCTAACAGAAGTACGTAAAACGCATGTTTTAGACTACCTTCGACCAGATGGAAAAACTCAAGTCACTGTCGAATACGATGAAAATAATCAGCCGTTACGTGTAGATACAATCGTCTTATCCACACAACACGATGAAAAAGTCGCACATAGTGAAATTAAAGAAGATATTAAGCGTGAAGTTATCGATTATGTTATTGATGAAAATCTCATCGACGAGGATACTCGAATGATTATTAACCCGACAGGTCGATTCGTTATCGGTGGACCACATGGAGATGCAGGATTAACTGGACGTAAGATTATTGTCGATACTTACGGTGGTTATGCACGACATGGTGGGGGAGCATTTAGTGGAAAAGACCCAACTAAAGTAGATAGATCTGCAGCTTATGCAGCGCGTTACATTGCTAAAAATATCGTTGCAAGTGGTTTATCTAAACAGTGTGAAATTCAGTTATCATATGCGATTGGTGTTGCTGAACCTGTCTCGATTTCAGTAAATACATTTGGAACAGGTAAAATCGAAGATTCAAAAATTGCAGCCGCAGTACGCAATGAATTTACGTTAACTCCAGACGGTATTATTGAAATGTTAGATTTACAGCGTCCGATTTATAAACAAACAGCAAGTTACGGACACTTCGGTCGTCACGATATCGACGTCCCATGGGAAGCACTCGATAAAGTAGATACTTTAAAATCATATCTTAATTAGTAAAACAGCTCATCATGAGCTGTTTTAATTTTATTTCTATTTAAATTATTGGTATAATTAACAAAGTTAATTGAAAGGAAAGTGAGTTTTATGTCAACAGAAATACTAACAGAGCCTCTATTTATTATCGTTGCAGCTTTGTTACTTATAGTTATTATTTCATTTTTAATTTACTACGTGAAACATCGTAACGAAGTTGAAGAAAATGAAAGATTATATAAAAAGAAAGAAGAAACACTCATCGAAAGCTATGTTAAAAATCAAGAAGATGAACGCATGGCACATAAAAAAGAAGTGTCTCACTTAAATGAAAAATATTTAGAAGATACAACACTTTTAAACAATAAATTATCAAGTATCCAACAATTTACTGTTGATAAAGGTGAATATTTAACAGATTTAGCACTATTAAACTTTAAAAATAAACTCGTCACAGAAGAGAGAATTCGCGAGTCTGATATGTACATTCTGTCGAATATTTATTTACCATCTAGAAATTATACGAACACGCGTAAGATTGATCACTTAGTATTAACGCGCACAGGTATTTATTTAATCGATTCAAAATATTGGAGCGGACATATTTTACATGGTGTGACTGAAGAACAGTACGATGAGATTCCTTATTTAGAAGGGATTTTCCAACTGTTAAACTTAGATCCAAACAAAGAACAAACGTTAATATTTGAAAAAGAAAACGATGAAAAAGTGGCTGTAAATTATTACAACAACACGATCGAAGATACTGAGATGACAGCTGAAAAACTGAGAAACGTATTAAAATTACAGTTTGACGTCGTACCAATTATTTACTTTAACCCGAAAGATAACGGTGGTCATACGATTATGAACTACGCAACAAATAGCAATGCGAAAGTAATCGTAGGAACAGAACAACTTGAAGACTACTTCAATAAACACGTCTTCCAAGGTCGTTTCCAATATACAGTAAAAGATTTAGATGAAATCGCAGAATCACTAATGCGACTAAATCCTTAATTGAAAAACTCACGAAAGTGTAATACTTCCGTGAGTTTTTTTAATTTAAAATATTGATTGATAATGCGACAAAAAATGCACACAACGTAAGTGAAAACATTATTAGTGTGTATAGGAAAAGTTTGATATATTGTTTCTCTTTGAACAATTCGTATTGATCTTTTGTAAAAGCAGAATATGTCGTAAAACCGCCTAAAAATCCAACCATCATTAAATCATAATACTCTCCATTAATAAACTGACTACGAATTATTGTGCCTGCTAAAAATGCGCCGAGAATATTGACAATTAGTGTGCCATATAATGATTTAGGCATATGTATAGATATCATGTCTCTAACGACAGCGCCAATTCCAGAAAGTAAAATAATTATCAGTAATTTAAACATGGCGCTCACCAACTAACTGTTGCACTTTTATTCCGATTAAAAACATCACGAAACCAAATGTCATTGCACATAATAAATAGATATAAAACGAGAGGACATTATACTCTAAAGTCATTGTAAGATGTACAGTCAATGTAGAAAACGTCGTAAATGATCCGAGGAATCCAGTTATAAATATTGATGCATAAAGAGTATCATTAAAACGATTGTATACGAGTCCGAGTAAAAATGGACCGACTAAATTGACGGTGATTGTAGAAATCATAAAGAAACTGTCAAAATATTGAAGGGTATTATCAATACTAAATCGACAGAGTCCGCCTAATATACCACCTAGAAATACTAAAAACATTCTTTTTTTATTCATAAAATTCACCTAATAAATAAAGGTTACGGAAGATCCGTATCCTTTATTATATTATTTTTTGAATAATTTTGTTACTGCGATTCCAGCACCGACTGCCGCAGCAGCTGCAGCACCGACTTTGAACTTTTTATTTGTCGTTACTGATTTAACGAGCAAGTTTAAGTTTTGAGGGCGTTCTGCAAGACGTCTCATGAAGTATGCGTACCAGTCGTTACCGTATGGTACGTAAACTGTCATGTTGTAGCCTTCTTCAACTAATTCGAGTTGATAATCGTTTCTAAATCCGTATAACATTTGGAATTCAAATGAATCGTGTGAAATGTCATTCGCTTCAACGAAATCAATCACGCGGTTAATAATGTTATGGTCATGCGTTGCAATCGAAGTGAAACCTTTACCGTGAGTTAAGTGATATTTAATTAACTCAAAGTAGTTGTTGTCAATATCATTCTTACTTTGGTATGCGATACTTGGATCTTCTTTGTAAGCACCTTTAACTAAGCGCGTACGGTTATCCTTGTACTTTTCAGCGTCTTCCATACTATCAAATAAGTATGCTTGTAACACTGTACCGACATTGTCGTAATCTTTTAATAACTCATCTAAAACAAAAAACGTTTTTTCTTTAGAAGCGTAGTTCTCCATGTCGATATTTACGAACATGTTATCTGCTTTTTTAGCAGCTTCCATAATTTCACGCATGTTTTGTAAGATGAAGTCATCTCCAAGGTTTAAACCAAGTTGTGTTAATTTAACTGAAAAATGTGCATCTAAGTGATTTTTATGAATCGCATCAATCATGTCGAGAATTAGATTTTTTTCTATTTCTGCTTGAGCACGATCTTCAATAAATTCACCAAGGTTATCAACTGTAATAGAAAAGCCTTTTTGGTTTAGTTGACGGATTTTTTCAACAGTGTCGTTTGTTTTTGTTCCTCCGACAACGTGTTGAGCACCAAAACGTAATCCCATTTTCTTCGTTGCATCGTTTACTGGTTTAATTTGAGATAAACCAATAAAAAAGTCGCGTAAAACTGCCATTAAAAATTCCTCCAAAATGTATAAAATATAAAAATAATAAGAACTACCCTTTGTAATGCGGAATATGATTGACATATGTTGCGTTAATACGTGTCATTTCTTGTATGTCTTCATCCGTTAATTGTCGAATCACTTTTGCTGGTCGGCCGAATGCTAGGCTATTCGGTGGTATTTCAGTATTTGAAGTAACGAGTGAACCTGCACCAATAAATGCGTTCTCACTAATTACTGCACCGTCTAATATCGTTGAGTCCATACCGACTAACGCACCACTTCTAACTGTACAACTGTGTAACGTCACTCTGTGCCCAATTGTGACATGATCTTCTATAGTGAGTGGCATATTAGGAGACTGATGAAGGACCGATTGATCTTGGATATTTGTATAATCTCCAATTTTGACTGGCGCAACGTCACCTCGTATTACCGCACCAAACCAAACAGAACAGTGTGCACCGATTTCAACATCACCGATTATTGTAGCATTCTGAGCAATAAAAGTGCTATCATGAATTTTTGGAACGTGTTCTTTATAGTTTAATATCATTATAAACGCGTCCTTTAACTTTGTTATAATTATATAATATCAAATTTTTTACAATATGTAAGGAGGAAAATTATGTGGAAATGGGAAATTGAAAATAAAGCAAAAGGAACAATTGTAATATTACATGACATGATTGAACACCATAAGTATTACATCGATCTAATTTCAAAATTTAATAGTATTGGCTACCATGTGTTAATGGGAGATTTACCAGGCCAAGGTCAAACGACACGTATGAATAAAGGACATGTCGAAGATTTTAAACAATATATCGAACGTCTCACAGAATGGGTAGATGTAGCCAATCGATATGAACTACCAGTAATCGTTGTCGGACAAGGTTTAGGTGGACTCATATTAGCTGAAGCATTAAAAGAAGAGTCGATACAAATTGATGGTGCTATATTTTTAAATCCATTATTTACGTTTAAACAGTCGTTTATAAACCGTAAAAATCTACTAAAATCCTCAATTCGCTTATCGAGAGACGAATCGAAATTTAAACTTGGTGTCGATTTGTCGAGTTTTACATCAGATAACAAATGGTTAGAGCGTTATTCTAAAGACGAACTACTTACTGAAGAAGTGAGTTATCATTGGTATAGCTTAATCAACGAACGTATGAATAATATAGAAAATGATATGAATTTAATTCATGTAGATGTACTATGTATCCATTCAAATGAGAATGACATCATTGATGTGGACCGAAATGTACATATCATAAAAAAAGTGGACAATGATTATTTAAAAATCGTCCGACTGAATAATATAGAACACGGTATTTTCCAAAGAGAAAATATAAGCGTGCCGTTTTATCATGTCGAACGATTTTTAGATGATATTCAACATCGCATCGGATTCATGGGCTAGATCGTCTTCTTTCAATGACTAAAATAAAAGGTGCATCATTTATTTGATTGATGAAACGATACATTAAAACGTTAAAAAAGTGTTGGTCGAGTTTTTCTGCATATGATAAGACTGCGCGTTTTTCATCTTTTCCATTTTCATGGCCATGGTAAATCGTAATAATAATACGACCGCCGACGGATAACTGAGATAGTATTGCTTCGATAGCAGTGATTGTTGAATGAGAAAGTGTCGTAATTGTTTTGTTAGCTTTCGGTAAAAAACCTAAGTTAAACATGGCGACGTCGATATGTTTGTCGACATACTGTAAAACATTCTCATGGCTATCATGAATGAGAGTGAGCTGTTCTAGATTTTTATGATGGGCGATTTTTTCTTTCGTCGATTTAATCGCTTCACTTTGTATATCGAATGCGTATACTTTACCTTTTGAAATATGGTCTAGTAAAAATGAAGTGTCATTTCCATTGCCACATGTCGCATCTACCGCGATCGAGTGAGGGTGAAGTATATCATAAGCGAACTGTTTACTTTGATCTAAAACTCTATTTAGCATAACGGCCTCCAAAATATTACTTAATTTATATTATAGATGAATATATAGTATTTAATATGTTGTTTTACTTAAAAAGAAATTTGCAAAAAGTAATTAAACGAATTATAATAATTTTAGGAAATAGTAGTAAACGTATGACTTTTAGAGAGTTAGTGGCTGGTGAAAACTAACGTCAAAAATTTACGAACTCGTCCATTAATTACAATTAAAATTCTAAATGAAGCTGCACAATGATGTGAATGCGGGTGGTACCGCGGTCTAATAGATCGTCCCAATGTCTTTTGACATTGGGATTTTTATATAGGAGGAAGAAAATGTCATTTAATCATCGTAAAATTGAAAAAAAGTGGCAAGATTATTGGCTAGAAAACAAAACGTTTAAAACGGACACGAGCGATTTTAGTAAAGAGAAATATTATGTGCTAGATATGTTCCCGTACCCTTCAGGTTCTGGGCTTCACGTCGGTCACCCAAAAGGGTATACAGCGACTGATATTTTAGCGCGCTATAAGCGTATGAATGGATATAACGTTCTTCATCCGATGGGGTGGGATGCGTTCGGTTTACCAGCTGAACAGTACGCAATTGATACAGGAAACGATATTCATGAGTTTAACAATAAGAATATCGATAACTTCCGTCGTCAAATTCAAGAGCTCGGTTTCTCATATGACTGGGACCGTGAAGTAAACACGACAGATCCGCATTATTACAAATGGACACAGTGGATTTTCATCAAACTTTACGAAAAAGGACTCGCGTATGTCGATGAAGTGCCTGTAAACTGGTGTCCAGCACTTGGTACAGTACTTGCGAACGAAGAAGTCATCGACGGATTATCTGAACGTGGTGGACACCCAGTAATTCGTAAACCGATGCGTCAATGGGTATTAAAAATTACAGAGTATGCAGATCGTTTACTCGAAGATTTAGACGATTTAGATTGGCCTGAATCATTAAAAGATATGCAGCGAAACTGGATTGGCCGTTCTGAAGGTGCACACGTGACGTTTAATGTTAAAGACACTGAAGAAACATTTACAGTATTTACGACACGTCCAGATACGTTATTTGGTTCGACGTATGCAGTGCTTGCACCAGAGCATGATTTAGTTCAAAAAATTACGACAGATGATCAAAAATCTGTTGTCGAAGAGTATGTTGAAAAAGCATCTCATAAATCAGATCTAGAACGTACAGAACTTCAAAAAGATAAAACAGGTGTATTTACTGGAAGCTATGCTGTGAATCCATTTAGTGGCGAATCGATGCCAATTTTCATAGCAGATTATGTACTTGCGTCGTACGGAACAGGTGCGATTATGGCAGTTCCTGGACATGACGAAAGAGACTATGAATTTGCTAAAAAGTTTGACTTAGATATTAAACGTGTTGTAGATAGTGACGAAGAACTCCCGTTTACTGGTGACGGAAAACACGTAAACTCTCAATTTTTAGACGGATTAAATAACGAAGACGCGATTCAAAAAGCAATCGAACAGTTAGAAGAATTAAAAGTAGGGGAAGCAAAAGTAACGTACAAATTACGTGACTGGCTATTCTCTAGACAACGTTACTGGGGAGAGCCAATTCCTATTATCCACTGGGAAGATGGAACTTCAACTGCAGTACCGGAAAGTGAATTACCATTAGAGCTTCCAAAAATGGACGAAATCAAGCCTTCAGGTACAGGTGAATCACCACTTGCTAACAATGAAGAGTGGCTAACTGTAGTTCGTGAAGATGGTGTTAAAGGTCGTCGTGAAACGAACACGATGCCACAGTGGGCAGGGTCTTGCTGGTATTACATTCGTTACATTGATCCAACGAACGATGAGTTAATTGCAGATCCAGAAAAATTAAAACATTGGCTCTCTGTTGACTTATACGTTGGTGGAGCTGAACACGCTGTGCTTCACTTACTATATGCAAGATTCTGGCATAAGTTTTTATATGACATTGGTGTTGTTCCAACAAAAGAACCATTCCAACAATTATTTAACCAAGGAATGATCCTCGGTGAAGGTAACGAAAAAATGTCTAAATCAAAAGGTAACGTCGTAAACCCAGATGACATTACAAGAAGCCACGGAGCAGACACTTTACGTCTATATGAAATGTTTATGGGGCCGTTAGACGCTTCAGTAGAATGGACAACGACAGGTGTAGACGGCGCGAGACGATTTTTAGACCGCGTATGGAGATTATTAATTGACGAGGACAACAATGTAAAAGAAACGGTTGTCGATAAAGAAACGCCTAAACTCGATAAAGTGTACAACGAAACAGTTAAAAAAGTGACAGAAGACTATGATAATATGCATTTTAATACGGCAATATCTCAAATGATGGTATTCGTAAATGAAGCGTATAAAGTCGATGAAGTGTCACTAGATTATATGAAAGGTCTCGTAAAACTATTATCACCAATCGCACCACACATCACTGAAGAGTTATGGGAAAAACTTGGTGAAACAGATACGATTACGTACGCAGAGTGGCCAACATTTGACGAGTCAAAGCTTGTCGAAGATGAAGTCGAAGTACTCGTACAAGTACTCGGAAAACCAAAAGCGCGTATTATGATGGATCCAACATTAAGTAAAGAACAAGTAGAAGAGATTGCATTAAACGATGAAAAGGTAAAAGAATCAATTGAAGGTAAAACGGTTCGAAAAGTGATCGTCGTACCTGGAAAACTTGTAAATATAGTGGCGAATTAAAATAGTTCGTTATTAAAATATAAACTGCGTCTACGATTTTTATCGTGACGCAGTTTTTTTCTTTTTAAATTTTATTCTCCAAAATAATTATGAAGGCAGGGCTAAATTTTTCTAACTAAAAACCTTTTAAAATATACGATACCGATAAAAAATGCAGTCATCATGAGAAAGGGGAGTAGTGTTGTTAACATAGTATCACTCCTAATAATTATGTAATCACTTTCATTATACTGTATTGTTAAGTAAAATAAAATAATTATTTAGTGTAAGCTAAAAAACCTCATACAATATGATGAGGTTTTCCTAAAGTTAATCTTCTTTGATTTCAGCATCAAGCATTTGTTGTTTTAATGATTGGTCATAAAAAGCGAGACTGTATTGAGCATAACTTGTAATGAATGGATTTTCGAGTTCTGTATACACAAAAAGCTGTTCGATGACGCTCGTTGTTAAATGATTTAGTGCTTCGGTACGGAATTGTTTATTTAACACTTTAGATAAAATTAAAATGTTGCTTTTTATGAGATGATCAAGCACTTTCACTAGACCATCGTAATACTCATTATGATCAAAAGGTAATGCTTTAATGATATGTGTTTCTCTTTCAACATACTCATCTAATGAGCGTAGTACTTTTTCGTGTGTATCTTTTTGTGCGTCTGTGTAGTTATATGTGCCAAATTTATCTGGTGTTGATCTGAATAAAGCATGCATTGCGTAATAGTCATCTAACGGTATCTCTTCATTATCTTCATTGATACGATATGAAACGACTTGCTCGTAACTCATTGCAAGAAGCATATGTTCCACATGGTTTTGAATGAGTTTATTTAAATGCTCTGGTTGAATCGTTTTATTTTTAACGATTGAAGATTCCAGAAACTTTAAGCGTCCCATCGTTTCTTTCATGAGTGGTAATATATGTTGTTCTCTATATTCAAGAGATGAATAATTTGGTGATTTTTTTAATTCTTTCATTGTATACCTTCCTTAATTTGTGTTTTGCCCAGCGTGCTGTCCTGCGACGTATCCAGTAACTAATGCACTTGTGATGTTATACCCTCCTGTATATCCATGGATATCTAATACTTCGCCAGCAAAGTGTAAACCTTTTATTATTTTACTTTCCATTGTTTTTGGGTCAATCTCTTTTAAGTGGACGCCGCCACCTGTGACAAACGACTTTTCTATCGGTTGTGTACCGGTGACTTTAAATTGAAATGATTTTAAAAAATTTAAAATTTTGTTTTTAGATTCGTTATCAAAATTATGTCCAGTCATCGTTTTATCTAACTTTAAATGATTAAACATAAAATCGACATATCTATTTTCGATAAATTGTTTTAATACGTTATGAACGGCTTTATCTTTATTTGCTTTGACATCAATTTCAATTTTTTGTCGTAAGTCATGACTCGAAAACTCTGGAAAATAATCTAGCTCCATCATAACAGTTTCTGTCTTCTGTTTTTCAAGTTCTTTAATTACAAACTGACTACAACGTAACGCTGCAGGTCCAGTAATTCCAAAATGAGCAAATAACATATCCATTTGATGAGAAATTCTTGGTTTCCCGTTTTTCTTTAAAACTGATAGTTTAACGTTTTTTAAACTTAAACCTTTTAAGTCTCCAGATTTTATAAAAGGTTCGTTACTTAAAATTGGCACTTCTGTTGGAAATAGGTTTGTCACTGAGTGCCCAAGATTTTTAGCGAATTTAAATCCATCTCCGGTAGATCCAGTGTGCGGTACACTTTTACCGCCAGTTGTAATGATAATATTATGACTTTTAATTGTCTTGCCGTCTGTTAATTTAACACCTGTGATTGAAGCATTATCATGAAGAATCTCCTTCACTTCGGTATTTAATAATATTTCGACGTGTTGATTGTCTAAACAATTTAAAAACACTTGTAAGACATCTTTAGCTTTATTTGAAACAGGAAACATTCTACCATGGTCTTCTTCTTTTAATTTGACGCCGTGCGACTCTATAAATTGTATGATTGATTGGTTATCAAATATAGAAAACGGCCCGTATAAAAACTTACCGTTACCTGGTATGTTTTGAATGATCTCTTCGTACGGTAGGTTATTCGTCACGTTGCATCTACCGCCACCAGAAATCAGAAGTTTTTTACCGAGCTGCTTATTTTTTTCGATGAGTAAGACTTTTTGCTTGTTTTCACTTGCAGCGACAGCGGCCATTATACCGGATACTCCGCCACCGATAATTATCGTATCGTACATCGTGTTTCACCTCAATTGATTTAAAAAAACGAATGAATCTATTATAATATAGCTTAATGATTATGTAAGAAGGTTTTTAAATGTCAAATTCAAATCAAAAAATGTTTAGAAGTACGCTGTTCTTGTCTTCAGCGAGTCTAATTACACAATTTTTAGGAATGATTTATATCATTCCATTTTATAGCATCATGGGTGGAGAAGAAAATCTAGCACTATACGGATATGCTTATACACCTTATACTATCATGCTTTCAATCGCATCCGCAGGTGTGCCAGGTGCTGTTTCAAAATTCGTTGCAAAGTATAATTCTCTCGGTGCATTTCAAACGACGCAAAAACTCTATCGTTCGAGTCTTGTTGTTATGTTAGTATCTGGGTTGATTTGCTTTATGGTACTGTATTTACTCGCACCTGTCATTGCTGATATTCAGCTCGCGGCATCTTCAGATGGTGAGCACGTATGGGGACACGATGAAATTACAAATATTATTCGTGTCGTCGCATTTGCAGTAATCGTCGTTCCATTTATGGCGACGTGGCGCGGTGTCTTCCAAGGGTTTGAATCATTTGGTCCAACAAGTGTTTCATCAGTTGTAGAACAAGTTGTACGTATCATAATCGTTTTAGTCGGATCATACGTTGTGATTCGTATGATGGGTGGAACGATTCAACAGGGGAACCAAATCGCTGTATTTGCAGCTTTTGTCGCAGCAATAGGTGCGATAATTACACTAGCAGTATTTTGGTTTAAACGTAAAAAATTGATTGAAGCTTCTCTTAAAGAAGATAAGACTGGTATTACATTATCTTATAAAGAAATGTATAAAGAGATTATTTTATCTGGTATTCCATTTGTAGTTATCGGTATTACATTTCCAATGATGATGTTTATTGACCAATTGACACATAATAACGCACTGGCAATTGTAGGGGTACCGTCAAACGTGCAAGATGCATGGTTTGGAATGTTAAATATTACGACTCAAAAACTCGTTATGATTCCAGTCAGTTTAGCTGTGTCGTTTTCAATTACGATCTTGCCGTTTATAACGAAAAGTTTTCAACAAAAGAAGTTTAACGAACTCGAGCATCAAGTAAGTACGATGTTGTTACTTCAACTGACATTAGTCGTACCCGCAGCAGTCGGTATGATGATTATGGCAGTGCCGTTATATACATCATTTTATAGTTTTAGTGAAATGGGTATTAAAATTTTAACGATTTATGCGCCAGTTTGTATTGTGATTTCTGTATTTAGTATGACAGCATCTATCGTCCAGGGAATAGAGAAGCAAAAGTTTAATGTGCTTGTAGTGTTACTCGTCTTAGTCATTAAAGCAGCGCTAAACTTCCCATTAATTATGTACTTCCACACTGTTGGTGCAGTTATTTCAACAGTCATTGCGCTATTTTGTGGAGTGATGTTCAATTTCTTTATCATTAAAAAGTATGGAAAATTTAGTTTTAGAAAAATATTAACACCGATGTTAGAAATCGTTCTATACAGTTTAATTATGCTTCTAGCTGTAGAAATCGTTTATGGATTATTTGTTTTATCATTAGATATTACAATAAGAAGAAATGCGATTATAACTCTCGCGACGTGTGTCATTGTCGGAGCGTTCATTTATTTAGTGGTTATATTTAAATCCGGTCTGGCGGACAGAGTACTTGGTGAACGTGCAAATAAGATTCGAAGTAAGGTGAGATTCTTATGAGACTCGATAAGTATTTAGCGCATGCAAATTTTGGTTCTAGAAAAGAAGTCGGAGAATTGATCAAAAGTGGTCGTGTAACTGTAAGGGGAAAAACCGTTAAAGACAGAAAATTAAAAGTAAAAGTCGAAGATGAAGTTAGAGTCGATGGCTTTACAGTTGTATTAGAAGAATATATGTACTTTATGTTAAACAAGCCACAAAATGTGATTTCAGCGACTGAAAGCTTTGAGCATGAGACTGTTATTGATTTAATCGATCATTCTCAGTATCGTGAATTATTTCCAGTTGGTCGTCTCGATATCGATACGACAGGACTACTCATCATCACAAACGATGGTAAGTTAAGTCATCAATTGCTGAGTCCGAAAAAAGAAGTATTTAAGACATACTATTGTAAACTTAAACATGATGTATCAAAGTCAGATATTACTTTTTTAGAAACAGGTATACCGTTAAAAGACTTCACGACAAAACCTGCCAAAGTTGAAGTCATCGAAGAGGATGAAGTTCTTTTATCAATTTCAGAAGGTAAATTTCACCAAGTGAAGCGAATGTTTAAATATTTAAATAACGAAGTACTCGAGTTAAAACGAGTCAAGTTTGGAAATCTAGTATTAGATGAGACACTTGAAGCGGGCGAATATCGACGCTTAACAGAAGATGAATTAACAGATTTAAAAAAATTAATTTAAAAAACGTTTATAAAAAACACCATCGGGTATGTAATAGATAGTTGAGAAACTAATTACAACGAAGAGGTGTTTTTTATTATGAAGAAATTATTAAAGAGAGTGTTACAGTTAGCAGCAGTTGTTGGTGTAGGTTACGCAGTTAAAAAATTAGCAGATAACGAAGAAGCGGTAAAACGTGAAATAGAAAAAGCAAAAGAAGATCCAAAAGGATATGCTAAAAACGTTCAAGATTCGGCGAGTGGCAAAGTCGATGAACTTGCTGAAAAGGCAAAAGGCACTGTCGACAAAGTTAAAAATGAAGCAGTAGACTTCCAAAACAAAGCTTCAAAAGACTTAAATGAGTTAAAAGACAACGCGAAAGATGTTAAAAATCAAGTGGCAGATAAAGTAGAAGACGTAAAATCACAAGTCAACGAAAAAGTTGAAGATGTGAAAGTTAAAGCTGAAGACGCGAAAGACAAAGCTCAAGATAAAGCTGAAGAAGTGAAAGACAAAGCTCAAGATAAAGCTGAAGAAGTGAAATCTAAAGCTGAAGATAAAGTCGATGAAGCTAAAGACAAAGCAGAAGACGTGAAAGAAGACGTCGAATCAAAAAAAAAGGAAGTTAAAGAAAAAGTAGAAGATAAAAAGGACGAAGTGTACACAACTCCGGATTCTACAGCTGAAAAGAGCACGAAAGGTTCTAAAGCAGTTCTTGCAGACGAAGGCGGATTAGCTGCAAATGAAGTTAAGAAAGAGCAACAAAAAGCCAAAAATGAAAAATCAGTAAAGAATACTGAAAAACAATTTGATAAATACGACAAGAAGCAAGGCAACAAAAAGGACTATGAAGTTGTGGATGAAGAGGGTAAATTCGATAGTAACCACAACGTGCACATCGTAAAAGAAGATAAGTAATCAGACACACCCTAAAACAAAAGTTTTAGGGTGTTTTTTATCTTAAATTGCGTTGTGTTATGAGGAAAGTCGATAAATTGAGCTAGAATGATGTTGTATTTTACAAAAATGAATGACTATGGTTGAAATCTGTTAGATATAATAGGAT
>NZ_MBFG01000002.1:0-47694 GCF_001696685.1 Nosocomiicoccus ampullae
AGAAGTCGCGCTCGACTTGCATGTATTAGGCACGCCGCCAGCGTTCATCCTGAGCCAGGATCAAACTCTCCATAATAGTTAGAGTTTTCTAGCTCTTTTAAATTGCGTTTTATACTAGTCGCTCTAGTTTCGTTACCTTTATATAGTAACTTCTTTTATCGGAATTAACGTTGACATATTGTCATTCAGTTTTCAATGTTCAAAATGTAATGGAGCGGGTGAGGAGAATCGAACTCCCGACATCAGATTGGAAGTCTGAGGTTTTACCACTAAACTACACCCGCGTTTTCGTTTCAACTCTTACTATTATACAGAGTTGAAAAACTAAGTCAATAGAAAAGTTAAAGTTTTTTATTTTATTTTATCTGCGCAACTAGTTGTTAAGTTGACGCTTAATTATTATACACAATCGTTTAACTTAATGCAAACAAAAATGTATATGCGGCTGAGAGGACTTGAACCTCCACGGGATAAACTCCCACTAGGCCCTCAACCTAGCGCGTCTGCCGATTCCGCCACAACCGCTTATTAAGATAACGATATCTATTATATTCTCTTTACATTTCTCTGTCAATACGATTATTTAGATTTCTCAATACTTTTTATTTTTATCAACATCCATACTAAATATCTTCTTTTAAATAATGTATGTTTTACTTCTATATAATGAGGGAATTATTATTCTGTCGAATTTGCAAGTCAAAATTTAATGTGCTATACTTTATTTAGAATTATTCTAATTTAATTTTGGAGGTTTATTATGTCAAAACACTATAACCCTGAAGAACAAAAGTTAACGACTCTATTCGGTAACCCTGTAGGTGACCGTGAGAACACAATGACTGTTGGCCCACGTGGTCCAATCGTTATGCAAGATCCTTATTTCTTAGATATGATGGCACACTTCGACCGCGAAGTAATTCCAGAGCGTCGTATGCACGCTAAAGGATCTGGTGCTTACGGTACATTCACAGTAACAAATGATATTACTAAATATACGAAAGCTAAGATTTTCTCAGAAGTTGGTAAGAAAACAGAAATGTTCGCTCGTTTCTCAACTGTAGCTGGTGAACGCGGTGCAGCTGACGCTGAACGTGATATTCGTGGATTTGCACTTAAGTTCTACACTGAAGAAGGTAACTGGGACTTAGTTGGTAACAACACACCTGTATTCTTCTTCCGTGATCCTAAGTTATTCCCAAGCTTAAACCACGTTGTTAAACGTGATCCACGTACAAACGTGAATAACCCGAATTCTCAGTGGGATTTCTGGACGTCATTACCTGAAGCGTTACACCAAGTAACAATTCTTATGACTGACCGTGGTATCCCGTCAGACTTCCGTCATATGCATGGATTCGGTTCACACACTTACGCGATGATTAACGAAGATAACGAACGTGTATGGGTGAAATTCCACTTTAGAACACAACAAGGTATTCGTAACTACACTGCTGAAGAAGCAGTAGATGTTGTCGGTAAAGACCGTGAATCTTCACAACGTGACCTATACAACGCGATTGAAGATGGAGACTTCCCTAAATGGAAAATGTTCATCCAAGTAATGACTGAAGAAGAAGCAAGAAATCATTACCACAACCCGTTCGATTTAACAAAAGTATGGTATAAAGGTGAATTCCCATTAATCGAAGTTGGTGAGTTTGAGTTAAATAAAAACCCTGAGAACTACTTCGCAGAAGTAGAACAAGCAGCGTTTGCACCAACTAACATCGTTCCTGGTCTTGGATTCTCACCAGACAAAATGTTACAAGGTCGTTTATTCTCATATGGAGATACTCAGCGTTACCGCTTAGGTGTAAACCACCACCAAATTCCAGTAAACTCACCAAAAGGTGCGACAAACGTATGTCCATTCAGCCGTGACGGTGCGATGAGAGTTGACGGCAACTTAGGTTCACATATCAACTATTATCCAAATAGTTACGGTGCACACAATTCACAAAAAGATGCAAAACAACCTGAATTAAACTTAGAGCTCGGTCAAGTATATGAGTACGACTTCCGTGAAGACGACGATAACTACTACGAGCAACCAGGTAAATTATTCCGTCTTCAATCTGAAGAAGGTAAACAAACGATCTTCAAAAACACTGCAATTGAAATGGCAGGCGTTGAAGAGCACATTAAAAAACGTCACATCTTCAACTGTTACCAAGCAGACGAAGAGTACGGTAAAGGTGTCGCAGAGGCACTCGGCATCGACATCAACGATGTTGACCTAGTAAATGGAGATCACCCATTCGAAGGTAAACCAGTACAAGTAAAAAAAGACTAATATAAATAACTAAAGAGTGAAGCAAATGCTTCACTCTTTTTTAATTACTTTTTCATCGTTAATGATATTCTATTTTTCTTTTCGTCTACTGATAAAACAGAGACTTCAACAATATCTCCACTACTTACAACGTCGAGCGGATGTTTTACATATCGATTAGCTAGTTGTGAAATATGGACAAGTCCATCTTGGCCGACTCCGATGTCAACGAATGCTCCGAAGTCTGTAACATTTCTTACTGTTCCAGATAGCTTCATACCTTCTTTTAAATCCGAAAGTTCTAACACGTCACTTTTTAAAATCGGTGTATCGTACTTATCTCGGATGTCTCTTAAAGGCGCAATTAAACTATCGATAATATCGTTTAATGTCGGAAGTCCGATATCATTTTCTTCACTATATTTACGTTTATCGAGTGTATTTAACTTTTCCTTAATACTCTCTTCACCGAGCTCATCTATCGATGCACCAACTGATTTTAGTAATGCATATGTGTTTTTATATTGCTCCGGGTGAATTGGCGTTTGGTCGAGTGGTTCTTCTCCACCGACAATTCTTAAAAATCCGACAGCTTGCTCAAATGTTTTCGGTCCTAGTCTTTTTACTTTTTTAAGGTCTGATCGTTTTGTAATCCCTTGAGTCTCTCTATACTCTACAATGTTTTTTGAAATTGTTTTATTTAATCCTGAAACGTGTTCTAGTAATTTGTAAGACGCAGTGTTTACATCTACACCCACTTGGTTTACTGCTGTTTCAACAACAAAATCTAATGACTCATTTAAGAATTTTTGGTTAATATCGTGTTGATACTGTCCGATTCCTAATGATTTCGGGTCAATTTTTACGAGTTCAGCAAGTGGATCTTGAATACGACGGGCAATCGATACCGCACTTCTCTCTTCAACTTCAAAATCTGGGAATTCTTCACGTGCTACGTCCGACGCTGAATACACAGAAGCACCCGCTTCATTTACGATAATAAACGGCACTTCTATTTTATATTTCTTTAAAAAGTTTGCAACGAATTCTTCAGTCTCTCTCGATGCTGTTCCGTTACCAATCGCAATTAATGTGACTTTATTTTCTTCAATAATCTCTTTAAAAATCGCTTCGCTTTTATCCGTGTTTTTAGAGCTGTGAGGATAAATAACATTCTTCTCTAAAAACTTACCGTTTGAATCGATAACTGCGAGCTTACACCCTGTTCGAAACGCTGGGTCGACACCTAAAATCGTATGATTTTTAAGTGGTGGTTGTAGAAGTAAACTCTTTAGGTTTTCTTCGAAAATATTTACCGCATGCGTTTCCCCTTTTTTCGTTAACTCATTACGTATTTCACGTTCTAAACTTGGTAAAATTAAACGTTTTAAACTATCGTCGATTGTTTCTTCTATCAATTGCTTTGTTTTACTTTTTTCTTTTAATTCTTGACGGTATAAATAACTCGTAATTTTATCGTCATCATGTTGGAAACCGATGCGTAACACATCTTCTTTCTCTCCACGATTCATTGCAAGTATACGGTGCGATGGTATTGTTTTTACGCGTTCACTATAGTCATAATACATTTCAAAAATTTGCGTTTTGTCATCGTGTTCCTTTTTCTCAGTCGATGTAATTTCTGAGTGATTTTGAATGACGCTTAATATGTACATACGGTGTTGTGGGTTATCCGAAATTATTTCTGCAATTATATCTTTTGCACCTGCAACTGCGTCTTCTATAGTTTTGATTTCTTCGTTAATATATTGTTCTGCCTCTTTATAAATATCTTTAGCGTCAACATCTTGTTTATAAATCATTTCAGCGAGCGGCTCTAATCCTTTACGCTTTGCTTCTGTTGCGCGTGTTTTCTTCTTCTGTCTAAACGGACGATATAAATCTTCAACACGTGCTTGAGATGTTTGACGTAATATTTGATTTTTTAAATCTTCAGTAAGTAGCCCTTGTTCGTCGATTAAGCGAATGACATCTTCTTTTCTTTTTTCTAATTCTTCTAGATAGTTATACTCATCAGAAATTTGCTTAATTGAAACTTCATCAAGTCCGCCCGTTTGTTCTTTTCTATAACGTGCGATAAAAGGCACCGTCGCATTTTCTTCTAACATATTGAGTACGTTTAATACATACTCTGATTTAATTTTTAATTTACTCGATAACTCTTTAACTAATGTTTCGTTCATAATGTCCTCCTAAACAATAAAACCTAATCATTATGATTAGGCTTAAATATCTATATCTGTATTTTTAACAGAATCTCTCAACTTTTTAAGTGCTGCACGTTGTAATCTTGATACATGCATTTGGCTTAAACCGATTTTTTCTCCAGTCTCTTTTTGACTTAAAGATTCTAAAAATGTATATCGTATAATCTGTTGTTCTCTTTCAGATAAAATCGGTAATAACTTTTCTATAAGTAAACGTTCCTCGGTTTGAGCATAATTATCATCTTCCTCACCCATTACGTCGAGTAACGTCACAGATGAACCTTCGTTATCTGCGTCAATCGAGTGATCCACACTTAACGCATTGTAGCTTTGTCCCATCTCCATCGCTTCGAGTACTTCTTCTTCTGTTGCACCGATATATTCTGCGATTTCTTTAACAGATGGTGATCGCTCTAGCTCATTCGTTAACTCATCTGTAGAACGTTTGATTTTTGGACCAAGCTCTTTAATACGCCTCGGGACATGAACACTCCACGTTTTATCTCTTAAATAACGTTTGATTTCACCGAGAACTGTCGGTACTAGAAATGCTTCAAATTTACGCTCAAAAGATAAATCGAATCGTTTAATTGCACCGAGCAATCCAATCATACCGACTTGTACAAGGTCTTCGTGATGTGATTGCCCTTTTGAATATCGATATGCGAGTGACTCGATGAGTTTTTCATAGTGATAAACTAAACGCGTTTGTGCTTCATCGCTTCCAGTTTCTTGATATTCAGTAATTAAGCGATTAATTTCATCACGTGAAAGTTCTTTTCTAGTTTGTGATTGCTCCATCTTTTTGCACCTGACCTTCACCAATGTACTTCACCATACTAATTGTCACACCTTGTGTACGTCTAACGTTCACATCATCCATTAGTGTCTCAATTAGGAAAAGCCCAAGTCCTCCTTCTCTTAAAAAGCTTACAGAATCAGACTCTTCGTACGGTCCAAGTTCTTTTTTTACCGTTTCATAGTCAAAACTTTTCCCAGAATCTTGAACGATAATTTCAACACGATCCTCTGATACCGCAAATCCGATAGTAATTTCATTATCGCTATCAGAATATGCATGCTTCACTGCGTTCGTTACCGCTTCGCTAACAGCAATCTTCGTATCTTCAATTTCTTCGTATGTCGCGCCAGCACTATTTAAAATACCAGATAACGTTAGGCGAACGAGCCCTACGTATTTTGGTTTTGCAGGTATTTTCATTTCTATATATTCATAATTTTTACTCATCTACATTCGCTCCCGATTGCGTGATTTGAATCAAGTCGCTTAGTCCTGTTATTTCAAATAGTTTCATAACACGATCGTTTGCACCTGAAATTCTTAACTCATTATTATACTGATTTAAATCTTTGAGTGTCCCAACAAAAAGACCAAGTCCTGTTGAATCCATATATGTAAGGTCACTTAAATCGACGTGTAAGTTATGAGTGCCTTCTGAGACGATCGGGTTAAATACTTTCTTTAATTCCGGCACTGTATAAATGTCGAGTTCTCCTCCAACTTTCACATAAAATACTTCTTGTGCCTCTTTGACTTCAATCTTAATATTCATAACAGTAATCCTACTCCATTTCAGACAAATATATAGTAATACAATACCCGTATTGATTTTTTAATAAACGTTAATGTAGCGTCTTAATTAAAATACACGTTAAATCATCTTTTCGAGTCTGATCTTGCATACGAGTGAGTTGCTGATATAGATTTCGGACGATATCTTGCGGATGTTCGTCGCGATTATCGCGAATCATATTTTTAACGTCTTCCATATCTATAAAAGTACCGTCGTGCTTTCTTAATTCTGAGACCCCATCAGTGTAAATGAAAATAATATCTTTATCATTAAGTGAAACTGTACTTTCTTTATAGGAAACGCCTTGCATCACACCGAGGACAAGATCTCTCGTATCGAGAGTTTCAAAAATGTCGTCTTCATATCGATATACTAATGCGGGCTCGTGACCAGCACTAGCGTATGTAAGTTCAAAGTTTTTATAATCATAAACGGCATAAAACATCGTAATAAACATATTTTTATTGATGTTTTTTTCTACTAAGTCATTGATTTTCTCTAACACACGGTGAGGGCTATACGTTAAATGTGAGAGTTCTAAAGAGAACTTTAACATCGCCATCGCAATAGATGCAGGGATACCTGAACCGATGACGTCTGCAACTGCGATACCTACTTTATCGTCATATTGTTTTAATATGTTAAAGTAGTCTCCGTTTACTTTTCCTGCAGCAACACTAATTGCACCGAGTTGTGAGTTATCGATAATTGGAATTTCTGACTTTAACATCGTACGCTGAACACTTGCAGCGACTTCTAATTCTTGGTCATGATGATTAATTTGATCGAGCATCGCTCGATAATCACGGTACGTAAATCCGAATGATATCATGACTTCCTCAAGAATTTCTAACGACTTTTTTATTTCTTCACCGTCGTTAATATGTAAATGATTGAGCATTTGAATATGTAAAGATACAATTTCTTCAGGAGAAGTGTCTATTTCAATAACATTTTGACTGAACGTTTGGCATCGTGCGATTGCTTCATCCACTGCATTCTCATAAATGAATAGTTGTAGTATCGTTTCGTATTCTTTTGCAAGTTTATCAATGTAGGTCAATCGTGTTCCTCCTATTCATTAATATGTATGTAATGCTTACTTCGATTTACGATGTTTCTTCTTTTGCTTTTTGTTTGAATCATCGTCTAGTCCAAGGCTGATTTGAATCGCCTTGTCCACTTCTTTCATTTTCTCATCATCTAAATATGTAAGTTTTTCTTGTAACCTAGTCTTATCTATCGTTCGAATTTGCTCTAGCAGTATTACCGAGTTAGTCTTAAACTTATACTTTTCAGCGTTCACTTCGACGTGTGTCGGTATTTTTGCTTTATCAATTTTTCCAGTAATCGCAGCGACGATTAACGTCGGTGAAAACTTGTTCCCCGTATCATTTTGAATAATAACAACAGGGCGTTTACCGCCCTGTTCAGAGCCTTGAACTGGAGAAAGATCAGCTAGGTATACTTCTCCACGTTTCATCTACTCACCATCTTTTTTGTTATTGTTTTTATTTTGTTCATTTTGAAGTTTTTGGGAGTAGATACGTTCTACCTCACATTCAAGATGAAAACCTTCTCTAGCGATTATTAAGTTAAGTTCAGACATCTCTAAATATCCGTCTTTCATAGACTGTTCTATTGATTTGTCTAACATATATGAACTCACAATAATCCTCTCCCTTTATTATCCATAACATTACTTATATTTTAACATAATAAGTAACATTCTCTGAATTATTTTAAGATTTCGTTAGAAACATCGTATTGTTCAGACTGTTTGTAAACACGTGGCAGTCGTCTTGAGAATAAGTTTGTCGATTCATACGGTATTGTGCCGACGTGTGCACTAAAGCGCTCAAGTGATTGTGGACTATCGTAATGGTTATCAATAATGATGACTTCATCTCCAACTTTAGCATCTACTTCAATCATCGCAGCATCCATACAAATACGGCCGACAAATGGATAGTGTTTGTCGTTCACTTTTACAGTATATCCTGTATGTTTTCTTAATAAGCCGTCGCCGTATCCGATCGGTATCGTCGCGATTTTCGTATCGCTATCGACGATAAATGTCTCATCGTAACCGACAAAGTCGTTTTTCTTTAATTCATGCGTATCGACAACGTGTGTGATCAGTCGTAACGCAGGGTTAAGTGGAACTTGTGATTTCTCTTTGACCATTAAACTTGGGTAATAGCCATATAGTGAAATTCCTATTCGAACTGCATTCGTAAAATCACCATCAAACAGTAACGAACCCGCTGAATTTAATACGTGTACAAATTGTGGGCGTTTTACTGATTCTACAATTGTTTTAAATTTGTCAATTTCCTTTTGTGCACCGTAAGACGTCGATGCAGCAAGTGCAAGATGAGAAAAAATACCTTCGTATACGAAGTGATCTGAAGCTTCTATTTTTTCAATCATCTCTTTAATTTCTTCAACATCATCTGTACCGTAGCGATTCATATGGCTATTCACTTTAATATGAATCCATACGTTTTTGTCATATTCACCGGTATTATGTTTTAATGCCGCTTCAAGCCACTTTAAATTTGGAGCTGTGAGTGCGATGCGATGCTGGATTGCTTTATTTATATGTTCTGGATTGATGATTCCAAGAATGAGTATTTTAGATTTTATACCGTGCATTCTTAGTTCAATCGCTTCATCGAGTGTTCCAACCGCAAAAAAGTCTACCCCATTTTCTTCTAAAAATTGACTTACTCTTACGGCGCCATGTCCGTATGCATTAGATTTCACAACAGCAATAAATGTCTTATCTTCGTGTAGTCGCTGAACTTCTAAATAGTTACGGTATATTCGGTCTAAATCGACTTCAACGTATGCATCTCGATAAAATCTATCTTCCATAATTATACTCTCCTTAATTATCACTCATTATAATGACAGTCGCTGTCGCGTATTGTTTAGAGTGGGATATTGAAATCAGTGAATTTGTATTTACTATATACGGTTTTCCGTCATCGTCGTTTAAAATCTCAATATGTTTAAAGTTTAAAGCGCCAATTCCTGTTCCAAGTGCCTTTGCGTATGCTTCTTTCCCTGCAAAGCGCCCGGCTAAATACTCAAGCTTTCTCTCGGTATTTTTAATTGACATATACTTTGCGAGTTCTTCATCACTTAAAATACGACGTGCCAAACGGTCGTCTTTATTAACTGATTGAATACGTTCAATTTCGATAATATCTGTGCCGAGACCATTAATCATGTACTTCATCCTCTTTAAGAATTGCTATTTCTCTTTTTCGGTTATCTTTTACGATACTTCGAATCATCGTACGAATTTCATCGGCACGATCCTTTTCTAATTCAGGGATATACGTGCCACCACCCGCTGTCGATATACTAATTCCTTTTAAGCCGAATTTACTCATGATTGGACCTTCTGTCACGTCTACATTTTGGATTCTAAAAAGTGGAATTACCGTGTGCTTACGGTTAAATATACCATCGTTAACGATGAGTACTTCATCTGTAAATTTAAATTCAAAATACTTATAAAATAAACTTGGGTGAACCCACATTCTATAGATCAGTTCATATAAAAGAAAAAGTCCTGCAATTCCTCCGACAATCATCGCTGGAATGTGTAGAAAGTCAAAGAAATATGCTAGAACACCACAAATTATAATAACGACGAGCGCGACTAGAAGTCCGAATACAGCTTGAATTCTCCAGTAGTTAATCGCTTTTCTAGATACTTTCTCCATTCTGAACTCCCTTTCTTACATAGTCGAATATTTCATTTGCTTCTTTATACTCTAAATGTTTTACGTCAACCGTTGTAGGTATAAGACCAGACGCTGTTTTCACTTCAATAGTTCCGAGGTTTGCATGCTCTGTAAATATCGTTTGGCGAATCGCGCAGTCGATAATTTTACTGCGTTTAAAAATATAATGACTGCGTTTAAATGAAGATGTCGTTAACATATTTAAATCTCCATTTTCAATACGAACACCGCTATTTTTAGCTGAATATATGCCACTAATAATAGTTAAAATCATTATAAATACACCGACTAGAAGTGCGATATATAATGCAATCATTTGATCATAGTAATAAAGAATACCACTCGTGATTGAAATGACCATAAAAGGGACCAAGAGCGACACTTGGAAATATCTCCTATATGCCCTAATTGGAACACTCGGTTCAGGTCGTTCGATATTATACTCACTAAAATGTTCATTTAAAAACTTATAACTCTCTCTTTGTCTCATAACAGGTGTCAGCACAACGTCTCCAACGTCTTCATCAGAAAAGTCATTGCTCGTAATTCCGACATATAACGCATGAATTTTAAACAGACGCTCAAATAATCCGTCTTCTCTTACAGAAATATTTTGAATGCGTTTCTTATTAATCGTAATTGTTTTTCTTTCGAGTAAACCGTACTGAATAATAAAGTCATCGTTATGCTTTTTAATTTGGTAACCGTAATATCTGACAAATATGATGATGCCACCGATAATTATTCCAATAAATAAAATGACAATTCCTATCGCAATCAGAATCGGAACAAATAACGTACTTGCGTGTCCTTGGAGAGATTCAATCGCATTTACAATAATCGTATCAAATCCGAAGTACCCGAGTCCCCCAGCGACAGCTGTTAAAAACATTCCTAGTCCTCCACTCGTTGCGATAAGTAATAGCATTTCTTTTGGCGAAATTTCGTAGACGACTTCTGCTTCATTTAATTTAAAATCAGCGCTCTTATTTGTTTCATATGATTCATTTTCAGTTTCTTCATGTACTTGAGAAGAGTGTTCGTCTTCTTTTTTCTGATACACATACGTTCGAATCGACTCTGCCATATCGTATTTCACACCAGATAGGGAAATACTTTCAGCTGGACTTTTAATGTTTACAACTGCAACGTTAAATAGTCGGGCGAGTATTGGTTGAGTAATATCGATACTTTGAATACGATCGATACTTAACTCACGTTCATTCTTAACGAACAGCCCAGATTTATAAATGATCTTGTCTGCTTCAAACCAGTAACGTACTGTCCACTTTTCAATGATACCGGTACTAATTAAAAATATACTGATGATCATTAAGATGATTCCAAAAGCGTTATCTGTTAGTGCACCTTCTTGTAATTTACTCGTTCCGAGGTTGTATATAGTAAGTACGAATACGTACCAATATCTTTTAAATACATCGATTATAGTTAAAAGATAAGATACAGGATGTAATTTATGAACGTTAGACATCACTATCCACCTCTTTTAAACGCGTGATAATCGTATCTTTTAGTTGCTCGGCCCGAACCGTTTCAATTTCTGGTAAACGAACGGTATATGCAGCGTTTGTTAATTCTATTTTCGCGAGATTAAATCGTCTTGCAATAAATCCTTTTTCTAATTCAACGATTTGTACACGTTCAATCGGATACAATGCCGTTTCTATAAAGAAAAAACCTTTTTTAACGATTAAATAATCGTCATATACACCGATTTTTGTAATTCTCGTATATAAAATCGGACGTAATAAAACACGAAATACGATATAGAGTACAATTAATACGGCATAGATAATCACTGATAATTTAAAATAAAAATCTAATATATAAGACACGAAGATATATATCGTCGGAAGTAAAAAGATAACTAATCCATCGAGCACTGCTCTAAGTTGCATATACGGACGTAGATTTTTATCGACAGATTCCATGAGCACACTCCTTTTTTAACCTATTATACATGAGTTATTTTTTATTATAAATTAAAAAAAGCGCCAGACGGCGCTCTAAATTACTTCATAAATTGTTTAAATGTCTTCTTATGATTCGATCTGTCACGGTTGTCGCGTTTTTGAGGTTTACGACGGTTGTTTCTATCACCTTTTTTACCGCGATTATAGTCTCGACGTTTTCCACCAGACTGTTTTGCTGTTGCACGTCTTGGTAGAGGCTTTTCAAATGATAATTGAATCGCATCGTCTTCTTTTTCGTTAACATATTCGCTCACAAAAGCAGTAATAATATCTAAAGGATCGAACGTTTCGACTAATTTTCTCGATAATTCGTATACTTCTTCGTCGATTTCTTTTCCTTCGTATTTTCTTACTTTATCGATCATGACTTCTGCTTGCGCCGCTTTTACTTCTTCTTTAAATGGTGGACGTAGCGGACGAATCGGTTTACCTTTCGTCTCCTCAATTAGACGTAAGTAACCCATTTCTATTGGGTTAACAAATGTTAACGCGACACCACTTTCGCCAGCACGTCCTGTACGGCCGATACGGTGCGTGTAACTTTCAGCGTCTTGAGGAATATCAAAGTTATACACGTGTGTAACACCTGTAATGTCGAGCCCACGTGCTGCAACGTCTGTTGCAACTAAAATTTGTAGTGCGTCATTTTTAAACTTCTTTAATACTTCGAGTCGTTTTGACTGAGTAATATCTCCGTGAAGTCCTTCTGCTAAATATCCTTTAGCAATTAATGCACTCGTCAGTTCGTCTACACGACGTTTCGTACGACCGAATACGATCGCAAGTTTCGGGCGATGAACGTCTAAAAAATCGACGAATACGTCTAGTTTTTCTAACTCTTTCACAATCGTATAATACTCTTCAATTTGTGGATCTGATTGATTTTGGTTCATCGTTTTTACGATTTTCGGTTCATCCATGAAACGTGTGACGAGTTCTTGAATTGCTTTTGGCATCGTTGCACTGAATAGTAACGTTTGACGATTCCCCTCAGGCAGACGGTCCATTATAAACTTAACATCGTCGATAAAGCCCATGTTCATCATTTCATCCGCTTCGTCTAATACGAATTTAGTGATGTGTTTTAGTTTTAACGTACGACGTTTAATATGGTCGATGACTCGTCCTGGAGTCCCGACGATAATTTCAGGGTGTCTTTTTAACTCTGAAATTTGGCGTTCGATTGATACGCCTCCGAAAATAACAGATACTTTTAACTTTTTATATTTAGAAAAATGTTTAAGTTGCTCGCTCACTTGCATCGCAAGTTCTCTTGTCGGCGCTAAAATTAACGCTTGCGTTCCTTGTCCACGCTGGATTGTTTCAACGAGTGGAATACCAAACGCTCCTGTTTTTCCTGTACCTGTTTGTGCTTGTCCTAATATGTCTCTACCTTCTAATGCGAAAGGAATACTCTCCTCTTGAATCGGAGTTGGAGTTTCAAACCCCATTTCTTCAAGTGCAAGTATTGTTTCATCACTTACACCTAGTGCTTCAAAAAATTTCAAATGTATAGTCTCCTTTGACTCTTAACTATTATCTCATAATGCATAACTACTTAATGCTATCATTTTCACGATCATTGTACAACAACTATTCACTGTTCAGTCTTTCGAGTTTCATACCACGAGATGCTTTTAATAGTATGACCGTATTTTCATCTTTTAACGAATTTAAACTATTCTTTAACTGTTCTATCGACTCGAAATGTTGTGTATTTTCTTTTTGAATCGTATCATGAATCGTTTTCGCATGTTCACCATAAGTGAAGATATGTGTAAAGTTGTTATCCTCATTTATATATGCTCCAACCGATTCATGAAGTTGAGCGCTGTATCTACCGAGCTCTAATATATCTCCTAAAACGAGCACTTTGTTTTTATAATCTAAATGACGTACTGTATCAATTGCACTTTTCATCGATGAAGGGCTTGCGTTATACGCATCATTAATAATTAAAGCGCCAGTCTCATCGATATGTTGCTCCATACGCATATTTGTGATCGTTAACTGTTCTAAACTTTTCTTTACATCCGATTCACTAATATTAAAATGCTTGCTAAGAGCGATCGCAAAGCTCGCGTTAACGGCGTTATGCTTACCAAGTGACGGAATTGAATAGTCAAATCCATTTAGTGTAAAACTTACACCGTTTTTATCTTCTTTAACGTTTGTCACAACGAGGTCATTTTTATCAGTTAAACCGACTGTAACCTGTTCATAAGGTGTATCTTTTTTAACAAGATTTTCGAGTTCGACATAGTCATTGGAATAGATAAATAACCCGTCCTCTTTTAAATCATCGACAATTTCATACTTCCCTTTTGCGATGTTTTCTTTAGACCCTAACTTTTCTATGTGAGATTCTCCAACGTTCGTTAAAATCGCAATGTCAGGACGAGCAATGGATGATAGATAATGGATGTCACCAAGATTATCCATTCCCATTTCTAATATCAAAATATCCGTATCGTCTTTCGTATTAAAAATCGTCAGTGGCATTCCAATTTCATTGTTGTAGTTTCCAATTGTTTTTTTAACGTTAAAATGAGGTGCTAATACACATTCGACCATATCTTTTGTCGTCGTCTTACCGTTAGACCCTGTAATCGCAACGACTTTTGTATTTAACGTATTTAAATATCCTCTTGCGATGTCACCAAGTGCTTTTTGAACGTCCTTTACTATAATTAGCGGTGCATCAACATCTTCTTTTTCTGATAAGGAAACACATGCCCCTGATTCAATCGCATTCAATATAAAATCATGTCCATCGACATTTTCACCGACAAACGGTGCAAACATATTATTTGTTTCAATCGTTCTCGTATCGATTGAAACTCCGTGAATCTTTGTATTTTCAATTTCTTTTGCTTGATCGTTTAGCTTGCCTCCGCATAGTTCGGAGATTTTTTTAATTGTTAATGATATCATGATATTCATTCCTATAATTTTAATAAAATACTGTTATAATTATTAGATGGACATAAGTCCTACATATTAGATTACCACAGATTTAGGTGAAGCTATTGAATCAAAAAAAGTATTCCCGTCAAAATTTAAATATATTAGCTCGTATTGATTGGACACTTATTTTTATACTTATTATGCTCGCAGCGATCAGCATACTCATTATTAGCAGTGCGATGACGAGCGAACAGTATTCAACAAATTTCGCTCAACGACAACTATTATTTTACTTATTTGGATTTTTAATTGCATTTATTTTAATGCTCATTCCGTTCCATTTTTATAAAGATTATATATGGGGCATATATGCTTTTGGTATTTTGAGTTTAGTGTTTCTACACTTTTCTCCATTTGAAAGTATTACTCCAATTATTAACGGTGCAAAAAGTTGGTATCAGTTCGGTTTTTTTAGTGTTCAGCCTTCTGAATTTATGAAAATCATATATATTATGGCACTTGCATACGTCATCAGCCAACATAACAAATATAAGATTGAAGACGACTTATCATTAGACGTTAAATTACTCGGTAAAATGGCAGTTGTTTCCGCATTACCAATGTTGTTAGTACTATTACAAAACGACTTAGGAACGACACTCGTCATGGTTGCGATATTCTTTGGAATGGTCCTCATATCTGGGATTAGTTGGTGGCTTATTTTACCCGTCGTATTTGTCGTTACGACAGTCGGTGTGTCACTGATACTCGGTATTTTATATCGACCAGATTTAATCGATAAACTCGGAGTACACGCGTATCAATTCGATAGAATTTACTCTTGGCTACAACCAGAAAAATACATTTCTGACAGTGGTTTCCAACTGATGAACTCACTCATTTCAATCGGATCAGGTGGAATTACAGGTCGTGGCTATAAGGACGGTATAATTTATATTCCTGAAAACCACACGGACTTTATATTTACAATCGTCGGTGAAGAGTTCGGTTTTATTGGAACGACTTTTGTAGTCATCGTATTACTCTCATTATTACTACGACTGTTTAGAATTTCACTGTTAACACACGACAGTTTCGGTGGATACTTTATAATCGGATTTTTATCGTTACTGTTTTTCCATATATTCCAAAATATCGGAATGACGATTCAACTCGTACCGATCACTGGATTACCGTTACCATTTTTAAGTTACGGTGGTAGTGGTTTATGGGCAAACATGGTCGGAATTGGTATTGTACTTAGTATTTATTTTTATGAATTATCTGGTAAAAAAGAAGCTCGATTTAACAAATAAAAACGCAAGCAGCTCAGTGAGCTGTTTGCGTTTTTAAATATTATTCTCGTTTAATCTTAACTGTTCTACTTTCGAAATACGATTCATAATTTCTAATCTTGAAGGGGCAACAGATACTTTGATGCCAAGTTCTTTCAATACTCGAACCGCATCTTTTAGTTTGGATGTGTCATTTTGTTTCATAATGACTCTCCCTTCCTATCGAGTTAATTATAATTATACAGACACTGTGGTAATATTACTATAGTTATTCAAAAAACTTTTTACATATTTGTCACAAATACATTAAAAAATTATGAGAGGATTTTTAAATTTGTATTATTTCAGTACATTAATGAATATATCTCAATCCGTTGCTGATTTTTTCTCATCACTTTCTTATGCAACGATTTTTACATTTATCATCTTACTCATTAACTTCGTACTCGCAATTGGTATGATCTTTTGGGAGCGTAAAAGTGCTCAAAGTGTTTGGGCATGGCTATTTGTCCTCTTCTTCATACCAATTATCGGATTTATTTTATATGTCTTATTCGGTCGTACGATATACAATAAAGAAATTTTTAAAATATCCGAAGAAGATAAAATTGGTCTTGAATCACTCGTTACAGAGCAACTCGAAGATATTAAGATGGACAAGCTAACACTTCCGTCAGAAGAAGCTAAAAAACATCGTAAACTGATCCATATGTTATTAAACAATAATCAGTCATTCATAACGTCTAATAACAAAGTAGAGACATTTTATGAAACGACAGAGTTTTTTGATCAGATGATACATGATATAGAAAATGCAAAAGACCATATTCACTTTCAATTTTATATTTTTAGATTAGATTCACTTGGCCAAAGAATTTACGACGCCCTACTTAAAAAGCAAAAAGAAGGGGTTGACGTTAAAATTTTATATGACGACATGGGCTCACGTACTTTAAAACTTAGAAACTTTAAAGAGTTACGTGATTACGGCGGAAAAGTTGAAGCATTCTTCCCAAGTCGTCTCTCTCTTATAAACCCTCGTATGAATAACCGTAATCACCGTAAAAACATTGTTATAGACGGTAAAATTGCATATACGGGAGGTACAAATGTCGGAGAAGAATATATCGGTTTAAGTAAAAAATTTGGCTACTGGAGAGACACGCATATTCGAGTTCAAGGAAACGCTGTAAAATCTCTACAACTACGTTTTATGCTTGACTGGAACTCTCACGCAACGCGTGACAATTTAAAACACCATCCACGTTACTTCCCAGAAATTCCAGTCGTTGGTGATACGACGATGCAAATCGCAGCAAGTGGTCCAGATGAAGAATGGGAGCAAATTAAATACGGTTACTTAAAAATGATCTACTCAGCTAAAAAGTCTATATACATTCAGTCACCGTACTTTATACCTGACCAATCGATGAGAGAAGCGATTAAAATCGCACTCCTGTCAGGCGTCGAAGTTAACATTATGATCCCACCATTTCCTGACCATCCATTCGTATACTGGGGGACGTATCATAACGTTGGAGAGCTTGCGATGATAGGAGCAAACGTCTACATTTATGAGCGTGGTTTCCTACATCAAAAAGTAATGATAATCGATGACGAAGTCGTATCGA
The DNA here is from genome assembly GCF_001696685.1 of Nosocomiicoccus ampullae. Lineage (GTDB taxonomy): Bacteria > Bacillota > Bacilli > Staphylococcales > Salinicoccaceae > Nosocomiicoccus > Nosocomiicoccus ampullae_A. Next base: position 17,687 of record NZ_MBFG01000002.1, read on the forward strand.
TTGGATCATGTAATATGGATAACAGAAGTTACGCACTAAACTTCGAAGTCAACGCGTTTATATTCGATGAAAAAGAAGCGATAAAAAATAGACTTCAATTTGAAAAAGATGCGCTACATTCACGCATACTTTCACCGGAAGTCTATCAATCTAGAAGTAAGTGGATTAAATTTAAAGAAGCAATCGCAAATTTAATTGCACCGATACTATAAAAAAAGCTCCGTTTAGCTATAGCTAAACGGAGTTTTGTTATTTCTTCTTTTTATTTTTATTCGGTAATACTTTTGCACCTTGTGATTTTCTTTCTTTTTCAGCTTGTTCTTTTTCGTGTGCTGCTAAAATCGGCGCCATTTCTTCATCGACCTTTTTACGGTAATATAAGTTACCGATAATCGTTTGAAGGATTAAGAACGCACCACCGACTGCCCAGTATAATGGTAAGGCAGATGGTGAAATCACCGAAATCCACAGAATCATCAGTGGCGAAATAAACATAAATAATCGCATTTGCTTTTGTTGTTCTTCTGGTAAGAACATCATAGATACGTATGCTTGAACCGCGTATACGAGTACCGCGATCGCAATCATAATAATACTGCGCTCTGTTAAGTCCATCCATAAGAATTCTGGATATTTAGTAATACCACCTTCTGATGGATATTTTAAAGCGAAGAATAACGCCATAACGATTGGCATTTGAATTAAGATTGGTAGACATCCAACATTTAATGGGTTAATATCGTGTTTCTTATATAACGCCATCATCTCTTGTTGAACAGCCATTTTTTCTTCTTGCGTCGTCGCAACTTTCATACGGCGCTGAATGTCTTCCATTTCTGGTTTAACAATCTTCATCTTCTCACGCATCAACATTTGATTTTTATATGTTTTCATCATGAATGGGAAGATGATTAAGCGCACGATTAACGTTAATACGATAATCGCAAGACCATAGTTATGGTTTAAGTGATCTCCAAGCCAATGAAGTAAGTTGTCCATTGGTTGAACAAATGTATTAAAGAAAAAACCATCTCTGTTTTCAGGCTTCGAGTAGTCACACCCTGCTAAAAACAAGACGAGGCCCATCGTTAACGGTAACAGCCATTTTTTAGCCATAATTTCACCTCTAATTTTATATACAAGAGTGATTGTACCATACTTACAACCACATTTACAGATAAAACATGAGGAAAATAGGCGATATATTTGAATCTACTCAGAAATATTTAAGCTTCTTTTTTTCATTAATCGCATACTATTCAGAGTAACGATTAAAGTCGCTCCGATATCAGAGAATATCGCAATCCATAAAGTTAACCATCCTGGAATCACGAGTAGTAATGCAATTAGTTTAATCCCTAATGAAAATGTAATATTTTGTTTTATAATTGTTAACGTCTTTTTGCTTAAACGAATGATGTAAGGAATTTTATTTAAATTATCAGACATCAATGCGATATCTGCCGTTTCAAGTGCTGTATCTGTTCCTGCGCCCATCGCGATTCCAACATTCGCTGAAGCAAGTGCAGGTGCATCGTTCACACCGTCTCCTACCATCATAATTTTTTGTCTCTTTTGTTCTTCATTTATGATTTTAAGTTTATCTGCTGGCATGAGTTCTGCCTTCACTTCATCGATATGACATTTGTCTCCAATGATTTGAGCGGTTTTATGATTATCTCCTGTTAACATCATCGTTTTAATATTTAGTGACTTAAGATCATCTAATACTGATATCGATTCACTTCTTAAATCATCCGCTACACCGATAATCACTTCAATCTTGTCACTTCCACAAATAATCACTGTTTTACCTTCAGTTTGTAGTTGTGACACTGTGTCATCTATTTCGAATCCTAATTCCTTAAATAACTTCGGACTTCCGATATAATACGTCTCGTTATCGATGACTCCTTTTACGCCTTTACCTGTAATCGACTGAAAATCATTAATTTCAAGATTACGATAATCCAAATGTTCTTTATCCGCTTCATTTAATATCGCTACAGCGATTGGATGTTGAGAGTTTTTCTCAAGCGCTGCAGCTTTTATTAAAGCATTGTCTTCAAACGTTACTAAATCTGTAACGACGGGCTGACCAATCGTTAACGTTCCGGTTTTATCAAACGCAATCGCATCAATTCGAGCAGTTTCTTCTAAATAGATACCACCTTTTATTAACACGCCGTGACGCGCAGCGTTCCCTATCGCTGTGACAATCGCGACAGGTGTTGATATTACAAGTGCACACGGACATCCAATAATAAGGACCGCAAGCCCTTGATATAACGAATCGTGCCATGGTGTGTTGAATAGAAGTGGTGGAGCGAACATGACGAGTAACGAAATGAGTATGATAATCGGTGTATAATATTTTGCAAATCTATCGACAAGTGCTTCTGAAGACGCACGTTCTGATTGTGCTTTTTCAACGAGATGAATAACTTTAGATAACTCCGTATCTTCAATTAACTTCGTCACCTCAACTTCTAATACGCCTTCTTCGTTCAACGTACCCGCAAATACTTCGTCACCATTTACTTTATCTACCGATTTACTTTCACCAGTAATCGATGCCTGATTTACTGTCGAGCTTCCTTTAATTACTGTGCCGTCCATCGCAAACTTTTGTCCCGGTTTTACGCGCATGACGTCACCGATGAGAATATCTTTTACATTTTTTATAACTTCTATGCCATCTTTAACGATAATTGCTTCACTTGGTGCGAGTTCCATTAAGTGTTTAATGGACGCTCTCGCTTTATCCATTGAATAGCGTTCAAGCGCTTCACTGACAGCAAATAGAATCACAACAGTCGCCGCTTCAAACCACTCACCGATGAGTGATGCCCCAATGACTGCGATTGTCATTAGTGTGTTCATATCAAACTTTAAGCGCACTAAATTTTTAAAACCTGCGATAAATAACGAATATCCACCGATGATGATTGAGAGTAAATATCCAATCGTAAATAAGTGACTGTCTTGTCCTGAAAAATATGAGGTGAGTACAGTGACAATTAATAAAAGCGCAGATATATATACCGGATAATTTTCTTTCTTTTTCCAAAATTTCTCGTGCGTGACGGTTAAATCTTGCACATCTCTTACTTTGATGTTGTCAAAAGCACCTGCTTGCTCTAACTCTTCAATTGTTGCATCTCCAGTGATATAAATCTTCGCACTGTTGAAATCGACCTTTGCTTCTTCGACACTGTTTAAACGATTTAAATTTTCTTCGTATGTTTTTGCGCAGTTCGCACATGAGAGGTTTTGTATTCGATATGTTTTCTCACTCATAATAATTCCTCCATATGTGTAACTGTCGTTTCAATAATTGTACGGACATGGTCATCATCTAAACTATAGTACACATGCTTCCCTGACTTTCTCGCTTTAATGACCCCTTCTTTATGTAGTTTTTTTAAATGACTCGATGCATTTGCGACTGTAATATCTAAAATAGATGCGATATCGCATACACATAGCTCTTCCTCACTACATAAAGCAGTAACGATTTTCGTTCGATTTTGATTTGCGATTGCTTTTAAAAACGAAACCATCTGATCGATCGGTAACTCAGTTAATTCGTTTTTAACTTCATTTACTTTGTCACTATGTATCACAACAAATCCCTCATTCAATTATTTATTTGAATATAGTATAACTGAGTTTGACATAACATTCAATTATTTTGTTGATTGTTTAATTAAAAAAATGAAAGTCAAATGAGACTCTCATTTCTAATGCTTATTATTCGATATCGATAAAATGATTCAGTGGACCATTCTTTTTACCGATATCTAGACTGTTTTTTAAACCAGCAGTGACGTATCTCTTCGCTTTTCTAAACGCGTCTTCTAAACTATTCCCTTTTGCAATCTCTGCCGTGATAACTGCAGAAAACGTACTGCCACTTCCACGCTTATTTTTTGTCTGAACGATTGCTTCAGTGAGTTTTAACGACGTCGTCTTCGTATATAAATAATCACACGCTTCACCAGTCATATTACTATCGTTAATAATTACTGCTTTTACACCGATTTCTCTTAAAAAGATTTTCGCTGCTGTTTCGATATCTTTTTCAGTCTCAATATCAATACCTGTTAACGATTTTGCTTCGTTGATGTTCGGTGTCACGACTGCAGCATGATGAAGTAATTGTTGTTTTAACACACTCGTCGTCTCTTCTGAAATAATACGCTGTCCTTCGCGTGTAAAAATGTACGGATCGACGACGAATGGTATATGATACTGTTTGACGTATTTCGTGAGCATTTCAATCATCGGTATGCTCGTGATCATTCCGGATTTCATTGCAAATGGAATTGTGTCATCAAATATACTTTTAAGCTGCTCTTCTAAAAAATCATCTGGTATTTCTAATACATCTTTAATACCACTCGAGTTTTGTGCCGTTAAACTTGTAATTGCAGACATTCCGTATACACCTAAATTTTGAAACGCCTTTAAATCTGCATTCACGCCAGACCCTCCTGTTGGATCATAGCTCGACACAGTGAGCACAATTGGTAATGTCATTGTAGCTCCTCCTTTACTTTACAAAATATTGTTTAATCACTGTCTCTAATACGACAGGTAACTCTTTAAACGCACTCGGCTTTAATAATCTCTCTGTAACTTTATGCGCATCTTTACCGATTGGACCGCAGTTTAATACCGGTGCTGATATTTCTTTAATATCTTCAAAAGGTATCATATACGTCTTATTAAACGTCGGAGTGTTCAAGCTAAATACTCTATCACTTTCATAGCTCGTCGCGTATTTCACATAACTTAAGTCACAAATACCGTTAAAGAAATGTACTTGTTCAACGTTACGATTCAATAGTTTACTCGTTTCTTTTATCGTTTCGACGATATTTTGAACGAGTGTATCTTCTGAACTGTTAGTTGCTGGATAATAAGGCGGAGTGAAAAACGTGACGACTGTTGGTCCTAAATGACGCAGTAACATCATAATTTTGTCGATTGCTTCGATACATTGTAAATGATCGTCTTGATTGTTTGAAATACTTTCTAGTAGTTCACTGACTTTATCTTCCCCAAATTTATCGATTGCTTGTTGAAGTAACTCTTCATACGTACAGACGTTTACATTTACTTTTTCTTCTTTATAAATACCATCGTCAAACGTTTGAATAACTTCATTTACCTCATCCACCGACTCTTTGACAATCGTGTTGAACGTATTAAATATCTCACTCGCATTTTGTTTAAATATAAATAAGTTATATAAACTGACCGTTCTAAACGGCGTCTGAACGTCGTAATGCGCCTTTAAATCACGCATCATCAATGAAACAGGTAACGGTGTTTCTTCATCCTCATAGCGCTCTATAAACGATTTGTTGTATTCCATATTTTTATTGATGAAGCTCATAATGTAATTCGAGCTTAAACCGTTCATCGCGTTACCGACGTGCGTTTCTTTACCGTAAACGTACACTGCAGGCATTAACTTTCCAATCGTTCCAGTATATACGTAGTGCGTATTGTTACCAGGTGCTTGTTGGAATGTCGGTTCACTATTTAAGTGAAGTACGATATTTAAATCTTTTTCTTTTCGTATTTCATTGATTTTTTTAACTGCTGCTAACATTCCTTTAGATCCTACTTCTTCATCAGGCACTGTAACGAGTAATAAGTTTACGTCCCAGTTTTCAAGCGTTGCTTTTTCGATTAAAGACATATGGAGCATAAGACCTGGTTTCATATCCATACTACCACGACCAAAATAATAGTGTCCTGTTTTAATATCAGATACGGCATCATCATTTAAGTACGTATGATCAGATTTAAAAATATCTGTTATTTTATCCATATTAAATGCATGTTGTTTATACTCTCCAAAGTCATCGATACCGACTGTGTCGAAGTGACTAATTAAAACGACTGTATCATTATTTTCATTACCAGCGTAATGTGCAAGGACAGCACGTCGGTCATCTTCAGTATGCGCAAAATATATGTGATCACTATGTGTATTAAAATAATCGAGTTTGAGTAATTCACTCTTTACTAAGTCTGGAAAACTTTTCTCTCCTGTTGAATGTGTGATTGAATCATGTTTAACGAGTGTTTTTAATAACTCTACACGGCTATCTTCTGTTTGCCATAAACCGTTCATCGTTAAATTCCTCCATTACTTTGTTCTATATATAAGACTACAACTTTTTGACGTCTTTTGATAGCGTTTTTATTTAAAATAAAAAACCGATTAAGAATAATCTTAATCGGTCAAGTAATTATAAGTAAGCACCACATGTTGGCCAAGGTTGTGCACCACGTTGAGCGTATAACATTTGTGCACGCATCGTTTGTTCTTCAGCAGAAGCTTGTGATGCAACACCTGTTCCACCCATTGCTTGCCATGTACCAGCGTCAAATTGATATAGGCCGTGATATGTTCCTGATGCATCTACAATGTTTGGATTTCCACCAGATTCACACGCTGCAAGTCCTGCCCAGTTTAAACCATCGTTAGACGCTTGTTGAACTGGTGCTGATGCATGCGCGTTAGAATTGTCATATGTATCATCATATGTTTCTTCATATGTCTCTTCTTGTTCGTTGTTATAGTTTGTTTCATTCGTTTTAGTATCTTCATATGCTACTTCAACGCTTTTTTCTTCTTTTGCTTTGTCTTTAGCTTTCTTCTTAGCTTTTTTCTCAGCTTTTAATTCGCTTGCTTTTAGTTCTTCTTTAAGTGCAATTTCTTTTTCTACTTTTTTCTCAGCTGTAAATGATTGAACTGATGATTTATATTCTTGTGCGATTTCAGCAATTATTTCGTTTGATTTTGCAGTTGGTTCATCTGCCTTAGCATGCGTTGAAAGTCCCATACCACTCGCTAATATCGCAACTGATCCTAATGCAAAAATTGTACGTTTCATTATATATATGCCCCCAAAATATTGTCTCTTTTTTCAACTAGATACAATACTAACAAATTAAAGCATTTCATAGGTTACAGCTATATAAAGCTTTTACTTTATTTTTACAAAAACATTACAATCAGATGTCTATCATTAACGTTGTCAGATAACATAAAAAACGCCTTAAGATTTCTCTTACGCAGCGTAGAAATCTTAAGGCGAGTGAGTGTGTGTGAGTATGAAAAGAATCTTAAAAAATTTAGTTTACAGCTTTATCAGACAAGTTTGAGAGAATTAGTCCATTCATATTTGAACTAGAAATGTATGTGTCTCCTTTCTTAAACACAATATACAACCAAATATTATTTTCAACAAATCTCAATTTTTTAAATTTATAGAGTGATCCTCTGTAATTTTTAAATTTTAAGTCTTAATTTCGTACAGTTTTTTAAAATACGTCGTTTTTTCATCAAAGTTAGTATAAAAAAAGATCCAGCTTTACTCAGCTGGATCTCCGATTGCAAATGTAATTTCACATTGACATGCTACTTTGTCTCCGACTTTGGCAACAGCTTTACCTTTACCAATCGGCCCTTTAACACGTGTAATTTCTACTGTTAATTCTAAAGTATCTCCAGGTGTCACTTGGTGTTTAAAGCGACACTTATCGATACCTGCAAAAAATGCAAGTTTCCCTTTAAATTGTTCTTCTTGTAATAAAGCAACTGCACCAGTTTGTGCGAGTGCTTCTACGATTAACACTCCAGGCATCACTGCGTATTCAGGGAAGTGTCCTTGGAAGAATGGTTCGTTTCCAGACACTTGTTTAATACCGACACATTTTTCACCTGGGGTAATTTCAACGATACGATCGATTAATAAAAATGGTGGGCGATGCGGAATAATCGCTTTAATTTGGTCATAAGTTAACATATCTTTATCCTCTCATTAGATCTTTTATATGCTGCCACGTTTCAATTCTAAACACTTCAAACGGGTTCCCTAATATGCCATATCCAATCATTAGACCGATGACGACGAGTAAAATTGCGATGTATAAATAGAGTAGTATACGTACAATCATCGGAATTTTTCGATGTACAATTTTAGATGTCTCTTTCATAACTCACCTCTAAATTAAACGTGTTCGAGTTCAGCTTCTGTAACGCGCTCGATATCTGCCCCGAGAGCTTTTAATTTTTTATGAAAATCTACATATCCTCTGTCTAAATGACGAAGCTCTGTAACCGTCGTTTCTCCTTCAGCAACAAGTCCTGCTAATATAAGAGCAGCCGCTGCACGTAGATCTGTCGCTTTTACACGAGCACCATGAAGTTCTTTACCACCGTGGATTACAGCATGATTATCTTGCAGTGAAATATCTGCATTCATCGTATTAAATTCTCTGACGTGCATGAAGCGATTTTCAAAAATAGTTTCAGTAACGATACTCGTACCTTCAATCGTTAATAGTAATGCCATCATCTGACTTTGCATATCTGTCGGGAATCCGGGATGTGGTAATGTTTTAATGTCTGTTGGCTTTAACGGTTCCGATGCATTTACACGGACATTATCCCCATCTTCAATAATTTGAACACCAATTTCTTCTAATTTAGATACGACTGCACTTAAGTGCTCAATGACGATATTTTGAATTAAAATATCACTTCTCGTTATCGCTGCAGCAATCATAAATGTGCCTGCTTCAATACGGTCAGGAATGACTTGATGCTTTGTGCCGTATAACTGATCGACACCTGTAATTTTAATATGTCCAGTTCCTGCTCCAGTTACTTTACCACCCATACGGTTAATATAGTTTTGTAAATCGACAATCTCTGGTTCCATTGCAGCATTTTCAATATGAGTGACACCATCGGCAAGTGCTGCACCCATCATTAAGTTTTGTGTGGCACCGACACTTGGAAAATCTAGATGTATTTTAGCACCTTTAAGACGTCCATCTACTCTACCTTCAATGAAACCATCTAACGTTGTAAACGTGGCACCCATTTTTTCAAAACCTTTTAAATGTTGTTCAATTGGTCTACTACCAATTGCACAGCCGCCGGGCATCGCAACTTCACATTTACCGTAACGACCAAGTAGTGGTCCCATAACGAGCATAGAAGCTCTCATTTTGCTCACTAATTCATAAGGTGCTGATACCGATAAATCTGAACTTGCGTCTACGTATACTTTATCTCTTTCGATTTTAACATCTGCATTTAAAATACGAAGTAGTTCAACTAATGTTTTACAATCTGATAATTTTGGAACATTAGTAATTACCGATTCTCCTTCTGATGCTAAGAGAGACGCAGCTAAAATAGGCAGAACTGCGTTTTTAGCGCCTTCTATTTTTACACTTCCAGCGAGCTTTCGTCCACCCTTAACAATAATTCTATCCATATTCTCACTCCACATATTTCTCATTAATTTAATTCTATAGACTTCTATTTATAGTGTAAAGTATTTAGCTAAATAGTAGTTGTAGGTTTTGTGTTTCTACAAAAATATCAATGATAAAATTCGACATACTCGTCCCTAGAAGAATCGCGAGCAATATGTAAAACATTCTTATTTTAGCAGTATGACCTTTTTTAAAGATCATATCTACTTTTAAACAGTCTAAAATATAAAATGCAAAAATAGAACATGCGATATGTAATATAATTTTCATCAATGCGATTTGAGATAAAAACATTTAAAAACCCCTTAAAAAAAGTCTAAGGTTTCCCTTAGACTTTTTGTTTATTTAAATTGTGCAATATTCAAACGGTTAATTGCTCTTTGGAATGCAAGTTCTGCACGCACTTCATCGATTTCTTCTTCATGCGCACGTTTTAGAAGCTCTTCTGCTCTCTTACGTGCAGCTAGTGCACGATCAGTATCGATATCATCCGCGAATTCTGCAGCTTGAGTTAATACTGTAACTTTGTCGCCACGGATTTCTGCAAATCCATCAGTAATTGCTAAATATTCGAATTGACCATCGATTTTTGCTTTTACACTACCAATCTTTAAAGGTGTCACTGTTGGGACGTGACCTGCCATGACCCCAAGTTCACCTTGCGTTGATTCCAAGATGACAATTTCGCAGTTATCATCAGTAAAAACAGAACCGTTAGGAGTAACTACATCTAATGCAATTGTACTCATATAACTAACCTCCTGTTATTAAACTTCTGCACCCATCTCACGCGCTTTTTCAAGAACTTGTGTCATATCACCAACAAGTCTGAACGCGTCTTCTGGTACGTGGTCGTATTTACCTGCTAAGATTGCTTTGAAGTCTTCAACAGTTTGTTCAACTGGTACGTACGAACCTTTTTGACCTGTGAATTGTTCTGCAACGTGGAAGTTTTGACTTAAGAAGAACTGGATACGACGTGCACGTGCTACGACTTCCTTATCTTCTTCTGATAACTCATCCATACCTAAGATTGCAATGATGTCTTGTAATTCACTATATTTTTGTAAAGTTGCTTGAACTTCACGTGCAACGTTGTAGTGCTCTTCACCAACAACTGCTGGAGATAACGCACGTGACGTTGATGCAAGTGGGTCTACCGCTGGGTAAATACCCATCTCTGAAATTTTACGCTCTAAGTTTGTCGTCGCGTCTAAGTGTGCGAACGTTTGAGCTGGCGCTGGGTCAGTGTAGTCATCGGCCGGTACGAATACCGCTTGAATTGACGTTACTGATCCTTTGTTCGTTGATGTAATACGTTCTTGAAGCTGACCCATCTCAGTTGAAAGTGTCGGTTGGTAACCAACGGCAGATGGAATACGTCCAAGAAGTGCTGATACCTCTGAACCTGCTTGTGTGAAACGGAAGATGTTGTCGATGAATAGTAATACGTCTTGACCTTCCACATCACGGAAGTATTCAGCCATCGTTAATCCTGTTAATGCTACACGCATACGTGCACCAGGTGGCTCGTTCATTTGTCCGAATACCATCGCTGTTTTATCGATAACGCCTGAGTCAGACATTTCAAAGTATAAGTCGTTTCCTTCACGCGTACGCTCACCAACACCAGCGAATACCGAAATACCACCGTGCTCTTGAGCGATGTTATGAATTAATTCTTGGATTAATACAGTTTTACCTACTCCGGCACCACCGAATAACCCGATTTTACCACCTTTAGTGTAAGGTGCTAATAAGTCTACTACTTTAATACCAGTTTCTAAAATCTCTGTCGCTACTGACAGATCCTCAAATTCTGGAGCGTCTCGGTGAATCGGGTTTCTGAGTTCAGATTCAGGAATTTGACCTTTTAGGTCAATCGTTTCACCTAAAACGTTGAATACACGTCCTAAAGTGGCATTACCTACAGGTACTGAAATAGGTTGACCAGTGTTTACTACTTCCATACCACGCTGAATACCATCTGTAGAACTCATCGCAATTGTTCTTACTGTGTTGTCTCCACGGTGAAGCGCAACTTCTAACGTAAGTGCAATTGAATCTTCTTCAGTTTCACCTTTATGATCTATTGTAAGTGCGTTCATTAACTCAGGTAATTGACCTTCTTCAAAACGCACATCTACAACAGGTCCCATAACTTGGACCACGTGTCCTAAAGCCATTTGAGTTCCTCCTATAAATTATTATTCTTGTGCTTGTGCACCACTTACAATTTCTGTAATTTCTTGTGTAATCGCTGCTTGTCTTAGTCTGTTGTAAGACAATGTTAACTCACCAATCAATTCGTTTGCGTTGTCCGTAGCAGCTTTCATCGCTGTCATACGAGCAGCATGCTCACTTGTTTTTGCTTCAAGTAAAGCACCGTAAATAATAGCTTCAGCGTATTGTGGTAATAATTCTTTTAAAATCGTTTCTTTATCTGGTTCGAATTCATAAGAAGCGAGATGAGTGTACTCATTTTTCGTTTCTAAATCGTCTTCTGACATTGGAAGTAACTGTCTTACAGTTACTTTTTGCTCGAGGATAGAGATGAATTCGTTATAGATAATATGAAGCTCATCGATTTCTTCATCTTCATATTGACGAATTGCTGCCGCCGCTATTTTTTTCACATCCGAAAATGATGGCTGATCTGGTAACCCTAGACGGTAGTCATCTATCTTATAGCCACGTAATCTAAGTACGTCGTATCCCATTTTACCGAGAACCATAAGTGAAATTTCGTCTTGGTTACCGTTATGGCGTTCATTGATTTCAGTTGTTATTGCTTTAATAACGTTTGCGTTGTATGGACCTGCTTTACCTGTATCACTTGAGATTACGATATAGCCAACACGCTTAACAGGACGTGCAGTTAACATCGGGTGAACGTTATTTCCACCTGCTCCAATTGCTTGGATTGTTTCTTCCATTCGGTCCATATACGGACGGAAGTTTTTAGTGTTTTGTTCTGAACGACCGAGTTTTGAGTTCGCGACCATGTTCATCGCACTCGTTAACTGACTCATCTTTTCAGTTGAGTTAATACGACCTTTTATCTCCCTTAATGAAGCCATGATTTCACCATCCTTTATATAAATAGTGTTATTTATTATTTACTGCTGTTAAATAACTTTTTGAATCCGTTAATTGCTGCATCGAATGCTTCGTGATCTGGAAGCTCTGATGTTTCACGGATACCGTTTAATAATTCTTTGTTGTTTGCACTTAGCCACTCTAAGAATTCACTTTCGAATCTTGTAATGTCTTGTACTGCAACATCATCTAAATAACCGTTTACTAATGCGTAAAGAATTACTACTTGCTCTTCGACAGGTAGTGGTTGGTTTTCACCTTGTTTAAGTACTTCAACTGTACGTTTACCACGCTCTAATTTAGCAGCTGTTGCCTTATCTAAATCAGAACCGAACTGAGCGAATGCTTCTAACTCACGGTAAGCAGCTAAGTCTAAACGAAGTGTACCCGCAACTTTCTTCATCGCTTTAATTTGTGCTGAACCACCTACACGAGATACTGAAAGACCCGCGTTGATCGCTGGACGCACACCTGAGAAGAATAAGTCAGACTGTAAGAAGATCTGACCGTCTGTAATCGAGATTACGTTTGTCGGTACGAATGCAGAGATGTCTCCTGCTTGCGTTTCAACGAATGGTAACGCAGTAATCGAACCGCCACCTAAATCGTCATTTAATTTCGCTGCACGCTCAAGTAAACGACTGTGTAGGTAGAATACGTCCCCTGGGAATGCTTCACGGCCTGGTGGACGACGTAATAGTAATGACATTTCACGGTAAGCTTGTGCTTGTTTTGTTAAGTCATCGTATACGATTAATACGTGTTTTCCGTTGAACATAAACTCCTCACCCATAGATACACCCGCGTATGGCGCAATGTATAGTAATGGAGCTGGGTCAGATGCACCTGCACTTACTACGATTGTGTAGTCTAAAGCACCGTGCTTACGGAATGTTTCAACTGTAGAACGTACTGTAGATTCTTTTTGACCGATTGCTACGTAGATACAAATCATATCTTCGTTCTTTTGGTTTAAAATCGTGTCGATTGCAAGTGTCGTTTTACCAGTTTGACGGTCCCCGATAATTAACTCACGTTGACCACGTCCGATTGGTACTAAAGCGTCAATCGCTTTAATTCCTGTTTGTAATGGTTCGAATACTGATTTACGATCCATAACTCCTGTAGCTGGACTTTCTACAGGACGAGTTTTTGTTGTACTAATTGGACCTTTACCGTCGATTGGTTGTCCAAGTGGGTTTACAACACGACCGATAAGTTCTTCACCTACTGGTACTTCCATGATTTTCCCAGTACGTTTAACTTCGTCGCCTTCTTTAATATCATAATATGGTCCAAGAATAACGATACCAACTTCGTCTTCTTCAAGGTTTTGAGCTAATCCTAACACACCGTTAGAGAACTCAAGTAACTCTCCTGCCATCGCATCGTTTAAACCATGAGCAACTGCGATACCGTCACCGACTTCAGTAACTGTACCGACATCTGAGACTTCCATGTCAGCTTCATAGTTTTCTATTTGACTTCTGAGAAGAGCACTAATTTCTTCAGCCTTGATTGCCATAGAAATTTCACTCCTTAAATATTTTTCGTTGTTTTAAAACGGTCTTTAATTTTTCTTAATTGAAGTACAACTGATTCATCATAAACTTTAGAACCAATGAGTACTCTAAATCCACCGATTAAAGATTCGTTTATTTTGTTTTCAATCAGTAATTTGTCATAACCTGTTTTCGCTTTGAAGATTTCTTCAATTTTAGCTACTTGTTCATCTTCTAATTCGTAAACAGATTCCACGATAACTTTCGCTTGATTGTAATGTTCATTGTACAGATGTGTAAATTCTTCGTGAATACGTGACACAATTGAAAATTGTTTCTTCTCAGTGAGTACGAGTAACATATTAAATACATACTCATTCGTTCCTTTGAAGCTGTCACGAATCGTCGTTAATTTTGTTTCTTTAGATATTTTCGGGTTGATTAAAAACTCGTTAATATCATCAACTGTTGAAACCACTTTAGATACTTCGTTTAAATCTAAGCGTGCTTCTTCAAGTTGGTCATGTTTAATTACTACGTCAAACAGGGCATTTGCATACTGTTTAGCTAAACTCATTATCTATCCCCTGCTTCCTGTAGGTACTTGTCAATGAGATCTTTTTGATCTTGTGGAGACAATTCTTTTTCAATCACTTTTTGAGCAATTAAAACAGATAATTCAGCGACTTGGTCGTTGATTTCACGTACTGCTTTTTCTTTTTCTTGCTCGATATCTTTTTGTGCATCAGACATAAGTCTTTTCGCATTTATTGTTGCTTCGTCAATAATTGACTGCTGTTGTACTTTCGCTTCTTCACGAGATTTTTCAAACATTTCACTAACTTCAGCTTGAGTTTGAGATAAAATTTCCTCGTTCTTTTTACGAAGCGCTTCTGCTTCTCGTTTTGCAATTTCAGCGCTCTCGATGTCGTCGTGAATTAACTTTTCACGGTCGTCCATTACTTTTTTAACTGGTTCCCATACGAAATATGAAAGAGCAAAAAGTAGTACTAAGAAGCTCCCGAGTAAAACGAGACCTGTACCAAAAGCCGTTGGGATTGACGACGGTGCAGCGCCTAATATTAATAGTTCCACTATGTACACTCCTTTCAAGAAAGTTCACAATACTTAAGGTTACAAAAGAAACGGCGAAATCTAGACAGACTTCGCCTCTAATTATCTATAGTGCGAACATTAATAAGAATGCAATTACAATCGCGATAATTGGAGTCGCCTCAACTACCCCAACACCGATGAACATGATTGTCATTAATGAACTACGAGATTCTGGTTGACGCGCAACACCTTCAACTGTTTTTGAAACAACTAAACCAATTCCTAACGCACCGCCAAGTCCTGCAAGACCAGCTGCGATACCTGCTGCTAATAAAGCCATAAAAAACTTCCTCCTAAATTATGTTTGTTTATTTTTTATTTTTTATATTAATGGTCATCTTGCATTTTATGTGCGAGATATACCATTGATAACATGATGAAAATAAATGCTTGTAAAGCACCTATAAATGTTTTAAATCCTTGCCATACCATCATCGGTACGATACCACCAACGAATCCTAAAACTCCACCAGTCGTTACGAGACCAAGTAGTAATGTTAATAGGATTTCTCCGGCGTAAATGTTCCCGTATAAACGTAAACCAAGTGTTAAGTTATACGTAAATTCCTCAAGAATTTTAATTGGTACTAAGAACCAAACTGGACGTGCGTAGTCTTTAGCATATTCTTTGATACCTTTCATCTTCACACCATAGTAGTGCGTTAAGACAATCATAAGACCTGCAAGTGTTAACGTAACAGTTGGATCTGCTGTTGGTGATTTCCACCAAAGGTTATTCTCCGGCGAAACAAAGGTAAATGGTATACCGATAAAGTTTGCCATGAAAATAAATGAAATTAATGTAAGCGCAAAGAAGTGAAAGCGTGCACCTTCACGCCAAGCAATGTTACTTGAAATAATGCCCTTAACAAAGTTCATTAGCCACTCAACAAAAAGTTGAGGTTTACCTGTTGGCTTAATCGCTAAGTTTCTTGTAAGGAAAAACATTAAGAAAAACACGACTAAACACGTGACAACAATCATAAAGCATGTTGCTAAATCAAAAACGATTGGAATGCCACCGATGTTCACTTCATAAGTCGGAGTTCCGTGATCCATTTCTTCACCTCTTTCATTTTCTAAAATGTCTTAATGCATTCACAAATATAATTACGTAAGTCGACATTAAACCGACAGTAATCGCAATAATATTTAATTCAGCCTGAAATTTATACCAGATAATGCACGCTAATAATACGAGTATTACACGCGTAACAGTTCCTGTTGTAGTCATTCGTTGCTGACTGTGCAATGCTTTATAGTAGTTGGAATACCAACTTAATGCCATAAATACAGAGATAATTGTTCCAACGACTAAACTTTGGACAATTATTCGATCAAAAAAGAATAATGACAAGAACTCTATGACAAAGATGATAATAAAAGCCTTCGCAAAAAAGTTCATAAATTCTTTAAAAAGTGTCATTTTACATTTTCCTCAAGTGTGATTTAGGCATATATGTATTGTTTGCACACTTATAAAGTGTACCTATTACATGCCTAAGTGTCAACGCATTTATTGTTATTTTAATAACATATTATGAGTTCATAAAATCTAATGGTTTTTCTGATATAAAACCATAATAATGTGAAATAATATCGACGATTCGATGACTCGCTTGTCCATCTCCATATGGATTTTTTAACTGAGTCATTTCATTATAAATTTCCCGGTTATTTAGTAGTCTATTTGTTTCAGTGACGATTTTCTCAAAATCTGTCCCAACAATTTTAAGCACACCACTCTCTACACCCTCTGGGCGTTCTGTGACATCTCTTAAAACGAGTACAGGTTTATTTAGCGATGGTGCTTCTTCTTGTATGCCGCCAGAATCTGTGAGAATAATTTCACTTGCCGCAGCAAAGTTATGAAAATCCATTACATCTAACGGTTCAATTAACTCGATACGGTCGTGTGTTAAATATCGTTGTGCAAGTTCGCGTATTTTCGGATTTTTATGAACAGGGTATACAATCACAACGTCGCGGTGTGTATCAGCAATATGTTTCATCGCTTTAAATATTTGAATCATCGGCTCGCCTAAGTTTTCTCTACGATGTGCTGTAAGTAGAATTACTCTCTTATCTTTATATTGAGATAATAATTTACTGTTATAATTTGGATCTACCGTTGTATTTAAAGCATCTATCACTGTATTACCCGTCACAAAAATTGTACTTTCATCGACTTGTTCTTTAAGTAAATTATCTTTTGCACGTAAAGTCGGTGCAAAATGCAAATCCGCCAAACGCGTCGTCAATTGTCGATTTAACTCTTCAGGGTACGGCGCAAATTTATTATACGTACGTAAACCTGCTTCGACATGACCGATACTTACTTTCTGATAAAAAGCTGCCAGTGCAGCAGAAAACGTCGTCGTCGTATCACCGTGGACGAGAACCATATTAGGAGTTTCTTTTTGTATAATCGACTCCATCTCTTTTAATACTTGACTTGTAATGTGAGAGAGCGTCTGTTCTGCTCTCATCACATTTAAGTCATAGTCTGGAGTAATGTTAAATGCATTGAGTACTTGATCTAACATTTCGCGGTGTTGTGCGGTTACGACAACAACCGGTTCTAGATGCTTTGACTCTTTTAATGCATTCACAAGTGGAGCCATTTTAATCGCTTCTGGTCGAGTACCAAAAACGACCATAATTCGCTTTTTCATACGATTACCCCTTATTATTTCGTTCCGAATAGACGGTCTCCTGCGTCTCCAAGTCCTGGAACGATATAACTATTTTCATCGAGTGAGTCATCTAATGCACCGATGTAAATATCCACATCTGGATGTGCTTCTTCTAAAGCTTTTACACCTTCAGGTGCCGCAATTAAACAGATGAATGTCAGTTTAGTTGCACCACGTTTTTTAATCGCAGTAATTGCTTCAACAGCACTTGCACCTGTAGCGAGCATCGGGTCAATGACTAAAATATCTCTTTCCTCAATATCACTTGGAAACTTTGCATAGTATTCCACCGCTTCAAGCGTTTCTGGGTCACGGTATAAACCGATATGGCCAACGCGCGCAGATGGAATAAGCTTATGGATTCCTTCAGTCATTCCTAAACCAGCACGTAAAATTGGTACGAGACAAATCTTTTTACCGCTTAAACGTTTTGCTGTAGTCGGACCGATTGGCGTTTCAACAGTAACGTCTTCTAGAGATAATTCTCTCGTTACCTCATATGCCATAAGCATTCCGACTTCGTCGACGAGTTCTCTAAACTCTTTTGTCGACGTGTGTTTGTCTCGGATATATCCGAGTTTATGCTGAATTAATGGATGATCCATTACGCGTACTTTTGTCATAGTCTCTCTCCCTATTTGTGGTCATATAACGGATATTTACTAGTTAACTGAACGACTCTGTCGTGAATTCCGTCTAAGCTTTCTCCGTTCTTTTCTTTTGTTAATGTTTCAATGATAATGTCTGCAACTTCTTCCATTTCCGCTTCTTTAAATCCGCGTGTTGTCATCGCAGGTGTTCCCATACGTAAACCACTCGTTACAAATGGTGATTCTGTTTCGAATGGGATAGTATTTTTATTTGTTGTAATACCAACTTTATCTAACGCTTCTTCTGCTTGTTTACCAGTTAAGCCGAATACTTTTGTATCTACTAACACTAAGTGGTTTTCAGTACGTCCTGAAACGATTCTTAAACCGTTCTCTTGTAATTTTTCTGCAAGTACTTTTGCATTTTTAATTACTTGCTCTTGGTATGCTTTAAATTCAGGTTGTAATGCTTCTTTAAATGCAACAGCTTTTGCTGCAATTACGTGCATTAACGGTCCACCTTGAATACCAGGGAAGATGTTTGAATCGATCTTTCTCGCATGTTCTTTTTTAGTTAAAATAATTCCACCACGTGGTCCACGTAATGTTTTATGTGTTGTTGAAGTTACAAAGTCTGCGTACTCAACTGGGTTTGGATGTAGACCAGCTGCAACTAAACCAGCAATGTGAGCCATGTCTACCATTAAGTACGCACCGACTTCATCTGCGATTTCTCTGAACTTTTTAAAGTCGATTTGTAACGCGTATGCACTACCACCAGCGATGATAAGTTTAGGTTGTTCTTTAATCGCAATTTCACGTAACTCATCGTAGTCAATTGCTTCATCTTCTTTAGATACACCGTAACTTACGATGTTAAATAATTTACCACTAAAGTTTACCGGTGCACCGTGCGTTAAGTGACCACCGTCAGATAAGTTCATACCTAAAATCGTATCTCCAGGGTTTAACACCGAGAAGTACACTGCCATGTTCGCTTGTGATCCAGAGTGTGGTTGTACGTTTGCGTGTTCTGCACCGAAGATTTCTTTTAGACGTTCACGTGCTAGATCTTCAGCAACGTCTACGTACTCACATCCTCCGTAGTAACGTTTGCCTGGGTAACCTTCAGCGTATTTGTTCGTTAACACGCTTCCTTGAGCTTCTAATACCGCTTCTGATACAAAGTTTTCTGATGCGATTAGCTCAATATTTTCATTTTGACGGTCGAATTCCTTTTGAATCGCTTCGTATAGTGCTTCATCTGATTGTTTAATGTAAGACATGTTTGATAACTCTCCTTAATATATAAATTTTATTAATTCATTTAGTTATAATGCGCGCGTTCCCCGCCGATTAATTTCGGACGAGATTTCGCAATTGTAAGTTGTGCTTCTCCGAGCGTTTTCGTATTCACTCGAACAGGAACTTGTACGTGTTTAATATGCATACCAATTAGTGTTTGCCCGATATCGATGCCTAAATCGACATCGACGTGCTCGACTACGACACTATCCTTTAAATGATTAAACGCATATTCACTTAAACTTCCACCTGCACTTCTGTCAGGAACGACAGTTACAATTTGTGATTGTAAATGATTTCTTTCGACTGCTTTTTTAGTAGTAGTCAGTGCACGGTTAATATGTTCACACCCTTGGAAAAACACATCCATATCATATCGTTCAACGACGGGTTCGAATGCTTTGAAAATCACTTCCGCAACTTCCATCGAACTATGTTTACCGATATGTTCTCCTTGTACTTCAGATGTTGAACATCCGATGACGAGTGAGGCATTTGAAAAGAAAAAATCAGCGTCTTCTAACTCTTGAATGATCGTTGTAAGCTCACTGTTCAATTTTTTCAATTCTACGCTCATGTCTACCACCTTCAAATTCAGTTTCTAACCAAATATCAACGATATCTAACGCTAATCCAGTTCCGATTACACGTTCACCCATACATAAAATATTTGAATTGTTGTGCTCTCGTGTAGCGTGTGCAGAAAACGTGTCGTGAACGAGTGCTGCCCGAATACCTTTATGTTTATTCGCTGCGATATTCATTCCGATACCTGTTCCACATACTAAAATACCGCGGTCGTATTCGCTATTTTGAACAGCTTCAGCAACCGGTTTTGCATAATCTGGGTAATCGACAGAATCTGTATCGAATGGTCCAACGTCTTTAACGTCGATTCCTTTATCTTCTAAATGCTGTACGATGGCTGACTTTAAGTTGAATCCACCGTGGTCTGAACCGATAATCACTTTCATTGAAATCATCTCCTAAATATTATTATACATTCTTAAAATGCAGTTTCAAAATCATTCGTTACTACCAGTTTATTTTATCGATATACTGTTTCATCTGATGAAACACACGTGTGTAATCATCCATATTACCGCCAAATGGATCGAGGACATCCCCACTTTCACCTGCATACTCACTTAAGAGATGAACATCCGCATCCTCATTTAACATTTTTACTTGTATATAATGACTTTTTGTCATGACGAGTAGCGTATTGTCGAGCGTGTCCTCATAAGTCAACTGTTTTGGTAGCGTAGAAGGTGAATAATTTTCTCTTTGGATAATCTCCTCACTATACGGACTGACTTGATTGGACGTAACAAACAAACCTCTCGACTCAACTTCTCTGTCCGTCACTGTTTTAGCGTAACTTTCAGCAAGTGGACTTCGGCACGTATTACCTGTACATACAAATATAATCATGCAATCACCCTTTAATAATCGTACTGCCTGTCGCTTTATAAATACGGTTCATCAGTGCTTCTGTTTCACTATTTTGCTTAAATCCGTATATATAGATGATTTCAACATCCGACGCGTCCATATGTCTCAGTGCGGCGTATAAGTTTTTAGCCGCTTCACGGTAACTTTCTTCGTCTCGACAAAGACTCGTAAACTGCATGTCTTTGTCGATATATTGGCGGACAGTTTCTGGCGCGATGACTCCAACTTTATTCTTTTTTATACCTTCAGGTACACGAAGTCTCGTGTTCGAGTTAATGCCACCTTCAACGACACTCATCGGCTGACGTGGTGCGTAGTGTTTGTACTTCATGCCAGGAGAAATCGGTCGTTCCATCGTATCTTTATGTTCTAAAATCTCTTCTTTTAATACGTCTTGTAACTCTTCGATTGATATGTGTCCTGGACGTGCGACTTTATATGGAAACTGTGTGCAGTCTAACACTGTACTTTCTAGTCCAATCTCAGATTTTTCAGATACGACTACACCAAATATTCTACCGTTTAAGTCGTGAATCACGTGTTCTGCATCTGTCGGAGATGGTTTGCCGCTTAAATTCGCACTCGGTGCAGCGATAGGTATATTTGTGTACTCTAAAATCTTTCGTGCAACTGGATGAGACGGCATTCTTACTGCGACACTATCCATTTCAGCGACTGTATTTGAAGCGATAACCCCATCTTTTAAAGGTAAGATAAAAGAAATCGGTCCAGGCCAAAACGTATCCATGAGTTTTTTTACTTTATCATCGATATAAGACGTGAACGATTCAACTTGCTCGTAGCTATGTACATGGACGATTAATGGATTATCTCCAGGCCGGTTTTTCGCTTGGAAAATTTTAATAATCGCTTCTGGATCTTTTGCATTTGCACCGAGACCATATACTGTTTCTGTTGGAATAGCGATGATTTCTCCGTATTCAAATGCTAGTTTGATTTCGTCCAACTTTTCAATCGTTTCCTCTGTAAGTGGTGCGTTAACGTCTTCAGATGTGATTTCCCATACTTTTGTATTCATTACTTCACCCACTCTATATATAAAATGCGGTCATTACCATTTATATCTTGAATAACTTCGCGCTTAGCGTTCGGCCAATATGTGTCAACAAGCGCAAGCACGTCCTTTTTTTCTTTCCAACCAATTTCAAAAAAAGCTTTCCCACCGTCATTTAAGATTTCGTCTAACGACTCTATCATTTTACGATAAAAATACAGACCCTGTTCTTCAGCGAAGAGCGCGAGCTTTGGTTCATATTTCTTTACAGATAATGACATATTTTCAAGTTCGTCTTCACTAATGTACGGTGGATTTGATACGAGTATGTCGACTTTAATCCCCTGTTCGATGAACGGTTCAAATAGATCACCGTTTAAAATTTTAACGTCGGCTTCAAGATTTTCTTTATTCTTCTTCGCGACTTCTAAAGCATCTTTAGAAATATCAGATATGTATACGTCTAATTCAGGACGTTCTAATTTGAGTGTAATACCAATTGCTCCGGTACCCGTCCCAATGTCCGCAACGACGCCTGAGTCGGTGTTTTTTAATACGTGCATGACGAGCTCTTCTGTTTCATTTCTTGGGATTAACGTATCGTTGTTCACGTAAAAATTTCTACCGTAAAAATATTGTCTGTTCGTAATATATTGAACAGGTTCATCGTTTAACAGTCGTTGTACACCGTTCATATATCGCTTGTAATCATCATCCGTCATTTCATTATGACCGTTTAAAATTAGACTGAGCGTATCCATTGAAAATAAATCGTCTAATAATATGTCTGCAGCGCGCGTTTCTTTACGTGCTGCAGACAATAATTTTTTCGCTTCTTTTAGAGCAATATTAAAACTCGGCATTGTTTAACTCTTCTAATCGAGATTTTTGGTCTTCAATCATGAGTGAGTCTAGTACTTCATCTAAGTTACCATCGATAATTTGATCGAGTTTATTAATTGTTAAACCGATTCGGTGATCTGTCACACGGTTTTGCGGATAGTTATACGTACGAATACGTTCAGAACGGTCACCAGTCCCGACTGCGAGTTTACGCTTTTCACTGTATTCATCTTGTGCTTCTTGTTGCATCATGTCGTAAATTCTAGAGCGCATAACTTTCATTGCGCTTTCTCTGTTTTTGATTTGTGATTTTTCATCTTGTGACGTTACGACTAAACCTGTCGGTAAGTGCGTAATACGTACGGCAGAGTCTGTCGTGTTAACGTGCTGACCACCTGCACCACTTGAGCGGTACGTATCGATTTTTAAGTCTTCGTTACGAATTTCTACTTCAACTTCTTCTACTTCTGGTAAAACTGCAACTGTTGCTGTTGACGTATGGATACGACCTCCTGATTCTGTTTCAGGGACGCGTTGAACACGGTGTGCGCCGTTTTCAAATTTTAGTTTTGAATACGCACCGTGACCGTTAATTACGAAGCTGATTTCTTTAAAACCACCTTGGTCAGAAGCACTTTTGTCGACGACATCGATTTTCCAACCTTGCGTTTCTGCATAGCGTGAATACATACGGAATAAATCTCCAGCAAAAATTTGTGCTTCGTCTCCACCTGCTGCCCCGCGAATTTCCATAACAACGTTTTTGTCGTCGTTCGGGTCTTTTGGAATGAGTAAAAACTTAAGTTTTTCTTCAAGCTCAGGAAGTAACGCTTCAGATTCTTTGATTTCTTCTTTTAGTAATTCGTTCATTTCCGGGTCGTCTGACTCTTCTAACATTTCTTTAGACTCGGCAATCGTTTCTTTATGTGATTTATATTCTCTATACACTTCTACTTTTTCTGATAAATCACTTTGCTCTTTTGAATACTCTCTTAACTTATCCGGATTACTAGTTACATCTGGATCACTGAGCAGTTCATTGAGTTGTTCGTATCTATCTTCTAATATATCGAGTTGATCAAACATATCCTTCGTCCTTTTCTTCTAGATTCTTGTTAATTATATCATAAATTATGTACGTTACCTTGTTATTTACGGTACAAAAAAAGCTACACAGAACGTATCTGTGTAGCTCTTATATCGATTACTCTTCGTTGTTTTGAGATTTGAAACCAAATTTCTTGTTGAAGCGCTCTACGCGTCCGTCCGCAGCTGCGAAACGTTGACGTCCAGTGTAGAATGGGTGACAGTTAGAGCACACTTCTACTTTAATATCTTCTTCTAAAGTTGAGCCTGTTTCAAATTCAGTACCACATGAACCACAGATAACATTTACTCTGTGATATGCTGGATGAATATCTTGTTTCATAAAACACATCTCCTTTGCCCTGAACCATCTGGAACAGAGTTATTTCGGGTTTTCCCTTTTCTAATACTTAAAATATTATACACGGATGGTTTCAAAAAATCAACACTACAATTTACATAAACGGTTTTCCAGTTCTGCTAGATTCAATCATCTTTTTACGTAGTACTTCAAAGAAGTCTTCGTTTGATTTCGTTTCTTTAATCGTCTTAATAAAACGCTCTGTAAAGTCATGTTTATCTGTAAATAAGTTTCTAAGTTGCCATAAAACTTCAAGCTCTTTTTGTTCTAATAATAAGTCTTCACGGCGCGTGCTTGAACGTTTAATATCAATCGCCGGATAAATTCTACGTTCTGCTAAATTACGATCTAAGTGTAACTCCATGTTACCTGTACCTTTAAACTCTTCGTAGATCATATCATCCATTCTTGAACCCGTATCAACAAGTGCGGTTGCTAATATCGTTAAACTTCCACCCGCTTCAATATTTCTCGCTGCACCAAAAAATGCTTTTGGTTTAAATAGTGACGCAGGGTCTAGTCCACCAGATAACGTACGCCCTGAAGGCGGCACGACTAAGTTATACGCACGTGCAAGTCGCGTAATAGAGTCCATTAATACGATTACGTCCTCGCCCATTTCAACGAGACGCTTACAACGCTCAAGTAATAGTTCTGCAACTTTAACGTGATGTTGTGGATGCTCGTCAAACGTCGAGTACACGACTTCAGCTTCTTCTACAGAGCGCTCGATATCCGTAACCTCTTCTGGACGTTCACCAATTAAGAGAATAAAAAGCTTTGCATCTGGAGAATTTTTAGTAATCGCAGTCGCAATTTCTTTTAACATCGATGTTTTACCTGCTTTAGGTGGCGCGACGATTAAACCACGCTGTCCATATCCAATCGGCGTAATTAAATCCATAATTCTCGTCGAATAATCTTTTGAATTCGTTTCTAACGTAATTTTTGTATCAGGATAAAGTGGAGTTAACGCTTGGAAGTGAGGACGTTTTTTAATTTCTTCAGCGTTATTATCGTTTACGAAGTCGACTTGTAGTAATCCGTAATAATTTTCTTTGTCTTTTGGTTTTCTAACTTTACCAGTAACTTTGTCACCTTTTTTTAATTCGAAGCGACGAATTTGTGACGCAGAAATGTAGATGTCTTTTTCACCTTTAGAATAGTTTACCGTTCTTAAAAAGCCGTAACCATCCGGTTGGATATCATCTAAAATACCTTCCATGTAATAGTTACCATCTTGTTCCATCTCAGCTTCTAATATTGCTAAAACAAGTTCTTTTTTGTTTAATTTACTATAGTTTTGAACGTTTAAACTTTTCGCTCTCGCTGTTAAATCTTTCGTCGTATTATTTTTATATAACGCGTCAAACGTTTCATATTTCATGCCTTCATGTACTTTTTCAGTTTCTCCTGACATATGTTACACTCTCTTCTATTTAAAAATTCACTGTTGCCTATTAAGTCAGTCATTATTATACAGTAACATTCTCATAAATTAAAACGAATAAAAAAGTCTAAGATAAAATATCCTAGACTTTAAAAATATAACGATTAATTATCTTCAACGACCATTTTAGGTTTTTTCTTCATTGAGTGTTTACCTTCGATGAAACGAACTGTTCCTGATTTAGCGCGCATGACAAGGCTAGACGTATTTACGTAGTCCCCTTTAAACTGCACACCTTTCATTAACTCACCATCTGTCACTGCCGTTGCAGCGAAGATTGCGTCGTCTCCTTTTACTAAGTCTTCTAATAGAAGCTTCTCTTTTGGATCGACACCCATCGATTTACAACGTGCTTCTTCTTCAGCGTCTTTAGGCATAAGACGTCCTTGGAAGTCTCCGCCAAGTGCTTTGATACCAACTGCTGCAATTACACCTTCTGGTGCACCACCTGAACCGAATAAAATATCGACACCAGTGTAGTCAAAGCAAGTGTTAATTGCTGCTGCAACGTCTCCGTTTTCAACGAATTTTATACGCGCACCTAATTCACGCACTTCATCGATAATGTGTTGGTTACGATCTCTTTTAAGTAATGTAACTGTTACTTCTTCGATTGATTTATTTTTTGCTTTTGCGACTGCTTTAACGTTTTCTGTTACTGACGCATCTAAATCGACGTGACCTTTTGCTTCAGGACCGACTGCGATTTTGTCCATGTACATGTCTGGTGCGTGCAGTAAATTACCGCGGTCTGCGATTGCAATAACTGTTAATGCATTCCAGCCACCTTCAGCAACGATTGTCGTACCTTCGAGAGGGTCTACTGCGATATCAATATCTGGACCTTCTTTTGTTCCTAACTCTTCACCAATATATAACATCGGTGCTTCGTCCATTTCGCCTTCACCAATCACAACAGTTCCGTTCATTGGGATCGTATCAAATACGTGGCGCATGGCTGTCGTTGCAGCGTCATCCGCTTCGTTTTTTAACCCTTTACCGACCCATTTTGCACTTTCAAGTGCTGCGGCTTCTGTGACTCTTACTAATTCCATTGATAAACTACGTTCCATCTATAGTTTCCCCCTCGGTTTTTATCATAGATAATTATAACACACCATTATAAACAGTTTAAAATAAAATAGAGAGTAATTTTACTCTCTATTTATCAATTCAATATGTGCACCTAGTCGCTGTAATTTTTTGATAATATTTGAATACCCGCGCATGATATGGTGAACATTATGAATTCTCGTCGTCCCCTCTGCCAATAGACCAGCAACGACTAAGCAAAATCCTGCACGTAAATCCGATGCATATACGTCTGCACCATTTAATTTTGAAGGATGAATAAAGACAGAACCGCCTCTATTTTCAACGTGCGCATTCATACGGCGTAGTTCGTCGATATGTCTAAAACGTGCTGGATAAATGGTTTCAGTAATTTTACTCGTATCTTCAGCTAAAAATAATAATGGTGTAATCGGTTGTTGTAAATCTGTCGCAAATCCTGGATATGCTTGAGTTTTAATTTCTATAGCTTTATATGCTTTAGGACGTCTCACGATGACGTCGTCATCGTCTATTTCAAGTTCAACACCCGCTTCTTCTAGTTTAGAAAACAACGCGTCTAAATGTTCTGGAATCACGTTTCTAACTTTCACTTCATCTCCAATTGTGGCAGCGAGTGAAATATATGATCCTGCTTCGATTCGGTCCGGGATAATCGTATGGGCCGCACCATTTAAATGCCCAACACCTTCGATACGAATCGTCTCTGTCCCAGCTCCGCGAATGTTTGCGCCCATTTTATTTAACAGTGTTGCCACATCGATAATCTCTGGTTCTCTCGCAACGTTTTCTAAAATTGTACGCCCTTTTGCCATCGTCGCTGCGAGCATTACGTTAATCGTCGCTCCGACACTCACGATATCAAAGAAAATTTTTGTACCGACGAGTTCTTCTGCTTCGATGTGCAGTGCACCGTGCTCATTTTTAACTGTCGCTCCGAGTGCTTCAAACCCTTTGATATGTTGATCGATTGGTCTCGGGCCTAGATGGCATCCTCCTGGTTGACCAATGACTACTTTTTTAAAGCGTCCAAGCATCGCGCCCATCATATAGTATGATGCACGTAATAATTCTACTTTTTCATCTGCTAGTGGAACGTTAACAGCATCTTCCGCATCGACTGTAAGTGTATGATTTGATAACTTCGTTTTTATATTTAAATCTTCTAGTATACTTACTAACGTTTTCACGTCAGAAATATCCGGCAGTCCTTTTAACGTCACTTCACCGCTACTCGCCATTAATGTAGCTGGAATGAGTGCGACGGCACTGTTTTTAGCACCGCTCACATACACTTCACCAGAAAGTGTGTGACCCCCGTTTATTTGAATGACTTGTTCCATGTCTTCCACTCCTGTGTGTCTTCGGTTTACTGGTTATTCCAGTCTTGTAAAAATTGCTCGATTCCTTTATCTGTTAAAGGATGATCCGTTAACTTTTTAAGCACTTTAAATGGAATCGTTGCGATGTCCGCACCTCTTAATGCAGCACCGTGTACATGTCCTTCGTTACGAATCGAAGCGGCGATAATTTCTGTGTTAATATCGTGGATGAAAAAGATATCATGAATATCTTCAATTAGCTGTAATCCGTCTAAACCGATGTCGTCTAAACGACCGATAAACGGTGACACATACGTCGCACCAGCACGCGCTGCTGTTAACGCTTGTACCGTATTGAAAATTAACGTCACGTTCGTTTTAATGCCTTCTTCAGATAACACTTTTACAGCTTTCATACCTTCAGCACACATCGGAATTTTAACGACGATATGTTTATGTAGTTTAGCAAGTTCGCGACCTTCTTCAATCATACCTTCAGCTTCTAGTGAAATAACTTCACCGCTCACAGGCCCATCGACAAGTTCACAAATCTCAACTAAACGATCGTGAAACGATATATCTTTTTCTTTAGCGACAAGTGATGGATTTGTCGTTACACCACTTAATACGCCCCATTTATATATTTCTTCTATTTCATTCATATTCGCTGTATCAATAAAATATTTCATCTCTTTTATGTTCCCCTTTTCACATATATACTGTCATTATAAATAAGTATTTCTCTCTCTTCAACGAATACATCATGATACGATATATTAAACGATATAACTAAAGGAGTTACTATGGATAAAATACTACATACACAAATGACAAATGTGTTTAACACGATAGAAAATCAAGAAGAAGAAATAGAAATCGCTGCACGATTACTCGCTCAAGCAACGATGTCTGAAGGGAACATATTATTAAAGACATTTAACGAAGCCACATTTTTTGAAGATTATTTTTTACACAATGACGAACGTATCCCATCGATTCAACCGTTCCATTCCATCGAAGATATCACAACACCAGACCGTCTATTAATCATCACAAAAGAATATACAGAAGAAGTAAAAGCATTCATCGATCAACTCGACGACGAGTTTATCGACTACGTCTTAGTTTCAAATACAAATAAAGATAATAAAGCGGAACTCGAAGAAAAGCATCACTTCATCGATTTATCTTCGAAGCGAAAACTCGTACCGATGCCGGACTTTGATCGTGTGTTAAACCCATATGGCACAGCGTTTTTATTCATCTATTATCATTTATATATTCTCATCGAAGAAATGACGAATCCGAAGTATGAATAAGTTAGTCGCATTGTGCTTTTAAGGAACTATTTCACGCAAATCGCTTTTGTGTTAAAGCACGCTCTCTTAATTTAACGATTAGAGCATTTGCGTTAACGTATGCCGGACTGATTTCACGCAAATTGCTTTTGTGTTAAAAGATGAAAAACTATTTCACGCAAATCGCTTTTGTGTTAAAGCACGCTCTCTTAATTTAACGATTAGAGCATTTGCGTTAACGTATGCCGGACTGATTTCACGCAAATCGCTTTTGTGTTAAAAGATGAAAAACTATTTCACGCAAATCGCTTTTGTGTTAAAAGATGAAAAAACTATTTTACGCAAATCCGTTTTGCGTTAAAGGGTGCCCCATTAATTTAACGATTAGAGCATTTGCGTTAACGTATGCCGGACTGATTTCACGCAAATTGCTTTTGTGTTAAAAGATGAAAAACTATTTCACGCAAATCGCTTTTGTGTTAAA
>NZ_MBFG01000002.1:48110-49188 GCF_001696685.1 Nosocomiicoccus ampullae
TTAATTTAACGATTAGAGCATTTGCGTTAACGTATGCCGGACTGATTTCACGCAAATTGCTTTTGTGTTAAAAGATGAAAAACTATTTCACGCAAATCGCTTTTGTGTTAAAGCACGCTCCCTTAATTTAACGATTAGAGCATTTGCGTTAACGTATGCGGAACTGATTTGACGCAAATCGCTTTTGTGTTAAAAGATGAAAAACTATTTTACGCAAATCCGTTTTGCGTTAAAGGGTGCCCCATTAATTTAACGATTAGAGCATTTGCGTTAACGTATGCGGAACTGATTTGATGCAAATTGCTTTTGTGTTAAATGATGAAAAACTATTTCACGCAAATCCGTTTTGCGTTAACAACAGTGGCGTTATTTTAACAAAAAGCAACCACAAAGGGTCAAGTCTTAAATATTGTGTAAAATAATAAAACTCTCTGTTATTCTTTAGCTTCCACGAACGCGCTCACTTTTCTATTTGTTTCTTTATAGGCTTCATTCGCATCAAGAAGAAGTGCGCCAATTAAACGAAATGCAGACTCGATATTTGGAAATACTCTAACAACGCGCTCACGACGTCTTAACTCACTATTTAGTCGTTCGAGTGCGTTTGTACTTTTTAAAAACTTTTGTCTAGCCGCTGGACACATTAAACATTGAATCGCATCGTCAAATCCACTTTCTAAAATTTCTACCGCGTGATTAAATCTTGGATCCTCTGATACAAAGTCTAAAAACTTCTCTTTTGCTTCTCGTGCATGTTGGGGTGTTGTCGTATGAAAAATCTCTCAATAATTGACGCGCAACAGTTGAACCTTTTTTAGGCATTACATTCGTAATGTTTCTTAAGAAATGGACTGTGCATCTTTGCCAAGGTGTGCCCGGAAACTCTTCTTGAATCGCCTGCTTTAAACCTTGATGTGAATCTGAAGTAATGAGTTCTGGTTGTGTTAATCCACGATTTTTTTAAGTCACGTAAAAAGTGTCCCCAGTGATTCTTACTCTCAGCATCATCCACTTTAAACCCAAGTACTTCACGATGACCATCTACACCAATACCGAGCGCAATATACACAGCTTTAGA
>NZ_MBFG01000002.1:49699-120063 GCF_001696685.1 Nosocomiicoccus ampullae
AACTCTTCTTGAATCGCCTGCTTTAAACCTTGATGTGAATCTGAAGTAATGAGTTCTGGTTGTGTTAATCCACGATTTTTTTAAGTCACGTAAAAAGTGTCCCCAGTGATTCTTACTCTCAGCATCATCCACTTTAAACCCAAGTACTTCACGATGACCATCTACACCAATACCGAGCGCAATATACACAGCTTTAGAGACGATTCTATGATTCTCACGTACTTTAATATACATCGCATCTACTGATACATATTTAAATATATTGTGTGTTAATGAACGCTCCGCGAAGTCTTGGATTTCTGGATCTAATCGTTTCATCACGTTAGATACGAATGATTTCGAGACACTTTCTCCGACTAGTTCTTCCACAATTTTAGTGACTTTACGCGTAGACACACCGCTGACTACCATTTCAATCAAAGAAAGCACGAGCGCCTGGTCCTTTCTTTGCCACTTCTCAAATACCTGTGGTGAAAACTCTCCGGAACGTGTTCGTGGGACTTCGAGTTCAATTTTTCCAACTAACGTTGTGAACCCTCGGCGATAACTGCCATTACGATAGTCTTTTCGACTACCGTTTCTTTCATATGAGCCAATACCCATGTATTCATCTCGTTCTTCTTGCATCACTTGATTTAACACTAAAGTTAGAAGACCCTTAGTCATTTCATTAAGGTTACTTCCAGAGATATCCTCTAGAATTTTTTTCATATCTACTGTAAAATTAAGTTGAGTCATTTGTATTCTCTCCCTGTTAATTTTTGTTGGTAACTGAATTATAACAGAGAATACGATGGCTCTTTTTTTCTATTTTACACAATTATATGGACGTAACTTAGATATCTGGATTTATTTAACAAATTTCATTCGCGTGACCCGATTTTTGTTAATTATAATTTTTTATCTAACATATTTCGGGTATCTCATCTTGTTTTTGTTAATTATCCGGAGATATCTAACAGATTCAGCAAAAATCTGTTAAATAAACGGCATTGCTACGCACCAGCGCCCCGCCAACAATCCAATTGCTGAACAAAAACCTGCGCTTTACCTCGCGATTGACAATCCCATTAAACTTTACCGCCTGTCGCAATTAAAAACACCTCTGCCCTAATACGGACAGAGGTGCGTTGCACGGTTCCACTCTGATTTTTATCTTTTATTCACTTTAAAATTTATGCATTTCTTTAAATAATAGTGTTGCCTTCGCACCGACCAGGCAATCTCTGTTTTCACGTTATTTAAATACTGATAACAACAAGTGAATTATATAACGATTTTTAGTTGTTTTCAATCTTAAAGACTTTGAATGACGTTTTCAATGCGTGCGAGTACTGTCTCTTTACCGAGGAGTTCTAATGCGTTTGGTAATTCTGGTCCTCTCGTTTCGCCTGTTGTCGCTACGCGAATTGGCATGAATAAGTTTTTACCTTTGATGCCTGTTTCTTTTTGCACTGATTTGATCGCTTTTTTAATGTTGTCTGCTGTGAAATCTTCTAAGTTTGCGAATGTTGCTTTTAACGCATCCATTAATTCAGGGACTTGTTCACCAGCTAACACTTCTTTTGCCGATTCATCATACGAAACGTCTTCTTTAAAGAATTGCTCAGATAATTCGACGATTTCAGCTGCGTAACTCATTTGCGGTTGGTATAACTGAACGAGTGATTTTGCCCAATCTAATTCTTCTTCTGAAGCGTCTTCTTTTACGCGACCTGCTTCAACTAAGAATGGTAATGCAAGCTCAAATACTTTGTCGATATCTTTTTGTTTCATGTACTGGTTGTTTACCCATTCTAATTTTACTTTGTCAAAGAATGCTGGTGATTTTGATAAACGTTCTTCTGTAAATAATTCAATGAACTCTTCTTTTGTGAATAGTTCTTCTTCTCCACCTGGTGTCCATCCGAGTAAAGCGATGAAGTTAAATAATGCTTCTGGTAAATAGCCAAGTGCTTCATAGTCTTCGATGAATTGTAAAATACCGCTGTCGCGTTTTGATAACTTTTTACGTTCTTCGTTTACGATTAACGTCATATGACCAAATTGTGGTGGCTCTAATCCAAGCGCTTCGTAAACCATTAATTGGCGTGGTGTGTTTGAAATGTGATCATCTCCACGTAATACGTGTGTGATTGCCATTTCATGGTCATCAATTGCGACGGCAAAGTTGTATGTTGGTGTACCGTCTTTTTTAACGATAACCCAGTCACCAATACCGTTTGAGTCAAATGATAGTTCACCTTTCACCATGTCGTTGAACGTGTATGTTTTATCTTTTGGCACACGAATACGAATCGACGGCTCTCTACCTTCAGCGATAAATGCTTCTTCTTCTTCTTTTGTTAAGTTCGCGTGTTTACCACTATACATCGGCTGCTTACCGTTTTTAAGTTGTATTTCGCGTTCTTCTTCTAACTCTTCTGCTGTCATATAGCAGCGGTATGCTTTGTCTTCAGCGAGTAGCTTTTCGATATATGGTTTATAAATATGATTACGTTCTGATTGACGGTATGGTCCAAACTCACCACCGACGTCGACTGACTCATCCCAGTCGAGCCCGAGCCATTTTAAATAATTTAACTGTGAAGATTCACCTTCGTCGACGTGACGTGCTTTATCTGTATCTTCAATACGGATGATGAACTCCCCACCGTAGTGACGTGCGAATAGATAGTTAAATAGTGCACTTCTTGCGTTACCGATATGTAGATAACCTGTTGGACTTGGGGCATATCTTACTCTTACTTTACTCATTGTTTGCCTTCTTTCTTTTTAATAAAATCACCGCTTCACTCGCGATACCTTCTTTTCGACCTAATGCGCCGAGTTTTTCATGTGTTGTTGCTTTTACGTTTACGTTGTCGATCGTTGTGTCGAGTAGTCGCGCGACGTTTTGTCGAATGTCATCGATATACGGACGAAACTTCGGTGCCTCAGCGATAATCACTGCGTCAACATTACCGACCTCGTAACCTTTTTCTGTCATTTTTGACACGACTTCACTTAATAATACTTGTGAATCCATGTCTTTATATTTTGGATCATTGTCCGGGAAAAATTTTCCAATATCACCAAGTGCGAGTGCACCTAAAATCGAGTCTGCAATCGTATGAAGAAGTACGTCTGCGTCACTATGACCGTCTAATCCTTCTTCATGCTCGATTTCAAGACCACCGATAATTAACGGTCGTCCCTTTTTTAACTGATGAACATCATAACCGTGACCGATTCTCATCTTTCTCGACTCCTTAATATCGATTCTCCGAGTACTAAATCTTCTACCGTCGTAATTTTAATGTTATTATACGACGAATCTACCATAAAAACATCATGTCCGTACGCCTCGACCATCATCGCGTCATCCGTAACTGCTAAGTCGTTTTCAATCGCGTACTCATGTGCATCCATTAATAAATTATAACAAAAAGCTTGTGGCGTGTGCACCTCGAACGTCGTCTCTCGGTTAATTGTTGCCTTAACCTTTCCGTCGATGACTGTCTTCATCGTGTTTTTTGCTTTGACACCACAAATGACTGCGTTCTTTCCCACGACCGCCGTCTTTAAGCGTGATAAAGTACCCATGTCTAAAAATGGGCGTGCAGCGTCATGTACAAATACGTAATCCGCATCGACGTGTAAAAGCGCGTTATATATCGAGTGTTGACGCTCTTTACCCCCGAGTACGATGCGTTTTACTTTTTTGACGTCTTTTAACTCTTCGTTCAATTCTTCGATGTCTTCTTTTCCAATTGCGATAATAATTTCTTTACAGTCTGGATCTTGATTGAATATGTCGACAGTTCTACGAATTATCGACTCTCCGTCAATTTCGTATTTTATCTTATTAAAGCCAAGTCCCATACGTTTTCCGATCCCTGCTGCTGGAATCACTGCTGAATACTGCATTATTTCTCTCCAAGTTTTGTAAATATTATTCTCCCAGAATGGGTTTGAAGTATCGATGTTACTTCAACGAGTACCGTTTCGTTAATAAAAGATTCTCCTGAATCTAAAACGACCATCGTGCCGTCGGTTAAGTATCCAACACCTTGGTTGTCTTCTTTACCTGATTTTGTAATTAAAATCTCGAACGTGTCACCTTGATGGATGTTTAACTGCACCGCCTCAGTTAATTCGTTCACGTTTAATACTGTCACTTTATGGACTTGTGCTACACGATTTAAATTATAGTCTGTCGTAATAATTGTGGCATTTTCTTCTTTAGCGAGTTCAATGAGCTGCTGGTCCACATCTAACTTATCGTATTTGACCGTTTTTACTTTAACGGCGTCCGATTGTTTTTGAAGCGCGTTTAAAATGTCGAGACCGTGTTGTCCTTTATCTCGCTTTAAATGATCGGTAGAATCTGCAATTAATTGTAGTTCGTCTAGCACGAATTGCGGAATAATAATTTCGCCTTCTAAAAATCCGCTTTTTAAAACGTCTAACACACGTCCATCGATAATTGCACTCGTATCGAGTAGTTTTTTTGTTAAATTTTTAGGTGCTCGGTTAAATAACTCGAGAATCTCTGTCGTCTTTTTTAAGCCGAGTTGATAGCCTAGATAACCGAGGACGACTGCTGAAATTAGTGGAATGACTTCACGGACAACAGGTATGTCTAACATGTTCGTTAATAACGTAATAAAAACAGTAAACAATAATCCAAGTAGCATACCAATTGTCGCAAAGAATATTTCCGTAATGTTTCTAGATAATAATTTTCGCTCTACTTTCTTTAACCCGCGCACAAAATATGGCATCGTCCAAAATGTTAAAGCTAAAAATAGTACCCCGCCAATCGCACCATAGAAAAATACGTTGTGGATTGCACTTGGTACTGGAAAGTCTGTCGAATGGAAACACCATATTCCGAGTGTGACTCCGGTAAGAAAGTAGACGAGTGTTAATAATCCTCTTAACATTCGTCTTCCTTCCTTTCTATTTGTAAATTTCTTTCATTGCATCTTTTAATGTTCTTGCTCCGACTACCTCAATATCTACAGGAGCTAGTCCTGCTAAATTTGACGCTGGGATAATCGCTCGGTTAAACCCTAGCTTCGCCGCTTCTTGTAAGCGTTGTTCGATTTTAGTAACGCGTCTAATTTCACCTGTTAAACCGACTTCTCCGATGAAACACGTATCGCCTCGTACACTTATATTTTTAAAGCTCGAAGCGATTGCCATAATCACAGCAAGGTCAACCGCTGGCTCATCGAGTTTAACGCCACCCGCGACTTTTATATACGCGTCGTGTTGCTGCATGAGTAGCCCTTCAGATTTTTCTAATACTGCCATGAGTAGTGATAATCTATTGTGGTCGATTCCTGTAGCCATACGTCTTGGATTATGGAAATGCGTTGGCGTGACGAGTGCTTGTATTTCAACGAGCATCGCGCGTGTCCCTTCCATCGTCGCAACAATCGCAGATCCTGGCGTATTTTTAGAGCGTTCTTCTAAGAAGATTTCAGATGGATTTAAGACTTCTTTTAGACCATCGTACTTCATCTCAAAAATACCCATTTCGTTTGTCGATCCAAATCTGTTTTTTACTGCGCGTAAAATTCTAAACGTGTGATGTTGGTCACCTTCAAAGTATAAGACGGTATCTACCATATGTTCGAGTAAACGCGGTCCTGCAATCTGCCCGTCTTTAGTAACGTGTCCGACGATAAACGTCGCGATGTTTTGCCCTTTTGCGATATTCATAATTGACTGTGTACATTCACGTACTTGAGACACACTTCCTGGTGCACTTGTAATATCTGGATGAAATACTGTTTGAATGGAGTCAATAATTAAAAAGTCTGGATTTAATTTATTGATCTCGTCGTGGATATAAAATAAATTCGTTTCTGCGTATACGTTTAAATTCGACGCATCTGTCGTAATTCGGTCTGCACGCATTTTAATTTGTTCCAGAGATTCCTCACCTGAGACGTATAGAACGTCGTAATCTTCCGCAAGAGTGAGTGCCGTTTGAAGTAAAATCGTCGACTTTCCAATCCCTGGATCTCCCCCGATTAAAATAAGAGAACCATCGACAATCCCACCACCAAGTACTCTGTCAAACTCGCCACTTTTCGTTTTTGTACGCGATGACTCTTTTTTCGTCACACGTGATAACTGGGTCGCACGTGTTTTTTCATCGGTCACTTTACCGAGTGTGCCGCGTCCAGATGCTTTCGTTTCTTTATGTACAAGCGACTCTTCCATTTGGTTCCATGCCCCACAGTTTGGACATCGACCGTACCATTTTGGAGATTCGAATCCGCATGCTAAACATTCAAATACTGTTTTTGTTTTTGCCATTTGTAAACGTTAACCTCCTCGGTTTAATTACTCACTATTATATAATTTTCTAAACAATTATGAAAGTACCGTACATATGATATAAAAGGGTTTAGAGCATTATAACAAGCTCTAAACCCTCGACATCTATTTATGCATTTTCAGTTGTCTTTTCAAGCGATCCTGTGTCGACTTTAAATGCGTCGTCTTTATAATCGACAGACACCGTTTTACCTACTAAGTCTTGTCCACTTAATATCGCTTCACTTAACGTGTCTTCAATATTCTTTTGAATACTTCTATTTAATGGTCGCGCACCAAATTCTTTGTCGTACCCGTCATCGACGAGTGCTTTTACTGCGCTGTCTGTTAATTCAACTTGAATGTCACGGTCTTTTAGACGCGCATTTAAGTCTTTAATCATAAGAGAAACGATTTCTTCTAGATGTTCTTTTTCTAAGCTGTGGAATACGATGATATCGTCGACACGGTTTATGAATTCTGGTCTAAACGTGTTTTTAAGTTCTTTCATCATCGTATTGCGAATTGTTTCGTAGTCTTCTGAAGCTTCTTGAGAGCCGAATCCTACGAATTTGTTGTCTCGTAACTCAGTCGCTCCGACGTTAGATGTCATGACGATGACTGTATTTCTAAAGTCGACTGTACGACCTGTTGAATCTGTAAGACGTCCGTCATCTAACACTTGAAGTAACATATTAAATACGTCTGGGTGTGCTTTTTCAATTTCATCGAATAAGATGAGTGAATATGGTTTTCTACGCACGCGTTCTGTTAATTGACCACCGTCGTCATATCCAACATATCCTGGAGGTGAACCGACGAGTCTAGAAACGCTATGTTTTTCCATATATTCAGACATATCGATACGAATCATCGCGTCATCTTCACCGAAAAGTGCTTCAGACAGTGCTTTTGCAAGCTCAGTTTTACCGACACCTGTCGGTCCTAAAAAGATGAAACTACCGATTGGGCGTTCAGGATTTTTAAGCCCTGCACGTGCACGGCGTACTGCTTTAGAAATTGATTCTACCGCTTCATTTTGACCGATGACTCTGTCGTGTAGAATTTTCTCTAAGTTTAACAGTCGCTCTGACTCTTCTTCTGCAATTTTTTGCAGTGGAATGCCCGTCATTTTTGAAATGACAAGTTCAATGTCTTCGCGCGTTACTTTTTGTTTGTCTGACGATTGCGCGTTCTTCCAGTCGTTTTCTAACTGTTGAAGCTTCTCTTCGATTTTCGTTTGATCATCGCGGTATTTCGCTGCTACTTCAAATTCTTGAGATTGTACAGCTGCGTTTTTCTCTTGTTTTACTTTTTCTAACTGATCTTCTAAATCTTTTAAATCTGGTGGTGACATATGTGATTTTAAACGCACTTTTGAAGATGCTTCATCGATTAAGTCAATTGCTTTATCTGGTAAGAAACGATCTTGAACGTAGCGGTTTGACATAACCGCTGCTGCTTCGAGTGCTTCATCAGTAATTGTCACACTGTGATGCGCTTCGTAACGGTCACGTAGTCCTTTTAAAATTAAAATAGTGTCCTCAACTGACGGTTCGTCGACCATTACAGGTTGGAAACGACGTTCGAGTGCTGCGTCTTTTTCGATATATTTACGATATTCTTCTAACGTTGTCGCACCGATGACTTGAACTTCTCCTCTAGATAGAGACGGTTTTAAAATGTTAGATGCATCTACTGAACCTTCCGCACCACCTGCTCCGATTAACGTATGCATTTCATCGATAAATAAAATTACGTTTCCTGATTTTTTAATTTCATCGACGACTTTTTTCATGCGTTCTTCGAATTCACCGCGGTACTTAGTACCTGCAACGACTGTACCCATATCGAGCATCATGACGCGTTTAT
This sequence comes from Nosocomiicoccus ampullae, assembly GCF_001696685.1. Classification (GTDB taxonomy): domain Bacteria; phylum Bacillota; class Bacilli; order Staphylococcales; family Salinicoccaceae; genus Nosocomiicoccus; species Nosocomiicoccus ampullae_A. The sequence goes on from NZ_MBFG01000002.1 coordinate 57,887, forward strand.
CTTTTAACGTTGACGGTACTTCGTTTTTAACGATTTTTTGCGCAAGTCCTTCCGCGACAGCCGTTTTACCGACTCCAGGCTCACCGATTAGTACCGGATTGTTTTTTGTACGGCGTGATAACACTTCGATGACTCGTGTAATTTCATCTGATCGACCGATGACTGGATCTAAACGCCCATCTTCTGCTTTTTTAGTTAAGTTTGTCGCAAGGCCGTCAAGTGTTGGCGTATCTGTTTCAGGTTTTGCTTCTTGTGACTTATACATCTGCGGGTTCCCGAGCATTCGAATGACCATCGCTCGTGCGCGCGTGATGTTTAAACCGAGAGAAGATAAAACGCGTGCTGCGATACCTTCACTTTCACGTATTAACCCGAGTAATAAATGCTCTGTTCCAACGAAATTATGGTGTAATTTTCGTGCTTCATCCATAGATAATTCGATGACGCGTTTTGCACGCGGTGTGTATTGAAGGCTGACTGGCGTTTCTGTACCCTCTGTCACGAATTTACTAATTTCTTTTTCTATTAATGGTTCTGTAATATCAAAAGCTTGTAAAACTTTTGCTGCGATACCTTCTTGTTCTCGCACGAGACCAAGTAGTAAGTGCTCTGTTCCTATATTTGAATGTTTTAAGCGAATCGCTTCTTCTTGTGCATACGCTAATACGCGTTGTGCACGTTCAGTTAATTTACCAAATAACATAGATTAAATACCTCCTAAGCGCCGTTTTAAAATTGTGGCACGCGCTTTATTTTCTGCTGCATCGATATATGCGGGTTCTACCGACTCTATACTTTGACGCACAAATGCACGTTGTATTTGATTTAATATCGTTTGAAATTCAAAGTTTTCGATTTCTAAAATTCCCATATCGACGCCATATTTTAAATGACTTAAATGCATTGCTGCTTCTTCTAATGACATTTGCTCTGCATACTTTAATAATCCATATGATCGAAATACAGTATCTCTCACTGTCAACGCACGATTTTGATAAAACCAATCTCTCATTCGAGTTTCTTCAAATATAATTTGTTCTTTAATTTCCTCGAGATGATGGATAATCTCTAACTCACTTAAACCTAACGTCACTTGGTTCGAAAGTTGATAAACATCTCCAACTGGATGTGTCCCTTCTCCGTATATACCACGAAGCGTGTATCCCATACGCGTGAGGACGTCACGTAGACGTTTAATTCGTTTATTTCTCGTTAAGGCTGGTAAGTGAAGCATCACAGACGCACGAAGTCCCGTTCCAACATTCGTCGGACACGCCGTCTTATATCCGTACTGACGATCGAATTGATACGTTAAATCTTTTTCTAGCGCATCGTCAATGTCAGACGCCACCTCATACAGTTCTTCAAGCGAACGTCCGACATTTACAACTTGAATACGAATATGATCCTCTTCTCCGATCATAATCGACGTCGTTTCATCTTCACTGACAATCAGTGTCACACCACGATTTTTAAACAGTTTACTGATTAAAAACTTTTCGTTCATTAGTTCTTTTTCGATATCCGTTAACTCATTCATGTGTATGACGTTAAACTCCGGATAGTCTGTTGTAATCGTCTCTATAATCGGTGCGTACTCTTTGTCATCCTTAATAAGATGCGGATAATTTAAGCCTTCGACATTACGCGCAAGGCGAATGCGAGACGACATTTCAATCGGTGGATGTGTGCTGTTATTCAGCCAGGGGCTCGTCTTCACCATTACCACCCTCCTTTAACGCTTTGATTTCATCTCTCACAACTGCAGCTTCTTCAAACGCTTGCGTTTTAATCAATACGTTTAACTTTTCTTCGAGTCTTTCGATTTTTTCTTCTTGTTTTAAATATAATTCGTACGATTTCGGCACTTTACCGACGTGACGATCTTTTAAATGTTGTACACGGTTAATCATCTGGTGAATATCACTTCCAAATGTTTCATAACAGTGTTCACATCCGAATCGACCCATGTCGACGATTGTTTTTAATGTAGATCCACAATGATGACACGTTCTCATTTCAGATTGTGCGTGTAACATAAAATTATTTAAGTGATTGTGGTCTTGGTCTTCAACGCTTTGATTAAATAATTCATGCGCGCACTCTTGGCATAAAAATAGTTCGTTTTTATGTTCGTTTTGACTGACCGCCACATGAATCATCGCCTCACGTTTATGACATCTTTCACACCGCATTCAATCACTCCTCGTATAATATTGCTTCAATAATGTTGCGCATAATATGTGCGCGTAATATATCTCGTTCAGGTAAATCGATTAATAGCGTCTCTCTTAAAATAATGCGATCCATAATACGTGCTTCGTTATATGTAATCACTTCTCGGTCATACATAGACTGTATTAAATGTTGCGCATTGATTTGAGAGAGTCTATCCCCAATTAACCCAAGTATATGTTCTAAATAGTCTGCTTTAGCGTGAGTTTCAATTTTAGTAATTCTAATGTACCCACCGCCACCACGTTTACTTTCAACGATATAACCAAGTTCGTTTGTAAAACGCGTTTTAATAACATAGTTTAGCTGCGACGGAACACAATCGAATTTCTCAGCAATTTGTGCACGTTTAATTTCAACGCGCTCGTTATGAGACTCCTCGATTTTTTGTTTCAAATAAGCCTCGATAATATCCGACATATTTCGCATAGAATCACCTCTTTTGACCTTCTTTGACTATAGTATAACCTATTTGACCTATTTTAATCAATTTGGATGCTTGTTATGTATGCATAAGCGCATCTTTTAAATTTCTTAACTTTCTTTACATATAATATATTGAGCAGTTATAATAATGGAATAACTTTAAAATTTTATTGAGGTGTGTTTATGAATATTATATGGGGTATTATCGGTATCGCAGTCACATTCTTCTTAGCATGGATTGCAAGTTCTGATAAAAAACTCGCATTTAGAAAGTGGAAACAAATTCTGTTACTACTTGGTCTACAGCTCGCATTCGCCTTTTTAATTCTATCTACAGGTGGCGGACGTAAAGTTGTTGATGGTCTCGCGTATGGTTTCGGTAAATTACTTGAATATGCAGGTATCGGTACGAGCTTCGTCTTCGGACCGTTACTCGTTGACGCAAATGGTGATGGGCAATTCGTGTTCTTCTTTAACGTATTAATTCCAATCATCGTAGTTTCTGCATTAATCGGTATTTTACAATACTTTAAAATTTTACCAGCGATCATCCACGGATTAGGATGGATTTTATCAAAAATTACTGGTATGCCATTTATTGAATCTTATAACGGTGCAGCTTCGATGTTCCTTGGACAGTCAGAAGTATTCGTTTCACTAAAAAACCAAGTACCTTTACTTGGTGAACAACGTCTATATACGCTCGCAGCACAAGCAATGAGTTCTATTTCTCTATCAATGGTTGCAGCATACATGACGTTATTACAACCAGAGTACGTCATCACGGCAATTGTGCTGAACTTATTCAGCGTTTACATCATCATACATATCATTAACCCGTATGATGTACCTGAGGAAGAAAACTATACTGCATCAGAGTCTAACCCTGACCAAGGGAAGTCATTCTTCCAAATTTTAAGTGACTACATTTTACAAGGTGCTTTAATCGCGGTTATCGTAGCAGCGATGCTGATCGCATTTAACGCGCTTATCGCAATCTTAAACAACTTATTCTTAGCGATTCCTGGATCGGTATTTACGTTCCAAGATATACTCGGTTACATCTTAATGCCACTTGCTGTATTAATTGGTGTGCCAGTTGCTGAAGCGCATGAAGTTGGTATTTTAATGGCAACAAAACTCGTTACAAACGAATTCGTTGCGATGGAAAACTTACAAGCAATTAAAGATACTTTTGGACCTCGTACTCAAGCAATGGTTTCAGTATTCTTAGTTTCGTTCGCTAACTTCGGTTCGATCGGAATTATCGTAGGTACTGTTAAAGGTATCCACGCAAAATCTGGTGACCTTATTGCGAAATTCGGTTTAAAACTTGTATACGGTGCGTCTCTCGTATCTGTATTAAGTGCAGTTATCGTTGGATTCTTTGTAAGATAAATAGATAAGGTATGTCTTTAGACATACCTTTTTCTTATATATAAATTTAATCGAGGTGAAAAGAATGATTTCAGTAACAGAAAACCCATCAGGAAAAACATATGAGGCTTTACTCGACTTTTTATTTGAGACGTGCGATACGTTTCAACTCGTCGTGCGTACAGATATTTTAAAGTACGAACATGCATTTCAAGATTTAAACGAATGGTTTGGGGACTCATTTATAGAAGTGCTGGAACAACATGAATGGCCATCGACAAACCTTTTCGATGACACCGCAAAAGTGTATTACTTTAAGACGACATCTGAAGCAAAAGATAAGCTACTCGAACGCTCGAATAGTTTATATGACTGGAGTTTACCGGACTCTCCTGAAGACTTATGTTTCTTTAAAGACGATGAGGCATATTTAAGTGTCTCTTCTGAACTAGAAGAAATTTACTTATATCCAACTTCTGATGAAGAAGTTGCTAAAATTAAAAACATCGGTGGATTAAAAACGGTTGAGATCTCATTTTAAATCAAAAAAGTCCTCTTCTTTAAGAAGAGGACATTTTGATTACCAGCTTGATTTTTTAACGCCAGGGATTTGGCCTTTATGTGCAAGTTCACGGAATTTAATACGTGATACTCCAAATTTTCTAAGTACACCGTGCGGACGCCCTGTCACTTCACAACGATTAACGAGTCGTGTTGGTGATGCGTCTCTCGGTAATTTTTTAAGACCTTCGTAGTCTTTATTTTTCTTCATTTCTTCTCGAATTGCGCGATACTTTTCTACAGTTGCTTCGCGCTGTTTGTTTCTAGCTATTTTAGATTTTTTAGCCATACAATCCTCCTATATCGTAATTGTTACGTTTTATAATTATAGCACGTCTTTTAAAAAATTCAAATTTATTTATTTATTTTATTTGAAAATGATATAATAATACATACTAATTTTAAGGGGAAATCTCAATGTCTATTAGAACAACATTCGCTTTATTAACAGGTCGCATAACGAAGCGACTCCTTACAACATTTACTGGTGGTGGTTCTAGCCTCCCAGGTAAAATAGCACTTAAAATCTCTCCAAATATAATTAAAGATATCTCACAACATTATGACGTTATCATCATTACTGGAACGAATGGAAAGACATTGACGACACGTTTAATCACAAACATTTTTAAGAAAAAATATAATACGATCGTGTCTAACATACAAGGCAGTAATATGGTTCAAGGGATAGCTGGTGCTTTCATCGAACATAAAAATCGTACAGATGAAAAGAAATTTGCTATTTTAGAAGTCGATGAAGGAACTCTAAATAAAGTCGTTGAAGACTTAAACCCAAAGTACATAATCCATACAAATCTATTTTTAGACCAAGCAGATCGCTATGGTGACGTTACGAAAACATATGAGTTACTCGTAAACGCTGCTAAAAAAGTACCGGATGCGATACTGTTACAAAACGGAGATTTACCGTTATTTAATACGGTAGAGTTACCGAACGAACGAAAATTTTTCGGTGTAGATACACCTGTTCACCCACCAAAATCTCAGCATCATTGCCCGAAATGTGGTGGCACACTATCTTATAAAACATATACGTACTCTAGACAAGGAAACTATTACTGTAAATCAGGTAATTTTAAGCGACCAATACTCGACTACAAAGTCACAGATATTATAAAGCTTTCAGAAGAGTCATCTACGTTTCGTATGGACGATGCGACGTTTAAAATCCCAGTCGCTGGTTTATACAACATCTATAACGCACTTGCTGCGTATAGTGTCGCTAAAGAATATGATATTAATAACGAGGATATTAAATCTGCGCTACTTGAGACAGAACGTGTATTTGGCCGACAAGAACGCATTAATATATACGGTCACACAGCAACATTAAACGTTGTTAAAAACCCTGTCGGTTTAAACCAAGTCCTAACTCTAATCGAAGCAGTTGAAGAGCCAATGACACTCGTTGCGCTCTTAAACAACCGTCCTGCGGACGGGGTAGATGTGAGTTGGTTACGTGATGGTAACTTCGAATCATTACTTAGTCAAAACATTACGACAATTAAAACTGGTGGGATAAGTAAAGAAGTTATGACTGAACGTTTAGTTGAAGCAGGTTTTAACCCTCACATAATTAAAGAGTATGACAATCTAGAAAAAATCGTCGAAGATTTAAAGCACGCGAGTACAGATAACATTCAAATTATCGCGAGTTATACTGCAATGCTTGAGTTTAGAAAAGTATTAAAAGATAAAAAAATCATCTAGCACAAAACCGTTCATTACGAACGGTTTTTTTGCATAAAAAAGACAGCCGTTACCGACTGTCGAACGATGGGCCTAGGTAGATTCGAACTACCGACCTCACGCTTATCAGGCGTGCGCTCTAACCAACTGAGCTATAGGCCCTAGAAAGTAAAAAGCGGAAGACGGGATTCGAACCCGCGACCCCCACCTTGGCAAGGTGGTGTTCTACCACTGAACTACTTCCGCAGATGATTTACTTTTAAAATTAAAAAAAATGGAGAATGGCGGGCTCGAACCACCGACCCCTTGCTTGTCGAGCAAGTGCTCTCCCAACTGAGCTAATCCTCCATGACACAACACTATACATATTACAATGAATTTTAATAATCGTCAAGTGTTTTTTATAAATAGCTATAAAGAGAACATCCACCGATAATTATCGGCGGATGTTTCCTAATTACTTACTCTGTCTCATATAAGGGAATAATAGAACGTCGCGAATCGATGATGCGTTCGTTAACAGCATTACGAGACGATCGATTCCTATTCCTAAACCACCTGTTGGTGGGAGTCCATATTCTAATGCTTCGATGAAGTCTTCATCCATTTCATGTGCTTCATCGTTCCCGCTTTTCGCTTCGTCGACTTGCATTTGGAATCTTTCTCTTTGATCGATTGGATCGTTTAACTCTGTGAACGCGTTCGCGTGTTCACGTCCGACGATAAATAACTCGAAGCGGTCAGTGAATCTTTCATCTTCTGGGTTTTTCTTAGATAACGGTGACACTTCTACTGGGTGACCGTAAACAAATGTTGGTTGATGTAGGTGTTCTTCTACTTTTTGTTCAAAGAATTCGTTTAATACGTGACCAAACGTACTATGGAATTTATCGACTTCAACACCGTGCTCTTTTGCAAGCGCGAGTGCTTCTTCGTCTGACATTTGTTCAAAGAAGTCTACACCTGTATACTCTTTAACAATTTCAGCCATGTGGACTCTGCGCCAACCTGGTGAAAGATCGATTTCTTCTCCTTCGTATTCTACGACTGAAGAACCGAGTACTTCTTTCGCTACGTGTGCGACTAAGTTTTCAGTTAAGTCCATAATATCTTCGTAGTCTGCGTATGCTTCGTATAATTCAAGCATCGTAAACTCAGGGTTATGACGCGTTGATACCCCTTCGTTACGGAATACACGACCGATTTCGTACACTTTGTCGAGCCCTCCAACGACGAGACGTTTTAAGTGAAGTTCTAACGCAATACGCATATATAAATCAACGTCTAATGCATTATGGTGCGTAATAAACGGACGTGCCTGCGCACCACCAGCGATCGCATGCATCATCGGTGTTTCAACTTCTAAGAAGCCTTCACCGTCTAAATATTTTCTGATCTCGGTAATGATTTTACTACGTAAAATGAAACGCACTTTAGACTCTTCGTTTGTCAGTAAATCTAAGTAACGTTTTCTATAACGCTCTTCAACGTCTTTCAGTCCGTGGTGTTTGTCTGGTAATGGACGTAATGCTTTAGATAAATGTACATACTCCGTCGCTTTTACAGATAATTCACCCGTGTTTGTCTTAAACATAACACCTTCAACACCGACGATATCACCTAAGTCTGTTTGATTCCAAACGTCGAACGCGTCTTCACCAATTTGGTCTTTACGCACGTAAATTTGAATTTGTCCATCGATATCTTGAATGTGCGCAAATCCTGCTTTACCTTTACCACGTTTTGTCATCACGCGCCCTGCGATACGCACTTTAGACTCTGTTTCTTTTTCTGCTAATTCTTCTTTAGAAAACTCGTCCCAATTTTCAACTAATTCTTTAGACGTAGCATCTACAATAAATTTTTGTCCAAATGGGTCGAGTCCTTTTTCACGAAGTTCGTTCATTTTATTTAGACGAACTTCAATTTGGTCGTTAATTTCTTCACTCATTGATATGTCTCCTTATACAAGTATTTCTGATTGTTTATTGTCACGTAATTCCATGTCTCGTTTAAATTGTGTTAAAAGTTGAATGAGATCTCTTCGTGTTTCCACAGTATTAATTTGCCTGCGAACTTGTCCGCCACCTTTAACGTTTCGCAAATACCACGACGCATGTTTCCTCATTTCCATAATAGCAGTTTTCTCACCTTTTAAGTCGATTAAACGATCCATATGTAGTGTGAGTACGTCGATTTTCTCATCTAAACTCGGTTCATCGAGTAATTCACCAGTTTCTAAATAATGAACGGTTCTGTATATAATCCAAGGATTCCCTTGTGCGGCACGGCCAATCATCACAGCATCAACACCTGTTTCGTCGAGCATCTTTTTAGCGAGTTCTGGAGTTGTAACGTCTCCATTACCAATTACTGGTATGTTCACCGCTTCTTTTACTTGTCGAATGACGTCCCAGTTCGCTTTTCCTTCGTACATTTGTACGCGTGTACGTCCGTGAATTGCGATTGCAGCAGCGCCCGCTCGTTCAGCGGCTTTCGCATTTTCAACTGCGTAGATGTGTTCTTCATCCCAACCGATACGCATTTTACAAGTGACAGGCTTTTCAACCGCTTCTACAACAGCACTTACCATTTCGTATATCTTATCTGGATCGAGTAACCACCTCGCACCTGCTTCACAGCGGATGACCTTATTCACTGGGCATCCCATATTAATATCTATAATATCAGCGTTCGTATGTTTGTCGACATATTTTGCCGCTTCAACTAAAGTCTCTTTTTCACCACCGAATATTTGAAGTGACATTGGGTGCTCGGTCTCGTCCACCTCGAGCATTTTTAACGTGCGTTTATTGTTAGTGATCAGTGCTTTGTCGCTGATCATTTCAGCACATACCATTCCAGCACCAAACTCTTTGACTGTCTTTCTAAACGCGACGTTGGAAATCCCTGCCATTGGCGCAAGTACAACGCGGTTTGGGATTTCTACATTCCCAATTTTAAACATCCGTATCACCGTTTAGTTCTTCTAACAGCTCTTTGACAGTTTTATTAAATGTCGGATGTACTGCATTCGGTGCGATTTCGTTGAACGGTTCTAACACGAACTTGCGTAGATGCATTTCTTCGTGTGGGACGATTAAATTATCGATGTCGATTTCTAAATCTTCATACATGAGTACATCGATATCAATCACTCGAGGTCCCCATACTTCTTCACGTACGCGACCGAGTTGACTCTCTACATATAAACAAAACTCTAGTAGCTCGATCGGTTCAAGGTCTGTTTCAACTTCAACAACCATATTTAAAAAATCTGGTTGATCAGTTTTACCATACGGTGCAGTCTCATATATAGATGATTGTTTCGTGACATCACAATCTTTTCCACTATCTAGTAATTGAATCGCTCGATTTAAGTTTTCAAGGCGCTCTCCAATGTTTGCGCCTAGTCCGAGATACGCTTTAGCTTTCATTATTTAACCTCTCTATTTAACGTCACACTCACATCTTTGTAGTTGCCATCGATTGGTGGACTCGGTTTTGTGATTGTAACCTCGATTTTCTTCACAACTGGATAGTCATTTGTTAGTTTCTCTATTATTTTATGTCCTAGATGCTCGAGTAAGTTCACTGGTGGGCCCTGAATGATTGCTTCAACAGTTTCGTACACTTCTGCGTAGTTAATCGTGTCGTTCACGTCATCAGAAACGCAAGCTTCTGTTAAGTCTATATATAGCGACACATCGACGATAAAGTACTGCCCGATATCTCTTTCAGCTTGTAACACTCCGTGATAAGCATAAAGTCGAATGCCATTTACTCTTATAATATCCATTTAATTCCCTCTTAACTTCATATAAACGTCACTAATATCGCGATTCATTTTTACATTGTGAACGCGTACCGCGTCTACACCGTGATTTATACCGATAACAGTTGTTGCTGCAGTACCCGCATCGCGGTCTTTTGGTCCTCTATCGTCTTCGATAAGTTCTTTAATCATTCGTTTACGACTCGTTCCGAGTAGAACTTTATAGCCTAAATCGACGAGTTTGTGTAAGTTTTTCATCACTTTAATTTCTTCGTCTCGTGATTTTACAAATCCAACGCCTGGATCTAACCAGATGTTTTCATCTTTGATGTTATACTTCTTACAAAGTTCGACACTTTCTTTTAGCTCGGCAATCATAGCTTCGACGACGTCGTCGTATTTACCATGTTCGTTATTGTGCATTAAAATAATCGGCACGTTATATTCGCTGACGACTTCTAAGATCTTTTCATCGTACGTTCCACGCCACTGGTCGTTAATAATTGTAGCCCCTGCTTCAATACTCGCTTTTGCGACTTCACTACGAAACGTGTCGACTGAAATATCGACACCTAAATTTAATTCGTGAATCGCTTCAACGACTGGGACGACGCGACGTATTTCTTCTTCTATAGAAATCGGCGTATATCCTCCAGGACGTGTTGAATAGCCACCGACGTCGATAATATCAGCACCATCTTTTACCATTTGTTTTGCATGCTCGACCGCATTGTCAAGCTGATGAAATTCTCCACCATCACTGAAAGAGTCCGGTGTCACATTTAATATCCCCATAATTTGTAGTCGCTTCACTGTTATCATCCTCGATACATAGAATACAAGTATTATACCATTTTTCCATCGTCTTTTTAACTTATAAATTCCCGAGCTGTTTTCTATAATATAAGTAAGGGTATTCATATATTAACTATTAAATTGGAGGCGTTAAACATGTATGGGATTGCTGCAGATGAACCATTTAAACTAAGTGAAGGAAATAAGTTTTACAAAAATAATTTCGAAAAACCAAAACTAAACGATAAAGACGTATTTGTTAAAGTAAAATCGATTGGTATGAATCCGGTCGACACAAAAACACGTCAAACTGAAATTAAACACCCACCGAGAATACTCGGGTACGATGCGGTAGGTGTTGTTGAAGATATTGGAAGTGAAGTAACGAGCTATAAAAAAGGAGACGTCGTTTTTTACTCCGGTCGTGCAGATGTCGACGGCTCGAACGCAACACACCAAGTGATACATGAAGCGTATATCTCGCATGCACCTAAAAACGTATCGCTTAATGAAGCGGCAGGCTTTCCACTCACTAGTCTTACTGCGTCAGAAACACTCTTTGAAGTGTTTAATATTAGTAAAAATAAGGAAGACAATAAAGGTAAATCCATTCTTATTATTAACGGTGCAGGTGGCGTTGGAAGTATGGCGACACACATTGCGAAACACTATGGCCTCAAAGTGATTACGACCGCATCAAAAAGTGAAACAAAAGAATGGTCAAAATCACTCGGTGCTGACATCGTGTTAAATCATAAGAACGATTTACGTGATGAATTTAAATCTCATAATATCGAAAACGTCGACTACGTATTTTGTACATTTGACACAGATTTATATTACGAAGTGATGATTGACCTCGTAAAACCACGCGGTCACATCGCAACAATTGTCGCATTTAATGAAAAACAAGACTTAAACCTCTTAAAAGCAAAAAGCATTACATTTACACATGAATTTATGTTTACAAGAGCACTACAAGATCTTGATGATCAGTATCAGTACCATAGATACTTAAGTGAAATTAGTCATCTTATTAGCGAAGGCGTTTATAAACCGACTGTCACAGAAGTCATGAAAGGACTGACTGCCGACAATATCTATAAAGCACACGAAAAATTAGAAAACCACGAAGTTCATGGAAAACTCGTTATAGAAGTTGAAGAGTAAGAGTATAAGCATGTTTAAAAAATTATAAATTTGGAGTGATTACTATGTCACAATTTACTCAAGCACAAAATATAACTGAATTAGATAAAAAAATTAACGCTTATGTCACGCGTGGATATGAACCGAATGAATTAACTGTATTTACCGCTCACCCAGTTCCCGAACTTTTACACAAATATAGTGGACTAAACGAAGCGATTATCACCGATGAAACAACAGATGCTTCTGTTTTTAAAGATTTTACCGATGAAGAACTCATCGAGGTTTCAAATTCACTCGATCAAGGCGAGTATTTGTTATTCATCTTTAATGAAGATGATAAAAATAAACAAGAAGCACCTGGAAAATTTGAACTACATGAAGAACAACTCGTCGCGAATAAACATACTGTTGACGCAGGCGAAGTAAATGTTAGAAAACGTGTAAAAACACGTGAAGAAGAAGTCGATGTACCGATTCAAAAAGATTCCGTCACTATCGAACGTCATAAGTTTGAAGAAGAGCCGTTATTATCAGAATACAATAACGCTGAAGACACTGACGACATCAACGTTACGCGTATACCAGTGACTCGAGAGCGTATTCGTATTATTAAAGAGCAAGTCGTTTCCGAAGAAATTGTTATTCGAAAAGAAGTTACAGAAGAAGTAAAACATATTAAAGACACCGTCCAATACGATGACATTGAAGTCGATAAGACTGGTGATAATTTAAATGTAACAGAGAGAGAAAAATAAGCACAAAAAACCCAGTAGCAATTTGAGCTACTGGGTTATTTTTATATCTAAAGATTAACCTTTAGTCCTCTTTACGTCTTCTAGTTCCTGCAAGCATTGAAGTACCAATTAACAGAACTGCAGTAGCACTTAATGCATTACTATCATTAGCCTCACCAGTGTTAGGTAAAACACTATTCTTCTGTACTTTAGGTAAATATTTAGCTGATTTTAATTTAGCAACGTCAGACTGGTTGTCGTCACTTAAATCAGTGTCTTCAGATTCAACAGAAGCCTCTTCTTCATCTTCAACTTGATCAGATTCCTCTGAATCTTCAACCACTTTGTCGTCTTCTGACACGTTATCATTTGACCCCTCTGAATCTTCAACAACTGTGTTGCCTTCTGACTCATTAGCATCTGATACTTCCGACGTTTCAACGACTAGGCCGCCCTTACCGTCTTTGCCATCTTTACCATCTTTTCCGTCTTTGCCGTCTTTACCGTCTTGGCCGTCTTTGCCGTCCTTACCGTCCTTGCCATCTTTACCGTCTTGACCGTCCTTGCCATCTTTACCGTCTTGGCCATCTTTTCCGTCTTGACCGTCCTTACCATCTTTACCATCTAGGCCATCTTTACCGTCTTGACCATCTAGGCCGTCTTGCCCGTCCTTGCCATCTTTACCGTCTTGGCCATCCTTACCGTCCTTGCCGTCTTTACCGTCTTGGCCGTCCTTACCGTCCTGGCCGTCATTACCGTCCTTACCGTCCTTGCCATCTTTACCGTCTTTACCATCTTTACCGTCTTGGCCATCTTTACCGTCTTGGCCGTCCTTGCCATCTTTACCGTCTTTTCCGTCTTTTCCGTCTTTACCGTCTTGGCCGTCTTTGCCGTCTTTTCCGTCTTTTCCGTCTTTACCGTCTTTACCGTCCGGTATAAATAACTCTTCGACACTACCTTCAACGACATTACCTAAATGATCTTCGAGCCACACTGTTACTAATGTGCCCGTTCTTCCATCACGTTCTACTGGCTCATGCTTAACACGGAGTGAGTCACCTTTTGGTCCTGGCTTTCTGTTATCAACCGTTAATGATAATGGTTCTCCATCAGCATATTCAGCAACAAGTTGGTAAGTACCATCTTCATTTTCATTTACTTCAACTTTCTCTACACCTGGTAAATTGTATTCAATTAACGCATCAACAGCTTCTTTAAGAACTTGTCGAGAAACTTCTTTAAAGTAATTATTTAGGAACTCTTCATGGTTATCCCCTGTAAAGTCTGGAGATACATTTGGATCTACTTCATAAAGTACTCTAACGCGTCCTTCTTTACCTTCTGTTACTAATACGACTGTTCCTTCTTTAAGTTCCTTGTTTTCACGAGCAACCACATTGAAGTCTAAGATTTCTTCAGAGAAGCTATATACAGGCTTAACTTCCTCAACAACTTGGACTAACCCTAAATCGACACTTAAGTTATCCTCACCTTTTAATGTCACTACTTTTTTAGAAGATTCATTTTCTAATAAAGTGAATTTTTCAGGGACAATAAACTCAACAGTATACTCTCCTTCGTATAGATCATAAAATCCATACTGACCATCTGAATCTGTTACAGTCGTTTGAACTGTGCGACCACTCGCATCTTTTAGAAGTACTTGGATACCTGCAAGTCCTTCTTCATCTGCATCTTTTTGGCCATTGTTATTTGCATCTAACCATACATTACTACCAATTGTGAATCTTTCTTCTTCAGCATATAATGGTAAACCTAGATTTAGAACATCTTTTCCATCAACAACTACAGTATTCACAAAGTCCACTACACCTGGACGGGATAATTCGTATTTGTCACCATCTGGGTTTTCAAATGTTAACGTATACGTACCATTCGCAACGTTTTCAAAGACATAATTACCGTTAGAATCTGTTACAGTTTCCATCACACCATTTTCTGATGATAATGTAACTTTCACACCCTCAAGGCCTGGTTCACCTGGATTTTTACGACCATTTCTGTTTCTATCTAACCAAACAGAAGATTTCACTGTAAATACCTCGAGTACTTGAGGCTCTTCACCTTCACCGACTGCTTCAGGCGTTAAATTATCAAGAGAAACGTCAAATTTAAATCCATCTGGATTCGGTTCAATAACGACTCCATCGTTTTCTTTCACTTCTAGAGTTGTGAAAACCTTTAAGTCTTTTAATTCTTTGCCATCAGATGCTGATACTACTGCGTTAACAACATAACGTTCATATTTTTGAACTGGAATTTTATCTGATAATAAAACGACTTCACCATCTTTAACGATGTAGTCTACACCCTTCACAAGTTCGATTTTTGTAAATTTATCTGTATCATCTAGCGGTGGCGTATAGTTATGATAAATTGCATCTAATCTTGTACTTTTATTTAATTTTTTAGGATCATTAAATTTATACAGCTCGAGCACAACATTGTCTAAGTCGATGTTTTCTCCATAAACTTTAAAATCTGGACCTTCGTTCCCAAACAATCTATTTTGTCTGTCATACTTGGCAAGTGGATTAAGATATGTTGTCAATGTTACTTGTTTTTTATCAGTTTCAACATAACGAACACCTGTCTCGATATACTTATAGACTACTTTGCCATTTTCCATATTACCATCTTTAGCTAGAGCTTCTTTTACACCGTAGTTTACTACGACTTCTTGTTGAAGTTTCTCACCTGCAAAGTCTAAGTCTAATAGATATGATTGGCCATCCTCAGTTTTATGTGCAGTATTCACTGTAGCGACAAACTTTAATAAACCTCTCACATTACTGTATCTTTCAACGTAATCTGTAAACGTGTACACAACTTTGTTTTCTAATTCATTATATTCTCCAAATGCTATAACTTCTCCATTTGAAGATGAAAGATGTTGTGGACGCACGACTTTATTAAGTCCTCCTGGCCTAAAGTATTGACCCCAGTCAAATGTAAATTGTCCACCTTTTTTCACTGAATTATCGACATAAAAGTTACCACTAATTTCTAGATAGTCAAATTTATTAGGTGATAATTCATCTGCATTTTCAGATTCTGAACCTTTTACAATTTTAGCTTCTAAATTATTAATTGTTACTTTATCGTCTACTTGTTCTGTTTCAACTTCACCATTATTTTTAGTGACATCATTCACTGTGTTAGTTGCAGTATTTGGACGTTGAAGCGAAGTTTGGATATTAACGTTGACGAGAACTTCTTGTTCAGTTCCGTTTGGAAGTTTAACTTTAACAGTAACTTTTGAACCATTCGCAACTGGTAGTTCAGTGACATCTTCATTCACTGTCGTTCCTTCTGGTAAATCCAATGCGTTAAGAATATCTTCAGACTTTAAATCTTGACCTTCTTCAAGACTTACTTCTACTTGTAGTGTTTCCTCTGGAAGATTTTTCTCTACAAAACCGCTTTCAATAATTTTGTTTTCTAGTTGTACTTCAGGTTGTTCTAATTGCTCAACATCTTCTTTAACTTCTAAAACATCTCGTTTATAATTTTCTTCTTGATCTATGTATTCTGTTTCATTGACATCTGCTTCTTCTACTTCATTTAAGTTGCTGTCATCAAGTAGTGGATCTAGATTTTCTTCGGGTAATGATACATCCTGAGACTCTTCATTATGTAACTCTAAATCGTTAGATACCTTTTCATCGTTAAAATTGTTTGCGTTTTCATTATCGAGTTCACTTGCTTCGGCATTATGACCAAACATCAACATTGAACCAATTAAAATCGATCCTGCACCTACTGTAAATTTCCTGATTGAATACTTGTTTAAACGATTGGGTAAAAAATCATGTCTTTTTTTCATTGGCTATCTCCTTAATATGTTGTTGTACGTTTGTGCTTTTGTAATTGCCACGACATGCCCTGAAATAGAGCTTTTATTTTACAATAACTTAATTTCTCTTGATGTCTATCATTCCCCCCTAAATGTCAAATTACATTTAGTATACAATAAGTCACAATAAAATACTGTCTGAAAATTATGTTTTTTTATATGTATGAGATATTTAGTAAATTTAAAATGAAAAAACACACTTAAACTTTTGTTTAAGTGTGCTAATCTACATTATTCAAAATCAAATAGTGGAGTTGAAAGATATCTTTCACCGTTTGATGGTAATACAGTTACAACCGTTTTCCCTTTACCTAATTTTTTCGCTTCTTCAAGTGCTGCATATATTGCTGCTCCAGATGAAATACCTCCGAGTATTCCTTCTTCTTTTGCTAATTTTCTAGCATATTCGAATGCTGTTTCATTCTCTACTGTAACGACACCGTCATAAATTTCTGTGTCTAATGTGTCTGGTACAAATCCTGCACCGAGTCCTTGTAATTTGTGTGGACTTGCTTCTCCACCTGATAATACCGGTGAATCTGCAGGTTCTAACGCGTAAACTTTTGTGTCTCTGTTATGCTCTTTTAATACGTGTCCAACACCAGTTACTGTTCCACCTGTTCCAACACCCGCAATAAATGCATCGATCGTAAACCCTGCACTTTTCGCTTGTTCTACAAGTTCTGGTCCTGTTGTGTTTTCATGGATTTTAGGGTTTGCTGGGTTTTCGAATTGTTGTGGCATGAAGTAACCATCTTTTTCAGCAAGTTCATTCGCTTTAGCAATTGCGCCTTTCATCCCTTCGGCACCTGGAGTAAGCACTAATTCTGCTCCGTATGCTTTTAGTAAATTACGACGTTCTTTACTCATCGTGTCAGGCATCACTAAAACTGCTTTGTACCCTTTACTCGCAGCAACCATCGCAAGACCAATTCCAGTGTTTCCACTTGTTGGCTCTACAATTGTTGTATCCTTCGTTAATTTTCCTGCTTCTTCAGCAGCTTCAATCATCGCAAAAGCGATACGATCTTTTACCGATGAACCAGGGTTCATGAATTCTAGTTTGACGTAAACATCCGCCATATTATCATCTGTTAATCTGTTTAACTTTACGAGTGGCGTATTACCAATCGTTTCAGTAATATTATTAAATACTTTGTTAGACATAAAATGTCCTCCTATTTTTATTTCATAGTAAGTAACTATGAATATAACACGGTAGGGATAGAATTGCAAATGTGATGCTTAGTTATGGTAGGATTTACTGGAAATTACTGGTGGATTGGATTTTTCATCTTATAAAGTTTAATAATACACTTTTGCGTGGTTGTATTTAACAAAAATTTTCGGGTTTTGTTAGATATCCGGATTTATTTAACATATTTCGCCCGTGGCGATCACTTTTTGTTAAATATATTTTTTTATCTAACAAAAACGGTGCTGAATCCCGGGAATTTGTTAATTATCTCGATATATCTAACAGATTCAGTAATTATCTGTTAAATAACCACATCGCTAGCGAGACGGAAGGCCCGTTCAGTTCTTAAAAGTGTAATAACGCTCTTTATCAAAATTTTATTTAACAAAAATATCCGTATATTGTTAGATATCTGATTTTATTTAACATATTTCGCCCGTGGCGATCACTTTTTGTTAAATATATTGTTTTATCTAACAAAAACGGCGCTGAATCCCGAGTATTTGTTAATTATCTCGATATATCTAACAGATTCGAAGAATTTTTGTAAATTAAAACACAGCACAGCACAAAAAATCGCCCGGAA
Organism: Nosocomiicoccus ampullae; assembly: GCF_001696685.1. Taxonomy (GTDB): domain Bacteria; phylum Bacillota; class Bacilli; order Staphylococcales; family Salinicoccaceae; genus Nosocomiicoccus; species Nosocomiicoccus ampullae_A. Next base: position 76,313 of record NZ_MBFG01000002.1, read on the forward strand.
ACACGAATCTGTTCGTATTTTCGGGCGTCACACAAATTACACACCGCGGTAGATGAACTACCTCATCCCGCACTATTCGAGGCAAAACCGGATATTCTCCGGCACGGCAATTTTATTCTTCTAAAAGTGCTTCGAGCTCTTCTTTTTCGATCCAAACATCGTTGCGGCAGAAGTTACATACTGCTTCAGCCCCACCGTCTTCTTCGATCATTTGTTTGATTTCGTCTTTTTCTAGTGATGCAATCGCGTTGATGAATCGTTCTTTACTACATGTACATTCGAATTCTACTGGCATTTCATCGAGTTTACGCCAAGAGTCACCGAGTACTTCATCGACGATTTGTTCTGGTGTTAAATTGTCGTCGATCATTTGTGAAATTGGACGCATCTCGCTCGCGATTTTTTCTAGACATGTAATCGTCTCTTCGCTTGCTGCTGGTAGTACTTGAATGACGAGTCCACCTGCTGCTTTGACAGTGTTATCTGGATTAACGAGTACACCGAGTGCAACGATTGATGGGACTTGTTCTGAGTGATAGAAGTAATAAGAGAAGTCTTCACCGAGTTCTCCTGAAATAAGTTCAACTGAACCGACAAAGTTGTCTTTAAGTCCGATATCTTTTGCGACTCTTAAATACCCGTTCGTACCAACTGCACGACTCACGTCGAGTTTCCCTTGAGCGTTTAAGTCAAAGTGTACGTCTGGGTGTTGCACGTATCCACGTACGTGACCGTTCGCATCTGCGTCTGTCACGATTGCACCGATCGGTCCGCCACCTTCTACTGTGACTGTGACTTTATCTTTTCCTTTTAATATTGCACCTAATACTACAGTTGCTGTCATTGTACGACCTAACGCTGCAGCTGCTGTTGGGTATGCTTTATGACGATTTACAGCTTCATTTACTGTATCTGTTGTATCTAGTGAAAAAATTCTTACTTCATCGTTTAAACCTAATCCACGTATTAACTTATCTGCCATGTTTATTTCCTCCATAATAAAAGTCGCCTAACTCGAGGCGACTTTTCGTTATTTGTTATCTCTATCGTCTTGTACGTCACGTTGTTCGTTTGGACCTTTTGGATCCACGTCTTCTGTAACGTCTTCGTCTTCTGTCATTTCTGGACGAGAAACTTCTTCCTCGTTATCAGATACGTCTTCATGACGTTGTAACTTTTCTTTGATTTCTTCGTATGAATGACCAACTTTTTCATCATCTTCAGTATCTTCTTCTAGATGACTATCATCATACTTACGTTCAGGTAATTTTCCGTCGTGGAATAACCCTTCTATTTGTTCGCGGTCTAACGTCTCTTCGACGAGTAACGTTTCCGCAATTAATGTTAATTGTTCTTGATGCGTCGTTAAGATTTCGTGACATCTTTCGTACGCTTCTTTAACAATCTTTTGAACTTCTAAGTCAATTTCATAAGCAAATTTATCTGAGTAACTCTTCTCGTGACCCATTTCTTTACCTAAGAATACTTGACCGCCTGTTTCACCAAATTGGATTGGCCCAAGTTTTTCACTCATACCAAATTCCATTACCATTTTTCTAGCGAGACTTGTCGTTCTTTGGAAGTCGTTATGTGCACCTGTTGATGCTTCACCAAACGTAACTTCTTCTGCAACACGTCCACCGAGTAATCCAACGATTCGGTCTTGAAGCTCTGGTTTTGTCATAAAGTAGCGATCTTCTTTAGGAAGCATCACGGCATATCCGCCTGCTTGACCACGCGGAACAATCGTAACTTTGTGAACTGTTTCTGCTTCGTCTAACACCATACCGATTACTGTATGTCCAGCTTCGTGGAACGCAACGATACGACGTTCTTTTTCACTCATAACGCGAGATTTCTTAGCAGGACCTGCGATTACGCGGTCTGTCGCTTCGTCTACGTCTCGCATGTCAATCGTATTTTTACCCGCACGAGTCGCAACAAGTGCTGCTTCGTTTAGTAAGTTTTCTAAATCTGCACCTGAGAATCCAGGCGTACGTTGTGCGATTGCTTTTAAGTCGACTGTTTCGTCTAACGGCTTGTTACGTGAGTGTACTTTAAGTACAGCTTCACGGCCTTTTACGTCAGGTAATCCGACTTGAATTTGTCTATCAAAACGACCAGGACGTAATAATGCCGGGTCTAAAATATCTGCACGGTTTGTTGCAGCGATCATAATAATACCTTCGTTGCCTGCAAACCCGTCCATTTCTACGAGTAATTGGTTGAGTGTTTGTTCACGTTCATCGTGTCCACCACCGACACCTGCACCACGTTGACGACCGACAGCATCGATTTCGTCAATAAAGATAATACATGGTGAATTTTTCTTTGCTTGTTCGAATAAGTCACGTACACGTGACGCACCAACACCGACGAACATCTCCACGAAATCAGAACCTGAAATCGAGAAGAATGGAACGCCTGCTTCACCTGCTACTGCACGTGCAATTAATGTTTTACCTGTACCTGGAGGTCCGGTTAATAGTACCCCTTTCGGAATACGCGCACCCATTTTATCGAATTTGCGGTGATCTTTTAAGAAGTCCACAACCTCGATAAGTTCTGCTTTTTCTTCATCTGCTCCGGCAACATCTGTAAAGCGTGTTTTTGATTTCGTGTTATCAAATTGCTTCGCCTTACTTTTACCGAAGTTCATCATGCGGTTTCCACCGCCACCTTGTGCATTAGACATTAAGAATAAGAAGAAGAATAGAATCACAAGTAGCGGTATGAACGTAAATAACATTCCTGTCCACGGGCTTTGTTCTTTTGCTGGTTCAACGTTAAATTTAAGGTCGTTGTCTTTCTTAGCTGTTTCTAAAATTGAATCTAAATCTCCAGTTGCATTATAAGGAATCACTGTATGGAATGATTCATGATCTTCCTGATCTTTTAGTTTACCTTTAACAAGATACACATTATTTTCAGGCTGAATCGTCATTTTTTCTATATTTTGATTTTCTAAAGCTTCGATAAATGGTTTGTACTGCAGCTCTTTATCTGCTTGAGTGCCGCCATTTAAGCTTTGGAATATACCGAATAATATTACTGCTAGAATTGCTAAAAGCAATATATTACGGCCAGTATTTTTAGGCATCCGTAATCCTCCGTTTCTATTACACTAAAAGAAATATTAACAAAATTAACATATATTATCTACTGTTATGCATTAGTTATATAGTTCTGGTTTTAGTAAACCGATATATGGCAAGTTACGATAGTTTTCATTAAAATCTAGTCCGTAACCGACGACGAATCCTTCAGGAATTGTCGTACCGATATATTTAACGTCGACTTCTAGTTTACGTTCAGGTACTGGCTTATCTAAAAGCGTAACAACTTCAACACTCTCAGCTTTTCTAGAACGTAAAAAGTCGATGATATAGTTAAGAGTCGCACCTGTTTCGACGATATCTTCTACAATTACGACGTGACGCCCTTCAATTGACGTCGATAAGTCTTTCAGTATCTTTACTTCTCCTGTCGATTTTGTTCCGACGTAACTCGACACGTCCATAAAGTCCATTTCTAAGTGTGTATCGACGTACTTTACGAGGTCTCCCATAAACATGATCGAGCCTTTTAATAGCGCCACAAAAACCGGATTTTTACCATCGTAATCACGTGTTAACTCAGAAGCAAGTCGTTTCGTAATTTCTTTAATATCTTCTTCGCTAAAAAGTATTTCATCAATATCATTTCTAAGCGTCATAATATAACTCCTCAACATGTAAGTCTATTTTAAAATTGCTTAATAGTTCTATTATATTATAAATATTACCTACCGCAACAATTGTACCGGTGTCATCGACAATAATCGGCATCGTTTTTCGCTTTTCATGACTAATTTTTTTGTCGATAAAAAGCCGATTCACTTTTTTAGTACCGACGTTCGGTATCGCCACACGGTCACCTGGTTGAAACGTGCGAACGGTTAAGTTCGGCGAACCATCAACTGTAATTTTATAACCATTAAAATAGTACGTGCCAGCGTCATCAATCGTCATCTCTAGATCGAACATTCGGTCACTTATGACGTAGCAATCGTCATAACTACAGACGAAACTTTGTTCACCAACTGGCAATTCAAATTGACTCGTGTCACTCTGTAACAACCGAATCATTTCTTCACTATACGCTCTGCCGACGTTTAACCAGCGATTTAAGATATATACTTTTAATATGTGACTACACGCGTTAAACTTCTTTCGGCTAACAGTCTTATCTTTAAGAAAGCTTTCAGCCTCTTGTTTAAAATATTGCGTCATTTCGTTGTAATCTTCTTTAAATTGCGTCAAACTTTCTAAATGCAGCTCGTCATGCTGTTCGATATTTGGTAACACTTCGTGACGGATATAATTTCTCGTATAGTCGTTCGTGTCGTTTGTATGATCTTCAAAATATTCAAGACGATGTTCATGTGCATACTGTTCGATTTCTTGTAAACGAACACTCATCATCGGTCGAAGTACTTTACCGAACTGAGACGGAATACCAATGCCTTTTAAATGGCGACCAGTTAATAACTCAAACATAATCGTTTCAAAGTCATCATCTTTATGATGCGCCGTTAAACAGTAATCGATGTCGTATTCGTTTAACATGTCATAAAAGAACGCATATCGTAAGTCTCGCCCTTTTCGCTGTGAAAACTTGTCTAAATTTAATGTCGTCGATAAAAATACATATCCGTCACTATCCGCCATTTTTCGTAACGCTTGTTCTTCACCGATAGAGGCCTCTCGACTCCCGTGGTTAACGTGTAATATATATAACTCTCGATATGTATCTCTATAACGCGTTGTCAATAAATGATATAAAACCGTCGAGTCTATACCACCCGATAACGCTATGGCGATATTGTCTGACGGCGTCCAAGTGACGTTTAATTTGATCATTCACTTCACCCTATAAGGATAAAAAAGGCTAGAAAATTCCAGCCTTTTTACTTCTATTTATTAACGTCCGCCGCGACGTGCGTCCGCTTGTCTTTTAATTGAACTCATACGCTCTTCACTATCTTTTAAGAAGTTTGAGAGTTTCTTTTCAAAGTCTTCTGGAGACTGTGCTCTACGTTGCTTTTTTGGTTTCTCTGCTTGTTTAATAGATAAAGAAATCTTTCCATCGTCGCCAACAGATAATACTTTTACTTCGACTTCATCGTTTACTTTAAGGTGATCATTAATATCCTCAACGAATTTGTTTGCAACCTCACTAATGTGTACGAGACCACTCTTTCCATTCGGTAATTCAACAAATGCTCCGAACGGTTTAACTCCTGTGACTTTTCCGACGAGTTTTTCGCCAACTTCAACTGACATGAACTTAAATTTCCTCCTGAATAGTGTAGTAATGTTTATTTATCATAACATTAAATGCGACAATAATCACTTTTATTACTCTTTTGACTCTGAATCTTCGTTTTCATTTGTTTGTGTTTCTGTTTGAGTCGATTCTTTTTTAGATTCTGGTAACGAGAAAATCAGTTCTCCGCTACCAGACATAAAGAAATCTCCACGGGCAATACGACGAATATAATTTTCATCATTTAGTTGAATAATCTCTTGTTCAAGTTCTGCACGCTTCTCTTGTTTTTCTTCTAACACGAGTTCTGTTTCACGTACTTCGTCTTTTAACGCGCGATTCTCTACTTTTTGTTTGATGCCGCCAGATATGAATGCAAATATAAAGACAAACGCGAGCATCGACACAATAATCATACGACGGCGTCTCACTTTACGCTCACCTTTAAGCGACTCTTTTTTAGAGTCTAAATCGATTGTATATTTATTGAGCATTTTAATAATTTTGTTCGTCATTTGCATTCACATCCTTTTATACAAGTTTACACGATTTTTTATACAGTTACCATCCAGATTCGTCTTTATCGTCTTCTATTTTTTCATCGTGTAGCATTTTTGCCATTAATTCGGCTTCTTCTTTTTTAGCATGCTCTTTTAAATCGAGGATTTCGTACGTGACGATACGGTTCCCAAAACGAATTATAAGTTCGTCACCGACGTTAACTGTCGTGCCTGCTTTTGCGACTTTACCGTTTACTTCGATACGTCCGTCGTCACTCATCGTCTTCGCAAGTGGACGACGTTTAATAATACGTGACACTTTTAAAAACTTATCGAGTCTCATGTTGTTCCTCCAATATTTCGCCTAACGATTTCCCTGAGTGAATCGTTTCCTTCATCCATTCAAGTACTGTCGTTGCGTATTCTTTTTCGTATTTTATACGTTCTGTTTTACCTTCTTTTTTCTTTTGAGCGTTCCATACTTCTGTTAACTCACTTTGATTGTTTACTTCAACATCTCCAAAAACGTGCGGATGTCTATGAACAATTTTACGATTTAAGCTCTCTAATACATCGTGGAAATTAAAATAACCGTCTCGTTCAGCAATCGCTGCGTGTAAACCGACTTGAAGTAAAATATCTCCCAGTTCTTCGACGAGAAGATTATCGTCTTCTTTTTCAATAGCTTCAATCACTTCATACGACTCTTCGAGTAAAAATCGTTCGAGCGATTGATGTGTTTGAACTTTATCCCACGGACATCCATTTTCACCAACGAGCACTTGGTAAATTTCACGCATGTGGTAAATCGAACGGTTATCTAACGTTTTACTGTCCATTTTTTTGATAAACATCGTCATTAAATTCGAATTTGGTACGTCATAATCGATTTCTTCGAGTGGTTTTGTAATTAGTTTTTCTTCACGGCTACCAGCTGCGACAATTAAAGTGACTGGCGTCTCTGGTTCGTAATAGTCGAGAAGCGTCAGTTTCACATCCGACACTGAAAACTGATCGTACACTTGTGTAATTAGTGTATGTTGACGGTGATTTAAATCGCGTTCAGTTAATGTCGAACCATCTAAAATTTGAAACCCTTCGTTTACACGAATATTTACCGCTTCAATACACACGTCGATAAAACTCTGTCCACCAATAACATCTACTTCCACACCAGCATCGTTATTTAGCAGTAATTCTGTCGTCGTTTCGTATAACAACGGTGATCCAGGTACTGCATAAATGATGTCTGTATCTTTTCCTTTTGATAGTAATGTGTCTACGATTTTTTCGTACGTCTCTTCGAACGTTTCACTTTCAACGTAATAATTGTCAAATGATTTATACGAAATATTTTCAGTATGCAGCAGTTCGACAGCAGGATGATCGTTTGTACGTAAGTATACAAAGTCGCTTGTTTTTAATCTGTTATAAACACCAACTGTCATATGATCGACGTCACTACTTCCAAGACCGACAATCGTTATCATACCGCTTCCTCCTTTTTACTATTCAGCGAGCGTTTTAAAATATCGATAAATAGCTTAATGTCTTTCGATTTCACTTGAAACTGAATTTCGTTATTTTGTACTCGAATACGAAGTTCTCTTTTATAATCATTCGTGTCGATAAACAACCGTTCGCCGTCAATTTGTGCTGTTGCGTCTTTCGTTAAGTTTAAATAGAAGTATTGTTTATCTTCATATACTCTATACCCACCGAGTATTAGTGCATAAATCTTCACACGTACGAGGTCGATTAAATTCTCGACTTCTACTGGGTATTCTCCAAATCGGTCGATCATTTCATCTTCAATATCTCGTAACGCTTCAATACTACCCACTGCTCTTAAACGTTTATATAGGTCAATTTTCGATTGCTCATGTGAAATATAAGATGCTGGTAAATATGCATCGAGTTCGATTTCGACTGGTATGTTTGCAGGTTCCTTTTCTTCAATAGATAAACCACGCTTTTCTAGCACAGCAGTCTCTAACATATCTGAATATAACTCGTATCCAACTGAATCGATGAATCCAGATTGGTGTTTACCGAGTAAGTTCCCGGCACCACGTATATTTAAGTCGCGCATCGCAATTTTAAACCCGCTTCCGAGTTCAGTGTATTCTTTAATTGCCGCAAGTCGCTTTTCAGCAACTTCTGTTAACACTTTGTTTGGTTGATAGAAAAGATACGCGTAACTAATTCGGTTACTACGACCAACGCGACCTCTAATTTGATACAGTTGCGACAATCCGAAGCGATCTGAGTCTTCAATAATTAGAGTATTTGCGTTCGGCACGTCGACACCCGTTTCGATAATCGTCGTCGTCACGAGTATGTCGTACTCGTTATTGACGAACGCTTGCATCGTCTCTTCGATTTCTAACTCAGTCATTCTCGCGTGCATCACTCCAACACTCGCATCAGGCACGAGCGTTTCAATGTGAATTGCTTTTTCGTAAATCGTATCCGTACGATTATGAAGATAAAACACTTGTCCGCCTCTTGCGAGTTCACGGTTAATTGCTTCTTTGACGAAGTTCCCGTTATATTCTAAGACGTACGTTTGAACTGGGAAACGGTTTTGTGGAGGCGTCTCGATCACTGATAAGTCTCTAACACCCATTAAACTCATGTGTAGCGTTCTTGGAATCGGTGTAGCCGTTAAAGTTAATACGTCGACGTTTGTTTTTAGCTGCTTAATGCGCTCCTTATGTTTTACACCAAAGCGCTGCTCTTCGTCGACAATGAGAAGTCCAAGGTCTTTAAACTCTACCGTTTTACCGAGAATCGTATGTGTACCGATAACGATATCGACCGTTCCTTCTTTTAGACCTTTTTTAACTTCACGCATTTCTTTAGGCGTTCTAAAACGCGACATCATCTCCACGTTGACTGGGAAATCTTCAATACGTTCAATGAACGTTTCATAGTGCTGTGCGGCTAAAATCGTCGTCGGTACGAGTACCGCGACTTGTTTGCCGTCTTGAACTGCTTTAAATGCTGCACGAATTGCGACCTCTGTTTTACCATAACCAACGTCACCACATAGCAGTCGGTCCATTGGCTGCACTCTTTCCATATCTTGTTTAATTTCGTGAATAGATGCAAGTTGGTCTGGCGTCTCTTCATAAGGGAAACGTTCTTCAAATGACTGAACCATGTCATTATCTGGACTAAATTTAAACCCTTCAGTCGCTGCACGTTCTTGGTACAACTTAAGTAATTCGTCAGCAAGTTCATTTACGCTACTTTCAACTTTCGCTTTTGTTTTCTTCCACTCTGTACCTCCGAGCTTATGCATTTTTGGTGCACCGTCGTCACTAGAGACGTATTTTTGTACGAGGTCCATTTGATCGACAGGGATAAATAATTGGTCCGTCCCTTTATATTGAAGTTTCATATAGTCATTGTGTAGACCGCCAACTTCTAACGTTTCTATACCGAGATAACGCCCAACACCGTGATGTACGTGTACGATATAATCTCCGACGTTTAATTCTTGATAAGATTTAATTTTTTCAGCATTAGATAGCTTTTTCGTACGACGCTTCTTTTTTGACGTACGGTTATAGAGCTCTTTACTCGTTAAAACTGCAGCATGCATAAATGGCAGTATAAAACCTGCATCGAATTCTCCAATGGATAGTACAACACCATTTTCTACATCTTCAGGAAGTTCTTTTATGAAACTATCGATATTTAAATCTTCGAGTAACTGGCGCGTCTTTTTTAGTTCTTCTTCGTCACGTAAAACGATGTTTACTAAAAAGCCATCACGTACCATCTGATTAATGTTGGATGCGAGTATATCGTATTGTCCGTAATAAATTTCAGTCGGTTTCACAGAGATTTTAACGATGTCTTGTACGTTCACAGGTAGCGCACTTAAAAATAGTGTAAAATAAATCGCATCTCTTTTATACAGACGCTCGAGTTGATGCTCTAAATAATTTCCACCTTCACTGAGCATCTTACCTGCTTCTTGAAGGCTTTCGTAATAATTATGCATCGCACGGACTTCACGTTCAAAACTTGCTTCTATCGTTTTGACTTCATCGATTAATATAATCGCATCTTCACTAATATAGTCTAAAATCGATACTTCATCGTCATAAAGTAAATGACTAAATTGGCTTAAATGACTCATCGTATAGTCTTTATTAGTCAACTTCTCGAAGTACGTATCGAGTGATTCATGTGCACCTTTGTCGATTGTTTCTTTCGTTTTATCGTACAGCTTTGTAATATGCTCAATCAGCGCGTCGCGTTCATCTTCTTCTAACACATATTCTGAAAATGGTTCGAGCGTGACAGATTCTAGATTATGTGTAGAACGCTTTGTTTCTTCGTCAATGGCGCGTATTGAGTCGACCTCTGTGTCGAATAATTCGATACGTACGAGCCCACTCGACATATACACGTCAAAAATATCTCCACGTACTGCGAATTCACCGAAGTTTTGGACCTCTTCACGTCTCACGTATCCAACGTCAGATAAGTAACGAATAAACGCATCATAATCGATATCACTACCGAGCTCTAATTTCTTTTTGTATGTCGATAGTTTTTCCGGCACCATTAACGGCTTCATAAGTCCTTCTGTCGGCACGATAAATAACCCTTTCTCTCTTTCAAGAAGGGCATATAACGTTCGCATGCGCTCTTTTTTAAATTCTGGGCTTTGGTCTGCCATCGTTTCAATCATAATGTCGCCAACAGGAAATGTATACACGTCTTCTGTATACGCCATTAGTTGGCTTTGTAGTTTTTCCATTTTATGATTGTTTTCAACAAATAACACGACGGGTGAATCGTTCGCTTCGACGACCTCGTGAAATAACGGTCCTTTAAACTCATCTGTTATACCCGTAACGAGTAGTGACTGATCGGGCGTATAGTCTAAAACCTCTCTCACGCGAGAGTCTTGTCTGATTCTCTCTTTAACTCTGTTATGCATTGATATCACCGTTATAACGGTTCATAACATCTATAAAGTCGTGATTGATTGCCATTTCACACGCATCTGTCGTGACGTCTAACACTTTTTCGAGTGTGACCATGTCTTCTTTTGTGAATTTTGATAACACCCAGTTCACGATTGGCATTGGACCATCTGGACGACCAATTCCAATACGAATACGCTTATATTTTTCAGTTTTGAAGTGTTGGTTTAACGAACGAATCCCGTTATGCCCGCCCGCACTACCTTTTTGACGCAGTCTCAGCTTCCCGAGTCCAAGATCCATATCGTCATATAATATATAAACGTCGTCGAGTTCAATATTGAAATAATCGATTAACGGACGCACGCCTTCCCCAGATAAGTTCATAAATGTTTGAGGTTTAACGAGCATTACCTTTTCGCCGTTCACTAAACCTGTACCAAATTCACATTTAAACTTATTTTCATCTAAATCGATATTTAAACTATCACTTAATTTATCAATCGCCATAAATCCAACGTTATGACGTGTATTGTCATATTTAGGTCCTGGGTTCCCAAGTCCAACAAAGCACTTCATAATCTTTCCTCCATATTAAAAAAGGCGATGGTTCCCCACCGCCCTAGCAATAATTATATTACTCTTCGTCTTCAGATGATTCTTCTGCAGGTGCTTCTTCAGCAGCTTCTTCTGAATCTTCTGCGTCTTCTTCAACTTCTTCTTGTGGTACAGATACCATTGCAAGAGTAGTGTCATCTTCGTTTTCAATCGTGAATGAGAACTTATCACGGATATCTCCGACAGTAATTGAATCACCAATTTCAAGTGCTTCAACATTTACTTCAAGCTCTTCAGGGATGTCCGCTGGACGAGCTGTAACTTCAACAACGAAGTTTGGTTGTTCAACAACTCCGCCTTCTTTTTCACCAGCAGCTTCACCAACAGTAACAACACTTACTTCTACTGTTCTTTCTTCATCCATGTTGATTGCGATGAAGTCGATGTGGTCCACTCTATTTTTTAATGATTCGAATTGATATTCGTTCACCATTGCTTGAACTGTTTTACCGTCAAGTTCAAGATCGATTACACCGTTACGTCCGATTTCACGAATTAATTTAATAAATTCTACTTCGTCGACAGTAACTGATGTGTTTTCTACATTATAACCGTAAAGTACCGCAGGTACTTTGCCAGCTGCACGTAATTCATTGAGTTCACCTTTTGTTAAACTCTCTCTTGAATTCGCAACTAGTTTTGCCATTATATTTTCCACCTTTCATAAACTAGCAGTCATTTTACCACTTTAACAAATAGCCATACGTAATAATACCATATAATAGGATATATTGTAAAAGTATTTTAACAATATTTAACTTTAGTCAAATAAGCGACTGACTGAACGCTCTTCGTGAATACGAGTAATTGCTTCAGCAAGTAACTCTCCAACTGAAAGTTGCTTAATTTTATCGATTTGTTTTTCTTCAGGTAATTTAATTGAGTTTGTTACGATTACCTCTTTAATTTGTGACTCTTGTAAGTTTTCGATTGCTTTACCAGATAATACTGGGTGTGAACAACATACGTACACTTCAGTCGCACCCTCTTCGATTAACTTATCTGCTGCAAGTTTAATCGTACCACCTGTGTCGATAATGTCATCGATAACGATTGCTGTTTTACCTTTAATGTCACCGACGATACTCATTACTTCTGCAACGTTCGCACGTGGACGACGTTTATCGATGATCGCAATTGGTGAACCGAGTCTTTCAGCCATACGGCGTGCACGTGTCACCCCACCGTGGTCCGGTGATACGATAACCACTTCTTCTTCATAGTTTAAGTCGTGTTTTTCATCTTCAAAGTATTTCGTGATTAATGGAACACTCGTTAAGTGGTCGATTGGAATATCGAAGAACCCTTGAATTTGTGCAGCGTGTAAGTCGATAGACACAACGCGGTCTGCACCTGCTGTTTCAAGTAAGTTCGCAACGAGTTTCGCTGTAATTGGTTCACGTGGACGAGATTTTCTATCTTGACGCGCGTAACCATAGTACGGAATAACTAAGTTGATGCGGCGTGCTGATGCACGTCTTAACGCATCTATCATAATTAATAACTCCATTAAGTGTGCGTTTACTGGCTCTGACGTTGGTTGTACGACAAAGATATCTTTACCACGTACACTTTCTAACACGTCTACTTGCACTTCTTGGTCTGAGAAGCGATTCACTTTACACTTCCCTAACTCTACACCTAGATGGTCTGCGATTTCTTGAGCAAGTGGTTCGTTTGCAGATAAAGTAAATACTTTCATGTCATCTTTAATGTTTTGCTGATTTCCCATAATATCCTCCAGCGGTTATTTTTTATAATAATTTTCTTTAGTCGTTTGACGTTCACGTGCGATTGCTAAACTATCTGATGGTACATCGTCTACTACAGTACTTCCCGCAGCGATAACCGAGCGGTCTCCAATCATAATTGGTGCCATCATATTCGAGTTACACCCGACAAATGCATCGTCTCCAATGATCGTTTTGTGCTTATTTACACCATCGTAATTCACTGTAATTGTTCCACAACCAATGTTCGTTCGTTTTCCGACCTCTGCATCTCCAATATAACTTAAATGCGACACTTTTGCACCATCATCAAGGAAAGATTTTTTAGTTTCTACAAAGTTTCCAATTTTTACAGACTTTCCGATTTTTGTTCCTGGTCGAACTTGTGCAAATGGTCCAACTGACGTACCGTCACCAATTTCTGAATCTGTAATGACAGAGTGTCTAATTACAACGTCGTTACCGATTCTTGCGTTCGTGATTTCACTATCGCCTCGAATGACACAATTTTCACCGATGACCGTTTCACCTTCGATAACTGCTCCAGGATAAATGACAGTATCTCTACCGATTTCTACCGTACTATCGATGTACGTATTTTCAGGATTAATAATCGTAACTCCATGATCCATTAATCGGTCTAATATCACCGTCTGGTATAAATAACGAGCATTCGCGAGCTCTTTTCTCGTTTCTACTGTAAATATACCAAAGTCTGCTTCAACAGCTCCGATTGATTTCGCCATGTTTTCAATCGTATCTAATTTTAAAGTGTTTAACTTGCCTTTTTCGACGAGCAACAACTGGCCATCGACGACGTAAATATTATCGATATCTTCTTCGTATAAGCTTTTATACATTTCGTCAAAAATGAGTGGCGAACGGCTATCTACAAATACTGTGTCCTTGTCCTCTAGCTGACTTGTATCCGTCAGAACTTTGTATGAGTCAAATGACTCATTTAATCCTTCTTTTGACGTTAAATAAATATCATTTACACCCGAAAGTTTTAACTGGTTAATGATATGCTGTAATAGCGTTGTCCCACATAACGTATGTAATGCGGTATGTGTATTTGATTTCATCTGAGATGTATCGACATCTGTTAAAATCACTGCTTGCTTATGCATAATACAATATGCCTCCAAATCGTTTCTTCTACAACTATTTTACAGTATTTCCTAGGAAATTTAAAAAGATAAAAAGCTAGGACAGCGTATATGCCCTAGCTTTCCATACGATTATTCTTCGTCTGATTCAACCGCTTCAGTTTCTTCTTCATCTTCCGTTGACTCTTCAGGTACGTCTTCAGTTTCATCGTAGACGCGCATCACTTCTTCTTGTACGTGCTGTCTCATTTCTGAGTTGATTGGGTGAGCGATATCTCTGAACTCTCCATCTGCTGTACGTTTACTTGGCATTGCAACAAATAATCCATTGTTACCTTCAATAACTCTTAAATCATGCACAACAAACGCGTCATCAAACGTAATTGACGCTAATGCTTTCATTCTCGTATCTTGATTATTCACTTTACGTAATCTTACATCAGTAATTTTCATATTGTGTGAATCCTCCTGTAGTCAATAATACGGACATGTGTTTATATTATTTAAAAGAAGCCACAAGTTCGATTTCTACTTTTACATCTTTTGGTAAACGGCTCACTTCAACACATGATCTCGCTGGTAGTTTACCCGTAAAGTATTGTCCGTAAACTTCGTTTACGACATCGAAGTCATTCATATCTGAAATAAAGATTAAAGTTTTCACGACGTTCTCGTATCCAAGTCCAACTTCTTTAAGTATCGCGCCGAGATTTTCTAATACTTGTGTCGTTTGTTCTCTCACGTCGTCAGATACAATTTCACCGTTTAAATTTAATGGAATTTGACCAGAAGTGAAAAGTAAATCTCCAGCTTTCATTGCGTGACAATAAGGTCCGATTGCTTTTGGTACGTTTTTCGTATTAATCATTTCAGTATTCATAAATAAACACATTCCTTCCTATAGTTTATTATTATCTTTTTCTAAAATATTCTAAACAATTTCCTTCTTCGACGACAAATGTTTCATTATATTCATCGATTTTTGATACTTTAACAATTGACGTATAGTCTTTATATCTACGGTTCCCAGGTGTATCTTTTGACTCGACGAGTACACTGACACCGACGACTGTCGCTTTAAATTCTTCCATCAACGTAATGACACCATTAATCGAACCGCCTGCACGTAAAAAGTCATCGATAACGAGTACACGGCTACCTTCTTCTAGCGTACGCTTTGCTAAAATCATCGTTTCTATTTTACGCGTTGACCCTGAAACGTAATTGACAGATACCGTCGACCCTTCCGTAATTTTATTGTCTTTACGAATGACTGCGACGGGCACATTTAATTTACTCGCAACTGCATGCGCCATCGGAATCCCTTTTGTTGCGATTGTAACAATCGCATCGATTTTTTTATCGTCATACATCGTAGCAATAAGGTCTCCGAATTGCGCCATGAGAGATGAATTGCCGACAATATCAGATAAGTATAAATATCCACCAGGTAAGATACGTTTTGTTTCAGAAATCTCTTGTTTAAATTGGTCGACGATTTTCGTGGCTTTCTCATAACTAATATGTGGGATAAAAGTCACCCCACCTTGTGCGCCGTGCGTCGTCTCGATTCTACCGATAGATTCCTCTTCGAACACTGCTTTTATAATTCGAAGGTCTTCACTGATCGATGATTTTGCTTGTGAAAATTTGTTAACAAATACAGATAACGGGATACGTTCGTTTGGTCGTCTCGATAAATACTCCGTGATAAAAACGATGCGCTCACTCCGTTTAAACTTCATTTGCTTCTCCTCACTTATGTTGAATTAGCCGATAAGTCGTACTTTATATACTTCGTCACAAATACCTTTAATTGCGTTATATAACTGTGTCGCTTGATGTTCTTTTTTACAAATACCATAAACCGTTGGTCCGCTTCCGCTCATGAGTACCCCGTCTGCTTTACTTCTTCTGAAGCACTCGAGTAAATTATCGACTTTTTTATAACGCGTTCGAGTAATTGGTTCAAGGTCATTAGACAACGCGTCAATCACGTCATAATAACTTCCGTTATTTAACGCTTCGACCATGCGTTTTGTCCCTCGGTTTGATTTTTTGCCTTTTAACGCGCCATATATACGTTTTGTTGACACGCTAATATTCGGTTTGGCAAGCACGATCCACGCATGTCCTGCGCGTTTTAATGGTGTCGTAATTTCTCCACGCCCTGTTGCGAGTCTCGTGCCTCCATATACACAAAACGGAATGTCTGACCCGATTTCTGCACTGCGTCTAGCAAGTTCGTCAATATCGATATTTAAATCGTATAGTGTATTTATTCCTCTAAAGGTTGCAGCGGCATCTGCACTACCTCCACCAAGTCCCGCAGCTACTGGAATCGATTTGTCGATATGAATATCCACGCCTTTAGCACCGTACTCTTGCATAATAAGTGCAGCTTGGTAGACGAGATTTTTCTTATCGAGTGGTAAAAACCCGTGATTTGAGGACAGCACGATACGGTTATCTTCGCGTTTTTTGAACGTTAAATAGTCGTTTAAATCAATTGTCGTCATCACCATTTCAACTTCATGATAGCCATCATCTCTTTTATGAAGTACATCAAGCGTTAAATTAATCTTTGCTGGTGCTGTTTCAATATGCATATCATCCGCCCTCTACCTATTAGTAAATTACTTATTATGATACTAATTTTTTCATATTATCTAAAGAGAAAACTATCCTCTCATCATAAAAAAAAAAAACGGATTAGAGAGTTCTAATCCGTATATATATAATATTTTAGTTATGGCACACTAAAAGATATTATCTGTTCATACCGTCAGAAAGTACTTTTAAGTTATATCTTAAATATTCGATATACGTACTTGCTTCACTGTCTCGGTTACCAATTTCGTCACTGTACAGTGGCTTTTCGTAAATTGGTACTCCTGACTCTTTAGACACAGCTTCCATCGGACGTCTATCGACGTTTGATTCTACAAATAAGACCGGCGGATTATGTTGTTTTACAAACTCTGTCGCGTCTTTAATTTGTTGTGGTGACCCGTTATCTTCTGTGTCAATTGCCCAAATATAACCTTCTTGAATATCATATTGTTCTGTTAAATATTGAAATGCAAACTCACTTGCGACTAAAATGCGTTTTTCATCTGGAATATTTTCAAACGTTTCGCGATATTCCGCTTCAATGTCTTTTAACTCAGAGATATATTCTTCTGCACGCTTTTTGTAGTAGTCGCTATTATCTGCATCAATTTCAATTAATGCTTGTCCGACCGCTTCAGCCATTTTAATGCCGACATTTGGATCGATAAACGAGTGTGGGTTGATTTCTTCATCTTTTGTGCCTGATGCGAGATACATTGGTTCGACTTCTTCAGTCGCACGGAACACTTTATTTTCGTCATAATTAATTGACGAAATGAGCTTATCTAGCCATCCACCGTTTTCTCCTTCTAAGTTTAAGCCGTTATAGAATAATGCATCACTTTTTGTTAAAAACTGAATGTCTTCTGGCTTTGGATCGTATTCATGTGGGTCTGTTCCTAGTGGCACTAAGTTATGAACTTCCACATGATCTCCACCAATCGCTTCAACGATATCCGTCATAATAGAAAACGTCGATGTGATTTTTAGTTTGTCATTTTGCTCTTCATCTGCACTGTCAGATGAACAACCCGTTAAAATAAGTAGCGCAATTAAAACGCCAGAAATCCTTTTAATTAAATCCATTTCCATAGAACTCCCTTCTTAGGTGCAAAAATAAATGCAATTAAAAAAAATGCTGTAGCTACAAGTACAATCGTCGGACCACTCGATAGATTTAGCTTAAAGCTAAACATCAGTCCGATGATGGCAGAAATTCCGCCGAGACTTGCTGCAATTACGATCATTAGAGACATACGTTTTGTGAGTAGATATGCTGTCGCCGCTGGCGTAATGAGTAAACTCACGACTAAAATAACTCCTACTGTCTGTAACGATACAACAGTTACAAGTGTGAGTAGTACCATTAATCCGTAGTGAATAGTTTTCACTGGCATCCCGCTTGCTACTGCCATCGTCGGGTCAAACGTCGTAATTAAAAATTCTTTATAGAATAGGATAACAACGAGGATAACGACAGCTGCAACAATCATCGTTAACGTACGATCTATGTCGCGTACCGTTAGAACGTTACCAAATAGTATTTCGGTTAAATCCATCGCTGTATTTGCTTTTGCAATTAACAACACACCTATCGCAAAGAACGTCGAGAACACGATCCCGATGGCCGAATCATTTTTAATATTACTGTTCTGATTAATAAACCCGATACCAATCGCTGCGAGTAATCCAACAATTACCGCACCAACGAAAAAGTTAATACCAAGCATAAATGAAATCGCAACTCCTGGTAATACTGCGTGTGAAATCGCGTCACCCATTAAAGCGAGTCCGCGCATGACGATAAAACTCCCTATTACTCCACACACAATCCCTACAACCGCACCAGTTAAGAGCGCTTTTTGAAAAAATTCGTATGCGAGGATATCGTGAAAAATATTCATAACCATCATGCTTCACCTGCTTTCACGATAATATTGTCACCATATGCTTCTTTTAAATTCTTCTCAGTGAATACTTTTTCTACTGAACCGTAATCTTTAACACCGAAGTGGACTAAAATAAGTTCATCAAAATAATCGTGCACTTTACTTAAATCATGGTGCACAATTAATATCGTAATTCCTTCTTCAGCCATTTCTTTTAAGACTTTGATGATCACTTTTTCACTCTGTACATCAATCCCAACGAACGGCTCATCTAAAAAGACGAGATCGCTATGCTGTGCAAGTGTACGTGCAATTAAGACTCGTTGGAACTGTCCGCCAGACAGTTCACCAATTTGTCGGTCTTTAAAATCTTCCATACCAACTTTTTTCAAACTTTCTAACGTGCGCTCTTTTTCTTTTTTACCAGGTCTTTTAAGTACGCCTAGGTTCGGATACGTTCCCATAAGCACGCAGTCAAAAACCGTCACTGGAAACGTCATATCAATATCGACACGCTGCGGCACGTACGATATACGTTTCGCGTGATTTTTCATCGATTCGCCATTAAAAGTCACCGTACCAGTGTTCGGCACAAGATTTAACATCCCTTTAATAAGCGAAGACTTACCCGCACCATTCGAGCCGATAATCCCATATATATTACCTGTCTCCAATTCAAATGATGCATCTTTAATCGCATGAATATGCTTGTCGTATACGACATTTAAATTCTCTACCTTTAACATGTAAACCTCCTTATAATAACCTATTTTTAGGATACCTTATGTTTATTTTTTAGTCAAGCCTAAACTTTGGTGGAGAGGTGTGTGGTTTGGGTATTTATTTGTACTTATTCGACTCTTTTTGAAGATAAAGCACTGGCTGGGGGCGTTTTTCATCGCTCTTATTTACAAATTTCTGCCTTGGATGCTGGAATTTGTTAGATATATCCGGATAATTAACAAAAAATCGGAATTATGCGCTCTTTTTGTTAGATAAAAAATATACTTAAATTTCAAGTTTAAGTTAGCCACTTGAAAATAGTTATTTCAGTAAATTTCACAAAGTTATATTGTACGCTTTCTTACAGTCTTTTGCTTGACGTGGGTATGGGCAAGATATCCGCAAAGCGGGATGTGTGGTGGATGTTTGCGTTCAACTTCAAACAACACACAGGGCAAGTCATGCCCATAAGGGCCCCAGGTCAAGCAAAAGATTAAGCAGCCAGTTCTAAATCCAATTGCTTCAACTCTTGCACAAAAGCCTGGTGGGGTGTTTTATAGTCCAGAATTCTTCTTGGATAATCGTTCATCCATTGTTGAATCCGCTGGACCTGGCGGTCGCTTACTTCTTTAAGAGACTGATGTTTCGGCAAGAAACGCCGGATAATCTTATGTTGATTCTCACTCGTTCCACGTTCAAAAGAAGCAAAAGGATGGCAAAAATACACATCGGTTTCTTCAGACAGATGGGATAGGTTGGCGAACTCACTTCCGTTATCCGAAGTGACTGTTTTAAAAATCTGACTGTCCAATCCTTTTAAGGACTGTATAAAGCTCTGCAGAGTTTGGTCTACCGCATCAGCTCTCTGACCCGCAATTTTGAAAATTTTCTCAAAGCGTGTCTTTCGCTCTACGAGCGTCAATAGAACAGGTTCATCGGCATCAATTTTTCCAATGACGGTATCAATTTCCCAATGACCAAATTCTTGGCGATTCTCTACGGATTTTGGCCGTTCTTCGATTGAGGTACCCAAAACTTTTACATTTCGTCGCACTCGACCTTTGGTAGACCGCGGTTTCCGTCCAACCTTTTCGAGTAAGTCGATATTCTTGGTGCGCATGATGCCACTGTCGATCCAATTGTAGAGGGTTGAAGTACTTGGAATGATCGCCGGATCAAACAGGTCCATGGCTTTATTAACCACTGTATCTGGAGACCATTTGTCTTCAAGCATTTTTCGATCCGCCCATTCAGTGAATCGCTCCGTTTCCACCCATTTGGGACGGCGGCCACAGTTCGCACGATTTCGCAGATAAATGTCATGATGCAGCTCTGCGGAGTAGACCTTTTTATAGTAGGTATACGTCTTGCCATTCTGTTTCTGTTGGCTTTTCTGCGTGACAGACGCTGTATTGATGGCATTATTGATGGTTTGTGGACTACGTCCAAGCAAAGACGCAATCTTTCGATTGGATAAATCAAGTGCTTTATACGCTTCAATTTTCTTCATTTCACCGTATGTAAGGTGTTTAGATTTGCGTGATTCTGTGTTATTATCTACATGGGTCATGTGAATTCTCCTTATATTGGTTGGTGGTACATTCAATATAACATGAAATTCACATGGCTTTTTTTATTTTAAGTGGCTAGGTTGATTATAAAATCTTCCCAATAATAATACTTTTGAATTTGAAGATAAGTTTATAAATGAAGAATCAATTACTATAGAATCTGTTATGGGCTTTAAAGGGAATTCGCAAGATAAAGTTAGTAAGCTTACAGCTGATGGTAATACAGTTATGAACTTAATTAGCTCTTTGACCTTTTTACTAGAGTCGGATAGTATGGAATTTATTAAAATTAAAATAAGTACTGATAACCATAGATCTATCGTTTTTAAATTAAACACAAATGGATCAGTAAATATAGTTATTGATGATTATAGAGGCCAATATAAGAAAGAAGATATTAAAAGAGAAATTTTAATTAGTAAAGTGACGCTTTTAATTTATTTAGAAATAATACCGGCTTTAAATAAATGGTATAGTGAAGATAAAGAAAATAAATTATGGAACAAACAAGAATATAATAAATTCCTTGATGAGTTAAGTAAAGATATTAAAGAAAAGATAGATAATTTAAAATCTAAATAATGGGCAAAAAATAATTGTTCATAAATCATCAAAATAAAATGAGTGTTTCAAAACACTGTTATATCAACGTTTTGAAAAGTCATGAAATAACGTTTACCATTCATTTTGATTGAGTGGGAATAATAAATATCACCCCCTTCATGTCTAGTTTTATGGATATGAAGGGGGATTGTTTATGTAACATTTCAAAAAAATTAACTAAAAGTATAAATGAAAATGACTTTAATATGAGATTCAAAATAACTTAAACTATAGTGTAATATTCCGGAGGAAAACAATGAAGAAATTTAGCTATTTACTTATGATTTTAGGAGCTTTTACATTTGTTCTAGCTGCTTGCGGTAAAGAGGATAATGAAGAAGAACATGCTCATGCAGAACATGAAGAGAGTGGACATAAGCATGGTGATCACGAACATGGATTTCATACAGAGGATTTTGATATGGAGTTCACGGAACTTGATGATGTAAAAGCAGGAGAAGAAAGTAAATTAGAAGTTAAAATCACATTTGATGAATCTGATTTAGAAGATGCTAGAGTTCGATATGAAATTTGGAAAGAAGATGACAAAGATAACACGGACTGGGTAAACACAGATGAAGAGAATGCTGGAAACTACATAGCAGATTATGTTTTTGAAGAAGCAGCAACATATACTGTTCAAGTTCATGTAGAAGGTGAAGATGAGCTACACGAGCACAAAGAATATAAAGTCGAAGTGAAATAATATAATATCAGTATAAGGATATGAAGACCGCAACTAAGTTGCATGAACTGTACCCCATGTCAAGGACATTCATTCGGACGGTTCTTCGATAATTTCTAATTTTCTAACCTCTGGAAATGCAGGTGGAGTAATCAAATCACCATATGGATAGACACCTGTTTGGTAATACTGGTAATATTGAGTTGGTGGAAGCTTTGCGAGATTCCATTGTGGGCGGTCATTGTTGTAGTACTCCATATACGCATCAATGGCCGTTTTTACTTGTTCAAAAGTATCCATCAACGCAAAATTAATTGCGTCTTTCATGTGCACAAAAAATGACTCCTGTGGCGCATTATCCCAACAGTTCCCACGTCTAGACATAGACTGGATGATTGAATGTTTCTTTAATAAATTTTGAAACGATATACTTGTGAAGTGACTGCCTTGGTCTGAATGGATGAGTGTCTTATCGTGTAGATCTATCCCGTGATTCTCTACAAGATTTTCAACACACTCTAGCACAAATCTCATTTCTAGTGATTCACTCACTGTATAACTAAGGATTTCATTCGTATAAGCGTCCTTAATCGTACATAGATACGCTGTTTTATTTCTACCATAAATACAGTACGTGATATCTGTAAGTAAAACACACCTTGGTCCATATGCTTTAAACTGACGTCGAACGAAGTTTGGTTGTACACGTTTTGACAGCTCTGACTTCTGTTTGATTCTGTACGCTTTTCTTTTACGAATCCCACATTCTAAACCATACTTTTTCATTAAGCGTCGTACCTTTTTAAGGTTCATCAAATAACCCCATTGAAGAAGGAGCATATGAATCATACGTGCACCTTTGTCTTCTCCCATCATGTCAAAAGCAGCTTTGATAAGTGCATAGTCTTCAGTGTCTTGTGCGTGCTTTTGTGCTCTGTTAATACGTGTATTGCTTATCCAGTTATAATAACCACTTCTAGATACCTCTGCCTATTCACACATTTGTTTGATAGAGAGCACATTATCCCTTTTAATGTGTGTTGTATAAATGTGTTCAAACAGCCCATATTTTAGTGTTTCTTCTTTGTGACAGAGTTCATTATATCTCGTTTTTTTTTAAGGAATTAAGCTTCTTGTATTAAAAAAGTATTTTCAGCTCTAAGCTCTGCCATTTCTCGGCTAATTGTTTTATTTGGATTTTCTTCAACTAACTCTTCCATAAGTTTTTTACATGCAGCCTTTACTTTTCTGACTCGATTACTCGTTAAAAGAGACTCAGGTATCCCAAGTATTTTCATGGATTCCTTAGCAGTATATCCTTGTTTACATAGTCGATCTAACTCTTTATAGAAAACTCTGCCATAGGTTAATTGTTTATCAGAAACTCTTTCTAGGTATGGAGATTCTTTTAGTATCCTAATCTCTTCATCTGAATATGTGTTTTCATTTTTCATAATTGCACCCCTTACGTTTTATTTTTATACTCTCACACTGTCCACTCAACTTTCACCTTAAAACCCTAATGTCCATTCAAAAATTACTTTCTAACTTAGATGTCCAGTGTTTTTTCAAGCGTCCAGTGTATAGGGTACAGTATAGACGGACGAAGGGTATTTTCCTCCTTGCTTTTTCAGAAGATACTCGACTGGCTGCGGTGGAAGGTGGCCGGCTTTCTTCTCAAGTCGTAGAAAATGATTGCAATTCTCGGCTTTTAAATAATATTTCTCTGGCACGTGTTCCTCCAAAATCTGCCACGAGGAAGATACGTCTTCTTCTTTGAGGAAGTGTGTTCTTTCCCCAATATCGGGTATCCAACACGCGCCAGTACACATCAATTTCATTCCCTCGGACAATTCCTCCTTTTGCCCAGACTCCAGAAGTAGGCATTGGAATTTCGGTATTTGTGAACGACTCCAGGCCGGCTTTAAAATCCAACCTGTTATTTGATGAAAAAGCTCCCATGACGTTTTCCCAAACAGCGATAACTGGATATGCTCCATTCGTTGCACACCTCATTTCTTCGATAATTCGTATCGGATGATAAAATAAACTAGATTGACTTCCTGTAAGACCTTCTCGTTTACCGATATTGGATAAGCTTTGACAGGGTGAACCAAAGGTAATGATATGGACAGGTGTTATTTTCCCACCATCTATTTTTGTAATATCTCCGAGATGGAGCATGTTAGAGAAATGGCGTGTTGTAATAGATGCAGGTGCTTTCTCTATTTCACTTGCCCATGTCGGACTAATTCCATAACGAGAAGCGGAGAGGGGGAAGACGCCGATTCCATCAAAAAGACTTCCTAATGTTAGAACAGTCATATTTCACCTCTACTCTTTATTTTTAAGCATAAAAAAAGACGCTCATTTTAATTGAACGTCTAAAAATTATAGGATCTATTAAGTTAAAATATAGTTTCTAATCTCAAAAAGCAACGGGATAGCAGCTAAATGGTATGCTATCCTGCTAATGATTAAAGGTTAATTTTTTCTAATAATAATCATGTTATTTCATGCTCTTAATTTTTATCAAGTTTATCGCTTTAAACCGTTAAACAATTTGTAACTATTGAAAACAGATTGAAGTTGATCAAAATCAACATTTCTTAAATCATTTATCCCTGCGTGTTTTAAAGCCCTATTAAATTGGTTTTTTGTGAACAATTTTTTATATTCTTTGTTAACCCATTTCATCACAAAGTATTTATATACTTTTTTCTCTTCGGCTGACATTTTTGTTGATTTTCTTTTTAACACGATTAACGCACTGTCTACTTTAGGTTTCGGATGAAAATAGTCTCTAGGGATTTTTGCTAGAATAGAAATGTCAACCTCTGCCATTAAAAGTAATGATAGTGATCTGTTTGTATTTAATAATCTTTTAGCAAACCCATATTCTACAATTAAATAACTTATTGTAGCCGTACTTTCGAACACAATTTTTCTAACTATACTTGTACTTATATTATAAGGTATATTACCGTATATTTTATATGGATTTTTCCTAGGAAACTTAAACTGCAATATATCAACATTGACCATTTGATAATTAGAATAGTTTAAGAGCTTATTCTTTGTTATATCACATAATTTAGGATCGATTTCAATGGCAGTTACATAATTACATCTTTTTACCAGCTCCAAAGTGAAATGACCCTTACCTGCTCCTATCTCAAATACATTATCTTTAACGTTTAAATTCATATGACTCATTATTTTTTCTATATAATATTTTGAAGTAATAAAATTTTGACTGACTTTTATATTTTTTTTGTTCATTATAACCTCTCCAATAAGGTTACAATGAATTTATTTCAACAATTCATTATAACCTTAAATTTCAAGTTTAAGTTAGCCACTTGAAAATAGTTATTTCAGTAAATTTCACAAAGTTATATTGTACGCTTTCTTACAGTCTTTTGCTTGACGTGGGTATGGGCAAGATATCCGCAAAGCGGGATGTGTGGTGGATGTTTGCAGATACCTTTTCCAAACAGCAGTCGAAAAATTCGGTGGCAAACAAGCTGCTTGTAAAGTCTTTAGTTAAGGTGAGCATTACTTTATGAACAAAAGAAAAAATCATTTAAAAGTAGTTTCATGGATAATATTAGTAATATTTATTGATGTAATACTATTCTCGTTTTTACCTGATTCTAATTGGTTAGAAATATTATTTAGTTTCTCTACTATCATGATCGTAGGTGCACTAGGAGTAACTATAATTTTAAAAATATTTGATTAATTTTTATTCCTGTTTACACCTGGTGTGACCAACAGCGAAGCAAGATAAAAAAGCTGTAGAATGACTTGAGAACAAACGACCTCAAGTCATTCGAATTTTTAGTATGTTTATGTTCGATATTCTAGAAAAACTTTCTCATAATGATAGCATCCTTAAATCTTTACAACATTTGCATGTTGCCTCTCCATATTTATTTCGATTTTATAGACATTCATGACAAAAGGCCCATATTAGGTCTTATACACTCAATTTTATGATTTTTAAGGAAATTTATCCTTTAGATGATTAAAAACCTTATTTCACTGATTAAGATCAGGACACCACGCTGTTCATCACTCTTATTTACAAAAATGATCCGGGAATACTGAAATTTGTTAAATATATCCGGATAATTAACAAAGAATCGGAATTTTGCCTCGTTTTTGTTAGATAAAAAATTATATTTAACAAAAATCGATCGCCTTAGACGAAATATGTTAAATATATCCGGATATCTAACAGAATCACGATTTTTTTGTTAATTATAATTTTACGACGTTATCTAATTACTCTTTATAAGATAAAACACTCTTATTTGCCCCGTTAACTGCAGGACACCATGCTTTTCATCCCCCTTATTTACAAAAATGATCCGGGAATACTGGAATTTGTTAGATATATCCGGATAATGAACAAAAAATCGGAATTTTGCCTCGTTTTTGTTAGATAAAAAATTATATTTAACAAAAAGTGATCGCCTTAGACGAAATATGTTAAATATATCCGGATATCTAACAGAATCACGATTTTTTTGTTAAATATAATTTTACGATGTTGTCTAATTACCCTTTACAAGATAAAACACTCTTATTTGCCCCGTTAACTGCAGGACACCATGCTTTTCATCACTCTTATTTACAAATTTGTACCTTGGATGCTGGAATTTGTTAAATATATCCGGATAATTAACAAAAAATCGGAATTATGCGCTCTTCTTGTTAGATAAAAAATTATATTTAACAAAAAGTGATTAATTCGGACGAAATATGTTAAATATATCCGGATATCTAACAAAATCACGATTTTTTGTTAAATATAATTTCGAAATGTTGTCTTATTACTCTTTCATCACTCAAAAACCCCTATCTCCACAAAACTCCTGTAAACTATAAGTAACATTTTGATCGAGGAGAGATATTATGGATGCCTATGAAATTCGTAAACAGATTCGTAATGGCCGACATAAGAATACGACGTCTGGCTTAGCAAATGATAACGTGCAGGCGAATCTTGTTGTGCTACCTAAATCGTATGCATTTGATTTTTTACTATATGCACTTCGCAATCCAACACCCATTCCGATTATTGAAGTGCTCGAAGATGGTAAGTGTAACAGCCGCTTCGCAAAGGATTCGGATATTCGTACTGATATTCCATTTTATAACATTTATAAAAACGGAACGCTCGTCGACACCGTCGAAGACGTAACAGACATTTGGCAAGATGATTTTGTTTCATTTTTAATCGGATGTAGCTTTACTTTCGAAGACGCGCTAATGAAAGGCGATATCTCGCTTAAGCATATTGAACAACATAAAAACGTCGCGATGTATAAAACGAACATCCCAACAGAGCGTGCAGGTATTTTTCATGGTAATATGGTCGTTTCAATGCGCCCGATTAAAAAGAATCTAGTTGATAAAGCAATCGAGATTACATCTCAGTTTAAAAATATGCATGGAGGTCCGGTTCATGTCGGAGATCCACGTGCAATTGGGATCGAAGATATTACAAAACCTGATTACGGTGATTCGATTGATATTGCAGACGATGAAGTACCAGTATTTTGGGGATGTGGAGTCACTCCACAAAACGCAATTTTACAAGCGAAACCTTCGATTATGATTAGCCATAAACCAGGGCATATGTTTATTACTGACATTAATAACGAGGCGTTTAAAGAAGAATAAAAAATGAGTCCTATTTTGAAACTTCTATCCGTTTGGCTATCAAAACCAACCATTCGAGAGTTCAAATAGGACTCGTACTTTTTATAATGCATTTAGTTTTTATGCTTTGCTTCTAATATTGCTAAAACTTCTTCGCGCGTCGGCATTCCACTTTGCGCGCCGAATTTCGTAACACTCAGTGCACCTGATGCGTTCGCAAATCGTAAACTTTCTTTCAAACCTTTTCCGCGTGCGAGTTCACTTACAAGTGCGCCGTTAAAAGTGTCTCCTGCTCCTGTCGTATCGACAACTTCTGCTTTAAAACTTCCGATACTTACTTCTTTTTTATCTTCATAATAAAAACAACCATTCGAACCGTTCGTCACGATAATTTTGTCGATATAATCATCCATTAAATTTGAGTGGTAGGACTTTAACTGATCCAGCTCGATTTTGTTCGGTGTGATGTATGTACATGCGTCTAAAATGTTGTCCGTGAGTGCCGATGCTGGCGCTGGATTCACTATTAACGGCACATCGTTTTCTTTACAAATTGTCGCGAGATAATCGACTGTTTCGATTGGAATTTCTAGCTGTGTTAACACGTAATCACTATCGATTACTTTATCTTTATGTACTTCTAAAAATTCAGGTGTTACGTGTGAGTTTGCACCAGGCACGATAATAATCGAGTTGTCTTTGTCAGCAAGTGTAATACACGCAAGCCCTGTCGATACGTTTTTAACAGGTGTTTCATCAACAAAGGTAATTCCGCGCGACTTAAAGTTTTCTAGAATCTCTTTACCGTAAACGTCGTATCCAATTCTACCGATAAACGTCACGTCACTTCCGAGTTCTCTCGCTGCTACTGCTTGGTTCGCTCCTTTACCACCACACGTCGTCACAAAATCATTACCAATAACCGTCTCTCCTGTTTTCGGAACGATATCTGTCGTAACGACGAGATCCATATTCAAACTCCCAACGACCGTAATCTTTGGAATTGTCATTGATTATCATCCTTAGCTTTTACAAATTTTATTCGTTTATATGATTCTAACAGTATAAAACAAACAATTAAAAGTCGATAGTTATACGAGACATAATAGAGATAATATCGATAACAGAAAGTCGTATTGATTTCATTTATTTATTTCGTATTATATAAAATAAAGTTATAATAATATAAATTAAATTAAAAAGAAATTATTTTAATGGAGTGGAAAACATTCCCTTTCTATAACTTATTTTTACTTGTTGGTCTTGGAATTTACTTATCAGTTTACGGCTTCTATCTTTCTGAGGGAAAGTTTGCTTATTCTGTTGCACTTTATGGTGCACTATTGATTTCACATGGTATCTGTAGCCGCATCCTCATGAGCAACAAGTTCAAATAAAAAACTACACATCATTGATGTGCAGTTCTATAATTTAAGTATTTAGTTTGCCACTTCTTCGTCTTCAATCAATACAAGCTTCTCTGTCTTGTCCTCATTGAAAACTGTGACTTCTACATGTTTAGTCAAGATGTCTGAGTATGAATATGATACGCATTCAAAATTATGTTTTTCTGGATCGAGCTCGACGATGAAGATTGCTGGATGTGTTTCTCTTAACACACCTTTTCGTCTTACGATTGTTCGTCTACCGCCTTGTGCTTCAAGTAATACTGGATTTCCTACTTCGTCTTCTAAGATTCCTCTTATATCTCTCAATGTCTTTGCCATAGTTCATCCACCCTTATCTTTACTTATCTTATTGTACCATTTTTTCACAATTTAGTCAATTTATTTTAAAAAGATACGGGTTTAGACTATACATTGAGATTCATATTTGTTAAAATTTAAGATTACTATTTTTGAAGCTTTCATAAATACGTGCGTATTCTTGTTTTGACAAGCTTTCACCGCGTCTTTTCGGATCGATTTCAGCGGCTTCTAACATCGCTAATATGTCTTCTTTTTTCTTTTTCCCGTCTTTAAATAAGCTTTGATAGTTATTGTATATCGTCTTTCTTCTCATGACGAACGCACCACGCGTCAGTTTAAAGAATGTTTCTTCATCGTCTACTTTGACAGGAGGATTTTCGTGTCTCACGAGTTCTACGACGATCGAGTCAACGTTTGGTGGTGGCATAAACACTGTTTTTGGTACGTTTTGAATGATTTTAGCTTCTGTATAGTACTGAATCGCAATCGATAAAGAACCATAACTCTTGCTACTCGGTGACGCACTTAGACGTTCACCGACTTCTTTTTGCATCATCGTGTAAAAGCGTGAAATCTCTTTATGATACATTAAAAAGTTCATAAGAATCGGTGTCGTAATATAATACGGTAAGTTTGCGACGACGATAACTTCTTTTACGTCAGAGAATTCCTCTTTAATGACCTTTCCAATATCAGCCTGTAAGACGTCTTCATGGATGATTTTAATGTTGTCATATGGACTTAACGTGTCGTTAAGCACTGGAATCAGGCGATCGTCGATTTCAAATGCGACGACTTTTTTAGCCACTTTTGCAAGCTGTTCAGTCAGTGACCCAATCCCTGGACCTACTTCAATAACACCGATGTCGTCGTTAATTCTCGCTTTTTTTAACACTTCTTGTATAATATTTCTGTCGATTAAAAAATTCTGTCCTAAACTTTTTTTCGTGCTAAAGTTATACTTTTCAACGATTTCTTTTGTACGACCAATTGTTGCGATGTCTTTCATCTCTATCATTCCTTATAATCTTTTAAAGCGTCTAAAATCAACTCTTTTTGAATGTTATATCGGTTAAATTTTTGACGCATACTATTTGCATTCGCGTATCCTATGTTTAGCTTCTCTGCCACGTGATGGCGTCTTTTTTTAGAATCTGGTTGCCCGGATAACTGTAAGTCGATCATGTCACTTTTTGTTATCGTTTCGACTTCAGTTTTAGCACTCGTCACGACTCTTTTTAGCGCATCTTTTAAATCTTCGGGCGATGCATTTTCAACGCCGATTTTCCCTCGTTTGTTTTTGGCTTTGTTACGACTGATGAACGCCTCTTTAATATTTGGAAATCGTTCAAGTATCGTATTTCGAATCTTTTGTCCGGGGTAATCTGGATCTGTAAATATAATTGCACCACGTGTATTTAATGCGACTTCGATTTCATCGAGTGTTCGTTTGTTTATTGCTGAGCCGTTCGTTTCAATAGTCTCACAATCAAACACCTCATTTAAACGACGTGTGTCGTCTCGGCCTTCAACGATAATGACCTCTCGTATGTATGGTTTCACTATAATTCTTCCTTTTAAGAAAAACAGGGGCATTATAGCCCCTATTTAAATATTATATATTCTCTTTGCATTTTCTGTCGTTGCCTTTTCGACTTCTTCTACAGAAATTCCACGCAGTTGTGCGATTTCTTCAGCGACGAGTCGAACGAGTTTTGGCTCGTTACGTTTGCCTCTAAATGGATGGGGTGTTAAATATGGTGCGTCTGTTTCGACGAGTAATCTGTCGAGCGGCACATATTGCGCCACTTCTTTCGGACGCTTCACATTTTTAAATGTAATAACACCAGCAAGTGATACGTAAAAGCCCATATTTAACACACGGTCGATTTGTTCATCAGTACCGTTATGGAATGAATGCATAATACCACCGACTGATTTTGCATCGTGCGATTCTAATATGTCTATCGTGTCTTCATCTGCATCTCTATTGTGGATGACAATCGGTAAATTCACACGCTTTGCGAGTTCAATTTGTTTAATAAACACTTCTTTTTGAATGTCTTTTGGTGACTTATCCCAGTGATAGTCGAGTCCGATTTCGCCGATAGCGACGATTTTTTCGTGACTGGATAATGACTCAATCCACTCTAAATCCTCATCCGTACAATCAACTGCGTCGACTGGATGCCATCCGATAACGCCGTACACTTCGTCATACGATTCGATTAATTCCATCGTACGCTCAATTGTTTTACGGTCAAACCCGATAACGACGAATTTTTCTACGCCGTTTTCTTTTGCGCGTTCTATTACCGCATCAACTTCACCTTCATATTGATCTGCGTTTAAGTGAACGTGTGTATCAATTAGCATCGAATCACTCCTTAATTACTTTACAATGCTTCCGTTTTCTATACCGTTTGGTACAGATACGAGCGTTAATCGTGCATCTTTTTCTGCTGTTAGAATCATTCCTTGAGAAAGCTCTCCGCGAAGTTTCACAGGTTTTAAGTTCGTCACGACGAGTACTTTTTTACCGATTATTTCATCCGCTTCATAATGCTCGCGAATACCTGACACGATTTGACGCTCTTCATTTCCTAGATCGACTTGAATCTTTAGTAATTTATCTGCTTTTGGATGTTCTGATGCGTTTACGATTGTTGCGACTTTAATTTCGACTTTATCAAAGTCATCAATCGAAATTTCTTCTACTTCTTCAGCGTCTTCTTTAGGTGCTGCTGGAGCAGTCTTGGCCATCTCTTCTTTAATAAACTGAACTTCTTCTTCGACTTCAAGTCTTGGATAAATTGGCGTTGCTTTCTTTGATACTGGTGAGCTAAATGCAACTTGTCCATATGTGTAAATTGTGTTGTACTCTGTTTGAATTTCTTCAGTCAATCCGAGTTGTTCAAAAATCTTTTTAGAACCTCTCGTTAAGAATGGTTGCGTTAAAATACCGATAATACGGATATTTTCAGCGAGATGAACCATCACGTTTCCAAGTGCTTCTGTTTTTTCTTCACGAGCTAAAATCCATGGTGTTGTTTCATCGATATATTTGTTCGTACGGCTTACAATTGTCCATACCGCTTCAAGTGCGCGGTTAAACTGTAAATCGTCCATTGAATGTTCATACTTTTCAATGCTTTCTTTTACTGTGCGTTCTAAGTCAGCGTCAAAGTCGTTTTGTGCTCCGTTATACTCCGGAACTTCTCCACCGAAGTATTTGTTAATCATCGATACTGTACGGTTCACTAAGTTTCCTAAATCGTTCGCTAAATCGTAGTTCATACGGTCAACGAATGCTTCAGGTGTAAATACTCCGTCAGAACCAAATGGTACTTCACGCATTAAGTAGTAACGTACTGCATCGAGTCCAAAGCGCTCAACGAGCATACCTGGATACACGACGTTCCCTTTAGACTTAGACATTTTACCGTCTTTCATCAGTAACCAGCCGTGACCAAAGATACGTTTAGGTAATGGAAGATCTAGAGCAAGTAACATAATCGGCCAATAAATCGCATGGAAACGTACGATTTCTTTACCGATCATTTGAACGTTTGCTGGCCAATATTTTTCAAAGTTAGACGGGTCATCACTTTTATACCCAAGTGCTGTAATGTAGTTTGCAAGTGCGTCAATCCATACGTAAATGACGTGTTTCGGGTTTGAACGCACTGGGATTCCCCAACTAAATGACGTACGCGTTACCGCTAAGTCTTCGAGTCCTGGCTTAATAAAGTTATTGATCATTTCATGCTTTCTTGATAATGGTAAAATAAACTCTGGGTTTTTATCATAATAATCTAATAGCTGATCCGCATACTTACTCATCTTAAAGAAATAACTTTCTTCTTTTACACGCTCAACTTCGTGACCGCTCGGCGCTTTACCACCAATTACATTGCCGTCTTCATCTTTATATACTTCAGCGAGTTGTGTTTCTGTAAAGTATTCTTCGTCTGATACTGAATACCAACCTTCATACTCTCCAAGATAAATATCACCTTGCTCTAACAGTTGCTCAAAAATATCTTGAACTGCTTTTTTATGGTACTCATCTGTCGTACGGATAAACTGATCATTTGTAATGTCTAGTAATTCCCACAGCTCTTTAATATCTTTTACCATACCATCGAGATACTGTTTTGGTGATTCATTTAAGCTTTTTGCTTTCGTTTCAATTTTTTGACCATGCTCATCTGTACCTGTTAAGTAGTGCACGTCGTATCCTTGTAGGCGCTTATAGCGTGCAAGAACATCTGTTGCGATTGTTGTATACGAATTACCGATGTGCAGTTGACCACTCGGATAGTAAATTGGCGTCGTAATATAAAATGTTTCTTTCGTCATGGAAATCTCCTCTGTCTTCATTTATTAAATTCTATGATACGTATCATATACGTCTTGTGTTTTTAATTTACGTAATTTTGCCACTTCTTTAATGGCGGCTTTTGGTTTTAATCCTCTTTCAATTAGTATATCGACATGTGTGTTTATATCCATATCAAATTCTTCAACTGAATCGTCAATATATCCTTCTATTACTATAACAAATTCGCCCTTTAAAGGGATGTCTGACGCGAGCATTTCTTTAACGTTTTTAGCTGAGTCTGTCACCGTTTGTTCGAATTTTTTCGTGATTTCTCGAGAGATTGAAACGGCTCTATTTTCATCGAATTTATAAATATCGTCGATGAGTTGTTTTACACGATATGGCGACTCATATAAGACGGATGTTTTATCGTGAGTTAGAATTTCTTCTAACTTTTCTTTTCGTTTCTTATTAGATTTTGGTAAAAATCCGAAGTATGTGAATTCAAATGATTCGATACCAGATAATACAATTGCTT
This sequence comes from Nosocomiicoccus ampullae, assembly GCF_001696685.1. GTDB lineage: Bacteria > Bacillota > Bacilli > Staphylococcales > Salinicoccaceae > Nosocomiicoccus > Nosocomiicoccus ampullae_A. Next base: position 110,854 of record NZ_MBFG01000002.1, read on the forward strand.
GCTGAAATGCACTCGCTGCTGGAATCACTGTATATTTTAAATCTTCCTGTTGCATACTTTTAACAAGTTCATATCCTGGATCAGATATAATTGGCATCCCAGCATCACTCACAAGTGCGAACACCGTGCCGTCTTTCATCTTTTCTATTATATCTTTTGTCGCTGTCTCTTTGTTAAAATCGTGATAACTTTTTAATGGTATATCGATATCAAAATGATTTAATAATTTGATCGTCATTCGCGTATCTTCCGCTAAAATAACATCGACGTTTTTTAGAGTATCAATTTGTCTAAAACTCGCATCTTCTAAGTTACCAATCGGTGTCCCTACAATGTATAAATTCATCGTTTCACCTCAGACATTAAAGCTTCTTTTTGTACACGCGTGAATTGTTTAATCTCATATTCTCGTTTTAACGCTTCACTTTTCGTGTTAAAACACTCTGTATATTTTAAAGTGACTGGACGTCTTGCGCGTGTGTATTTCGCACCTTTACCACTATTATGTACGTCGATACGTGCATCGACGTCGATTGCATATCCCGTGTAATACGTGCCGTCACTACATTGTGCGATATAGATATGATGTTTACCCATAATATATCTCTTCCACTTCTTTTGTGTATGTGCCATTTTCATCGTAAATATAAAGTGGCGGTAACACTTTTACGAGCGCGGTACTATTAAATATCGATTCAACGAGCACAAAGTGCGCAGTCTCATTCGTTCGTTTACTATAAACAAATTGTAGTTTTGATACTGTAAAATTATGTTCATGTAATAATGAGATAATTTCATGCACACGTTCTGCACGGTGTACCATATAAAATTTACCTTTATTGTTAATGAGGTAACGTGCCGCTTTAATAATCCCTTTTAAATCAATTAAAACTTCACTGCGTGCGATTTCGTGATGCGTCAAACTATGCGTCGGCTGATTGTTTTTAAAGTACGGTGGATTTACTGTAATTAAATCAAACACTGAGTGGTTGTACTTTAATTTTACATCATTTAAATCGAGGTGCTCAATCTCTATCTGTGTGCTTTTATCGTTTAATTCTATTGAACGCTTAGCCATATCGACAAGTCTTTCCTGGACTTCGATTCCGGTAATTGGCTTTTTCGTTTTATAAGATAAAAGCAACGGAATAATCCCATTTCCTGTACAAAAATCTGCGATTGTTTTAACACGCTTTGTAACGTGGACAAAGTTTGCAAGTAATAACGCATCAATAGAAAAGCTAAACGTTTCTTCACTTTGAATGATTTGCATATTCTCACGATATAACTCATCTAAACGTTCGTTTTCTTTTAACATAAATCATATCTCCCCATAAAATAAAAGCAGCTAAACGCTGCTTTTATAAGTCTCGAGTTAAAATTTCTTGGCAGAAGAGACATTTTTCACCGTGACGATGTGTCCCAAACGATACGTTACAGACGTGAAAACCTTCATCGTACATACTTTGTAACGTATTGCTTTTAAATGATTCGCGTTCTGGCTTCTCTTTGTCCGCCGTTGTCTCTATTAACAATTGTTTAAAGTTGTTATTTTCCATTTCTAAACGAACATTTTCTTCTAACAGCTTTACTGTTCGTGTCTTTAACTCATCGAATTCAGCATTCATCGTTTCAAGGTGTTTTTCCATTTTGAGAATATGATCAAATAGCTCATCTCGCATTACTACACCTCATTTGCTTCTAATTCGTCTAAACTAAATTCGTAAATATAGTTATCTTTATTTTTCGTGCGGATTTGTAGTTCTAATATATTTAAACCGATAACCTCAACTTTACCTTTCGGTGTGTAGATAAACTCACCGACATCTGGCAACCTTTTACGCGCAGATTCGTAATGATCATTCTCGTAACTTAAACAGCACATTAAACGACCACACGCTCCAGATATTTTAACTGGCGTGAGTGATAAGTCTTGGTTTTTCGCCATTTGTATTGACACCGGTTCAAAGCTACCTAAATAAGTCGAACAACAGTGACTATAGCCACATGGGCCTACGCCACCAAGATAACGCGCTTTTTCTCGTAGACCGACTTGTCTTAACTCGATACGCGTTTTAAATTCTTGAGCAAGAATACGTACGAGCGATCTAAAATCGACACGTTCATCCGCCGTATAGAAAAATATAAGTTTTTCTTTATCTAATGAATACTTCGACGTAATTAAATGCATACCAAGTTTTTCATCTTTAACAGCGTCTCTACAAAACTGTAATGCCGCTTCTGCATCTCTATCATTTAGTGCATCATTTTCAAAGTCTTCGTCTGTCGCTAGACGGATAAAACGACCGTCTGGCTCGACGATGTTTTCCTCTGTGACGTTTATATTTTCTTGAAGGACTTTGTGTAAAAACTTACCGTGTCTCGTCTCTGCGACGATGATGTCATCATATTTTAGTTGTTCACCGTTTTTTACTTCAATAAATACTATTTCGTTATATTTTAAAAGTGTTGCTTTTACTACTGTCAGCATAACACGCTCAACCTTTCGAGCTAATAATCATGCTCTCCAAAACGAGCATATTGTTTACATTGAAGTTCAGCATTTTATTTGCTTCTTCTATCTTTTCTAAGTTTCTTGTCAATTGAATCACATTGACTAAGTTTGTTAGTTCAATGTTAAATAGTTTCGACTGCTCAATTTGTAATACGTCATACATTGCTTCACGCATCATACCATCTAATAACGTTAACACTAAGAAATAATCTTTACGTTCTTTACATAGTTCTACGAGAGACGTCAAACGGATTAACGCGCGTGCGTCTTTTTTCAGCCACAGTTCAGCTACTTTCTTTGATTCCGTTACAATTTTTGAAAATCGATCTTCAAGTTCAATGATGTGATGATAATCAAGTCCATACTGACTGACGATTTGCTGTAGCCCATGAGAAAGATGAGATAACTCTTCGATTGTTTCATCTTGTCTTCTCGGTATATACATATACTGACTTCTTGATAGTGTCGTCGGTAAAATATTACTCTTATCTGTTGTAAGCAATATCGCAATTGTATTTTTTGGTGGTTCTTCTAAAAACTTTAACAGACTATTTTCTGCTTGAACTGTTAGCTTTTCAAACGATTCAATAATATAAACTTTAAAGTTTGATTGAACCGGCTTTTGACTCATTTGGTACATGACGTCTTGAACGTCTTCTTTTTTAATTGTCGCTCTATCTGTTTGTAGATAATAAAAATCTGGATGATTCAGCGATTCAACCATTGTTTTGCTGCGCGTATCATCTGAAAGAATTTTCGTTGCGAATTCCATAGATACAGATTTTAACGTCTCTAAAGAATCACTTTCAAATAAGTACGTATGACTGAGCTTATTATTTTCGATGATTTTATTTAACGTATGAGAAATATCGACCATACTTAAAATCTTTCAAATTGTTCAATCGGTAGGACGAATACTGTCGCTCCGCCTACTTCTACTTCTACTGGATACGGAATATATGAATCCGCGTTGCCACCCATCGGAGTTACTGGTGCAACTGTTTGTTCGCGGTTTCCGCATGTGTCATTGATAACGTTTAATAACTCATCGACGCGCTCATCTTGAACACCACAAAGGAATGTCGTGTTACCTGAACGTAAAAAGCCCCCTGTTGAAGCGAGTTTCGTGTTTCTAAAATTATTTTTCGTTAATTTATCTGAAAGTCTTTGACTGTCGTGATCTTGAACGATCGCAATTACCATTTTCATGACTATTCACCTCTAGATTTTATAAATTGTGTGATTGCATCAATCGTATCGTGTAATACAGCGTCTATGTCTTGATTCGCATCAATCGTTTTAATGCGCTCCGGATACTGTTCTGATAACTTATTATATCCCATAACTACACGTTCATGAAAGTCTATCTCTTCGTTGTCTAGACGGTTATGTTCAACGTCATTATCTTTTTTACGTAACAACCCAATTTTTGGATCGAGTTTTAAGTAAATCGTTAAATCTGGCATATGTGTATCGATCGCAAATTTGTTAATTTGAAATATCGGATCAAATCCTAACCCTCTTGCGTAACCTTGATATGCCAAACTACTATCTATAAATCGATCGCATAATACAATTTTACCATGATTTAATGCAGGAAGTATCTTTTCAACTAAATGAACACGTCTACTCGCTGCAAATAGTAGTGCTTCTGTATGTCCATCCATATGATACGTTTCTTCTAACAATAAGTCTCGTATCGACTCGCTTAACGGAATACCCCCTGGTTCACGCGTGACAAGCGTTTCATGATGTTTTAAAAGATAATCGTTCACACCTTGTATTATCGTTGATTTTCCGGACCCTTCTGGCCCTTCAAACGTAATGAAGATACCCATGTTATACCTCTATATTATAATACTCTAAGTTTTTCCTTAGTCCTTCTATTTTAACATTTTTCTTAACAAATTCATCCAGTCTATTAATATCAATCACTTCACCTGCTAATATTAACGGAACGCCTGGCGGATACGGCGTGATTGTTTCAACTGCACGTTTACCGTGGAGTTCAGAAATATCGATTGTTATTTCATCTAACTCCTTAACTGTTAAATTCCTAATCGCTTCTAATAATTGTTCAAACGGATATCGGTCGTTATCATGCCATAACGGTAAGCACCAAAGCACCCCGCGCTCACTCACCATTTCACTATAGATGTGAACGTTTCTAAGACTACGTTCTAAATCATATGGGGAGTGACCCTCTTTGTTTAATACAATTTTTGCAGGATCATCGACAGTTTCAACAGATATATCACACTGCTTTAAATGATGAATTAACTGTTCACGTTTTTTAAAAAATATAAGATCATCAAATGTATTATAAAAGCGTTGTGCACTTTCGATTGATGCCATCACTAAATAATTCGGCGATGACGTTTCAATTATATTAATATAGTGCATCATACGATCATGAATTGATTTATCTTTAACAAACGTGACTGAAGCGCCAGTTAAACTCGGCAACATTTTATGATACGACTGAATCACGACATCGGCGTCACTATCGATAAGTGAAGATGGAAAGTTTTCTGTCATACTAAAATGTGCACCGTGCGCTTCATCGACAATAACGTAACCTCCACGCTGTTTAACATCAGTAATCGTATCTTTAACATCTAACACGTCACCATAATAAGTCGGAGACGTTATAACGACGACGTCTCCTTTTTTAATGTGACTCAAACGAAATTCTAGAGGTGTTTTATCGAGCAAAGAAAGCCCATTATATAAAGATTTATGAGCGTCATCAATATAGAAAAAATTATTATTTTGATGATTTAATGCGTGTATCGATGCTAACATCCCTGTCGTAGAACCATTTACAACGAGTTGTGCGTATCTATTATACGGACTGCCTAGTGTGTCGTTTAATTCTTTTAGTACGTCTTCAGGTTCATGTAAATTATCTAATCCTGGAACTTCCGTTAAATCATAATCGATTTTAATGTCAGATAAAAAACCAATCGTATTATTTTTATGGCCAGGAACGTGCATTGAAATACCGCTGCTTACTTTTTTTAATGCATCTTGTAATTTCATTTAATTACCTCTAATCAATTAAGCCTTCTTCTCTTAATAACTCCATCGCAACTTCTTTTTCAGTTTTACCGTTGATGTCGACACGTTTATTTAATTCACGCATTCTGTCGTCATCGATCTTTCCTGCAAATGAATTTAAAATATCTCTAAGCTCTGGATGTTTTTTAAGAAGTTCTTTATTTACGACAGGTGCCGCGTAATATGGTGGGAATAGATTTTTATCGTCTTCTATTACCTTTAAATCAAACGCCTCGATTCGCGCGTCTGTTGCGTATACGTCTGCAACGTCGATGTTATTCGTACGAAGAGACTCATAAACGATCCCTGAATCTAACGTTTCAATTCGACTTTATTGATGTCTTTGATGTTTTTATCATATATATATGTCGCCTTCTGTCATATCTGTTAAACGGTTAATCATTTCCATCGTTGTCGTCTTTCCGCTACCAGATGGACCAATGATAACAAATAACTCATTTGACTCTATATCAAAATTTATATGATCAACGGCTAAAAAATCGCAATATGCTTTTGTTACATTTCTAAATGAGATCATAGTAACCTCCTGTGGCTTTTTTCTAAAGGTATACGGTTCATTATAGATATTCTATAAGGCAAATTCAAAAGAAGGGACTAGTAGTGTTAAAGAATGAAGAAATAAATTAATTGTCAAATAAATAAAAAGATATTAACGCAAAGATATTTTGTATAAACAAGCTTCTATTATTTTAATAAAAACAGGGCTTGCGTAAAAAGGGAAAGCAATACGTTGACACAAATGCAGTAATTGTTAACATAACGAAGTACTATTTAACGCAAATCGATTTTGCGTCAAATAACTAAAAGCTGAAGATAATCGACCACTGTATATAACTTATATTTTATAAAATATAAAAGAACAAAAAAGGAGACCCTATAGGGTCTCCAATGAGTGCCTAGCGACGTCCTACTCTAGCACGGGTCAACCGAACTACCATCGGCGCTGGAGAGCTTAACTTCTGTGTTCGGCATGGGAACAGGTGTGGCCTCTCCGCCATCGTCACTAGACATACACTCAAAACCAAATAGAAGCAATTCGTAGATACACGCTTAAATCATATTGAATAAGTCATCGATGAATTAGTATTTGTCCGCTGAGTATGTCACCATACTTACACGCCAAACCTATCAACCAGATCGTCTCTCTGGCATCTATAGGGAAATCTCATCTTGAGGGGGGCTTCATACTTAGATGCTTTCAGTATTTATCCCGTCCATACGTAGCTACCCAGCTATGCCGTTGGCACGACAACTGGTACACCAGTGGTATGTCCATCCCGGTCCTCTCGTACTAAGGACAGCGCCTCTCAAATTTCCTACGCCCACGACGGATAGGGACCGAACTGTCTCACGACGTTCTGAACCCAGCTCGCGTACCGCTTTAATGGGCGAACAGCCCAACCCTTGGAACCGACTACAGCTCCAGGATGCGATGAGCCGACATCGAGGTGCCAAACCTCCCCGTCGATGTGAACTCTTGGGGGAGATAAGCCTGTTATCCCCGGGGTAGCTTTTATCCGTTGAGCGATGGCCCTTCCATGCGGAACCACCGGATCACTAAGTCCGTCTTTCGACCCTGCTCGACTTGTTGGTCTCACAGTCAAGCTCCCTTATACCTTTACACTCTTTGAATGATTTCCAACCATTCTGAGGGAACCTTTGAGCGCCTCCGTTACATTTTAGGAGGCGACCGCCCCAGTCAAACTGTCCACCTGACACTGTCTCCGTACCGGATCACGGTACCGGGTTAGAACCGCAAGTACACCAGGGTGGTATCCCACCAGCGTCTCCACATACACTGACGTGCATGCTTCTTAAACTCCCACCTATCCTGTACAGGTGTACTCGAGATTCAATATCAAGCTACAGTAAAGCTCCACGGGGTCTTTCCGTCCTGTCGCGGGTATCCAGCATCTTCACTGGAACTATGATTTCACCGAGCCTCTCGTTGAGACAGTGCCCAAATCGTTACGCCTTTCGTGCGGGTCAGAACTTACCTGACAAGGAATTTCGCTACCTTAGGACCGTTATAGTTACGGCCGCCGTTTACTGGGGCTTCGATTTGTACCTTCGCTTACGCTAAGCACGCCTCTTAACCTTCCAGCACCGGGCAGGCGTCAGCCCCTATACGTCACCTTTCGGTTTGGCAGAGACCTATGTTTTTGATAAACAGTCGCTTGGGCCTATTCACTGCGGCTCATTTTCATGAGCACCCCTTCTCCCGAAGTTACGGGGTCATTTTGCCGAGTTCCTTAACGAGAGTTCGCTCGCTCACCTTAGAATTCTCTTCCCAACTACCTGTGTCGGTTTGCGGTACGGGCAGTATAACACTCGCTAGCGGGTTTTCTTGGCAGTGTGAATATCGATCTTCGGGCTTCGCCCTCCGCATCATGACTTACCTTACACTCATACCGGATTTGCCTGGTATGACAGCTTGTCACTTGCACGCACTCTTCCAGTCGTGCGATTCGATTCTCCTCCTGCGTCACCACTTCACTCATTCATGTTACACCGGTACAGGAATTTCTACCTGTTGTCCATCGCCTACGCTGTTTGCCTCGGCTTAGGTCCCGACTTACCCAGAGCGGACGAGCCTTCCTCTGGAAACCTTAGTCTTTCGGTGGACGGGATTCTCACCCGTCTTGCGCTACTCACACCGGCATTCTCACTTCTATACGCTCCACTTTCCCTCTCGGTTTGGCTTCGCTGCATATAGAACGCTCTCCTACCATCCTTGCGGATCCACAGTTTCGGTAATATGTTTAGCCCCGGTACATTTTCGGCGCAGCGTCACTCGACTAGTGAGCTATTACGCACTCTTTAAATGATGGCTGCTTCTAAGCCAACATCCTAGTTGTCTGTGCAACGCCACATCCTTTTCCACTTAACATATATTTGGGGACCTTAACTGGTGGTCTGGGCTGTTTCCCTTTCGACAATGGACCTTATCACCCACTGTCTGACTCCCATACATCTCATCTATGGCATTCGGAGTTTGTCTGAACTCGGTAACCCGGGATGGGCCCCTTATCCAAACAGTGCTCTACCTCCACGATGATAATATGAGGCTATACCTAAATATATTTCGGAGAGAACCAGCTATCTCCAGGTTCGATTGGAATTTCACCCCTACCCACAACTCATCCGGTCATTTTTTAACATAAGTCGGTTCGGTCCTCCATCCAGTGTTACCTGGACTTCAACCTGGTCATGGGTAGATCACCTGGTTTCGGGTCTACACACACATACTACTCGCCCATTTCAGACTCGCTTTCGCTTCGGCTCCACATTCGCTGCTTAACCTTGCATGTATGCGTAACTCGCCGGTTCATTATACAAAAGGCACGCCATCACCCTTATAGGGCTCTGACTACTTGTAGGCACACGGTTTCAGGTTCTATTTCACTCCCCTCCCGGGGTGCTTTTCACCTTTCCCTCACGGTACTGGTTCACTATCGGTCACCAAGGAGTATTTAGCCTTAGGAGATGGTCCTCCCAGATTCCGACGGAATTCCTCGTGTTCCGCCGTACTCAGGATACTTCTAGCGTCCGCTCGCTTGTCGTGTACGGGACTGTTACCCTCTATGGTCATTCTTTCCATAATCTTCCACTAA
>NZ_MBFG01000002.1:120179-165871 GCF_001696685.1 Nosocomiicoccus ampullae
TCGCCCATTTCAGACTCGCTTTCGCTTCGGCTCCACATTCGCTGCTTAACCTTGCATGTATGCGTAACTCGCCGGTTCATTATACAAAAGGCACGCCATCACCCTTATAGGGCTCTGACTACTTGTAGGCACACGGTTTCAGGTTCTATTTCACTCCCCTCCCGGGGTGCTTTTCACCTTTCCCTCACGGTACTGGTTCACTATCGGTCACCAAGGAGTATTTAGCCTTAGGAGATGGTCCTCCCAGATTCCGACGGAATTCCTCGTGTTCCGCCGTACTCAGGATACTTCTAGCGTCCGCTCGCTTGTCGTGTACGGGACTGTTACCCTCTATGGTCATTCTTTCCATAATCTTCCACTAAACTTGCTTCTCGCATCTCGAAGTCCTACAACCCCAGTTTAAACTGGTTTGGGCTCTTCCCACTTCGCTCGCCGCTACTACGGGAATCGTGTTTACTTTCTCTTCCTCTGGGTACTAAGATGTTTCAGTTCCCCAGGTCTACCTCTACCATCACTACTTAATTCGTAATGGAGTGACATTAAAAATGCCGGGTTCCCCCATTCGGAAATCTTCGGATCACAGCTTACTTACAGCTCCCCAAAGCATATCGGTGTTTGTTCCGTCCTTCTTCGGCTCTTGGTGCCAAGGCATCCACCGTGCGCCCTTCACTACTTAATCGTAATGAATTTGTGAGAGAGTATCTCTACTCTATCGCGCGTGTATTTTTGAACTTTTTCGTTCTCGGTTTCTACGCTTGAAATCATATATTAATATATAATCTGTTGCTTCTATTTGGTTTTCAATGTACATCCTTAGAGTGATTACACTCAAAACTGAATACAATATGTCAACTTTCCGTTCCATTTCCTTAGAAAGGAGGTGATCCAGCCGCACCTTCCGATACGGCTACCTTGTTACGACTTCACCCCAATCATCAGTCCCACCTTCGACGGCTCCCTCCATATGGTTAGGCCACCGGCTTCAGGTGTTACCAACTTTCGTGGTGTGACGGGCGGTGTGTACAAGACCCGGGAACGTATTCACCGTGGCATTCTGATCCACGATTACTAGCGATTCCAGCTTCATGGAGTCGAGTTGCAGACTCCAATCCGAACTGAGAACAGTTTTATGGGATTCGCTTGACCTCACGGTTTCGCTGCCCTTTGTTCCTGCCCATTGTAGCACGTGTGTAGCCCAAATCATAAGGGGCATGATGATTTGACGTCATCCCCACCTTCCTCCGGTTTGTCACCGGCAGTCACTCTAAAGTGCCCAACTCAATGATGGCAACTAAAGTTAAGGGTTGCGCTCGTTGCGGGACTTAACCCAACATCTCACGACACGAGCTGACGACAACCATGCACCACCTGTCTCTCTGTCCCAAAGGGAAAATCATGTCTCCATGACGGTCAGAGGATGTCAAGATTTGGTAAGGTTCTTCGCGTTGCTTCGAATTAAACCACATGCTCCACCGCTTGTGCGGGTCCCCGTCAATTCCTTTGAGTTTCAGCCTTGCGGCCGTACTCCCCAGGCGGAGTGCTTAATGCGTTTGCTGCAGCACTAAGGGGCGGAAACCCCCTAACACTTAGCACTCATCGTTTACGGCGTGGACTACCAGGGTATCTAATCCTGTTTGATCCCCACGCTTTCGCACATCAGCGTCAGTTACAGACCAGAGAGCCGCCTTCGCCACTGGTGTTCCTCCATATCTCTGCGCATTTCACCGCTACACATGGAATTCCACTCTCCTCTTCTGCACTCAAGCGATACAGTTTCCAATGACCTTCCCCGGTTGAGCCGGGGGCTTTCACATCAGACTTATTTCGCCGCCTACGCGCGCTTTACGCCCAATAATTCCGGATAACGCTTGCCACCTACGTATTACCGCGGCTGCTGGCACGTAGTTAGCCGTGGCTTTCTGGTTAAGTACCGTCACACAGTAAGCAGTGACTCTTACTGTCGTTCTTCCTTAACAACAGTGCTTTACGATCCGAAGACCTTCTTCGCACACGCGGCGTTGCTCCGTCAGGCTTTCGCCCATTGCGGAAGATTCCCTACTGCTGCCTCCCGTAGGAGTCTGGACCGTGTCTCAGTTCCAGTGTGGCCGATCACCCTCTCAGGTCGGCTACGCATCGTCGCCTTGGTAAGCCGTTACCTCACCAACTAGCTAATGCGCCGCAGGCCCATCCTTAAGTGRTAGATAMATCCACCTTTTAACTCYTAAACTTATGTTTAAAAGTGTTATCCGGTATTAGCTACGGTTTCCCGTAGTTATCCCAGTCTTAAGGGCAGGTTGCCCACGTGTTACTCACCCGTCCGCCGCTCGACTCTTAAAGTGAACCCGAAGGTTCGGTATAAGAAGTCGCGCTCGACTTGCATGTATTAGGCACGCCGCCAGCGTTCATCCTGAGCCAGGATCAAACTCTCCATAATAGTTAGAGTTTTCTAGCTCTTTATAAAATGCGTTTTATACTAGTCGCTCTAGTTGTGTTACTTCTTCATTTAAAAGTAACCTATTTATCGGAATTAACGTTGACATATTGTCATTCAGTTTTCAATGTTCATTGTTTTTGCGTCGCTGTGAAGCGAACACTTCTTAACTATATCAAGTAGTTTTTATCTTGTCAACAGTTTTTAAAAATTATTTTTAAAACTTTTTGATTTGATGATATGTTACTTGATTTTTGTCGCCGTTACTGAAGCGACTACTCTATAATAACACCTTGGAAAATATAGTCAAGAGTTTTTTATAAGTTTTTTTAAAAATTAATTCGTCTCAAGAAAGACTTTCTCTATAATACAATATAAAATGATTTTTGTATATAATAAGTTTTGAGGTGAAAATATGAGACTTCCAGGTAATAAGATATTACGTATACGTGGATGGGCACTCGCATTAATTTTTATCGGTATGATTATTATGTATGCGGGAATGTTCTTTAGATCGACGCCGTGGTTAATGCTGATCTTTTTAATACTCGGTGTAATACCGATTCTTTTAAGTTTTGTTATTTACTTTTACGTCGGCATGATTAGTGCACGTGCAGTGAGAGTACAATGTCCAAACTGCGGTAAACATACAAAGATTTTAGGCACAGTCGATTATTGTCAACATTGTAAAGAACCACTAACTTTAGATAAAGATTTAGAGGGCGAAGAATTTAACATCGACTACAATGTAAAACATCGACGCGAAAAACTTAAATCACAATTAAAAAAAGAAGATTAGAAGTTAAACCTTCTAATCTTCTTTTTTGTTACATGTTCGGCATCGACCATATAGTTCTAGTCTATGCCCGTCGACTTCCATACCTGTTAAAAGACTTGCGAGTTCTTCCACTTCTTCAAGTGCTGGATATTGAAAGTCCATAATCTTACCACAGTCTTTACAAATGACGTGATAATGTGGTGAAGTTTTAAAATCAAATCGGCTTGATGCATCACCATATGTTAACTCTGTTACTAAACCGACTTCCTTAAATAGTTTTAAGTTATTGTAAACTGTCGCAACACTCATATTTTTATGGTTATGTGACAATGCTTTAAAAATTTCATCTGCAGTCGGGTGAGTTTCTGTTTCAATTAAATACTCTAGCACTGCTTTACGTTGTGGAGTAATTCTAACTCCTGTCTCTTTTAACTTTTCAATCGACTCATTAAACATTGTATCGCAATCGATAATTGTCATAGGGTTTAACCTACTTTCGTTACATATATATAGTAACAGTTTACAAATAACTCATTCACTCTGTCAAATAAGTTAATATCCTTTCTCATAAGAAACGACATTAAATAGTTCTTCGTCGTTTAAGTAATTTTCGAGGTTATCTAAAAACATATCGAGTGCGCGTTCAGTATATCGCTCTGTTCTTGCACTACCGTGTGGCGTAATTGTCACGTTATCATATTCATAAATAAACGCATCTTCTTCTAATGGCTCATTATTAAATACGTCGAGTATTAAATGTGATATGAGTTTTTTATCTAACACGTGTTTTAATGTCTCGTCTTCGATAAGATCACCGCGCCCAATATTTACGAATACCGCTTCATCGTTCATATGTTTAAAGAAATCTATATCTACAGATCCTCTCGTCTTTTTCGTACTCGGTAAAATGCTGACAACAAAATCCGCTTCACTCAGTCTATTCTTTACATTATCAATGCTTTCAGTTTCGTCGAAATACTCGACATCTCTACCACTCGTATTAAATCCGATTACTTTTACATGGAACGCTTTTAACAGTCGCGCGAGCTCTTTACCAATTTCACCTGTTCCAAGTATAATCGCTGTTTTACCGTAGAGTTCTCCGCCTGTTAATTTATAATCCCACTTTTTGTTCTTTTGATTATCATACGCCTCATATAACTTCTTATAATGGGCTAATAGTAATCCAATCGTATATTCCGCCATCGGTATTTTATGAATACCACTCACATTTGTAATGATTTTATTTTTATATAATGATTCTGGAATATTATCGACACCAGCACTCATGACGTTTATCCATTTAACTGATTGTAAGAGTTCAACCATATCTTCTTTTAAATTCCCGCCGTACGTATTAAAAACGTCAACGTCTTTAAGTAAGTCTTCAGTTAAGTCTTCTTTATTAGAAACGTATTTAAATTCAACGCCTTTTTCTTCTAGTTGTTTTAATTTACTTTCATCTAGTTCTGCATTTGATAAAATTTTTACCATATTATCCCTCTTTTAAGAATTCTAGTAGTTGTTCGACGTGTTTTTTTGGACTCACTTTGTCAAAACGTTTTACGATTTCATTATTTTCATTCACGATAAATGTCGTACGGACAATACCTCGAACCTTTTTACCGAAAACTGTTTTGTCTCCGATAACTCCCGCTGCACTCGCAAGCTCATTATTTTCATCGACGAGCAAATCAAAATTTAAGTCTTTTTTCTCGATAAATTTTTGGTGAGACTCTTTACTATCTCCACTGACACCATATACGGTAACATCTAAGTCGTTAAACGCTTCTATATTATCGCGTAAATCACACGCCTGAGTCGTACATCCAGGTGTATTATCTTTTGGATAAAAGTAAATGACTGTTAACCCTTTTAAATCGTCGTTTGTAATAATATCTCCATTTTGATTTTCTAATTTAAATTGTGGAAACTGTTCCATCTCTATCGCTCCTAAATTCAAGTGTTTCTTTTTCTATACCTTATATATGAAGATTTTAAACGTCTATCTTCTTAATTAAAGAGTGCGTGTAAATATGTTACTATATAAATAATAATCTCATATTAAAGGATGACACATATATGTATAGTCATAAAAATTCAGAACAATTTAGAAATCGTGCAGAAAATATTATATTAGGTGGAGTAAACTCACCATCTAGATCATATAAAGCAGTAGGTGGCGGTGCACCGGTTGTAATGGACCGCGCGGAAGGTGCGTACTTTTATGATATCGATGGTAACAAGTACATCGATTATTTAGCAGCTTACGGACCAATTATTACAGGACACGCACACCCTCATATTCATAAAGCGATCGTCGAACAAAGCCAAAAAGGGATTCTTTACGGTACGACGACGAGAGAAGAAGTGCTATTTGCTGAAAAAATTCAAAGTGCAATGCCAAACTTAGAGCGCATTCGTTTTGTAAACTCGGGTACTGAAGCCGTCATGACAACGATCCGTGTCGCACGAGCGTATACGAAACGTAACAAAATCGTTAAATTTGAAGGTTGCTACCACGGACATTCCGATTTAGTATTAGTCGCAGCAGGAAGTGGACCAGCTCAACTCGGTACACCAGACTCTGCTGGTGTTCCTGAAGCTGTTGCGAAAGATATGATTACCGTTCCATTTAACGATATTGAAGGTTTAAAACAAGCGTTTGAACGTTTTGGAGATGAAATTGCTGGCGTGTTAGTCGAACCAATCGTCGGTAACTTTGGTATCGTCGAGCCAAAAGAAGGATTCTTAGAAGCAGTCAATGAAATTACGCATCAACACGGTGCACTCGTCATCTATGACGAAGTCATTACAGCGTTTAGATTTATGTACGGAGGCGCACAAGATTTACTCGGTGTAAAACCAGACTTAACAGCGCTCGGTAAAATTATTGGTGGTGGTACTCCGATTGGTGCATACGGTGGACGTAAAGATATTATGGAATCAGTCGCTCCACTTGGCCCTGCATATCAAGCAGGTACGATGGCGGGTAACCCGTTATCGATGGCTGCCGGAATCGCATGTTTAGAAGTATTAGAACAAGACGGTGTTTATGAAGAATTAGATCGTAAAGGTAAACGATTAGTTGAAGGTATTGAATCATTAATCGAACAATACAATATTAAAGCAGTTGTAAACCGTAAAGTTGGGGCTTTTTCAATTTACTTTACAGATAAAACAGTGACGGATTATATCGGTGCAGAAGATACTGACGGTGAAGCATTTAGCACGTTCTTTAACGGGCTAATTCGCCGTGGTATTAACATCGCACCTTCTAAATATGAAGCTTGGTTTATTACAACTGAACATACGGATCAAGATATCGAAGATACGCTTAACATTATTGAAGCGGTCTTTAAAGAAGACTTTTAGGAGATGGTGCTATGAAGTTTGGCGCCCGAATATTAAAAACGGGAATCGCGGTCGTTTTAACATTACTCGTCGTGCAATTGCTCGGTTTAACACCAGGGTTAATCGCTGGTATCGCTGCAGTGAACGCACTACAACCAAACGTGCACCGCAGTATTTCTCAAACGTGGAACCAGTTTAGAGGAAACATTATCGGTGCAATTTCAGCGATCGTCATGGTTCTTTTATTTGAAAGTAACTTAATCGTCATCGGTTTAACGATTATACTCGTTCTTTCAATACTCATGTTTTTCAATTTACAAAGTGTGTCGAGTCTTGCTGTCGTTACAGTAATCGCAATTATGGATGAACCACTCGGTGCTGACATGACGACTGGAGACTTTTTACAAACAGCAATTATTCGATTTTCACTCGTTATGATTGGGGTATTATGTGCGTTAGTCATTAACTTATTTATAATTCCTCCTAAATATGAAGACCGGCTATATAATCACTCTGTCGTCATCAGTAACGACATATTTAAACTCATTCGATTAGAGTTAAACGGTGCGAGTGACGCAATCACTATTCGTAAAGATGTGAAATCACTCGATAAACGCGTCACTAAATTAGAAACATTATACGCCTGGTACGAAGAAGAAAAACCATACCTCAGAAAAACGAAACTTGGTGACTTACGTAGTAAAATATTGTTTAGACAAGTCGTTCAGATGACGCGTAACGCGTGGTATGTGTTAGAAAGTTTAAACAAACTTGAAAATGACTATAAATATTTAACTGAAGACTTTATTAACCGAATTCGCTATGAAATGGACTTACTGATTGCGTATCATGAACAAGTCTTACTCAAAATTTCTGAGAAAATCCCACCAGAAACGTCAGAGTATTACCAAGATAATCTATACCATTATGAAAACACGCTAATCGAACACTTTTTAGATGATTATCATAAACTCATTAGTGAAGACGTTCGATTACGATACGAAAACATTTTAAACAGTATTACCGCAATTAACGAGTACCATACGTCTATAGAAAATGCGGACCGTATTACTAATAGCTATTTTAAATATCACGCAAATGACGAAGATTTATCAATTACTGAAGAAACTTTAGATTAAAAAAACGTTCGATGAAATTCATCGAACGTTTTTTACTGCCAGCCGTTATTGTCATCTTGTTTTCCTTTAAAACGACTAACATGTTTATTGCCTTTTACGATGAAGCGGTATAAATAATCGACCGCTTCTTTTTTATTATCGATTCCGATACGTGGTGTCGCAACGATCTCCTTAGGGATTTTACCGTCGTAAATATCGACGTACCCTGTATTTAATATCTTACCGTTATGCGTGTCTCTTTTAACACCAAGTGCCTCAGTTAATTTACCCGGTCCATCTGTAAGATTCACTTCTCGACCGCGCCTTAAAATCATCTCTTCAATACCTTCAGCAGGTTCTATTCCTCGAATTAAAATCCCTTCAGGTAAGTCTTTTGTTGTGACAAAATTCATGCAGTGATGTCCATGCATCGTATAGACGTATATATGACCGTATGGTTCAAACATCGTACTGTTCTTTTTATTTTTTACTCCAGTAAACGTATGTGCTGCACGGTCTTTCGTTCCTAAATACGCCTCGACCTCAGTAATATACCCGCTCGTTGTTACTCCATTTGTATACGTTACGATTTTTTTACCGAGTAACTCTTTTGCTGCTTTTAACGTATCTTCTGATAAAAAATCAAGATCTAAATAACTCATACTTCAACGTCCTGAATGCTATAAAGTCTATAATACGCACCATTTTTAGCGAGTAACTCTTCATGCGTACCACTTTCTACAATTTGACCGTTTTCGATGACGTAAATCGTGTCTGCATGTGTAATCGTAGAGAGTCGGTGTGCAACGACAATTGTCGTTCTGTCGTGCGCTAATTCTTTTAGTGTCTCTTGTATAATCGCTTCACTTTCTAAATCTAAAGCACTTGTCGCTTCATCTAATATTAAAATCGGTGGATTTTTTAAGAAGACTCTAGCAATTGCGATTCTTTGCTTTTGACCACCAGATAATTTCACACCACGCTCACCGACTTCTGTATCGTAACCATTTGGTAAATTCTCAATGAACGCTGAAGCATTCGCGCGCTCTGCTGCACGGTACACTTCTTCGTCAGTCGCATCTGGTTTTGCGAGTAAAATATTGTTTTTAATCGAATCAGAAAAGAGAATATTATCTTGCATGACCATACCGATATTATCTCTTAATGAATGTAACGTAACGTCTCTAATATCGTGTCCGTCAATTAGAACTTGTCCGTCTGAGACTTCATAGAATCTAGGTATAAGTGATACGAGTGAAGATTTACCCCCACCACTCATTCCAACAAACGCGACAGTTTTTCCGACACCAATATTTGCATTAACATCATTTAAAACGAGTGGTGTATCTTCATTATATTTAAATGATACGTCGTTAAATTCGATTTCACCTTTTACATTTTTTAATTCATACGCATTTTCTTTATTGACGATGTCGTATTCTTCATCGATCAACTCGAACACACGGTCCATCGATGCGATACTTTGTGTTAACGTTGTAGATGAAGAAACGAGTCGACGAAGCGGTCCATATAATCGGTCTAAATACGCGATAAACGCTGCAAGTACCCCGACCGTTAAGCTTCCTTCTATAACTTGATATGCACCAAAGCCGATAACGAGTAACGGCCCGATATCTGTAATCGAATTGACCGTCATAAAGCTATACGCTGTCCATTTTGCATGCGTTGTCGCTTTATTTAAAAAGTTATCGTTTACTTTATCGAATCGTTGTTGTTCGTAATTCTCAATCGCAAAACTACGGATCACGTTAATACCTGAAATTCTTTCATGTAAAAACCCTTGTAATTCTGCCACTGCTTGTGAACGTTCACGCGTATAATGGCGTAGTCTAGAAAAGAAATACCATACGCCGAAAATATAAAACGGAAATATAATCATCGATACGAGCGTCAGTTGAACGTTCATCGTAAACATAATACCTAACGCGATTAAAATCGTGACTAAGTCTAACCATAAATTCATAAGTCCAGTGACGATAAAGTTTTTCGTTTGTTCTACGTCGTTAATGACGCGTGAAATTACTTCGCCGACTTTATTGTTCGCGTAATATTTCGAACTTAAACGCTGTAAATGCGCATATAAATAATGACGAATGTCATATAAAATCTTGTTACTCGTCCACTGTGCTAAATATTGTCTTAAATACTCAACCGGCGGACGAATTAAGACGAATATGACACCAAACAGCATAAGTACGCGCCACATTTTATCGAGTTTTTCATCATTTGTTAAATTGTCGACGAGAATCACGTCGTCGATTGTGTACGCGATGAGTAACGGAATGAGTAATGGAATACCGAATTTAATAATCCCGATAATAATCGTTAAAATCACGTGCCACGTATACGGTTTAACAAATTTTAAATACCGTTTAACCAAGAAATCCCCCCTACACTAATAAAACCAATCTTACGATTGGTTTAATTCTTGATAACGTTTATACCATATGTGTACAAAATCTTCCGCAAACGGGCCTCTTTTTTCTTCGATCCATTCTTGGAGTGTGTCAACTTGATAATGCAGTATATCATCGATGTCTTTACTATATCTCATCTCTTTTTTATGCTGGATGTATTCATCTTCATCGAGTAAAAAGTATTTCCCATCTGGAAATAATTTAATATCTAAATCGTAGTCGATGTATTTAATTGCTTCACCATCATAAACGTATGGAGAAGCTAAATTGCAATAATAATATACGCCGTCTTCTCTAAACATCGCAATGACGTTAAACCATGCTTCTTTATGAAAATATACTAACGCAGGTTCTCTCGTCACCCATTTTCTATTATCACTTTCAGTGACGAGTGTATGATTATTACCACCGATGATAATACTATCTGTCGCTTTTAAAATTGTCGTTTCTTTCCACACTCTATGAATGTTACCGTCGTGTTTATAACTTTGTATTCTGACGGTTTCACCCGTTTTCGGTATGGTTTCTTTAATCATTCGCCACACCTCTTTTTACTTTGTTAGTATATCACATTCAACATACGAACTTTACTAAATCGTTTCATCGATATATTTATATACTTTTTGCATCGCAACACTCATCGGAAGTTCTCGTACCTCATTTAGTGGTACAAAATGGTCATTTGTAGACGTCGTATGAACGACGTATATATTCATATACCATACTTTGTGAGTAAATATATGCTTTTCTTCTCCTAAAAATTGAGGTTGAGATAATTCAATGTGTAATTTATCCTCTATCGTTTCTACATTCGTGTCGACGTCAAATTTTGGAAATTTGTACATGCCTTGGAGTAAGTCTTTCGTTTCTTTATAGAGATAAATTTCATTCTGATCATTTAGGATAAGATAGACATTAAAGTACAACTCTTTTTTAGCTTTAGCTTTCTTCTTAAACGGGTATAGATTAACAGTATTGTTTTTAAATGATTCACAGTGTGCTTGAACTGGACACGTAATACATTTTGGTGCGCGTGGTGTACAAACAGTTGCACCGAGTTCCATCATTGCTTGGTTAAAATTACCCGCATCGTCTGGCATAAACGTTTCTATATGTGCTTTAATTGAGGAAATCGTCTTTTGTTTTGAAATGTCTCTAGAGTCTTCAGTGAGTCTTGTCATAACACGAAGGACATTCCCGTCCACTGCGGCAATTTTATGATTAAATGCGATCGACTGAACCGCACCGCCGATATACGGTCCAACACCTTTTAATGTGAAGAACGTTTCAGGTTGATTTGGAACTTCGGATTGATAACTTGATTGGACTTCTTTGACCGCTTCATGGAAATTACGAATACGATTATAATAACCTAGCCCTTCCCACTCTTTCAGTAGCGATTCACTATTTTCGTTCGCAATCGAATCAAGTGTTGGGTATTTTTTGATAAACTTATTATAATAAGGGATGACGGTTTTCACTTGAGTTTGTTGGAGCATCACTTCAGATAGCCAGATTTTATATGGATCTGAAGTTTCTCTCCACGGTAAATCACGGCGCACTTCATAATACCAATCTAAAAGTGATTCGTTAAACAATTTATAGTTCAAATTTTTCACCTATTCTAATATATTAAATGAGGTTTTATATATGGATACTGTAACACACGGATTAATGGGTGGTACGCTCGTTGGACTCGCAACAATCGACCCACACGTTGACGCTGTCACTGTTGGGTTCGCTTCAACGATGGTTGCCGCAAGTTTAATCCCGGATATCGATACGGTATTAAAAGCAAAAGATAATGCGACGTACATTAAAAACCACCGCGGGTTAACACATAGTTTACCATTTACGTTTGTCATTTGGCCGCTTCTACTCGCGACTGTATCAAACGTAATATTCGGCCTAGATTTTTTCCATATGTATTTATGGTCGTTGTTTGCTGTGTTCTTACATGTGTTTGTTGACATATTTAATATGTACGGTACGCAAGCGTTGCGATTTTTTGATAACCGTTGGATTCAACTCGGTATTATCAACACGATCGATATTCCAATATTAATATTACTTTCACTATATTTAGTTTTATGGGCATTTGGATTTAACCCAGTCATACTATTTTTCATCATTTATAGTCTACTCGCTATTTATTATGTCATGCGTGCAATGTATAAACGCATGCTGATGAAAAAAGTCAGTCGACTGTTACCAAATTCTGAAATTCTAAGACTATTTGTTATGCCGACGATTAAATTTTTCGAGTGGCGTATCGCGCTCGTCACAAAAGACAAGTTTGTCGTCGGTCGAGCGTTTAAAACACAAGTCGTTATATATGATGAGTTCGACAAAGTCGGTCCACTTGAAGAAGAGTTATACGAAATCGTAAAGTCAAACAAAGACTTTAATGCGTTTACCTACTTTTCAAGTATTTACCGATATGAAGTCACACAAGTCGATCGGTCACATATCGAAGTAAGGTACATCGATTTAAGATATTTACAAAATGGACACTACCCGTTCGTATGTATTATCATTATAAATCAAGACACAAACGACATTAAATCGAGCTTTACAGGTTGGGTATTTTCTGAAGAAAAACTCCAAAGTAAAGTCACTTAAAAATATTCCCATTGAATATCAATTCAATGGGAATTATTTTTTCATATATATATTTGTCTTTGTGTACACTTCATATAACGCCATATATATTAATGTCATCTCAGATAAAAATAATAGATCTGTCGGAATCCTATTCGTCGACCACGAAACATTTATTGCAGATAATTCAATCCCGTAAATGATGTAGTAAAATGGGTTCAACGTTAATATATTTTGTAAAATCGTCGGTAAATTATCTCCGATGTAAAATACAGGTGTCGTAATTAATAAAATAACGAGTAGTGCTTTATCTGTATGCTTCCATTTTATATGCTGACGAAGTTGAATATAAAATATCGTAAACGGAACGATTAAAATCATACCGAGTATGACGTAATATCCAAGCGAGAATAATTTCAACATAAAATCAGCCGTTCTTAGTGAAAGTATCGCACTATAAAGAATTGTAAACAATATATAAAGCACTGTTTGGAATACAATTGTCGGTAATACTCTTAAATATAACGGAATGTAATTCATCCGTATAATCGAGTCTTTTCTAAATATTTCATAATAGTTCAACATCGCTGAGTGGTATAACCAAACGACTGCTGTTATACCGATTACAAAATAAGTGAGTCGTGTCATTTGGTCCGCTGATAAAAATGTGAGTCCTGCAATTAATATAATCATAAAGAAGATATAAATGAACGTCGGAATTAAGCTCGCTAAGACGTGACGCCCACGGAACGTAAATGTCTTTTTCCATAAATATTGAAATGTATGATTCATAGTTTCACCTATCTACTTAAATAAATCCATTTGTTATTTGGTGCATCATATAATACAAATCCACCATCTGTTCTAAAAATTTTATAATCTTCTGTAATGTTAAACTCACTTTTTATTTTGTCACTTTCTTTTCCACTCGTCATTAAACCAATTGAAGTATCACGGTCTAATAAAAATGTTATATCGACACCTTCAACTTCTGCTTCATATGAATCTAAACGCGATAATCTAAAGTCTGACTCAATATGACTAATTTCTACGTTTAAGTAGTTTGCATAAAAAAGATGATTGTCTAAAAATTGATCATTCATATACTGAAGCATCGTGTCGTAATCAAGCGTCTCATACATACTCGACGGGTTAAATAATACGACGTTGTCTATCGGTATTTTTACTGTTTCATTATCTATCGTTGTCGTCACATTCTTTTTATTAGATTCATCGATAGCGATTAAGGCGTATTTAGGTATAGACGTATCATTGACAGTGACGTCATCACTAATTATAAACGCATAACGCAGCCTTTCGACTTGTGTCTCTTCCTCTTCTTCTTCAGCAACTTCTACAAATGGATGCTCTTCTTTTGTGAATTCAAAATCCATAACGACTAAAAAGTATGAGAGTACCATCGTAAAGAAAACGACAAACGCGATAATAAGTCTTTGTATGTTTAACGTATCGATGACCGATTCACCTTTTCGGTTTCGTCGTTTTAAACCGTGCTTAAAGTTCATCGGTTCATACATACGCTCTTTCCAATCTAAATCAAAAAGCGCTTCTTCATCCGTACTACGAATTTGAGAACGTAGTTTCATATAATCGTTATACACTTTACGACCATTTTGAACGGTGCCTTCAAAACGCATTTGGCCATAACTGAGCCATACGAAGTGGTTGGCAAGTTTTTCAATCGGTATGAAATTCGACTCGAGTAAAAACACACCGAGCTCGCGAGATTCTAACGTATTAATGATGAATTTTAATCGTTTAAAACCATCGTCGTTTAAATAACGATAAAAGTTATTATATAACGTAATATCGGCTTTTATCTCTGACGATAGTTCCATCAAAATGACTGCGATATCTTGACGCGATAATTGACTCACTGAGTTTTCCCAGTAGTCAAAAAAGAGTGGATGACGTTTTAACGATTCGAGCGACTCTTTCACTTTTCGCTCTGTCATATACTCTTCTAATATTTCAGCTATAAACGTATGTAGAGGTTTATCGTTTAAAAGATGATCTTCAACGTCTAAACTTAAAAATGAGACGTCGTATTTCACGCGACCTTCTTCAGGTTTTAAATGTCCAGAAAACACATTTTTTAAATACTTTAAAGTTGAATAATCACCGAGTATACCGAGAACTTCTCCTCGGTATAATGTCGTATTAATGTCTCGTAATATGAGATACGTCGGCTTTAAAAAGAAACGCGTATCTTTCGTGCGCTCTTTATGATGGTAGACGATTCCTGTCGCTTTATGAAG
This sequence comes from Nosocomiicoccus ampullae, assembly GCF_001696685.1. GTDB lineage: Bacteria > Bacillota > Bacilli > Staphylococcales > Salinicoccaceae > Nosocomiicoccus > Nosocomiicoccus ampullae_A. Next base: position 135,179 of record NZ_MBFG01000002.1, read on the forward strand.
AATAATATCTTGCATTACTTTTTATCCAGCTGAAGTAAGCTTACAGGTATTGCTGTTTCTGGTTCGTCTCCACCGATGTAAAAGCCCCACGCAAACACACCTTTTAAATATTCGACTTTAAAGTAGTGATCTTCGTTTGCAATCACTTTATATATTTTCCCTGGTTGAATGAGTGATAAGTCGATCATATAACACTCCGCAATTAGTGCTTGACGCTCTAATACGCGGTATTCATTTTCGACACCCATCATTTCAGCTTTACGCATTTTTTCACGCGTCTCTTGAATGTATCGCTCTAATTCAACTCTCGTCATCGTACTAAAACTCATCTTCAATTCCCTCTAACTTCTCGTTAATTTGATCGTAACTAAACCCACGGCGCATCAGTGACGCCGTTAGTTTTTGTCTTAGTTGAAATCCTTCATATTTACGTTTCAATCTATTATAATATTTTTCAAATTCTTTCTCAAAATAATCAGTGTCGTCAAACTGAATATCTGACGGAATAAAATCAAAATGTGCGTTCGTATAACCATCACGCATCAGTTTTTGACGTAACTTCATTTCGAAATGATTTGACGAACCTTTATATTTTTTTAACTCTTTTTGAGTGATTCGTTCAATACGCCCTTCGTCGACTTTGTCGTTAAATCGTTCAACTTCTTCGACGATTATATTTTCATCGATGTTTTTTTCGAACAACTTACGTTCAAGGTGTTTTGGTCCTTTATCTGTCGTATTAAAAATCGTATTACTTAAACTCGTCGCATAATGCGAGTCGTCAATATATCGTTCTTCTTTTAGACGAATAATCGTTTGATTAATAATATCCACCGCATACTCGTCTTTTAAATAGTCGATCACTTCTTGAGTGGAACGAATTTTATACGATATATATTGAATTGCTTTAATATATGCTCGGTCGAATTCAATTGATGTTTTTATATCGTCTAGCATATCTTTAGAAATTATTCGGCCAGGCAATAGCTCGTATTTTACGAGCGATTCTTCGTGTACTTTTAATTTAGACTGATCGCTAAAGTATACGTCGTAAAAGTTATTTTTTAACTGCACGACTCTTTCTACTTTCATAACGTCCTCCTAAAAAAGTTCTTGTTCAATATATGTTGCGAGCTCTTTTGTATGTGTTAATCGTTCTTTACGTCGTTTTACTCTCACGTCTGCACTATCGACTAAAAATTGTAGCGTGTTTGAGTCGCATTCAATTTTAGGAACAGGTACCGGCTTACCGTTTTCATCGACACCGACAAATGTCATAAAACAAAAGCCTGCGAGTTTCTTTTCATTACTCCCGTGACTTTCACGAGATACTTTTACCATAATTTCCATCGATGAAGTACCTGTATGTGTCACAACACCTTCTAACACGACGATATCACCGAGCTCTATCGGTTTTAAAAAGTCCATCGAGTCAATCGATGCAGTCAACACTTGCGTTCCTGAATGGCGTCTTGCAGTGATTGCTGCGATATCATCAATTTGAGAGAGTAACACGCCACCAAACATCGTATTGTAATTGTTCGTATGTTGCGGGAAAACAATTGCTGATTTTACTGAATATGATTCTGACATTTTCTTAATCATGTTGTCACCTCGATTTGTTTTAAGTAAAAAAAGAGGAGATCATCGTCTCCTCTAAAATTATGTGTTAAATTTTACGGTTTAATGCTTCTTCTCTCGTATCAACAACAAGTGCGTCTTCACTGTTGAACGCTTGTGCTAAGAAATAGAAAACTACACCGCCGAAACCTAATACAGCGACGAGAGTAATCGAAACAGCAATTAAAATACTTAACGTCATTCCAAAAAATCCGAATGAGAACATAGTTTTTACCTCCGAATCATTACTTACCTATACTACTACTATAATACCATACTTTAAATAGTGTGGGATAGACTTTTTAAATACTCCAGTCTCCATCTTTGAAGATTTGAATTTCTTCTCCATCTTTTGTTAAACCGATAATATCTGTGTCACTAGCGCCGATCATAAAGTCAACGTGCGTAATTGAATCGTTAATACCGATTTCGCTTAATTCTTCACGTGATTTTTCTTTTCCGTCTTTCACGTTAAATGCATACGCACTTCCGAGCGCAATATGACATGACGCGTTCTCGTCAAATAACGTGTTGTAGAATAACGTATTCGTGTTACTGATTGGAGAATCATACGGTACGAGTGCCACTTCACCTAAGTAACGTGCACCTTCATCTGTTTCTAAAATGTTTTCTAAAATTTCGTAACCAACTTCTGCTTCAAAGTCGACTACTTTTCCGTCTTTAAACGTTAATTTAAAGTTATCGACGATGTTCCCACCGTGCGATAACGGTAACGTATTACTTACATATCCGTTTACGTTATTTCTATCTGGAGCAGTGAATACTTCTTCAGTTGGCATATTTGCCATAAATTTGCGACCTGTCGCGTCAACGCTTGAAGCCCCTGCAAAAAGATATCCTTCCGGTAAACCGATCGTTAAATCTGTACCTTCAGACACAAAACGAATCGATTTTAAGTTCGCATCGTTTAAAATATCAACTTTCTCATGCAATGTTTTATCGTGCGTATCCCATGCTTCTACTGGATTGTCTTGATCAGCACGAACTGTATAAAGAATAAGATCTAATAGCTTTTCAAATGCGACTTCTTCTGTTTCATCTGGGTAAACGAGTTTTGCCCATTCTACAGACGGATACCCTGCGACACACCATGAGTGGAAATCTGATTGTACACGTGCAGAGAAATCTTTTAATGCTTTACCATTTGCGATTTGCATTTCTCTAAGTTTCATCGGGTCGATCCCTTTTAGTAGTTCTGGCGAACTTGAGATAATGCTTAAGAATCCAGCATGCTCGTCGCTATAATGCATACGCTCTTCTACAATCCACGGGTGAACTGTTGCGAGTTCTTCAGCTGAACGTTTTTCAGCGTGAAGGCGTGATAACGTATCGTCAGAAAGTTTCGTAACGACTTCAGCTGCTCCGCGTTCGTACGCAACACGCGTCACTTCACGAACGAGTGGTAACGCATCTGTCGTCGCTGAAATAAATAGACGTTTACCTTCGTTAATATTTACACCTACATCTACGAGTAACTCTGCGTATTTTGTTAACTTGTTGTTTGTCATATGTAGTACCCCTTTACTTTTTAAGTTTACCAATTTCGTCGATGATCATCGTTTGTTCTTTTGGTGAAATTTGTTTTTGATTTTTGATGTAGCGATGGTAATCTCTTAATTCATCAATTTTATCGTCAGGGAATTCTTCGTCACTTAAAATTCCTTTACTGACGACATTCAAAGCTTCTTCGATTTCTTTTAACATTTGTACTTTATCCATTTCGTATAAGGCCTCCCGAATCGTACTATCATAAAGTTAAGTTTACCAAATAATAGCGTTTACTGTCGATTTATATTTTCTTTCGTTTAAATGTTCGCTAAAATGGTTATATCTAAGTATTGAGAGATTTAAAGGAGACGATGGATTATGAAAAACAAACTATTACCTGCCGTTTTATTAGGTGCAGCAGTCGGAGGACTCGTTAGTCTAATAGATAAAAACACACGAGAATCTGTCATTCAAGGTTCTAAAAAAGCAATTGACTATGCAAAACATCCAGACGAATTAAAAAATCAATTTGCGTCAAATTCAAGTGAACCATCAAAATTTGAGCAAATTAAAGAAGAGGTTCTATTCTGGAAAGATACGTTCGAAGAAATTCGCCGTAACAACCCAGAGCTTGAAGAATCACTTAAAAACGCAAAAGCAATTTTCGATAAAAATAAAGATCAAAAGCATCTGCAATAATACAATATAGAGCGTCGAATGGCGCTCTTTTTTATAGGAGGTATGTGTATGAGTAAAGAAACGAACCGTGAACGTAACACCGATTTTTTAAATGAGTTAAAGCACGGTGATGATTACAACAAAGAACATAAAGCTCAAGGCAACAAAGGCGAAACAGCATCGGCTAAAGAAGATGCGTTAACAGAGCAAGAAAAGGCCGAGGCTGAATATAAAGAACAAAAAAAAGAAGACGAAGCTGACGAAAAGAAAAAAGAGAAAAAACTCATGAAAGAGTTAAATGAAAAACAAAAAGAAGATAACAAAAAGCACGAGTATTTCGTCGGGTATCAGACGTTCCAATCAGTCGTTCCTAAACCTGGATCATCTGTATACGTCTCAAAAGTGAATAAACCCGTTCAAGTAAAAGACGACGCTGGATTTTTAGGTAAGTTGTTATTCCAGTTTAGTAAAGACAATACGACAGGTATGGCAGCTCAGCTTGCGTACTATTTATTACTTTCAATCTTCCCTGCGTTAATCTTTTTACTGACTATCATACCGTTATTTAATGTCGATCAGTCTCAATTTACAGATCTGATCAATGAATACGCACCATCAGAGATTTCTGGAATGCTGACTGGAATTTTAGACGACGTGCTATCGAGTAGTTCTGGCGGATTACTGTCTATCGGTTTACTCTTAACGCTATGGTCTGCCTCGAACGGTATGAACCAGTTAATGAGTGCATTTAACGTCGCTTATGATGTTGAAGACAATCGTAACGGAATTGTCTCTCGTATTTTATCTGTAGTATTTACACTGATACTTGCTCTCGGTATTGTCGGTACGTTCGTGTTAATGATTCTCGGTAACCAAATCGGTAGTTTCGTTTTTGGTTTTGTTGATGCAGACCAGTTAAAATTTGTATGGAACTTAGTGAGTAATTTACTTCCTGTATTACTCGTTTTCGTTTCATTCTTAATCGTTTATATTTTTGCACCGAATATTAAAGTGAAAATTAAATCTGTATTACCAGGCACGATTACTGCAACAGTTCTTTTCATCGTCGCATCACTCGGATTTAGTTTCTATGTTTCTAACTTTAGTAACTACTCTGCAACATACGGAAGTATCGCAGGGGTCATCATTTTAATTTTATGGCTATATATTACGAGTATCATATTAATTTTAGGTGCTCAAATTAACGCAATTAAGCATAAGGAATACTTACACGTCAATGAAGACGGAAGTAGAGAAAAGGTAGAAAAAGCATGAGATTACTCGATACGTTATTAGAAAACAATGAAAAATTTGTTGAAAACAAAGATTATTTAAACTATCAAACATCAAAAACACCAGATAAAAAAGTGCTAATCGTTTCATGTATGGATTCTAGGCTAACGGAGCTAACTTATAAAGCACTCGGTCTTAAAAATGGCGATATTAAACAAGTCAAAAACGCTGGCGCTATGATTACACACCCATACGGCAGTACGATGAGAAGTATACTCGTCGCTGTATATATGCTCGGTGTTGAAGAGGTTATCATTATGGGTCATAATGACTGCGGATTTGGTGCGTTAAAGCCTGAACCGATTTTAAAAGAAATGCACGCGCGCGGAGTCAGTGAAGAAGTGATTAACACGTTAATGCATTCAGGAATCGACGTCGTCGACTGGTTACAAGGCTTTGATAGCGTAGAAGAAAGTGTAGCGGAAAACATCAAAATTGTTAAACAACATCCGTTAATGGATAAAAATGTTCCTGTTCACGGTCTTGTCATGGACCCTGGTACAGGTGCTGTAGAAGTTATTCATAACGATTACTAAAAGAAAAAGACGATCAAACTTAAAGTTTGATCGTCTTTTTGTTACTCTACTTCAGTGAGTAATACTGGGCCATCTTTAGTGACCATAATTGTATGCTCTTTTTGAGCGACATAACTACCGTCTTTTGTTTCAAATGCCCAGTCGTCTTTTCCGTCATAAACGAGAGTTGCTTTCGTTGAAATAAACGGTTCAACCGCAAGCACCATACCTTCTTTAAGAATCGTCTTATCCGATGCATCATAATAATTTAAAACGTGCTGTGGTTCATCGTGTAAACTATATCCAACACCGTGCCCTGTTAAGTTTTTAATAACAGTCATATTATGTTTACGTGCTGTATTATGCACGGCACGCCCGATTTGAGATAGCTTCGCTCCTGGTCTTACTTTTTTCATCGCTTCGTCGAATGCCAGTTCAGCAACGTCGATAACTTTTTGCTTTTGTTCATCATCCACTTCTCCAGCGACAAATGATAAACCTGTATCTGCATAAAAACCGTCCTTCATTGCAGAGACGTCAATATTCACGAGATCTCCATCTTTAATGACTCGTTTTCCTGGAATACCATGTGCTACTTCTTCGTTAATACTAATGCACGTATATCCCGGGAAGTCATATTCAGTAATCGGTGCACTTTTTGCACCGTACTTTTCGAGTAAAGCACCTGCATAGTCGTCGACTTCTTTTGTCGTCATCCCTACTTTTGTGTACTCGATTGTCTCTTTTAATACGCGTCCACAAATTTGACCGATTTCTTTTAATCCTTCTAGTTCTTTATCTGTTTCAACTATCACTTTAAACCCTCGCTTTTTTCTATATTTATATAGTATAACAAATCATATTTTATTTTAAAAAGTCGTATATTGTCATGTTCCGATACGATCGTTTTTCTAGGTCCGAAACAGTGACACCGATTAAACGAATCGGTATCGTCGGATCTTTTAACTCGTAATACAAATGATGCGCGACTTCATATATGTCTTCTGTACGAAATATTGGATTACTCGTCCCTGTTTGTTTTGTATGCACTGTAAAATCGTCGTGACGAATTTTTACTGTGACGACGCGTCCACATAGTTTTTTATCTTCAAGTCTTACGGATACTTGTTCTGACAAATCTTTTAAAACACGTACCATTTCTTCATCGTCATTTCTATCGTAACTAAATGTCGTTTCTTTACCTACAGATTTACGTTCACGGTCGTAATCGAGTTGATTCGTTCCAATCCCTCGTGCCTTTTCATAAAGACTTCTTCCTCTTTTGCCAAAATGAAAGATTAAAAAATTTTCGTCTTTGTCGTATAAATCTTGCCCGTTAAATATTTTAAGTCGGTGCATCTTTTCTTTCGTTACTTTACCGACTCCTGGGAAATCACCGATATCCAGGTGCATTAAAATTTCGTCGACGTTGTCGTAATCGATTACCGTTGTACCGCTTGGTTTATTCATACCTGAAGCGAGTTTTGCGAGGTATTTATTGTATGAAATCCCACTACTAGACGTGAGTCCCGTTTTCTCAAAAATATCGTGTTGAATTTGTAACGCAATTGATTTCGCAGGTCTAGTTTTACTCACTAAATGCGTAATATCGAGGTATGCTTCGTCTAAACTTAATGGCTCAACGATCTCTGTGTACGATAAAAAGATATCCATAATTTGACTCGACACTTCACGATATCTGTTAAATCGCGCACGTAAAAAGATTCCGTCCGGGCATAACTGATGCGCACGACTCATTGCCATTGCACTATGCACACCGTATTTACGCGCTTCGTAACTCGCGGTCGAAACGACGCCACGGCTAAAAGACCGCCCACCAACGATGACCGGTTTCCCTCTTAATTTAGGATTATCGTTTTGTTCAACTTGTGCATAAAAAGCGTCCATATCTATATGAATAATCCGTCGCTCCATTATCCTCACCAACAATAGTATACCAAAAATCGAACATTTGTTCTAAATTTAAATCTAAACGTTTATCGTTATAATATGATTAGGAGGAATCATTATGATTATTATCGGCGGCGGTATTATGGGCATGTCAATCGCCTACCACTTACAACAACATACAGATACAATTGTGTACGACCGACAAGATGAAGGACAAGCGACTAAAGCTTCAGCTGGTATCATCTGTCCATGGGTCAGTCAAAGACGCAACAAGTTATGGCTCGATATGGTCACTAAAAGTGCGAAGTATTATCCAAAGTTTATTGAAACACTCGCTAAAACTTCACCAATTAATCCATCATTTGAACGTAACGGTGCGTACATCTTATTCGACGACGAAAAGAAATATAGTAAAGCGCTGAAAGGTATTCAAAAAAATAATGACGTATACGAAGAAATGATTTCTGTGTCAGAAGATGCGCCTGTAGAATATTTAAACAACAAGTACTATAACATATTCGTTGAAGGTGCGATGCAAGTAAAAGGCGATGCACTTTTAAACGCATTAAAAGATGCATATTTAAAATCCGGTGGCACGATTAAAAATGAATCATACATTCCAAACGATGATGATTTTAAAATTTACGCAACCGGTGCATACGGCGCTGAACAACCTTTTGAACCAAAAGTCAGCCACCAAAAAGCTGAGATTTTACACGTGAAAACTTCTGGTCACTTTGAACATCTACCGGTCGTCATGCATAGAAGTCACTACATCGTTAACTTAAGTAAAAACCACTTTGCTATCGGTACGACACATATTGATACGGAAAGCTTTGACGTCACTCCGACAAAAGAAAATGAGGAGTATTTATTGAACGTATTTCAGGAGTTTTATCCTAATATAGAAATTGTGGAACAGTTTATGAAAGTTGGTCTCCGTCCATATACGAGAGACTTCCTACCGTTCATTGGATTTGTCGATGAAAGAACATTCGTCGCGAATGGTCTCGGATCAAGCGGATTAACAGCTGCTCCATTTTTAGGAAAAGTAATTGCTGACACTATTATTTTTAACGATGCTGAACTCGATATTAATAAGTATAGTTATTTATAAATAAAAAATGAGCTGATACTTTATCAGCTCATAAAAAATTGAGTCGTCACATATGCTGCGTAAACAACAGCTACGACGTTTAATAATAAGGCAATAATCGCCCATTTATCTTTTCGTTCTTTGACGCTTGTCGCACTAAACAGTACGCCGAGCACTGAAAATAAAATCGTCAGTGTCCATCCGAAATCATTTTCCATAAAAATCGGTAAAAAGACACCAACTAACGGGATTATAAAACTTAACACTAATAAAGACATGATGTCACCCCATATTATAAAGGTACTTTTTAAAGCTTACAGGTTCACGTTTATATAATTTAAACATGAAATACATTAAAAATAATACACTTTCTTCAACGCGTAGTGTGTGATCGTTTACGACGATTTCATCTTCAGTAATACGACCAATCGTCACACCTTCTTTTACCATCTCTAGCGTATTCGCCACGCGTTCTGTAAATGAATAGTTCGAATCGTCAATCACCCCATCGACTCGAAAATTCATTATATTATGTATTTTTCTTTCTTTAAATTTAAACTTCTCATCATCCGTAAATAATTCATAACGAGCGACGTTCATATCTTTAAAGCGGCGCTGACGTAATCCTAAAAAGTAACTTTCACCGTCTCTATAACGAAACAAAAAGCTATGTTCCTTATCGAACTTTTCACGCGGGTTCAAGATGATTTCACCAATCTTCTGACTCGCTTCGTTCGTAATATAGACATGACTTTCACGGTGTCGTCTCTCCACTTCAAAATAATAATGCTTCATGAACGTCCCTCCTCAATTTATTTCAATTCGGTTATATTAATGAGTTCTTAAATATTTCGCAGCAATTTCTAGCATATCAACACTTAAGTGATACATCTCACCAATTAGGTTAAACACTGCATCTTCAGACAGTACACCTTGGTTAATATCATCGTATTCGTCAGTCGTATTCGACACCTCGAGGTCATTTAAATATTCCTGGCTACCATAATAATTTTTCAGTGCATTATATTCATCTAAGTTCGCTTCGAACTTTTGAAGGAGATTTTGCATTTCATCCTTAAGATCTGCACTACGGTTTAAAATCTCTTCATAACGAATAACATCTTTTTTCATGCAAACACACCCTATACAATAGAATTAATTTAAGTATACCACTAAGAGTCGGTGAATTGTTCTATGATTTTTGGTTGAGTTTAGGTTTTGGGTCGTTTAATTTTACAAGATGAAAAACCGATCCGCTGTTTAACTGTTTTTCATCTTAAAAATTAGTGGCAGCAGGACCGTTTTCAGATTAATTTTACGCAAATCCGATTTGTGTTAAAACCGTTGCGCGTTCGTTGACAATTAGAGCTTTTGTGTGCAATTAACTGGGTACCCTTTGACGTATTCGAGAGTTGTGTAAAATTAATTTTATTTCGTTTACACAAAGGGCGTTTCCGTTAAAGGTACCTTCGTTAATTTTACAAGATGAAAAACCGATCCGCTGTTTAACAGTTTTTCATCTTAAAAAATAGTGTCAGCAGGACCGTTTTCGGTTTAATTTTACGCAAATCCGATTTATGTTAAAAGCGTTGCGCGTTCGTTGACAATTAGAGCTTTTGTGTGCAATTAACTGGGTACCCTTTAACTTATTTCGCAGTTGTGTAAAATTAATTTTATTTCGTTTACACAAAGGGCGTTTCCGTTAAAGGCACCTTCGTTAATTTTACAAGATGAAAAACCGATCCGCTGTTTAACTGTTTTTCATCTTAAAAATTAGTGGCAGCAGGACCGTTTTCGGATTAATTTTACGCAAATCCGATTTGTGTTAAAAGCGTTGCGCGTTCGTTGACAATTAGAGCTTTTGTGTGCAATTAACTAGGTACCCTTTGACGTATTCGAGAGTTGTGTAAAATTAATTTTATTTCGTTTACACAAAGGGCGTTTCCGTTAAAGGCACCCTCGTTAATTTTACAAGATGAAAAACCGATCCGCTGTATAACTGTTTTTCATCTTAAAAATTAGTGGCAACAGGACCGTTTTCAGTTTAATTTTACGCAAATCCGATTTATGTTAAAATCGTTGCGCGTTCGTTGACAATTAGAGTTTTTGTGTGCAATTAACTAGGCACCCTTTAACGTATTTCGCAGTTGTGTAAAATTAATTTTATTTCGTTTACACAAAGGGCGTTTCCGTTAAAAGCACCTTCGTTAATTTTACAAGATGAAAAACCGAGCTACTCTTAATCAGCTATTTCTCTATATATTGAACACCGCGACCATTACCTACTCGCTGATAATGCGAATTTAACACTTTTCTATAGTGATATCTTGAGATTTTCTCTCCTGTGAAATTATAGAGATTAGAAATTGTTATTTTCAACTCTGGAAATAGTGTTTGGAAATCTTTAATTGCTTGTAGGATGACCGCTTCTATTGGAGTTTTCCCGTTACATTTCTGACATTCATAATACGTTCGATTGTTTAATATAATTTCTCCTCCATCATCACTACAAAACAAAGATTTCTTTAAACTTTCATAGGAATAGTTGATGTCTAACCTTCGTTCTTCTAAATGTCTAAACTGATATATACTCTCGACAAGCTTTTTTGTACCTTGATCTGCGTGCTGATATTTTAACCGCAATTCATTTAAAAACTTTTTAAGTTGACCGCGCATGATTATATTAAGACTACGCGGTGATTCATATAGATGAAAATCTTTACCAATGAATACGACGTAACTTTTTATTGGAAGAGTAATCCCCACCTTTTGAGTCAGACGATTGAATAATATTACTGTATTATCCAGTTGCTCTAGTGGTGATCTCACTTTACTAGTGAATTTTGTGTTGTAAAAATCACCATCTCTAAACAGATAGTCTCCATGATAATTCTTTACTTCGAATATAAAAATTGCGTTTCGAAACACAACCAGTGCATCAATTTGTCTAACTACTCCATCGACTGAAAATGTAAAATCTGTGAGTATACAGGCACTCTCACCAACTAAATTCATCAAGAAACCTTTAAACTCCTCTTCCCCGCTGTAGCCTCTTGTTAAATTTTCCAAATAATATAACTGCTCATTCGTTAAATCCATTCTCCATTTCAGCGCATCAAGTTGTCTATGTACGAGTGATTTCATAGTAAAAACTCCTTTTTAGACATACATTAACTCATATCAGGCAAATACAAAAACACCATAAATTCACGGAAATCATTACATTCTTTAAAATCTAAATCATTTAATCATCTATTTTTTATAAATCGATTAAAAACCTAGCCATATTTTAAAAGTGGCAATAATGATAATTTATTGTTTCCATAATAAAAGCCTGAACTCAAAAAAGTTCAGGCTTCATTCTTTAACTTAAAAATACTTGTAATAAATACTACTATGAACAAAAGCAATACTACAAATAAAAACATTTTTCTGTATGGAATTAACATATCAATATTTGAAAATAGAATCGTTCCACCGAATGCGACAAACAATAAAACGAATAGCCATTTAAATTTCATATTATCAATCCTCCTCAAACGTTTTATACAGACCTCTAAATCCAAAGACGAGTATAACGATAATTACTACAAACGTAAAAACATAATAAAACGGCTTTAGTGGACGAAGTGCTTCATAATAACTAAACACAAATCCACCTAAAAATATTACGAGTGATGCTATAAACAAAATGACGAAGAACTTTTTAACATTCATCTTTACACTTCCTTAACACTCTTCTACTTACTATTCATTATACATTTCAAACACTTTGATTTCATCTTTACATCAATTCGTTTCATATTGTAAAGATTTTGTAAATGTTCTATAAATCGCTTTATTTCAATGGTTTCAGGGTGCTAAAATTATAAGTAAGTAAATAATATACATATTTTAAATAAACATTCTCAAGGAGATAAGGAATGAATAAAACACGATTCATTTTGCTGAACTTTGTAGCTGCTCTGTTTTTAACTTCTTGTCAAGCGGTCGAACAGGCGATTGAAGACACGTTCAGAAAAAGTCCTGAAAAATTGAACAAAGAAGACAGTGAACAATCGTTAACCGATAAAGTTAAAAGGATATTTTTAGACGAGAGCAATGAAGTCATCACTTCATCAGACATTATTAAAGATGCAGAAGAAAAGTATGGTACCGAGTTTGATGTCGAAATCAATCGACAATTTGATATGTATTTAAAAGAAGAAAATATCAATCGTTATTTGTCTGAAGAAGAAATCATGGAAATTATCAATGTTTTCAAATCAAATAATCTTTTGACAAATCGTGACAAACGCGATGAAATTATGGAATCTCTTTTCGAACTTGTCGGTACACGTGAATTTTACGTGTATGAAGGGCGTATCATGCTGAATTCTACTAGTCTATACGTGTATGTTGTCGATCCAAATAATACAAAACATGTTGACCTTTATTATTATAATATGTCAATCGGATCATGGAGTATCATCCCTGAAAAAATAAAGGAAGATGTCGATCCTGTCACTGCATCGATCCAAGTGTCTCAATTTAATTTTGATAGCTATGAAAAAATTGTAGATACGTTAATAGAAATTTTAAAAGATATGGGCGAATACGATGAATCAACCACGATTATTAACGATAATAATATCTCAACGATCCAATCGAGATTTGATGGAAATGATGTCTCGTTTAACACACAACTTATAGGAACGAGAGAAGATTATCACTTAACTTTTGACCATAAGGGCAATCTCATAAAGAAAGAGAGGATTTAACATGATATTTATACTACTCATATTCTTTTTTATGTACGTGTTTCCGATATTTTTCTTATACTTACCAGTCATTCGAACTACTTCAATCGTTGCGACGATTCTTTTAGTTGTCGGGGTTGTACTTTATCTCGTACAAACATTTATGATTTATAAATTGGTAACGAGACCACAAAAACTATTGACGCAACATGAGGATATTAGGTACTCAGGCCAACTCGTACACGCTGATATATTAAATGAAGAGGTTATACAAGAAAACAATAACGAAATCTCTAAAAAGTTGCTCGTACAATTTTTAAATTTAGCAGGAAATTCCGTAAAATCATATGTAAAAGTTGTCGATTCAAAGCCACACGAACACCGTTTTGAAAGAGGTAAAACGATTGATTTAAAGTTAAATAAAAACGGTTTTCAGCCTCCGTTTACTCTTAATGACGGAGAATACGAAACGAAGACGAGTCCTTTTGCTTCGGTGTGGATTATTTTTAACATCGTCTATATGATTGGATTTTTTATAGTGACGTATTACGTTCAAAATGACGGATACGGCTGGAGATTTTTAAGTCCAGTAACGTCTTGGCTATGGGCACCGATTTCTGGGATTATCCTTTTAAGAATATTACTGAAACTTTCGAGTAGTTTCGATATCGTCATGAGATACCACCCACTCATTTCTTTTAATTCTGAAGAAGAGTTTGGAGAATTGTTATTATATGGAAAAACTGTCGAAGGTGAAATTCTCAGTTACTCTCAAACTGGACTTCACGTAAACGAACAACCTCAAGTGCTTTTTAGCATCCAGTATGTAACAGACGAAGGTAAAAAACTAACGAAGCGAATTAAAAATGTCATCAGTTTAACAGAACTACATGAACTTAAAAAAGGAAAGGCAGAAATCATCTACCTTCCCCGTGATACGGATATATTCATGGTTCAATTCATAGAAGATGAATAAACATCCCACCAACAGCTCCAGTCAACACGACAATCCATGGTGGTAATTTCCAGTATGTAAGCATACTAAATAATATCGCGCCTAATGCAAAGTCAATTGGTGTTAAAATCGAGCTCGTCCAAATCGGATGGTATAACGCTGAGATTAAAATTCCGACAACCGCGGCATTCACACCCATGATCGCCCCTTTAATGTTCGGGTTATTTCGTAATTGATCCCAATACGGTAACGCGCCGAGTATCAGTAAAAATGCGGGTAAGAAAATCGCAATCGTTGCGATGAGTCCGCCTAGCCATCCGTTCATCACTGCACCGATATACGCAGCAAATGTAAAAAGTGGACCAGGTACTGCTTGAGTGGCACCGTAACCTGCTAAAAATTCCGCTTCACTTAACCAACCTGTCGGTACAAATTCTTGTTCTAATAGTGGTAACACGACGTGCCCTCCACCAAACACTAATGCGCCTGAACGATAAAAGCTATCAAACATCGCAATCCAGTATGATCCAGTCGTTTCTCTTATAACCGGTAACATTACGAGCAATCCGAAAAACAGAATAAGACAAGCCGCTGAAAATCTTTTACTTATTGGAAATCTAGTGCTTAGTACTTCATCTTTGTTATGATTTTTATAAATTAAAAACCCGATTACACCAGCAATTACTATCACACCAACTTGAGTAAAAGCAGCCGGCCAAAGCAGTGTAATAATTAACGCAAATAAAGCGAGTGCTTTTCGATTTAAGTCTGGCGTTAAACTTTTTGCCATACCGATAATTGCATGTAAAACGACCGCAACTGCAACAATTTTTAGCCCGTGAATCCACCCGGCATTTGCAACGTCAAACTCTGTTAAAAATAAAGCGAATAAAATCAGTAAAAGTACGGACGGGAGTGTAAACCCAATAAAAGATACGATTCCACCGAGAACACCTCCACGCATCACACCGATACCAATTCCAACCTGACTACTCGCGGGACCTGGTAAAAACTGAGATAATGCAACTAAATCCGCGTAGCTCTTTTCGTCCATCCATTTTCTTCTACGGACATACTCTTCGTGAAAATAACCGAGATGTGCAGTCGGCCCACCAAATGAAGTTAAACCGAGACGCGTAGATACAATCAAAATTTCTAAAAGTGACTTCACACTACTACGTTTATCTTTATTCATCACTCTCTCCTTTAAAAACTATATAATCTAGCATCGATAGTTATCGTTTATTTTATCTGTTTCCAGTCAATTAAACTTTATATTTACATAATCTTTACAAAGATTTTTGAAGAGACCATGTATACTTTTATATATTAAAAAAGCATGATCTAAATTAATTTAGATCATGCGACGTCATTTTTTCTAACTCTTTCTTTTGTCTTTCTTTAACTTGTTTTCTACCAGCGCTAAACTGACCAAGTAGAAACAGAAGTCCGACTGCTGTAATTAATACCTCCGCTAAAACATTTACATCTGTTGTAAATATAATAGTCCCTCTCCAAACTAAGAAAACAACTGGTAATATTAACCCCCAAAACTTACTATGTCTCGTACTTAAAAAGAACTGTAATCCTAAAAAGGCTGCTATAATTAACACATCATAAATTGACCCAAAACCAAACACTATGAATTCTTCCTTTCTTTTTTATACTTTTCAATAATTAACTTTGCTTCTTCTAATTCAATTCGATCATCAATTGACAACTGTTTAATAAAACTGATAAAATCTTCATTTTCAATTTCATCGTGCAATTTAATTTTTTCAATTAAACGGTCTAGCTTAATGCGAACTGTCGGATATGATACATCATACATTTTAGCGACTTCTTTCAAAGAGCCCGAGAGTAACGTAAACTTTTTTATAAACTCTAAGTCTTCTTGCTCTAACGATAAAATCCAATTTGGTATGTTATCTCTTTCCACAGCACTCGACCTCCTTATTTCTAATTAAATCTTATCATGTATGTTTAATTTTGTAAAATAAATCTTTAATAAAGTTAAATTTTTATTTTACTTTTAATTAAATAAGATTAATTTTAGCTAATTAAATATGTAGCTGCTTCATTTCAAGTTGGCTATCTTAAAGAAAAAGACCCAACATTCCTCTCATAGAAATGTTAGATCTCATGGTAATTTTATATCTATATTATTTACTATTCATTTATTAACTTCCAGTGTCCATCCTTAGCACTGCCAACATACTTTATTATTTCTTTATCCGTTAGAATCTTCAAATCTCTTTTTATTGTTCTTTCTGTCACTTTAAATTGAATCGACAAATCTAAAGCAGTTACTTTTGGATTGTTTTTTAATATTTCTAAAATTCTTTTACGCCTATCATTTGGTTTTAATTTTCGTTGATTGTTTTGGGTGACATTTTGGGTGACATTTTGGGTGACATTTTGGGTGACATTCTCATTATTGTAATTCATATTCCAAAGTATGGTTGTAAAAGATGTTTCTGTAGATGTAAATTCTGGATGAAGTCTTTCGTCATAATTTCCCGCTATTTTATAAGATTCAATTATTTTTCTAAGACCTGATCCACGTCTTTCCATTAGACCTAGTCTTGCAAATACATCCGCTATAATTGGATTCCTTCTTGTCGAAGAAATGTTTAAAGGATTAAGATCTTGAACAAAAGTACCATCACACATTCCACCCGGTGAAAATATTTCCACTCTATTATCATAGATGCTTATGTGTACTTCGCTTCCTGTTACTAAATAATCTCTATGAATCAAAGCATTTACAAGTGCTTCTTGTATCGCTCTTTCGGGATACTCTGGATATTCTTCTCTAAAAGTAGGTCCTTTTATCCACATTTTTTTGATATTTCTTTTTACAAAGTCTAAACTTGCTTTTAAGAGATATATTAAGTTTCCTTCAAACTCAACATCATCTATAGCATCTATTCTACCGTTGGCTTTTGTTAAACCATTCCACCTTGTACAAAACACTCTAGATTGATAAACTTGATAACCATCTGCAAACAACAATCCTGCATTTGTTATAGTGTTATCATCATTAACAAGTCCAAACGATTTTAAATCTGTACTATGAAATTCTGTTCTCGTCCTATTTTTGTATTCTAAACTTAAATCATGAAACGTAACATCTTCTAATTTCTTACTTGTCCTAAGTAAATCATAGCTAAGGTGTTCTCCTTCTAGTGTTAGGTTAAATAAATCTAAGTTATTCGCTGGAACGCTCTGATTACCTATTCTTTTATAAGCTATTCTTGAGCCATTATCAACTACGAAGTAAGGTGTGTTTTTCCCTGATGAAATACTTAAAATTAATATAAACTTGTTTTCAATTTCGATTATTTCCATATCAAATTCTGGATTTGGCTCCATCTTATTTTTTATGATCTCACTAATAGTTTCTGAATCCATTTTGTAATCCTCGAGACCAAGAACTGTATTATCCTCTTCAACTCCAAATATTAACTTACCACCTTTTCCATTTGCAAAAGAAGATACAGATTTTAGCCATGATTTAGGCCTTTTTACTTCTAACCTTTCTTTTTTATCATAGAAATTGGTCTCACCAATGTAATCCTTTAGGTTCAAAATAATCCTCCTCTCATTTAAACAATTTAAAAAAGTATAATATTATTTAATGTTTCCTTACGACTTCCATTATAACCTTCTCTTCCATATCTAGCAGTTCTTTTTTCATTTCGATTCCACCTGCATAACCGATGAGATTTCCGTTTGTTCCAACAACTCTATGGCACGGAACGATTATCATTATTGGATTTTTATTATTTGCCATTCCTACGGCACGACTCGCATTTACGTTACCTACTCTAGTTGCAATTTCTTTGTATGTACGTGTTTCACCGTAAGGTATACGCGCGATTTCTTCCCAAACTCTCTTTTGAAAATCCGTTCCCTCAAGATTATAAGTAATATCAAAAGATATTCGTTCACCATTCAAATATTCCATAATTTCACGGTATACACGTTCAGTAAACTCTGTCTTTCTGCCGTAATCGCTTGTTTCATCAATCTTCTTCACCATTGTTAGAACACTTTTCTTATAGCCTATTTTTAATAAGCCAAATGGAAATTCATATACAGCATAATCTAACCGTGTATTCTTTTTAATATTATTCATTTTTTCAACTGAGTTTTCCATTGCAATATTTAAATATTCAACATCAAACCCTGCACTATTGTACCCTTCTAGAATTGTTAAGTAGTACTCTTTACTCGGCAGATTTAGTGGTCTGCCTTCGTTCATAATATAGACCATCGCGTTTACTGGTTGATTATCAACAATAACTTCCATTACTTCTTTTCTATATAAATCTGGGTACTCTTCATAAATATCAAGTTCCTTTTCGTCATCCGGTGCAATAAGCCACACGAGAATCGGAACACTGTCACCTTTACACGGTTCAACTGTTGCAAAAGATCGGTTATCTGTCCCTCTAAAAGTAAGTGTGTGATCTTTAATTTCACTCTTGCCAACCACTTTAGCAGTTGGACATCTTTTCGCCATTTGTTCAAGGTGTAAATTGGAACCATATGCAATATAATATTTAGTCATCATCTCAATCCTTCCACATGAAGTATACTCGTTTAGCTTTATTAATTATCTGGATAAAGTTTATCATCAACTTTAATTGATTTATTTTTGCTTAATAAAGACTCAATAAACTTGTTCTTTTCTTTAGGAGATACAATTACGGAATCATATCTCTTATACTGAATCTCTATTCTATCGATAGATAATGCTGGTCCTGCTAATAATGTTTTTGTAGCTCGTAATTTTTTAATACTTTTAATATCTATCGTACTTTTAAAAGGTCCGTTTTTAACTATAAGATTCTCATCGTCAATTTTATAACTTGTACCAAACCATAGCCATAATAGTAGTGCATTGTTTAATATTCCGACAATATATACCACTATATTTTGCTCAGTTATCATCATAAAAAACATTAAAATAATTACTCCCCAAATGGACACAGCAAGCCAAATATCTTTTTTAGATTTAAAGTTCAACACTTCACCTCCAATATATTAAACGAAAAACAAAATTGTGATCTATAGTTAATTTATAGTTTACCATTTGTATTTATAATTGTACTGTTATATTTTTTACACGACAAAAAAGCCCGGATATCAATCCGGGCTTAAGACATCTATTAAATTTTTTCTTTAATATACCAAGTTGGAATAGGATTACGCATATTGTCATACCAATTCAATACATCTTCTGCTTGGTTAAGCATCGTTTGTACTTCACTTCCCCCATATGAAATAGCCCACGGTATGGAGGACAGAATATTACTGCAAATATACAGGGCAAGTAACTTCCAAAATTCCATCGGTACTTCATTATCAAAATATCCATCTATTATGCCTGAAGCAAATATTGGAGAAGCTTGAACACACCATACAATACGATTAAACTCTTCCCAAGGATCACCAAAATCGTAACGGTTAAAATCAATTATAACTATCTTATTATTTTCAATCATCATATTGCCAATATGAAAATCTCCGTGACGAAAGGTTTGTGGTTTGTTTACAAGCAATTGACGGTTGGATTCTATATAGTCTATAATATCTTCTGCTCCGTCAATTTTAATGGGACAATCCTTATACATCTTGATTTTAGAATCCATCTTCTCATTGAATCGAGTTTCCCAATCAGATTGATTCTCTGGAGCTGAAATAGAATGGATGGCTTTGAGCATTCTTCCTGCCTCAAGACCAAAATCATACTTCTCACTGTTAGTTAGGTTAGGAATGACTTCTTCGGCATTTCTACCATCAACCCAAGTCTCAATGATATAAACCCCTTGATCACACTTTCCAAACTCAACTGGTTTACACATAGAAATATCAAGAGCGGCTAGCTGTTGCATCATTCGAAACATCTCTGCACGATTAACACTTTCTTCTTCGGGGGCTATCCTCAAAAAGTATTTAACACCATCGTCCGCTGTAACACAATATTTTTTATCGCACGATCAACCTTTATTAATTGGTTCTTTAGAAATTAAATTTAGTTGTGACATTGTTTAAATTTCACTTCTTTCAAGTAATGCCATCATCTCAACGTATCTTTTTCGTTTAGTTAATTTAATATGAATTAATATTTAATCGATTTATTTTTCATATATTCCAAAAATTCATCTATCGGCTTATCATTCCACTTCTTATTATGTACTGCACGATGACAATTTGCACACAGCATAATTAAGTCTATCTTTCTAGTTCTCCTTTTTCCCATATATAGTGGTAAAATATGATGTGCTTCAATAAATTCAATTTCATATGTTTTTTCGAATGAAAAGTTACAAGCTTCACAAAAAAGTTCCCCATGCTTTTTAATAAATTCTTTCTTTGCAATATTTATGATTTTTGAATTACGTTCAATTTGATAATGAGTACGATGGCGTTTCATTCCTTCTATAGTTTCATATTCATTCGCTAATTCATTATCATAAGTGAGGGCATCGTCTCTATCAAACTTTCCAATATATTTCATAAATGCTTCTTGTAAAGAATCTTTCACTTCCCAAATAAATAATTCCTTCTCATAATACCCATTAAAAAAATGACTCCAGTACCTTTCTTTTTTACTTTTATTCCTTAAATCAGTTTCAAAAGTATAGCCTTTTTTTCTTAGCCGTTTAACTGTTTGAGCCATAGATGTATTATATACTTGATATGGGCGTCCAGTAATTTCCGATATTTGTTTGGCTGATCCTTTACCATCCATTTCGAACACTAAAACATAGATTGCTTCCTGTAAGAAAGGTGTAAAACAGTCTTTCTCCTGTAACATCAGAATCCACTCATCGACAGTATAGTTTTTTGCATTTGTTGGATAGTAATCTAATTCTTTTTTCATATAAACCACCTACCATTCTTATATTTTCAATTCGCATAGTAAACTTATCTAGTCTATCAACTGTCCTACTCAAAATCTAATCCGTCAACTTAACCCCAAATTCTAGTTCTTACAACACCAATAACAAAAAGAGTTTCACCAATTTATTTTCATAAAACAAACTAAGGTGAAACCCTATATTCCTTATTACATCAACACTTAAAGTCATTTTATTCAACCACTCTTAACACTAATGCTACTAACTCTACCATGTGTCGACCTTAAGTTACAAAGTGATTTAGAGTGTGTGATTAGGTAGTTAGGATGGAAATTACATATTTATTCTATGATGTCTTAGTAATCCTATCTTCAACAATCCTTAAAATTCTTTTCATGCTGTAGGACTGTTCTAAGGAGGATTTTTTCAGAATATATTTTGTTGCTCTTCCTTTGCCCATGATTTCAATCACACCTTTTTCTAACAGTTCGTTAATAGTAGTCCTAAAGGTATAATTATCCATTTTAAGTTGTTCGTTAGCATCCGCTCTAGAAATAGCTTGATTTTCAACTAGAAAATATAATAGTTTTTTCTGATTATCTGTATAATCTTCAAAAGTTTTTTCTAAATCAACTTTCCAAATTCTTAGTGTCGTTTTATACTGTTCTCTAATTACCTCTGGAAGTTTTAAATTATATTTAGAGGCAACATCAAATATTCGAGGGCCTCCACTACCGGCTTTCTCCGAAACACCTATTCTTCGCATTATGTTAGACATGGTATGATTCCTGATGTCCGAATGCCCTCCATGCACAAAATCCTCTTCTGTTATTCTCATTTTACCAGGATTAATGAATTCATAGTAATCTGGAAAAGCTGTAATCACTATTGGACTATTTGAATCGTAATAGGCATGCATTAGCGAATTGACTAAAGCTTCTCTAACCGCTGTATATAAATCTGTTCTAAATGGAAGTCTAGATTTTGTATCTTCATCCAAAATAAACTCATCTTTTAATGTGGTACTCAATTTAGCCATTACCATTCGATAAAAACTATACACATTTAATTGGGGATACCCTGCATCTCCTGATGAAATCCGGTCTTTCCAATCAACGTCCAATGAGGATTCTTTTTCAAAATAATCTAACTGAAACCCTGGGAACCTATCTGTAATTGCTGTGTACTTCCCAAAAAACAACAACCCTCCCACTGTTAAGTGATACTGACCGTCACCTTGTCTATCCTTTCTAAACGCTCCGATTTCGATTAATAAATCTTTGAAATCCATACTTCTATATCGTTCATTTTTTGTTTGCTCATATAAGGCCGTTCGATAAACTTCTAAATCATCAACGGATAAATCCGACAAATCATAATTGCTTAATAGCTCATTATCTGTCTCAGGTTGAGATCCCACAACTAACTCTTTATATTTATCCGGAGTTAATCGTCTATCACCTTCTCCAAGTCGTTCAAAAGCTAATTGAGGATTTCCCTTTAAATAAACTGGCTTCGATTGATAAGGTGCTTCCGATATTTTTATCATCATAATTTGAACACCATTATCACTATCTATAATTTTCACATCATTATCGTTGATGAGATTGATGCTTACTTTTTGGGGATTATTCACCATATTAAATAAATCATCTCTCATTTTTTCTGGTTGATCTATACCTACAACTTGCTTTGTTTTTTCATCCACACCAAAAATAACAATACCACCATCTGTATTTGCAAATGCGGAGTATGTTTCCCAAAAAGAATCGGGAATTTTGTTTTTAGCTCTTTTTAACTCTACATATTTCCCTTCAACAATTCCTAGTATTTCAGATTGTTTCACCTAAACCCTCCATTACTGCACTTATATTGGTTAGAATCTTACACGATTTTCGCACGATTCACTCACGATTATTTTCATAACAAACCGCATCAAAACAAGATTTTCCGATTTTGTTCGCACGATTTTCGCACGATTCACTCACGATTATTTACTTCTAAATCATTATACCAAAAAGAGAGACACGGAACTATGCACTCCCCCATTCTGTAACATAGTTCGGCATGCACTTAAAAGTTAAAAACAGGACCCTCAGACATCTGGTAAGCGCCCAAGAACCCTGTCTCCTTATACGATTCATTTTTCAACCTTTTGAATCTTTACCACACACTTAGCGGTTCATTGTCTCTAATCATTTCCTCACTTCATTCATCCTTATTCGATAGCTATTGTAAAGGTCTTTGTAATTTATTTTGTGCTTTTCACAAGTAATACCACCGTCTCTACATGAACCGTATAGGGGATTAGGTCCACTGGTTATACCATTTTTAGTCTTAGCCAAAGTCTCTGAGCCATATGATATCTTTTGGGAGCAAATAATTATTTGTAACATCGTTATCTTCGGCATTTTGTTTTGATGATCCTAGTGATTCTTACATTGGTTTTTCCCTAACAAACCATTATCTGGCCCAACGTAACGTTTTAAATTCGGACTGTGATAGGTCTTAACCATTTTATTTTTGAATCCCTGACCAAAATATATCCCATGTTATCTTTTGTAGTCGTTCATATCTCTCTTTGTCTTCATAAACTAGCTGGATATTTAGACCATCGATTAACGTAACAAAAGCGAGTGCGCAGTCTTCTGCACTTAGTCGGAATGATTCTTTTTGGAAACAACTTTTTAGTGTTTCAGTTAATATTCTGATAAATCTATAGGGCGCTTCTAAGATATCTTTTGGTATACCTTCAGGTGTCTGAAGCGTTGTCGTTAACATAAGTGTTGCATTATGATCTGATAGAAATCGTTCTTTGTGTAGAGACAAAAAATTATATAGCTGCTCATCTAGTTGTTTATCTTTATTTTCCTGAAAATAATTTTGGACAAAATTAATTTCTTTCTCCACTACCTCTTTATATACATTTTGAAATAGCTCACATTTATTTGGAAAATGATATGCTAGTGACTGTTTACGAATACCGACTTCTGCTGCAATTTTAGAAAGACTTGTCCCTGCGTAGCCATAATGATTAAAATGTTGAATTGCGACTTCTTTAATTTTATCTCTACTCAATTTAACTACTCCTAACTACTTAAGCAGTAAAATATTTAGGTAATTGTACTGCATGCTTATCAAGTAAAATCTGCTCTTTTAGAATACCTTGTTCGCGTAATAATTCTATGTTTTGTACAATGAACTCGTCGCTACCTACAACATAAAATAGACCGCCTTTGTCTTCAGCAAGTTCTTTTACTCTCTCATAATAACTTTGACGGTTATCCACAAACTCAGAAGTAAATTTCTTCTCTGTCGAACTCTCGAATACATCAGAGAATAAAAATTCTTTTGATGAATCAATATTTAGTGAATGAATTTGATTTACGTCATCCGCACGTTTTAAATATTCAAGAACAAGTGGTCTAAATGTTGCTAAACCAACACCTGATGATAGTAAGTAAATATTCTTGTTTTCTCTTTTTAGCGGCACGTTGGAATGAGTTTTAAATAATGCAACATCATCTCCAACTGAATGTTCCTTTAATGCTTTTTTAAATTCAGAAGGCAGATCTCTGATACGTGTTGTAATTCCTATTACACTTTCATCATTCGTTGTTGAGATAGACATATGGCGTACCATTTTCTTGCCAACATTTTCATCTTGGAAACCTTTCAGTGCAAAATGCGTATGTGCGCCCTCTTCCCAAGTGAAGTCCTCAGGACAGTCTAAGAAGTATGTTTTGACTTCTGAATTCTCATCTTTAATCTTATTTATTTTAGTCCAATATATTTGCATTAAGCATGCTCCTCTATATATAATTTATAATTTCGTCTAACTTCACATGCGTCGTACTACACCATTTAGTATATTCTGACACGCGTCAGATTTCAAATTTTTAAGATTATCTTTTGTTGGTTTAATCTTATTTATGGTCACTTCTCCATTCTCTACTTTTACGACTTTTTCTAGTTATATAATAATTAAAAGGGAAATACTGTTATTAATTAATTCTTGTTGATTTGAAAATGATATTAAAATCATCTAAAATATTATTGACTAATAAGTAAATATGAAATGTTTTCTAGGGTTCCGTAACTTTTAAGTTAGCCTGGTCCGAGAGAAAACTCACAGATTTTTCTGTGTCACGGAAGGATAAAAGCCTGGGAGAAACTGATATCAGTTTTCTCAGGCTTTTTAATTTTATTGGGGGTAACAATGAAAAAATATTGGTTCACTTTATTTTTAGCATCTTTTTTTGAAGTATTATGGGTTATCGGACTTGCTCATTCGTATAACTTTTTAACATGGACACTTACTGTCATTTTAATCATATTAAGTAACACTTTAATGATCAAAGTTGCACAGGTACTACCTACTACTACCGTATATACTATGTTTGTTGGATTAGGAGCTGGTGGTACTGTAGTTGTAGAAATATTATTCTTTGGAGAACCTTTCAATTGGTTGAAGATTTTTTTAATTTTAATACTTCTAACTAGCGTGATTGGGTTAATGATTGTCACAGATTATGAAAAACAGCAAAGTGAGGCGAGGTATGAGAGCTGATGGCATGGATAAGCTTAGTTATTTCAGGCATATTTGAAACATTTGCGGTTTCAATGATCAACCGCTTAACTATAAAAAAGGATTGGCAAACTGTCATTTACATTATCATTGGTATAGGTATGTCACTATTGTTCCTTCACTATTCGTTGATTTATATTACTATGGGAACAGCTTACGCAATATGGACAGGAATAAGCGTTGTATGTAGTTCACTTATTGGTATGTTTTACTTTGGAGAATCAAAAAGTATTTATAGAATATTATTTATTGCACTGATTCTTAGCAGTGCAATTGGCTTAAAACTCATTTCATAAAAAATGCCTGTTAGACTAAAATCTAACGGGCATTTTTTATTTCTATATCAATTTTCGTTCTAATAACGCCACCACCTCCACATGGTACGAGTTGATAGAATTGATGAATTTGCTATTTTTAATGAAATGTTCGTATTCGGGAACATGTCGACTAATTTGTAGGTTTGTGGGAACATATCAACTGATTTTTTATGATAAAAATTTTTGGTTTTAATATTTTTATTTGACTATTAGAGCTGGGCAATTTACTCTTTTCATTACTTTATGACTTACGCTACCTAATACCATTTCT
Organism: Nosocomiicoccus ampullae; assembly: GCF_001696685.1. Lineage (GTDB taxonomy): Bacteria > Bacillota > Bacilli > Staphylococcales > Salinicoccaceae > Nosocomiicoccus > Nosocomiicoccus ampullae_A. The sequence goes on from NZ_MBFG01000002.1 coordinate 161,543, forward strand.
TGCAATGAATTGAGTCCCCGACTACCTATAACAACCATATCAACCTTTTCCTTATTTGCGTATTCAATAATAGTAGGACCAGGATATCCATGTAGTATTTCAAGTTTATATTCTATATTTTTCGACTTCACTTTTTCTTCTATTGGAGAAAGTATTTTGCGACGAGTATATTCAAGTTCTTCTTTTCCCTGTGAATGAAGAATTTCATTTTTAGATTTTGAATAATCAACAACATAAATAATTTCAATTCTACAATCGGAAATTAACGAAGCGATTTTCACCGCTTCATCAGTTGCTCGTAATGAGTTTTCTGATCCATCAACAGCTAGTAATAATCTTTTATACATTTTCAAACCTCCTATTTTATTAATTGTTTAATCTACATTATTATTCACAGCGAGTTTATGGAATATCTCTCTGCTTGATGTATCTAAACCAATGATAGTTACCTTATTATCTTTTTCTTGAAATTTAATCACTGCTTTATCAACTGCCCCTACAGCAGAGTCATCCCAAATATGTGAATCTGAAAAATCAATTATTATATTTTTATTCTCCAAATTGAAATCAAATGACTTTAAAAAGTCTTCAGTTGATGCAAAAAACAACTGACCTTCCACTTCATAAATTACTTTATTATCTTGATGTTTACTTTTCACTTTTAACTTTGATATTTTAGCTACAAAGAAGATCGCACTAAGTATAACCCCTGCAATAACACCCTTTGATAAATCATTGGTAGCTACAACTATTCCTACGGTTACCAACATAACAATTGAATCAGTTTTGGGAGCTCTTCTAAGATAAGTAAACGATGACCAATCAAATGTCCCTATTGAAACCATAATCATTATTCCTACTAATACAGGCATTGGGATTTGTATGACTAAGTCCCCTAATACTATAATTAAAAACATCAAGAATATCCCGGCAATAAAGGTAGATAACCTTCCACGTCCACCAGACTTCACATTTATAACAGATTGACCGATCATTGCACATCCAGCCATCCCACCAAAGAACCCTGTAACAATATTTGCAATACCTTGTCCTCTTGACTCTCTGTTTTTATCACTTTCTGTGTCTGTCATATCATCTACAATGGAAGCTGTAAGTAAAGACTCCAGTAATCCAACAATAGCTAACGCTAGGGAAAAAGGAAATACAATTACTAATGTTTCCAACGTAAATGGAACGTTTGGAATAAAAAACTCTGGCAATGTTCTTGTGATAGCTCCTAAATCACCGACAGTGCGTAAATCAACATTGGTATAAAGTGCTACGGCTGTCAATGCAATAATTGCGATTAATGGAGCTGGAACAGCTTTGAAAAATCTCGGAAGTATATACACGATTGCTAATGTAATTGCTACAAATACATACGTCAAATTAGAAATCCCAATAAAGTGAGATACCTGAGCCATAAAAATTAGAATCGCTAATGCATTTACAAAACCTATCATGACAGCTCTTGGTATGAATTTCATCACTTTAGCTACTTTAAATATACCAAATAATATTTGGATTACACCTGTTAGGATAGTTGCAACCAGTAAATAATCAAGTCCATGTTCTTTTACTAAAGGAACCATAAGTAATGCCATTGCACCAGTAGCTCCTGAAATCATTCCCGGTCGTCCTCCGACAAATGCTATAATTACAGCGATACAAAAGGAGGCATATAAACCAACCATGGGATCTACACCTGCTATGATGGAAAATGCAATTGCTTCAGGTATTAGTGCTAATGCAACAACAATTCCAGCAAGTATATCCCCTCTCACATTTGAAAACCATTCTCTTTTTATTTTCTCTAACACTTAAATCTACACCTCTTCTGTTTAAATTTATTTTTTATCCCTCGAAAAATCCAAACTGACCTTAATAAAAATAGTTTAACACCTTTCGTCCCAAAATGGAACCATTATGGGAAATAACATATTATATTTTATGATATAATTATTAGGGCTTCTTTTTTAAAATAAAGGGGTGTTTAATATGTTGATTGGTTATATAAGACCTGAAAGTGATGATGATAATTATAATAAACAAATAACAACACTTCGTGAAATAAATTGCGATAAAATAATTATCGAAAATCATTCTTCCGCAAAGAATCGAACTAAACTTAACGAAATGATCCATACACTTGAACAAGGTGACAAAATAATAATCACTAAATTATATTCGCTAGCGGACTCTACACTACATTTAGTCGAGCTATTACAGATGATTGAACACAAAGGTGCCTACATAAAATCAATTAGAGAAGATATTGATACGAGCAATGAAAGTGGGTATCAATTTAGTTATATTGTAAAACATCTAGTTGAATTTCAAAGTGATGTAATTAGCGAAAAGACCAAGAAGGGATTAAATAAGGCAAAACAAAGAGGAGTTACTGCCGGAAGACCACGATTACCTGATGAAAATGTAAAACGCGCTATTAATATGTATCAAAGTAAAAAATATAGCCTATCTGAAATAAGAAATGAAACTGGTATTAGTAAATCTACCTTATATAGATATCTTGAAAGTTAATTATCATTCTACATTCAAAGAAACAGTTTAATCCTATATTGTTAATTTAAACTAACGTAGCATATTCTGAAAATACGCTGCGTTAGTTTTTATTTTATATTGCTATTTCCTTTTCAATACCCGATTTAAACTCAATCGTTAAATTCCTTTTATGAATCGTCACTCTTTCAATTAACTGCCTTACAAGCAGGTCATCGTATGTTTCAAGTTGCTGCGGTTGCTCTTTTAAATACTTTGTCATTTCTACAATCCGCTGTCTAAGTCCTTCTCGCGCTACGTTTTTCATCATGACTTCCTGCTTCAGTTCCCGCAATCGATATATTTCTTCGTAAGGTACTCTGTCCCGATCCACACGTTGTCTGATGTTTTCTTCTGGTATCCAAAAGTATGGCAATATCACATATTTATCATCTTCATATTCTGGTGGAAAGATTAAAACAAATGCGGTTATATCTGTTGTCGATGATAAGTCTAAACCCGCATAGCACTCTCTACCAATTAAACTTTCAGGGTCAACTGGCAAACCACATCTGTCCCACTTTTCCATTGGCATCCATCTGACAGATTGCTTTACCCATTGATTCAGTCGTAACTGCCTAAACAAGTTCTCCTCAGCTGGATTTTGTTTCGCACTTTCACATGCTTGTTCGACTTTCTCAATATCAACTGTAATTCCTAGTGATGGATTTGCCTTCTTCCAAACTTCAGGGTCTGTCCAATCATCATCTTCCTCTGCACCATAGATAACAGGATAAAAAGTAGGATCTATTTTTCTTCCCTCAAGTACATCTTTTGCTTTCTGATGTACTTCGTAACATATTGAATGCTGGTCATTTCCTGCAGTTGTGATTAAGAAATACAATGGTTGTTTCCTTGCGTCCCCTGAACCATGAGTCATAACATCGTATAGCCTTCGGTTCGGTTGTGCATGTAACTCATCAAAAACTACCCCATGGACGTTCAATCCATGTTTTGTATAAGCTTCCGCAGATAACACTTGATAGAAACTACCCAATGGTTTATAAATCAATCGTTTTTGTGAAAGGACGGGTTTAAATCGTGCCTTAAGTGCGGGTGATTGTTCCACCATATCAACTGCAACGTCAAATACAATCGATGCTTGTTGCCTATCCGCAGCACATCCATATACTTCTCCACCATGTTCAAAGTCACCACATGTTAAAAGTAAGGCAACCGCAGCGGCAAGTTCTGACTTTCCTTGTTTCTTAGCTATCTCAATATAGGCAGTATTAAACTGTCGATAGCCATTAGGCTTCATCGTCCCAAATACATCTCGAATAATCTGCTCCTGCCAATCTATCAAGTCAAAGTTTTTTCCAAACCATTCACCTTTTGTATGTTTTAAATAACTTATAAAGTTTACTGCCATATCAGCAGCATCCTTATCGTAGTAAGATTGTTCAGCTTTAAAGATTGTTGGTTTATAAATTTCTAGCTTTCTAATTATAACCACCCCCTTAGCAAATAAAAAAACTAAATGAATTTATAAAGTTTTGCACGACAAAAAAGCCCAGATTGCTATCTGAGCTTAAGACATCTATTTAATTGTTCCACAATCTGTACCCTTTTGCAGAACAATATTCACTGTTTAATTCACAATTTATGTGTTAAAATAACTTTAGGTTTAACAAGGAGGAATTTAAATGGGTAATTGTTCATTATTTGTAATTGACTTCTCCATTTTCGTCTAAGTTTTAACACTTAAAACGGAAGGAGAATTAGCACTTGGGTATTTTTAGCATTTTTGTAATAAATACAGTTCATTAT
>NZ_MBFG01000020.1 GCF_001696685.1 Nosocomiicoccus ampullae
ATATTTAACACTTTCACCATTTTTTTGTTAATTAAGATGAAAAACCTGGTTTAGATCGGATTTCCGGCAGGCATTTTGGGTCTTTTTATCCCAAATCAGTAATAAAACCACTTCTCAAAATTATATTTAACAATAATTTCGTGATTTTGTTATATATCTCGATTTATTTAACAAATATCGAGTCATCGACCCGTTTTTTGTTAATTATATTTTTTTATCTAACAAAAACGATCCTGAATTCTGATTTTTTGTTAATTATCTTGATATATTTAACACTTTCACCATTTTTTTGTTAATTAATGATAAAAAAACCTATAAAAATACACTTCCTAACATCAGCTAGGAAGTGTTTCATCTTTTAAGCGTGCGCTGTAATACCACGTCTGACGAGTGTTTGTGCAAATAACACTGTCACAACTGTTACGATTAAGTCTTTCACTATGAAAGGCGCAACTGTTAGCATGATTGATTCTGCGAGTCCTTTTGGTGATTCTAATACGTTGTTCATGATGAAGTAGAAGTATAAGAATCCGAATGTGAATAAGATCACCATGCCAACTGCTGTTGTAAGTATTGCTTTTAGTACAGACTGTCCTTCACGGTTACCGAGTCCTGCAAAGTATGCGAGTGGTATAAATCCGATGACGAAACCAAAACTTGGTGATAGTAATGATCCGAATCCACCAGAGCCACCAGCAAATACTGGAATCCCGATAAGTCCAGCGATTAAGTATACGACCATCGTCATTACCCCAAGACGACTACCGAGTAGTGCGCCTGTTAAAATGACCATAGGCGTTTGAAGTGTTATCGGAACGGGTCCGATTGGAATTGTAATCATCGCACTGATTGCTACGAGTGCGACGAATACTGCACAAAGTACAAGATCTTTCGTTTTCATAGAAATCTCCTTTAATTTTAAAGTGCCCAATCTAGTAAGTTTTCTACTGCATGAGTTGGAGGCACTTCTTTTTTCATGACATCTTCAGTACGATGAACTCCTGTATTAACGTGTATCGTGTCTATTCCACCTTTGATGCCTGTCATGATATCTGTGTCGTAATTATCACCGATCATTGCGACGTCTTTTTGAAGAAGACCGATTTTTTCAAGTGCTTTTTGTAAAATGTATGAGTTTGGTTTCCCGACAACGACTGGCTCTACTCCGGTCGCACTTACTACGACAGAAGCGAGTGCTCCGTTACCTGGTATGAATTTATTTTTATGACGAATCACCTTATCTGGATTCGTTAAAATTAACTCTGCACCTTCTAACACGTTTTGTACAGCGTTCACGTACTTTTCATAATTAATATGAGTGTCATAAGAGAATAATACAGCATCTGCATGATAATCAACAAGTGTTATCTCATTGTTCAATAAAGTTTCTTTAAATGAATCGGATCCGACTGCGTAAATATTTGTTTTACCATTTTCTTTTACGTAGTCGACAGCAGCGAGTGCTGCCGTGTAAATATGTTCAATGGACGTCTCGATGCCGTGTGACTCAAATTTCTTAAGTGTCTCTTCTGGTGTTCGTGCACCACTATTTGTCACAAACATATAAGGAATTTTAGCCTCATTTAAGCGATGAATAAACTCTGCCGCCCCTTCGATACGCTCGTCTCCATTAAACATCGTACCGTCTAAGTCGATTAAATACCCTTTATACATGTTGATCCCCCATAAATGCGGTCACTGCTTGAGGATCTGTTTCAAAGAAATGTAAGACATTTTCTTTAAAGTTGGCATATGCAGATAAATTATCCCTAAATACTTTTCTCATTGCCTCATGGTCCACGTCTTCATATTCACGTACGAGAACATTTCTAAATTTAAACGTCTCTTCAAATTTTGTAAAATCGTCTTCTGGAATTACACCTTCTGTTTTCATAATATCCATTACGTCTAAATAGTTTCCTGGATCGCGTAACACAAATCCATCGATAATCATGTTTCCAACGTCGACAGACGCTTCAATTAACATCTCACACACGCGCTCTAATGCGAGTGAATTATCCGTGTCAATCTCTTCTGTTAACCCTTTAATGTAGTCTAAACGTTTTAATATTAAATTCTTGTCTACAAATAACATAGTAAACTCCTTTAATTTAATTACTAATACATCTATAATATCATAAATAGAAAGTCCTTTATGGAGGGAACTATGTTAAAACATTACTTATACGATGATAATGAAACACCGAACGCACGATACGTCGGCTTTGCCGGTGACTTTGGGCGTTATGACCTTGCGATTATACAAACGTCTAAATTCTTCGGGAAAAGTTTAGTGTTAAATATGCAAAATAATACGTTTAGTATCGTTGGTACTGATGACTTAAACGAACCGGGGTATATTGCACACGCTCTTCAGTTTTCTGATGACCAAGCCGATGAAGTCATCGAATTTTTAAAAGATATTATATCACCCGGCTGGTTCATGGATTATTAAAAGCCTTCAGAAATATTATTCTGAAGGCTTCTCTTCTGGTCTTAAACCGAGTTCTTTTTGTTCTTCTTTTGTGATTTTGCGTAAGATAAAATACGCACATCCAAAATTACAATACTCGAGTAAATAATCTTGAATTAAACTATAGCGCTTATCGAATTCTACTTTTTTCTTATCGTCTCTATAAAATCCGACGAGACGTAGTTTTTCATAACCGATATCTCCGACGATATAATCGTATTTATTTAAAACGTCGCTATATTTTTCTTTAAACTGCTCTTCGTCAAATGCATCTCGGTACTCTTTGATCAGTTCAAAATGCATGTGACCGACTGTCGTTATTTTATTCACCTTGACGAATTCTGTCTCCTTCTTCTTGACGGCGACGTGCTGCTGCATTTACTTGCTCATCAGCATGGTAGCTTGAACGTACCATCGGTCCAGCTTGGCAATGTTTAAAACCTTTTTCCATTGCGATTTTACGTAGCTTACCGAACTCGAGCGGCGTATAATACTTTTTCACTGTTAAGTGTTTACGTGTCGGTTGTAGATATTGACCGATTGTTAAAATATCAACACCGTGCTCTAGAAGGTCATCCATCGTTTGTAAAATTTCTTCATGCGTCTCACCGAGACCAATCATGATCGATGATTTCGTCGGGATATCCGGTTGAAGCTCTTTACAATATCTGAGCATTTCTAATGAACGACGGTATGTTGCTTTTGCACGTACACGCTTTGTTAAACGTTCGACCGTCTCAATATTATGGTTTAAAATGTCTGGTTTTGCATCCATTAAAATTTTAATGTTTTCTTTGTTACCGTTAAAATCAAAAGGTAGTACTTCTACTGTCGTATATGGGTTCACTTCACGTACTTTACGGATTGTTTCAGCGTAAACTTTTGCACCACCGTCACGTAAATCATCACGTGCAACTGTAGTTATTACACAGTGCTTTAAATCCATTTTTTGAACTGATTCTGCAATACGTCTTGGCTCGTCCCAGTCTACTTCACTTGGAAGCCCAGTTTTAATTGCACAGAAACGACACGCTCTCGTACATACAGATCCTAAAATCATAAATGTTGCTGTACGACGCTCCGCCCAACATTCGTGGATGTTTGGACAACGCGCCTCTTCACACACTGTATGTAAATTTTCTGCACGCATCATTTTTTTGAGACCGATATAGTTCTCATTTGTATTTAATTTAATTTTAAGCCATTCAGGTTTTCTTAAAATCTCCTCGTTCTTTGTTGCCACTCGAATCCCTACCTTTGTGGTGTATTTGATTTTATAATAACACAACTTTGAAGAGCGAGTATACTTATATCGTAAGTGAATAATTTCACTATTATCTTTTAGCTTGAATCGGTGTATACACGAGTTTAATAACGAGTGTTAATGCGATGAATAACCCGATCATCACGAGTAATCCTAATCCAGTTGAAGTTGTAAACCCAACGACTACAAATGATACTAATGAAACAACGGCTGCAATTACTGCATATGGTATTTGCGTCATGACGTGGACGATATGGTCAGATCCAGATCCTGTACTTGAAAGTATCGTCGAATCTGAAATCGGTGAACAGTGGTCCCCGAACACACCACCCGCTAGTACTGCTGCGATTGATGCGAGTAATAGTTCAGGTTCTTCTAACGTAATGATAATATTTCCTGCAATCGGAACGAGTATACCAAATGATCCCCAAGATGTACCTGTTGTTAATGCCATAATACATGCAACGACAAACACGATTGCCGGTAGGAATGCTGCTGAAATATTCGACTCTTTCACCATTTGACCGAGTAATTCACCAGTCCCTAGTTCACTTATTAGTTCACCTGTCATCCATGCAAGTATTAACACGATAATCGGGCCAATCATCGCTTGAAGCCCTGTTTTAAATCCAATCCACGTGTCGCGACTTGAGAAGTTTTCATCTTGCCTAGTGAATTTATAATAGTAAATTAACGATAAAACAACCCCGATGATACCACCAAAAATTAATGAATGCGTAATCGAGTTATTTTCGAGAATGACGATTGGATTTAATGATCCACTTTCTTTTATCCCTGTGTAAATCATTCCAATAAGTACACCCGCTACTAGACCAACAAGTGGAACAATTAACGCGCTTTTAGATGAGTGATACGCGACTTGTAATTCATCGTCTTCAACCTTTTTATCGTATAATATTCCGTCGTTTATAGCACGTGACTCTTCACGTTTCATACCGAATATATCAAAATTCGTAAGGATGACGATAAACATTAAAATAATTGCACTTAAACTATAAAAGTTTAGTGGAATCATATATAAAAACGCTTCGAACGGTGTGATGTGACTGAGTCCTGCTGCGATAAGTAGTGGCGCAGTCAGCCCCATAATTGTTGCACCCCAGCTCGATACTGGCATGATCACTGCAATTGGGGATGCTGTCGTGTCGACAACGTACGCAAGTTTCGCGCGTGATACTTTATATTTGTCCGTTAACGGCTTAGATACTTGAGGTGTAATAATCGCACTAAAATAGTCATCAATAAAAATAATAATGCCGAGTATACCGCTTAATAAAAGTGCTCCAGTACGCGTTTTAACTTTTGTCATCGCGTAGCTCGTAAATGCTCTCGCTCCGCCTGACATACTCATAAATGCACTCATAATTCCAAGCAATGCTAAGAAGATTAAAATATACGCACTCCACGTATTTAACCAGCCGTCTTCGATAATTAAATCGATAAACGTTTGCCAAATCTTAGCAACCATTTCTCCGACGTTACCTTGTGTTATGACAATTGCTGAAGTAATGATCCCAACACCTAAACTTAAATCTACACGTCGCGTTAATAGGACGAGTATTAACGTAATGAGTGGTGGGATAAGTGAAATATACGTCCAGTTTAAAATTGAATCCATTCAAATCTACTCCTAATCTTATATAACAAAAAAACACAAGTGCTTTCCACTTGTGTTTAACAAATGTAGCGCACCATGATAATCATGACAGTACTTCATCTATTAAACGAAGTCCCAACAGCAAAGTGTCCAGCTTTACCATTTCGGCACAATCCCTCTTCAAAGTCTTCACAGTATGGCTACTCCAACTTTTACCAGTGTCATGTGCACCTCTACTTGTATTTAATTGCTTTATTTTCGAATTGCATTTCATTATAGACTTTATGTTGTAAAAAGTCAAAATTCTTTTGAAATTATTAAATCATCTTTATAAATGTCGACGATATCTCTTAAAAATTCTGGAATGTAATACGTCTTATTTAACGAATTAAAGTGTGGGAAGAATCGACCAAATGAATACATGTCGAGCGTCCCAACTTCATATATGTTTTCATCTTCTACTAGTTCACCGTTCACGTAAAATTCACGTCTGCTTTCAATGACTGATAATCCATCAATTAAAAACACACCCATCACGTCGCCTCTAAAACCGAGTCCTTTTATAATTTCATCTTTATATTCTTGAGCGCTTGCCGTATAGTACATATCTTTTAAGTCGCGCCCTGTCATCTCTACTTTAATTAGATTAATAGCATGGGGTAATACTTTATGAACGTGGTATTTCGTCATTTCCCCGCCTCTAAATTCTGCAGCGATTAACCCTGCGTGAATGATAGAAATGTCAGTCTGTGTATACTTTTGAATCATCTGTAATAACGTGTACGTAAACCAGTTCATCGTATATAGTGTCCGTTCAATTGCTAGTACATCGTGCTTTACAGTTGTATTTAGCATCTCTTTTCCGACGTCATAAAATTCGTCGTAGCGGTTTGATAATAGATCCGTTTCAATTAAACGCGTTGAAACGTCTGTTAAATTATAATCCGTAAATTCTAAATCGACACAACCGAAATACTCTCCGAATCGTCCGGCTGCAGTTAACGTCGTCTTGTTTACTTTATAATTTTCTGGGAGTGTGTGATGCGTATGTCCACCGATAATTACATCAATTTCTGGACATTCTTCTGCAAGTCTCTCGTCGTCATATTTACCTAAGTGTGACAACATCACAACGGCGTCACAGTGACATTTCATTTCTTTTAAGTATTCTTTAATGTAATAAAACGCGCCTTCAACATCTAACGCGAGCGCTTTATAAAACGGTGTAAACTCAACAGTTGCGGCAATAAAGCCAATACGGATATCGCCGATTCTTTTAATCGTGTACGGTGGGAATAATAACCCATGTTCATCGCGAAGATTCGCACAAATCACTTCGAAATCCGCTTCATTATATAAATTTTTTAATTCACTTTTAGTTAACGTTATACCTTCGTTGTTACCGATCGTTGCGACGTCACAGAGTGCGTCATTTAGACGTTCGACGTTACCTCTACCAATCGTTGCATCTGTATACGGATGACTTCTATCGACGTGATCTCCGATATCAACGTAAAGTGTATTTTCATCTTTACGCGGTTTTATGTACTCGACAATCGCATGATAATTATCAAAATGACTATGGATATCATTCGTATGGTAAATGCGAATTTGCTTTTTCATAACAACACACTTTCCTTTAAAGTATCGCTTCTAAAATTAAATATAAACCGATTAACAGTAGCACTGTGCGAAGTATTTTGACTAAACCATCGCTCGTAAATCGACTGGCTAACTTTACACCAATTCTCGCTCCAAAATACGAACTCACCGCTAAAAATATAAGCGAGAAATATTGAACGTGAGATTGTAATGCGTGCCCGATTGCACTTGAAAAACTCGAAAAGAATATTAACATCATCGACGTTCCGATCGCAATCGTCGGTGGAATTCTAAAGACGATAATCATTAACGGCGTCATCAGTACGCCCCCACCGATTCCAAATAACCCTGTGGTAAATCCAACTAAGAAAGTGATCGCTACCGCAATCCATACCGGGAATCCATACTGATGAACAACCCCATCAGCATCGATATGCGGTCTTAAGTATTTAGGGTTTTGAAACACTTTTAAAGGCGGTATTTTATCTCGCACCATCAGTATAATACTAATGATGATTAAAAATGATCCGAAGTATAAATTAAATGAATCTAGAGTTAAAGACGCGCTCGCATATGATCCGACGAACGCACCAGGTACGAGACCGATTAAAAAAATAGAGCCGCTATATCTGTCAACTTGGTTACTTTTGTTATACTGAACCATCGCAGAGAATCCCGTAATGACTAAAATCATACTCGACGTTCCGATCGCAAGTTGCGGTGTCATACCTTCGATCATACCGAGTTTAATACCGAAAAATACGAGTGCTGGAACGATGATGACCCCACCACCCATTCCGACGAGTGCACCTAAAATTGAGGAGAATAATCCGATACATATTAATATAATTATTGTTAAGATCATGATTATCCTCCTTTACTTTAAAATAGTTTGAGTTGTTTTGGAGCGAGAGTTTTATATTTAATACCGAGCATATCGATTAAGGTTTCTGCGTTCTCGGCAGCATGGCCACCAGAGTTATTGTTGAAAATAACGTAAATATCTTTTGTTTTAAACGATAAAATTTCTATATGTTTTTTCAGTGCTTCAAGTTCTTCTCGGTTATAATTATATAAGTAACGCACATTTCGCCACTCTTCTCTCGTTCGGTTCATCTGCATCCATCCGTGTGCATTTCTACCGTGAAGACGAATAAACCCGATATCATCAGTCACACGACTGACAAATGGAACCGTCCCCTCACCAATTTGAGGGGCATCGACAATCGTATGGATAAGACGATTGTCGTGGAGAAATTGTAGCGTTTGTTCTTTTTTGTCATCAGTAAACCAAGACGCATGACGAAATTCAACCGCAACTTTTAACGGTTGAAGCATCTTTTTAGCGAGTCGAACGTAGTTAATGTTTTTCTCATTGCATTCATACCAAGGTGGAAACTGCATTAATATATAAGCAAGTTTGCCATGATTCACCATAGGTTGTAACATTTCTTTATAGTCTTTATATAATTCATTTATGTTTGAATAAGATGTTCTAAAGTCACCATGACCTGTCATAAACTGGTGTGTTTTGACGATAAACTTAAAATCTTCTGGTGTTTCACGGCACCACTTTTCAATCGTCGATTGTTGTAATATTGCATAATATGTCGAATCGACTTCAACGACTGGAAATGTACCGGCGTATGTCTCAAGTTTTTGATTCACTTTTGTGACATCAGTATAAAGTGAATCGTGATCGCCCCATCCAGTTAATCCGATATAAATCATAGTATCACCTAGATTTATTTTACCACAGAAACTATTTTTATTTGAAAATAGAAACTAAAGGAGAATGATGATGTCTATTTCGTTTAAAGACGTATCTCATAAACATATTTTAAAAAACATTTCCGGAACGTTTAAAAAGAATCGTATTACAGCATTAATCGGACCAAGTGGCGCTGGGAAATCAACGACATTAAAACATATTAACGGTCTTTTATCTCCAACTAATGGCGACATATATATTGGAGAAGAAAACATTAAAGCAATGGATATTATTAAGTTACGACGTAATGTTGGATTTGCATTTCAGTCGTCACCCATGCTTGAAGGCACTGTATATGACAACTTAAAATTTCCAAAAGATTTATTTAACGAGACATTTTCTAAAGATGAAGCAATTGAATTTCTAGAAAAAGTCGATTTAACAAAAGACTTCATCGACCGACCGGTTCGTAAATTATCTGGTGGTGAAAAGAGTCGTGTCGCACTAGCACGTACGCTCGTAAATAATCCTGATATCTTACTTCTCGATGAAATCACGGCGAGTGTCGATGTGACTGTCGCTCGAGAAATCGAACGACTAATCGTAAAAAATCAAAAAGAGTTTGATTTAACAATTATTTGGGTGACGCATGATCTCTCACAAGCAAAGCGTGTGTCCGATGACTTTTGGTATTTAAGAAAGGGCGAGTTAATTGAGTTTGGACCAATTGAACAGTTCGCTCATCCTAAAACTGATGCTTTAAAACAATTTTTAGAGGGGGAATTTTAAATGTCGTTTACAAGTTTAGCGCTCGCATTAGTGTTTGTAATCATCCCTATTATACTCGCTGTCGTTTTAAAGCTCGGTCTAGAAAAGGATATTATTATTGCTTCAATACGAGCGACAATCCAGCTAATTATTATCGGGTATATTTTACAATTCGTGTTCGATAGTAAGAGTACGATTTTTATGTTGTTAATGATTGTTTTAATTATCGCAGCAGCGAGTCAAAATATCGTTAAAAAAGGTAAAGGTATTCCTCATATCAAAATCATTATTATTGCGACACTTGTGTTTGTCGAACTATTTTCAATGGGGACGTTACTATTATTTAAAATCATCCCGTTCGAAGCACAATACGTCATCCCAATTTCCGGAATGATTATCGGAAACTGTATGGTTTTATCTTTACTATTTTTAGACCGATTTAAATCTGAACTCAGTCATAACGAAGAAACAATCGAGTTAATTTTATCTTTTGGTGGGACACCGAAAGAAGCGGTTCACCACACGTTAAAATCCGCAATTAAAACGAGTATGATTCCGACGATTGAATCTCAAAAAACTGTTGGTCTTGTACAACTCCCAGGTATGATGAGTGGGTTAATTATCGGTGGTGGAGACCCGATGGAAGCAGTGATGTATCAATTACTCATTCTGTTTCTTATATTAAACGCAGCTGCACTATCTTCAATTTTAGTTGGATTTTTATCTTATCCATTTTTATTTAACGAAAAACTTCAATTTTTAGGCATACAAGACGATACGAAATGAAAAAAGTCAGATTCTTGAATAAGAATCTGACTTCGTTTATTTTAAGCGTCTAATAATGTTTTTTGAATATCTTTATATGCCGCTTCCCATAGCGCCTCATCAGATTTAAACTGTTCTCTAAGTTCACCGATGACCTTTTTAAACTTCTCATCGTAAGTTGGGTCATCTTTACTTGGGATATGCTTTTTCGCTTCGTCTGAAGCTTTCTTCACTTCTGGTGCAAATGGTCCCCATTTTCCAATCTCATTATTATTTTCATCTAAAACAACGTAAATTGGAATGATGTTTTTACCGTTTGTTTGATATTGCTCCATGAGATCGAGGTTTTCATCTCTTAATACAAACTTCGCTTCAAAGTCATACGCTTCAGCGAGTCGAAGTAAAATTGGTGTATTTAACATACAATGCGCACACCACGGCTCGATAATACCGAGCACTTTAAAGTTCTTTTCTTGTAACTCGTCTTTATACTCATCTTCTTTTACGCTAAAATTATCGTAAATATTATCGAATCCTTCTTTTAAATCCGTAAACTGTTGACGCATCTCTTCAGCTGATAACGCTTTGTCGTACCACTCTGTTAAATTGTTTGCCATAATATCCCCTCTTTACTGTTTTTTATACTATTCCTTTTTTGGAGATTTTTAAACATCACATATTACGATGCGTTTACAATTATTAAATATTTTCTGAAACGTTTATCGTGTCGATTATACGGCTAATGGAAATACAACCTTAAAAATAGGATGATTGTATGAATAAAAAACGCATTACTGAAATTGACGCACTACGAGGAATCGCTGCTCTTCTCGTCGTGTTATATCATTATACATTTCACTATGACAGACGATTTGGACACGTAGCAAGTGATTATAATACTGAATTATTTAGTTTCGGGCACTACGGTGTACAGCTATTTTTCATCATCAGTGGCTTTGTGATTTTTATGTCAGTTAGTCGCGGACGATCTGCAAGTGATTTTTTAATTAAACGAGCGTTCCGTTTGTATCCGGCATACATTGCAGCTGTAGTCATTACTTTTATCGTATTAAGCGCATCGTCAATTGACATTCAACGAACGATTCAAGAAATGTTTGTAAATATGACGATGGTTCAAGAATTTATAGGTATTCGTAATATTGACGGATCGTACTGGTCGCTTCGCGTCGAATTTACGTTTTATATGATGATGGCGCTCATCATACTTATTGATAAAGAAAAAGTCATGCCCGTAGTTGTGACGATGCTCAGCGTAGGTATGGCGATACAACTTTACAGCCTAATTATGAGTACTGATTCTGCACAATTTGTTGAGAGATTTTCTACAGCAAACTATATTCAGTTGTTCGTCATTGGGATTATGCTACACGAAATTTGGATAAAAGGCATGCAGTTGAAATACGGGGCTGTCATTATCGTAGCCGTTATGTATGACTTTATCTTCGAAGGTGTCGTGAATGGATTATTTACAGTGAGTTTTATATCGATTTTCGCCTTAGTTTTAAACGATAAATTGAAGATTTTAAATAATAAATTGCTGCTTTATTTAGGAAGTATTTCTTACCCGTTATATTTAATTCACCAAAATATCGGATATGCGCTCATTCACGTCATGGAAGATTACGGTTTAACGCATGAAATATGGATCATAATTCCGGTCATCATTTCAGTGTTACTCGCGCATGGTATTTTATATGTAGTAGAAAAACCATGTCAAAACTTTTTATTTAAATACTATAAGTCGTTAAGAGAATGTAACAAGAAAAATGTATCTAGTATTCCATAATTATATTGAGTACAATAGTATATCAATATGAAAGATGGTGATACGATGGCTTCAGATAAAAGAGTGTTTGGGCTGATTTCAGTTATACTCGGCGCAAGCCTTTGGGGAATCGGTGGTACCGCGACCGACTGGTTATTTAGAAACACACCTGTGAATGTCGATTGGTACGTGACAGCAAGGCTTTTAATCAGTGGTATTATACTCGTTTTATTCTTTTTAATTGTTTTTAAAAAGAAGAGTACGACGGTATGGGACAAATATTTAGTCACTCGCTTCGTTATATATAGTATTTTCGGTATGACGCTCGTTCAATATTCATTTACAGCAACGATTGGATACGGGAATGCTGCGATTGCGACAGTGCTACAATGTACCGGACCTATTTATATTATTTTATATTACGTCTTTAAGAAATATATAAATTTCACTTACAAAGAAGTACTCGTCATTCTCTTTATGATCGTCGGAGTCGTTTTAATCGCAACAAATGGTAATCTCACTCAACTAATCGTATCACCACTCGCGTTATTTTGGGGTATTTTATCTGGTGTCGTGCTCGCGTACTACACAGTACACGCGGGGTACTTACTACTTAGAATGCACCCGTTAGAACTCGTCGGCGGCTCAATGCTCGTCGGTGGAATACTATTAAACTTTAAAACACCGATCTGGTCATTAGATTTTGGTTACGACTGGTCGGCATTTGAGATTAGCATATTATTATTCTCGATATTAATTGGAACGACACTCGCATTCTTACTCTATATTGGAAGTTTAAAATATATCACTTCACAAGAAGCGGGAATTCTAGGACTACTCGAACCCGTGATGGCCGTGTTAACAACAGTAATCGTACTCGGCGACGTATTAGAACTATTCCAAGTCGTCGGGATTGCACTCATACTTGGAATCACAGTGTTCAATACAATCGCATCATCAAAACAATCAAAAAAAGAAGCGAACGCCTGATTTATTGATCGGGGCGTTCGCTTTTTTGGTGTTAAGGATGAAAAACCTGATGGTGAGTTTGATTGTGCGGGTTTGAGAGTGTCTTTTTATCCTAAAACAGCTTAAACACCATTTATCAAAATTTTATTTAACAAAAATTTCGGGATTTTGTTAGATATCCGGATATATTTAACAAATTTCGGGTCGTCGAGCCGGTTTTTGTTAATTATATCTTTTTATCTAACAAAAACGGTGCAAGATTCTGCGTTTTTGTTAATTATCCTAATATATTTAACACTTTCAACGTTTTTTTTGTTAATAAAAGAAGAAAAACCTGGTTTTGAGTTTGTTTTCGCAGGCTGATTGTGTCTTTTTATCCTAAAAAAGCTTAAACACCACTTTTCAAAATTATATTTAACAAAAATTTCGGGATTCTGTTAGATATCCGGATATATTTAACAAATTTCGGGTCGTCGAGCCGGTTTTTGTTAATTATATCTTTTTATCTAACAAAAACGGTGCGAGATTCTGCGTTTTTGTTAATTATCCTAATATATTTAACACTTTCAACGTTTTTTTGTTAATAAAGATGAAAAACCGGCACGAATCCCCACCGCTTACAACGCCTCTATACAAATTCTAACCGCGCGTTTAAGGTCGTCTAGCGACATGCTTGGTAATGCGGGATTCTCGATTGCAAGTTCGTGCGATGCTGGTAGATGTATGAATCCGGCTTTAAATGAGTCATTCGCACGACTTGCTTCGTGTAGTGCGACGTACATCATGTTATTACATAAATATGTGCCTGCCGTATTAGAGATTTTTGCAGGTAAATACGATTCATTTAACGTATCTACCATTTTGCGGATCGGAAGTGTTGAAAACAATCCATCCGGACCGCCTTCGACAATCGGTTGGTCAACTGGTGCAAAACCTGAGTTGTCTTTTGCGCCGTCTTTTACGTTAATCGCAATTCGCTCTGGAGTAATTTTACTACGTCCAGCTGCGAGACCAAGCATTATAACTGCGTCAGGCTTTCGTTCATCTATTTCTTTTAATAACTCTTTTTCTGATTCGTTAAAGTCGACGGCTAACACTCTCGTTTCAATCGTGTACCCATTAATCGTTTCACTGTCTAATGCTTTTACAATTTCTTCTGTCGGGTTAATTTTATGATTTAAAAATGGAACAAACCCTGTTAATAATAATTTCATATCCTTCACCTCTACAATATGATTATCTCACATTGTAATAGAAATTTTTGGAAATTTGAAATCATTGCAACAGGGTTTGTGTTTAATTTTTATAGTTCTTTTTTACAATAAAAACGCTATCATAATATAACAAAAATAAATTTGTACGGTTATCTTAGTGTTTCAGATCACTCGTATTTTCATTTAAGTTAAGGAAAAGATTCACTCCGAAAAGAATAATTGCAAGTAAGAACATCGGTCCACCGATAAATGTGAAGATGTGTGCTGTTTTTGCATCAATTTGTACGTAAAACGTACTGAATAGGAACAGTGGAACTCCGATATGGTATAACCAGAACGTTGCTTTACCAAGTCCGTTTTTTGCTAAGTGCGGGTAAATACATAATACTGCTCCAATACCTAGTGTTGTTAACCATCCAACGACGTTAACGTGTGCGTGTCCTGCAGCCCAGTTTAATTGAATCGTGTAAGACATAAATAGTCCGACAGAAATTCCGAAAACTAAGTAAAGTACTGCAAGTTTAAGCCATGTTTGACCCATTTAAATCCCCCCTATTTCTTTTATAATTTGAGATTATCATTAATTTTGTATAGACGTCAATTTAATGTGAAAAAATCATCCTTTAGTATTAGAACACAAAATATAATAAGAAAAAAACCGCCGCACTTTCATGCGACGGTCAATGTAATATTTTATCCGATTGAACCTTCCATCTCGTAACTGATGAGGCGGTTCATTTCTACTGCGTATTCCATTGGTAATTCTTTTGTGAAAGGTTCGATGAAGCCCATGACGATCATTTCTGTCGCTTCGATTTCACCGATACCTCTACTCATAAGGTAGAATAATTGTTCTTCTGATACTTTAGATACACGCGCTTCGTGCTCTAAAGAAATGTTGTTGTTGTAGACTTCGTTGTATGGAATTGTATCTGACGTCGATTGCTTATCCATAATTAACGTGTCACACTCGATTGTAGATTTTGCGTTGTCCGCTCTACGTCCAAAGTGTACAAGTCCACGGTATGTTACTTTACCACCGTGTTGTGCGATCGATTTCGATACGATAGAAGATGAAGTATTCGGTGCTAAGTGTAACATCTTAGACCCTGCATCTTGTAGTTGTCCTTTACCTGCAAGTGCGATAGACATCGTCATACCTCTTGCGCCTTCACCTTTAAGGTAAATCGCAGGGTATTTCATCGTAATCTTAGATCCGATGTTACCGTCTACCCATTCCATCGTTGCATTTTCTTCAGCAAATGTACGTTTTGTAACTAAGTTGTACACGTTGTTTGCCCAGTTTTGAATCGTCGTGTAACGGCAGTATGCGTTAGGTTTAACGATAATTTCAACAACTGCTGCGTGCAGTGAGTTTGTTGTGTAAACTGGTGCAGTACAACCTTCAACGTAGTGTAACCATGAGCCTTCGTCACAAATAATAAGCGTACGCTCAAACTGTCCCATATTTTCTGAGTTAATACGGAAGTATGCTTGTAACGGACTATCTAATTTGACGTGAGGTGGTACGTAAATGAATGATCCACCTGACCAAACCGCTGAGTTTAATGCAGCGAACTTGTTGTCTGAAGGTGGCACAACTGTCGCGAAGTACTCTTTGAATAGTTCTTCGTTTTCTCTAAGTGCCGCGTCAGTATCTTTAAATACGACACCTTTTTCTTCAAGTTCTTTTTCCATGTTGTGGTAAACAACTTCTGATTCATACTGTGCAGAAACACCTGCTAAGTATTTTTGCTCTGCTTCAGGAATACCCAAACGGTCAAACGTACGTTTGATTTCTTCAGGTACTTCATCCCAAGAACGTTCTGAACGCTCTGAAGGTTTTACGTAATAACGAATTTCGTCGAAGTTAAGTTCTGATAAGTCTCCACCCCATGTTGGCATCGGCTTACTATAGAACTGCTCAAGTGATTTTAGACGGAAGTCTAACATCCACTCTGGCTCTTCTTTCATCTTTGAAATTTCTCTAACAATTTCTTCAGTTAACCCGCGTTCTGAACGGAAAATCGAGACGTCTTCATCGCGGAAACCATATTTATATTCACCAATATCTGGCGCTTTTCTCATTGCCATAACGATTCACTCCTAATCATATTCCGTACGGTTATTCTTCTTCTTTTACACCTTTTTCAAGTGCTTTCCAAGATAGAGTCGCACATTTAATTCTTGCAGGGAATTGGCTGACGCCGGATAATGCTTCAATGTCGCCCATATCGTCTGTGATTGTGTACTCTTCTCCGAGCATCATCTTACTAAACTCATCTGCCATTTCTAACGCACGCTCTACATTTTTACCTTTAACAGCTTCTGTCATCATCGATGCGCTTGCCATCGAAATCGAGCAACCATGTCCTTCGAAACGAACGTCGTCAATTATATTGTCTTTTACTTCTAACATGAGTCGAATTTCATCTCCACATGTTGGGTTGTTCATATCAATAGTAATCGTTCCACTATCTAATTCTCCCTTGTTACGCGGATGTTTATAGTGGTCCATAATGACTGAACGGTATAGCTGTTCTAAATTACTAAAATTCATATGAGAAAAACTCCTTCGTACGCTCTAAGCCTCGAATGAATGTGTCTATTTCATCTTTAGTATTATAAATATAGAAACTTGCACGTGCTGTTGAATTTGTGTCTAACCATTTCATTAATGGTTGTGCACAGTGATGTCCTGCACGAACAGCGATACCCTCTTGATCAAGCGCTGTTGCTAAATCGTGTGGGTGCACTCCGTCAAGATTAAATGTAATTAACCCTGCGCGTTCTTTTGGTCCATAAATGGTAATACCGTCTATTTTCTGCATTTCTTCGTAAGCATAATTTACAAGTTCTTGCTCGTAGTCGTGGATGTTATCCATACCGACTTCGAGTAAATAGTCGATTGCTGCACCGAGTCCAATTGCTTCAGCAATCATCGGTGTCCCCGCTTCAAACTTCACTGGTAAATCCGTCCATGTTGCGTCTTCTTTATACACGTAATCGATCATATCTCCACCGTATTCTACCGGCTCTAATTGATCTAGGATTTCTGCTTTACCATAAAGTACACCAACACCTGTTGGACCAAGCATTTTATGTGCACTAAACGCATAGAAATCAACGTCTAAGTCTTGGACGTCTACCGTCATATGAGGTACAGCTTGCGCACCATCTACAACGATATATGCATCGTGGTCGTGTGCGATTTTTGCGATAGATTTAATATCGTTTACTGTACCAAGTACGTTTGAAACGTGTGTAATCGCAACGATTTTTGTTTTATCTGACATGACACTTTTAACGCTTTCTAGCGTAATCGTCCCGTCAGACTCTAAAGGAATAAACACCAGTTTTGCACCTTTGCGTTTTGCAAGTTGTTGCCAAGGTACGATATTTGCGTGGTGTTCCATTTCTGTTACGACAATTTCGTCTCCCGCTTCAACAGCAAAATCACCAAGTGAACGTGCGACTAAGTTGAGTGCTGCTGTTGTCCCACGTGTATAAATGATTTCTTCAAATCGTTTTGCATTTATGAATTTACGTACTTTCATACGCGCAGATTCATATGCATCAGTCGCAAGCGAACCGAGAGTATGGACCCCTCGGTGTACGTTTGCGTTATATTTAAAGTAATAGTCATTCGTCTTATCCACGACGCTTTTTGGCGTTAAGCTTGTAGCTGACGTGTCTAAGTACGTAAGTGCATTCCCATTAACTGTTTCGTCAAGGACCTTAAAGTCTTGTCTTATTTTGTTAATGTCCAATGTGGAAGCCTCCTAGTATTATTAGTGTAAAATTTTATCTTCAATCACTTCTACGAGTAAGTTTTTAACACTTTCAATCGGTAAGCTAACAACAACTGGTGCTAAGAATCCGTGGATAACTAAGCGTTCTGCTTCTTCACGCTTAAGCCCTCTACTCATTAAGTAGAAGAGTTGTAGTTCATCCACACGACCAGCTGATGCTGCGTGTCCTGCTTCCACTTCATCTTCGTCGATTAATAGAATTGGGTTCGCGTCACCACGTGCTTTACCGTCAAGCATTAATACGCGAGATTCTTGTTGAGCGTTGGAGTTCGTCGCACCTTTTTTGATGTGACCAATCCCGTTAAATACGCTGTTTGCGTTCTCTTTCATTACACCGTGTTTTAAGATGTTTCCGTACGTATTTTTACCGTAGTGAATAACTTCTGTCGTGAAGTTTAAGATTTGTTGTCCACGACCAATTGTAACGATTTTAACTTCTGATTCTGAGTTATCACCGTTTAAGTACGTCGTGTTATCGTAAATGACGTTTGAGTCACTCATTAGACCGAGTGCCCAGTCGATTTCAGCATCACGACTTGTTACACCGCGACGTACGACATATCCTGTAAGATCTTTTGCTAAGAAGTCTACTGCACCGTAGTTAATTTTTGCGTTATCTTTTGCAAGCACTTCACTTACAACGTTTAACTGTCCATTCGCTGATTCTAAGTTCGTGACATAGTTTTCTACATAAGTTACTTCAGAACCTTCATCTGCAACGAGTAATACGTGGTTATATAACGATGCATTTTCATCATCGTGGTAAAACACGACTTGAATTGGCGCTTCAACTTTTACGTTTTTCGGTACGTAGATGAAGACCCCACCGTTTAACATCGCTTGGTGGTAAGCTGTCAGTTTGTTTTCATCGACAGCTACACCTTCAGTCATAAAGTACTTTTCAACTAAGTCTTTATGATTTTCTGATGCTGTAAATATATCTTCAACAATAACACCTTGAGACTTTAATGACTCAGATAATTCTACAAATGCTTTCGTGTTATTGTGTTGCACGTATAAGTTTTCTACATTCTCTACTTCTACAACTTCTTTTACTTTTTCAGGTAAATCAGAAATTGAATCAAACGTTGAACTTTCCGTAAATGGTTGCTCAACTGTAAAAAAGTCCCAGTTATAAATACGTGTTTTGTCTGGTTTTATCATGTCTAAACGATCGATTAAATCTAGTGCTTCTTTTCTTTTATTTGTAAAGAACTCTGTCACACCATTTTGTTCTGCGTCGTTTAAGACTTTTTCTTTATCTAAAACGAATTCGTTAGCCATTACAGTTCCTCCTGATATTATTCTACTGCGTCTACTGTTTCGTCTTCAATTCCGAGTTCTTGTTTAATCCACTCGTAACCTTCGTTCTCAAGACGTTCTGCAAGTTCTTTTCCGCCTGATTTTACTACTCTACCTTGCATCATTACGTGTACGAAGTCAGGTTCGATGTAGTTTAATAAGCGTTGATAGTGCGTGATAATTAATGAACCGAAGCTAGGTCCACGCAGTTCGTTAATACCTTTAGAAACAACTTGTAACGCGTCGATATCTAGACCAGAGTCAATCTCGTCTAAGATTGCGAATTTAGGTTCTAACATCATGAGTTGTAAAATCTCGTTACGTTTTTTCTCCCCACCAGAGAACCCTTCGTTTAAGTAACGCGTTGCCATATCTGGATCCATTTCTAAGAAATCCATGTTTTTATCTAGTTTTTTAATAAATTGCATTAAGTTAATCTCGTCGCCCTCTTCACGGCTTGAGTTAATAGCTGAACGTAAGAAATCTGAGTTTGTTACACCCGAAATTTCTGACGGATACTGCATCGCTAGGAATAAACCAGCGTGCGCACGCTCGTCAACTTCCATTTCCAGTACGTTTTCACCATCAAGTAAAACTTCACCTTGCGTTACATCGTATGCAGGGTGTCCCATAATCGCTTGAGCGAGTGTAGATTTACCCGTACCGTTAGGTCCCATTACAGCGTGAATCTCACCTTGTTTAAGTGTAAGATTTAAACCTTTAAGTATTTTCTTGCCATCAATTTCGACATGTAAGTCTTTAATTTCTAAAACAGAAGTCATCCGATAATCCTCCAATTAGATAGAATTTATTTTCCATATAATAGTTTATAATAGTTCTAAACTATAGTCAAAGTTTCCCATGACCATAATGACTTTAGTATAACGTAAAACAACGGATATTTGTAGTGTTATACATTGTGATAATCGAATTTTAGAATTGAGAATAAAAATCAGGTAAATGATGAAGAACTGGTAGGTAACTTGGTGATTTTCGTTGGAGTTTTGATGTGTTTTTATTTCTGAAGAGTCTTAGTTTTTTCTCGGAATTATAATAATCAAATTTCAGGTCGCTGAGACGTTTTTTGTTAATTAAGATGAAGAACCTCGTGGTAATTTGAATTTCGGTAGGTTTAAAGTGTCGTTTTATCCCAAGGGAGTAATAAAGCTGCTTCTCAAAATTATATCTAACAAAAATTTCGCGATTTTGTTAGATATCTCGATATAATTAACAAATTTCAAGACGCCACCTCGGTTTTTGTTAATTATATTTTTTTATCTAACAAAAACAGCACTGAATCCCAAGTTTTTGTTAATTATCCGGATATATTTAACACATTCAACAATTTTTTGTTAATTAAGATGAAAAACAGGCGAAAGATCAATTATCGTATACGGTAGACACCGACACAGCTCACTCACCCTCCACACGAAAAAACACACGTGCTTAGGCACATGCGTTTTCCTTATTTAATGAATCGAATTGTTAGTGGTGGAAGATATCTTTCACCGTTTGATGATTTAATCGCTCCAATAATCGTGAATACTACAACCATGACTAATATAATAGGTGTCGTAATAAAGCCGATGAGAACTACAGTTAATATCGAAGAAACAAATAAATAGATTGAATACGAAATCGAGAAGTTTAGTACGTCAGCTAGTGCAGCACCCGTTTCTGGATCGTCGTCTTTCTTAACTGCCCATATAATTAACGGCGCAATGAATGCTGATACAAATAATGATAAGTACGATAGCATGACGATTTGTCCGTCAAACACAGGGCGTGTTTCATATGTGTATTCTGAATTACGTTCAAATTCATCCATTTAGATTACCTCCAGTAAATTCTTGATATGTAAATATACCCAGCTATCGAACAAATATAAACTTACTCTTTAATAAAAATATAAAAAATTCGTCTCTCCACACAAAAAAACACGACTTAAAAAGCCGTGTCTCTTCTCATTATTCCGCTGGAATGACTGCACCGTCATAATTTCCGTCGATGAATTTTTTGATTTCTTCACTTTGTAATACTTCTACAAGTGTTTTTAAGTTTTCGTTATCTTTGTCTGCGCTTCTTACAATTACAACGTTTACGTAGTCTGAGTCAGCCGCTTCAAGTTCGATTGCATCTTCTTTTGGTGATAATCCTGAGTCAATCGCGTAGTTTGCGTTGATAAAGAACACATCACCTTCGTTATTTTCGTATGCTTTGACCATGATTTCTGGTGCTGTTTTGTTGTCGAATACGAAGTTATGTGGGTTGTCTTCGATATCGTCGATTGTTGCTTCGATTGGGTCAACACCGTCTTTTAATGTAATTAAACCGTGGTCGACGAAGAATTTAAGGATACGTCCTTCATCTGGCACGTTGTTTGAAAGCATAATTTTTGCTCCGTCTGGTAATTCTTCTAATGATTTATAATCGTTAGAATATACACCGATAGGCTCTAAGTGAACGGCTCCGATGTTTTCAAAGTCGAATCCTTCTTTTAATAAGTTGTTAAAGTATGGAATGTGTGCGAAGAATGTTGCATCTGCATCTTCACTGTCTAACATTTGGTTTGGTGTGTTGTAGTCGTTCACGACTTTAATGTCGAGATCGATTCCTTTTTCTTCTAATAATGGTTTTGCTTCTTCTAAAATTTCAGCGTGTGGTACTGGTGTCGCAACGACTGTTAATTTTTCGTTTGCTTCTTTTCCGCCACCACATGCAGCGAGTACTACTGTTAGTAATAATGTAAATGCAAATAATATTCTTTTCATAAATAAGTCTCCTCTTATCTTTTGTCGACTGCTTTTGATACAGTGTCTCCTATAATTTGAATGATAAAAACGATAATTAAAACAACGATTGTCGCAACGAGTGTCACGTCTGGTTGATTTCTCGTAAATCCGACCATGTATGCTAGACTTCCGAGACCTCCTGCTCCAATAACACCAGCCACTGCAGTTGAACCGACGAGCATAATCGCCGTTACTGTAATCCCTGAAATGAGTGCTGGAAGTGATTCAGGGAGTAACACTTTCCAAATAATTTCAGTTTGCGTTGCACCCATCGACTCAGCAGCTTCAATAACGCCTTTGTCGACTTCTTTTAACGCGATCTCAACGAGTCTCGCATAAAACGGAGACGAGCCAATTATTAACGCGGGCATCGCTCCCCATACTCCCATCATCGTTCCCATAATTGCTTTTGTGAACGGTATGAGTAATATGATTAAAATGATAAACGGAATGGCACGAAATAGGTTAACGACAAATGATGTCGCACCGTACACTGGTTTAGAGGCAATCGCCTTACCTTTTGATGATTGAAATAAAATGACACCGAGTATAATTCCTATGACGAATGAAAATAGCGTCGCAATTCCTGTCATTGTCAGCGTTTCTATCGTCGCTTCGATTAGTGCATCGATTTTGACGTGTTCAAATCGGAACATTTCTTTTATATCGTTCATTTGATGACCTCCACTGACACATTTTCACGTTCAAACTGCTCAATAATTTTAGTTAACGTCTCACCTTGAACTTCAGTCGCAACGTATAGATGACCGTATGATTCGTCGTTTGTTTGTTTAATATTTCCTGATAAGACGTTCATGTCTAAATCATACGTTTTAATCACTTGAGAGACGATTGGGCGGTTTGCTTTCGTACCGACAAATCCGAGTTTTAATACTGTCGAATTTGGGAAACTTTCTTTAATTGCTTTAATTTGAACGTCGACGTCTTCATCGTCTAAATCATCTTGTACAAATCGTTTTGTAACTGATGATTTTGGATTTTGGAACAATTCGATAATCGGTGCAACTTCGATGACTTTACCATTTTCCATGACGGCTGCACGGTCGCAAATTTTACGAATCACTTGCATCTCGTGTGTGATCATGACGATTGTTAACCCTAGCTCTTCGCGAATTTTTAAGAGTAAATCGAGTATTTCATCTGTCGTTTGTGGGTCTAAAGCACTCGTCGCTTCGTCACATAATAACACTTCCGGATGATTGCTAAGTGCTCTTGCGATACCGACACGCTGTTTTTGACCGCCGGATAATTCACTTGGATAGTTATGTTCTCTACCTTCTAAACCGACAAGATGAATTAACTCCGTCACACGAGCGTCCATTTCACTCTTTGATACACCTGCGATTTCAAGGGGGAGGCGAATGTTTTCATAGACTGTGCGGGACCATAACAAGTTAAAATGTTGGAAAATCATCGACACTTTTTGGCGCTTTTTACGTAATGCTTTTTTTGAAAGGGTGTTTATCGTGTCTCCACCGATTACAACGTCTCCACTTGAAAGTGTTTCTAAGCCGTTGAGCATTCGGATTAGCGTTGACTTCCCAGCTCCGGAGTATCCGATAATACCAAAAATTTCTCCTTTTTCGATATGTAACGACACATCATCTACCGCATGGATGGTTTTCTTTTTCCCTTTAAAAACTTTAGTGACATTTTTAATATCAATCATCGCTTTGCCTCCAGTTATATCCGCTTAATAATTCTTTTTCACATGAAGAAAATAAAAAATGCTTACTCAAAAATGAGTAAGCATAAATAACGTTCGCTTTCTCATCTTCGAATGATCTTGTCATTCAGTGAATTAGCACCTTGTCTATTTAGACGGTTGCCGTGGCTTCCTTGGGCACTTCCCTCCACCACTCTGGATAAGAATTATTAAGTTTGATTTATTGTAGCACTACGAATTTTCGTTGTCAACGTACTTTTTAAATATTTCGACAATTTTAGTCACCGACTCAAACGCGTACACTTCTTCTTGTAGTTTACCGTCTTTAAAGATTAACAGCGCCGGAACGCTGTGAATTTTATATTGCTGAATAAAAGCCTCATAATAGTTTAAATCGATCTTTGTGACGTTTACGTCTATGACTTTTGTTGCGATATTTAAAAAAGACTCTGCGAGTTTACACGTCGCACACATCGGCGTATACCCGTAGATCACTTCAACGCCGCTTCGTTTTATGATAGATGTTAGTTCTTCTTCTCTAATTTTTTGTTTCATTTTTTAAATCCTTTGAAAGAAAAAACTCTAGACATCGTCTAGAGTTCTTACATAAATTATTGTCCTGTCATTTCGTCGTAAGCTGCTGCATCCATTAACTCATCAAGTTCTGATGCATCTCTAAGCTTAACTTTTAACATCCAAGCTTCTTCGTATGGTGATTCGTTTACTAACTCAGGGCTGTCTTCGAGCTCTTCGTTTACTTCAAGTACTTCACCAGAAACTGGCGCATATAATTCAGATACTGTTTTTACAGATTCTACTGAACCGAAGTCGTCACCTTTTGCGATTTCGTCTCCTTCTTCAGGAAGCTCAACGAAAACGATGTCTCCTAATTCTGACTGTGCGAACTCAGTAATACCAATAGTTACTGTATCTCTGTCAACTTTTACCCACTCATGATCTTCTGAATACTTTAAGTTGTTTGGTGTTGCCAAAACAAAAACCCCCTAGTAATGAATAATTAATAATTGTATTATCTCACATAACTAACATATAGACAAATTAAATCAGAATGTTAATCATTTAAAACTGCGTCATATTGTTCTTCCTTAAATCCTAAAACGACAGCACTCTCTGTAACGAGCATCGGACGCTTGATAAGCATGCCATCACTCGACAGTAATTCAATTTTTTCATCGAATGACATCGTATCTAACTTTTCTTTTAAGCCGAGATCTTTAAATACTTTACCTCGCGTATTAAAAAAGTCATCGATTTCGTAATTATCTGCTTTACTAACGATGTCTTTTAACTCGTATTCTGACGGTGGTTCTTCTACCATATCAATGACTTCTAAATTGATTCCTTTATCTTCTAAATACTTTTTACCTTTACGACATGTTGTACATTTCTTGTACTCGTAATATTTATTCATTATGCTGATATACCTCTCTTAGCATTTTTATTTCCACTTGGCCGGGTGCTTGTGGCGTCTTTAAACATCCGTAAGTGAACGCTGAATTGTACGGTGCTTTTGCGACGCGTGTTATTTTACCCCTTTCCCCCATCGCGATGATAATAATCATATTTCCGTACTTTTCTTTATTTTGTTTTAACAATTCAAAGAGTAATTCGACATCTTCATTATTTGTTGGCATATACGCGACTTTACAATAGTCCGCAAATGATTCATACATTCCATCGATAATCGACTGTATTGTTTTTTTATTTGGCGTTTTTAGAAAATCATGATGACTAAACAGTACATCGATACCACGAGATTTGACGTGTGAAATAAACGCAGCCTCTCTATAACTATTGTACTGAATGTCGAGAATATCTAACGGGGCATGCGCTGAAATGTACTTAATATGTGACACGTAATCATCGTCACTACCATATCCACCTTCACTTTCCGTACGATATGTATACAAAATACGTTTATTTAATTCTCTTAACCCATAAAGTGCATCGATGATTTCTTCATCGTCCTCAAAATAATCGCCGCGAAATTCTAAAATGTCGAAATCATCTCGTGCGTGATGTAAGTCCTTTAACTCTTGTTGAAGTTCCGTCAAATTACGACTGCTTAACGTGACGACAATTTCCGTCATACTACCACTCTCATTTGTTTCTCATTTAAAAGAATGATACCATATTTTTAAACATTTAACGATAGGAGACGCTATGAAAAAATTACTGTTAAGCACTGTTCTAATCGTATTTATTGCAGGTTGTAGTACAGATAACGAAGCTGACGTCAGAGAAGAACCAAGCGACAATACGACAGAAAAAACTGAAGTGAAAGAAGTTAAAGTATCGCCTGAAAAGAAAATCGAAAATGATACGCGTAACGATATCGGAGAAATCGTTACGATCGACGGTATTGACTTCACTGTGAAATCAAGTCAATTAACAGATGAAAGAATCGAAGATCATTTTGAATCGTTTGAATATGTATTAGAACTTGAAGTGTATTATAAAAACAACACCGACAAAAACTTTCCAGCAGGTCGAGATGTCTCAGTACAAGTGAATGACAAAGAAGCGACGTACTATGATTTAGACAGCTCAATTTTACGAGAAATCGCACCTGGTGAGGAAATTACTGGAAAAGTGTATTACGCGTTTAACGGAACGCCAGAAGTCGTTACCGCAAAATTTGCACCACTATTAAATACTGCAGGAGATTTCGAAGAGTTTAACGCATACCCTGAATTAGATTTATAAACAAAAAAGTCAGCAATCCAAAGATTGCTGACTTTTATTATATATTACTATATAAATTTTAAATTATTGAACAGCAACGTTTGTTGCTTGTGGTCCACGATCGCCTTCAACGATTTCGAACTCAACGTTTTGTCCTTCTTCTAAAGTTTTGTAACCTTCACCAACAATACCTGAGAAGTGTACGAATACGTCGTCTCCGTCTTCTCTCTCGATGAATCCAAAACCTTTTTCTGCGTTAAACCATTTAACTGTACCGTTATTCATAATAGAATACCCCCGTAATAAAAATAATATGTGTAAAACATTCAAACTTCTACGAGTGAATCTATTAAATAACACTACATCTCATTTGAATAATTATTACCATATCCTAACTATACAGAACATCTGTACGAATGTAAAGAAGTATTTTGGGGATGGTATTGAGTATAAAAACTCAGCTCTACATCTTTCGATGCAGAGCCTACAAACTTATAGTTTATTTCCTTATTTATAATATTAGATTATTTACTAATAATTTTCAAGCACTTTCTCAAAGAATCTATATACTGAGGTAAACCGTTCATCGTATATTGAACGATTCCTTCTTGCTCTATTCATAAATTGCACAAACTCTTCTATTCTATGTTCTTTCATCTTCTCGCTTAAAACAACTTTTTTATATACATAGAACATCGCTAATAAATCATGCATGTTAAAATTTCTCAGTCTCTTATTTAACTGTCTATCATTAAGTCCTAAACTCTTACCAAAGTTAGTGATTATTACACTTTTATTATTACCACTAATTTGATTGTTTATAACTATATTATTTAATATTGGAGTATTATGTGCGGCTTTATTTCTGATATTTTTTACAAACCTCACCGTTTTACTTAAATCTTTGTATTCAGGGAAATCATATTTATTATATAAAAATTCAACAAACCAGCACAAATCCCCAAACTGTAAATGTTCAATTAAGAACCATATCGGAGGTTGGCTTTTATATTTTTCAAAATCCGAATTTCTAAAATGATCATACTTTAAATATCCTAGCATTTTTTCGTATGGATTATCCAATTCTCTATAAGCAAAAAATTCCTGTACTACATTATAACCATCCTCATCTCGATTATTCGTGATAGTACGAATTATGTTTAACTTTATGAAATGTTCAATATCTAAACAAAATTTTATAATTATATATCTCAACTGCATATCCAAACTCGCGAGATCAACTAAGTTTTTAAAGTCAACTTTCTGGTATCTTTCTATTAATTCATTTTGATATCTAACTGTTTGTTTCGGATAATTATCTACATAACTATTAAGTTTAAAGTAATAATTCTTATATTCTAAT
>NZ_MBFG01000021.1 GCF_001696685.1 Nosocomiicoccus ampullae
GTATACGTAAATGTAATACAAAATGAATACTCCTATTATTAATATAAAGAACACTGCAAAGGTTTTTATAAATCTAAATATAATTTTATAGATACCCATTAGAATCACTAAAAATATAAATATATAAATGAGGTTTGTAATTGTAAAATCAATATGATATATGTCTGTCGCATTGAGTACGAAAGTCAGTAATAACGACAATATGATGAGTACAAATATACGCTTCAAATTATTCACTTCTTTCAACTAATGTCAGCTGTGATGCAATGAATATGCCGACAACTAAAAATATTGCACTTATATATGGTAAATGTAACGGAGCGATTCGGTCAATAAATATCCCACCGATGACCGCACCAAGTCCTATTCCTAAGTTTAAACTCGACATATTCCAACTAAAGACTTTGGCTGCACTTCCTTTTACACTACTTACTAGTCCAGATTGAATCATTGGAGATGTACTCCATTCAAATACGTTAAATAAGTAAAACACGATATAAAATAAAACAGGAATATTAAAAGTAAATGGAATCGCAATTGTCATCATTAAAAATAATACGATCATCGCCATCATCGCATATTTAATTGGAAATTTATCGACTAACATTCCTCCGAGATATGTCCCAGACATACCGCCTAACCCTGCTATAAATAAGGACAGTGATACTTGATTCAGCGTGAATCCGTTACTCGTTAATAACGGAGAAATATATCCAATAATAATAAAGTTCGCAGTGAGTATAAGTAGCGTAATCGTAATGTATAATACGACGTTCTTTTTATGCGTGATGATGTTTTTATCTTCTGTCGTAGTCGTATACGTAATATTCGGTGTTTTCGTTAATACGAGAATTGCTGTAATAATCGTGAGTACAATGATGATGAAAAACACTTCTCGCCAACCAAATATATTACCAATTAAAGTACTTATTGGAATTCCAAATACGTTTGCTGCGCTAAACCCCATATATACAAATGCGATCGTCTTTCCTCTTTTATGTGCTTCAGATAATAATGACGTTAAGTCTAAGATCTTAACGATTAAAACCGATGCCCCCATCGCCGTCACTACACGTCCGATTGCGAGCATCGTAAACGAATGACTGAGCATAAATATCACATTTCCGAATAGGAATATTAAAAATGCATAAATAAGCGTCTTCTTCTGACTGAATTTGTCTGTCAGTTGTATTAATACGGGTCCAAAAATCGCAAAAGATACAGCATACACTGTAATCAACTGTCCAGTTAAACCATAACTTATATGTAGCTCGGTACTAATCATTTCAGTAAGTCCTGAAATAATGAGTTCCATTATTCCGAGTAAAAATATCGTAAACATAAATATAGCGATGAGTAATCTATTCATTAAATCACCATTTCTAAAAATCTTATATCAATATAACACGAATTACTATTCTATATAAGCAAAGAATCGTATATAATAATGTAAGCGATTTAAAAATAAAAATATATGATATGTACTTTATTTTTAGTTAATATTGTGTATAATTATTAGAGTGAAGAGGTGTTTTATATGTATTCAGTTAAGAACAATTTAAAATTCATTCTCCCATCTTTAATTGGTATTTTTATATTCATCTTTCCAATTAAAAATGAGGCTGGGGAAATTACCGTACCCGTTGCATATATTGCAAACAAAATTTTAGAATTCATCGGATTATTCGGTGAGAATGCGATCAGTTATATCGTCGCATCGATTATGGTAATATCCGCCCTACTTTCTTTATTATTTACATACGTCGTTAAATCTGACAATGCATTGTTAAACCAATTGTTTAAGCAATCAATAGGATGGATCATCGTCCGTGTATTAGGTGCTGTGTTTGGTGTATTCGTACTCTTCAACATTGGACCGATTCAAATCACGTCTGAAGATACAGGTGGAACTGTATTTTATGATTTATTACCGACATTATTTGCGGTATTTTTAATCGCTGGATTTTTACTTCCGTTACTTTTAAACTACGGTTTACTAGAGTTTGTCGGAACATTATTTAGAAAGTTTATGCGCCCTGTATTCACTTTACCTGGACGCTCTACAGTTGATAACCTAGCATCTTGGGTTGGAGACGGTACAATCGGGGTTTTATTAACGAGTAAACAATATGAAGCAGGATTTTATACGAAACGTGAAGCAACAGTCATTGCGACGATGTTCTCTGTCGTATCGATTACGTTTACGATCGTTATATTAGATTATCTAAACATGCTGAACTATTTCGTTCCGTTTTATGCGACTGTAATATTCTCAGGAATCGTATGTGCGGTTGTATTACCACGTATCCCGCCTCTATCTAAAATTGATGATACTTATTATGTAGAAAACAATGAGTATAGTGAACATATACCTGAAGGTGAAACGAGTTTTTCTTGGGGGTATAAACAAGCATTAGAAAAAGCAGAAGGTGCAGATGGAGCATTAGGCGTCGTAAAAGATGGCTATAAAACAGTTCTCGATATGTGGATCGCTGTATTACCTGTTGTAATGGCGGTCGGTACACTCGGTACAGTACTTGCGGAATTTACACCTATATTTAGTATTATCGGTGCACCGTTCGTACCGATTTTAGAAACGATTGGTATTCCAGATGCAAAAGCTGTATCTGAAACGCTATTTATCGGTTTTACAGATATGTTTTTACCAACATTAGTAATCGGTAGTGAAGTTTCAGAAATGGCAAGATTTATTGTCGGTGCGTTAAGTATTACTCAGCTTCTATACTTATCAGAAGTTGGTGGAGTTATTTTAGGATCTAAAATTCCACTTGGCGTTGGAAAAATGTTTGTCATTTTCTTAATGCGTACTGCAATTTCACTTCCAATCATCATCTCAGTTGCATTACTTTTATTCTAAACATAAAGAGACTTCCAAACTATGGAAGTCTCTTTTCTATATCTAAAATTGTAAGTTCATTAAAACTAAACGTTCTCGACCATTTATATTCTTTAATTGTATAGTCCTTCAAAACGTCTAACTGTTTATAAAGTCTTTCTAAACCGAGCGTCACAATTACTACACCAAGACAATAATGAATCCCGTGACCAAATGTCAGACCATAACGATTCATATCTGTATTTATGTTTTGAATCATCAGTAATACGTGCTGTTCTTCTTTTATTATGACATCGTGATACTTCGTATCGTTTACACACACTCTACGAATGTACGGAAACGGTGGATATTCTCTTAATACGTCTTTTACTTTAAAGGTCATGTCTTTATTATTTAACGTATGATATATAAGTGCATTCACACTACTTAAAAACGGTCGATGTCCGTCGATAATCATATTTAATAATATATCTATGACTTCCATTGTTTGTCCCGCTTCTTCAAGCAATTTCCATACAAAACCATTTGGATCGAGTTTCTTTTTATTTATAAGATCGATTAAGTAGTTACGTGTTTTATGAATCGATTTTACAATCTCGTCCCCATCTTGATTATCCAACATAATATAATCGATTAACGGAACGCCTATATCGAGTAGATTTTTATAATCCATTTTTGATATGCCGTAAAACCTTGGTAAATAACTATATAAAAATGGAACGGATATATCATTAACTACATTAATCTGTTCTTTTGTTAAAGATAAATGACTCGCGTCGACACTTGATTTTGATAGTCGAGCGATCGACTGATTTAACGCACGTTGTACCGAACGCTTCATATTTGTGTGATCGATACCTTCTTTTTGATACATCAGCCAGTGATTATAAAATTCTTTCATAACATCTTTATTATATTGTGATGTATGAATCGATTCTATTTGCTTACTTTTTCTAAACGCAGTAAATGACGGATTTTTTAAAATATCTTTGGCAATTACTGCATCGTTTATAATCCATGCGTTTAACTCATGATCAAAATATATGTCTTCTTTTCGATGATTATGTTTCATATTACTCAAAGTATACGACTGTATACTTTTTCTTACCGCGTCTAAATACGATTAAATCCCCTTCTAAAAAGTCTTTAGAAGTCACTGTGTAATCCACGTCTTGTTCACGCTCACCATTTATATAAATTGCACCGTTTTTAATATCCTCACGTGCCTGACGACGGCTCGGTGAAATTTTAGCGTCGACGAGTAAATTCACAAGTGGATGTTCCGTGTTTTCTACTGTCGCTTGCGGTGCGTTTTTCATCGCGTCTTTTAGTTCTTTACCAGATAACTCTTTAATGTTTCCACTAAATAACGCTTCAGTGATACGTAACGCTTCTTCTAATGCTGCTTCATCGTGAATAATTTTGATCATCTCTTCAGCGAGTGCACGCTGTGCTTTACGTAAATGAGGTTCAGTTTTAACACTCTCTTCAAGCGCTTCGATTTCTTCTTTTGATAAGAATGTAAATACTTTTAAGAAATGAATGACATCTTCATCATTTTGGTTAAACCAGAACTGATAAAATTCATAAGGTGACGTTTTTTCAGCATCTAGCCAGATGTTTCCACCTTCAGATTTACCGAACTTAGAACCATCAGATTTTGTCACTAATGGGATCGTTAAACCTTCAGCATCCGTAATGCCTTCAATACGACGCATTAAGTCAATACCTGAAACGATATTCCCCCACTGGTCAGAGCCACCGACTTGGATTTTAACGTTATACGTTTGTCTTAAATGTAAAAAGTCGATTGCTTGAATTATGTTGTACGTAAACTCCGTAAAAGAAATTCCCGTTTCTAAACGTGACTGAATCGCATCTTTAGCGAGTAAGTAGTTGACACCAACGTGCTTACCGTAATCTCTTAAGAAAGAAATTAAACTAATATCCTTTAACCAGTCGTAGTTGTTTACTAAAATTGCATCTGTTTCTTTACCACTATCAAAATTAAAAATACGACACAGTTGCGCTTCAATACCTGCGATGTTTTTGTTTAAATCATCTTCAGAAATTAAATCACGTTCTGATGCTTTAAAAGATGGGTCTCCAACGCGACCTGTTCCTCCACCGACGAGTACGACTGGGCGATGTCCATATTGCTGAAATCTTTTTAATACTAAAAATGGTACTAAATGCCCAATGTGTAAACTATCTGCTGTTGGATCCGTTCCACAGTATAATGAAACTGTTTCGTTTTCTACTAACTTTTCAATGTTTTCTTCATTTGTCACTTGGTATAATAACCCACGCCATTTTAAATCTTGAATTAATTCACTCATTATATTCTCTCCTTTGTATATAAAAAAACACCCATACATCACTGTATGGGTGCTGAACACGGTACCACCATAAATTTTACTCTAATAGATGAAGCTCTCGCTTTGAAATATTTACGTAAGTGTATTCGTTTTAAGTCACTGATGTGTTCTCACCACCCACACATTCTCTGAACAGCTCTCTTAAAATTACTTCTCTTACATTTCAATATATAAAGTTTTGTTACTAAATATTATAATATCAATGATTAAATAATACAATCCTTGTTAAGTATATGTCAAATTATGATATAATTCTGTCAACAGGAGGTCGTAATGAAAAAGAATAATTTTGTTAATCGCTTTAAGCAATTATTTACACGTCAAGATAAAACACACAATAAAATACAAGGTGATTCATTTAAATCACGTATTAAAAATATATCACGTCGTTTTAAAGAAACTAAACATCCGCTTAGTTTCTTGTTTAATACGACATACGATACAGTGTGGAATGTTTTACTATTTACGATACTCTCATTATCACTACTAGGAATCTTGTTATTTAGTGTAGGGCTTGGATATTTTGCAGCTCTTGTAAATAACGGTGATGATTATACGAACGAAGAAATCGAAGTTAAACTAAAAGACGTTACTGAAAGTACAAATGTATCATTTGCATCTGGTGAAAACCTCGGTACGTTAAAGTCCGATTTAATTAGAGAGTCGATTAAATTTGAAGATATTCCTGAAAATGTCATCGATGCGTTAATCGTAACAGAAGATGAGAACTTCTATGAGCATAACGGTGTCGTACCGAAAGCATTCATTCGTGCTTCTTTACAAGAAGTTATTTCGAGTGGTGAAGGTACAGGTGGTAGTACACTCACTCAGCAACTTGTTAAAAACCAGTTACTGACTAATGATCCGACGTTTAAACGTAAAGCATCTGAGCTACTTCTCGCATTTAAAGTTGAAGATTTACTTACAAAAGATGAAATCTTAACTTCATATTTAAATGCCGTTTCATTTGGCCGTAACGCAAATGGTCAAAACATCGCTGGTTTAAAAAGTGCAGCAGAGGGGATTTTTGGTAAACATCCTGAAGATTTAAACTTAGCTGAAGCTGCTTTTATTGCTGGTTTACCACAAAACCCTTATGCATATACACCGTTTAATGTGGACGGTTCGTTAAAGCCAGAAGATGAACGTGAACTTGGTAAAAATCGTCAAGAACATGTTTTAAATCGTATGTTTACTGAAGGAAAAATAACTGAAGAAGAATATAACGAAGCAATTGAATACGACTTATATGAAAATATGACAAGTTCAGTTGAAATTCCAAACCAAAAATATCCATTCTTAACTGAAGAAATTGAGCGCCGTGCAGTCGGTGTATTAAAATACATCCTCGCAGAAGCGGATGGTATTTCAAAAGAAGACTTAAATATCACACCACTCTTAAAT
The DNA here is from genome assembly GCF_001696685.1 of Nosocomiicoccus ampullae. Taxonomy (GTDB): domain Bacteria; phylum Bacillota; class Bacilli; order Staphylococcales; family Salinicoccaceae; genus Nosocomiicoccus; species Nosocomiicoccus ampullae_A. Next base: position 6,640 of record NZ_MBFG01000021.1, read on the forward strand.
CAAGAGTATACGCAAAAAGCAAACGATGCGTTAAGAAATAACGGATATCACATCGAAACGACAATCGACAAAAAAATATACGACACGATGCAAGATGTTAAAAACAATCAATTCTACTATTACGGTGACCGTAGTTCGTTAGATGCTATCGATATTAGTAACAACGATAAAGAAAAGATGTTAAAACACGAAGTCGGTGCGATGCTTAAAAATAACAAAACCGGTGCAATTTTAGGTTTTATCGGTGGACGTGATTTTAAATCATCTGAAAACAACCACGCGACACAAACATCACGAATGTCCGGGTCTACGATGAAACCACTCGCGGTTTACGGTCCAGGTGTCGATAAGGGACTTATCGCACCAGACACGGTTATTCTTGATAAATCGTTCTCGATTTATAATCCTGAAGCAGGCACAAGTTATTCACCACAAAACTATGACCAAAAAGACTTTGGTTTACTATCAGTGAAAAATGCACTTGCGAACTCGTACAACTTATCAACATTACGTCTATGGGCGGAAGTTCGTAAATATAACCCGAGAGAATATCTTGAAAACATGGGATTAAATATGCCAGACTCACTATTTGATTACAATAACATCGGTATCCCTTCACTACCTCTTGGAGTGAACAACATGACTGTAGAAGATGGAGTAAATGCATTTTCTAGTTTTGGTAATAACGGAGTGATGACGGATAGTTATATGATTGAAAAAATTACAGATCCAACAGGAAAAGTGATTTACGAACATGAAACCGTCAGTCATGACGTATGGAAAGAATCTACTGCGTATTTAGTCACAGACATGTTAAAAGAAGTATTTAAAACAGGTTCTGCGTATCATATTAGTAGTTATTATAATCAGATTTCTTCGACATACGATTGGGCAACAAAAACAGGAACATCTGAGCAATTTATCGATACGTGGATGATTGCTTACAATCCAGAAGTTACACTCGGTATATGGATGGGTTACGACAGTAATATCCCACAAGTTTACAGTACAGCAGATGATGGACACCTACCAGTTTATAATTGGCAAATGTTATCAAGTGCTCTACAAAATGTAGACAGTGAAAAAATGGGTGCTGGGAAAAAATTCAGTCGACCAAGCTCTGTTCATGAAGAAACATTCTGTGGAATGCTCATGCAAAAAGGAAGCTGTGGTGAGGACAAACAAGTCACAGGGCTCGTTGCTGATCATACACAGTTTTCTACGAAATCTGGCTTAAATGATCAAAGTGTTTTAAACCGTAACGGTGCAGACTTCGATTACCAATTATCAGCTAGCGATTTACGCGGCACAGTAAGAGGAACAAACGACAATTATTACCGTATTGGCTCTGCGCCTAAAAGAATTAAAGAGGCACTTAAAAAAGGAAAAGACGATAAAGAAGACGACGAAGATGATGACAACGATGATGAATAAATAAATTATCCTCCAAGAATAATCTTGGAGGATTTTTTTGATTCAAAAAAAGACGTGTACATTAGTACACGTCTTAGATTTATTAGAATAATCCTGTTGAGTTACCTTCTGCATCAACATCCATATGGTTTGCTGATGGTACTTTTGGTAATCCTGGCATTGTCATAACGTTACCTGTTAACGCAACGACAAATCCTGCACCAGTTTTAGCAATTAACTCACGTACTGTAATTGTAAACCCTGTTGGACGACCGAGTTTTTTCTCATCGTCTGATAATGAGTACTGAGTTTTCGCCATACATACTGGGAAGTTACCCCAGCCATTTTCTTCGATTTCTTTGATTTGACGTTTTGCTTTATCTGTAAAGTTAACGCCGTCTCCACCGTATACTTCTGTAACGATTTTTTCAATCTTTTCAGGGATTGAAAGTTCAAGATCATATAGGTAGTCAAAGTTGTTTGGTGTTTCGAGAGCTTCTTTTACTTGTTTCGCTAACTCGATACCACCTTCTCCACCTTTTTCCCAAACTTGTGTAAGTGCTACTTTTACGTCGCGATCTTTACACCAGTTAAGTACGAATTCACGTTCAGCATCTGTATCTGTAACGAAGTCGTTTAATGCTACGATTGGTTCAACACCAAATTTACGTGCGTTTTCAATGTGTTTCTCTAAGTTTACGATACCTGATTTTAATGCTTCAAGATTTTCTGCACCTAAATCAGTTTTCGCAACGCCACCGTTCATCTTAAGTGCGCGAATTGTTGCAACTAAAACAATTGCATCTGGTTTAAAGTTACCAAAGCGTGCTTTAATATCCATAAACTTCTCAGCACCTAAGTCAGAACCGAATCCTGCTTCTGTTACTACGATGTCAGATAATTTTCTTGCAGTGTTTGTAGCGATTAATGAGTTACAACCGTGTGCAATGTTCGCAAATGGACCACCGTGAATTAACGCAGGTGTACCTTCCATCGTTTGAACAAGGTTTGGTTTAATCGCTTCTTTAAGTAGTAGTGTTAATGCACCCTCTACTTTTAAGTCTTTAACTGTAACTGGTTTTTTATCTTTCGTATAACCAAATACGATACGGCCAAGTCTTTCTTTAAGATCCATTAAATCTGTCGCTAAGCAAAGTACTGCCATAATTTCACTTGCTACAGTAATATCAAATCCATCTTCACGTGGAACACCTGAAGTTGGTCCTCCTAAACCGATAACGACGTTACGAAGTTCACGGTCGTTAATGTCTACGACACGTTTCCACGTAATTCTTCTTTGGTCGATATTTAACTCGTTACCTTGGTGAATGTGGTTGTCGATTAACGCTGAAAGCGTATTGTTTGCTGACGTAATCGCGTGTAAGTCACCGTTAAAGTGAAGGTTGATTTCTTCCATCGGTAACACTTGAGCGTGTCCACCACCAGTAGCTCCACCTTTAATACCCATTACTGGCCCAAGTGATGGTTCACGTAAAGCAACCATAACCTTTTCACCTAGTTTATTGAATGCATCTGCTAGTCCAACAGTAACAGTTGATTTACCTTCACCAGCTGGTGTAGGGTTCATTGCTGTTACGAGTACTAGTTTTGAATCCTCTTCATTTCCAACGAGATTTTTGATGTCTACTTTCGCTTTATACTTACCATGAAGTTCTAATGCATCTTCAGGAATACCTGCTTTTTGAGCAATTTCTTCAATTGGTTGTAATGTTGCTTTAGCAGCAATCTCTTGGTCTGTTAAATGTGCCATTCTTTTACATCTCCCAACAAGAATATTTTTTTTAAGATTTAACTCAATCTTTCTAATGATTATTATTACATAAAATTCACTTATGTGCCATCACTAACATTTCCCTAAAAATCATTAGCGGAATCCACATAACAAAAGCAGCAGAATATTCTGCTGCTTTAATGTTAATCATCATCCATACTTGATAAGTCTCCAGCGTCTAAGTTTAACTCCCAAGCTTTTAATACACGTCTCATAATTTTACCACTACGTGTTTTTGGTAATTTATCTTTAAATTCAATTTCACGTGGTGCTGCATGTGCTGCGAGACCAAGTTTTACGAAGTTACGAATTTCCTCTTTTAACTCGTCCGTCGGTTCATAACCTTCACGTAATGCGATAAATGCTTTAACGATTTCACCACGTACTGGATCTGGTTTACCGATAACTCCAGCCTCTTCTACCGCTTCATGTTCAACGAGTTTAGATTCAATTTCAAACGGTCCAACTCTTTCCCCAGCTGTCATAATGACGTCGTCTACACGTCCTTGGAAGAAGAAGTACCCGTCTTCATCTATAAATGCTGAGTCACCTGAAACGTACCAATCACCAATAAAGTACGATTTATACTTCTCGTGGTTGTTCCAAATATCGCGCATCATCGATGGCCAAGGTGCTTTCATTGCTAAGTTCCCCATACGGTTTGGCGGTAAGACTTCACCGTTGTCGTCAATGATTGCCGCTTCTACACCTGGTAATGGTTTACCCATAGATCCAGCTTTTATATCCATTGAGGGGAAGTTAACGATCATATGTGCTCCTGTTTCAGTCATCCACCACGTATCGTGAATTCTTAAGTTGAATACTTTATCTCCCCATTTAATGACTTCTGGATTCAGTGGTTCACCAACAGATAGTAAATGTCTTAAATGGCTAAGGTCGTAATTTTTTATAACTTCGTCTCCAGCTCCCATTAACATACGGAATGCTGTCGGTGCTGAATACCAAATTGTCACTTTTAACTCTTCAAGTGCTGAATACCATGCATCTGGTGAGAAACGTCCTCCGACGATAACGTTTGTCGCGCGGTTTAACCACGGTCCAAAAATACCATAACTCGTTCCAGTTACCCATCCTGGGTCAGCTGTACACCAGTATACATCGTCTTCTTTAATATCCGTCACATATTTCGCTGAAATATATTGTTGAACCATCACATTATGAACGTGGTATACACCTTTTGGTGAGCCAGTTGAACCACTCGTATAATGTAAAATCAATCCGTCCTCTAAATCTACCCATTCGATGTCACATTCATCTGATGCTTCGTCAAATAACTGTTTAAAATCTAAGAGTTTTTCATCTTCACTAACGTCTTCTCCGACGACAAATACGTGTTTTAGTGTATCGATCTCTTTATAAGGTACTCTCTCTAATAAATCAGAAGTCGTAATTAAATAATTCGCTTCTGAGTCTTCTAATCGGTCAACGACAGCCTTCTCCATAAATGCTTCAAATAATGGTCCAACAATCGCACCAAGTTTCACTGCACCGAGTAATACAAAATATAATTCAGGCGATCTTGGCATAAAGATAAATACACGGTCTCCTTTTTGAACACCTTTACTCTTAAGCATATTTGCAGCTTTATTAGATTTTTCTTTCATCTCTTTAAAAGTAAATGATGAAACGCCAGAATCGTCTTTATAGTGTAATGCTACTTTGTTACCATATCCTTCATCAACGTGACGATCAATTGCTTCATATGCGATGTTTACTTTGTTAGTTTCATACCATGTAAAATGTTTTTTTACTTCTTCCCACGAATAGTTTTTAACTGTTTCTTCGTAAGGTCCCATATTCGAACTTTTATCTACAGATTTATAGATTTCGTAATTCATTACATTCACTCCTAAAATTTAAGTAAAACGCTTTCTTTTGACGTTACTTATAATCTTATCTGTTATTTTTAGGAATTTCAACGGTTTCGTTCGAATTTTCAATCGCATTTAGACATAAATATAAAAATGATTCATGTATAATATAAATAACTAGACATATATTGTGATTTGAGGTGATATGTTGGAGCATATAAAAAATTATTTTAAAATGGAATACGAAAAAAATAGCCAAACGATTATAATCGAAGGTCCTGTGAGTGAAGAAGCGCTAAATACGTATACTTTTGACGAACATTTAAATGCATTTAGAAGACCAAACGATCAATTTGAAGCAATAAAAGAAATCGCAAGTTTAGAAGAAGGTCGTATCATCGTTGCACGTGTAGATAATAACATTATCGGTTACGTTACGTTTCATAGACCTGATGAGTTTGAAAGATGGAGTGAAGGTAATCATCCATTTATATTAGAACTCGGTGCAGTTGAAGTTTCTGATTCATACCGAAATTTAAGAATTGGCCAAAACATGCTGAAATTGTCGATGATGGATGAGTATATGGAAAATTATATCGTTTTAACGACTGAGTATTATTGGCACTGGGATTTAAAAGGAACTGGATTAGATGTTTACGAGTATAAACAATTAATGATTAATTTAATGGCCGTTGCAGGATTTGAAGTATATATGACAAACGACCCTGAAATTACAAGTCATCCTGCGAATACTTTAATGGCTAGAGTCGGAAAACATATTACGACCGAGCAGCAACTTATATTTGATGAGATAAGATTTAAACATCGCTACTTTTTTTAAGGAGGATATGTATGTTAGTTAGCCGAATTATGACGAGAGATGTGAAAACGCTCTCTCCGAAGGATACGATCAATGATGCTTTAAATTTAATAAACGAACACCACATTCGACACATACCAATCGTTGAAAATGAAGAAGTCGTCGGATTAGTGACGGATAAAGACATCAATCTCGCACTACCCTCGATTTTAAACACTCATAGTGAAACGACTATCCACCATCCACTAGAAGATATTATGAAAACACGTGTCATGTTTACGAGTCCAAGAGATTTCGTAGAAGAACTCGCAGTCGACTTTTTAGAATTCGACGTCGGTGCGATTTGTGTCATCCAATCAAAAAAACTCGTAGGAATTATTACACAAACAGATATTATGGAAGCGTTTATCGAGATAACTGGTATGAAGATACCTGGCTCAATTATCGAAATTGATGTACTCGACCGTCCAGGAATCGTCTATGATATCGGTAAAATACTATATGATTTAAATATTGTTGCTGTATCCATCACAATATTTGATAATACTGAAAAAGAAGGCCATAAATTTGTCGTCATAAAAATTAACGCTATGAATCCGATGTTTGTTATAAACAAACTCGAAGAAATGGGATATGACGTCGTCGACCCATTAAATAGAGGTTAAAAAGATGCGTGCACTTTATGTGTATGATGATGAGTTACTTAAATATCGCTTTAATGATACACACCCATTTAATCAGATGCGCTTAAAGATGACGACAGATTTATTAAAAGCGGCTCAATTTTTAAGCGATGAAGAAATTGTAACTCCACGCGTCGCTACTGAAGAAGAAATTTTACTCGTTCACACAAAAGACTATGTCGACGCTGTTAAACGTGCAGGCCATAACAACATTACAAAAAGAGAACTTGCAAACTATGGTTTAAATACAGAAGACACCCCTCAATTTGAAAATATGCATGAGAAATGTAGCATGCTCGTCGGTGCGAGTTTGACTGGCGCAGATTTGATTATGCAAGGTAAAGCGGATAAAGTTGCTTCTCTCGGAGGAGGACTTCACCACGGATTTACTGGTAAAGCGAGTGGATTTTGTGTCTATAATGATGCAGCGATTGTATGCCAATATTTAAAAGAAAAATACAATGAACGTGTTCTTTATATAGATACTGATGCACATCATGGAGACGGTGTACAATTCACGTTTTATGACTCAAATGAGATTATGACATACTCTATTCATGAAACGGGACGTTATTTATTCCCTGGTACTGGTTTAGTAACTGAACGCGGTACAGGACAAGGCTTCGGGTTTAGCGTGAATTTACCTGTTGATGCATTTACCGAAGACGATTCATTTTTAGACGTTTTTAAACAGAGTATCGAAATTGCCGCTAGATCATTTAAACCGACGATTATCGTACATGTGAACGGTGTAGATGCGCACTATCGTGATCCGATGACACATTTATGTTTAACATCAAAAGCTTACGAAGAGATTCCTAAGATCGTTAATGAAATTGCTGATCAATATGCAAATGGTAAACTACTCGCTCTAGGAGGCGGTGGTTATAACATTTGGCAAGTCGTCCCTAGAATGTGGGCGTATGTTTGGCTTGGAATAAAAGGGATTGAACCTCCAACTGGCACATTACCCGAATCATTTATAAACGAGTACAAACCATTATCACAACTTCCATTCCCTACAGAGTGGCAAGATAACTTAGATGATTATACGAATATCCCTAGACGATCTGAAATTACTGAAAGAAATCAAATGGTTCTTGATAGAATTAAAATGTACTTGGAATAACAAAATTGCCCTGCACCTGCGTAGTTTAAACCACTCATTAATGTTGTAGACAGTAAATCAATGAGTGGTTTTGCTGTAATACCAAAAGCCATCGCAACTGGTAAATATCCAAAACCAATTGCTATACCGTCAGAAAAAGAGCGCTTATATACTTCACTCAAAAACCACCACTCCTTTTAAAAACAATTAGTAACATTGTATCATAAATTTTCTGAAAATTGTGAAATATACTTGTGTTTATTCTACAAATAAAAGTTATAATTAAACATAAAAAAACTTGAGTTTAATATAAAACTCAAGTTTAAAAATATAAATCGCTTTATACACGCGTTGTTTTTGCGTAGTTAATTTTCAATGGTAACATCGTTACTTTTTCATCGACTTCTTCGTTGTTCATAATTTTTGTAAGTAATCTCATTCCAACTGCACCAATATCATATAGAGGTACTGCGATCGTTGATAATTTCGGACGCATCATATATGCAATGCGCGTATTAGAACAACTTATAATTTCTAATTCTTCAGGTACTTTTACGTTCATATCTAACGTTCCATGAAGGATTCCACCTGCAACCTCATCTGATATTGCAATGACAGCATCTGCTTTAATTTCATGAATTTTATTAAATAGCTCAATACCCTCTTCATAAGTGTTTGCTGAAAACTCAAACATATTATCTTTACTTATGTTGTGCTCTTCTAATACTTCACAAATTTTATCTGCGAGTAAAGTCTCCAACACACTATGGTAACCGCTTTGTACATATGCAATTTTTTTGTTGCCGCGCTCAATAAACCCTTCTACAATACGAGCAATTGCATCACGATAATTTGCATTTACTCTGTTTATTGACATTTCTTTAGAATATCCACAGACTACGACTGGCGTATTTGAACGCTGAATATTATCGATTATTTTTTGGTCATCCGTTCCACCTAAAAAGATGATACCGTCCACTTGATTACTTAATAACGTTTCAAACGCATTCTTTTCTTTTTTAGCATCATTATCAGTATTTGTAATAATGATTTGATATTGATACATTTCAGCAATGTCTTCTAACCCTCTTAACACTGCTGAATAATATAAATCTGAAATGTCAGGAATAATTACCCCAACCGTCTTTGTTTTTTTACTAGCGAGACCTCTAGCCACCGCGTTCGGTTTGTAGTTTAATCGTTCTATGACGTCTTTTACTTTACGACGTGTTTCTGGCTTAACGTTTGGGTTACCATTAAGTACGCGTGAAACAGTAGCCATTGACACATTCGCTTCTCTTGCAACATCATAAATCGTAATTGCCATGATTTATTTTCCTCCTATGAAAACGTTTTTGTTTATTGATAATCATAACAGAAAATGAATGAGAATGTAAATAATTTAACAATAAACATCAAAAAAGTTCAGCATAAAAGCTGAACTTTATAAATTAGATAAATCAACACTGTCTTTGTTTACATATCCATCTTTAACATCTTCTCGAATTGCTCGTTTTTGAGCGGCCATTAAGTCCTGATCCGAGTCCTTAATACGTTTAACTTCTTCGAGTTCTGCTTTTTTCACTTTGACTTTGTCGACAATTTTATCTTTTTGATCTTCAAATACACCTTTTGGATCTTTTAAATCTTCACGAAGTGATTGCCCAGATTTTGGTGCTAAGAATAGACCTAAAATAGATCCGACAATCATACCGAAAATTAGTCCGAGTGGTAATCCTTTTTTACTCTTTTGTTTTGGTGGACTATACGGTTTAATTCCATGTGTATGTCGATCTCTATCATATTTTTCCATATAACATCCCTCGCTTAGTAGCGACCTTTTATCGCATTGTTACGACGCTGACGTTGCTGCCATTTATCAGCAAGTTCCATTGCAACGTTTGACCATTGTACAACTTGTGCAATTTGCTCCTCGTTCTCTGAGATGTTTGTCGTAATTGAATTTGTCACTCTATCGACTGATGTGTTAAGGTTTTGAACTGAATATCCAACACCTTGAACTGCATCAACGACTGAGTTTAATTTTTCAACTTTACCTTGTACGTCTTCAACTAGACGATTACTTTTGTGTAATAAGTCGGTTGACTCACGTGTAATTCCTTGAATTTGTCCATCTAATCCATCGAGTGTTTCTGCAACGTAATCTAAGTTTTTCTTAACACTAAGTAAAACGACAGCTACTGCAATACATGCTACTAAAAATCCAACTGCAGCAACTACGAGTGCAATCCACCCTAAAATACTCCAATCCATAAATAACGCCTCCGTAAATGTTCTTATGTGTATAACTTATTAATAGCCGAATTCAATTCATTGTAAACATGTTTAAGAGATAAGTTCTGTAAATCTTTTTTCGTACTTTTGAATATCTCCTGCACCCATAAAGATAATGACACTATCTTCATATTGATCGAGTTCTTTAATTTTTGCTTCTGTTAACAGTTTTGAACCCGGTATTAAATTCACCAAATCTTCACTCGATAAATTACCACTTTGTTCTCTCGCAGAACCAAAAATATCTACGATATAAACTTTGTCTGCCTCTTTTAAACTGTCTGCAAATTCATTTAAAAACTTTTCTGTTCTAGAGAAAGTATGTGGTTGGAATACCGCAACGACCTGGTGATTCTTATATTTTTTTCGTGCTGTTTCAAGCGTTGCCTCAATTTCTTTCGGGTGGTGCGCATAGTCATCCACGACGATATAACTTTTATATTTCGTCTCTGAAAAACGTCGTTTAACGCCACCATATGTTAAAAAAGCACTTTTAATATTATCGAAATCAAAACCTTCTAAATAACAAATTGTAATGACAGCAAGTGAATTTAAAATTAAATGATCACCATATAACGGAATAATAAAATTATCTTTATATTCGCCTTCAATGTATAAATCAAATGAAGTGCCGTTATCTACCACTTCTACATTTCTAGCTTCGACTGTATAATCACCATCGATACCATACGTATACATCGGAACATCGACTTTTACTTCATTGATATATGGATCATTTCCATACGCAACTACTGCTTTTGTCACTTGGTTTGCCATCGACTGAAACGCACTGACGACGTCTTCAACATCTTTAAAATAATCTGGGTGGTCAAAATCGATATTCGTTATAATTGCATAGTCCGGATGATACGCTAAAAAGTGACGACGATATTCGCACGATTCAAATGCAAAGTAATCCGCTTCTTTTTTACCAACACCTGTACCGTCTCCAATTAAATACGTCGTTTCTTTATCGCCATTCATAACGTGACTGAGTAAACCGGTTGTCGAGGTTTTTCCATGAGATCCTGTGACCCCAATTGACGTATAGTCTTTCATAAATTCAGATAAGAATTTATGATAGCGGATGACCGGATATCCACTTTCAAGTGCTTTTTTAATCTCTACATGGTCATCGTTAAACGCATTACCTGCAATATACGTAAAATCTTCGACTATATTATCTTCAGAAAATGGTAATATTTTAATTCCTTTTTTCTTTAATTGATACTCCGTGAAAACTTCACTTGTTATGTCTGAACCTTGTACTTCATGACCTAAATCAAAAAGAACTTGTGCAAGTGCACTCATCCCTGCACCTTTAATTCCAATGAAGTGATATTTCTTCACAATTACACCTTACTTTCATCGCTTCTATCTGATAAGTAGTTGATGATGTTGCTTAAAACTTCCGCTTTTACTGTACTCATATTCAGGCGTACTGGTCGGTTTGAAGTACTAATTGTGACGAGACAATCATTGCCCTCAAATAACTTATCCGCACCATCAATAACACTACTTTTCTCATCGTAATAAGAAATTTTAGTTTGCATTAAACTCAGAAGTTGATATCTAATTCCAACGTCAGTTTTCGTGTGATTCATGACTAAATGTATGCCTAATGCTTTACCTTGCTTTAGAATTTGCAAAATATGACGAATCACTTCGGGATTATTTCGCTCGAGTATTCTATCAAAGTCGTCAATATATATAACTATCGTACTCTTTCTCGATTCTTGCTTCACACGTGTGTTAAAACTTTGAATGTTACGTACGTGTGCCCTTCTAAACTGAATGTTTCTGCTGTTTAACTCATCTATTATATCATTAAATGCATCAGTATCGTATACTGATTTTCTTTCACTAAACGAATGAGGGAGCGAATTGAAAGTATCGAATTCTTTCGAATCAGAAATTACTTTAAATTGAAATGCATCACTATTATGATTCATTAATAACGAGACGAGCATACTGTCAATAATTTCCGTTCTTTTTTCTTCGTTACCATATATTAATGTATGGCCTGCTTTTCTTAACTCATAGGTAAAAATACGATTATCCACTGTTTTGCCAAGTGCAAATCTATAGTCATTTTTTCTTAATTTTAAACTACTATTTAAAAATAGAGATTTAAAATAAATTTCACTTGGTTTTTCCAGTGGAAATTCAATTTGAATGTTATTATTTCCGAGCACTTCAGTAATGATACGCACCTTTTTATTTAAGGCACCCTCTAACTGCGCTTTCACATCTTCAATTTTGGACAATTTAAAATGTCTATCGAGTTGAATCGAATAAGAACCGACGATACCGTTTGAAAAGTATTCAACTACTTTTCCTTCTATACCCACCTGTTTAATAATTGCATTTATAGACTCAAGGTTTTCGTCATCATGCTTAACGAAGTTTTGATCTTGTTCTATTCCTAATATACTAATCGGTGGTAACGTCTTACTTGGCCCGAGTTTACGTTCAGCTTGAACAGGTAATGCTTTTTCTTTGTTTGTTGTTTCAGGTTGCTTCGTTTCGATTGGACGCTTCTTCTCTTCAACTTTACGTTCTTTTTGTAATCGTTCTTTACGCAGACGATCTTTCTCTTCTTTTTCTTTACGCTTTTTAACGATATCTCGAATAATTGGAGATTGGTGGTGTTCAAATTTTCGTCTATATTCTGCAGTTTCATCATATTCACGGCGATACGGGTTCTTCGTTCCATGAATTGCTGAAGGTACGACGCGTGCTTTCGTAATCGTTTGACTCGAAGGACGCTTTACCGTACGTCTTTCAGTATAACGAGACTCTTGTTTCTCCTCTTGTTTCGGAATGTCTTGTTCTTCTTCAGATAACTCAAATGGAAAAGGAAAACGTTTATTAAGTTTCATATCATCGATCGTCTGATTGCTAAATGTTCGATCTTGAAATCTATTCCTTGATCTTCTACGCATCCTAATCCCCTCCTATTATTTAAAAAACGATTGACCAACTTCGTAATTATCGTCTAATACGTAAATACCTCTTACTCCGTCATCTTCTAGGTTTAACTCTTTTTTAGAGCAAATCATCCCATTAGATTTCACACCTCGAAGTTCAGATGGTTTAATATATAATCCATTCGGCATAAAAGCACCGACTTTAGCCACGACAACTTTTTGTCCTTTGTCGACGTTTGGTGCACCACAGACGATTTGTAGTTCTTCATCTCCTACGTCTACAGTCGTGACGTTTAATCGATCTGCATCTTCATGTGGTTTACATTCTTTTACAAATCCAACAACGAATTTTGGTGATAAATCTGGATTAATTTCACCGAAATCACCTTTGATAATATCGTTAATTTTTTCTACGATTGACTCTTCGTTTAACTCTGTAAGTTCTTCTTCAGTAAATGTTTCACTTGCATTAAATATGTTTAAGCCGAGTAACTCATCGTTATCGACAATCGCTGTATACCCGTCGAAATCTTTCGTTTCAAAATTATCGCTTCCCTTTAATGATACGAGAAGGACATCTCCAATGTTTTTGTTGTATGTTAACTTCATTTAAATTCACCTTGTTACTTTTTGTTTTTATTATAATTCTTTGCTTTACCGAGAATAAATACCGGTTCTAATTTTTTATGACGATAGCTAAAGCTTAAGCTCGTAATTGGCGTTAAACCTTCTGCAAAATACTGCATCATCATTTGAGCCATAATATCATAGCCGACTTCATTTTTAACGTCGACGATAATTAACACGTCTTGATGTGGTAAACCTATCATCATTTCGCCTTCTAGTTTGCTATGAAAATCGTTTAAAAATTCTTCGTTTAAAATTCTCGATGCATCATAACCGTCTCTATGGCTTATGAAATAAAAGTCATTTTCTTGAACTGTTTCTTTCTTATACTTAATGTCAAGTGTCTTTAAATTATTAAATGCTTTTTCTTTTAGCGCTTCTTTTGTAAGACCTAATGTTTCAAGTAATGATTCATCGATTAACTCGTATGAACGTCCATGGTCGAGTGCGTAAAAAATAACAGTTTCTGCAGTATGCTCATCGAATATGAATTTCTTACCGTCTTTTGCTTCTTTTGGAAAGCTTGTACTACGTACAACTGGATAAATCATTCCTTCATTTGTCACTTCTTTCGTATCTGCCATACGCGTTAAAGTTTCAGATACGTAGTAGACAATTTCATCGATGATTTCTTCAGATTTCGTTGCTTTTTGAAGTAATTTGTTTAGTTGAACGTCCACTCCTTTATGGTTATCATGGCGTTCAATTCTTAAAATTTCTTCTTTTCGATTGAAACGACTATCGTATTGTAGATCCGTTTCATCGAGTTTTTTTAATACTTTATCTTTTAATTCAGTAACATTCATGAAATGCCTCCGTTATTGATTCCCTAAATTAAGTACTTGATCTCCAGGTTTAATAAGTTTCATACTCATGAGTAACTTATAAAATGCATACGTTACTGCTCCTGGAAGTAGGATGTGGAATATGATTATCATTATATATGTTGTCATACTTGGCCCCATTGTTTCAATTGCCATGATTTGACCAACGAGTCCACTCGTCCCCATACCTGCACCTGCACTATTGTTTTGCATCGGGAAAAACACTGTCATAATCGGTGCGATAATCACACTCGCGATTGACGGTGGTAATATAATCCACGGATTTTTAATGATATTCGCTACTTGTAACATTGAAGTTCCAAGCCCAATCGATAACACCCCTGATGATCCATTATCTTTATAACTCATCAGTGCTAAACCGACCATATGACAACAACATCCAACTGCTGCTGCAGCTGCTGCAAGCCCGTTAATGTCGATCATTACCGCTAATGCTGCACTAGAAATTGGTGCTGTTAATGTAATTCCGAATACTAATGCGACGAGCATCCCCATAATAAATGGGTTTTGTTCAACCGCAAAGTTCACAAACGAACCGAGCGATAACATTAATTTTGATATAAATGGACCAACAAATTTACCGACTAAAAATCCGATAACAATCGTGAAAATTGGAGAAATTAATATATCTAATTTCGTACGACCGGCATATAGTCTTGATAGTTCAGTTGCGACTAAAACAGCAATAAAACTTCCAGCTACGCCTCCGAATTCATAAGCGCTATAACCGACTGTCACTGCTGAAAATACGACGAGTGGATGTGCTTTTAACCCGTATGCAATACTCGCACCAATTGCTGCACCAGTTAAACTCATCGCAAGTTCTCCAACAGGAATTAAACCACTGAGTGCTGGGATATACGTCCCAATCGTCTTAATAATAAGACCAATAAGTAAAGAAGAAAATAGACCGAGCGCCATAAAGCTCATCCCGTCGATGAACCAGCGCTTTAATAACCCCTTCACCCTCTTAACTCCTTAACTTTTTCGCTATTAATACCTTTAACAAGTTCGATTAAAAACTTTTTCGCTTCTAAGTAGTCATTTTTATGAATAATCGAATGGTTCGTATGAATATATCTTGAGCAAATTCCAACGACCGCGCTTGGCACTCCGTCATTAGAAACGTGAATGCTTCCAGCGTCTGTTCCACCTGGAGATAAATAATATTGATATTTCACATCGTGCTTATCTGCAGTTTGAAGTAAATAATCTCTCATTGGTTTGCCAAGGATCATCGTACCGTCTTTAATTCTAAGTAATGTACCTTCTCCAAGTTTACCGAGATCATCTTTTTTACCGAGCATATCGTTTGCTGGTGAACAGTCAACGACAAATGCAACGTCTGGTTGAATTAAATTTGCGCTCGCTTTAGCTCCTCTTAAGCCTACTTCTTCTTGAACGTTCGCACCGATATATAAGTTACAATCAAGTTCAACATCTTTTAAAGCTTCAAGCACTTCTAAAGCGATTAAACAACCGTATCGGTTATCCCATGCTTTTGCTAACAATTTGTTTTCAGTAAGTTGTTCAAATTGAACATTTGGCACGATTGAATCCCCGATATTTACACCCATCTCAAGTGCTTCTTCTTTAGAGTCTGCACCAATATCTAATAACATGTCTTTAATTTTTGTACCTGAGTCTTTCGATTCACCACGTCTAAAGTGAATTGGCACACTACCAATTACACCTGTTAACTCTTTATTATCATTCGTTCTCACTGACATCTTTTGGCTGAGTAATACGTCTTCTGACCACCCACCGAGTGGTGTGAACTTTAAAAATCCATTGTCTGTAATTTCAGTAACCATAAATCCTACTTCATCCATATGACCAGCAACTAAAACGTTAGGAGCGTTTTCATTTTTTGATTTTTTAACAGCAAAAATGCCACCTAAACCGTCATTAATATATTCGACGCCAAACGCTTCAAAATTCTCACGCAAATAATTGCGCACTAAATCTTCAAAGCCAGGAGCGCCGTGAAGTTCCGTTAACTCTTTCATTCGTTGTAGTGTTTTTTGACTGATTTCCATCTGAAAAAAACTTCCCTTCTAAATTTATATTTATTGTTGATTATGGTAGACTAACAGAAAGGGAGGCTACCATAATGTCAAAACGAACTTTTTGGACAATTGTCTTAAGCGTTGTAACAATTGTACCTGTTGTACTATATGTCATCGCTAGACGTACGATCAATGTTGACAAGGTCTTAGATAATCTTTACTTACAATTTGACGGCATTTCTTTTGTATCTGTTGACTATAACAATTCTAACAATGAAAGCTTTGGTCAAGATAAGAAAGTACTAAATGGTGTCGTTCACGTTGAACAAGGCGACAAACTTCAAAAGTACAACTTCACAGCGAATAAGTACACTGGTGAAATCATGGAGATTACTGTTCAGTAATCTTCATGTTTTATTATTATCCATTTTATCAAACAATTGTAATTACCGGAACTATCAAAAAAGCACCTTTTTAAAGGTGCTAAAATTTTACAACTATTTTATATATATTAAATCCTTTTTGACTGAATTTCTCTTCATACTCAGTTCGAATGTTATCTTCATCTTCATCTGCATGTAAATCTAAGTTCACTTCTAAAAATTCCGTTTTAAAATTATTTAATGAAATTAAACTATATTCAAATAAACCTCTATTATCCGTTTTAAATTGCAATACTCCATCATCTTTTAATATAGATTTATATTGTTTTAAAAATGATTTATACGTGAGACGTCTCTTTTCGTGACGGTTTTTAGGCCACGGATCAGAGAAGTTTAAATATATTTTAGACACTTCATCTTTATTAAAATACTCATCTAATAGATTCGCATCATATAAAAGCAGACGAACGTTTGTCAGCCCCTCTTCTAACACTTTCTCTAAAACACGAATGAGTACGTTTTTCTCAATTTCAATTCCGACATAGTTAATATGTGGATTTTGTTTTGCAAGAGTCGTTATAAACTGACCCATTCCAGTACCAACTTCGATATGAATGTGGTTATCATTACCAAAGTACTCTTTAATTTTTGTTTTATATGTACCATCTACGTCGACAATATGACTATTTTCAGTTAAAAAGTCCATCGCCCATGGCTTGTTTCGCATTCTCAATGTACTTACCTCTATACCATCATATCTTTCTCTAAAATATCATTTAAAAAAATAATCCAATGGTTCATTTCTTTATATCTTTTACGGTCTTCGTACCACTGAATCATCGTTAAACATTGAATGAGTGTATACCACTTCATACGCTGTCTAAAATCATGATCGAGTGATTTTCCGTATTTAGATAACCAATTTTTCCAATCTTTAAAATCGACATACGTATATAGAATCATTCCGATATCGATTGCAGGGTCGGCGATCATCGCACCTTCCCAGTCTACTAAAAATAGTTCGTCTTCATCAGATAACAACCAGTTTTGATTATTGACATCTCCGTGACATACTCTACAAAATTCAGAATCGATATGTGGAATTTTATTATTTAAATATTTGATCGCTTTTCTTACTGTTTTATGCGCGTTAATTTTTGGTGAAAGTGAGGATTCGATTCTGTTTAATAATAATTCTGGTAACATCGGTTGCATCCCGAGACGCTCTAGCGTGTTAAGTAATTTATCCGATGAATGAATTTTACGCATAAGTGAAGCGACACGGTCAGAGTTCATTTCTTCATCGGTTAAACATCTACCGTTTTTCCAATGTTGAGCGGTAACAACTTCGCCTGTTTCGATACGTTTTGTCCAAACGAGTTTAGGTACGATTCCTTCTACTGATAGCATCGTAATAAACGGGCTTGTATTACGTTTTAAAAAGAATTTGTCGCCATTAATCTCTGCCTTATACGCATCGCTAGACGAGCCACCAATAGGGTCTAACGTCCACCCTAGCTGATAAAAATGCTCCACCGTGTTCACCTCACTTTCTCTTCATAAACGTTTCATTAAAAAGAGCGCTAAGTAAATTTTTTAATTAGCGCACGATTAGTTGTATTTAAAATACTATCCACTTTTATAACTAAATTCAAGGTAAAAATGACGCTATATTTTGCCAACTACTGTTATATCTTAATTAATAAGTGCTTAAGCGACCAATGTTATAAATGTTATTTTTTTGTTAATTAAAGTTAAGTTTTGTTAAACGAATGTACGTTCTGATTTAACACATTTTAAAAAATTAATAAAAATAGACAGACCGATCGTCTGTCTATCATAAATATTATTTTTCTAATTTACCGTTTACAAGAATTTCATATAGTGCTTCTAAATAGATCGTTGTCGCTAATAAAAGTTCTTCTACTTTCATTTGCTCATTCGCTTGGTGCATTGTATCTTTTGTATCTTTAAACATCGCACCGTACGCTACACCATTTTTTAGTACACGCGCATACGTTCCACCACCGATTGTGAATGGTTCAGTGTCATCATCGACATGTTTACGATATGTTTCAGTTAACACTTTAACGAGCGGAGAATCTTTTTCGACATAATGCGGCACTTGATCATTTACGTTTTCGATTGAAACACCGTATACTTCTACATCGCTTTTAAGTGCATTTAGTGACGCTTTAAAGTCCATTCCCATTGGATAACGTAAGTTCACACCGAAATAACTTTTATCGTTTAAATCATAACGAATGATTCCTGTGTTGACTGATGTTTCACCCATTTCGTCATGGTTAAAGTCCATTTCAAATAATTTACCGTCATAATTATCTTCAATATATCTATCGTAAAATGACACGAACTTATGTGCACGTGCATCGATTGGAATAACTTTTAAGAAACGTAGTAATTCTATTCCTGCGTTTTTACCTTCAAGTGGTGTTGAACCGTGTGCACTTTTCCCGAACACAGTAATATTTACTTTGTTGCTGTCTTCAATGAAGTCACCTTTTAATTGCATCTCATCTAAAAACGATTCAAATGACTGTTTAAATTTTTCAACATCTTTTACAGTTAAATTCGCCGTCGCTGATTCAGGTACCATATTGTATCGATCACCTGACGTGAATGTATTTAGTACAATATCTCCATACGCATCGTCATCGCTTTTAAACACGAGGTCAAACGTCGTAATACCCTTTTCACCATGAATGACTGGAAACTCAGCATCTGGTGCAAATCCTGAATCTGGCATTTCTTCATTTTTAAAATATGCATCTGTACATAACCAATCAGACTCTTCGTCCGTACCTATGATTAAACGCACACGCTGATTTAATGGTACTTCAAGATCTTTTAAAATCTTCATTGCGTAATAAGCTGCGATAGTTGGTCCTTTATCGTCTTGGACACCGCGCGCATAAATAATATCATCTTTAATCACCGGTTCAAACGGATTAGAGTCCCAACCTGTTCCAGCGGGAACGACGTCAACATGTCCGAGAATACCGAATAGCTTTTCACCGCTACCGAGTTCAATATGGCCTGCTAAATTATCGACAACTTTCGTATCCATTCCGTCACGGTCACCTAAAGAGAGCATGTACATTAACGCTTCTTTCGGTCCCTCGCCGACAGGTGCACCCGGCTTAGCTTCTGTACGAACACTTTCAATTGAAAGAAGACCGTTTAAATCCTCCAGTATTTTATCTTTATACTGATTTACAATTTCATTGAAATTCATACAACTACTCCTTTCTATTTGTAATTATTATACTAAATAAAAGTTCTCACACAATAAAAAATCCTTTAGCACATGCTAAAGGATGAGAATTATTCTTTATTCATTAACGTTAAAACAAAGAATAGTATATAGCTAATTAATAAAACTGATCCACCGATAATATAAATGATGAGTGATACAGTATCCGGGAAACTAAATGGATTCACAAACTGGAACCACATGCCGAGTGTTAACAAAACAGTCCCAATAATTGCCGTCCATACATGTAACTTCGCAAGGAAACTTTCTTTTTGATGAAATACTCTATAATACATCGCGAAAGAAAATAAACTTAGCCATCCGACGACTAAAATATGTGCGTGGATCGGTCGAAGTTCATAACCACCAGAGCCCGCCATATGTGCACCCATAAATGCACCCATCAGTCCAAAAGCTGCAGAAAATCTTAATAACGTTTTACTATAACTCTTCATAATTGCCTCCAAATGTTGTTTTACCTTTAATTCAAACTATACATAGTGAATATGAACACAATATGAATTGGATTTTTGTAAATTGGATGAGGGCAGTGCTAGATTGGCGTTGGATCGTTGAGTTATAACCTTTAAAGTGTATTAGTTCATCTTGTTATGGAT
>NZ_MBFG01000022.1 GCF_001696685.1 Nosocomiicoccus ampullae
ACCAATTAGATATTACAAAACGCTTTAAAAGAGCATACGATAAATTAGATTCAAATATTCAAGATGAAGTTGATGAAGCAATTAAAGCATTGATAAAAGGTCGACCTTATCCAAGATCTTTAAGAGTAAAAAAGATGAAAGGACATAAATCAATCTTCGAAGCCTCACCTACTATGTCAATACGTATGACCTTTCAATACAATAATCCTGATTATATTGTATTACGTAATGTAGGTAGTCATGACATTACTTTATCTAAGCCTTAATAACTTTTAAAATTAGAAACAAAAAATATTTTATAAACCTAATAAAGAAATCGATATTGATGGGAATCAATTAAATAAACAATTTAATAATTAACGTTATATGAAGATGATAGATACAATGGTAGATATCGTAAAAGGGGAAATATTTAATTTAGAAGTCGAATAGCTTGAACATTGCAAGTCACTAATATAAATTGTATAATATAAATAACAAAAATTAGTTCCATGGCTTCACCAAAGCCCTCACTACTCGCAATAGTGAGGGCTTTTTTATGGTGTTGGCTATTGTCGCCTATTTATCATTGCGATTACGTAGCCAATACGCAAAGTACGCAACGATACCCCCAACAATAATAGGGGCAATGATGTTAACAAAAATTAATTCCATGGTGTTTCACCTCCTTCCTGGTAAATGTTCGCCAGGAAGTTACGGCGACTATATTATTATAACAATTAAATTCTATATGAGAAGTAAACAGATGAGTAATACTGTCTACTTTTTATTTCATAAAAGAAAACAATATGTAGTGTTTGAATATAAAAAAATCGATGCGTTATGCACCGATCTTTATAATTGTAAATAAATATCATCTCTAATTCTATAAAAGAATTAGAAAAAAGAAGATGTACATATATTATAATATAAAATAATTTTGTTATCAATATTTACTGATTATTCTATTTCCATACCTCTACTACTCTCTAAATGTCTGTAATTTTGTAAATATTGTTTCTTACTTAATGGAATATTTTTCTCATGTTCTTGATAAGCGTGACCATTTCTTCTTACTAATTCATCATTCCAATCTTTCACATTTTCTTTTTTAGGTGGCACAGCAAAATATATCGGCATTTCTCCGTGTTCACGGTGAACTAAATTATTTTCAATTTTATCTTGATTAAATTTTAATCCTGCTTCATCATTGTCTACTGCATACACTACATTTGGTATCTTTCCTGTATTTTGACCAACTTCTAAAATTTGTTGGTAAATTATGCTTGGATTGTTAACACCTCGCATTGAAACATATTTTGAGTTTGGTGTTAGTCCATTGAGTGAAGCATAGCTGATCGCATCAACCTCGCTTTCAAAAAAGTAAATATTTCTAATATCTTTGTTTGGACTTGTCTTAAATGAGAAACCAAATTTTTGATTTGCACCACTCGCTATATGCTTGTATCTTCCACCATCTTTTTTCTTATAACTCTCCTCTGAATTATGACCAACAATTTCTCCATTATTCACCCATGTATAAACGGCATTATTTCTCTCATCTTGTCGGATAAACCCTTTAATCATCAATGTATTTACAATGTCTGGATTTAACTTCCTATCATTAATTAAATATTCTCTTACTTTCGACAGATCTTCTTTCATACTGTCATAAGAGGGCGCATAAGCTTCTAATTGAATGCATCGATTATTATAAAAATATAGAATTTAGCTCAAATTAAAAGTATGTCTCCTGAATTCTTCAAGAGACATACCTTAAAATCAGTATAATACCAAATAGTACAACTTGGGTAACACATCATTTTAAAAGTGGATTTTTCTATTACCAACCAATATCTTCAAGTGGAATGAACGTTGGAATTAACGCACCACCATAAGTATCTAAGATTAGTTGTTTCGTATCATCTTCTTGGTAAAGTTCAGCAATTCTATTCAGTGTTTCGTTATCTTTATCTTCAGCGCGGACTGCGATAATGTTAACGTAAGGCGTCGCTGTGTCGTCTTCTAAGAAAATTGAATCGTTTTGAATATCGAATCCTGCGTCACGAGCGATTCCGTTGTTGATTGCTCCAGCTGCTACGTCATCTAATGTTCTCGGGATTTGTGCTGGTGCGACTTCTTTAAATACGATGTTTTTCTTGTTTTCAACAACCGCATCTTCAATTGAATCTAAGCCGTTATAGTTATCTACTAATTTAATAACTCCCGCTTCTTCTAAAAGCATTAACGCACGCCCTTGGTTTGAAACGTCGTTTGGTACCGCAACTGTGTCTCCTTCTTTTAACTCACTTAAATCTTTGATTTTGTTAGAGTAAATTCCCATTGGTGCTAAGTTAGTCGTTGCGATCGGTACTAAGTCTAAATCTCTTTCTTTAATAAACTCATCGAAGTAAGCGACTGTTTGGAATGCGTTCGCATCGATATCACCGTCAGCAAGTGCAGTGTTTGGTTGAACGTAGTCATTAAACGATACGATTTCAATATCAATACCTTCTTTTTTCGCTTTTTCAGCGACAAAATCCCAAACTGTCGTATCTGTACCACTAACTCCAATTTTCACTTTTTCGTTATTACCACATGCGCTAAGGACAACAATAGATATAAGTGCTAAAAATAATACATGTAATTTATTCATTATAAAATTTCCCCTTTTAATTTTTACTTTCTTCTAACTATTCTTGATAATCCATTTCCAAGTGACTGTAATCCTTGAACTAAAACGACGAGGATAACTACTGTGACTAACATCGTCATACCATCAAATCTTTGATAACCGTAAGTAATGGCTAAGTCTCCAATTCCTCCACCACCAACAGTTCCAGCCATCGCTGATGCTCCGACTAAACCGATCGTAGCGATTGTGAAGTTTAAGATGAGTGAACCTAACGCTTCCGGGATAACGAATCTAAAGATGGTTTGTAGAGGCGTTGCGCCCATCGCATCTGCCGCTTCAAGCACACCGTCATCTACTTCTAGTAGCGATGATTCTACGAGCCTTGCAACATATGGTCCTGCATAGACGACCATCGGTACAATCGCAGCCGCCGTTCCAATTGAGCTTCCGACGATGAGTCTCGTAAACGGTATAATTGCAACGAGTAAGATGATAAATGGTATTGATCTTAAAATGTTAATAACGAAACTAAGTATAGTGAATGTTATTTTTTCTTCTAAAATTCCACCATTCCTTGTGACGTATAATAGCACCCCAAGTGGAATCCCAAGTAAAATACTAAAGACAAACGATATCGTCACCATTTGAAGTGTTTCAACGAGTGCACTTAAAATTCGATCAGTACTCACTAGCATTTCTTGTCACCTCACTATATAAGACCTCTTGTTCTGTTAAAAAGGCTTTAACCTTTTCAATTTCCTCGGCTTCACCGATAAATTCGACAATTAGATTACCAAATGGTGTACGTTGAAGTTCTGTAATATTTCCAAACAACACGCTCGCTTCAACGTCATAGCGTTTTGACAATTGACTGAGTACCGGTTGCCCTGCACTATCTGCAATGAAATTGAGTCGATAAATATGACGCTTTATATCGTCGCTTAATAGTCTAAGTACAAAGTCCGGAACTTCACTATGCATGACTGTATTTACGAATTTAACACCCGTTCTCGTACTTGGATTTGAAAAAATATCAAACACGCTACCAGACTCTATCACTTCACCGTTTTCCATAATCGCAACTTTGTCACAGATTTCTCTTACGACACTCATTTCGTGCGTGATGAGTAAAATCGTAATGTTATATTCTTCATTTACTCTTTTGAGTAAAGATAAAATTGATGCTGTCGTTTCAGGGTCCAAAGCACTCGTCGCTTCGTCACAGAGTAAAATTTTAGGTTGTGTTGCGAGTGCTCTTGCGATTCCGATACGTTGTTTTTGACCACCCGACAATTCATCTGGGTAGTTCTGTGCTTTATCCTTTAAACCGACGAAATCAAGGAGTTCGTTCACTCTTTTTTCAATTTCTTCTTTCGGTGTGCCAGATAAAATTAGCGGCATTGCCACGTTTTTAAATACTGTTTTTGAATTCAGCAAGTTAAAATGTTGGAATATCATGCCGATATCTTTTTTAATCTCGCGAATTTCTTTACTATTCGCTTTCTTTAAATGCTTACCATCTACGATGACTTCGCCACTTGTCGGCGTCGTTAAGTGGTTGATCGTACGGAGTAACGTACTTTTCCCAGCGCCACTAAAGCCGACAATGCCGTATATTTCACCTTCTTTAATATCCAGTGAAACGTTTTTTAGTGCTTCGGTTGTTACACCTTTACGATTAAATGTCTTTGAGACATTTTCAATTTGAATCACAAAATTCACCTTCCAACGTATATTACAAAATAAAAAACCCTATTTTTATATAGATAAAAATAGGGCCGCACTATTCTTATCTACTAGCTAAACGCTACTGGAATTGGCACAACACATATAAAATGCTCGCTGCCGAGGCTTCAAAGGGCCAGTCCCTCCACCTCTCTGGATAAGATAAATTAAATTGTTGGATATAACTTTAATTCATTGAAAAACGAATGTCAACATGTTTTCTGAAAATTTTATAAATTATTCTGTGATTTCGAATTCTGCACCGATTTCAATTTTGACGTCTTTACCTACCATGACGCCTCCTGCTTCTAACGCTTGGTTCCAAGTAAGTCCATATTTTTCACGATTGATCGTACCTCTTAAAATAACTCCTGTAACATAAGAGTCTGTAAATGGGTTTTTGTGTACGCCGTTATGTTCAAATTCAAAAGTTTCCTCATGAACTTCATCTTTAATTTTTAAATCACCTGTAATCGTATTGTCCGTCACTGATTTTGAGACGAATTCTATTTCAGGGAATTTTTCTACATCGAAAAAGTCTGCTGATCTTAAATGATTATCACGATCTGCATTTTTAGTTTCGATTGAATCTACATACGCAATTCCTTTAACTTGTAATGTGCTTAAGTCTTCAAGATCACCTGAAATTTCTCCATCAAATTCTGTGAATCTACCTTTCACTGTAGATACCATCATATGTTTTACAGAAAATTCTACTGAGCTGTGTGATTTGTCTAATTTAAATGTTGTCATTTTAATTCCTTCTTCCTTATAAATTTAATGATTTAATAACCATGTTTTTGCTTTCTCAACTGCATCAGTTGTAATTTCATGTCCATTTACATGAACTGTTGTTACTTTTGCTCCACGTGAAGTAAAAAGTTGTTCTACATATTCGTTATCTTCTAGTGTCACCATTGGATCGTTATCCCCGACTGATAAGAATACTTTTAAGTCGGACATATCTTTACTGTTATCTGTTAGTTCTAACGGATATAGTGGTGCGAATAGTATTGACCGCTTAAAATCAACATCTTCACGTAGTAGTAAGTGAATTGCGATATTTGCGCCATTTGAAAATCCAACCGGAATTAGATCCTGTATATCGAACTCTTCAGATTCCGATATCTTTTGTAGAAAATCAAGCAATTCTTGCCCTCTATAATTTAAATCTTCCAAGTCATACTGACCGAAACCAAGACGTTTAAAATATCGGTTCATGCCATTTTCTTGAACATTTCCTCTAACAGATAACACGCCATATGAATCATCTAACATGTTTGCGAGTGGTAACAGTCCTCTTTCGTCTGATCCTGTTCCATGTAGAAGCAAGAATATCGGTTTACCTTTTTGGCCCTTGTTAAATATATAGTGCATAACATTCACCTACTTCCTTGAAGTGTCAAACGGACGAACTCTCGTTTCGATATCTTCACGTCTATGTTCTAAAGCTGGCGGCAATGCTAATGATTCACCGAGTGTTTCGTATGGTTCATCGGTCATAAATCCTGGTCCATCTGTTGAGATTTCAAAGAGAATATGACCAATTCTTGCGTATAACGCTTTAAAATAAAATCGATCGATGATTCCTGAGTTAGGCACACGGTGTTCTTTATAGCGCTGAACCCAGTTATTCAATGCTTCATCATCTTTTACGCGAAATGCCACATGGTGAATTTCTCCATAACCTTGTTTAGAGTCTTCACTCTTTTCATCGTGGAACACGTGCAATTCAGCTCCATTACCGCCTTCACCCATCGTTAAAATAGTATACGTGTCATTCTTAGATACAACTTCCATGTCGTACACATTTTGTAACATGTCAATAAACGCATCATAATAACTGACTTTAATTACCATTGGACCTAGACCGTATATCGCGTATTCTTTTGGCACAGGTCCATTTTCCCACGGAATTCCTGCTTGAACACCTCTGTTATCTTCGTCAGATATAAGTTGATAGTATTGCTCATCATCATCTTCAAAGCGTAAAACTTTATGCCCATTAAATTCAGTGATTTCTTCGTGTGTGACATTAAATGTTTCAAAACGTTTTTTGTAATATTCAATTGCCGCGTCACTTGGTACGCGAAATGACGTTCTATAGAGAGAGTTTGTGCCTTTTTTACCTTTAACTTGATTTGGGAAATCAAAAAATGTCATATCCGTACCTGCATTCCCAACATCATCTGCAAAAAATGTATGGTACGTATAAATATCATCTTGATTGACTGTCTTTTTCACGAGTCGCATGCCTAAAATTTCAGTGAAAAACTTATAATTTTCTATCGCATCTTTTGTCATTGCCGTTACGTGGTGGAGTCCTAGAAGTTTGTTTTCCATAGTTTTACCTCCTACATTATTTCGAATTCGAAATATAACTTAAAAACAAACTCGGTATCATTTAGATACTCGAGTTGAAACTGTTTTTAATGATTCTCTAAGCTGAGTTAACGACGCATCATCTAAATCTTGAAAGCATGATTCAATCATTTGAGCATGACTTGGAAACACCGAATCAATCAACTGATATCCCTTTTCAGTCAAACTCGCATAATACGTACGCTTATCCGATGGATCTTGTGTACGAACGACATAATTACGTTTTTCTAAACTATCGATCACATACGTCGTTGAACTACTCGCGATGAGAATTTTTTCTTTTATTTGTTGAATGGGTTGTGGCCCTTTGTTATATAACACTTCAAGTACCGCAAATTCATTCACAGTCAGGCCGTGACATTTTATATCTGCTTTAACGCGCTTAAAAAAATTATCTGTCGTACGTTTAAGTGCAACGAATGTTTTTAAAGCATCGCTTTGTCTCGTCATAAAATGTCACTCCTTATAATTATTTCGAATTCGAACTAATTGTATGATGTTATATAAATCTTGTCAACAAATTTATTTTTCCTTAAGTTTAAATCCTGCTTGTTCGAGTTCCTTAATCGTTAAATCAAGGCTTATTTTTTGTATTTCACCAGTCTTGTTATCTTCTGCTGGACGTACTAATTCATTTAACTTTTCTGGACTTATTTTTGAATACTCGACCTCGATCGTTTCTATGAAATGATCGTCTTTAAATTCTACATCGTAATTTAAACCTTCTTCACCTTCATACGCTTCAAAAGCATCGATGTCTTCAAATCTTTGCTTTGCCTCATCTTTATTAGAAACGTTAATGGCTTCGTAATCTGCTTTTGTTGTCGTAACTTGGCGGATGAGTTCCTCACCTTTATGAATTAAATCAACCGTCACTAAAATACCCTGCTCTTCTTTCTCGTATGTGACAGTCTCTTCTTTAGTTTCACTTTCCTCTTCTTTAGGTTCGCTAGTCTCTTCTTTATTTTCAACTGGTTCTTGTTGTTTTGCGCTTTTTACTTCCTCACTGTTATCATCATTACTACAAGCAGCAAGTGTGACTAAAACTGCTAAAGATAAAAATATAGAAAATAACTTTTTCATTTCAAAACCACCTTAAATTGTTTTGTGTCATAAGTGTAAAGTTATTTTTATCCTTAAGCAAACGATATTAGTATGGTCCGTATCCTGTAACGAGCGCATATAGAAGCGCAAGCGTTCCAATGACAATCCATGAAAGTAAAATTGGCCAAACAAATTTCAGCCAGTCCGTCCACTTCACGCCACCAACCGCAAGTACTGCCATAAGTACACCAGACGTTGGTGCCACGATATTTGTAATACCGTCACCGAGTATAAATGCTAATACACCTGTTTGTCTTGTAATCCCAATGACATCCGTAATCGGAACCATTAATGGCATAACGATTGCCGCTTGTCCTGTACCGGACGTTACGAGGAAGTTAAACAGTAAGTTAAAAACAAATAACATCAGTCCACCTAGATATGTCGGCATTGCTTGTAACGGTACGAGCGTTGCATTTACAATCGTATCAAGAATTTGACTGTTTTCTAATATAATAACGACCGCACGCGCGAGACCAACGACTAAAGCACCGTATGTAATACCACGCGCACCTTCAATAAATATTTTAACGAATTTGTTAGGCGAAATACGTGACACAAATCCAACTGTAAAGCCCATCATTAAAAATACACCAACTAACTCATTAATTCCCCAACTTCTCGTAAATGCTCCCCAGATGAAAAACCCGAGATATCCGACGAAAATGAGTAAGTTAATTCCGTGTAATACAGTAAATTTCGGAGGTTCAATATTTGTGATTCCTTCATCGTCATTAAATGGTCGATTACCTAATATAGATTTTGACGGATCATTTTTTACTTTTTTCGCGTAACGATTTGTAAATATAATGACCGATAAAATCATACCGATAAATATAAATACACGTAATGTCATACCAGAAAATAGTGGAAGTTCTGCTATCGTTTGTGCGAACACTAATACAACTGGGTCAAAAATACCTGCAACCATCCCGGCATAATAGCCGAGGTAAATCATCGATACTCCAATGATCGCGTCGAGCTTCAAGTTTCGAGCTAACGCAATACCAATCGGTACAAATGCGATTACCGCGTTCGCTACGAGTCCCATAGATGCTAAAATACCAAACGTTAAGGCAACGAGAGTAATTAAAACCATATAACGGCCCTTTGTCTTTTGAATTAGGACGTTTATTCCGGCATCAATCGCACCAGTATATTCAATAATCTTAACGATTCCACCGACTATCAAAATTAAAAATATAATATTCGCAGTATCGATCATCCCTTTTTGTATCGAAACAAATAAATCCAATACATTCGCAGGGTTAGATTCTACATACGTATAACTTCCTGGAATGACACGCGTTACTCCGTCAACCTCTTCACGTACAAATGTCCCAGCTGGTATTAAGTAAGATAAAACAGCCGCGAGTAGTACGATACTAAATATAATGACGAATGCATCTGGCATTTCCAGACGTTTATACCACTTTTCTTTTTTCTCCTTCACAATACAACCTCCTTAAAGTAAAGATACTTTAAATATAAGTAAGCGATTACAAAAAGTAAAGTGATTTTTTATGTTTCTTTTTTAGTAAATGTGTGTAAAGTATTAACGACTACATAGAAGAAGGTGACTTATGCTTTACAATCAGCTATCGATGCCTACTACGCTTAATGGTTGGATATTTATCGTATTACTTTTGGTATTTATTGTTTTTATTTCCATTTGGTTTGACAATCGTTTTAAAAAATCTCATCGTGATACAAAAGCGTATCTACTCATAGAAGAGAGTTTAACAACTCTAGACGATAACGAAGAGATTTATAAAAATATCGATAACGTCCACAATACGTCATCTATCGTCAAAATTACATACAAAGATAATCAACCAATATCGATCGAGAAAACTAAAATCTTTACGACTAAAGAAGGACATATTAAAACTTCAGAACTTAGTAACAGAAAAAAACGCCTTCGAAAAGAGCTGCTCGATGGCGTAAAGAGTTTTGATACAGTTGAAGGTTTTAATTCAAATTATTATAGAGACGGGGAATATTTAGTCGGTAAATCGTATATGAAGCAAGCACTTAATAGCGATACAGAAAGCGAAACATTAATCGGTTTAACTTTCCCATTTAACAAAAGAGATATACGAAAAAAATTAACGAGAAGCGGGTATGAGAAACATGGAAAATGACTCATTACCCGTTTTTTATTCGTTTATGACTTCAACGTCTCCTAAATTATCCATACTAAATCGACTCGCACGTGTATTAAACCAGTCTTCTAAAAACTTACGTTTAAATACTTCCTTTAGCTCCGCTTCTTTACTTTCATCACCAGAAAATGATTCGTACAGCACTTTATCTGAAGCATTATAACGCACGGTATACACACTATCCCCATCAAACAATTCGACGACAAATCCACCATCTACATCTGAAAAATTATATTTCACGCGCATTTCATCGATTTCTTTAACATTTTCATACTTTGTTTCAATCGCGTCTTTTTCTTTATCGAACACAGTCGATGAAGATGCGTACTTCGTTTTCGAAATCGAATATATTTCTTCGTACACATTTGCATACTTTTGGTGGTTTGCGATCTTAAAACCTGCAACCACGATAAATGCTACAAATAATATCGCAAGCCCTATAAATACAGGTCGTTTCATGTTATTATCTCCGTTTCACATATGATTACTTTAATTGTGCAATTTAAACGATTATTTGTCCACTCGATTTCTTTTAGAAAGTGCTATAAATCTAGCTTTTTTAGATTAATATCGATGAAAAACGTCTATATATGTAATGACGATTAAAAATATAACAATATCGTCATAGTTTGCGCTTATTTTCACATAGATAGCCTTTATAATAAGAGTGAGACTATTATTTGATTTAATAGTATAGAAAGGGATGGTTTGATGAGTCGTGAAAACGATCAAACACAAAATAAAAAACGTTCTCTGAACATCGTTTGGACGGTTGTAGCATTCGTCGTATTATTTGCTATATTACTTATGCCGACACCAGACGGTTTACCAGTCGTTGCACATATGGCGCTTGCGATTTTAGCGTTTGCTGTCATTATGTGGGTGACTGAAGCGGTATCTTATCCGACATCTTCAGTAATGATTCTCGCACTGATTATATTACTCATCGGGTTTAGCCCAGCAGGTGAATTAGGAGATTATTTAACAAAAGGAGCAGCGTCAGGTAGTGACTTAGTAGGTACGAAAAACTCTCTATCACTGGCGTTTAGTGGGTATTCTTCATCTGCACTTGTCCTTGTAGCAGCAGCACTATTTTTAGCTGCAGCAATGCAAGCGACAAATTTACACAAACGTTTAGCACTCGTCGTCTTATCGCTCGTTGGTAATAAGACGTCACGTATCGTCATCGGTAGTATTATCGTTGCGATTATTTTAGCGTTCTTCGTTCCATCTGCAACAGCGCGTGCTGGAGCAGTCATTCCGATTTTAATCGGTATGATTACAGCGTTTAATATTTCAAAAGATAGTAAACTCGCAGGTTTACTCGTCATCACTGCAGTACAAGCCGTATCTATTTGGAACATCGGTATTAAAACTGCAGCAGCGCAAAACTTAGTTGCAGTAAACTTTATTAGCGACACGATGGGCGTCGACATTTCATGGGGTGAATGGTTCTTATACGCAGCTCCGTGGTCGATCTTAATGTCTATAGTCCTTTACTTTGTCATGATGAAAGTCATGAAACCTGAGTACGATGAAGTACCTGGTGGTTCTGAAATGATTAAACAACAGCTCGATGACATGGGTAAAATTTCTGGACGTGAGTGGCGTTTAATCATCATCTCAGTATTACTACTTCTCGGATGGGCAACTGAAAAAGTACTCCACCCGATCGATTCTTCATCGTTAACTTTAATTGCGATTGCAATTATGTTAATGCCTAAAATTGGCGTCATCAAATGGGAAGACGCTGTCAAATATATCCCATGGGGTACAGTAATCGTGTTCGGTGCGGGTATCTCACTCGGTAGTTTACTACTAAACACAGGTGGCGCGCAGTGGTTAAGTGATAAAACATTCGGATCACTTGGATTAGACTCAATGCCGATTCTTGCAACGATCATCATCGTATCAATCTTTAACGTACTCATCCACTTAGGATTTGCGAGTGCGACAAGTTTAGCAGCGGCGCTAATTCCAGTATTTATATCACTTACAGCGACATTAGACTTAGGTGACCAAGCAATAGGTTTCGTATTAATTCAACAATTTGTAATCAGCTTTGGATTCCTACTACCAATCAGTTCACCACAAGGAATGCTCGCATACGGTACAGAAACATTTACTGTTAAACAATACTTTAAAGCAGGTGTCCCACTAACAATTATCGGGTTACTCTTAATATTCCTATTCAGTGCAACATACTGGAAATGGATTGGTTTAATCTAAAATACTAAAAGCGTGTTGAACAAAACGTTCAGCACGCTTTATTAATTTAAGTCAGTGTGTTACAAATTAAACATAAGCCACAAGTTGAAAAAAGCAAATTAACTACAGAAGAAGTTTAATTTACGGAGGGTTTTAAGTGAAAACTTTTAACGATCAAGAAATCGAACAAGTTTATAAGATGGATGAAGCTATTAAGGATACGTACAGCACTTTACAGACTTTAAATGAAGGCCTCATTAAAATGGAACAGCGTACTGTAATTCCTGTTGAAGGCGATAAAGTAATGCTTTACATGCCTTGTGTTGATAATAAAGAGAAATTTTCAGCAGTGAAAATTATCTCAATTTACCCGGACAATGCTAAAGACGGCTACCCTGCGACTCAAGCAGTTACTGTACTCACAGAACTCGAGCACGGTGAAAACGTCGCAGTACTCAGTGCGAGTTATTTAACACGATTACGTACTGGTGCAATGACAGGTATCGCTACAGACTTACTCGCTAAAAAAGATGCAAAAGAATTAGGTATCATTGGAACTGGCGGTATGGCGTTTGAGCAAGCACTCGGTGTACTTGAAGTGCGTGATATTAAAACGATTCGCCTATTTAACCGTACGTTAAGTAAATGTGATGACTTTAAAGCACGTCTTGAAGCACATGGTGTAAAAGCAGATATCGAAATATGTGAGAACGTAAACGACGTAACACGCGCTTCAGATATCATCAATACCGCAACAAACTCTACTGAAGCAGTATTTGAAGACGAACATGTAAAAGACGGCGCACACATTAATGGTCTCGGATCATATATGCCAGAGATGCGTGAAATTCATACCGACTCAATTAAACGTGCACGCCACGTCATATTCGACGACGTCGACGGTGTAATCGAAGAAGCAGGTGAATTCATTCACGCTGTTAAAACTGGTGACTTTAAGTGGGAAAAAGCAATCGGTTTAAACGATGCATTAGATCAAGAATTTGAAAGAGATGAAAAAGACATTACAATCTTCAAATCAGTCGGTGCATCATACTACGATATGTCAGCAGCAATTGGCGCATATAAAAAATTAGTTTAATTTTTACTTTTAAAGAGAAGCTTTATTTAAGCTTCTCGTTTTTATTTCTACGAAATATTTAAAATTGTGTTACACTAGCTAATATTGATTTTTTAATTTAATCAAAGGGGATTTTATATGACTGACAATAATTCAAGCAAGCAGTCAATTCCAGATAAAGGATTCTTTGGTCAACCGAGAGGGTTATCTACATTATTCTTTACTGAATTTTGGGAACGTTTTAGTTACTATGGTATGAAAGCGATTCTAGCCTACTACTTATACTACTCAGTAACAAAAGGCGGTTTCGGACTTGAACAGTCTACTGCGTTACAAATCGTATCGATTTACGGTGCGTTAATTTACATGAGTGGTATTATCGGAGGATGGCTCGCAGATAGAGTATTTGGTATTCGCCATTCGATTTTTTATGGTGGAATACTCATCATGCTTGGTCACATCTTACTCGCACTGCCAAATAACTTTACTGTTTTAATGATTGCATTACTTCTACTCATTATTGGTACCGGATTATTAAAACCAAATATATCTACAAATGTTGGTATGTTATACGAAAAAGACGACCCGAGGGTCGACAGTGGATTTACATTATTTTATATGTCCATTAACTTAGGTAGTTTAATTTCACCGTTACTCGTTGGAACATTACAAGTTAAATACGGCTTCCATGCAGGATTTGCTCTTGCAGCTGTCGGAATGTTCTGTGGGTTATTAACTTATGTAATCACAAACAAGAAAAACCTTGGCGATCTCGGCTTAAAACCATCCGATCCATTAAAAGCTGAAGAAAAGAAAAAATTCGGTATTATTGCAGCAGTTACAATCATTGCAATAGTGCTATTTGTTTCAATTTCTTTAATGACGAATACATTAACAATTGGTGCATTCGCTAACTTCATTACATTTTTAGGTGTCATTTTACCGACTATTTTAATTACGAAAATGATCCTATCGAAAAAAGTATCCAAGAAGGAGCGCTCGCATTTATTTGCTTACATTCCGCTCTTTTTAGCATCTGTTGTATTCTGGATGATTCAAGAACAAGGAGCGACAGTCCTTGCAGCATTTGCAGATACTAAAACAGAATTAAGCGTAGCAAATATTACAAATGGTTTAATCGACTTTAATATACCAGCCGCTTGGTTCCAGTCATTAAACCCGTTATTCATCGTATTTTTTGCACCGATTATTTCTAGACTATGGGTGAAACTTGGAGATCGTAACCCGTCAACTGTTACAAAGTTTACAGTCGGCGTATTACTTGCCGGAGCAGCGTACTTAATTATGATTGTTCCTTTAAGTACAGAAGGGTTAATACATCCATTATGGCTCGTGTTAAGCTTCTTCCTTGTTACAATTGGTGAGTTATTCGTATCACCAATCGGACTTTCAACTACTACACGACTTGCACCTGTAGCGTTCCAATCACAAATGATGTCTGTTTGGTTCTTATCCAATGCAATGGCACAAGGCCTGAACGCACAAATGGTTAAATTATATGACCTCATTGATACGAAAGCGTACTTCATGTACTTAGGTTCATTTGCAATTATCGTTGCTGTTATATTAATTATTTTAGGACCTAAAATTCGTAAAGTAATGGGTAACTTATAAACATAAAACTGTAATTTAGTGATTCACTCACTAGATTACAGTTTTTTATTTTACTTTTATACAAAATAACGCTTTCATTATTAAAATGAAGTGATATAATAATCATAATTATTTAAATAATGAAGGAGGGAGTTCTTGTGTCGATTTCATTATTTGTGTTATCCGTACATAACAAAAAGCTACTCAACGCAGTAAAACCACTCGTTAAAGATGAGTATAGATTGATTGACTTCGTATATAGTAATAAACGTGTTTTATCGAACTATAGCGATTTAGATATTCAGATTCGAAGAATTTGTAGCGTGTTATATGAAGAGAATGCCACGCTTTCTGTCGATGATTTAATGCACATCGATTTACTGAAAGGCTTCGGAATGACACCATCTGTCCATCGCTCATTAAAAAATGCTGGTTTTGAAACTATTCATCAATTAAAACAGCTCTCTAAAGAACAATATGACTACCACTTAAAACGTGGTGCGGGGTCCATATATAAGAAAGCTCAAGTCGCTATAAAAGAATTTGAAAGCGTTTTTTCGGAAAAATATATTGATGTGATTTCATACGTATTACTCGTCGAACACGATATTGATCAGTCCGTAGATGTCGAGCGATTAGTTCAGTCATCTAGCAAATTTTATTCGAATGCTAAAGAAAAAGTTTATGAGACTCTAGCAGCTTTAACAGATGACGAAATTATTGTAAAAGTTAAAGATAAATACTACGTCAAACGTTGGTCTTTAAAAGACGTTCTCGCATTTGATTTTCCAAATAAAGACACGTATTTAATGCGCCTAGACAATGTCAGTGTTCGTGAAATCGGTAAGAGTACTGGCGTGTCAAGAACGACTGTACTGACTTATGTTTCTCGTATCAATGCGAATTTTATTCCGCATTACTTAAAAGAGAATTCATACAGTAAATACATCACAAAGTACAATATGCCTCGTGATACGTTTCAGTATGTGTTTCAATTAGATGATGACGTAATATCGTACTTATATAATAAATTTGAAACTAATGATTTCTCAACTGACGTCGAAGCAATCGTTAAAGATCATACATTAACAAAAGATAAATTGGATCGCCTTCTCTATTTTGAAAAGATGTTTATAAACAGTGAAGGTAACGTCGTGACACAATCGAGCACGAATCTCTTTGAAGATTTAGTATATCGATATAAAGACCAATCGTTTGCACTCGAATCGTTTTACGAATTATATATGAACGAGTTAACAACAAATCCAGTGCTAAATATTAAACCAACAGATATCCGTAGATTCGAATCGATTATCGACAACTCAGATTCTGTCGTAAAGAGTATCAAACATCAATTTAGATACTATGACACGAATATCACTCAAGACACGATCAACATCATTAACGATATATTATCGACGTTAAAAGGGAGCTACGGCTTACAATTCGTCTACGATAATCATATAGAAACGCTATCGAAGATCGGTCTTATAAATGGATATGAACTCGGTAGCCTTATGAATAAAGTCGGTCTATCAAAATTTAACGACGTCATTTCCATCATTAGAATTAGTACGATTCAAGTCGGGTGCAGCCACCAAAATTTTATAGAAGATAAAGTATGTCAGTTCACCGGTAGATCGTTAAACGAACTCCTCGATCATTTACAAAATGACTACGGGTTACACAGAGATACGATGTTTACGTATATTTCTAATCAACACGTCGACTATATATTTGACGGAATCATTCGTTGCCATAATACGATTCCTAAATGTGAGTCGTTTTATAAAGAAGCGAAAAAACGTCTCACTGAACCGATTTATTTAGTCTCTGAGGTCATGGCTGATTTATCTGAAATTGCAAATAAAGAACTCATTCCGAGTAAGCAATTATTCCATAATCTTGGCTATACGACAAAAGGTAGCGCCATTATTTACAAAGACACGTTTAACAATGCACATGAAGCAATTAAAGCGTGGATTGTCTCTAAAGAAGTATTTGAAACTGATACGCGTGAAATTTTTAAAGCACAACAATGGTACTCTGAGACATACAAACTCGAAAGAGATTTAATTATCTTTAGACTTAGCCCAAATGAACTCATCCACTATACTTACTTAATAAATCTTGGAATTTCCAAACCGATGGTGGATAGTTTCATCTATGAAGTGAAACAATTTACGAAGAAACATAAATACTTTACACTACCCTTCTTAAAAAAACATGGATTTAAACACGAGTTGTTCGATTACTTAAATGATTATACGTTAGAGAGAATTTTAGCAACGAGACAAAACATATACCCTCAAAGCTTCAGTTCACCAATCATTTACACTAACGATCTTAACGTTCAGTCAAAAAGTGACGTGTTAAAAGATATCTATACAAAGAATCCAATGTCATTAAATAAAATGGTTAAATACTTAGAGAAAACATATAGCTTAACCATCTCAAAAGTCGAATTAAAATATAGACTCTCCTCAACAGGAGCGTTAGTAAATAAATAAAGATAACAAAAAAGACTGTAGACCTCTTAAGAGTTATCTACAGTCTCATTATTTCCTAAGAAATATTTTTAATGCATGGGGCATTTGTTTTCTCGATATAAGAAATTTGGTGACCTCATTGTGTTATCAAATCCGTAATGATAGTTATGAGTCAGAGACGGTGATAACGGGGGTGCGAGCCAGCTCCACTTTCCTGTTACTGTACGTCCCGCTTCTTGTTCTAATCGTTCAAATGTTTTAAATTGTTTAGATGCTGTAATATGATCGACCATCGTTACTTTACTATCTCTAAACGAGTGATAAACTGCGTAGCTAATTTCTACGAGCGCTCGGTCTCTCCAATATGTCGTCGTCTTCGACATGTCTAATTCTAGTGCTTTAGCGATACTTTCTAATTTGTTATATCGATAATCATCGGTAAAATTTCTAACCGCGATTTCTGTTTCCATATACCAGCCATTAAACGGTGTTGTATGGTAATAAATTCCACCTATTTCTAAATCCATACAACTAATAATCGGTACCGCGTACCATTTAAGACCTAAATCTTTTAACTTTGGATAATGATGATGTTCGATGTCTACTTCTTTAATAAGGCCTTCACGGTATTCATGATAATGAATCTCTCCATCACCTACTTTATATAAAAGAGGCAACACATTAAAGTCACCTGGTTCACTCTTCCAACCGACCTTTTCTGCTTGTTTAGTCGCTGCTCTCGACCTCGGATCTCCGACATTATCATATCCTGCATAACGTATAAGTTGTTCGTTATATAGCGTAATATCATTACTATAGATTGAGACCATCGGTACAATTTTACCACCGTTTGTCGCATCATTAATATGCGTTTCAATCGATTTAACAAAATCCGCTTCATTATCGATATGTCTCTCATCTCTAACGACAAGACTTTCCCAGTACAATCTACCGATACAACGGTTAGAATTACGCCATGCCACACGCGCACCGTATTCTAACTCTTTAGACGTATGCGTGTAACGATTTTTCTCATCGATTTCTTTTTTAATCTCGCTTAACCTATTTGCCGGATCGCCTAACTTTAACTCGTCGTACATCATTTCTATAAACTCTGTTGCTTGTTTAAATAGCTCCATACAATCGTTCCTAACATTATCTATTCAATTATTATGTTACACGAGAATAGACATTTATAATATATAAATATGAAATTCATGTTAAAATTGATGCTGATTATATAAAGGTTGGGATTATTATGGCGAAACTTTATTTTCGTTACGGGACAATGCAAAGTAACAAAAGTAATCAAATTATCACGACGCAT
Organism: Nosocomiicoccus ampullae; assembly: GCF_001696685.1. Classification (GTDB taxonomy): domain Bacteria; phylum Bacillota; class Bacilli; order Staphylococcales; family Salinicoccaceae; genus Nosocomiicoccus; species Nosocomiicoccus ampullae_A. The sequence continues at coordinate 18,707 of NZ_MBFG01000022.1, forward strand.
CATCAATATACGACTCAAGGTAAGAGATGCTTGGCGTATACAACACCGATTGATTCAAGAAGTGGGTATAAAAAAATAAAATCTAGAGTCGGCTTAGAACTCGAAGCAGAGTATATAACGGATGATATCTTTGAGAAAGTTAAAAAAGAGAATGAGAAAGAAAAAGTGTTTGCAGTTTTGATCGATGAAGCTCAATTTTTATCGAAAAAAGACATTCATAATTTAAGCGATATTCCAGACTTACTCGATATTCCTGTCATTGCTTTCGGTTTAAAAACAGATTTTAGAAATGAATTGTTTGAAGGCAGTCGTACACTACTGGAACTCGCTGATGCTATTGACGAATTAAAAACAGTTTGTCAGTTCTGCAATAAAAAAGCGACATTAAACATGAGATTACATAATAATATTCCGACAAATGTCGGTGAATCGATTCAAATCGGTGACGAAGAATACGTCCCTGTATGTCGTAAGTGCTATAAAGAGCGATTGGATTTAGTATAGAAACGGTAAAAGAGAGTTTTAGGCGTAGAACTAAAACTCTCTTTTTTAAAATTAGTAGGAATAATTATTTATAATTTTAAATATTGCTCATTGAATTAGAATAATCATTAAGATTAATTATTCTATCTGCTTGTTGTGCTTGTTCCATATTATGAGTGACTAAAACCACTGTTTTTTTATACGTATCTCTCAAATCTTTTACAAGGTTAAAAGAAAGATGTGCTAAATTTGGATCGAGTGAACCTGTTGGTTCATCAGCTAATATAATATCCCCTGGTTTTAATATCGTTCTTGCCACCGCAACTCTTTGTTGTTCTCCACCTGATAAAGTATTTACATCGTCATTTATTAAAGTTTCTATTTCAAGCTTCTTTAAAACGTTATTTACTAATTCTATTTTTGTATTTTGATGCTCTTTCACGTACTGAAGCGCCATCAATAAATTATCTTTTACGGTCATATTAGAAATAAGTGCATACGATTGGAATAAATAATTAATCGTATTCCTTCTCATTAGTGTGGCTGCTCTAGAGTTTATCGCAGGTAACTTCTGATTATTTATTCTGATTTCTCCTAAATCGACACTTTCTAGTAGGCCAATCATATTCAATAATGTGGATTTACCACATCCAGACTTTCCAATGATCGCTACAAATTCCCCCGCTTCAATATCCAGAGAAAAATTATTAATAATCGTTCTACTTCCAAATTGTTTTGTAATATTTTTTATCTCAACTGCTTTCATTAATTATTTCTCCTTAATTGATAAAAGTAATTGCTTTGTATCATTTTTCGTCATGTAAAAGTAAAATATTGATAACTGAATAATCCCATAAATAATGATTAGAATAATGCCTATCTTTGATCCAGATAAAGATACAACTATAATATTAATTGTCCATATGAATAGGATGCTGATTAGTGGTAATGTATACATTTTAAGAAAATCAAATCCTAAAAATTTAGATACATATAATTTTTCATTATTGGATAATCGATAAACATATGCTAAAGAGAGGAGTAATAGAATAGAAAGTAATAAAGCTCCTAAAATTGCTCCAGAAAACCATAAAATTGTTTGCGTTAAATCTTTTTGAAGTCCATCGATATATTCTTCAACCTTTACAAACGTTAATTTATTATCAGACAAATTATACTTAGACAAATATTCTTTTGAAGTATATTTGTCAGCTGTATCCTTATCTTTAAATTTAATAAAGCTATTGAGATTATTGCTTCTCAAACTTTCTGACTGTCTAAAAGCCATATTTTCTGGAGTAATTATATAAATCACCGGATTATTTGTTAAGATATCTTGCTCGGGGTCATGACTCCAGTTAAACACTTTGGTATTATACTTAAAATCAATAAATTTAAATTTATTTTTTTCGTTAAAAGAAGTAGGAATATCACTTTCATTATATTCACTAGATTCACTTTCTTTTAAAAATGCTTCAACTTTTGATTTTTCTTTTTTACTGAGAGTATCTGGAATAAGAAAAACCTTAGTTCCTGCCTCAGCCTCATTGATGAGTGCATCATCTACTTCAATACCAATTTCTCGTAAATAATTTGGAGAGTATGTCATATACCAAAAAGCCTCGTCTGGTACATTTTTATATATCTCATTTTCTCTATAGAAATTTAATATATCTTTACTCATATAGTCCGTCGTTGCAATAAAAACAGAAGGATCTTTTCTAATTGATCTATACCAATTAAAAAAATCTTGGTTTAATTCGTTAGATTGTCCAGAAACTGTAGATATATCATTACCAATATTCACATCTCTTAATGTGTAATATTCTGATACGCTCGTCCATTGTTCTCTAATTTCAACATTTTTAGTTACTTCTTTCATTGGACTATCTAAATATATACTTCCAACTACTAGTAATGAGCTGAGTAATATATAGCCAGTTGAACCAATAAAATAGAGTGCTAAAGTAGGAAACTTTCCTTTAATGGCATCGACTGGTTTAATTGAGAATACAACTAAGGTAGATATTAAAATTATTACTAATATTAGTACTACATTAATAATTCCTACTAAGAAAAACTGTGATAATACTTTCAATGAGACGTCTTTCCATCCACTTATCAGCCAGAAAGTCAAAGCGAGTAATGGGATTAAGAATATGGAAAAGACTATGAATTGAGAAAATATTTGCTTTGAAATTGTAGCTTTGGTCCACCCTAGTAACGTTAAATTTCCAAATTTTTTAAGGTTAGAAATTGCGATAGATACAAACAATGTAAATTGTGTTAGTAATGTCAATACTATTAAGCAAGAAAGGATTATAGGAACTAATCCACTCTCATTTTCTGTTCCGCTATTTGCAAATTTTAATGAATCTACAGATTGATTTGTCACCCGTGATAAATCTTTTAGAAAATTTCTTTCTATTGATTCATTTGAAATTCCATATACGGTATATACCCCATTTACACTTTTAGTGATGTCCATATAATCTGATAAATTTACGAGAGAGTGATTGTTTGAAAAAAATATATCAGGAACATTCTTAACACTATAGATAGAACCATTGAAAGCACCAATCGTTACTAATTCTTTCCTGTTTTCTGTTAGTAATTCAATGTCATTTTTTGAAATCACTGTATGATCAAATGCAGTAACTTCAGGAAAGTTATTTTTGCTTCCAATAATTCCAAACAATTGATGTTCAGTCTCATTATTAATCTTTGAAGTAATAATGAAAAGATCAGGGTATTCATCAAATATATTAAGAATTTCTTCTTTTTTATTAATAGAATTGTTTTTAATATAGAAAGTATATTTATTTTGTGAATATTGAAGCTCATTCCATGCATTATTGTAAGATTGTCCCAAATTAAAAGTTGCCATCAAAAGAAGTAGTATCCCTTGAATGGCAACTAATAAAAAAGTGAGATATCTAATTTTTCCAACGAATTGTGTATTCTTCATCTTACCTCACCTTAATAAAAATTATCTACAATTCCAGTAAGCTGTTGCCGCTTTAGTACCTACATATTGTTCTGCATGTGCTCTAACACCGGGTTTTTTCCATCCGGAAAAAGTAGAGTTAGCCGTAGCTGAATGATCAAAAACTCCAGTTTGCACAGTCGAATAACTAAAAACGCCAAATTTTCTACCATGATCCCAACTGATTTTTACCCCATTAAACGTTGGACTTTCTACAGCTGCATCAACTGCTGCGGGAATAGAAACTCCAATAGATCCAAGCACTACTAATGACAATAATAAATTTTTAATTCTCATTAATATTCTCCTATAATTTATATTACAGCAAATTGAAAATATAAGAATTTTTAATTTAACTTTAATAATTATTACGTTTGTAATTAAGTGAAGTTCTTTTAAATCTTTAGACATCTTATATGTTTCATTACCAATCATAGCTTGGTTAAGTTTAATTTTTTCGATAATTATAATGTTTGTTTTTGCACATCGTTTAATATTATTTTGTGAATATAAATGCTATAATTTGGATAAAACAAACTTATGTCACTTTCGTTTATATTTCACCTATAATTGGATCGATATAAGGTTTTATAAGTAATAATATTAAATATAAAGCATATAATGATATAACGAGTTTTTTCATATATACACCTCATTCATATATTCATAT
>NZ_MBFG01000023.1 GCF_001696685.1 Nosocomiicoccus ampullae
CTTTAATTCCATAGCTTTATTTCTAATTTTTGCAGTTATACTATCTTTATTCATATACAATAACCTCTAAAATATTTTCAATCTGTTCGGATATTCCAAATATATTCGCATATTTTCTTAATTTCCATATATCTTTACTATCTCTCTTCAGATAAAAATTCCAAGCTTTTGAAAATATTTCAGGATCTTGATTTTTTCGATCTCTAACAATATCACAAAGTGTTCTTTCCATATCATATACCGAAACTATATTACCTATCTCCGTTTTAACCTCAGTAATTCCCACTTCGTACCATTCTTTTTTTACATGATGAGGTATAACCATATCTTTTACTCTCCAAGTATTATATCCCTGATATACCGTAACCTCGTTAGTAAAAGGTAGTCTTTCCGTCAGACCATGTAAATAAAGCGCGGTTTGATAAGAATAAATGCATACCTTATGTTGAAGTTGGAAAATATATAGTTCATCATAATTATCATAGGAAGGATGAAGATAAACACCTCTTGCTACTCTTTCAAGTTCACCATTTCGAACCATATCTGTAAGATACCAAGAATCTATACTTTTTTCTGTAGCTTCTGATGCTGTAATTATTCCATTATTTTTTTTAATAATATTATTTATTTTTTTCTTGTTCATAAAAAAACTTCCTTTTGTGCTTTATTATATATAAAACAAAGCACAAAAGGAAGTAATAAATAGAAATCATATCAATTCAAATTTAATCATTTTTCCTTGTCAGTGGCACTAGAGCCTCCACATGATACGTCTTTGAAAACATATTGTACGGTGTGACTGGTCCTATTGTATATTTTTCACTTAATATTTTTAAATCACGTCCGAGTGTTGCTGGATTACATGAGATATACACGATTCTCTCTGGTTCCACTTGTAAAACCGTATCTAAAAATGCACGGTCGCACCCTTTTCTCGGAGGATCGATAAATAATGCATCGATATGTTTTTCGTTTACAATCTCTTTAATTTTCTCTTCAGCTTTACCTAATACATACGTCGCATTTTTTATGTCGTTTAACTTTGCATTGTCTCTTGCGTCCTCGACTGCACTTTCGACGACTTCTACACCAATTACTTCATCCACTTTGTCTGCTAATAATTGACCGATCGTACCAATACCTGAATACGCATCGATGACGACGTCTGTTTTTGTTAGTGCAGCTCGTTTGATTGCTTCACTATACATCTTTTCTGTAATATCGTGATTCACTTGATAAAACGATAAGTCTTTCACTTTAAATTGTTTTGTTAATAACTCATCTTTTATATATGACTTACCGTATCGTACGACTGAGTTGTAACTCGTGACGAGATTTGTTCTTTCAGTGTGAATGTTTTGAATGACACTTGTAATTCTAGCGTCTTGAACGAGTTCATCGACTAATGGTTTAAATGTATATGATTTACTATTCGTAACAAACACGATTTGTATTTCACTGTCATCGTGATTAGAACGGATGATTAAGTGCCTTAAAAACCCAGTATGTTTCTCTTCATTGTAAATTGAAATGTCGTATTTTACTATCAGTTTTCTTAACACTTCGATGATCTCGTTATGACTTCTTTTTTGAATCATACAATGATCGATATCGACGACGTCTTTACCATTTTTTTGAAATTGACCGATGACCACTTTACCACGCTGTTCTCTCACTGCAAACACTGTTTTATTTCGGTAATAATATAGTTCGTCAAGTTCAACTGTATCGTTCACTTCTATATCTTTAATATGACGTCTTAACGTATTTAAAACCGCTTCTTTTTTAAAGTCTCGTTCCTCGGTTTCATTCATATGTTGAACGTGGCATCCACCACAGATGTCATAATATTTACACGGTGGATTTACACGATTTTCACTTCTCGATAAAACATCTACTACTTTCCCCTGACTAAACTTATTACCAGTCTGAGTGAGTGTATATGTAATTGTTTCATTTCTTATAGCACCATCTAAAAACGCGAGGTGATTTTCTTTTACAACACCTCTACCGTCATGTGTGTATCCTGACACTTTACTTTTATATATATTATCCATATTATCCCCTGTTTTCTCTTTTAAAAATAGATGAAATTAATTATAATATTTATATTAAGATTTGGGAGGGTATGTTGTGAGAGCGAGTGGTTTGATGTTATGGGTTCTATTTGCATATATTCTTTTTACTGCATTTGAACTTGGCTTACCAGCAATCATTATGACTGGTGTCTCATTTTTTATTGCGTTAAATTTTACCCTCGTAAGAAATACGCATATTGAAGCATTTAACGAAAAACATAAAACGACGTTCGATGAAGAAATCGAGTCGATTAAAAATGAACAAAAAAACGAAGAATAACCAAAGCGGTTATTCTTTTTTAATTCTTACTTTAATGGCTTGTTGTAAATTTTTAAAATGTGCAGGTAACACACCACCGAGTTCTCCGTCTAAATTTAACTGTACTTCTTCGAAACTCGAGACATATAGCTCTCTTGATTTAAAGTATTTTACTTTATCGTGCTTTAAATGCTCCCCACGCATCGCAAGCGTTAAAACGTGTGCAAGCTCTGCTAAATTGACCTCTTCTAATATTAAAACCGAAAAATATCCGTCGTCTAACTCAGCATCTGGTACGAGTTGTTCAAATCCGCCAATCGAGTTTGTTAAACCGATTAAAAACAACATAACACGTCCTGTGTAAACATCATCATCGTGTTCAATTCGTATTGGGAATGATGTAATTTGCGGGATAAGTTCAATTCCTTTTACGTAATATGCAAGAGATCCGATAACTGCCTTTAAGCGACTCGGTGCTTCGTAAGACACCTCTGTAATCTTACCGCCCCCACCGATATTCATAAAGTATTTACCGTCCATGAGACCTAAATCTATCGCAAATGGTTCACCTTCAATAATATAGTCGAGCGCTTCAAAAATATCGCTCGGTATACCAAGCGCTCGTGTAAAATCATTTACTGTTCCCATTGGGATAATCCCAAATTCAGGTGGAGTCTCATGCTGAAGTAGACCGTTAATTACTTCGTTTACTGTCCCGTCACCACCAACCGCAATGACTAAATCAAACTCGAGTTCACATGCACGTTTTGCAGCAACAATCGCATCACCCATACCAGTCGTTCTATGTGCACTCGCAATGTACCCTGCACGCTCTAAACGTTCGAGAATTTGAGGAAGTTGTTGCTCAAACACTTCTCGCCCTGCCGTCGGATTATATATAATACGTGCTGTTTTCATAAGCTATCACCTACGCATATTTGATCGTACTAACAATATTTGCTCATGTTAATGAAAAATATTTTTAAATATGGTATTATCTAATCTAGATAATTGTATCATATATAATATAGACATTAAAAAATTACGAGGAGATTTGATGAAAAAACTAATTATTGTCCTACTTTCACTAGTATTTTTATTTTTATTATACTTAAATTTTTTACACGAAAATAAGAGTAACGTAGATAATAATAACAATACTAGTCAAGTAGAAAATTCCAGTAACAGCGATAACCAAAAAGATAAAAACGATCACACGAACAAAGAAGATGACGGAAAAGAAGAAGCTTCTACATCAGAAAATAATGTTTCAAGTGAACCACTTAGATTTAATGAAGATGTCATCCAAGATAAGTATGATGCAAACATTCAAAACAACGAACCGTTAACGGTCGATGTTGTATTACCGACGTATTATAGCGATGCATTCATGAACGATTTAAAAGAAGCATTTAACAATACGACGATTGAATTTAATCGTATCGATATCGATGTTAATTCTGGTCAACTTGCACAGTTAAACATTAATGACAGTGCTGATGTCGTGCTGTTAAGCGCACTCCAAATTCAAGACTATAACGAAGAGGTCCTTCCAAGTCACGACTTACCAAACGTATTACGTATGTATATGTCGCTACTTGAAGCAAATAAGACAGCTGTCATTTTAAGTGAACCAAACGCACATGCGCATGTTAACTTACAAAACGTATTAGAAGATGATCAAGCATTTATGAGAGAGAACGATTATTTCTACGTTGATAATAGTAGAATAGAGATCGATGACATGTATGATTACGATCAAAACGTATTAACTCGTGAAGCTGAAAAAGAAGTTGCTAAAAATATTAGAGACTTCTTCTTACAATAATAAAAGACTTTGCACCTAAAGTTTAGGTGCAAAGTCTTTTTTTAAATATTATCTCTTATTAATTTCTTCTAAAAGAATCTTGTTAACCATTTGTGGGTTTGCTTGTCCACGTGATTTTTTCATAATTTGTCCTACTAAGAATCCAATCGCACGGTCTTTACCATCTTTAAAGTCTGCGATTGATTGAGGGTTCTCATTGAGTACTTCTTCGACCATTTCACCAAGTACTGCTGGGTCTGAAATTTGTTCCATACCGAGCTTTTTAGCTGTTGCTTTTGCTTCTCCACCGTTTTTAATTAATTCAGAGAATAATTTTTTCGCTTGTTTACCTGAAATTGTACCGTCTTCAATAAGTCCGATCATTTCAGCTAAGTTTTTCGGTGTAATTTCTGTGTCGTGAAGTTCTACTTGTTGTTTGTTTAAGTGCTCGTTCACACTTGTCATGATCCAGTTTGATGCAAGTTTTGGATCTGCTTTATGTGTTTCGACCATCTCGTTAAAGAAGTCTGAGTGTTCTTTTGTGAGTGTTAAAATATCTGCGTCATATTCTGGTAAACCGTACTCTTCTAAGTAGCGTGTTTTTAACTCGTCTGGGAGTACTGGAATACTTGCTTTTACAGATTCTCTCCACTCGTCACTAATTCTTACAGGTCCAAGGTCTGGATCTCTAAAGTAACGGTAATCATCTGCTGTTTCTTTAACACGCATTAAAATTGTTTCGCCAGTTTTTTCGTCAAAACGTCTCGTTTCTTGTTTGATTTCTCCACCTGACATTAGGACTTGTTGTTGGCGTTTTTCTTCGAATTCTAAACCTTTACGTACGTGGTTAAATGAGTTTAAGTTCTTTAACTCTGTTTTCGTACCGAATTCATCTTGTCCGTATGGACGAATTGAGATGTTCGCATCCGCACGTAATGATCCTTCTTCCATTTTAACGTCAGAAACACCTGTATATTGGATGATCGATTTTAGTTTTTCTAAATATTTGTATGCCTCTTCAGGTGTACGAATATCTGGTTCAGATACGATTTCTACAAGTGCTGAACCATGACGGTTTAAGTCGACGAGTGAATGGTCGTCTTTATGGACTGATTTACCAGCATCCGCTTCTAAGTGTAGACGCGTGATACCGATTTTTTTCTTTTTACCATCCACTTCAATTTCGATATGTCCGTGCTGACCGATTGGTTCTTTATCCTGCGTAATTTGGTACGCACTCGGGTTATCTGGATAGAAGTAATGTTTTCTGTCAAATCGAGTAACAGATGGAATTTCCATATTTAAAGCAAGAGCTGCTTTCATTGCGTACTCGATTGCTGTTTTGTTAACGACTGGTAACGCACCAGGATGTGCAAGCTCCATAACAGAAAGGTTTGTATTTGGTTCTGCACCAAAGTGTGAAGGTGCACCTGAGAATACTTTTGATTTTGTATTTAACTCGACGTGTACTTCGAGTCCGATTACTGTTTCAAAATGCATTTATTTAACCTCCAATGTGAGATTTTTTAATTCATCGTGAAGATTAAATTGTTGTTCGAATTTATACGCAGCATTGTAAATCTTACTTTCTTCGTAGTGATTTCCAATGATTTGTAATCCGATTGGACGATTATCTTCAGTTAAGCCACACGGTACTGATAATGCTGGTAATCCTGTTAAGTTCGCTGGAATTGTTAAGACGTCTGTCATCCACACATTGTCGTCTGGTTTACCAAATTCATGTGCTGGTGCAGCTGTTGTTGGTGTTAAGATGAGATCGAATTTCGATAAAACTTCCGCAAATTCTTCCATTACTAAACGACGTACTTTTTGCGCTTGTTCGAAGTAATCTTCAAAATGACCTGCTTGTAACATATACGTACCTAAAATGATACGGCGTTTTACTTCGTCACCGAAACCTTCTCCACGTGTTTTCTTATATAAGTCTTCTAAGTTTTCTGCTTCAGCACGGTAACCGTAACGAATTCCGTCAAAGCGTGCTAAGTTAGAAAATGCTTCACTTGAACTTACGATTTCATAAATTGAAATGACTTTGTCTAAATGATCGATACTGACTTCTTCAACTTCAGCACCGAGTGATTTAAACGTTTCAACTGCTTTTTCAATGCTTTCACGTACTTCAGCGTTAACGTCTTCTGTCATTAATTCTTTAACGACTGCGATTTTCATACCCTTAATATCGTTATCGATGTTTGTTAAGAAATCCGCTTCTTTGTCCGCAGTTGTACCGTCAAACTCATCGAGTCCACTTAAAACGTTTAAAAGCATTGCGTTGTCTTTTACTGTCTTTGTAATTGGTCCAATCGTGTCAAATGATGAACCGAATGCAATGCCACCAAAGCGTGACACTCTACCGTATGTTGGTTTCATACCAACGACACCGTTAAAGCTTGCTGGTTGACGAATCGAACCACCAGTATCAGTTCCAAGCGCTACTGGGACAAATCCTGCTGCGACTGCTGCTGCAGAACCACCTGATGATCCACCTGGAACGAGCTTTGTACTCCAAGCGTTTGTCGTTTTCTTATAATAAGACGTTTCAGTAGTAGATCCCATCGCAAACTCGTCTAAGTTAATTTTACCGAGACTGACTGTTTCTGCGTCCTTTAACTTTTTAACGACCGTCGCGTCGTTAATTGGTGTAAAGTTTTCAAGCATTTTAGATGCTGCTGTTGTCGTGATCCCTTTTGTTAAAATGTTGTCTTTAATACCAACTGGTAAACCAAAAAGTTCACCTGTCATTTCATCTTTTGCTTGTAATTCATCAAGATGCTTTGCTTCTTTTAATGCGTTTTCTTTCGTTAATTTGATGAACGACTGAATGTTACTGTCATAGTCTTCAATATGTTTATATAATCCTTCAACGACTTCTGAAGGTGTGAGTTCTTTTTGCTTAATTTTTGATACGATTTCTTCAACCGTTAAATGATGAATGTTAGTCACAATGTCCCTCCTAGGAAATCATTTTTGGTACTTTAAATTGTCCGTCTTCTGTTGATTCTGAGTTTAATAACGCATCTTCAATCGATACTTGATTGTTTGGCTCGTCTTCACGTACGACGTCATAAATTTCTAACGCATGTGTTGCTGGTTCAACGTCAGATAAGTCCATATTTTTTAAAGCCTCTGCACGTTCAACGATGTCTGAAATAGACTCGGCATAAAGCGTTGCCTCATCTTCAGTTAATGCAACTTTCGCAACGTCTGCCATCTTTAGTACTTCTTCTTTTGATACTGTTGGCATAAATATCCTCCTTTTTAAAACACGTATTATTTTATCAAAATATACGTTTCAATTCTATTGTTTGTTATTCTGTAATATAAAGTTCCGTATTCTCTTCACCGTCAGACGTAATAATAGAATACACTTTTGACTTATCTTGAATCTTTGCTTGAACTTTTGTACCTTTAAAATGTTTTTCGACAAGTTCATACACGAATTGGCTTAAACCGACCATTTCACCACGTGACTCGTATTCAAATGGTATTTCAATTGATAACTCGTCGAGTTTACCGTCACGAATTACACCGCGTCCAACACTTGTAGAAAATGATTTAAAGTAACTTTCGAGTTCTCGGTTAAATGCACGATATTCGCTATTTACTTCTTCTGGTACTGATTCATTATTTGATGGTAGTAAAACGTTCTGTTCATCGATCGTTTCAAACTTAGGAATTTCTTTTGCACCTGGTTCAACAACCGCGTAGGATACGAAGTTACCAGGTATAATATCCGTTCCCTTTGATTGGATAAAGATCGCAAATACGACTTTTTTATCGACATAATCACTGTTTTCTCGAAGTCTCTCTAAAATTTCACGCGCCATATCTTCGCCCTCTTTTTGAACGACTTCTAAATCTAAATCTTTTTGATATGTCGTTCCATACTGCTCTTTTTGATATAAGTACTCACTGTTCATTGCAAGTCCGAACGTAATCCCTTCGAACGTCTGATTACCTTCTTCGTCAATTTTTAAGTAATCTTGTTCAAGTATATGAGATAAGTAAAGTGGCGCGTTCTCTGCAAGTTTTTCTGGATCTTCTTCTCCGTTGTTTGATGGGTTTAACCCTAAGTTACTAAATGCACCTGTCCTTTTAAGTGTTGCTTCATCCATCTCATCGATTTGCTCTTTCGTATATTGACGTTTTAAATACTCTCGCGTCATTTTCTCAGACATAATTTGTCCTTCACGAAACACGTATTCATCTGTAGGGAAGAACCTTTTTGATTGTTCAAAAAGTCCTTTTTCAAAAGCTTCCATGTTATATGTTGAAACCATATTAGAACTTGTTAACCCGCGTGCTGGAGAGAGTTCGTATGGTAAGACAGATTGGTAATAATCGCTTGAAATACTTTGTGTGACACTATCTTGTACATCTTCATTTCGTACTGTTTGAACGTTATTGTTATTTTCATCGTTATTTTCTGACGCATTCTCAACGTCGACAGACGTATTCGAACATGCCGTTAATATCGCTGTACCAAACAACGTACTCATTACAAGTTTTTTCATCTGCTATTCGCCCAACCTTTCGAGTAAATCCGCTTCACTCCATACAGTAATTTCTAACTCTCTCGCACGATCTAATTTAGACCCAGCATCACTACCAGCGACGACGACATCTGTGTTTTTAGACACACTACCTGTCACTTTTCCGCCATTTAACTCAATTTTTTCTTTTGCTTCGTTACGTGTTAATTCTTCTAGTTTACCTGTTAACACAAACGTCATCCCGTCAAACTGTGTACTTTCTTGTTCTTCAACCTCTTCAGTCATATTTAAACCTGCTGATTTTAGTTTTTCAATAAGGTGAATAAAATCATCGTTTGACGTATACGTTACAACAGAATCTGCGATTACTTCACCGATTTCAGGAACTTCCATCAACTCGTCTTTTTCAGCAGATAAAATATTATCCATCGTTAAAAATCTCTCCGCAATTAAACGTGACGCCTTTTGGCCGAGAAAACGAATACCAAGACCAAATAATAATTTTTGAAGTGGTGCTTCTTTACTCGCTTCGATTGCGTTTAAGAGGTTCTCCGCTTTTTTATGTCCCACGCGGTCTAATTCTATAAGTTCCTCTTTTTTAAGCGTATATAGATCTGCGACGTCTGAAATAAGTTTTGCATCGTATAACTGATGGACAAATTTCTCACCGAGTCCGTCTATATTCATTGCCCCTCGAGATGCAAAGTGAATAATATCTTCTACGATTTGAGCCGGACATTTCGGGTTAATACAACGAATCGCTACTTCTTCGTCTAACTTGACCGCTTCATGACCACATGACGGGCACTGTGTCGGTGCTTTATACACTTCTTGATTTGTACGTTCTTCGTACACGACACGCACAACTTCCGGGATAATATCTCCGGCTTTATGGATAATTACCGTGTCGTTAATACGAATATCTTTTTCCTCGATTAGCTCATGATTATGAAGTGATGCACGTGCAACAGTCGTCCCAGCGACACGCACTGGTTCTAAAATTGCCGTCGGTGTAATGACACCTGTACGACCGACTGTCAGTTCAATGTCTATAATTTTCGTTTTTGCTTCTTCAGCTGGGAACTTATACGCAATTGCCCATTTTGGCGAGCGGACAGTATAACCAATCTCTTCTTGTAAGTCTATGTTATTCACTTTAATTACAATACCGTCGATTTCATACGGTAACTCATTACGGTGCTCTTGCCAGTAGTTGACGTATTCGATCACCCCGTCGATATCTTCTTTCACTGCGCGTTCTTTATTTGTTTTAAATCCTAACTTATCGAGCTGATCGAGTGCCTCACTTTGAGACGTGACCCCTAATATGTCCGCGCGTGGTGTCCCGTATAAAAATATAGATAAATTACGTTCACTCGTCAGTTTTGTATCGAGTTGACGTAAACTACCTGCTGCAGCGTTTCTTGGATTTTGGAATACTTGTTCATTATTTTCTTCGCGACGTTTATTTAACGTTTCAAATGCTTTTTTTGGCATATACGCTTCACCGCGTACTTCAAATTGTGCATTTAAATCTGTTGACAGAGGAATCGCTCGAATCGTTCTTAAGTTATCAGTAATATTTTCACCAACAGTACCGTCACCACGTGTGGCACCTTGGGAGAATTTACCGTCTTGATATAAAAGCGATACTGCAAGACCGTCGATTTTTAATTCACACATATACTCTACTTTTCCGACCGCGCGTTCTACTCTATCGTTAAATGCACGTAAATCTGCTTCGTTAAACGCATTAGATAAAGATAACATCGGCGTCTCATGTGTGACTTTTTCAAACTTATCAAGCACCACGCCTCCGACTCTAGAAGTTGGAGACGTGTCGCTTTTTAGCTCGGGATACTCTTCTTCAAGTTGAACTAATTCATGGAATAACTTGTCATACGTCTGATCCGGAATTGAAGGGTCATCTAAAACGTGGTATTCATAATTGTACTGCGTCAGAAGTTTTTCTAATTCTCGCATGCGTTTTTCCATTTGTTATCACTCTTTCTTTTCAATTGGTGCGAATTTCGCAAGTAAACGTTTCGGACCAACTTTTGAAAATACGATATCGAGCTCCTCACTGTCACCTGACCCGTTAATTGCTGTAATCATACCGTCACCAAACGTTTTGTGTGTCACTTTATCGCCGACGTTAAATGTTACGCCACTATTATCTGTAAACACTTGGCTTTTACTACGTGGACGTTTCTTACTGTTACTACTACGTCCGTCGTATACAGAAATGAGGGATTCACCTTCAACTAAATCTGCTGGTATTTCTGACCAGAATTGGCTTTCCATTGCGTTATTTGTTCGACCAAATATAGTACGTGACGTCGCACGTGAAATGATTAAGCGCTCCATCGCACGTGTAATCGCGACGTACATAAGTCTGCGCTCTTCTTCGAGTTCTTCTTCAGTATCCATCGATCTATATGAAGGAAATAGCCCTTCCTCAAGACCAACAATGAAAATCACTTTAAACTCGAGTCCTTTAGAGGCGTGGATTGTCATAAGTGTGACAGCATCTGTATCGTCAACACTATCTTGATCACTAACGAGTGCCATATCACTTAAGAAGTCAAACAACAGTTCGTCACCAATCGTATGTGTTTCATCAAATTCTTTCGTTACTGTTTTAAACTCTTCCAAGTTTTCTATACGTGAATTACTTTCAAGTGTGTTTTCACGGATAAGCATATTTAAATATCCAGTGTCGTGGAGTATTTCATCGACTAAATCTGTGATAGACATAAACTTAGATTTTTCTTTTAAGTTTTCAAGCACACTTAATAATTGTGCTAGGTTTTCAGCGTTTTTCTTTGATAGACCGATGAAATCCGCGTCTTTAATTGCGTCGTATATACTCGAGTCCAACTGGTTCGCATGTTGCTTTAACGTGTCGATTGTCTTCGGACCGATTCCTCGCTTAGGTGTATTAATAATACGTTCCATTGCGATATCATCGTAGATATTTAAAACGACTTTCATATAACTCATTAAGTCTTTAATTTCTTTACGTTGATAGAATTTCATACCACCAACCATATTATATGGCAGGGATGATTTTACGAGTGCGTCTTCGATTGCACGCGACTGTGAGTTTGCTCGGTACAATACAGCCATGTCGTTAAAACTATATCCTTCATTTTTAAGTTTTTGAATCTGTTTAACGACGCGCTGTCCTTCTTCTCGTTCGTTTTGAGAGACGATCGATGTTATTTTTTCACCTTTACCACGACTCGTCACTAAGTTTTTAGGTACACGACTCGTGTTGTTTTCGATGACGTTATTCGCTGCGTCTAATATGCGCTGATGCGAACGGTAGTTTTCTTCAAGTAAAATCGTCTTTACGTTATCGTAGTCTTTTTCGAAGTTTAAAATATTCATAATATCTGCACCGCGGAATTTATAAATCGACTGGTCACTGTCTCCGACGACACAAATATTTTCATATTTTTGACTGAGCATATAGACGAGCTGATATTGTGCATGGTTCGTATCTTGATATTCATCGACATGAATATATTGAAATTTCGTTTGGTAATAATTCAAGATTGCTTCATCTTTTTGAAACAGTTGTATCGTCAGCATAATTAAATCGTCAAAATCTAGCGCACTGTTCCGATATAAAATTTCTTGGTATGCCGTATATATATCTGCGTTTAACTTTTCTCTAAAATCATATGCGTTTTCTTTCGCTTCTTTTTCAGTAATTAATGCGTTTTTAAAGTTTGAAATAGCATTTAAAAACTGGCGGGGCGGATATTGTTTTTGGTCTATATTCATCGATTTTAAAACATCTTTTACGACATTGAGCTGATCTGTCGTGTCTAAGATTGAAAAACTTCTATCGTAGCCGAGTTTATCGATATCTCGCCTTAAAATTCTAACGCACATCGCGTGGAACGTTGAAATCCACATTTTAGATGTGTCTTCGTCGATTAGTTTGTCGACACGTTCTTTCATTTCTTTCGCTGCTTTATTTGTAAACGTGATCGCTAAAATGTTGTAGCTCGGCACATCTTTTTCTTCAATTAAATATGCGATACGATGCGTTAACACACGTGTTTTTCCACTTCCAGCTCCCGCCATAACGAGGACAGGGCCTTCTGTTGTCGTAATTGCTTCATATTGCGCTCGGTTCATTAAAGATAAATCCATTACTCTACCTCATTTGTCGTTTTTAATGCTTGAGTAAAGTCATCGTAAATTGAATTACCGACGACTAACGTATTTGCGAAAGGTTTTCTTTCTTTAAACTCTTCACGATTTTTAATTCCACCACCGTAAATAAGATGGCTATTTTTAAGTTGTGAATGTATATGTTTTAACGTGTCTACGTCGATCAATTTCCCACTGCATTCGATGTATAAATACTTTGACTCATATAGCTTATCAATCATATTTACAAGACTTGTGAGTGTTTCTTCATCTGGTAAATAGCACTCCGCCTTGTTAAACGCTTTACACTCTTCATTTAAAATTATATATGGCAATATCGAAACTTCGTCGTAATCGATAAGATCGTGAAATTCTTGTAACGCTTCAACGAGTAGTCCGTTATGATACTTAATATTCGTCGTATTAAACACAACTGGGATGAAATAATGATCGAATCCACCGATGACAGATTCAGTGTTAGATATTTCAAGTGCGAGTGGAATACTAAAACGTCTCACG
Organism: Nosocomiicoccus ampullae; assembly: GCF_001696685.1. GTDB lineage: Bacteria > Bacillota > Bacilli > Staphylococcales > Salinicoccaceae > Nosocomiicoccus > Nosocomiicoccus ampullae_A. The sequence goes on from NZ_MBFG01000023.1 coordinate 13,345, forward strand.
CGCGCGAGTAAATCTAAAACGTTGTCTTCAGTGACATTATCTGTTCCACCGACGACGATTAAATCTGTTTTACTTTCAGCTAACCGTTCTAAATGCTCATCGCTAATCTCTTTCGCTGGATCTAATTTAAATATATGTTTTACGTCGTTTAACATTCGTTTCCTCCATAAAATCAATATTATAATTATAGCATTTTTTTACTATGCATTCTAAACGTACGATAGTCATCCACGAAAAAAACCTAGACAATGTCTAGGTTTATTCTTCTAATCCGACGCGTTCAAATATACGGTCTACTGATTGTAAATAATGTCTGTTATCAAACGCATCATCAATATCTTCTTGTGATAAATATTTCGTGATTTCTGCGTCGTTTTCTATTAACGGTTGTAGAGCTTGTTTACCCTCCCATGCTTCCATCGCACGTGGTTGAACGAGGTCATATGCTGCTTCACGTGATAGTCCTTTATCGATTAAACCGAGCATGACGCGCTGAGAGTTCACAAGTCCATATGACGCGTTAATATTTGCTTTCATATTGTCTTCAAAAACGACTAAGTTTTGAATAATATTTTTAAATCGATTTAACATATAATTTGTTAAAATCGTAACGTCTGGCAGCATAATACGCTCTGCACTTGAGTGAGAGATATCTCTTTCATGCCATAACGGTACATTTTCAAACGCTGGCGTCATATACCCACGAATAATTCTAGCGATCCCTGTAACGTTTTCTGAGCCAATCGGGTTACGTTTATGTGGCATCGCACTCGAACCTTTTTGTCCTTTTCTAAACGCTTCTTCAACTTCACGCACTTCACTACGTTGTAAATGACGGACTTCTACTGCCATCTTTTCAATAGATGTTGCGATTAACGCAAGTGTCGAAATATAAAATGCATGGCGGTCGCGCTGTAACGTTTGTGTCGATACACGTGCATAGTCTAAACCGAGATGTTTACAGACGTACTCTTCAATTTCAGGTGGAATATTCGCAAAGTTGCCGACTGCTCCACTCATTTTACCAACTTCAATATCTTTTCTCGCATATTTAAAACGCTCTAAGTTGCGTTTCATCTCTTCATACCATAATGCAAGTTTAATACCGAACGATGTAGGCTCTGCATGAATACCATGTGTTCTACCCATCATTAACGTGTATTTATGTGCTTGCGCTTTATCTTTTAAGACGTCTAAAAATGCATTTAAATCTTTTTCGATAATTTCGTTTGCTTGTTTAATTAAGTACCCTTGTGCCGTATCGACGACGTCTGTTGACGTAAGACCGTAGTGGACCCACTTTTTCTCAGGCCCTAACGTTTCAGAGATTTGACGCGTAAACGCGACGACGTCGTGGCGTGTTTCTGCTTCAATCTCTTTAATTCGGTCGATGTCGATTTTAGCATTTGGACGGAGTTGTTTTACTTCATCCATTGGAATTTCTCCAAGCTCTGCCCACGCTTCTGCTGCTAAAATTTCAACTTCTAACCATGCACGAAATTTGTTTTCTTCTGTCCAAATATTGGCCATTTCTTCTCTAGTATAACGAGGAATCATATCTATACGTCTCCTTTTATCGTTAATCGATTAATTTACCTTCAAATACTATTTCTTGGTGACTCACTTCAATCCCGTTTTCAGTTTCCTTAAAGACAGGCTTTTCTATACGTCTCACGGGCGTATATCCTTCGCTTCTCATTTGCTTTAACACAGATTCAATCGTATCGTTCTCTGTAACTTCAAACTTTTTCTTTTTTAATTGTTTTTTATTTTTCATTAGTACCGACTTCTTCTAAAATTTCTTCTACATCTTCAACGTCATATGACGCAACTTCACGATTTCGTACACCTTTTGTCCAGAATCCACCGTGAATAGATTTTGGCTCATATGACACGATAAATGCATTCGGATCAAGCTCAATAATCGTATTTATAAGTTTTTTCTCGTGGCGTCTCGGCGTTAAAATTTGCATCGTCGTACGTTCACCGTCACGTCCATAACTGTACCCGTGCGTAACACCGTAGCCAAGTTCTCTTAACTGCATCGGCAAATCTTTATCTTTTTCTGCAGTTATTGCATTGACGACTTGATATCCTAAAGCAAGCTTTTCTTCGATGCGGATACCGACGAGTATCCCTGTACCAAAACCAAACGCATACGCAAGTATGTTAATCGGCTTATCTAAGTTATCTAACACTAGACCAAGTCCGATAATATAAATGAGCGTTTCAAAAATACTCACTAACGCAGCGACGTACTTATATCCTTTTAACGTCGAAATCGTACGCATCGTTAAAAACGAGACGTAACATATGTTGATTAAAAAGATTGTAAGTACCATCAGCCATGCGTTTTCACTAATTAATTGTAACAATAATTATTCCTCCATGTATTTCGGTTTAAGGTATCGATGATACGGTTTGTCTCTTTTATGTTGACTCGTCTTATATAAATGAATGATACGATCAAACGCCGCTTCAGGTACTGTTTTACCTTCTAAAAAGTCATCGATATCTTTATAACTCACTTGAAGTGCATCTTCATCGCTTAACAGTGGGCGGTCGGATTCTAAATCTGCTGTAGGAACTTTTAAATATAAATGTTCTGGACAATTTAAATATTTTAAAATTTGTTGTCCTTGACGTTTGTTTAAACCAGTTAAAGGCATGACGTCTGCTGCGCCGTCACCAAACTTCGTATAAAATCCAGTTAACGCTTCTGCTGCGTGATCCGAACCGAGTACTACACCTTTACGGTCTGCAGCAATCGCATATTGTGCCTTCATGCGTTCACGTGCTTTTTCATTACCAATCACGAAGTCATTAATATGAAACGATGCATCGTTTAGTGCTTTTACACTCGCATCGACGGCATTTTTTATATTGATTGTGACGTCAAAATCTGGATTTATATAAGTAATAGCGTCGTCGACGTCATTCATATCGAGCTGTGTACCGTACGGTAAACGCACACCGTAAAAATGAATCGTATGACCTTCTTCACGTAACTCTTCGACTGCCATTTGGGCGAGTTTTCCGAGTAATGTTGAGTCTTGACCGCCACTTATACCTAAGACGAAACTTTCAATAAAGTCGTGGTGGTATTTATAGTTTTTAAGAAAATCGATGATTTCACGTACTTCTCTCTCAGGGTTGATGTTTTCTTTAACATGTAACGCGTCTATAATTTCTCGCTGAATATTATGCATTAATATCACGCTCAGCAATCGATTCGATTAATGACTTTTTATCTTCCCATAATTGTAAGCTTAAATCGACTGGATAAATTTGTGGGTTTAATAGACGTCTATTTTCTTCCCATAATTCATCTAACGCTGCTTCACATAATTGACTCATTTCTTCAATAGATGGTGACTCATATACGAGTTGTCCGTTGACAAAAATATCATGTAACTTTTTCACTGCTGTAAAGTTCTTAACGTATTTACGTTTAACTGTATGCACAGGGTCGAACATAAATAACGGTTCACTATAATCGATTTCCTCACCGACACGAGTAATATAATCACCTTCAGATTTTTTCGTCTCATTATTAATAATACGATACACTTCTTTTTTACCTGGTGTCGTCAACTTTTCGACGTTTCCTGAAATTTTCATACGGTCGACTAACTGGCCATTTTCGTCTTCAATTGCAGATAGTTTATATACTGCACCAAGCGCAGGTTGATCGTATGCAGTAATTAGTTTTGTACCAATACCGTAACTATCTACTTTAGCACCTTGCGTGAGTAACGACTGAATTGTGTATTCGTCGAGGTCATTAGATACGATGATTTTTGCATCTTTAAATCCAGCGTCATCTAACATCTTTCTCGCTTTTTTAGATAAATACGCAATATCTCCAGAGTCTAAACGAATACCGATAAAGTTAATTTTGTCACCGTATTCTTTTGCGACACGAATCGCTGTTGGAACACCAGACTTTAACGTATCGAACGTATCGACTAAAAAGACGCAGTCTTTATGCGTATCAGCATATGCTTTAAATGCTGAATAGTCATCGCCAAACGTTTGAACGAGCGCATGGGCATGTGTACCTGTAGGCTTAATACCGAACTTTTTAGCAGCGCGAACGTTTGACGTACCGTCAAATCCACCAATGACTGCAGCGCGTGCGCCCCAAATTGCCGCGTCAAACTCTTGTGCACGACGTGTACCAAATTCCATCAGTTGATCATTCGGAACGAGTTCACGAATACGGCTTGCTTTCGTTGCGATTAGTGTTTGGAAGTTGATGATATTTAAAATAGCCGTTTCGATCAGTTGACACTCTGCAAGTGGTGCGTCCACTTGGAGTATCGGCTCGTTATTAAAACAAACGTCCCCTTCTTTAAACGCACGAATTGTACCTGTGAAACGAAACTCTCTTAAATAGTTAATGAATGCTTCGTCATAACCAAGTGTTTCTAAATACTCGATATCTGATTTTGAGAATCTAAGATTTTTTATATAGTCGATAATACGCTCAAGTCCAGCAAATACAGCGTATCCATTTTTAAACGGCATCGTTCTAAAATATGCTTCGAACACTGCACGTTTATTATGAATATCTTTATCAAAATATGTCTTTGCCATATTGATTTGATACAAATCTGTGTGTAACATATAACTGTCGTCTTTAAACATCGTTTAACCCCTTACTTAGAAGATGAATTTTTATTTTTAAATTTTTTATAGATTACATACATTATATATGAATTGGCGGGTGAATTAAATGAGATTTACTAGTTTCAGAGCACGCTTCGTCGTTTTATCTATCATCGTTTGTATAAGTGGATTCTCTCAAGGTATGTTACTCCCCTTAATATCGTTTATTTTTGAGTCACGTGGTATTAGTGCGACGTTAAGTGGGTTCCATACTGCTGGATTATATCTCGGTGTATTTATATCTAGTTTCTTAATAGAAGCACCGATGAGAAAATACGGATATCAAAAACTCATTATATTCGGTGGACTATTTGTCGGTGTATCGTTGTTTTTATTCCCCATTTTAGATTCAATTATGTTTTGGTTTATATTACGCGTAATTATCGGAATTGCAGATAACGTATTACATATGTCAACACAAACGTGGCTCACATCAACAACACCACAACATAAAATCGGAAAAGTTATCGCTGTGTATGGTCTATTTTTCTCGTTAGGATTTATGATTGGACCAAAAGTTGCCGACTTAGTCGTTTATGGGACTCACGTTCCGTTTGTTTTATCGAGTGTGATTACAATGCTTGCATGGCCGCTAATTTTCACATTAAAAGGTGCGAGCGAAGCAAAACCAGATAGTGATAATGTACCAATTACGTTATTATCAACGTTAACGAACTTTAAAACAGTTATCGTGTACGGCTGGGCAGCACTAATGTTCCCGATGTTATACGGGTTTTATGAGAGTTCTTTAAACTCAAACTTCCCAGTATTTGCAATGCGAAATGGCTTTGAAATTAGCCAAGTGACTTGGATTTTACCGATGTTTAACTTAGGTGCTATTTTATTCCAACTTCCAATCGGTGCACTCGGAGATCGAATGGGGCGTGGCAAACTACTCACGTGGTTAGTCGCAATCGGAAGTATCGGATTTTTACTAATGGAACTCAATAAAGAATCATTTTTCATGCTGACAGCACTATTTTTAATGACCGGAGTTGCGTGTGGATCGATGTATAGTCTTGGACTTGGCTATTTAACAGATGTCATTCCACGTACACATATAGCTGCAGGGAACTTACTTATCAGTATTATATTTTCTATCGGAAGTATACTCGGACCAGTATTTGGTGGATCGTTAATCAGCCTATCAAATGGCACGTTATACTTCTCATTCTTTACAGTTGTAATGGTTCTCGTATTAATCGGAAACTTAATTTTCCGTTATCAACTCAAAAATAGAACGAATTTCTAATTCGTGATAAAATAAAATTAATTAGACAATAAATAAGGAGTTTATTCAATGACAGTAAAAGTTTTTGGACATAAAAACCCGGATACAGACACAATCACATCTGCGATCGTAGCAGCAATTATTGAACGTGAACTCGGTAAAGAAGCGACAGCTTACCGACTTGGAGATTTAAACAAAGAAACAGAATACGCGTTAAACTATTTTAATGTGGAAACACCTGAATTATTAGATTCAGTTCAAGAAAATGACGAAGTCATGCTCGTTGACCATAACGAGTTTCAACAATCTGCAGACGGTATCGACAAAGCAACAATTATTAGCGTCATTGATCACCACCGTGTAGCAAATTTTGAAACGAATGCTCCACTCTACTTTAGAGCAGAGCCTGTCGGTTGTACTGCGACGATTTTAAATAAGATTTGTAAAGAAAACAATGTCACAGTAACAAAAGAAATGGCTGGTTTAATGATGTCAGCAATCATTTCTGATACGTTATTATTAAAATCACCAACGACGACTACTGAAGACGAAGAAGCACTTCACGAACTCGCAACAATCGCAGACGTGAACTATGATCATTACGGTTTAGAAATGTTAAAAGCAGGTGCTTCAACGAAAGATAAAAGTGCACAAGCACTTATCACTGGAGACGCGAAAACTTTTGAAATGGGCGATAACAGCGTAAGAATCGCTCAAGTAAACGTCGTTGATTTAGATGAACTTTTCGAAAGAAAAAATGAACTCGTCGATGAAATCAAAAAAGAAAGCGACAGAGAAAAGTACGACCTATTCATTTTAGTCGTAACAGACATCTTAGCGTCAGACTCTAGAGTCATCGCAATCGGAGAAAACAACAAAGTCATCGAGCGTGCATTTGACGTTGCACTAGATGACAACGAAGCGTTACTCACAGGAGTTGTTTCTCGTAAAAAACAAGTCGTTCCAAACATCGAAAAAGCATTCCAATCATTATATGAGTAAAAATAATATCATAACCTTCTAGTATTATAAAAATACTGGAAGGTTTTTATTTTGATTTCACTTTATATATTTAACAGTAATTTTTCAATTAGTGTTTTATAATAAAAATAATTAAAAAAACGGAGATGTTGCCTATGGAACACATTCATGTTGAAGTAGATGAAATTCTGTTTTATAGATACGAAATAATAGTAGAAGAAGGAAGCTATCCTATGACGACAACTATTCATTACAAACACCATAGAAAGTTATTTGAAGCGACATTTAGAACTTATCGCGGGATGCAACATGTATCTTCAATCATACAAAAAGGAAATTCATATAAACCATCTAATGTTATAGAAGGCATTAAGTATATCGAGCCAAAAGTCCAGTGCTATGTCTATGATTCACCTGACGAAAAAGTAACTGTGTATAGTAACGTTGACCCTACTGTAAAGGAGTTGGACTAAGATAGATATTAAATTCGAATATAAATATATCGAAAATACGCTCGTTAATATGTATATGACAATTGATGGAGTAAATTATTATACGAGTTTTTCTGAAAACACTGTTTCTAAAAATAAAATTGAAATCGTATATGACTTAGCTTTTAGAGATATTCCGCAATATGAAGACGAAGAGTTTCAAAGTGTAGGTACATTTACGATTACGTTCGATATAAAAGAACACGATTTTATTATTGAATCGCACACTGAAATTGAGGAGGCGTCTGTCACGACGAATCGAAATTTAGAGAATGTATATTTTACGACAGATGGAGACGTCGTTATATTCGTTCAAACAGATGCGAAACCTAAGATGAAATTGGATTTATACTAAAAAATGTCTGACTCTTAATTGAGCCAGACATTTTTGTTTAATCTTTTTTTAAAAACATCCGATTAAATATAGACGTCTTTCCAATCGGCAATTTTTCTATTGAACATGTGTCTCTAACCAAATATTCTTTGTTGTTTAACGCATTGTTAAATGTAACTTCGTCGATCCAATTTGAATGTTTTTTTTCATCAAAACAATCCGGATGAATAATTTCTCTCGTTGAATTATCTATAATCACTCGCTCGGACTTGCTCGTCTTATCGACCACTGGGATAAATAAAATAATAATTGCAATGATTAATAAAACTATTGTACGTTTTTTCATCGGTTTAGAATTTATCCTCGATAAATAATATTGCTTGTTTCTGATGTTCGATTGCTTTAATTAAATGCTCAGCGAGTTTTGTCGTCGTAATTGCACCCACTCCACCTGGTACTGGCGTAATGTAACCTGCAACTTCTTTAACCTCGTCGTACGCAACATCTCCGACAAGTTTTCCTTCTTCGTTAAAGTTAATACCAACGTCGATAACGACAGCACCTGGTTTAACATGCTCTTTACGAATTAAATCTACTGCTCCAGCAGCACTCACAATAACATCTGCATTTTTACATTTGTCGACTAAGTCGTCTGTATATAAGTTACACGTCGTTACTGTTGCATCTCTATTCATCATGAGTAACGATAACGGCTTACCAACGACTGCACTTGCTCCGACTACTGTTACGTTTTTACCTTTTAAATCGAGGTTGTAGTAATCAAAGAACTCCATCACCGCTGCTGGCGTACATGGTTCTAAACGGTCATCTGCGTTCGTTAACACTTTACCTAAGTTCATAACTGTTAACCCATCGATATCTTTAAATGAACGCATTAACTGCGCAGCTCTCGTAATATTAATATGTTTTGGAAGTGGTTGTAATAAAAGAATACCGTGGATTGAAAAATCCCAGTTAATCTCTTTAAATT
>NZ_MBFG01000024.1 GCF_001696685.1 Nosocomiicoccus ampullae
TGAATTCTCCTTATATTGGTTGGTGGTACATTCAATATAACATGAAATTCACATGGCTTTTTTTATTTTAAGTGGCTAGGTTGATTATAAAATCTTCCAATGTTTTATAAAGTTTTAAAATATTTTTATTATTAAATGATATATATATGAAAGAAAAAAAGCTCTCTTCATAATACTTTGAAGAGAGTTTTCATATTATAAATAATTATATGAATAAACTTAAAATAACTAATGTAATTCCTGATACTGCCCAACCAATTGTTGTAGGAACTGACCAAACAAGTACCTGTTCTTTAACTTTTTTGATTCCCATCATTCTATTAACAACCCAGAATAAAGAATCATTAAAATAAGAGAAAATCATCGCACCAAATGCCGCTGCTTGAGCTGCAAGTACTGGATTAATATCTAAATTACCAAGTATTGGTGCAGAAATTGAAGCTGCAGTAATCATAGCAACTGTACCTGATCCTTGGATAAGTCGAACAAATGTGGCAATTAAGAAGGGAATAAGTACTGCTGGAACACTCCAAGTTACTACTTCTTCTGCAATAACTGTACCTGCGCCACTCTCCCTTAACACTGCACCAAATGCGCCACCTGCTCCTGTGACAAGTAAAATAATTCCAGCATTATTTAAACCAACTTCAAGTTCTTCGAGTGTTTCTTCTACAGTAAAACGTTTTGCTAATGTAAATAATGCAAATAGTAATCCAATCGCTACTGCAATAATTGGGCTACCTAAAAACGTTATATAAGAATGCACTGTTTCATTTATATGTATAACATCGATTTCAACGAGTGCATTAATACCTGTGTTTAAAAAGATCAGTAATAACGGAATTAAAATTGGCATCAGCGATAACGTAAAACCTGGTAATTCCTTTTCACGTTCACTCGCCTGGTTTTTAAAATCTTCAAACACTTCTTCAGTTGTCGGACGATAATACCCCTCACCATCCGCTTCAGGCAACTGATAAATCTTCTTTCCTAACCACTGTGCGTATAATACACCTGAAATTACGACTGGTATTGAGATAACTAAACCAAGTAATACCATTAGTCCGATATCTGCACCAAAAATACCTGCTACCCCGAGTGGTCCAGGTGTTGGTGGTACAGCATGGTGTGTTGCAGCTAAACCGATACCGAGTGCTACACCAAGTGTAATTACAGATTTACCTGTTTGGCGAGACAACGCTTTAACTAAAGGATGTAAAATAACGAATGCTGAGTCTACAAATATTGGAATTGAAATGATGTATCCTGCTAATGCAATCGCCCATTCTTCTTTTTTCTTTCCGACAAATTTAACGACTTGATAGGCTAATCTTTCGGCAGCACCAGAAATCTCCATCACTTTACCAATCATGATACCAAAACCGATAATAATACCTATCGAGCCTAGTGTCGAACCAAATCCTTGTGAGACGGCTGTGACGACGTCAGTCGGTTCCATACCACCAATTAAACCAGCAATAATTGCGGAAATTGTTAATGCTAAAAACACGTGAACTCTCGTTTTTAATACGAGAAAAATTAACAAAACAATTGCCACAATTAGACCTAAGATCATTTGTGCTGAAGATACTTCCATAATAGTTCCCCCTATTTATGAAAGGCGCTAGAATATGCGCCTATTAATTTCTAAAGCTAAGCGCATATTCTCCTGCTAATTTAATTGCTTCTTCCATCGATTCACTTGAAGCGATATTTTTACCAGCAATGTCAAATGCTGTACCGTGGTCAACAGAACTTCTTAGGAATGGTAATCCGTTTGTAATTGAAATTGTCTTATGAAAGTCCGTCATTTTAGCAGCGATATGACCTTGGTCATGATATAAAGAAATTACTGCGTCATATTTACCATTTAATGCTTGGAAAAATACGGAATCTGCAGGAACTGGACCAGTTACATCAAATCCGTCTTCTTGTGCTGACTTAATACCAGGAGTGATTTCTTCTACCTCTTCCATACCAAATAATCCGTTCTCCCCACTATGTGGATTTAAACCAGCAACGGCAAGTTTTGGTGACTCTACGCCTAACTTAATTAACGCATCATAAGAACGTTCAATATAATCACGCACACGCTCTTTAGTCATTTGGTCAATTGCATCTTTTAGAGATAAGTGACGTGTTAAGAAGAAAATTCTTAAGTTTAACACTTGGAACATTGTTAACGGATCGTGTGAATTCGTAAGTTCTTCTAGCATTTCTGTATGACCGATAAACGGTACTTTTGCTGCGTATAACGATTCTTTGTTAATAGGTGTCGTTGCGAGAGCATCTACTTCGTGTTTCATCGCAAGGTCAATTGCTTTTTCAATATAATCAAATGCTGCTTGACCACACTGTGCTTGAATTTCGCCAAATTTAAATGTATCCATATCTACATTGTTCATGTCAATTAAATCAATCGTATCAGTTGCAAACTTCGCATCTTTTACCGATTCAATGACGTTAATATTTAAATCTGTATTTGTTACTTCAAGCGCTCGTTCAATAACATCTTTGTCTCCTACAACCACAATATTAACACCGTCTAATACTTCTTCGTTTAAAAATGATTTAACTGTAATTTCTGGTCCAATCCCCGCTGGATCTCCCATAGGTACTGCAATAGTTGCTTTTTTACTCATTAAAATTTCCTCCTACTATTAAGTCGCTTTTAAATATTGAATTGCTTCATAAATTGTCCTGATGTCACCAATCATTCCACCCTTTGTTATAATTGGTAATCCATCATATTCACCATCAAGTAGTGTCCCATAAGCGGTAAGTGGTGCAACCTCATCTAATAACGTAATACCATTCGCATTCATAATGGATGTTAGAGATGCTGTAACGTCTCCCCCACTTGTGAAACACCCTTTAATCTCATAATTAGTTTCATCAATTACTCTTTTGGTTATTAATGCTAGGCCATCTGTAATACGTTTTGTAACTACTTCAGGACTTACATTGTTTTCACTTGCTATCTTTTGAATGTCAATAATTACAAGGTTTTCTTCGTTTGTAGTTATGATTAATATTTCGTTCTTCATAAGACTTAATTTTGACTGACGAACACATCTATCTATTTCTAGTTCGTACTCATCGTCAAAAGAAGCAAGTTTATAAATATCCGGTCGTACAGGGGGAACTCCTAAACGATCAATTAAATACGATAGTTGTTTTTCTGTTACCTTAGTTGCACTACCGACCGTAACGATAATTTTACTATCATCCACTTTATGATTAACTTTAAACTTCGCATATGAGGATGTAAAAGGTCCCGAGTCCACCGGGATAATTGCTATGTCTAATTTAGCTAATGCTTCTGCTATAAAGTCAATGTCATCATTAGTAGACGCATCAATCACAATAATCCTTTTACCTAAATCTACGTTCTTTTGAAATTCCTCAATAAACTTATTCGAATCATCTAAAACATTAATTGTTAAGAGTCCTACATTATCAATAGAATCTTTAGCATATTTAGACTGAGTTGCAATAATTTCTCTTATACAAGATGTACGAATCGGCATAATTGGATCATTAGCAGCATCTGTTTTATGTAACGGCACATTATTAACTACTAAATGGCCACCGATAGAGATACGCTGTGAGTCAGGAAACGAAGGTATAACAACAGCTACACTATCATCCCCTATGTAATCAAGAATTAAATCAATTTCATTTCCAATATTTCCTCGCATTGTTGAATCGATACGTTTACATATAAAATTGGCACCCCATTCATCTAAACTCTGTAAAGAATGATTTATACGTTCCTCTAGGAGGTCTTTTGCCATGTACCGACTATCTGTATCAATAATTACCGTATCGATGTTTGGATTATCTATAATATCCTTTTCACAAAAATATGTTGCAGGTCGAAAACCATTTTTACTCATACGAACCCCTGTTGCATTCGCACCAGTTAAGTCATCTGCAATAATTCCGATTTTCAATTAAAAAAACTCCTCAAAGCACTTTAGTAAATTGTTCTAAGTATTTCCTACTAGAAACACTTAAACCATCGTTTAGAATAATCAAATCAAATTCATTTAAGTTACAGATTTTTGAGTATGAAAAGCGATCTAGCTTACTGTCATCAACTAATAAACATGATTCTTTTCCACACTCTACCATTAATCTCTTCACATTGGCTTTTTCAGCTGTAGGTGCATAAATCGCTCCGTCATGAATCGCTTCAGTGGCTACAAAAGAAATATCAAATTTTTCTTCCTCTAAAAAGCGTGTCGTATGCGCACCATAAATAGAACCAACATTATTTTGAATCATGCCACCTGTTACAAGAACTGTATGATGGCTATCTACTAAAAACGAAGAAGACTTTATATCATTGGTACCAATAGTTAAAGTAAAGTTAACATCCTTCAGCAACTTAGCAAGTTCAAACGTCGTCGTACCTGCATCTAGAAAAATACGTTGATTCGGTTTTATAAACTTAAACGCTTTTTTAGCAATTTCTTTCTTCTCATCAATTTTAACAAGTTGTTTTTTAAAGAAAGGTAGTTCAGTTGATATATAATCAACTAGTACATAACCGTTAGTCGTTCCTAAAACCAACTCTTCCTCTTCAAGCTCTTTTAAATATCTTCTAACTGTCATTTCAGACACATTCAATAGTTTAGATAATGAAGAAATTGTGGCATTCTCATTTTCTGTTAAGTAATTAACTATCTTTAATTTTCTTGATTCTTTAGACAAAGCCATCACCTAGTTTTCATTATATTAACTTTTTAACAAAATGTAAATCTTTTCTGTTACTAATTAACAGTTATTAAATTCATTTTGATGATTTTTAACAGTTTATATTAGAAAAATATAAAGAAAGAGCTATCACAATGATGTAGTTCATCATGGATAGCTAATATCTTTTATATATCAACATGTCTAATCAAAACCTTAACATTCAAGTAGAAACTGAACTGCAGAATCTAATGAAATAAACTCTTCAATCAACAACGATTCTGAACAATTATCAACAGCAAGCCAAGTATCGTTGTCACGTGATAAGAAAAGACAAATTTCCTCAAAATAGAAATCCGTATTATTTATATATTTATCTAAAAGTACGTTGAGGTATGTTGGAGTGATCATATGAATGGTTTTAGAATCTATACTAAATTTATTAGACATTAAATACATCAATCCACCCTTTCAGTATTTACTCTATTATATATGATCAAAACAGAAAAACTCCCCTAAACATTACGTTTAGAGGAGTGAGTGATTATATTTTTCGCTTTAATTCCTCATTAATCATTGCTTCGATTTCTTTACGTTCGTCAAAGTCATGAGCTGGCATAACATATGTACCCTCAATTGCTTCCATCATTATATCTTCTTTTTCTTTTAGACGCTCATATATTTTTCTATCAATTGTATTCGTCTCAAATTTTTGTCCTTCTAACATAAAATAATAATAATTAGTTTCTGCATCATCAGGTAAACCCAATCGGTGTATACGGTCTCTAGACTGTAACATGTGAGTTAGATTAAATGAATACTCTAAATAAACAGCATCATGACACACATGGTGAAGTGAGACAGACTCTGCTAATGTATGTGGGTTAGTAATCAATACATCATATTTGTTATTTTGAAAGTCTGTAATGATTTTATCCCTAGTCTCTAAATCAATTCCACCATAAACGAAAGCGACTTTTAAACCTTTTTGCTCGAGTTGACTTGCTAACTTTTGCATCGTGTCTACAAATATACACCAAACAATTACGGTTTTTTTCTCATTAACTAACTCGACAATTTTTTCTTTTGCTTTATTATATTTAGTGGATTCACTGATTGTGTCAATAAGCTGCAATTCATCTTCAGTGAACCTAGGGGAATCTTCCATTTCATCAAAGTACTCAAAAACAACCTCATCATCATCAAATTTATCTGGATCTTCAAATTTATTAGTAAAAAGACGTTTATCTAGATTACGCTTTAACAGTTTAGGATTTGAAGAGAATTGTATTAATCGAGCGTATAAGACAAACGGTTGATGACGGTATTTTTTCCATAGTAAATCCAACACATCTTGCTCTTCTTCAGACGCTTCGTAACTATAAATATTATCTCTATTCGGTTCAGGCACTCCAAGCTCTGCCTTTGAAATTCTCCAATAAAATGGGTATAGACAATCGTTAAAGTCTTGAACATTACTGACATCTAAACGTTTTAATTGACTTGCATCATATTTAAAATATTCATCATACTCATCTCGATAAAGTATTTTTAAAAAGTTATGAACATCTTGATATCCATTAGGTATCGGGGTTCCTGTTAAAACAAATCTATAATTAGCATTCTGTGCAACATCAATTGCAATTGGACCTCTCTTAGATTCGACCCCTTTAACCTTATGTACTTCGTCATAAATAACCATTGTTTTATCATCGATTATTCTTTCGAGATGATTTTTGTATCTTCCAAGAGACTCATAGTTAAATAAGAATAGATTATAGTTATTTACGTTTCTAGTTAACATGTCCTCGCTAAATCCACCCGAGTGTATATCTAGTACTCTCAGTTCTCTTTTCCCTCCAAAAACTTCTTTAAATTCATCTCTCCATGATTTAAACGAGTTTTTAGGACCTATCATTACAATCTTATCGACTAAGTTTTTCTCTCTTGAAGAAAGGTAAGCATACGTTCCATATAGCATTGCTGTTTTACCAGAACCTGGGACAGAAAAATTGCCGCTTCTTTTCATAACAGCCATATAGTAACTGACCCATGCCTGAGCTTCTCGTAACGGTCGACTGACCTCTTTATTAACTATATTTACAAAATCTTTAAAGCTTTCTTGCAAGCTTGTATCTTTTGACTTAATTAACTTGCCTTGTTTTGAAACTTCTTCGATTTTATAAATACGACTCTCTATAAATTCATAAACTGAATTAGAAACCTCAAAATTAAAACTATGTCTTACACTCGCTTTTTTTACTAACATGATTAAATCTTGAATTTGTCTGTAGTTCAAATTATCGTTTACATGCCAAAATTCGTCGTTCTTAAAATAACCTGTTGAGCGGAGCTTTCTAAACTGTCGATGATTATAATTTAAATTATCTGAGCTTAGATTATTCAATATCCTTAGGTTTGACCCCTGCATATAGAACACTATTGCATCAGGAGTTAGAACAGTTTTGTCTACAATAATTTTTCCTTCACTGAACTCAGATAAACGCTTTATTATTAAATCGTTAAAATCTTTCACAAAAACAAAACTACGATCACCACTACCATCCCAAAGTCTGTCGAATCTTTTATCTAAATTACGAACTGGTTCATTACCAGATGGTAACCAATCTTTATTTACAAAGATACTTTCGTAATTTTTGAGTATTGCTGCTTCTGAGACATTTAAAGACCCTTGGAAAGCTAAAGAATTATTATAATTATCCTTGACGATACCAAACTTATCATGGAACAAACCTTCACCTTTAGTCATGAAACCTACTTTGATATCTACAAGACCAATTTCAATTAAATAAGCAAGGTTTGCAATATTCTTTTTAACATTCAAATCAGTCATATTCTTATTATCTAAAGCATCGAGTAAATTTTGTTTAATAGAAGTTCTATTTTCATATCCCTGCTTTATCAACTGGTAGTCTTTTTCTGATATTTCTTCAGAAATAATCAATTTTACTTTACCTTTATTACGTATTAATCCTTCTATTCCTTCAGAAAGATATGCAAGTGAAGCCGAGTTGAAAAATCCTGCTACTCGTTTATACTCTACTGCCTCTCTCAATACTTTATTAAAAAAATCATTCGCTAGATTATCATCAGCCGTATTATAACCTGATTTAACATCTAATTTATTCAGCATCTTCAAGAACTTCCCTTAAATCTTTTACAAGATTCTCAGCTTCAGATAAGTAGTCATTAAATCCGTTTCTTAGTTCATCATTAAAATAGGTTAAAGAGTTTTTATCAACTTGTTTAATGTTGTTTACTGCTTTTCTCAGTGCCTCTATTGGTTGATTTCTAGCGTCTTCTAATTTACTGCTATCTACTGCATCTTCTGTTACTTGAATGATGTTTTCTTGGATTTCTATAGGCACATTAACAATACCTGTTTTTTCGACTTCATCTTGAACTTCATTACTTGAAAGTACTTCATCAATCTTGTCTAGTGTATCTTCTGACTTCTCTAGTAATTCTTCTTTAAGCCTTTCGTCTTCTAATGGCTTTCTTAAGGCACGAATCATTCTAGTTGGGTCTTCTTTAAGCGTTAATAGGTTAGCAAAAAGAAACTCTTTAATTTCAAACAGTTTACTTTGATCTAATTTTCTTGATGATAAAATTAGATGAACTTCTCTTAAAGGTCCATCTACCTTTTGTTCCCTAGCAATATGAAACTTTTTAGGTTGGTGAAGAAACTCTAAATACTCTAGGAGTAATTCGGCAACTTCTTTATCTTTCTTCACTTCTGATTCTTTCATCTGAGCGTCTCGTGCATACTCTTTAATTGTGAATAAAGGTTTTCCCGTGTTTATATCTTCTGCGATTAAAGTTTCGTAAATGTCTACAAGCCTCTCAACTGGATTATAATCTACTCTTGTTTCTAGGCCATGCTGTAGATTTAGCTCTAATCTCTTAACATCTTTTTCATTATAAATTTTTCTATCTAAAATGACTGCGTCGATGTATTCAAACTTCGCACTATTACTCTCTTCTCTATTTAGTTGTCTTAAAACAGTAAACCTTCTATTACCATCGATAACAATACCATCAGATAAAACTACCGCTGGCTCCATTTGACCTAGTTCCCTTATATTATTCTTCGTATTATTAAATGCTTTAAAGTTACTATCAACAATGAACTTTTCGATAATTTTGTTAAATTCTTCTTTATCTTCTGGTAAAGGCCCTTCTTCATCTAAATATTGACTTACAAAAGTCGCAATTCTACCATTTTTCACATTATATTTTAAATGGTTTATCGGTATTCTATAAACATTAAGTACTTCGGTCTTTCCTTTCAATGGTAATTTCTTAGTCGATATTTTTTCGAAAGTTTGTTCCATTAAATTCATATCACACACTCCATATTATCTATAAATTTCTTTATAATAATCCTCAGCATATAAATAAAATCTCTCTAGTTCGCGAGAATAAAATATATCTTGGTTCTCTAATTCTCTAATTACATGTAATCTATCCACTTCAAACCCTGTTCGGATTTTTGTATCTTCAATAAAGTCATAAATATCAACACTTTTATTATAGACTAATATCTGGTCCATATAAAAATCAGCAAATGTTAATCTACCTTCATCCCTTTTATAGAATAGATAAGGGGTTGAGCGATTTAATCTATGAAACTCATCTGAATTGATTAAAATCTGTTCATAAAATTCAATTGGATAGCCCAATCCTAATAAACGATTGTCATACTTTTTTTCAAGTAATAAAGGTACTGTAAAATACTTTATGTCATCTAGACTCTTAATAAACTCAATAAACTCAATAAGTACATCTTTTTTCAATGATTCATTATCTACATAATTGTTAATTACCACATCTGAACTGTAATGTAATAAATCAAAATTTTTAAGAGAGTTACTTACAAACTCTTTACCTCTAACTGTATTAAGTATTTTATTGTTCTTTATTCTTATAATACGGGTTTCACCTAAATAATCTATTATCGCCTCTTCTACGTCATCATACAAATCAGTTGAATATACAACACCACGTTCAGCAGCAAAGCCATAATCTTTTAAATTAGTCATACTTAATTTATTTTCTTTTAATATGCTTTTCATATCATCATAGGTATAGATATTTTCTTTAAAATCTATTTTCTTTAGTTCAGTTTTTGTTTTCTTTACTTCTTCAGCTTTATTTAAATTGATTTTGACATAGCCATAATTATTGTTGATTTCATGATATGAAGCATATTTATTATTATGATATTCACGTAATAACTTTTTTAGTGTTTCTATATTCTCTATACCATGCTCATTTAGATGTTCCGAATGATTCTTATAAAGCGTGGTTACTGAATAACTTCCATATTTTAAATCTTTAAATAAAGCATTTAGAACATTATATCTATACGTCTTACTTCTTTTACTAGAAACATCAAGAAAATATTTTAGTGTACCGTCCGGCATATGTAGAGTATCTAACCTTATGAATTTTGGTAATTGCTCTAAACTTAATAGTAACTTTAAAAAATCTTCTATTGATGTAATACCAGCTCTAGTTAAGTAATTATGATGTCTAACAAATAATATATTTAAGCTAAAGCGACCCGGATTTAAATTATCTAAAACTGAGTATAGCCAAACTTTTACATTTGTATTGTCTCGATCTAATTTTTCTGATTCTTTTTCAACTATATTATCGTCAGAGCTTACCTTATCATCACTACTAGTTTCTAACACATTTTCTGAGTCTTCTTCAGTTTTTTCATTGATTAAATCCTCTTCACCACTATCTTTCCTTTTTTCAAATGTAGATGTATCAGGGTTTGAAGACTCTACATAGTCTATTTCGTTGTCTATTTCGTTAACTTTCAAGTCTTCTTCCTTTTTTTCGCTTTCTAATGTATCTATATAATCGTTTTGTTCTACCTTTTCATTATCTTCATTTTCAATCGCTTCTTCTATATTATTGGAATCTCTTACAATTACTATAAAACCAGTTTTTGCAGTATTTTTAATTACAACATTAATATTACTAGGTATTTGTTGTAACAATGTTTTTAGAAGCATTTTATTATCCATGGCATTAAACTCTAAAACTTCGAAATAATTATCATAAATATCTGTTAAAGTATATGTGCCAACTTTCAAGTCATCAAGTATGTCTCTTACAACGCTTAATTTATAAATATGGCTTTTGTTCTCGCCTATTCTTATATAGTCAAAATATTTACCATTTGAAGAGTGCAATTCAAAGAACTTCGATAAAGTTGATAGCTCTTTAAGTCCTTTTTCTAATTGACTAATTGTATTTATACCATTATTCCTAAGTATCTCTTCATTTCTTTTGTATAAAAACTCTATGCTATAAGAGGTAGTATCAAGGGTATTTACGATATTGAATAACACTCTTTTCACTTCAGGATTGACATAAATTTTTTCTTCGATATCTTTATGTATGTTATCTTTAATATTTTTTTGGTTCTTTTCTGTTTCAACTAATTCTACTTCTGTCTCAGAAGAATGAATTGTTTTATTATCATCATATTTTTTATTTTGATTTTCAATTAAATTTTTTTGAGTATTATAGTTTGAGTCAATTACCATTAATGAAGAATCACCATATGAAGTTTTAACAAATCTATAGTTATTTGGATATTCATCTAACTTAAAGATGTTATATTCAAATTCTTCAAAGGTTTTAATATTTATATTTGATAATT
>NZ_MBFG01000025.1 GCF_001696685.1 Nosocomiicoccus ampullae
CATTTATACATATAAATGAATAAACATACGAATGATAACGATTTACAGTCTATTTTATAAGTTTTTAGATAATTAACACACATAAAAATTACAAATTACACTGAAATTTTGATGTAATTTGTATTCGTTTTCCTAAATTTTGCATAAAAAATGAATGTGCTTTCACACATTCATTTCTTTTAGTTTTTATTTTTATTTTTAAATATCGCTGTACTGACGACGTGTGGAACCTCGTAAATATCTCCTTCAACGGACTTTTTTAACGTATCATTAATTTCTTTTAGTACAGACTCTTTACGGTGATCACTAAATCTTGAAAGCCATGATGACGTTCCAATACGTTTCAACCATTCTTCGTCCGTGAATTTTATTTTATAGTCCTTTTTAAAAAGGTTTGTAAGGTCAAATTTATGATAATTAAAGTCACTGAACCATTCCACTGGGAAACTGTTGATCATTTGTATTGAATATTTTTTTGATCCTGCAGGTTCTAATTGGTTGTATTTTGCATTTGCACGAATGATTTTCATCGTTTCTTTCATCATTGAGTTATTTACTCTAAACCCTAAATCTGAAATTATCATCATACCGTTTGGTTTTAATAGACGTTTCACTTCTTTTACCGCTTCATTTGAATCAAAATACTGCCATGCACGTAATGCAAAAATAATGTCATAATCGTTTTCTCTTAAATGCGTGTTTTCTGCAAATCCGTCATGGAATTTAACGTTGTCACCACGCGTATAATCGATTCCCATTTTTCTGAATATTTCACTCGGCTCTAATGCGTCAACCGTTGCACCTTCTTCAGACAACATTTTAGATAAAAATCCAGGGCCTGCACCGAGGTCTAAAATTTTCTTACCTTTAAAATCTATACCGAGTTGTTTAATGCCATCTAATAGTTCTTTTGGTATGTCATTACGACTTTTAAAGTATTCTTCTTCAAATGTTTTTAGTTTATAATCCATGTCCTATCCGTCCTTTTCTATCAAACTATTTAATTGTATTCTATACGTAAATAACGGTATGATAAATAAATAATTGTTTTTTAATTAATATGGAGTGAATATTTTATGTCTAAACCATTACTCGCAATTACACTCATAGCGTTGATGATTTTATTATTTTACTGGGGAGTGACGTTTGTCGTACCGAGTTTCGGTTTCCCAAGAATCGTTGCATTATCTATTATATTAGGAAGTGTGGCAGGTTTCTACATATATACTATTATTGATAATAATTATCTCGATTAAAAATATATGGAGGGAAAGCTATGGCACATGCGAACGAAAAGCCAGATTATCGTTTAATTATCATTTTAATTAGTGGTGCGTTTATCGCATTTTTATCAAATACATTTTTAAACGTTGCATTACCATCGATTAAAAATGACTTTGGCATCTCAACGAGTAGCGTTCAGTGGGTATCGACGTCTTATATGCTCGTTGCTGGAATCATCATTCCGATGACCGCCTATTTTATGAACCGCTTTAGCGCGAAGAAAATATTTTTAAGTTCAATGGGATTATTTTTAATCGGAACGTCTCTAGCAGGATTTTCTGTAACATTTCCGATGCTCATCGCAGGACGTATGATCCAAGCGACAGGATCCTCAATACTTATGCCTCTTCTAATGAATACTCTAATTAGAAGTTTCCCACCTGAAAAACGTGGAACAGCGATGGGGATGTTCAGTTTAGTCATGTTCTTCGCCCCAGCAATCGGTCCGACACTCTCAGGTGTTGTCATACAACGTTATGATTGGCACGTCTTATTTTTAATGATGATACCGATCTTAATCATACTTTTAATTTCTGGTTTTGTTTTACTACCTAACGTTTTACTAAATAAAAAAGCTGTCATGGACGTTCCATCCGTTATTATGTCAACGATTGGATTCGGTGCATTATTATATGGACTTGTGTCTGCTGGAGACCATAAATTACTTTCTATACAAACATTTGGTCCAATTATCATTGGTGTTGTTGTCATTTACTTTTACGTAATGCGACAAATGAAGTTAGACGTTCCGATGTTAAACTTTAGAGTATATAAATATCGTATGTATTTACTCGGAACGATCATTAGTGCTGCAACGAATATGGGACTATTTGCAGGTATGATTTTAGTCCCAATCTTTTTACAAGATATACAACATCGTTCGCCACTTGAAACAGGGTTACTCATGTTACCCGGTGCGTTAATTTTAGGACTTCTGTCCCCTGTATCTGGTAAATTATTTGATATGTATGGCCCTAAAGGAATGGCAATTATCGGTCTTACACTTGCGACTGTAACGACAGCGTTTTTAGGTCGACTTACAATAGATACTAGTTTTTCATACATTTTAACGATTTACGTCATTCGTGCGTTTGGTATGACTCTCGTTAACACACCAGTTATGACAAATGGTATGAACGACTTGCCACGTGATTTAACCCCAGATGGATCTTCTCTAAACTCTATGCAAAACCAAGTATCTGGAGCTGTTGGTATCGCCTTACTAATTTCTGTTATGCAAGGATATATTAACTTTAATTTAAATAAACTGGACGTTGTGACACCTGAAATTGAAAACCAAATTACAATTGAGGGCATTAACTTAGCATTTAACGTCGGTGCTGTATTTATGGGAATAGGGCTCATCACTGCGTTTTTCTTAAAACGTGTGACGAGTGAAGATATGATGAAAAACTCAACTTTCTCTGCACGTCCTGTTGACGATGGACGAAAAAAAATCCGTAAAGAAGATTAATCTTCTTTACGGTATTTTTTATTTTTGGGCGATACGTTTAACGATTTCTATAATCGTTTCTGTCGCTTTTTCTAAATCATTTACAGATGTAAACTCGTATCTACCATGCATGTTTTCAGTTCCTGTAAATATGTTTGGCGTTGGAAGTCCCATAAAGGATAGCTGAGAGCCGTCTGTTCCGCCACGTACTGGTTGAATGACAGGCGTTATACCGAGTGATTTCATAGCTTCTTGAGCGATTTCTACGATATAAAACTTAGGTTCAATTTTCTCTTTCATATTGTAATATTGATCTTCTAGTTCTAATCTTACGTTTTGTGGACCATACGTATCTTGATATATCTCTACAATTTTCTTCATCGTTTCTTTTCGATTTTCAAAATTATCTCTATCAAAGTCACGAATAATATACTCTAATTCAGTTTCGTCTGTTGAACCGTTAATTGTGAGTAAATGGAAAAATCCTTCATACCCTTCACTACATTCTGGAGTATCTTCAGGGTCGAACTCTAAAGCAAATTTAGAAGCGATTGTTAAACTATTGATCATTTTATCTTTCGCAGTACCTGGGTGAATGTTTTTACCTTTAATAATTACTTTCGCACCGGCAGCGTTAAAACTTTCGTATTGAAGTTCACCAACTGGCCCACCGTCAATTGTATATGCAAAGTCTGCATTAAATTTCTCGACGTCAAACTTATGAGGTCCACGACCTATTTCTTCATCTGGCGTAAATGCAATACGGATATCACCGTGCTCGATATCGCTATTTAAAATCGCTTCAGCGGCAGTGACGATTGCAGTAATACCTGCTTTGTCGTCTCCTCCTAAAAGTGTTGTACCGTCTGTTGTAATAAGTGTATGACCAACATAATTGTTTAAGTTCGGAAACTCTTTTACAGTCATGACGATATCTTGTGATTTGTTTAAAATGATGTCGCCACCTTTATACTGAACGACTTGTGGGTTAACGTTTGTTCCTGTAAAGTCTGTCGCTGTATCAACGTGTGCTAAAAAACCAACTGTTTCAGCATCGACATTACCAGGTATTGTTGCAAATAAATACCCATTATCGTCGAGAGTAATATCAGATAAACCAATTTCTTCTAACTCTTCTTTTAACATATGTAAAAGATCCCACTGCTTACTCGTAGAAGGCGTCGTTTTACTTGAAGCGTCGGACTGAGTGTCTACTTTTGCATATCTAATGAGTCTTTCTGTAAGTTGTTCTTTCATAGTAATCTCCCTTATCCATGTAATTTATCGAAAATTAAAATCCAGAATCACGTGTTAACTTATTTTTTTCGTTATATCTTTCAATACTTAAACCGATTAATCGATCGAGTAATTCACTATACGGTATACCGCTTTGTTCCATTAGTTTTGGATACATTGAAATCGATGTAAATCCAGGTAACGTGTTGACTTCGTTTACAATCACTTCTCCATCTTCAGTTAAAAATACATCTACACGTGCATACCCTAAGCAGTCGAGTGTACGGTACGTATGTTCTGCGACTTCTTGAATTTTTTTCGTTTCGTCCTCTGTCAGTTTAGCAGGAATGATTAGCGTCGCACCGTCATCTGTTAAGTATTTTGATTCGTAATCGTAAAAGTCAACGTTTGAAACAATTTCACCTGGAATCGATACTATTAACTCGTCATTGCCAAGGACAGACACTTCGATTTCACGACCGACAATCGCCGTTTCTATGAGTACTTTATCGTCAAATTTAAATGCATCGTTTAAAGCATGATTAAATTCGTTTTCATTTTCTACTTTGCTTACACCGACTGAAGAACCTTGGTTCGCAGGTTTTATAAACATTGGTAAACCGAGTGCTTCCTCAATTAAGTTAAAATCGACGACATCCTTTTCATAAGAATGAACGACGATTCCGTTTGCCACTTGAATATGATGGTAATCGAGTAACCTTTTCGTCACGTCTTTGTCCATAGCGACTGCGCTACCTTTCGTATCACAGCCGACATAAGCGACGTTCGCACATTCAAGTAATCCTTGAATGTTGCCATCTTCACCATACGTGCCGTGAAGTACCGAGAAGATTGAATCGAGTTGAATTTCACCAGATTCCGTCTCAAATTGATTACCCGGAATCACTTTCATCGTTTCTTTTTCGTCGACTAATGTTAAGTCGATTTCTGTTAAATCTGTTGTAGTGACCCACTCGCCGGTTTTTAGTACGTGAATTAAACGAACGTTATATTTATTTTTATCGAGTGCATCTAAAACACTCTTCGCTGAGCGAAGTGATACTTCATACTCCGTTGATTTTCCACCGTATATTAACCCAATGTTTAATTTATTCATATGATTCGTCCTTTTTTATAAATTCGTTTTTATTTTATCATATTCATTATTTATAAATCATTCTTTTTAAGTGTCGTAATTTTATTATGTTATAATTTTGATAATCTTATTTAAGGGCTGGTGCTATATGAAGCGATTCTTTTCATATTATAAACCGTATAAGACGCTGTTTATGATTGATTTTTCATCAGCAGTGTTTGTCGGATTATTAGAGTTACTTTTCCCACTCATCGTCAGTGGTTTTATAGATAATTTACTGCCGACAGGTAACTTTAAAATTATATTACTCGCAACAGTTGGATTACTCGCTGTATACATACTCAATACGTTTTTACAGTATGTCGTGACGTATTACGGACATCTACTCGGTACAAATATTGAACGAGATATCCGTAACGACTTATATAGTCACATTCAATATTTATCGTACAGATATTTTGACAATACAAAAACAGGTAAGTTGTTAACACGTTTAACAAACGATCTCATGAATATCGGTGAGATAGCACACCACGGGCCAGAAGACTTATTTATTGCCGTGATGACACTACTCGGTGCATTTGGAATTATGTTCTGGATTAACCCTGAACTTGCTGTCATTTCATTTGTGATCGTACCGCTGATTTTAATCATCGCTATTTATTTCAACAAAAAGATGACAGTTGCGTTTAGAGAATTATTCGGACGTGTCTCTGAATTCAACCATTTAATTGAAGATAAAATCGGTGGAATTCGCCTCGTTCAAGCATTCGCTCGTGAGGTAGATGAAATTAAAGCATTTAAAGCAATTAACTCACGCTTTAGAGCGACAAAACTTAAAGCATATAAAATCATGGCGTTAAACAACTCAATTTCATATATGCTCATGCGTTTTGTGACAGTATTCATCTTAATTGCGGGTGCGTACTTCGTATTAAACGATAAAATCTCTTACGGGGATTTCGCTGCGTTTATTTTAATTTCAAATATATTATTTAAACCACTCGAAAAAATTAACGCCGTCATCGAATTATATCCAAATGGTATTGCTGGATTTAAACACTTTACTGAGACGATGGCCGTCGAATCAGAAATTAAAGAAGTTGAAAATCCAATAGCGCTTGAAAATCCTAAAGGCGAAATCGTCTACCAAAACGTCTCATTCTCATATGAGGATAAAAAAATCTTAAACGACTTATCGTTTAACGTAACTCCTGGAGAAACTGTCGCACTTGTCGGGCCAAGTGGTGCGGGTAAGACGACGATCACGAGTTTACTTCCGAGATTTTATGAAGTATCTGACGGTGCAATTACGATAGACGGCACGAACATTAAGGAATACTCATTAAAATCACTTAGAGAAAATATCGGTATCGTTCAACAAGATGTATTTCTATTCTCAGGAACGTTAAGAGAAAACGTCGCATATGGTAAACCTGATGCGACCGATGAAGAAATTTACGATGCGCTTGAAAAAGCACAGTTAAAAGATCTTGTCGATAGTTATGTTAAAGGCTTAGACACAGTCGTCGGTGAACGCGGCGTGAAATTATCTGGTGGTCAAAAACAAAGAATTTCGATTGCACGTATGTTCTTAAAAAATCCACCGATTCTAATACTAGACGAAGCGACAAGTGCATTAGATACTGAAACAGAGCGAGAAATACAATCCGCGTTAAACCGACTCGCAGTCGGTCGTACGACACTTGTTATCGCTCATCGACTTGCGACAATTAAAAACGCAGATCGTATTTTAGTTGTGACACCAAACGGTATTGAAGAATCCGGATCACACGAAGAATTACTAGAAAATAGCGAAGGTCTTTACCGAGCGTTACACGATGCACAATTTGCAGCATTATAAACACAAAATAACCATCCTTTTTAATATAAAAGGATAGTTATTTTTATAGCCAAATTGTTTTTTCTTGTTTATCAGTACGTTTTCTAAGAAGTTCTTTTGCGTTGTCGTTTTCTCCAAAGAAAATTGCGCCTACAACTTCTTCGTCTTCCTCTATACCTAGTGCTGACTTTACTTCTGTAGCATTATAAACTGGCCCAGTCTTCCAAATAGAATCGATGCCCATACTCGTCGCTTGAATAAGCATATTTTGAATTGCTGCACCGACCGCTAAAATGTCTTCTTCGTATTTACCGCGTGTCTTATTTTTATTTTTACTATAGACCGCTAAAATAACAGTTGGAGCAACCATCGTTTTACTGACCATTTTAACTTTCATACGCTCAAATTCTTCTTCACTAATGTCACGGTTTTTTTGGAATTCCATTGCCGCATCATAAAACTGCTGCATGTTTTCTCCTTGCATGACAATAAACTTCCAAGGTTCAGTAATGTGATGGTTCGGCGCTTGGATTGCAGCCTCTATAATCGTTTCAACCGCTTCTTTAGAAATCGGTTCTGTTTTCTTAAATATCTTCGTACTTTTTCTATTTAAAATTGGTTCAATTACGCTCATTGGTCATTCTCCTTATTGAAATTCGTGTAGTAATTTAAACTGTATATGAATGTCATCGTGAACAGTTACATTCTCGTCTCTCGCTAGTAATACCATCGGTTGACTCAGATATGTAAATGAAACAAATGCATCCCCTCCGACGATTTCAACATCATCGACGGTTACTGGAATTCCATCGTCAACGATTTTTATATCTTCTCGTCTTATAGCGAATAATTTACCGTTGTCTTTAAAGACGTTCATCGGATACGTCCCGAAAAACTGTGCAACGAACGGATTATTTGGATAACGATACACTTTAGACGCGTCACTAAATTGCTCGACTTCTCCGTCTTTAAGAACGAGTATTTTATCTCCTAATTTCATCGCCTCATTATGATCATGTGTAACATATATAATCGTCTTCTCTTCTTCAGTTTTAATGCGTAAAATTAAGTCAGTAATTTCTCGTTTTAAACTTGTGTCAAGACTAGCGAGTGGTTCATCCATTAATATAATATCCGCATTTGTCGCTAGACTTCTAGCTAGAGCGACACGCTGACGCTCACCGCCTGACAATTCGTTCGGAAGTTTTTCTAAATGTCGTTTAATACCAAGTTCAGTCGCAATCGTTTCAACGTGAGTTCTGAGCACCTCTTTACTCATACTTTTCTTTATACTAAACTCGATATTTTGTTTCACTGTTAAATGCGGGTACAGTGCAAGGTTTTGAAACACAAATGTTAAATTACGGTCCTTCGGTTTAGCATCGGTCATTCTTTGACCATCGATATACACTTCACCATGTGACGGTTCAAGGAGTCCAGCAATTATGCGTAAAATTGTACTTTTGCCTGATCCTGACGGACCGACAATTGCCAAACATTCTCCTTCTTTTATATTTATATTTACGTTTCGTAATGCACTCATATCTCCGAAATGCTTACTCACTTGAGTTAGTTGTACTTTATCCATAATTATATTATACATAAATTGCTTACATATTGAACTAAATCGAGAAATCTAGCATAATATAGATGATGAGCGATTATGCTTAATATTATTTTAGGAGTGGGAATTCATACATGTCACATTTAGACAAAGTTAAAAACGGTAATGGATTTATTGCAGCGTTAGACCAAAGTGGAGGTTCAACACCTAAAGCTTTACGTTTATACGGTATCGCTGAAGATAGCTACGATACTGAAGAGGAAATGTTCGATCTTGTACACCAAATGCGTACACGTATCGTTACGTCACCAGCATTTACTAGCGACAAAATCTTAGGTGCAATTCTTTTCGAACAAACGATGGAAAGTAAAGTTGACGGTAAATACACTGCGGAATACTTAAGAGACAAAGGTATCGCGCCATTCTTAAAAGTAGATAAAGGACTTGCTGATGAAGAAAACGGCGTTCAGCTAATGAAACCAATGCCTGAACTTGATGAGTTATTAGACCGTGCAAACGAACACGGCATCTTCGGTACAAAAATGCGTTCAGTCATCCATGAAGCAAACGAAGGTCCGATTAAAGAAGTTGTAGAACAACAATTCGAAATCGGTAAGAAAATCTTAGCTAAAGGGTTAGTACCGATCATCGAGCCTGAAGTTGACATCAACTCTAAAGACAAAGAAAAAATCGAAGACATTTTAAAAGTCGCGATTTTAGAAGAATTAGATAAGTTAGAAGAAGGACAAGACGTCATGCTTAAACTGACAATACCTTCAGTAAGAAATAACTTCAAAGAATTAGTCGACCACAAACGCGTCATTCGTGTCGTTGCATTATCAGGTGGATATAGCCGTGCAACAGCAAACGAACTATTAAAAGAAAACGAAGGAATCATCGCGAGCTTCTCACGCGGGTTAACAGAAGGATTATCAGTCGATCAAACTGATGAAGAATTCAACAACCTACTCGCTGATTCAGTAGAAAAAATCTACGACGCTTCAGTAAACAAGAAATAATTAAAGATGATAAAACCGAAATTCTGATGGAATTTCGGTTTTTTCTATTTTTCAGGATGTTTCATCGGTTCGATTGGTTAGATTTAGCCGCGTGGTGAGTTGGTATGGTGGAATCGTCGGTGATAGTTGTATCTCACCGATAATTCTGACGAATCGTCGGTGAATTCGATTCCCCACCGACGCTAACAGGACTTTCGTCGGCGAAATTCCTATTCGCCGACGGGAATCATCGAATCGTCGGTGAAATTCGCGATTTCTAGTTACGTCCATATAATTGTGTAAAATAGAAAAAAGAGCCATCGCATTCTCTGTTATAATTTAGTTACCAACAAAAATTAACAGGGAGAGAATACAAATGACTCAACTTAATTTTACAGTAGATA
>NZ_MBFG01000026.1 GCF_001696685.1 Nosocomiicoccus ampullae
AAAGAAGGTTTTTGGAATAAAAACTTAATTTTATATTTACTCAGTCGCGCATTTCTTGCTTTTGGTAGTAACACTTATACATTTGCAGTATCGTTTTACATTATGTATTACACTGGTTCCGCTATATATTCGTCTATTAACTTAATAATTTTTACTCTTATATCACTATTATTCTTACCAGTAGCAGGTGTGATATCAGATTCTAGAAACAAGAAAAGTATAATTATCCTGGGTGAAGCACTTGATCCTCTTATATTAATAGGATTATTAGTCTATACATACTATTTTGGATTTAATTTAATCGCTTTGTATATTACTACGGCACTAATGACGATTACAGGATCTTTTGTTGGGAATGCTTTTCAGTCAGCGATTACTGCATTATTTAATGTTGATAAAGTTCAAAAAGTATATGGATACTCGTCTATACTAACAGAATCTGCATCACTTTTAGGACCCATTATAGCAGGTGCTTTAATTGGAATTTTTTCATTTGAAATAATGATTATGATTTTTATTGTATTTAATATCATCGCATTAAGTTTTGACTTTAATTTAAAATTTAAACAACAGAATCAGATTGAGGAAAAAAACGAAGAAATTTCGAGTATAAAACAATTCTTCAAAGATGTTTCGGGTGGAATTCAATATATTAAAGAGAGTAGCATCCTTAAAATGATTATAATCTATTTATTCTTTATAAACTTTGTTACGACAACAATTAGTATATTGCCTGCTAAGATGCTCATCAATATTTTAGAACTTAATTCAACTTTAGTAGGATTTTGTTATGCGGCATTATCTGTAGGTACTATTTTAGGTGGCATGATTATTAGTACGGTGAAAGTTTTTGAAAAGCCTTTGTCGATCGCTAAAATATTTAGCATGTTATTTGCGATTATTATTGCTCTGTTACCTTTACCAATATATTTAGAGTTAAGTGATATAGGAAATACTATTTTGATTTCATTATTATTTATATTAATTACTTTATGTGTTCAATTTGTTAATACACCTATCATGAGTTACTATCAAACAACTATTGATGATTCTATGAAAGGGAGAGTATTTTCTTTAATTTCTGTTTTCTCTATGATGACAATGCCAATAGGCTTTTTCATATTTGGTTTGCTCTATGACTTGGAGTTATATTTTGTAGTCAATATATTTGCTGGTGTTTTAACATTAATTGTAACTATTTTTTTACTTAAAACTAATATTATTAATGAAGCGAACGATGATTATCAGTTAGAGATACAAAAAGAAAAGTAGAAACTTAGCTTAATTTATTAAAAATATAATGTTGGATCTTAGTGTCCAACTTTAGGTGAGTAGTTCATTCCACTTGACGATATTGGTTGGTAATAGAAAAATCCACGTTTATCATTTGATAGACGTGGATTTTTGTTATTTCATTTGATTTTTTAATACATTTCGTTCGCTATCTGGTACGTTAAAGACCCATGATCCTGTAACTTTTGTAGCGATAATACTCGCGATAATAATCACGAATGGAATTGCTGCTGCAATGAGCCACTGCCCACTTATTAGTAGTGCTGGGAACAGTGACCACACGACAATTTCGGCAATGTTCGTGGCTGGTGTCATCGCTGTATCTTCAATTGTTTCAGAGATGTTGTCAGGATCGACAATTCTGTATAATACAAATCCGATTGCGAATACTCCTGTTAAATAACCGTATACGAAAATTGAGCGTTCGAACCAATCATTTTTACTGTATGCCTTACCGAGTGGCCAAATGATAATGAATACAAGTAACCAACCAACAATCAGTGATAAAATAATCGGTCCAGCATAAGACATAACGACATCTAGTTTAACTGACGCAATCCCGAAGATAACGAGATAATCTGTTGCGGAACCTGAAATTCTCGTATTCACATCTTTGTCGATGTAATCATATACTGGCGTATTTCTAAGAAGTAAGAAGAATATAAGCGCTAAGATGAATCCGAGAGTAAAGTCAGGAATTCCAGCTAATACATGCTCAGCAAGCCATCTGTTAAGTACGATCGTCATACCTGTTAATGCGACGATAAATGCGCCGTGATATGTTAATGTATCTAGCGAAACAGATGAGATTGTTTGCTGACCGAATGGACGTCTGTTTTGGAATGAAATCAGTCCAGTTTTCATATCTCCATCTATGAACTTAAAGTCTTTCATATAAGCTGTCTGACCTTTACGTGCTGCGATGTTGATTAAAAAAATTCCTCCGAATATACCTGTTAAAATACCGAACGTCGCGAATGTGATCGCAATATCTTGTGCATCTTCAAACCCTAAATCTGCAAACGTTGAACCGACAGCTGCCGCTGTTCCGTGTCCACCGTAAAATCCAGAGTGAAGTAACATTCCAAAGCCATCGTTTAGTCCTGGCCAAATTTTCTTTAGAACGAAAATTGTAAATACGAGTGGTACGAAAATTTGTAGTGCCCACACGATAATTTTAAATATTTGATATCCGAGAATACGTTTAAGTTGTGATTCTTCACCGGACCCGCGTTTAAATTCAAAACCGTTAACTCCAACGACTACGAATACTAAAATGATTAAAAGTCCAGCATAACCACCCATTGCCTCAGAAAATGGTATCCAACCAAGACCGTTTGGACCAAATATTAGCCCTAAAAATCCAGCGAGTACACTCGCAGGTATGAAGAACTTTTGGAATACTTTTAAGTTAGATCTGAGGAACTGTCCAATTAAGACGAGGATAGATGCAAATGCAAAGTCAATTACAAAATCTTGAATCGTCATAGACCTATCTCCTTTATCTGTTTTTAATTATTATATCATGGAAACGTTTTATATGCGTAAAACTTAATATTTATTAAAAAGAAGTATATTTATTCTTCCATTTCAGCGACAACTGTCAGTTGATAATCGATAAGAAGGACCGATCTTAGACCCTCTTCATCCTTCTCACCACGCGTGATTGGACTAACGTAATGGCTGACCATGTGGTCTGCGACCCCATATGATTCTAACGGCTCTGTAATTTCAAATACTTCGTGTAGTTCACCGTCTGTTGTTTCTTCTGGAAGTTTATGACGCACTTCCGGGATTCCGATCGCATTCGTTCCACCTTCAACGTTTCTTCTTTCAATCAGGTGTGCAAATGTAAAAGGCTCACCGTCTTGATGTAACGAGTTTGGTGATGAAACCGCGACGTCGTCTTCATGTTCAACGCGAAGTTTTACAAAATGTACACCGACGTGGATTGGCATGATAAGATCTTCTTCATTCCAAAACGTCTCATTATAATCTGCCATAATGATTTTTTGAAGCAGTGTATTGTTTAAAATATGATCATCAATTGCTGCGAATTCACGGTAATCACCCGGGTGTTCTGGGTTAAATTTACCTTGGAAGTAAGCTGCATATTCTTTACCGTCTTTTTGAATGTTTGGTAGCCATTCGATTTGTTGACTCGTTGGTAATACGAGTGCACGTGAATAACGTCTATAACGGTTTAGCCCTTTTGCGTAGTCATCTTCAGGTAAATCATTACGAAAATAGTCTCGAAGAATTTCAAAGTCTTTTTCAATTCCTTCATAGTATAGTTCTTTCATATAATCGTAGCGCTTATAGCCTTTCGTTTTAAGTTCGCTCATATGTTTCATCCTTTATTATTTATTCATTATTTATATTATGAAACATTAAAGAGACAATCAAGAGTAGGATAAATGAAAAACCCGACGGACATAGGCTTATTCATGGTATAATGTTTATAATAAACGAATACGAAAAGAAGTGTTGAAGGAGAATTACAATGAAAAAATCGATTGCGATACTTCTAGGTGGGTTACTCATTTCAACACCTGCCTATGCAGATGAAAATGATGGAAACTTAAACAATCAAAATCCGGGAGATTATAATGAAAATAATAACCCGGGAAATTATGATGAAAATAATAACCCAGGGAATTACGACGGCAATAATAATCCAGGTGATTCGTTGCAAACACCTGGAACTGATGGGAATCAAAATCCTAATGATGGACAAAATCAACAGCCGCAACAAGAGGTCACTCCACCAGAGGTCACTCCACCAGTGGACACACCTGTTCAACAAGAAGCGTCTAGGGAATCGGTTGTCGTCGCTGTCAATCAAGAGAGCTATTCGATTAGCGGACGAGTGACACTAAATGACAAACCTGTTCAGGCGAAAGTTGAAGTGGGTAACAGAGTGATTGAAACGGATCCTAATGGGCGCTATGTCGCTCAAGAACTTCAACCAGGGACGCATACTGTAAAAGTTGTAGAAGTGAATGGAAAAGCGGTAAATGAGTCTGTCGATGTTGAAATTGAAAATAAAAACAAAGTAAATATTGATATCGATATTAAAGATGACAGCGCAGACGAGAGTGAAGTTGTAGAGGAAGAAATTCAAAAGAATGATCCTCAAATTAAAGAGGCTTCAAAGGCACTTATCTTTGCGGTTGTAGGTGTTGTGTTATTAACGCTCGCAGGCTTAGTGGCGCTTTTCCTTCGTAAAAAGAAATAACGGTTGTCAATGATATTATTTTTTGCTAATATTAATTTTACCGTGCTAAGTGGGGAATTAGCGGTGCCCTGTACTTGCAATCCGCTCTAGCAAGACCGAATCCCACTTTCGAGGAATCAGATGTGAGGTCTGCCTCACGTACGTCGATGTTGAGACTTCGGTCCTATGCAATAGAACGTCATGAACCATGTCAGGTCCGGAAGGAAGCAGCATTAAGTGGCCCATTCTATGTGCCGTAGGGCAGCCGAGGTTGAGTCGAATGCGTGAGTAACGCTTGTGTTTGATATTCGACAAAGTGGTGCACGGTTTTTTATTATAAGAAAGCAGAACTGAGGGAATTCCTTGAGTTCTGCTTTTTTGTTGTTCTTAATCAGTAAAAATTCTGAGTCGACGTATGGTATAATTAGAGTAATATTTGTTAAAGAAGTAGGTGCGGAAATTTGGGATATCAAGCACTATATCGTGCGTTTAGACCGCAAAGTTTTGGCGATGTAGTCGGTCAAAAGCACATAACGCAAACGTTAAAAAATGCGATCGAACGTAACAAAGAATCTCATGCGTATCTTTTTAATGGTCCACGTGGGACGGGTAAAACGTCGATTGCTAAAATTTTTGCTAAGGCAGTGAATTGTCCTAACAATCACGGTGGAGAACCGTGTAATGATTGTGCGATTTGTAAAAGTATTACAGAAGGTAGCTCGAACGACGTCATTGAAATCGACGCAGCATCTAATAATGGTGTAGACGAGATTCGTAATATTCGTGAGAAGGTAAAATATGCACCGAACGAAGCGAAATACAAAGTGTATATTATAGATGAAGTCCATATGTTAACGACAGGTGCTTTTAACGCGCTTTTAAAGACGCTCGAAGAGCCACCGAATCATGCGATTTTTATCCTTGCAACGACTGAACCGCATAAAATCCCAGCGACGATTATTTCTAGAACGCAACGTTTTGATTTTAAAGCGATAGAAACTGAAGAGATTATTGAACGGTTAAAGTATGTCTCTGATGCTGAAAATGTAGAGTACGAAGAAGATGCTCTCGCTTATATCGCTCGTTCAGCTGAAGGTGGAATGCGAGATTCGTTATCGATTCTCGACCAAGTGATTGCATATAGTGGTAATAAAGTTACATTAGATGACGCAGTAATGATTACTGGTGGTATTAAATTTGATGAGTTAAATGAATTTATGCAACTCATTTTAAATCTCGAAACTAGAGAAGCGTTTATGAAATATCATCAATTTATAGATGAGGGTAAAGATCCGATTCGTCTTGTCCATGAACTCGTCTATTATTTAAGAGATACGATACTATATGATGATGACAAATACGCACTAAACACAGTGGATGATTCGAAACTTTATCAAATGATTGATATTTTAAATGATGCGATGGTCATGATGCGTTTTAGTGTCAATGTGTCTGTGCATCTTGAAGTGGTCATCGTTAAAATGATCGAAGTTCTGAAGAAAGATAATGGAGTAAACAACCAATCTCATTCATCTAATAATGGAGAAATTGAGGCGTTAAAAAGAAAAGTGAATGCACTTGAAGCGACACTTCAAAATGGTGCCCCAGTGAGACAGATGCCAGAGAGAAAAATTCCACGAAACAAACCATATTCTTTCGAAAAAATTAAAGAAGTACTCGATAAAGCGAATCATGAAGATACAGGAAAAATTAAAAGAGAATGGGCAAATGTTATACAACACGTTGAAGCACAGGGACAAAACTCACTTCGTGCACTTATTAAAGACTCAGATCCGGTGACTGCGAGTGAAACGAAAGTGCTTATTAAGTTTAAAAACGAGGTACATTCTGAACTTATAAACAACGATAGTAATAAAACAGAAGAATTAGAACGATTGATTCATCCTATAATAGGGAAGAAAGTAAAAGTGGTCGGAGTACCAGAAGAGGCTTGGGAAGACGTTCGACAGAAATATGTTGCGAATTTTAAAGAATCTAGAGAAGAAACTATGAAGGAAGTAAAGTCTTCTGACAAAGCAAAAGAACTCTTTGATAGCAGTATCGTTGAAATAAAAGGTCAGTCCGATTAAAATAAATACAGTAAATATATTATTGGAGGTTTTATAAATGCGTGGCGGAATGGGTAACATGCAAAATATGATGAAACAAATGCAGAAAATGCAAAAGAAGATGGAAGAAGAGCAACAAAAATTAAAAGAAGAAAAGATAGAAGGTAGCGCTGGCGGTGGTATGGTAAAAGTAACAGTGTCAGGTCATAAAGAAATTTTAGATGTAGTGATTGACGAGGAAGTTGTCGATCCAGAAGATATCGAAATGCTACAAGACTTAATTACAGCGGCGACAAACGACGCATTAAATAAAGCGGACGAACTCGTTTCTGAAAAACTTGGTCAACATACTAAAGGGCTAAACATCCCAGGGCTGATGTAATATGTATTATCCAGAACCAATATCAAAACTTATTGATAGTTTTATGAAATTGCCTGGTATCGGTCCAAAAACAGCGCAACGTCTCGCGTTCTATGTTCTCAATATGAAAGAGACAGACGTTGTGGATTTCTCTAAAAGTTTGATGGATGTCAAACGAGAACTACAATATTGTTCGGTCTGTGGTCATATTACGGACGAAGATCCATGCTATATATGTAGGGATAAAAACCGTGACCGCTCGATGATATGTGTCGTTCAAGATACAAAAGACGTCATTGCGATGGAGAAAATGCGTGAATATAACGGACTATACCACGTACTACACGGTGCGATTTCACCGATGGATGGTATTGGTCCAGAGGATATTAATGTTCCGAGTTTAATTGAGCGATTAAAAGACGAAAACGTAAAAGAGTTAATACTCGCGACGAATCCAAATATTGAAGGCGAAACTACTGCGATGTATATTACTCGCCTCGTTAAACCGATTGGTATAAAAACGACGCGACTCGCACAAGGGTTATCTATCGGTGGAGATTTAGAGTATGCCGATGAAGTAACGCTATCGAGAGCGATAGAATATAGAACAGAAATCTAAATAAAGTTGAGTAGAATGATTTCTACTCAACTTTTAAAATTGATTTTTAAAAAACACTTGCATTTAAAATATAGACGATGTATAGTACTATCTTGTGAGCAATCACAATAAAGAAATTCAGAACGAAAACAAAAAGTTTTAATTTTGAATTTAATAGTTGCGTTTTAAAAACGAACGTGCTATAGTAGATATTGCGCTTTTCAAAAAGCGCACCAACTGAACATTGAAAACTGAATGACAATATGTCAACGTTAATTCCGATAAAAAGAAGTTACTATTAAAAGTAACAAGAACTAGAGCGACTAGTATAAAACGCATTTTATAAAGAGCTAGAAAACTCTAACTATTATGGAGAGTTTGATCCTGGCTCAGGATGAACGCTGGCGGCGTGCCTAATACATGCAAGTCGAGCGCGACTTCT
>NZ_MBFG01000027.1 GCF_001696685.1 Nosocomiicoccus ampullae
TCATAATACCTTTATATTTCTTAATAATATTCAAAATTAAATATTATGTTTAAAATTAAAATTTAAGGGTATTTAAGTAATATTGAATGGAGGTGATAATAATGTTTACTAAAAAATTTGTTCATCATTTGCAATTGTTATTATGTTAACTACATCGTTTACACTTAACAATTCTTTTGTATCCGCTTCCTCTAATTATGAAAAAAATTATGATGAAATGCATTATAATACCAACAGTGAAGTGGAGCAAAATTCTGCATCTGCTGTAGCTATTTTTGTCGGTGGTGTGTTAGTAGGTTATTTAGTTGATGGTGTTATAGAATATACTACTGGACACAATGCATCATATTGGGTTGCAAATGGATTAGAGTGGGTAGAAAAAGCTCTTGTTGGTACCACTTATCCACCTGGCTACTATATCATCGTTACAAAAGAAGGTAATATGAGCGTCTGTGATTCATCAGGTAACTGTCAAATTAATGCAAATAATTTAAGTAAATTATGAGGAGTTGATTTATAATGAAAAACTCGAAGTACCTCGGTATATTCTTACTCGGTTTTCTCGTTGCATTTATTTTAATTTACTTGTTTGGAAACCCTTTAACTTAGAATAGGAGTTTATGATTGAATTCACGAAAGTTTTTTATCAAACTAAAAGTCCTTCGCACTACATAACTATTTAGAGATAGTCTCAAAATATTATGACTTGTGAAGGACTTTTTATATTTCATTCGTCTTATACTAATTATTGTGATACCGTTGAATTGAATTACTATTACAAAGAAGGTTAAACTATGACTTTAGAAATATTATACGAAGACAACCATGTCATTGCTGTAACGAAGCCGAATAATATACCGGTTCAGGCGGATGATTCGAATGATAAAGACATGCTGACGATCGTAAAAGAATATATTAAAGAAAAATACAATAAACCGGGCAATGTCTTTTTAGGTCTCGTCCATCGTCTCGACCGTCCAGTTGGTGGTGCGATTGTGTTTGCGAAAACGTCTAAAGGTGCGAGTCGCCTTTCAAATGAAATTCGTAAACAGACGTTCGAGCGCAAATACTTAACGGTCATTGAAGGCCATCTAAATAATAGCGGTACGCTTGAAGACTATTTAGTTAAAAACCGTAAGACGAACACGTCTTATGTTACGAGTAAAGATACAAAGGACGCAAAGCGCGCGGTGCTTGATTATAAAACTATCGGTGTAGATGAAGCACTCAGCCTACTCGAAGTTAAACTTCATACTGGTCGTTCACATCAAATACGCGTTCAACTTTCAAATCAAAACACTCCGATTTTCGGCGATCAGCGCTATAACAAGCTTAGTAAAGTCGGCGAACAAATCGCTTTATGGAGTTCTGAAATCAAATTTAAACATCCAACTAAAGATGAAATCATCACTGTAACTAGCCAACCGCCAAACCGCTATCCTTGGAATAGATTCACGAATTAAGTCTATTTGACTTAATTCGTGTCTATCATTAACGTACCGTAACTGACGACGAGCTTCACTTTATACTCCCCGTCTCCGAGGACCTCTCCATCTAGCGTATCGTCGTAACCTTCAATATCGAGTAATCCAAATTGCTCTTTTAACGTTAACTCGTTATTTTTAAACATCTCTTTTAACGTAACCATCGCGTTACCTGTCGCAACTTTCCCGTCGATATGTTGATCCGGATTGACATTATTTAAAACGAGCTTCCCAGTACTGACGTTAAATTTTAAATGGTTCGTATCGACGTCATCAATTCGCATCTCTCCCGTTTGGAGATAACACGTGAGCGTATCCGCTTCTACTCTCTTCACTAATACTTGCCCGACGTCATTTTTAAATTGTATATCTTTCGCTTTTATACTGTCCGCATGAATTGAACTGTAATGCTGCGTCATTTCAAGTCGCTCGATTTCTTTATCTGGTAAATAGATGTCTAATCGCGTGTTTTTATTTGCATGAGACAGCTTTAAATTCAGATGAAAAACCCCGTCTTTAATTTCATATTGAACGTTTTCCAAGTCGATATCTTTCGTTACGTTAAAATGCAAATCTTCATCGTCTGATTCATACACATAAACTGGGACAAACGTCGTCTCAAAACTAAAGTGCGTAATATCTTCATCAATCGTTAAATCTTTTTTACTATATAAATACTTTTCAGCAAGTGATTCCGGCGCACCTAATTCTTTTATCAGTGTGTCATCGTCCTCACTTTCTCTAAATCGATTCAATAACGATTCGATTATTTTATCTTGTCGTTTAGTTGGGAGGGATTGTAAATGATACTTCACAGTCCCTAAATACTCATAACGGTCCATTTCGTGGCACCTTCCTTTTTAAAACTAATTTTCTTATATATACTAGCTGTAAAGACGTAAAGGAGAATTCTCATGACATTATTTCATCACGATTCATTATACTATAGCGAAAAAGTAAAACAAAAAGAAGTCAGTGTGACAGAGCTCGTCGAGCGTGCGTTACATAATATCGAGCATTACGACGACATGAACGCTGTCGTTCATATACAAAAAGATAAAGCACTCCGTACCGCACAAGAAATGGACAAAGCGTTGAGTACTTTATCTTTAGAAGAAATAAAAGCATTGCCTCCATTTTACGGAGTGCCAATTGTCGTTAAAGACCTCGGGCAAGAAGAAGCTGGAGTACCTGCGACAAATGGTTCCTATTTATTTAAAGACTACATCGCAAAAACTTCGAGCAACTTTGTCACAAGGCTCATCGACAACGGGTTTGTCATCGTCGGACGAACAAATGTCCCAGAATTCGGGTTTAAGATGGTCACTGATTCGGACCTTTTCGGAAATTCTTACGCACCATTTGGTCGACCACTCTCTTCAGGTGGATCTAGTGGTGGCGCGGCAGCTGCGTTAAAAGCTGGACTCGTGCCTGCTGCTTCAGGGAGTGACGGTGGAGGTTCGATTCGTATTCCAGCAAGCTTTAACGGTTTAATCGGACTAAAACCGACAAGAGGACGCGTCACAAGCGGTCCGGGAAGTTATAGACAATGGCAAGGTGCGTCCATTGATTTCTTTTTAACAAAATCAGTGAGAGAAACGTACGAACTTCTAAAGATGATGGACGTCCAGCCACCTGCAGCGCCGTATATCGCTCCACCACTTAATTTACGTGAACTAACGCCACCTAAAAAGCGTTTAAAAATTGCGTATAGTGCGGAATCTCCCATTGGTTCAGAAGTAAACGATGAAGCTGTTAAAAGCTTAAAATATACAGTCGAAGTGCTTGAATCACTCGGTCACGAAGTTGTCGAAGATACTGTTTCAATAGACGGACAAAAGGCAATTCATTCATACTTCACTATGAACAT
Organism: Nosocomiicoccus ampullae; assembly: GCF_001696685.1. Taxonomy (GTDB): domain Bacteria; phylum Bacillota; class Bacilli; order Staphylococcales; family Salinicoccaceae; genus Nosocomiicoccus; species Nosocomiicoccus ampullae_A. The sequence goes on from NZ_MBFG01000027.1 coordinate 3,355, forward strand.
GGTAGAAACTGCTTCGATGTTTAAATCTATGGAGCAAAGTTTAGGCCGTGAGATTACAAAAGACGATGTCGAACTTATCTCATACGGTATGTACTATGCAGGCTTAAAAGTACCTGGATGGATGTACACACAGTCACTTAGCTACTGGGATACGTTAAGTGAACAGTATCACCGATTTTTAGACGATAACGGCTATGACTTTTACTTAACACCAACAATGAATGGTCCGACAAAAGACATCGACGAATTCAAGCCGTCAGACGAAGCATTTAAAAAACTCGAAAATATAGAAAGTTTATCAGACGATGAAGTATCCCATATTTTTGAAGACGTCTTTAAAACGAGCAGCGCTTATAGCCCGTACACATGGACGCTCAACTTAACCGGTCAACCCGCAATTAGTCTTCCGCTATATAATACAGACGAAGGCTTACCTGTCGGAAGCATGTTTATCGCACGTAAAGGTGAAGAAGATAAATTACTACAACTCGCTTTAGAAATTGAGAACGCCGGACGCTTAGACGCGAAAGTTTTTCATCCGAAGAAGCGTTAACGATATTGTTATAAAGGGAAGAGTTTGATATTATTTATACACTAATAAATTGAATGGAGATTACTATGGACCTTTTAAAACAGCGCATATTAAATGACGGTGAAGCATTAAACGAAAATGTACTGAAAGTTGATTCATTTTTAAATCACCAAATCGATCCTCTATTAATGAAAGAAGTTGGACAAGAGTTTATTAACCGATTTGAAGACGTCGAGTTCAACAAAGTATTAACACTCGAATCTTCAGGGATCGCACCATCTGTGATGGTCGGTTTACTTTTAGATATCCCTGTCGTTTTCGGACGTAAAAGACAATCGTTAACGTTAAGCGATGACTTATATACGTCACAAGTGTTTTCATATACAAAACAAGAGACGAACACGATCGCAGTTGCGAAAAAGTTTTTAAGTAAAGATGATAAAGTACTCATCATCGATGACTTCTTAGCAAACGGTGAAGCGGCAGGTGCTCTAATTGATGTCGTTGAGCAATCCGGTGCAGAAATTGTCGGTGTTGGAATCGTCATAGAAAAGGCATTCCAAAGTGGCGGTAAAATTTTACGCGATAAAGGATACCGCGTAGAATCACTTGCACGCATCGAGTCGATGTACGATAAACAAGTCAAATTCGTAGGTGACAATTAATGGAGCAAAGACAGCATCTTAAAGATGCTTCACTCGGACTGCAACACGTACTTGCGATGTACGCAGGTGCCGTGATCGTGCCGTTAATCGTTGGTTCCTCGATTGGCCTAACGACTGCACAACTGACGTATTTAATCTCAATTGATATTATGATGTGCGGTGTCGCTACTATTTTACAAGTATGGAAAAACAAATTTATGGGAATTGGACTCCCAGTCGTACTAGGATGTGCATTTACCGCCGTCGGACCGATCATCAACATTGCAAATACATATAGTATCCAAAGTGTGTACGGGGCAATTTTATCCGCAGGGTTATTCGTCGTTATCGTCGCAAGATACTTTAGTAAACTGATAAAATTCTTCCCTCCAGTTGTAACAGGAACGGTCGTCACAATTATCGGTTTAACACTCATTCCAGTTGCTTTAAATAACCTCGCTGGAGGCCAAGGTGCAGAAGATTTCGCATCGATTGAAAATGTCTCGCTCGGATTTATAACGTTACTTATTATACTCGTCGTTTTAAAATTTGCACGCGGATTTTTCGCATCCATCGCGATATTAATTGGAATCATCGTCGGGACGATTATTGCAGCCTTTTTCGGACAAGTCGATTTATCTCCAGTAAAAGAGGCATCATGGTTACACTTACCGGTCGCCTTTTACTTCGGAACACCAGAATTCCACTTAGTACCGATACTGACGCTTATATTAGTTGCGATGGTGAGTTTAGTAGAATCTACAGGAGTCTATTTCGCGCTCGGAGATATTACTGATAAAGAAATTCGTGAAGCAGATTTAAAACGTGGATACCGTGCAGAAGGTTTTGCGATTATGCTCGGAGGACTATTTAACTCACTGCCTTATACGACATTCAGTCAAAACGTCGGACTCATTCAACTGTCTGGTGTACGTAAATTGAAAATTATTTACATCGCTGGAGTTATGCTAATGATTTTAGGGCTGATGCCAAAAATTGGAGCAGCAACACTCGCAATACCAGAATCCGTCTTAGGTGGCGCAATGATTGCGATGTTCGGAATGGTCAGTGCATACGGAATCAAAATGCTTAGCACAGTAAACTTTGAAAACCAAAATAACTTAATGGTCGTCGCGATCTCACTCGCACTCGGGCTTGGAGTCACTGCAGTACCAGACGTCTTTAGTAGTCTCCCGTCAAGTATTTCTGTTATCACAGAAAGCGGAATTGTAATGGGTAGTTTATCGGCAATCATTTTAAATATCGTATTAAACTTTAACTTAGAACCAAGCGATGAAATAAAAGATCAAATATATGAAGCGGCAGAAGATGAAGCAAAATAGAAAAAGGCACACTTTTAGAAGTGTGCCTTTTCGTATGAAATCGTTAATGAAAATTTGTTTTCGTAGACAATTTAAGTTATCGTATACGAAAAACTAAACTCGTTGACAGAGAACGAAATATCGTTAACGAGTTTTTCTATCATAGACAGTTTGAAGCATATCGTCAACGAAAATCGAAATTTCGATGATTTCGTAAACGATACTCTAATTATCATAAACACCACAAAATCTCATTGACGATAGTACCTTTATAGAGGTACGAGTATCTAATTTCGTTGACGATTCCTTTGATTCACACCAATCATCGGTAAAAATTCGCTATTCTATTTTTCGCCGTCGATACTTTCTTTATTGTCGGTGTATTAAAAACTCATCGACGATACTCCTCATAGCGTCGGCTAATTTTTTATCCGCAGACGATTCTCTTTATCTAGCTTAAAAAGATAAAAAGCACCCTCAAATACTATTTTTTATAAAGCTAATCTTTCTTATACCCAATCATCCCAGCACTTACAAAAAATAAAATCCCTGGCACGATGTAAAATAAAAATAAAAATGCACCAAGTTTTTCTGGGATAAGAGTCGCCAGCAGCATCATTACAAAGCTAATGACTAACAGTGTAAATATCGTATTTCTCATTTTCATATATTTACCCTCATAATTTTTAAAATTTTTATAGTGAATCATCAAAAGCATTTCATGAAATATTTATTATTAAACATTTGATAGAGACATTTCTAATGTTTTCAAGACATGTCCATCAAATTCATCATCATATTCATCTACAATTTTAAATCCTAGTTTCTTATAAAAATTAACCGCATTAATATTTTGGGATTATATAGAAGTGCTAAAAATAATTTAAAACTTAACACACTTTCCCCATTGATGTTGTTTCACTATTTAAATCATGAATTATAATTTTTTCTTTTACTGTACTCTCTATCTTTAACTCTTTTGAGATGGATCATCAGATTATCTCTAGTTTCATTATAAACTTCTAATAATTGAGGTGACGCCTCAGCCTTCTTATCAATTTTATTAAATAATTTAGATATTTCTTCGTTTGCTTCTTGATAAAACAATCGAATTGAATATTCTTGCGCCCCTTTTATTATTGTCAAATAAGAAAGAAATTCAGTAACTATTATATTTTTATTTAATCTTGGTTTCTCTTCAAAACACTCAAAAAACAATTCATGACAATATACAAATACTTCTTCAAGATCTTTCATATATTTATATATCCACTTACATAAATCTAATTCTTCTTTTGATAGATGCATGGCCCAATTCTCATATTCATATATTTCAAACATTTCTTGTTGGACATCCTCTCTGAAATTAGTACGTTGAATTTGTAAATATATCCTGATAATATTTTCGTTATTTAGCAACGATTTTTTTGACACTTCACTATTGAGTGCCAAATCTATAGAATCTAATGAACATTTTTCTGCATCAATTAATTCTGAACGTCTATCACTCCATAAGTTATAGATATTATCATACAATTGTACTCTCCATGATTGCCTCTCCATAAAAGTTACTAGTTTAGTGTGAATTTGATTCGCTTCAACCTTTAACTTTTTATTTTTAGTATAAAAGTCTTTAACAAAATCAACTAAAATTGACCACATGTGTTACACTCTTTCTAAAATTAATTTAAATATTGACACACATACTATTTTATAC
>NZ_MBFG01000028.1 GCF_001696685.1 Nosocomiicoccus ampullae
TAATATTTCTTTACTATCAAAGTGATAGAGAACACCACCTTTTGTAATTCCAGACTTCTCGGCAAGGTACTGCATGGTTAATTTTTGGATACCTTCCTCATTTATAATCTTAGCCGCATTTGTAAGAAGTTCTTCTTTTTTACTCAACATACATCACTCCAGTTATCTATATTACTGTACTGAACGTTCAGTACAGTAATATTAGCAAATCATTTTTAAATTGGCAATTATTGATTTTATATAAAATGACACTAGCATTGCATTAATTAACACAAAATATTAACAACATATCGAATATTCACTAATTTACTATTATCCAAAGAAAAAGTCCTTTATAATGGATATAACCAGGTGGTAACCCGTCCAAATCCATTAATAAAGGACCAAACTCATGGACAAGATTACACGCAAAACATCATTTGAGCAATGGTTTTCACCTATAAATCTTCAACTATTTGAAGAAAACGTAAAAACATTGAAATTAGACCACTATACAAAAAAGCTAACGACAGAGTCATTCCTGAAATTATTACTTTTTTCACAACTAAAAGAGGTGGCGAGTTTACATGCCATAAGCGACTGGCTTTTCAATGACCAACTTCAACATGAAACCGAGCTGAATTCGATAAGTGTATCTCAATTATCACGGCGATTAAACGGTATGCCACCGCAACTATTTCAAAGTATATTTTTGGACTTAGTAGCTCAAATTCATGATAAAACTCATTATTCTAAGCTAGTCATGCCGTTAAAAATTATTGATTCAAGCACGCTACCACTCAGCCTAGCTAATCATCGGTGGGCCGAATTCCGTAAAACAAAAGCAGGTGTCAAGCTACATCTCCGCTTGGTATTTATGGAGAAAGGAATATCCTATCCTGAAAAAGCCGTGCTAACTAACGCAAAAGAACATGATCGAAATCAGCTTGAAGTTATGGTCGATGACAAAGAGTGCATGTATGTGTTTGACCGCGGCTACTTAGATTATGATCGTTTCGATCGTATGACAGACGATGGCTACTTTTTCCTTTCTAGGCTTCGTAAAAATGCCGTCATTCGGGAAATTTACGACTTTAAGCTAGAAGAGGATTCGCCGGTTCTATCGGACCAAATGGTCTTGATTGGTACAACGCAAAACCGTGCTGAAAATTACTTTCGCCTATTAAAAGTTGTCGATTCAAAAGGGAATGTACTCCATTTAATAACTAATCGTTTTGATTTAAGTCCAGAAGAAGTCTCTGAGATGTATAAATCGCGATGGGCGATTGAACTCTTTTTCAAGTGGATTAAACAACATTTAAACATTAAAAAGTTCTATGGTCAGAGTGAGTTCGCCATTCACAATCAAGTATATATTGCGATGATTGTCTTCTGTTTAAATGTGCTGGTTCAAATCAATACAGAAAGCAAAAGAACTATTTTACAAATCAGCCGTTTATTAAGGGCATCTCTATGGAAACCAGCTTACATCTGGCTTCTAAAAATAGAAGGGAAAGGCGCCTCTTAATAAAGAAAACGTCGCTGTCACTCATGTTTAACTGTATATTTAAAAAAATGGATGGAGCCACCTTTAGTTGGGTATTCAGTTTTTTGGCTCTCTCAGAAAATAAACAAAAACTGAAAATTACAATAATATTAATGCAACGCTAGTGATAAAATGATACTGTTATAAAAAAATGCCTACATCTAGTAGACATTCTTGAATTATTAATATTTGTTTCGGTAATGCTCCCCAAATTCGCATATCTTCCTGACCTACTGACCAAATGGCAATACTCTGAAACTTCCACTTGTAAGTTGTCCCTATTATCCAATCAACTAGACTATCGATATCTTGATAATAAAGAATTGAAAAGCCGATGAAAAGTTACCTCCGATTTCACAGGGTCATGCAATTAATCTATACATCAATTTCAACAATCATTTCAGACTTAAATTCAATCTCCAACTTTTCAGGATGAACTACAATTCTCTCAACCATCCGCTTAACTAGCTGCTCATCATACGTTTCTAGTTCGCATGTTTGCTCTTTTAATAACGCTGATATTTGTTCCAATCGTTCTCTTCCATTATCTTGTTCTGCAATCTCTAGTTGAAGTTGTTGTTTTTCTTCTCTACGTTTGTAAATATTATCGACAACGTCATTATAGTCTTTGTTCGAATTCGCTAGGCCGATTAAAGAATGTTGCAAGGCTTCCAGTTCTTTTTCAACTTTCACCAGTTTATCGTGTAAATGACTTGATAACGTATGTGCAATATTTTGTTCTAAGACTTTTAGAAAGTTGCTCCGATTTTTAAACAGTTCATTTATCGCTTGGATAACGGCTTGCTTTAAGTCATCTTCTCTAACAGTTCGCGCATCACAAAACACTCCTGTATTTTCAAGCCTGCTGACGCATCGCCAAACGATTGACCTCTTCCCTCGGTTATTCCAATGGACTCTTCTAAATATTTCTCCACAGTTTTCACAAAATACAATCTGAGCCAAACTGTGGTTACTGCTGTAATTTCGCCTTTGTCCATTTTTACTAATATGAGCGATTTTTCGTTTTTTCAATTCTTCTTGTACTAACATGAAAAGGTGCTTTGGTATGATAGCTTCATGATTGTTTTCTACATAATATTGTGGAACAACCCCATCGTTGTTCACTCGCTTTTTCGATAAGAAATCGACTGTATATGTTTTTTGAAGGAGTGCATCTCCCATATATTTTTCGTTCGTCAGAATTTTATGCAGTGAACTACTGTACCATTTCTTTCTTCCCGCACCTGTTAATATGCCGTCCGCTTCAAGTCCTTTTGCAATTTTATTTAAGCTAAATCCTTCCAGGTATTCTCGGTAAATTCGCTTGATGATTTCCGCCTCTTCTGGCACAATGACTAAGCGTTTATTTTCATCTTTTGTGTAGCCGAGAAATCGATTATGGTTTACTTGCACTTCGCCTTGTTGGTATCGATATTGAATACCAAGTTTTACGTTTTGGCTAAGCGACTGACTTTCTTGCTGAGCAAGTGACGCCATAATCGTCAACATCACTTCCCCTTTCGCATCCATCGAATTGATATTTTCTTTTTCAAAGAATACGGGTATATCTTGTTCTTTCAGCTTTCTTATATATTTCAAGCAATCTAACGTGTTCCTTGCAAATCGGCTAATGGACTTTGTAATGATCATATCGATTTTTCCATCCATACAATCAGCTATCATTTTATTAAACTGTTCTCGCATTTTTGTGTTCGTTCCTGTAATGCCATCGTCTGCATAAACTCCTGCAAGTTTCCACTCGGGATTAGCTTGAATGTATGACGTGTAATGTTCGATTTGCACTTCATAACTCGTTGCCTGTTCATCACTGTCAGTTGATACTCGGCAATAAGCAGCTACCCTCAGCTTTTGCTTATCACTTACTTCCCTCGTTCTTCTTGGTCTTGCCGGGATGACTGTAACATTTCTTGAACTTTCCATACTCTAGGTCACCACACTTTCTATTAAACTGTAAACATATTCTGCTTGTTTATATGGGTTGTCATGTTTGATATCGATAGATGGTAAAGTGAATGTGGGAATTTCAAACGGGGTTTCTTCTTGTTTTTTATTTAGTCTTCCTAATTTTTTTGCCCGTTTATATCTTTCTATCTTCACTTTTTCAAATAATTCTTTTGATATTAAGGTAGGAAAAATATCCGTTCCTAAGTATCTTTCATCCGTTAATATTCGGGTAATACCGCCATGATTTCGCTTTATTCCCGCTTCCTTAGCGGCATTTGCTAATGACAATCCTGATAAATACGCTTGAAAAAGATGCTGCAGTTGTTTCAGCTCTTCTTTATTTATGACTACTTTACCGTTTTCAATTTGATAGCCAAATGGTGTATGTGCCATCACCTATTCACCTCTTCCTTTAGCAACAAGCCACTTTTTAATAAAAAACCTATTTTTGTTGACGAGTGTATATAAACCTTTTCAATATATTCGTTAAATATCGTTTCTTCAAATGATGCAACTTTCTGCTGTTTATTGGTGAAACTTATCAGTCTTTTCAGTTCGTAGACTTGTTCTTCTTCGTTGCGAATAAGTCGTAGCAACCGTTCTTTATCCTCCAACAACTCATTAATTTGGTTGTCCATTTTCGCCCGTTGTTCTTCATACAATTTCTGTTCTAAAAACTTATCATCCATTAGCTTTTTCAACATTTGACTCTTCGCATAGCACTCAGTCAATTGCAATTCAATATGATCGAGCTGTTCTTCTGTATCATGTTTAAAGCCATTTTTCATTGTTTCAAAAAGTGGATGTAGTATTTCTTTTCGAGCAAAAACGAGTTTGTTCATCATTGTAATAAAAGCTTGATGAATGCGTTCTTCCTTAATGAAAAGCATCGAACATTCATCTCTGTTTTTAATGTGTGTTGAACAGCACCAAGCAATATATTTTCTATGCGTAGAAGTGTGAATTCTCCTTTTAAATGTATCGCCACATTCCGCGCATTCAATTTTCCCTGAAAAAGGATAACGGTTTAAATACTTTCTACTTCCAGCAGCTACATTCTTTTGGCTTGCTTGATATTCTAGCATTCGATTAGCCGCTTCAAAATCAGTATGTGTGATGATTGCTTCATGATGATTTTCAATTAAGTATTGATCCAGTTCACCTTGATTTACTTTTCGATTAAAATGCTCATCAGTAAAAGTCTTTTGAAGTAGCACATCACCAGTGTACTTTTCGTTCTTAACAATTCCACGTATCGTAGACCCTGTCCAATTGCCATTCCGCTTTGTTGAAATTTTTTCTTCGTTCAGCTGCCTAGCAATTTTTTCAGTTCCTATTCCTTCAAGTACGTTATTAAATATTTGTTTGACTACTTGTGCTTGTTCATCATTTACAACAACCTGTTCATCGATATAATCGTAACCGTATGGTGGATATGATAATTTATAGGTTCCACGTTTAAATCGCTGTCTAATCGACCATTTACTGTTTTCAGAAAGTGACACTGATTCATTTTCAGCAAGGCTACTTAAGATTGAAAGCATGATTTCACTTTCCATCGAATTTGTATTGATGTCTTCTTTTTCAAAATAAATGTGTACACCTAAGTCCATCAATTTTCTGACTAACTCTAAGCAATCAATTGTGTTTCTCACAAATCGACTAATTGATTTTGTTAAAATGAAGTCAATCTTTTCTTTTTCACAATCAGATATTAAGCGAAGCAATTCTGGCCGTCTATCCTTTTGGTCCCTGTTATGCCTTCATCATTATAAATGTCGACAAGTCGCCATTCATCATTCTTTTCAATCAAAGTTTTGTAGTGTCGTCTTTGAGCCTCTAGGCTAAACAGCTGATCCTCATTTGATGTTGACACTTGTATATATGAGGCTACCTTTTGTTTCGGATTTACTGATGAATATTTTGACATATCAAGTGTTGTTATCTTTCTCATCCACTCACTCCCTTTCTTGTACGTGACATATTTGCGTTAGAACACTGTTAAATCAAGATTTGTCGCACATTAAAGGACCTAATAATGTATTGAATTTTTGACGAATTAATTTACTTATTTGATCGAATTCTTCCTGAGAAATAAGCTCCTCTTCACGTAGTTTCATAAGCATTTTTTCAGCAAGATGAAAATGAAGTTCATTAATAGTTGATATGTAATTGAAGTTCTAGATATAATGAAAGTAGATTATTCAGCAAACGGTCAATTTTATTGGAGGGATGATTGAAATGTTTAATTTAAATAATGCTAAACTAGAGAAATTGGATATTGAAGAACAAGAATATCAAATTGAACAAGATGAATTAAATATTGAAAGGCAAAATATTTAATCGTTTTTAAAAGGTTGGTTTTTAACACCCTTTTTAAAAATTACAAATAAATTTCTTTTGAAATTTTATAAAAAGGCTCAAAGAGAGAATTGTTTGAAGTGTTATAATTAAATTAAATAATTCCACAATCGGGCGCGATTGTGGAAGATTAAATAGTCATTTAAGTTACAACCGAAGAGTTTAACTGCTCCTCGGTTGTTTTTATTTACTCATATTTCACAAACACATCTTTAAATCCAGCTTTCATTACTTTTAATTGTTGCTTACCCACATTTTTAACACTTCAACCTTTTACTTTTCCACCCTTGACAACAGCGCCACCAACTCCACATGCACTGTATGCGGAAATAGATCTACAGGTTGTACGATTTTTAGTTCATAGCCAAAATCTCTGAGCCATGTGATATCTTTTGCGAATGTTTCTGGGTTACATGAAACGTATACTACTCTATCTGTTTGAAGGCGTCCGATTCTACGCATCACTTTTCCACCTGCACCTGATCTTGGTGGGTCGAGCATAATGACGTCTGGTCTGCCCCAGTTTTCTAGTACTTCGTCAATACCACGTCTAGCGTCCTTTGCGAGGAAATAAGTATTAGTAACATCGTTATCTTCAGAGTTTTGCTTTGCTGATTCTATAGAACTCTCGACAATTTCAATACCAGCGAGTCTTTTGACGCGCGTTGCAAATGGTAATGAGAACGTTCCTACTCCGCAAAATAAGTCAATCATCGACTGATCTTTCGTTGGATTTGCAAATTCTATTGCGAGGTCTACTAATTTTTCTGCTTGTCTTGGATTTGTTTGGAAAAACGTATCAAACCATAGACGGTAATTAAACCCGTACATTTCGTCATGAATATAATCTCTACCATGAAGAACAACTGTACGTTCTGATTGCGTCATATCTGCTAAATCCGTATTTTTTGACCACGTAATACTCTCGATATTCTCTATTTCAGATACTAACGTTTTTAATAGTTTATTAATTTCTTCTTCATACGGTTCTGGATCATCTGCAGCAAATATCGCACACATGACTTCACCTGTATGTTGAGATTCACGCACCATTAAGTAACGTAAAATTCCTTCTTTTGTATCTTTGTTGTACGTTTTAATGCCACTTTGCTTCGTCCACTCTGAGACTAAATTCATCACTTTTTCAGTCTCACTACCAGCAATTAAACATGAATCAAGGTCTATAATATTTCTAAAGTTATCCATTTCATGGAGACCTAGTTCACCGTTACTACCGAACGTAAACTCCATTTTGTTACGATAGCGCCACATATTTTCTGCACCGATAATTGGACGAATCACTGAAGGGTCGAAACCATTGTTTTCGATGTGCATTTTAACCGCATTTTCTTTTACTTTTAGTTGCGCATTATAATCAAAATGTTGCCACTGACATCCACCACAAATATCAAAATATTTACACGGTGCGTCGATACGGTTGTCATCTTTTTTTAAAATTTCAATTGGATGCGTAAACGCACTTTTACGGTTCATAGCATTTGGTACTTCAACACGGACTACTTCTCCAGGAATAGTGCGAGGGATTGTTAAACGTAAATTCTTACCTTTACCCTCCCAATCATCTCTTCGATACTTTGTGACACCTTGACCTTTTTTATTAAAACTTTTTATTGTCACATCATATATGCGTGACTTTGACATAACTTTCACCTTCTACATTTCTTCGTTAGTTTCTAAACTAATTAAAGTAATAGAC
>NZ_MBFG01000029.1 GCF_001696685.1 Nosocomiicoccus ampullae
AACAAAAACTCAGAGTTCGGCTGCGTTTTTGTTAGATAAAAAAATATATTTAACAAAACTCCGACCAGACACCTGAAATTTGTTAAATATATCCGGATATCTAACAAAATCACGATTTTTTTGTTAAATATAATTTTAAGAAAGTGTAGTTTTATCTTTTTGAAGAATAAAAATCTCTATCACCTAACTTTATTGTCAAAACCACATCCCACGCTAAATGGTATAATTGATAAAGGAGTGATTTTATGAGAAATCTGACGGTCGACCAAAAATTGTACATTGAGCAATATGTTTCTAATGAGAAGAAGAGCCTCATCGTTGCTTATATACTGTGGTTCTTTTTAGGAGTGGTGGGCGCGCACCGTTTTTACGTCGGCAAAACAATCACGGGTATTTTAATGATTGTCGTGCTGATTATTTCAGGCATATTAACATTAGTCACGTTTGGCCTCGCGACTGCAGTGACGATGCTTCCAATCACAATTTGGTGGGTCATTGACGCAGTGCTCGTTATTTTTATGATAAAAAACTACAACAGACGCTTAAGAAGAGAAGCGCTGAGAAGTATCGCGCGCTAGCAAGATCTCGAGCAGGCAAACTACCAGCACTTAAAAAAGTCCTATGACCACACTCGATCATAGGACTTTATTTATTTAACAAGCCTAATTTAAATTCGCAAAGGCAACTAACTCACCTTTGTCGCAAGATTCAAAACCATTCTTTTCATAGAAGTGTCTTACATCAGGTGCTTCATCAGTTAATAAAACTTTCTGCCTGACATTTTCATATTTATTTAAAACGTGTTGCAACATTTCTGTCGCAATTCCTTGGTTTTGATACTCTTTTAACACAAGTATATCTTGAATATAAATAATCGTTAAACCATCACCGACAACACGAATCAGCCCTACGAGTTTGTCGCCTTCGCACGCTGTTAAAACATATAACGACTGCTCAATCGCCTGCTGTAAAAGCTCTAAGTCATCTGTATAAGCATACCACTCTACATCATTATAAAGGCTTTCTAATCGTTCTTTATCAATATATTTTTCATTACTATAATTTATTGTCATCATTTTCTCCTCTCGACTATCTACCACAAGCTACTTGAGCTAAAAAGAGTCAACGTTACTTCTCTTTAAATCCTTGTTCTGTTAAAAACTTTTTAACGTCAGAAAACGTACCGTCCTTCTCTGTGTTTCCGATGATACTTTTCCCGTTTTTAACATTTTCAACTCCTGTAATGTTGACCTCGACGTTATCACCAGCGTCTTTTACTTTTGTCTTCGTTTTAACGCCTTCGAACTGATTCAGCTCTGAGTAGAACTCCTCCAGTTGTTCGTAATCTTTCTTTGTGAAATTTAAGTCCGTTGATTCAACGAAATTAGACGCTTGCTCTTTCGGTACGAGACTCACGATTTCAAACTCTACTGAGCGCAGCGTTTCATCGCTATGGTTAACTGTGATCGTCATCGTGTAGTTTTCGTCTACTTTATTTTCAAATACTGACGAGTTTGTATTACATGCTGATAAAAAAACTGTTACTAGTAAAACGAGTGCGTACTTAATGTATTTCATCTGTTACCTCCGATATAAAAAAACACTCGAGGAAAGTCCCCGAGTGTTTATATTGTGACATAAAATTAATTATGCGTCGATTCCAGTTACAACACCTGATCCTACAGTACGTCCACCTTCACGGATTGAGAAACGTGTACCGTCTTCAATCGCGATTGGTGAAATTAACTCAACGTCCATTTCAACGTTGTCACCAGGCATAACCATTTCAGTACCTTCTGGTAAGTTTACGATACCAGTTACGTCAGTTGTACGGAAGTAGAACTGAGGGCGGTAGTTTGTGAAGAATGGAGTATGACGTCCACCTTCTTCTTTAGATAAAACGTAAACTTCTGCTTTGAATTTGCTGTGTGGAGTGATTGTTCCAGGAGCAGCAAGAACTTGTCCACGTTGGATGTCGTCACGTGATACACCACGTAATAACGCACCAATGTTGTCTCCAGCTTCAGCGTAGTCTAATAACTTACGGAACATTTCTACTCCAGTTACAGTTGTTTTAGAAGATTTTTCTGTAAGACCGATGATCTCAACTTCTTCACCAACTTTAACTTGTCCACGCTCAACGCGTCCTGTAGCTACTGTACCACGACCAGTGATTGAGAATACGTCCTCAACTGGCATCATGAATGGCTTGTCAGAGTCACGCTCTGGAGTTGGAATGTACTCATCAACAGCTTCCATAAGCTCGATGATTTTCTCTTCGTACTCTTCTTCACCTTCAAGAGCTTTAAGAGCAGAACCAGCGATTACAGGAATGTCGTCGCCTGGGAAGTCGTATTCAGAAAGTAATTCACGAACTTCCATTTCTACTAATTCTAATAACTCTTCGTCGTCAACCATGTCAACTTTGTTTAAGAATACTACTAATGCTGGAACACCAACGTTACGTGAAAGTAAGATGTGCTCACGAGTTTGTGGCATTGGGCCATCTGCAGCAGATACTACTAAGATAGCTCCGTCCATTTGTGCAGCACCAGTGATCATGTTTTTAACGTAGTCTGCGTGTCCTGGGCAGTCAACGTGTGCATAGTGACGGTTAGGTGTTTCGTACTCGATGTGTGACGTGTTGATTGTGATTCCACGTTCTTTTTCTTCTGGAGCGTTGTCTACTTGGTCGTATGACTGAGCGTCTCCACCGTATTTTTTAGATAAAACAGTCGCGATTGCTGCTGTTAATGTAGTTTTACCGTGGTCAACGTGCCCAATAGTACCAATGTTAGCATGCGTTTTCGAACGGTCAAATTTTTCTTTAGCCATTTGAAATATCTCTCCTTGTAATTTAGAAATTTTATAATTTCATTCGCCCACTTAATTAAAAGTGGACGAATTAATACCTATACTGTTTATACCTTTTTCCCGAGAAAAAATCAAGTATAGAGATTACTCTCCAGTGTTTTTCTTAATGATTTCTTCTGAGATTGAAGCTGGAACTTCTTCGTAGTGATCAAATACCATTGAGTAAGTTCCGCGTCCTTGTGTGTTAGAACGTAATGAAGTTGCGTAACCGAACATTTCTGATAGTGGTACGAATGCGTTAACGACTTGTGCGTTACCGCGTGCTTCCATACCTTCTACACGTCCACGACGGCTTGTTACGTCTCCCATAATATCTCCTAGATATTCTTCAGGCATAACAATTTCAACTTTCATAACCGGTTCTAAAAGAACTGGTTTACATTTTTTAGCTGCTTCTTTTAATGCAAGTGATGCAGCGATTTTGAACGCCATCTCAGATGAGTCGACGTCGTGGTAAGAACCATCATATAATTTCGCTTTAACGTCTACTAATGGGTATCCTGCAAGAACACCGTTTTCTAGAGCGTTTTTAAGTCCTTCTTCAACTGATGGAATATATTCACGTGGAACTACCCCACCAACGATTGCGTCTTCGAATTCAAATCCTGCACCTTGTTCGTTTGGTGTGAATTCAATGTGTACGTCACCGTACTGACCGCGTCCACCAGACTGACGGCTGAATTTACCTTGAACTTGTGCTGATTGAGTGAATGTTTCACGATAAGATACCATTGGAGCACCTACGTTACATTCAACGTTGAATTCAGACTTCATGCGGTGTACAAGAACGTCTAAGTGTAACTCACCCATACCACCGATGATAACTTGTCCAGTTTCATTGTCAGTGTATGCTGTGAATGTTGGGTCTTCTTCTTGTAATTTAACAAGAGCTGTAGACATTTTGTCTTGGTCCGCTTTTGATTTAGGCTCAACTGATAAGTGAATAACTGGCTCTGGGAATTCCATTGATTCTAAGATCACGCCAAGTTTTTCTTCAGTTAACGTGTCACCTGTACCAGTGTCTTTAAGACCTACTGCTGCAGCGATATCTCCTGAGTAAACAGTTGAAATCTCTTCACGAGAGTTTGCGTGCATTTGTAGGATACGACCGATACGTTCACGTTTACCTTTTGTTGTATTTGATACGTATGAACCTGAGTCTAATGAACCAGAGTACACACGGAAGAATGTTAATTTACCAACGAATGGGTCTGTCATAACCTTAAACGCTAACGCTGTGAAAGGCTCGTCGTCTCCTGGTTTCGCGATATATTCTTCTTCTGGATCGTTAGCCATATGACCAACGATTGGTTTTACTTCAAGTGGTGATGGTAAGTAATCGATGATTCCATCGAGTAATAACTGAACACCTTTGTTCTTGAATGCTGTACCACAGAATACTGGGAAGAACTCTACGTCACAAGTCGCTTTACGAATTGCAGCTTTAAGAGTCTCTTCTGAAAGCTCTTCTCCACCAAGGTATGCTTCCATAACGTCTTCGTTTACGTCTGCAAGACCTTCGATTAATGCTTCACGCATTTCTTGAGCTTTATCTTCGAATTCTGCTGGAATTTCAACTTCCTCTACGTCTTGACCTAAGTCATCGTGGTAAAGGTAAGTTTTCATTTTTACTAAGTCAATGATACCTCTGAACTCGTCTTCTGCACCGATTGGGTATTGTACCGCGTGTGCATTAGCTTGTAGACGGTCTCTGATTGTACCGATTGCATAGTCGAAGTCCGCACCGATCTTATCCATTTTGTTAACGAATACTAAACGTGGAACTTCATAGTTTGTTGCTTGTCTCCAAACTGTTTCAGTTTGTGGCTCAACACCTGATTGAGCGTCTAATACTGTTACAGCTGAGTCAAGTACACGTAAAGAACGTTCAACTTCAACTGTGAAGTCTACGTGCCCTGGTGTATCGATGATGTTTACACGGTGACCTTTCCACTGTGCAGTTGTTGCTGCAGATGTGATTGTAATACCACGGTCTTGTTCTTGCTCCATCCAGTCCATCTGTGATGCACCTTCGTGAGTTTCTCCAAGTTTGTGGATACGGCCTGTGTAATAAAGGATACGTTCTGTTGTAGTCGTTTTACCAGCATCGATGTGTGCCATGATACCGATGTTACGAGTGTTTTTTAGAGAAAATTCTCTTGCCATAGAACTTGTTGCTCCTTCCAAGTTTTTAAAAATAAATTTATACTACCGAGATCCACAATTCTACCAGCGGTAGTGTGCGAATGCTCTGTTAGCTTCTGCCATTTTGTGCATTTCTTCACGACGCTTAACCGCACCACCAGTGTTGTTAGCTGCGTCAAGAATTTCGTTTGCTAAACGTTCTACCATTGTTTTTTCTCCGCGTAGGCGTGAGTAGTTCACTAACCAACGAAGACCTAGAGTTGAACGTCTTTCTGGGCGTACCTCAACTGGTACTTGGTAGTTAGAACCCCCAACACGACGTGCTTTAACTTCTAGTAATGGCATGATGTTTTCTAATGCTTCTTCGAATACTTCGTTTGCGTCTCTACCTGAACGCTCTTCTACGATTTCGAACGCACTGTAAAGAATTTTTTGTGACGTACCGCGTTTTCCGTCGATCATTAACTTGTTAATTAACTTCGTAATTAACTTAGAGTTATGAATTGGATCCGGTAATACGTCTCTCTTAGGTACTGGACCTTTACGTGGCATACTAAGTAGCCTCCTTCCATGAATTGATTCTATATATTACGCTAAATTATGAATTTGCTTTTTTAGCACCGTATTTAGAACGTCCTTGTTTACGTCCCTCAACACCTGAAGTATCAAGTGCTCCACGAACTACTGTG
This sequence comes from Nosocomiicoccus ampullae, assembly GCF_001696685.1. Taxonomy (GTDB): domain Bacteria; phylum Bacillota; class Bacilli; order Staphylococcales; family Salinicoccaceae; genus Nosocomiicoccus; species Nosocomiicoccus ampullae_A. Next base: position 5,709 of record NZ_MBFG01000029.1, read on the forward strand.
TAACGTACCCCAGATAAGTCTTTGATGTGACCACCACGGATTAAAACAACTGAGTGTTCTTGTAAGTTGTGGCCAATACCTGGGATGTACGCGTTAACTTCCATGTTGTTAGAAAGTCTAACACGTGCATATTTACGTAAAGCTGAGTTCGGTTTACGTGGCGCCATCGTACCAACACGCGTACAAACTCCACGTTTTTGTGGTGAGTTGTTGTGCGTTACTGATTTCTTAAGGCTGTTAAACCCTCTGTTCAGTGCTGGTGCTTTAGATTTAGCTTTCTTCGATTGACGAGGTTTTCTTACTAATTGGTTAATAGTAGGCATCTTATTAAGTGTCCTCCCTTCTTCATTTCAATAATCCACACATCCAGGTGGTTCATTTTTTTACAATAAAAAATTTGTAAGAATTCTGCAACTCTTACAATTTCAAAAGTCATCCGTTACCATCTCTACGGTAACCTTAATTATTATATCATCGACACAAATCCTATGTCAACTTTATTTATAATCATTTAGACAACTTTTCTAAATTAATTTTAACAATATAAAAAGAAAAACGCTACACAAAACTGATGTGCTACCCAAAAGTTGGACTTTTGGAATTAAGCAGATTGTAAGGTATGTTTCCTGAATTCCTCAGGAGACATGTCTTTTAATTTTAGCTTAATTCTATCTTTATTATAGTATCTAATATATTCATGTACTGCGATCTCTAATGCTTCATATGTCTTGAATACTTCTCCATAAAACATTTCCTGCTTTAAT
>NZ_MBFG01000003.1 GCF_001696685.1 Nosocomiicoccus ampullae
ATGTCAATTCTAAATTTTTTATGTATAACAGTTTTTTATCATAAGGATACAATTCATTAAAAAGTAATAAATCATTGAACGTATCTTTATTTTCTAATAAATATTCATACAATTTATCTATACTTATTTTGTTAGTAAGAAACTCATATTCATTTTCATCATAAATATTTTTCAAACTATATAATCCACTCTCATAATTTTTTAACAATGAATGTAATCTTTCTTCTAACTGCATTGAAATCACACCTTAGAACAATATTATTTAAATTATAGCATTTTTAATAAATTTATATCATGCTTTCGATCTTGATCTTCTAAATGTTCTGTGATATAATATTTAAACGTATTAAAGTACAGGTGATGAACATGAAAAAACTTAGAGTGGCAGAGCTTTTTGCTGGTGTTGGTGGTTTTAGGCTCGGTCTTGAAAATACAAATAATAATTTATTTGAAATAACATGGGCAAATCAGTGGGAGCCTAGCACGAAAGCGCAACATGCTTTTGAATGTTATACTCATCATTTTAAAACTGGCATCCATTCAAATGAGGATATTGCCGAAGTAACTGATGAAGAAATGGCGAGTACAAGTGCAGATATCGTTGTTGGTGGATTCCCTTGCCAAGATTATTCAGTTGCAAGATCTCTTAATGGTGAACTAGGTATTTCTGGTAAAAAGGGCGTTCTTTTTTGGGAAATTGCTCGTTTTATACAAAATACTTATCCAAAATATTTAATTTTAGAGAATGTTGATAGATTATTAAAATCTCCTTCTAAACAACGTGGACGAGATTTTGGAGTCATGCTATCAACGTTAAACGAACTTGGCTATGACGTCGAATGGCGAGTCATTAATGCTGCTGAATATGGGAATGCTCAGAGAAGAAGACGTGTATTCATATTTGGATATAGACGAAATATGTCTTATGCTGAGTCTCTCACTTCATTTTCCGATGATGATATTATTTTCAAAGAAGGTTTATATGCAAAGCAGTTCCCTGTAGAAAGTAAGCCGAATAAGAATCGCATAAATAAAACAGAACTATCTCATGATATCGTTAATGTCTCTGACACGTTTCAGTTCCAGTTTTGGAATTCAGGAATAATGAGAGATGGGCAGATTACAACAATCGACACTACCCCAATAAAAGAGACACCTGTTACATTAGGGGAGATCCTAGAAGAAAATTACGATAAAAAATATGTCATTACTGGTGATAAACTAGAGAAATTTAAATATCTTCGTGGAAGTAAAAAGATCGAACGTGTGACACCTACAGGTCATAAATATTATTATACTGAAGGTGGCATGAGTGAGACAGACGCACTAGACTTACCTGGTAGAACAATGTTAACAAGTGAGGGTTCTGTAAATAGAAGTACCCACATCGTTAAAACTAATAATGAAATTAGACAACTTACGCCGGTAGAAGCAGAAAGATTAAATGGATTTCCTGATAATTGGACAGACATGCTCCCAGAGAGAAGAAGATTCTTCATGATGGGAAATGCATTAGTGATTCCAATAATTACAAGAATTGGAAATAGAATTGAAGAAATCGAACAAGAGTTTGAAGAAGATGAGACTCAATTAGAATTATTTTAAGTTCAGCGTGAGCTGGACTTTTTTTATTTTATTAAAATTAAATAATGATAAAATATATATAAAAAATCTAATGTGGTGAGTGCTATGTTTAAGTATGAAACGATAGACGATTTAGTGAGTTACGCTAAAGAAGCAGAAGGTAAAACGTTAAAAGAAATTGATAAGAATGATATGTTTGAGAGCAAAAACATAAAAGGAAAAGTCGGAACAATTATAGAAGAAAGTTATTTCGGTTATCCATCGAACTCTGCAGCGGAAGCTGATTTTGCTGATGTCGGGGTTGAACTAAAAACAACGGGCGTTATTCGACAAAAAAGCGGTAAATTAGCTGCAAAAGAACGCCTCGTTTTAAATATAATCAATTACGAGACTGAAGCATTTAAAGACTTTTATACATCATCTTTCTGGCTTAAAAATAATAAACTATTAATTTTCTTTTATTCTTATGTTCGTAACGCAGATAACAAACCAGACTACCGAAACTTTGAGATTATAAAAACAATCCTTCATGAATTTAATGACACAGATTTGGAACTTATTAAAAAAGACTGGGAAATCATAAATAATAAAATAAAAGCGGGCCTTGCGCATGAACTATCAGAAGGTGACACTAACATCTTAGGCGCATGTACAAAAGGTGCAAGTGCTAAAAGTGTAAGATCGCAGCCATTTTCTGACATTGATGCGAAACAACGTGCATACTCTTTAAAACAAGGATACATGTCCGCACTAGTTAGACAATACATAGACAATGAAAAGTTAATCTCTTTCACTTCTGCTGAACAGCTTAAAAACAAATCATTCGAAGCTTTACTACATGATTATTTTGATGTTTATATTGGTTGGTCAACAAAAGACATCGCTAAAAGATTAGGTGTTGAATTATCCACAGCTAAAAATAAAAACGCGTTACTAATTAGTGATATTTTAGGTATAACTGGAACCAACCTAAATAAAATTGAAGAATTCTCGAAGTTAAATATTAAATTTAAAACAATCACTTATAGTAAAACTGGCACATTACCTGAAAGTATGTCATTTGAGAATTTAAACTTCGAAGAAATTTATAATGAAAACTTTGATGATTCATCTTTAAAAGAACAAATGGAATCTATTAAGTGGCTTTTTGTTGTTTTTCAAAAGGACGAAAATAATGACACAATTTTTAAAGGTATAAAACTTTGGAACGTTCCTGAAGAAATTATTGATAATCAAATACGTGATCTATACGATTATGTCAAACAACAAATGCTTGATAAGAATGTCGTTACTTACGATCAAAATGGAAAAGAGATAATAAACTTGCCGAAAACAGCTTTCAATGGAGTGTGTCACGTTAGACCAAAAGGTGCTAATAGAGCTAAAAGCATGATTACACTACCTAATGGAGAAAGCATACCAAATCAATGTTTTTGGTTTAATGCTGCTTTCATTAAAAATATTACACAAGAGCTGATATAAATTTATTCCAGCAATTATTAAATAATTGCTGGAATATTTTTTACTAAATTCTTTTCTCAACATAAAAAAAGCCGCATGCTTACGCATACGACTATTTCTTAAGTCTCTTCGCTTGTTCTTCCTTCACCGCTTCAAGCACCTCTCTATTCTCTAACAATTCAAGTCCTGTATTCGCGAGTGCTAATACCGCTTCTTCCATCGCTTTAAATCCGTCTTCAGTAATCGTTTGTTCTCTGAATTCTGGCGTATGTGCTTTTACTCCAGGACAGTTCATGCCGACGTATGGATGGAGTGCTGGTATTCTATGTGAGATGTCTCCAATGTCTGCACTTCCTGATGATTTTTCTTTTTTATTGATTGGACGATCTGTAAATTTCTTATGATGTTTTGTAAAAAGCTCTGACAGTGTGTCGTTTGGTATTAAGTTGTTGTAACTTAGCTCGTAGTTTGATATTACGACTTCTGTACCTGTTATTAGTGCTGCACCTTTCGCAACGTTTCTAATTTTTTCTACGACTTCATCTAAATAGTCTCTTTCGTTTGCACGAATGTAGAATTGTGCCGTTGCGTGTTCTGGGACGATGTTTGCTGCGTGTCCGCCGTTATTGATAATGCCGTGTATTCTCACGTCATCTTGGACATGTTCTCTGAGTGCGTTGATACCGCTAAATAGTTGAAGGACACCGTCTAATGCGTTGATTCCTTCTTCAGGGTTTCCTGCCGCGTGTGCTGCTTTTCCGTAGAAGTCAAATTGTAGCGCGTCCATTGCGAGCATGTCTCCACTTTCTGATGAGACGTCTGACGGGTGAACCATTAGTGCGACGTCCATATCGTCAAATATACCTTCTTCTGCCATCGGTACTTTTGCACCGTTCGTTTCTTCTGCTGGTGTTCCGACGACAACGACTTTTCCTCCTGTTTCATCTACATGTTTACTTAATAGAATACCTGCACCGATACTCATATTACCAATTAAGTTATGTCCACACGCATGTCCTAATCCTTTTAGTGCATCGTATTCAGCGAGATAACAAATTGTCGGACCTTCTTTTTCACTATCATAAGTTGCGATAAATGCTGTCGGACGATTGACGATGTTTGTTTCAATTAAAAAGCCATGCTTTTCTAATTCACTCGTTAATAAGCGCATCGCACGATATTCCTCATCCCCAAGTTCAGGATTTCTATACATATCAATCGCATTATGTTCTAAATCTTTTTTTATCGTTTCGTAATCTTTTAACCCAATCATGCTATAACTCCTTTACACAATCCATCAGTGTAAAATAACTATTCGCTAAGTACAACTTGCGCAATCAGTTGATCGATTTCACGGATGTTAATTTTCTTATCTAGTTTTATTTTAATTTTACCTACACGCGTCCATAACTCGAGTTCCGCATTTAAATCCATTAGTTTCCCTGCGTTTTCTGTAGACCACATGTATATTGAATTATATGGTAATGAATATACCTCTACTTTTTTACCAGTAATTCCTTGAGAATCTCTAAAAATAATTCTTTTTGATGTAAATGTAACACTATCTCTAAATGTTTTATATGCCACGATAAACTTTTCATTCGGTAGCATAATTTCTTGAACTTCTTTCGCTAAATCACATTTTTGAAACAGTGTAAAATCTGGTATTTGCATAATACATCCTCTTTTCATTTGTTAAATTTAATTAATTATACAACATAAAAAGTAACTGAGTATTTAAAACACAAATAAATGTGCGATTGTGACAAATATTGCTGCGAGTAAGTACTGAATAAGGATAATCGGCAGTACGAACTTCGCCCATTTTGTCCATTCAATTTTTGCGATTGCTAAACTCGCCATTAATACACCACTTGTCGGTGTAATTGCGTTTGATATACCGTCACCAAGTTGGAATGCGAGTACTGCTGTTTGTCTCGATACGTCTGTTAAATCAGATATCGACGACATAATTGGCATCGATAGTGCTGCTTGACCGCTTCCTGACGGTACTAAGAAGTTAAGTCCACTTTGAGTTAGTAACATTCCAAGTGCGGATAATAACGATGGTAATTCGTTAATTGAGTTCGCAACAGCGTTTAAAATCGTATCGATTGTCATACTTTCTTGAAGGATGACGAGTACCCCGTATGCAAATCCTACGACTAATGCTCCAGGAACTAAATCTTTACATCCATCGATAAAACTATCTGCAATTTCGTTGTAGTTCATTTTACCAATGATTCCTGCAATAACTCCAAATAATAGGAAGAGCGATGCGATCTCCATAATGTACCAACCAAATTTAGTCACACCGATTGCTAAAAATAGAATCGTGAGTGTAAATATGACGAGAATGATTTTTTGGCGTAACGTAAACTCTACATCCTTTAATGCGTACGTTTCTTCTTGGAAGTTCGATAAGTCGATTTCTTCTTCGTCTAGTTTACCGGCTTGTCTTAACTTAGCGACTTTTTTCGCTTTATACATCACCCATGCGATTGTGACACTAACCATCACAACCCACATAATCATACGGTAACCTTTACCAGAGAATAACGGTAACTCTGCGATACCTTGTGCGATACCAACTGTAAATGGGTTTAAAAATGCTGTAGTAAACCCGGCAACTGACCCTAATATTACAATCGATGCACCGATCATTGGGTTATACCCAAGACGAATTGCGAGCGGTACTAATATAAATAGAAACGGAATCGTCTCTTCACTCATTCCAAATGTCGCACCACCGAGTGCAAAGAGTACCATGATAATTGGAATGAGTAAGAACTTCTTGTCTTCCATCTTATAAACGAGTCGCTCTAATCCGTTTTCTACTGCCTGAGTTTTTGATAAAATCCCGAACGCGCCTCCGACGATAAATATAAAGAATATAATCGGAGCAGCGTTTTCCATTCCTTTAAATACCGCTTCAAATATTCCAAATAACGTCGCGTTTTCTGCTTCTACACTTTGATATGTACCTTCAACAACTAACGTTTGAACGTTACCATTTACTTCTTTTTCTACACGCTCAAAGCTACCTGACGGAATAATATAACTGACAGCTGTTGCAAGTATGATCAGTCCAAATAACAACGCAAACACGTTTGGGAATTCCCATTTTTTCTTTTTTATACTTTCATTATCCATAACCTTCACCTCTTAAGCTCTTTATATTTGTTAATTATACATGTCTTTTCATAAAAAACCATAATGACTGATAATAAAAAAATCCGCACATCTAAGATGCGCGGATTATATAGAATTTATTCATATAATTCGATTAACGATTTTACGTACTCATCTGCTGCGAGTAAAGCATTCGCCACGTCTTCTTTTGTATACTTTACACGCATCTCGTGAATCGTTTCGCCTTCTGCTGTTGCGAGCTCTCCAACTTTTAATAAATCTTCATATGACGCATCGCCTAAGTGTAATTCTTCGAGTGTCGTTGGTAATCCAAGTGTTTGATAGAGTGATACGTAGTTGTCGATTTCATCGATATCTCTATTTTCTAAAATAAGTTGTGTTAACGTACCGTATGCAACTTTTTCACCGTGAGTAAGTTCGTGAATTTTACCATCTAGTGCTGTGAATCCGTTATGGATTGCGTGTGCAGCTGCAAGTCCACCACTTTCAAATCCTAAACCACTTAATAGTGTGTTTGCTTCTACGACGTCTTCTAATGATTCTGTTACAACTTTCGCACGGTTTGCTGCAATCGCAAGTTCTGATTTTTCAAATAGTGTGTCGACACATTTTTCTGCGATTGCTTCTGCCGCGAGTGACGTTACTCCACCTGCCATCGTGTTACCTTTTGCTTCGATGACTGCACGTGCTTCAACGTATGTTGCGAGTGCATCTGCGATTCCTGAAGCGAGTAAACGCTCTGGAGCGTTCGCTACGACTGCTGTATCGACTAATACTAAATCTGGATTTTTATCATAGAAGATGTACTTTTCAAACGTTCCTTCGTCTGAGTAAATGACCGATAATGCAGATGTTGGTGCGTCTGTAGATGCGATTGTTGGTAATACCGCAACACTTACTGCCGCTTCATCTGCAACTGCTTTACCTGTGTCGATCGTCTTACCGCCACCAAGAGCGATGACAAAGTCACATTCTTCTTTCGTCACACGTTCAGAAATACGTTCGATTTCTGACGTCGATGCTTCACCGTTAAATAACTCACGTGTTACATTAAATCCATTTTCATTTAAATAATCGTGAAACTTTTTACCGACAATGTCATAAACAACGTCATCACATAATAGTAACGGTGCTTCACCAAGTGCTTCTAAATGTGTCTTACTATTTAGTAAGGCATCTTTTCCTTGAACGTATTTCGCTGGACTAATAAATACTTTTTCCATTCATACAACTTCCTTTCAAATTTTATAAATATCTTGATGTATATATTAATTTTTAATGTACAGTGTTTTATGAAACATCCTTTTCAATTTCAATCGTGCCGTCTTCGTTAAACACATACTCATCGTCTTTCGTTCTAAAACCGAACTTTTTATAAAAACGAATCGCGTTGATTAACGCACTACCGACAATTTTATCCGCTTCTTTTACGTACTCATCTTCTAACACGGTCTCCATAATTTTACGACCGAGCCCTTCACCACCGTGATCTGGGTGAACGTATACGAGTTTAAGTGTCGATACACCGTCAACCGGTTTTGAAATACCGCCACTTGCAATTAGATTTCCTTCTTTTTCAATAATATAAACATGTGTGTCTTTTGCTTCTTTTCTATAATAGTCTTCTTTTTGTTCATCTACCCACTGCTCGATTAACTCATCGGGATATGTTTCTGTATTTACTTCTCGCATCGTGATATTTACTAAATGCATTAATGATTCAATATCTTTATCTTCAAGTCGTCTGATTATCATCTGTCGACTCCTTTCTTATTAAACTTATAGACGTATCTCAATGTTTTTAAACCAAAAATTTTAGAAATAACTGTTTTTTGTTGACACAAAGTGAGTATGATGTGTATAGTGTATATAGAGTATATATACATTATTATTTTAGATTGGAGATGCAGCTATGAATATTCTCATTGACAATACGAGTAAAACTCCGATTTACGAACAAATTGTAAATCAAATTAAGGAGAGTATTATACACGGTGAGCTTAATGAAGGCGATGCGCTACCTTCAATGAGGAAACTTGCTAAAGATTTAAAAGTAAGTGTCATCACGACAAAACGTGCATACGAAGAGTTAGAAAACGAGGGATATACGTACTCCGTTGTTGGAAAGGGGTCATTTGTTAAAGAACAAAACCTCGAGCAAATCCGTGAAAGAAAATTAAAATTACTCGAGGAGATGATTGACGATGTCATTCAAAATAGTAAATCTGTCAATTTATCGAAAGATGAGTTGTTCGAGTTAATTAACATTTTATATGAGGAGTGATAATGATGAATCAAAATGCAATTGAACTTAAAAACGTAACTAAACACTACAAAGATTTTTCGATTGAAGATTTAAATTTAAATATTAAAAAAGGTTTTGTCACAGGATTTGTCGGACGAAACGGTGCTGGTAAATCGACGACGATTGAAATGATTATGAACTTAACACGACCAAATTCTGGTGAAGTTAAAGTATTTGGTTTAGATATGAAAGATAATGAAAAAGTGATAAAGAACAGAATTGGTTACGTCGATGCAGCTAATGATTATATGGAAAACTTTAAACTAAAAGATATTATCAAATACGTATCAAGAACGTATACAAACTGGGACGAAGAGGCGTGCATTCACTATATAGAGAAATTTAATTTACCTTTAAACAAAAAACTTAAAGACTTCTCTACAGGAATGCGTGCAAAAGCAACGATTGCGATTGCGTTATCTCATAATACAGAACTGTTTGTTATGGATGAACCAACGACAGGTCTCGACCCAGTTGTGAGAAGAGAAATTATAGAAACATTAAGAGAGATTATGGTAAATGAAGATAGAACTATTTTATTTTCAACGCATATTACCGAAGATCTTGAAAAGTTAGCAGACTACATCGTCATGATCGACGACGGTGAAATTATACTAAACACTTCTAAAAATGATTTAGCTGAGAATTACTTTATCGTTCATGGTAGTAACGACTTATTAGATAGAGATACAGAATCATATTTTACATCGATTAAAAAAGGTGACGTGAACTTTGAAGCTTTAACTCAATCACCAAAAGAAGTTGAAGCGGTGTTTGGTGACACTATAGTGATACAACCCGTAAAAATCGATGATGTCATCTACCACTTAAAGGGGGAGAAATAAATGTTAAATTATATGATCAGAGATATTAAAATTCAAAAGAATTACTTATATTTTTTACCTGTACTCATTGTATTTCTACTTTTCATGAAGACACCTGTAAATACGATTATCGCAGTTGCAATGGTATATATTCCGGTAAACGCGGTTTATTTACTCGCTAAGTCAAATATCAATCATTTTGATTTAACACTTCCTATTGCGAGAAAGGATATCGTGAATTATAGATATATCAGTACGATAGTATACGCAATTTTTGGTGGATCACTATTTGCTTTAATATTTAAAATTATCGGCTTTGACGTATCACTTCTAGACTTAGAGTTTGCCTTACAGTTAACGTTATGGCTTTCAATAGTGTTTTTCCCATTAAACTTTGCACTTACTACAGAGAAAGCTTTACTCATCTCAGTGTATGTCGTATTCTCATTATTTATGCTACAAGCAGTGTTCTTTGGATATGCGGTGGAAAACATACAACAACTAGATAAAAGCGATAATCCATTCACGCTCATGATACACCTCGGATTTGTTTTAGCTTGTGTACTCTTTGCTGTCACTTGGCTACTTAGCTTATTTATTATTAAAAGAAAGGATATTTAAATGTAGAAAGAGCTACTCTATACAATTAGAGCAGCTCTTTTACATAGACTTATTCATTGAGTACAGGGATTCTGTATGTTTTTTGTTCATAAATTTTCTCATAACTATTCATTTATGTAATTTATAGTTTAAAGTATAGTACAATGTTTTTTAGAGTATAATTGATAAGAGAACAGAAAAATTTATACAAAAAAAGACCGAAGAATAAATCTTCGGTCTTTTATAACGTGAATTAGTTTTCGCGTTTCTCTTTGATACGTGCTGCTTTACCACGTAAGCTACGTAAGTAGTATAATTTCGCACGACGTACGCTACCTTTACGAGTCACTTCGATTTTATCGATTTTTGGTGTGTGAACAGGGAATGTTCTTTCTACTCCAACACCGTAAGAGATTTTTCTTACTGTGAATGTTTCAGAAATTCCACCACCACGGCGACGAATAACTACACCTTCGAACACCTGGATTCTTTCACGTTCACCTTCAGTGATACGTACGTGTACTTTTACTGAGTCCCCAGCTCTAAACTCTGGTAAGTCAGTTTTAAGTTGTGACTTTGTAATGTCTTGTAATAATTGTTGTGACATTTAAATTCTCCTCTTCCTACCAACCATCTTATATAGCATCTATACAGCGGATCGTTGTGATTTTTCGTCCTCATAGACTTATTCATATTACCATATTTAATTGGTCGATTCAACTTATTTTTTATTTTTTAATAAATCTGGTCGTCTTTCTTTTGTGCGTTTTAACGATTCCTCTTCTCGCCACTCTTCGATTTTTTTATGATCTCCACTCAGTAATACGTCTGGTACTTTCATACCTCGATATTCTCTTGGTCTCGTGTAATGTGGATGCTCGAGCATACCTGTTGAAAAGCTGTCGTTTTCGTGACTTTCTTGTTGAATGACTCCAGGGATGAGACGAACGATGGCGTCTGTCATTGCCATCGACGCAATTTCTCCTCCCGTTAATACGTAGTCCCCGATTGAAACTTCATCAGTTGCGAGGCTTCGTATACGCTCATCATATCCTTCGTAATGTCCGTTTATAAAAACGATGTTTTCTTCAGTAGATAATTCTTCAGCAAACTGTTGATCGAACGGTCTCCCGGACGGACACATGAGTAATACGCGTGCGTTTTCTAAATGTAATGATTCAAACGCTTCGTATACTGGTTCTGGTTTTAAGACCATACCAGCACCACCACCGTACGGATAGTCGTCGACTTGATTATGTTTGTTGTTTGCGTAATCTCTAAAGTTAATCGTTTTATAACTCACGATACCTTTGTCATTTGCACGCTTTAAAATTGATGAACTTAAAATACCTTCATACATTTCAGGAAATAATGTTAAGTAGAATATGTTCATAAATCTAACAGCCCTTCAATCGGTTCTATTTCAATTCGTTTACGCTCGATATCAATGAGTTTAATAAAGTCGTCTACGTTTGGAATCATATACTTATCAGATACGACAAAGACGTCTTTACTACCAGTTGGGATAATTGACGTCACTTCTCCTAAAGTTTCGTTATTGTCTAAGTTTATTACTTCACAGCCGATAATATCTTCATAATGATATTGCCCTTCTGGTAGTTCAATATCAATCGCATCTAGTGCTTGATACACTGTGTGACCTTTTAAATGTTCTACGTCGTTTAAATTTGTAACTCCGTCGAACGTTAACATATGAAAGTTTTTATGTTTACGATAACGCGTGATTGTATATGTTTCGTTGTTAATCGTCACTGTTTTACCGACCGCAAATCGTTCGTTCGTAAAATCACTACTACTTAAAATTTTAACTTCACCACGGACACCGTGGAAATTTACTAATGTTCCAATATCAATCATCGTGATTCCTTTCCGAATAAAAAAACACACCCGTGTCGGATGTGTTTTTACTCTACGTCAACAAACACTCTTACTGACGGGTCATCATTTGCTGCTGTCATGATCGTACGCACTGCTTTAATGGCACGACCACCTTTACCAATGATTCTGCCAATGTCTTCTTCATGTGCATTAACAGTATAGACCACTTTTCTATCTTCAGTCGTCTCAGTAATCGTAAGACTCTCGGGATGACGAACGATAGGTTGTAAAATCGTTTGGAGTAGCTGTTTCATAATTATTTACCTTGTTTCGCGTTATGGAATTTTTCCATAAGACCACGTTTACTGAAAATAGAACGTACAGTGTCTGAAGGTTTTGCACCTGTTAACATCCACTCTAATGCTTTTTCATCATCTAATTTAACGTTGTCTTCTTCTTTTAATGGGTCAAAGTAACCAAGTTGCTCGATAATACGACCATCTCTTTTTACTCTTGAGTCCGCAACTACGATTCTGTAGAAAGGATTTCTTTTAGAACCCATACGAGTTAATCTGATTTTTGTTGCCATTTATATACACCTCTCATGTTCAAAATTACTTATATAATAATAACAGATGATTTTAACATTGTAAAGAGGTTTTCCTTTACAATTTTAAAAAGGTAATCCCATGCCGCCAAATGGGTTTTTACGCTTTCCTTTTTGATTTGTAAATTGCTTCATCATCTTTTTCATTTCGTTAAATTGTTTTAATAAACGGTTCACTTCTTGAAGTGATCGACCTGACCCTTTAGCGATACGACGCTTTCTTGAGATGTTTAATTTCTCAGGATTCTCGCGCTCTTCCATCGTCATTGAACGGATAATCGCTTGAACGTGGTCGATTTCTTTACCGCTCATTTTTACTTTATCTAACCCTTTAATTTTGTTCGCACCAGGAAGCATTTTGATTAGCTCATCAAGTGGTCCCATATTTTTCACTTGGTCCATTTGATCTAAAAAGTCGTCTAACGTAAACGAATTTTCTTTTAACTTTTGCTCGAGCTTTTCTTGCTCTTCCATGTCGACGTTTGCTTGCGCGCGGTCGATAATCGATAAAATATCTCCCATTCCGAGAATTCTGCTTGCCATACGCTCTGGATGGAACGGTTCTAGACCGTCTAGTTTTTCTGATACCCCGATAAATTTAATCGGTTTTTCAGTGACGCTACGAATTGAAAGTGCCGCACCACCACGAGTGTCCCCGTCTAACTTTGTGAGTGTCACTCCTGTGATGTCTAGTAAATCGTTAAACGATTCAGCGACGTTCACTGCGTCTTGACCTGTCATCGAGTCGACGACGAGCATAATTTCGTCTGGATTTGAAATTTCTTTAACGTTTTTTAATTCGTTCATTAAGTCTTCGTCGATGTGTAAACGACCGGCTGTATCGATGATGACTGTATCTAAATGTTCTTCTTTAGCGTACTGCATCGCGTTTTCTACGATTGTTTCGACTTTTTCTTTGTCTCCCATTGAATAGACTGGAATGTCTAATTGACGACCGATCGTTTGTAACTGATCGATCGCAGCTGGACGGTAAATGTCTCCCGCAACGAGTAATGGTTTTTTGTTATGTTGTTTACGTAACAGTAACGCGAGCTTACCCGCAGTCGTCGTTTTACCTGCCCCTTGTAATCCGACCATCATAATAACTGTCGGTGGTTTTTTTGCTAAATTGATTTTCGCATTTTCTCCACCCATTAACGCTGTAAGTTCTTCTTGTACGATTTTAATGACTTGTTGGCCTGGCGTTAATGATTTCATGACATCTGCACCTTCAGCACGCGCGGACACATCTTTAATAAACTGACGAACAACTTTAAAGTTAACGTCTGCTTCAAGAAGTGCTAAGCGTACTTCACGCATCATCGTTTTTATATCTTGTTCTGTGACTTTACCTTTACCTTTAATATCATCTAAGATACTTTGAAGCCTTGAACCTAATCCTTCAAATGCCACATTAATTCCTCCTAATCGAGTGATTCGAGTTCTTCTATTATATTAAGTGCTTGTTGTTTATCGTCGAGCGATGTTTTTAACGCATCGTATAATTGTTGACGTTTTAAATAACGCGCGTACATACCGAGGTTTTCTTCGTATGCTTCGAGTACTTCTGTCGTACGTTTTAAATTATCATAAACCGCTTGTCGCGTCACGTTTAACTCATCTGCGATTTCCGAAAACTGTAAGTCCATTAAATAATAGAGCTTTACGTAATCTTTTTGCTTATCCGTTAATAAGCCGTTATAAAAATCATACAGATAGTTCATACGTAACGTCTTATTCAGTTCGTTCATCTTCAACAACTTCCTCTGCATTGTCAATCATATCTGCAAATAGTCCGTAAACATAGTTTTCTGCACTAAATATTTCGAGGTCATCGATCTTTTCTCCAAGACCGACGAATTTTACTGGAATACCGAGTTCGTTTTTAATCGCTAGTACGATACCACCTTTTGCAGTACCATCAAGTTTTGTTAAGACAAGCCCTGTTAACTCTGTTACTTCGTTAAATGCTTTCGCTTGTAACATCGCATTTTGACCAGTTGTAGCGTCTAATACGAGTAGCACTTCATGTGGTGCATTTTCGTCGACTCTTTGAATGACGCGTTTCATCTTTTCGAGTTCTTTCATTAAGTTCCCTTTATTTTGTAGGCGTCCTGCTGTGTCGACAATTAAAACATCCGTCCCGCGGCGCTTTGCTGCGTTTACTGCGTCGAACACTACAGCTGCTGGATCTGAACCTTCTTGGTGTTTAATGACGTCTGCACCGACTCTTTCACCCCATACTTCAAGCTGATTAATAGCCCCAGCTCTGAATGTATCTGCGGCTGCGAGTAATACGTCTTTACCTTCAGACTTATAGCGATGTGCAAGTTTACCGATTGACGTCGTTTTACCGACACCGTTTACTCCGACGACTAAAATAATCGTTAAATCGTCTTGCATGTTCATGCTTTCGTCTAAGTCACCGTTACGTTCGTATATCTCTATCATCTTTTCAACGATGACTTCACGGAGTTCTTTTGTTTCAGTAATATTTTTAAGTTTCGCATAATCTCGTAATTCATCTGTTAACTCCATCACCGTTTCAAAACCGACGTCTGCAGTAATGAGCACTTCTTCGAGCGCTTCAAAAAAGTCCTCATCTACTTTACGGTACGTCGCCATTAACTGGTTGATTTGATCTTGGAATTTCTCACGAGATTTTTCAAGTCCTTGTTTAAATTTATAACCGACTTGTTCTTGTTCCCACTCTTCAAATTCTTCAATCGATATTAAACCGTCTCCGTCTAAATCTGCATCTTTCATTTCATCAGTGACGGGCGTTTGTTCAAACTCTTCTTTATCTGCTTTACCTGAGAATTTCTTTTTTAAACGATTAAATAAACTCACTTAGTATTCCCCCTCAACTTCTCGTTCCTCGTATGTCTTTAAGTCTACACTAATTAGCTCAGAGACACCTTTTTCTTGCATCGTCACACCGAATAATCGGTCGCTTTGCTCCATCGTCTTTTTACGGTGAGTGATTACGATACACTGGCTGTAACGTGTTAAATGTCTTAAGTAATTTGAGAATCGTAACACGTTCGCCTCATCGAGTGCCGCTTCTACTTCATCTAATATTATAAACGGACTACTTCTCACTTCTAATATACTGAATAATAAACTAATCGCTGTTAACGCGCGCTCTCCCCCACTAAGTAGCGACATGCTCGTTAGCTTTTTACCTGGAGGTTGAGCGTATATGAGTAATCCAGCATTTAAATAATCACCCGGTTCTGTTAAGCGGAGTTCTGCTTCCCCACCGCCGAACATCGTCTTAAACACTTTTTTAAAGTGTTCATTAACGTTGTGATACGTCTCTTTAAAGCGTTCAGACACTTCATAGTCCATTTCTTTAATGACGTCGAGTAACGTTTCACGTGCTTGTAACAAATCGTCTTCTTCGTGTTTTAAAAACGTATAACGTTCGTTCACGACTTCAAACTCATCAATTGCGTTTAAGTTTACGTTACCGAGTTCGTCGATACTTTTTTTATTTAACTGAATTCTTTCGCGCTTCATGTCGATGTCTGTTAAGTCCGTATATTCTTTTTCTGCACGTTCAAACGTCATTTCATACGTTTCAGATAAGTAATCGATTTTTACACTTAACATTGATTCGACGCGTTCCTTTTTACCGTGCGTTTTACGTAGCGATTCAGAAAGTTTCTCTATCGTATCTAAATGCGACTGACGTAAATTCACGTCGTGCTTTGTTTCTTCACTCACTTCGTGTATCTCTTTTTTAAGTTGTGATGAAGAGTCTTGTAACACGTCTAACTGTTCGTCGAGTTCTAAAGATAACGTCTCTAACGCTTCGATATCGATCGACTCGTAATCTGAAGTCAACATTTCAATACGTGAATCGATATCTACAATTTCACGTTTCACTTTTAAAAGCCTTTCTTCGTAATCCGTTACTTGAGAACGTTTATATCGAAGTGTCGATTCTAATTCCGCTTGTTTTGTAAGAAGCGTTTGCTTTTTACTTTCGTATTCTTTTTCAGCCGCTTCAGTATCCCCTTGAGCTTTCGTGAGTAACTGAATATCTTTTTGAAGCGAATCGAGTGTTTTTGTTTTCTCTTCTATCGCTTTTATTAACGTCGATGCTTCCATAGTTTCAGTTGTAGAATCAAACGTTTCTTTTAATAACGCAATGCGTTCATTTGTTAATTTAATGTCTTGGTTCGTTTGTTCTAGTAACTGACTCTGTTCATCGTATGATTCTTTTAACTGAATGCCTTCAGTTTCTAGCGTGTTTAGAAGAGTGTCTAATTCTTTTAGACTGTCCTTTTCTTTTGAAAGTTCTTTAGTAAGCCTGTCGACTTCTAGCGTGTACGCTTTGATTTTATCGTCGAGTGCATCTTTTTCTTTTCGTAATTTAAGTGCTGAGTTGTTGTTTTGACGGCTTCCCCCACTGACCGCACCACCCGGGTTAAAAATTTCGCCGTCTTGTGTTACGATACGCGCTTTAAAATTTAACTCTCTAGATAATCGGGCACCGTCGTCATAATTTTCGACGATAATCGTCGTACTAAATAAGTGACCGATTAGTGCGTCATATTTCGTGTCGACTAAATCCTTTAATATATGATGCTCTACTGATGTCGATTCGAGTTTAAATACAACTTCTTGAGATAAAGATCTCCTTTGTATTGTGTCGAGTGGTAAAAACGTCGCGTAACCGAGGTTTTTATCTTTTAAATAATGGATTGCACGTT
Source organism: Nosocomiicoccus ampullae (assembly GCF_001696685.1). Classification (GTDB taxonomy): domain Bacteria; phylum Bacillota; class Bacilli; order Staphylococcales; family Salinicoccaceae; genus Nosocomiicoccus; species Nosocomiicoccus ampullae_A. The sequence goes on from NZ_MBFG01000003.1 coordinate 17,095, forward strand.
TAGCATCCTGTTCAGTTTTTGTCACGACACTTTGCGTTTGACTACCGAGTGCTGCGTCAAGTGCTGTCATATACGAACTGTCGATTTCGATAAGTTCCATGACGGCACCTAATACACCTGTGAGTTTGTCTTTACGTTTTAATACAGACTTTACGCCGCGGTAATATCCGTCGTAATTTGACATCATCGACTCATACATATCACGTTTAGATGTAAGTTGTGAGATGTAACGACTCGCTGTGTCGAATTGCTCTGTTAAAGACTTTGTATGAGACTGTTCGTGGTCACGTTTTGATTTCGTTTCTTTATACGCTTCACGCTTATTTTTTAATGATGATTCAAGTGTTGAGAGTGTATCTGTTAAACTTTTATTTTTTTCATTTAACGTGTCGAGAGACTCTTTTAATTCGTTCATGCGACGGTCTAACTCTTCGCGCTTGCTTGAATCGATTGCCTCTTGTTTTTCATAGTCTTTTAACTGGTTGTCTAAAGAAGTCTTTTCGACCATGATCGCATAATACTGTTCTTTTAATGCGTCAATATCGACGTCGTTACCGTCAACAAGCGATTGTAACGAAGCGTTGATTGTATCGATTTCTGCTTTTACGTTCGACTGTTCATCTTTCGTTTCATTAAAAGATGTACGTAATGCTTCGAGATCACGTTCTAACGATTCTTGTTCTTTTAATTTATTGCTTTTTTCTTCAGTTAAACTGTCATGTTGATCTGAACGACTCGTTTTACGTTCTTTAAATAATTCGATTTTACCGATTGTTTGTTCTTTTTCTCTAGATGCTTTGACGAACGCGTCGTGAATGCTACGCTCGTTTTCAGTTAACACTTCTCGCTTGTCGCGTAAGTTATTGATCGCAACGTCGAGTAAATTGACGTGATTTCTCGCGTCTTCAATTGTACGTTCATCGTTCGAATACGTCTCTTTTAACTGATGAAGTTTTGAAGACAGCTCTTTAATATCAAACACAGTAACTTCAATGTCGCTTTGCTTCATCTCGTTTAAAAGCGCTAAATACTCAGTCGCGATGGCACTTTCTTTTTCGAGCTTTTTAACGCGTGACTCGAGTTCACTCGTAATGTCGTGAATACGGCTTAAGTTGAGTAACGTATCATCGAGTTTACGTTCTGCTTCTTTTTTACGTGTTTTATATTTCATGACGCCGGCAACTTCTTCGATAATTTCACGGCGCGTTTCTGGTTTTTGATTTAAAACGTGATCAACTTCACCTTGAGAAATAATGTTGTATGCGTTTTTACCAAGACCAGAGTCCATAAAGAGTTCTGTCACGTCTTTTAATTTTGCGCGTTCTTTATTGATATAGTAGTTACTTTCACCACTTCTAAATAGCTCACGACGAATCGTGACGTTGTCGTAGTCAAAGTCTAACACGCGGTCTTTATTGTCTAAATTCAGTTGAACGACTGCACTGTTTTGCTTACTTCGTTCTGTCGTTCCGTTAAATATAACGTCTTCCATTTTAGACCCGCGAAATTGCTTAGCGCTCGTTTCACCGAGAACGAACCTGACAGCGTCGATAATGTTACTTTTACCACTACCGTTCGGTCCAACAACCGCAGTGACGCCGTCATTAAATTCGATCGTCGTTTTATCGGCAAACGATTTAAATCCTTTAGCTTCTATACTTTTTAAAAATACCATATTATCTTTCGGCCTTTTCTTTTAAATGATAAAACGCAACTTTTGCTGCGAGTTGTTCAGACTCTTTTTTAGAGCGACCACTGCCACGCCCGATTTCTTTATCGTTTAACGTCACGTTAGAAACGAAGTTTTTGTCGTGTGACGGACCTGTCTCTTCGAGTAAGTGGTAATACACTTCTTCTTTGTATGCTTTATGAACAAACTCTTGAAGTGCTGTTTTAAAGTCTGAAATTCCGAGGTAATCATCGCGTTCAATTTTCGGGAATACATTCACACTTAAAAACTTCCACACAGCGTCGTATCCTTGATCGAGATATAACGCACCTAAAAATGCCTCGAACATATCCGAGATAATCGACGGACGCTTTTTACCGCCTGTCTTTTTTTCTCCTGGACCGAGTAATAGTAACTCTTCCATTTTTAAGTCGTTCGCAAATATTACAAGTGAAGGCTCACAAACGATATTTGCACGCAACTTTGTTAAATCTCCCTCAGGGAAATCTTTAAACGCGTCAAATATATATTCTGAGACCATCAGTTCTAATACCGCGTCACCTAAAAATTCTAGACGCTCGTTCGAATGAATTCGGTCTAAATGAATGTTATACACGAACGAACTGTGCATAAATGCTTGTAAAAATAATTTGTCATTTTCATATTGAATCTGATGTTTCTTCATAAAAGAATCGAACTTTTTAAAAAAAGAATCGACGTGTCTTTTAGAGTCTTCATCTTGTTCGATTGATTGTAGTAATTTATCCATAATCTCACCCTAATATAGTTTACTAAACTTATGCGGTTTGTTGTAGCGATATAAAAGAAAAATCCACTTTATAGAAAGTGGATTTTGTCTATCAAATTATTGGTTTTCAAGCTTCTCGATGAAATCTAAAGCATCACCAACAGTAACGATTTTCTCAGCTTCCTCATCTGGAATCTCAGTATCGAACTCATCTTCTAATTCCATTACAAGTTCCGCAATGTCTAAAGAGTCCGCACCAAGGTCATCTTTGAAAGTCGCATCTTTCGTCACTTGATCCTCATCGATACCTAATTTGTCGACAATAATGTCTTTAATTTTATCAAAATTATCCATTCCTACTTCACCTCCTTAAAATAGTGGTCGTATCTCAGTTGTAGAGATGATTCTTAATCTTTATACCCAGTGAGCAGGTTTTAAATGCGTGATTATTGTGATTTACTCGAATCGACGGTGAAACCTAATTCTCGCCGACGATAACCTCCATAGCGACGGGGAGTTTTTCATCTCGCCGACGATTCCCCGAATCGACTGCGAAATGTTTTTTCACCGTCGCAGACAGGACTTTCGTCGGTGAAATTTTTATTCGCCGACGGGAATGATTGAATCGTCGGTGAATTTCGTGTTTTCCCGATTTTCGCCGACGATACTGCCTGAATCGACTGCGAAACCTAATTCTCGCCGACGATAACCTCCATAGCGACGGGGAGTTTTTCATCTCGCCGACGATTCCCCGAATCGACTGCGAAAAACTTCTTTCACCGTCGCAGATGAGACTATCAACAGAGAAACCTACCATCCGTCGCCCGACTACAACCATCTCATCACTCATTTAAAAGAATAAAAGCCACACCCCGCGAATGTTCGTGGCCGACCTTTATTTTCGGCACTGAAACTTGTGTTTATAATAACACAGCGGTTACGCCATGTACATTCCACCGTTGACGTGAATCGTTTGGCCTGTAATATAGCGCGCACGGTCTGATGCTAAAAATGATACAGCTTCTGCGATGTCTTCGACTTGACCGAACTGTTGTAGTGGAATTTGTTCAAGCATTTTGTTCTTTAAATCGTCGCTTAATACGTCTGTCATATCACTTTCGATAAATCCTGGTGCGACTGCGTTTACTGTAATATTTTTACTTGCGAGTTCTCTTGCGACACTTTTCGTTAAACCGTCGACTCCTGCTTTACTCGCAACATAGTTTGCTTGTCCAGGGTTACCAAGGGTTCCGACGATACTTGAGATGTTGATGATACGTCCAGATTTCGCACGGATCATCATACGAGAAACGTTTTGAATGACGTTAAACGCACCCTTTAAGTTGACGTTAATAACATCGTCAAACATTTCTGGCTTCATACGCATAAGTAGCGTATCTTTTGTGATCCCTGCGTTGTTCACAACAACGTCGAGTTGACCGTACGTATCTTTAATATGTGCGATCATCTCTTTCACTTCGTCATAGTTTTGAACTTGGCACTGATAACTTTCAGCGTTGCCACCTTGTTCTTTAATCTTCTCTACAACTTCTTCTGCTTTTTCTTTATTCCCTGAATAGTTGACGATAACTGTATAGCCGTCTTCACCTAAACGTAATGCGACTGCGCGTCCGATACCTCTAGATGCGCCTGTAACTAATGCTACTTTACTCATTGTATTCATCCACCTCTTTAACTGTATCGATATGTGCTGTGTCTACTGACTTCGTAATCTTTTTAAGTAAACCTGTTTGAACTTTTTTCGGTCCAACTTCGACAGATTCAGTTACACCAAGTTCGACTGCTTTTTTAACACATTCTACGAAACGAACTGGCGACGTAATTTGTTGAATTAAATTTTGTTTAATAATTTCTTTATCAGTTTCTGGTTCTGCGGAAACGTTTTGTATAACAGGAATTTCTGCATCATTAAACGTAATATCTTTTAAGAACGTTTCGAACGAATTTTGAGCGTCTTTCATTAAGTGTGAGTGGAATGCTCCTGATACTTTTAGCGGAATGACGCGTCTCGCGCCGTGTGCTTTTGCTTCATCTATAAATAAATCGACTTTCGCTGCATCTCCAGAAATCACGATTTGGTCTGGTGCGTTTATGTTTGCTGGTGAGACTTTTTCTTCGTCATCACTGAGTGACTCACATAACGCTTCGAGCTTGTCCTTATCCATACCGATGACTGCAGCCATTTTACCGTCTTTTGCTTCACTCATTAAACGTCCGCGCATGGCGACTGCTTTTACTCCATCTTCTAAAGATAAAACACCCGCATGCACTAGAGCTGGCAATTCTCCTAAACTATGTCCGATTAAGTAATCGCCTTTAATTCCCGTTGCTTTAAGCACCGCAAGTGAATGTGCAAATAATGCGGGTTGCGTGAACGCTGTATTATTGAGTCGTTCATCGTCTTCAGAAAACATGATCTCTTTTAAATCAAAATCAACGTAGCTAAAGATCGTATCGAGTAGTTCTTTTGCTGCGTCATTATGTTCATATAAATCCTTTGCCATTTCATGATACTGTGCCCCTTGCCCCGGGAACAAAACGAGTTTACTCATCTTCGAAAATTGCCTCCTTAATTTGTTCGATCGCGTCACTATTCGCCATTGTAATCGCGTTTCGAATCGCATTTTCTATTGCGAGAGCGTCACTTGAACCGTGCGCTTTTAAAACATGTCCATTTAAACCGAGTAACGGTGCACCGCCAAATTGACGGTAATCCATTAAGTCTTTTAATTGACCTAAATCTTTTTTAACGACGAGCGCAGATAACTTATTTAACATCGAAGATAAAAAGATTTTCTTCACTTCACCGAGTAGGCTACTTGCTGTTCCTTCGATCGTTTTAAGAACGATGTTACCTGTAAATCCGTCTGTGACACCGATATCGTATTTACCAGTTAATATGTCTCTCGTCTCAAAATATCCACTATAGTTTAAGTTTGAGTCTTGAAGTAACTGGTGCGTCTCTTTAGTCAGTGGTGTTCCTTTAATATCTTCACTACCGTTATTGATGAGACCGATTGAAGGATTTTTACGTCCACGAATGTTTTCCATATAAATAGACGCCATATGCGCAAACTGTAATAAGTGCTTTGGCTTATTTTCAGAGTTTGCACCGAGATCGAGTAAGAGCATGCCTTTATTATTCGTCGTCGGAATCATCGACGCGAGCGCTGGACGCTCGATTCCTTTAATACGTCCGATGACGAATAATCCAGCCGTCAGTAAGGCACCTGTGTTGCCTGCAGATACGAAAGCATCTGCTTCCCCTTCTTTCACTGCTTTTGCCGCACGTATAATCGATGAATCTTTTTTACGACGAACTGCACGTACTGGATCGTCTTCACTTGTAATGACCTCTGTCACTTCTACGAATTTCACTCTATCGTGCGTCTCAGTCCAACTACCTGCTGTTCCGAACGCTAAGATTTGAATATCTTCATATTTCTTTAATGCTGATTTAATACCATCGACAATTGCTTCTGGTGCGTGGTCTCCACCCATCAGATCGACTGCGATTGTTTTCATTCTATTTCACCTTCATTTTCAAAATGCATGACATAATGTCCAATAAATACTGTTTCATCTTTTACATATGATTCCACTAATATAAGTGCTTCATATGGTTTAATTTTTAATACGGTCGCTTTTGCGACAATCTTATCTCCGACTTTTGCCGGTTTTAAATATTTTACGTTTGCTTCCTTTGTCAGCACCTTCTTTTTACCGAGTACTGCCACAGCAAGTGAGTTTGCTTGACCAAATAGGAAGTGTCCACGAGCGATATTATAATTTAAAAATGCGTGTTCTTTTTCAACTGTAAAAAACGAAGACGCTTGTTTGTTCACTTCAATTTGTACCAGTTCACCGATGACATCTTGAAGCGGAATACTTTTAATTTCTTCAGCATTCTTTTTAGCGACTGCTTGAACTCTGACACGCAGTTCTGGAATATTTAAAACAGAACGGTCCAGACGAATCGTTTGAATCGAAACGTTCAAATCGTTTGCGAGTGTTTCATCTGTTAAAAACGGATCCTCGTCCAATCGCCTCACAATTTCTAGACGGCGTTCATCTTTCTTTAACTTTGCCACATTATCTCCCCATTTAGTAGTTGGTGCTAAAATTAGTATATAAAATTAATAGATACTTTTCAATCTTTTACATTATTTCAGATGAAAAAAATCGTGAATTTTTTGTTGCGTTAAACTAATTGAGTGGTCGTTTACAGAAATGTGCGTTGTGTAAAATTATTTTTTATTCTTTAACGTAAAAGCGATTTGCGTAAAATTGTTTTTCATCTTTTAACGTAAATGCGAGTTGCGTAAAAAGGGTTGCCGATACGTTGACGGGTAGCATCTAATCGTCAAATAAATCGAGTTGTCGTTTACACAAAGGCGATTTGCGTTAAATTGTTTTTCATCTTTTAACGCAAAAGAGATTTGCGTAAAAAGGGTTGCCGATACGTTGACGCATTCCCTCTAATCGTCAAACTAATCGATTGTCCGTTTACACAAAAGCGATTTGCGTAAAATTGTTTTTCATCTTTTAACGCAAAAGAGATTTGCGTAAAAAGAGTTGCCGATACGTTGACGCATTCCCTCTAATCGTCAAACTAATCGATCTACCTTTAACACAAAAGCGATTTGCGTAAAATTAAGCAGGATAACCGAAGTCTTCGATGCTTCTCTTCCTGAATTCTCAGATGAAAAACCTCCGGAATCTTGAGTTGCGTTAAACTAATTGAGTGGTCGTTTACGCAAACGTGCGTTGTGTAAAGTTGTTTTTTATTCTTTAACGTAAAAGCGATTTGCGTTAAAGGGTTCGCTATTACGTTGACACAAACGCTCTAATCGTCAAACTAATCGAACTACCTTTAACACAAAAGCGATTTGCGTAAAATTAAGCAGGAAAAACCGCTTCTCCTCCCGAATTTTCCGATGAAAAACTACTCGCGTATTCCATTACGCGTAAAATAACACGACCAAGCAACCAGCAAAAACAAAAAAAGTGATTCTTACGAATCACTTTTGATTTCTGCTTGGACGATGAGTCGCTTTTCAAATAGTAACGTATCTGGGTTATAGTCTTCACACGTGATGAGCGTTAATATTTGCGGGTCGCCTTCTGATTGTTGGAGTATATCGACGCGGTCTGGTGTGACTTCAAAGATGTCGGTAATTTCGTATTCTCGTTTACCGTCTCGCGTTATAATTTCTATCGTGTCACCTTTTTCTGCTCGGTCGATATAGTTAAATCGTATCCCGGCACCTTCTACTCGGTGGCCAGCGATTGGGACGTTTTGCATGTCGAGACTATCTGTTGACTCTAACATACTGACGCCATTTCGTAGTTTTTCTTCAGTTAATTCTCCGTAATAAATCGGCTCTGAAATTCCGGCAGATTCGATTTTTATAATCCCTGCCATATCGTCTTTAATTTTAACCCCTTGTTTGTCTCCAGGTTCTATTCCAGTAATAAACTTTTCTAATATATTTACATTGACGTTGTCATCACCGTTTTCGTAGGCTTCGATGATTCTATCGTTTACGATATCTGTGAAAAATGCACGGATATCTTGCCAGAAGAATAAGACAAGTGCCGTCATGATAAGTAGTACACCTAAAATTCTAGTAAATGATCTCATATCACTGCTCCTTAAATAGTTTAATGGCTTCACTTCTCGCAACTTCTAATATTCTATAGTCGTGTACGAGATCTGCAACTTTAAATTCTGGGAGCCCACTTTGTCTCACACCAAAAAAGTCTCCCGGCCCGCGCATCTCTAAATCTCTTTCAGAAAGGACAAATCCATCTGTCGTTTCTGTCATAATATTCATGCGCATTTGTGCTTGCTCAGTTTTACCCTCACTTATTAATATACAATAACTTTGTAAATCATTTCTACCTACACGACCTCGAAGTTGATGTAACGTTGATAAACCAAATCGCTCTGCGTTAAAAATCGTCATCACTGTCGCATTTTTAACGTTGATACCAACTTCAATGACCGTCGTTGATACGAGTATCGGTGTTTCAAGCGATTCAAAGCGCGCCATCGCTTTCGCTTTCTCCTCAGGTTTCATACGCCCATGGACGAGCTCGATTTTATCTTCACCGAACGTTTCTCTAAACATATGATACACTTCTTCAGTCGTCATTAAATCGAGCACTTCTGATTCTTCGATTAACGGCGCAACGACGTAAATATTACGTCCAGCATCCATTTCTTTTTTGATAAACGCGAATACTTCGTCGATTTCTTTTTCTTTTTTCCAAAATGTTTTGATCGGCAACCTACCGGCAGGCATCGTCTTTATAAGAGAGACGTCCATATCTCCGAATGCTGTGATCGATAGCGTTCTTGGGATTGGTGTTGCTGTCATATATAATACGTTTCGACTTTTGGCTTTTTTAATTAATTTCTCTCGCTGATTTACTCCGAATCGATGCTGCTCGTCGATAATGACGAGCCCTAAATCTTTAAACACGACGTCATCTTCAAAAAGTGCATGCGTACCGATAATTAAATCGATGTCTCCATTTTTTAATGCTTCTTTTATACGACGTTTTTCACTCGGTGTCGTCGTCCCTGTTAATAACTCGATTGTAAGCTCATCGTTAAACGCTTCGACTAAACTTTCATAATGCTGGTTAGCAAGCACTTCTGTCGGCACCATAATCGCACTTTGTTTATGTGCAGTTTTAAGCGCATAGACTGAAATTCCGGCAACGATCGTCTTACCGCTTCCGACGTCCCCTTGCAGCAGACGGTGCATATTAAATTCACTAAGTAAATCTCTACAAATGTCGTTCACACTTGTCTTTTGATCTTTCGTCAATTCAAACGGTAACGTACCGATAAACCGCTTCAGCTTATCAATATCATATTTTATAATTGATTCTTTTTGTGGCACGCGTTCTTGCTTACGCTTTTCGATGATTTTTACTTGGAACATAAACAGTTCATAAAACTTCATCGTACGTCTTGCTTTTTGAAGTTCATCCATATTATCCGGAAAATGGAGATGATACAGCGTTTGTTTAATCGGCATCAGTTTATATTTTTTGATTAAATACTCCGGTAAATCTTGATTAAAAATATGTGTTCGAAACACTTCTTTTACGATATTACCAAACGTCTTATTATTCATCACTTTATTTAACGCATAGCGCATATCCATCGTATCGCCGTTCGGTTTTATAATACTTCTACCTGACATCTCTTGTTTAGGCTTATTAAATTTACCGTGGACGTTTATCGTATCTCCGACTTCGATTTGTTTTTTTAAATACGCCTGATTAAAAAACGTCACTTTTATGTAGACGTTGTTCGTTTCCATATGAAAACTCATCCGGTTTAACCCTTTTCGTAAATACGTCACCGTCGGCTCCGTTTTTACGACACCACTCACTGTAATGACTTCTTCTAACTTTACGGAATTCACGTCTGTCGGATTTTGGTCGACGTACGAATTCGGCAGATGAAAAACTACATCATTCACCGTATGAATACCAATACTATTTAATTTTTCTTCGGTCTTTTTACCGACACCTTTTAACGTTCCGATAGAAGCAGATGGCGTGATCACTTCATATAGCTCTGTCATATTATGACCCGATTAACTCTTTTTTCAGTCGTTCGCCTGTCGGAGTTGCTGCGAGTCCTCCGCGACCTGTTTCACGTAAGTGTGATGGCATCGTTAATCCGATTTTAAACATCGCTTCGACGACTTCGTCTGCTGGGATTCTAGATTCTATTCCAGCGAGTGCCATATCTGCTGCTGTTAGTGCGTTAGATGCACCAGCTGCATTACGTTTAACGCACGGTACTTCAACGAGACCTGCGACTGGATCACATACGAGGCCGAGCATATTTTTAAGTGCGATAGAAAACGCATGTGTACACATTTCTGGCGTGCCTCCAGCCATTTCAGTGACTGCTGCAGCCGCCATTGCTGACGCACTCCCGACTTCTGCTTGGCATCCACCTGCAGCACCTGAAATACTCGCATTGTTCGCGACGACCATTCCAAATGCACCTGCTGTAAATAGAAACTTTACCATCTCTTCACGCGTTGTTTCTGGATATTTTTCTTTCATCGCAAATAATACACCTGGAACGACACCCGCAGACCCTGCAGTTGGTGTTGCACAAATTTGCCCCATCGCAGCGTTCACTTCATTTGTAGAAACAGCGTTCATAATCGCGTGTAGTGTTAAATTTCCACTTAACCCGCGACCCGATTCGATATAGCGTCTCATTTTTACTGCGTCTCCGCCTGTTAGACCAGTCGTACTTTCTACACCTTCAAGCCCTTCTTTTACTGCATTTTCCATCGTGTCTAAGTTGTATTCCATCTGCTTATAAATATCGTCATAGGATAGTCCTGATGTTTCCATTTCTTGAGCGATCATAATATCTGCGATTGATTTTTGTTCAGTTTCTGATCTAGAAATCAGTTGGTTAATACTATTAAACTCTTGCATCTATTACGCCTCTTTTCCTTTTAATTCTATGACACGCTCGACACCTTCTACTTGTTCAATTCTCTTCACTGTCGATTCATCACATTTTGAATCGATTTCTATCGTCATAAGCGCAGTTTGACCGACTTCTTTACGCGATACGTTCATCGTTCCGATGTTGAGTGCTTCATCTTTTAAAATACTTGTAACGTTCGCAATCGTCCCGAAGCTATCTTTATGAAATACGAGTAGCGAATGTAAATTACCAGATAAAGAAATCGGATAGTCGTTAATAGAGACGACTTGAATCATCCCACCACCAATTGACACAGCTTCAACCATTAACGTGTCGTCTCCTTTAAATAAGTGGAGAATAGCTGTATTCGGGTGACTCTTTTCTTCTGGCATCTCTATGATTTTGACGTGCATATTTGCTTTTTCGGCTTCTTCGTAAGCGTTTTTAATTCTTGAATCTTCAGTACTAAACCCGAGCACTCCTCCGATTAATGCGACGTCTGTTTTATGACCTTTATATGTTTCTTTAAATGAACCGTATAAGTATATATCGACTTTGTCTGGCTGTTGTTTAAATAAATTACGTGCTGTTTGTCCAATTTTAACTGATCCAGCCGTATGAGAACTTGATGGACCAATCATCACAGGCCCGATAATATCAAACACACTATTATATTTCATAATTTCACCTCTTATTAAAAAACCACATCGATATTATCGATGTGGCTATATTGATTACTCTACAGAAATTAAATAACTGTATACCGGTTGTTTACCGTCGTGAATTTCAAATTCAACGTCATGCGATTCTTCAAACTGTTCAGCGAGTGCTTCAACGAGTGCTTCATCGCTTCCTTCACCTGTAAAGATCGTTACGATTTCTGAATCGTCATCGATCATTGTTTCAAGTAAGTTTTCGAGTGTAACTTTGACGTCTTTATTACATGAGATAATTTTCCCATCGACGATACCCATATGTTCGTCTTTTTTAATTTCAACGTCATCGATTTTCGTATCTCTTACTGCATACGTCACTTGACCTGTTTTCACTTGGTTCATCGTGTCGATCATCGTCTCTTTGTTTTCTTCGAGACTTGCATCTCCATTAAACGTAAACATTGCAGACACACATTCAGGAATCGAACGTGTTGGAATTACAACAGCCTCGACATCTAATAGTTCAGCTGCTTGTTCTGCTGCCATGATGATATTTTTATTGTTCGGCATGATGATAACTTCTTCGACGTCGTCATCTTTAATAATATTGACGATGTCTTCAGTTGATGGGTTCATCGTTTGACCACCGCTAATTAAGTGTGTAACACCGATACTCTTAAGGAGGGTATCAATACCTTCCCCACTTGATACTGCGATAATTGCCGTTTTAATTTTTTCTTTTTTCTTTTTCGCTTCACGTTTAGCTTCTAACGCTCTAAACTGTTCGCGCATGTTTTCGATTTTAATCTTAATGATTTCACCGTACTCTGCACCGTATGATAGTGCTTCACCTGGATGGTCTGTGTGTACGTGAACTTTTACGATTTCATCATCGTTAATAACGAGTAATGAGTCACCGAACTTATCCATATCGTTTCTAAATGATGTTTCTTCGAATGGTTTTTTATCTTTACCGAAACGTACCATGAATTCTGTACAAAAGCCGAATTCGATATCGTCGACTGACATAAACTCATCAAATTCGTGTTCATCGTTTACGAACTCTTCTGTATTGACAGGCTCTCCTGAAGTGCTTGACGTCTCTTCTACGTCTTCACCTTTTAACGCTTTTAAAAATCCTTCATAAACGTATACGAGTCCTTGTCCACCTGAGTCGACAACGCCCACTTCTTTTAGAACTGATAATAGATCTGGTGTACGTTTTAAAGATTCTTTCGCTTCTTCTAAAACAGCTTCCATAATTTTAACGATATCTGTTTCGTTTTTAGCGACTTCTTCTGCTTTAGCGCCTGAGTCTTTAGCAACTGTTAAAATCGTACCTTCAACAGGTTTCATAACTGCTTTATATGCAGTTTTCACACCTGCTTGGAATGCTTCACTAAATGCATGATGATCGATTTCTGCTAACTCTTCGACGTGTTTAGAAAACCCTCTAAATAATTGAGATAAAATAACGCCTGAGTTTCCTCTTGCGCCCATTAATAACCCTTTAGAGAAATGTTTCCCAACTTCACCGACGTGGTTGCTCGTTAAGTTTTCTACTTCAGAAGCACCCGATACAATAGATAACTTCATATTCGTTCCTGTGTCTCCATCCGGTACTGGGAAGACATTCAGTGAATCAACATATTCCGCATGCTTTTTTAAATTTTTCGCACCATTTAAAATCATCTTGCGAAAGAGTTGTCCATCTATTTTATTCATTTTTAAAAATCCTCCCTAACTACTCATCCGAATCAATGATTCTGACACCTTGAACATGAATATTCACAGAATCAATTTTTAGTCCTAATGTTTTTTCTAACGTATACTTAACTGTAGATTGTACGTTCGATGCAACTTCGGAAATCTTCACACCGTAAAGTACAATAATATATAAATCAATTTTTAAATTTTCGTTTTCATTATCTACGACGACACCGCGTGCGTAGTTCTCTTTACCAAGTAATTCCGCAAAGCCATCTCTAAATGTTTTCGATGCCATACCAACAACGCCGTAACTTTCACTTACGACGCCACCAGCGATATTTGCGATTACATCTGTAGACACTTCAATCGTGCCAAGTTCATTATTAATTTTTAGTGACATAAACTCACTCCTAATTCATCATTTTATTATAGATTTAAACACACTATTTGACAACCCCTGTTCAAATCCGCATGATTAAATACAACGATATTATATTTGTTATTGTGTTTTAAACGATATTCATGTATTATATTATAGTATTCGCAGATAAGAATTATCAATTAAAAACAATGAAGGGGTGGGACGAATGGCTAAAGTATGTTACGTTACAGGTCGTCGTGCTAGATCAGGTAACAACCGTTCTCACGCACTAAACGCAAGTAAAAGAACTTTTGGTGCTAACTTACACAAAGTAAGAATTTTAGTAGATGGCAAACCTAAACGTGTTTGGGTTTCAGCTAGAGCGTTAAAATCTGGTAAAGTACAACGCGTATAATTAAAATAATAAAAGAGATTTGTGCGATAGAATCGTACAAATCTCTTTTTTTGTGTATACACATGCAAGATTTTGGGTTGGATCTGTGACTTTGGTCGGAGTAGGTTTTTAATCTTCTATATTAGTTGGATTTTTGGTTTAATTTTACCCAAATCCAATTTGTGTTAAAAGCGTTGTGCGTTCGTTGACAATTAAAGTTTTTGCGTGCAATTATCTAGGCACCCTTTGACGTATTCGAGAGTTGTGTAAAATTAAATTTATTTCGTTTACGCAACGGGCGTTTCCGTTAAAGGCACCTTCGTTAATTTAACAAGATTAAAAACCGAGTCGCTATTAAGCAGTTTTTATGCTGGAAAAGTGACGGTGGCAGGACTGTTTTCTGTTTAATTTAACGCAAATCTGATTTGTGTTAAAAGCGTTGTGCGTTCGTTGACAATTAAAGTTTTTGCGTGCAATTATCTAGGCACCCTTTGACGTATTCGAGAGTTGTGTAAAATTAAATTTATTTCGTTTACGCAACGGGCGTTTCCGTTAAAGATACCCTCGTTAATTTAACAAGATGAAAAACCGAGCTGCTGTTAAGCAGTTTTTATGCTGGAAAAGTGACGGTGGCAGGACTGTTTTCTGTTTAATTTTACGCAAATCCAATTTGTGTTAAAAGCGTTGTGCGTTCGTTTACAATTAGAGATCTTGCGTAAAATTATCGAGGTACCCTTTGACGTATTTCGCACTTGTGTAAAATTAAATTTATTTCGTTTACGCAACGGGCGTTTCCGTTAAAGGCACCTTCGTTAATTTAACAAGATGAAAAACCGAGTCGCTATTAAGCAGTTTTTATGCTGGAAAAGTGACGGTGGCAGGACTGTTTTCTGTTTAATTTTACGCAAATCCGATTTGTGTTAAAAGCGTTGTGCCTTCGTTGACAATTAGAGTTTTTGTGTAAAATTAACAACTCACCCTTTGACGTATTCGAGAGTTGTGTAAAATTAAATTTATTTCGTTTACACAAAAACTTTTTCCATCAACACCTTAGCCAATTTGTTAACAATTACCCCAACCCCAGCGCAACCCCAACACCCATGCAACCTCTCACCCGAACTATCTGTTTCACTAAATGAAAAAAGACGAACTAATATTTTAAGTTCGTCTTATCTAAAGAAACTCATGATATATATGACGATCATCGCGACAAATATCGCTGGGATCATGTTTCCGACACGTGTTTTTGTGATGTTCATCATGTTTAAACCGATCGCAAAGATAATGACTCCTCCAGTTGCGCTGACTTGTTTTGTCATCGTTTTTAATACGTCTTCTGGTATGAAGTGCGCAAATCCTTTTGCGCCGAGTGTAATGAGTCCTTCATATAAAAATGTAGGAATACCAGCAATGATGACGCCGAGTCCATATGTCGTTGTCATAACGAGTGCGATAAAGAAATCCATAAATGATTTCGTGTATAAGACTGTATTGTCACCGCGCATCCCTGCGTCTAGTGCTCCGACGATTGACATCGCTCCGATTATAAATATCATCGTTCCAGAGACGAGTCCTTGCGAGATGTTTCCTGCGTTTTTATCGCCTAGCTTAAATTCCAGCCAGTGCCCAATACCGTTTAGTTTGTCTTCTAGCTTTAAGTACTCACCGATCGTCACACCGACGATTAAACTTAACAACGTGACAATAACGTCTGTCGATGAGGAAATCATCTGAATTCCAAGCGCAATAATAACGAGTCCTTGTGCTTTTAAAATTGAATCTTTCACATGTTCGGGGATAAAAGTAAATATTAACCCGAGTGAACCACCGATAATAATGGCGAGCCCGTTGACGAGTGCACCAAGTAATATCATACTTTCATCTCCTAACTTCTGTCGTTTGAATAAATCGCGATTACTGGTTGATTCGTTTCAACCGTCGCAACGTCACTTGCAAATTCATTAGATACTGTTAAGGTACTTCCAATAGACGTAGTGACTTCTCCATCATACTTAAATCCGTCTAATTTTAAAACTGTGTCGTTAAAAATTGGTATAAAAGAAATATATTGATACCCGAGATGTTTTAGTTCACGACAACCTTCGACTTTAAATATAATATTTAAATCATTGATTAGCCTGACGTCGACATCTTTAAATTTCTCATTTAAAAGTAGCTGAATGTTCATTAACTCATGATCAATACGGTCACCTAATGCACCGTATACGTCGATTTTTTTGTAACCTTTATCGACAAGATCAAATAACGCAAGCTCGCTATCCGTATAATCCTTTTCACTATTGACTGCATGGATTTTAAGTTTTGATTCAATGAAGTCTCGTTCTTTATCATTTACTGAATCGTAATCACCGTAACAAAATTTCGGTGTAATACCAAGTTTAAGTAACTGATACACTCCGCGGTCGACCCCGACATAATCTCCAGAAATTTTTGGAACGCTCACTTCTCTCATCACTACGTTAGCTTTCATATATTAACCTCTAAGTTTATCAATCGTCTCTTTTGTATTATCTGCTTTAAATAAGTACGATCCACTCACGAGTAAATCTGCACCCGCTTCACGGCACACGCGTGCGGTTTCATCGTTCACTCCGCCGTCTACTTCAATTAAATAGTCATAATTTTCCCTCGTACGAATAGAATCGAGTTCTGCAATCTTTTTAACACCAGATTCGATAAACGACTGCCCACCAAATCCTGGATTCACTGTCATGACGAGAACGAAGTCTACGATGTCTAACAGATACTTAACATCTCTCACTGGCGTTTGTGGGTTTAAAACGATGCCTGCTTTCATGTTGTTGTTTTGGATATGCGTGATTAAGCGATGTGCGTGCGGCGTTGCTTCAATATGAAACGATAAATAATCAACACCCATATCGCGAAACTCTTCGACGAACTGCTCTGGATCTTCTGTCATTAAGTGAACGTCTAGTGGAATATTCGTTTTTTTACTAATCGCTTCACAAACAGGAATACCGTATGAAATATTCGGCACAAATTGTCCATCCATAATATCTAAATGGAAAATATCCGCACCTGCTTCTTCCATTCTCTTCATTTCACTTTCTAAATTTAAAAAATCACTCGCTAGTAATGATGGTAATACTTTAACCATTAATATCTCTCCTTGTAATTCGTCATTTCTTCGTATATTTGTAAGTAACTGTTGTAGCGACTTTCTTTTATATCACCATTATTCACAGCATCTTTTACGGCGCATTTCGGTTCGTTAATATGGACGCATCCTCTAAATTTACAGTCGTCTAGAAAAACGTTAAATTCTTTAAAATAAAAACGTAAGTCCTCTTTGTCGATATGTGTAAAATCAATCGTAGAAAATCCTGGAGTGTCTGCGATCTGACCGTTATTTTTATCGATCAGTTCAACATGACGTGTCGTATGTTTTCCGCGATTTAGCTTTTCACTAATTTCATTTGTTTCTAAGTTTAAGTTTGGAAGTAACGTATTTAATAACGTACTTTTCCCGACACCCGTTTGTCCAGCAAGGACCGATAAATTATCTGGGAATATATCTTTTAATGATTCATTTACCGTGTCTTTTTCTGTAAAGTACACGTCATACATATCATATGTTTCTTTTATTTTTTTGATTAATTCTTCATCGTCATTTAAATCGTTTTTAGTAACGATTAAAATTGGCGTAATATGATTAGATTCACTATATGCTAAAAATCGGTCTGTTAAATAAAAACTAAAGTCCGGATTTTTTATGCTCACTGTAATGAGTAGTTGATCGACGTTAGCAACTTGCGGACGGACTAAACAATTTTTACGTGGATGTATATGAGTAATCGTTCCTTCTTTTACGTTGTCCGCTTCAAAATCGACAATATCTCCAACTAACGGACTCTCTTTACGTTTACGGAATATTCCACGCGCTCTCGTTTGATATACTATGCCGTCACTTTTAACGTAATAAAAACCGGCAAGCGCTTTTACAATTTTACCTGTTTGCATAATGCCTCCTAAAATTTTCATCTAAATAAATTATAACAAACGTTTATATTTAAGAAACATAAAAAATCCCTCTAAACATTTTTGTTTAGAGGGAAATATATTAGAAACGATCCACTTTTTCTCTAACGTTGTTGATGACCATACCGCTGTTGATGTAACCAGGGATACTGTTTAAGTCGATTGTTAAGTCTTGCTCTGGAACGTCCCAAGTGATTTCGTTTGCGAAGTATTTCATAGTTTCTTCCATGATGATGATTGTGATCCACTCACCTGCACAACGGTGGTTAGTCCAGTAGTCTCCACCACCTTGTGGAATCATATCAAATGGTGATCCGTCCCAGTCTTTAAAGCGCTCTGGAATGAATTTGTTTGGTTGATCCCATAACTCTTCACTGTGTAGTGTACCGTATACATCGATAACGAGACGTTGGTCTTTAGGAATCGTTACACCTTTATGTTCCACTTCTACTTTCGTTTTACCAGGTAAGAATGGAACGAATGGGTAGAATCTTCTTACTTCTTGAGCGAACATGTACGGATAATCTTCTACCGTGCTCATTTTACGAATTGCTTCTGGGTGTTCGTAAAGTGCAAGTACACCGTATGATACGAAACGGTTAATTGCAATTAATGGACGGAACGTGTTCATGAGGTCGATACCTGCAAGACGTGAATCCATTTGATTACCTTCATAGTCTCTCCAGTGTGCTAACTCATATAATGATGAGCCTTTTGGAGGATTAATTTCACCGTTACGTGTTTTAATGATTTGATCTTCTAACCAGTCTTCAACACGTTTACGCGCATCTTTAGATGATTTGTAACCTTTGAACGCATTACCGAGACCTTTGAATGAGTCGATCATGATATCCATGTCTTCTGCGATTCTTTCGATTTCTTCTTCTGGAGCAGTTACTCCCGCCCAGCGCATACCAATACGTGTTAATAGAACGATAGATTCGTGGTAAACGTTAACGTCTCCCATCGCTTCCATACGCGCTGTGTTAGCTTTCCAGTAGTTACGTGTTAATTTACGTACATACTCTAAGTTTCCTTCAGTCATTAATGACATGAATAGCGCTTTTCTGTCGATATGTTGTTTACCAGTTGTCGTGTGGATCGCACCTTTACCGAATAAAGTGTTTACAACACGCTTAGGTAAACCACCTTCACGTTCGATTTTGTCGTTATCGTAGAATAGTTCTGCCCCTTCTTTTCCACTTAAAACGACGTAGCTTTTACCACCGAGTGCACGTGTTTCAAACACTTCTGCACCTAGGCGTTCTCTTTGATTTGTAGTATAAAGGTAGCCTTGTTTAAATACTTTTAACGTATTATCTAGACCTTTATCTCTTTTAATTTTTGCCATTGTTTTCATCCTCCAAATTGAAGTCTTCCTTTTTATTATAAATAACATTTTTTATAAACGCCAATATTTCAATAAATTTATTTAATCATTTTTGATTTTTTCTTCTAACACTTTTTTACCATCGACTTCGATACGATAACCACCTGATTCACCTTCTTCTAGGACGAGGTTAATCGTGTACGGTGTGTCTTCAAAGATCACAAACTCTTCCTCGACGTCATCGATGTTTCGTGTTTTATCTTCGATATAGACTTTTACTTTTTTCGTTCTTTCTTTCTTGTCTTTATCTTTAGAAGTATCCTCTCCAAATGGAATCGTCACTTTAAATTGATATTCTTTTGCTTCTTTTGGCGCTTTACCTTTAGACACTGTTAAATTAATTGGAGAGCCTGGTAAAAACGCACCGTAACTTGGGTCTTGAGACACTACGATCCCTTCGCCGTATTCGTCACTATGGATTTCATTCACACTGTTAATTATAAATCCGTTGCCTTCGAGTACTTGTTTCGCTTCCTCGAACGGTCTTCCGACGAAGTTCTCTATTTCTATCGGTTCAGGACCTTGAGATACCGTTAACGTAATCGATTCTTCTTTTGGAATAATTTTTGTGCCTGGTTTTATCGATTGTTCGATAACTTTATTTTTATCGATTTCACTTGAATATTCCTCTTCGATATTAACAGAATTAAATCCGAGTTCTTCTAATTTCTTTTTAACGTCATCGATTGATTTTTTCGTAAAGTCTTCCATTTCATATGGTGGTTCACCGTCAGACACATTTAAGTCGATCGTGTCACCTTCTTTTAAGATAGCACCGGATTTTGGAGACGTATTAATGACGTGATCTTTTTCAATCTTTTCGTTATGTTCACGTGTAATATCACCGATCACGAGGCCTGCTTCTTCGAATTTTTGAACTGCTTCGTCAACATGCATACCTTGAACGTCTTCGACCGTGACTTCTTTCGGTGTTGATTTTAAGAATAACGCCCCTAGCACACTTCCACCGATTAAAAGAAGTAATAAAATAACGATAATCGGCCATATACGACGTTGCTTTTTAGTCTCTTCTTTTGGTGGCTCTGTCTGTTCTGGCTTTTTGTTCTTAGGTTTTACCGGAACTGGTGCAACAGGTGCTACTTTCACTTTGTCCTTATCGACTTTTTTAGGTTCATTATTCGCTTTATACGCATGTGTCATATTTTTGTAGTCAAGTAAATCACGAATTACTTCTGACGCGTCACTATAACGGTCGTTCGGTTCCTTTTCGGTACACTTATAGACGATGTTTTTAAGTCCTAGTGGTACACCTTCACGCTTATCGTCGATGTTTGGCATTGGTGACTGTATATGTTGAAGCGCTACGGATACTTGAGTTTCAGCTTGGAACGGTAATTCTCCCGTAATCATTTCGTATAACATGATTCCAAAGCTGTAAAGGTCCGCACGTTCATCCGCATGCTTTCCTTTTGCTTGTTCTGGTGCAATGTACTGAACAGAACCCATCACTTGGTTCGTTTCAGTAAGTCTTGTTTCAGATAAAGCTTTCGCGATACCAAAGTCCGTAATTTCTAACTGACCATCTTCATCGATTAAAATATTTTGCGGCTTAATATCTCTATGGATAATTCCACGGTTATGCGCGTGTTCGATACCACGAAGCGTCATAAGTGACAGTTCTACGATTTTATCATATGGTAGCGGCTTATTTTCATCGATATATTGTTTTAAGTTCGGACCTTTAATGTATTCCGTGACAAGTACGTGGTATTCACTCGTATCATCGACGTCGATCACTGTAACGATGTTTGGGTGGTTTAATCGTGTTGTGTTTTGTACTTCACGCTGGAAGCGTTGCATCATCTTTTCTTTGTTATACGGATCTGATTTTATCAATTTTACGACGACTTCACGGTCTAATATAATATCATCGGCCAAATAAACTGAACTCATCCCACCGCCTAAATATTTTTTAAGGCGATAACGATCTGAAATGATGTTTCCTTCCATTACTATTCACCCGCCTTTAAGTCGACGACGATAACGCTGATGTTATCTTTCGAGTCATTTTTTTCAGCTTTAGCTACAATTTCATCTGCTTTACTTTCGTTTTCATATACAATTTTATGAATCGTTTCATCGTCCACGACATCTGTCACGCCGTCACTCGTTAAAACGATATAATCATACAGATGATTTTTTAAACGGAATAAATCCGGCTGAATGAGTCTTGTTGTACCGAGTGCTTTCGTTACGATATTTTTTTGAGGATGAGATTTTGCTTCTTCTTTTGTAATTTCACCTGAACTGACGAGCATATTAACAAACGTATGGTCGTTTGTGATTTGGCGTATTTCTAACTTTTTAAGTGCATACGCTCTAGAATCTCCGACGTTAAATACGTAAATCATTTCATCTAAAAATGCTGCTAAAACGAGTGTTGTTCCCATATTTTTAGACTCCGTATTTTCGTTTGAATAGTCATATAACTCGCGGTTCGTTTGAATAATTAAATCTCTTAAAAAATCTTTGCCGTCGTCTGGTTTAAAGTAGTTCGTCTCTTCGAACGCTTCTTTAATTTTAGAAGCGACAAATTTTGAAGCGACTTCACCATGCTCATGGCCACCCATACCGTCGGCAATTAACGCGATTTTTTGACCGGTTTTATTTTGAAATACGTAGGCCGTATCTTCGTTTAAATTACGGTAACTCCCACAAATACTTTTCTCATAAAATTTCATAGCTGTCCTCCCTCACAGTTTCTTAAATTTAGCGATAAAGAAACCGTCTGTATTCAGTTCATGGGGGAGAATTTGACGCATGTTTCCTTTAAATTTAAACGGTGGAATTTCAAATTCGTCAAATTCTATATCCGTCGACTGTTTTTTAAACGTATATGCGACGTTTTCATTTTCCATTTGATGCAGTGTACATGTCGAGTAAACGAGTGTACCGCCACGTTTTAAATACTGTTTGACGTGATTTAAAATCGATAGTTGAATGTCAACAAGTGTGTTGATATCTTCTTCACGGACGTTGTACTTAATTTCAGGTTTACGTTTTAAAACACCGAGCCCTGAACACGGTGCATCTACGATTATTTTATCGTACATCGTATCATAATCGTCTTTCGTTGCATCTTTTAGCATTACATTTAAATTCGTATGTTTTAAACGTTTGCTTTCATTTTTGATTAATGTCAGTTTATGTTCAAATACGTCTGAAAAATCGACGTGTCCATTCATATTTTCTAGTGCGTGGAATCCTTTCCCGCCAGGCGCACTACATGCATCGAGTATCGCTTCCTTTCCAGTTGGATCTAATGCATAATTGACACACATCGAACTCGCATCTTGAATACCAAATAATCCATCTTTATAGGCTTTCGTTTCCGTTAGCCCTCCACCATAAACGATGACTGCATTTTCATGAATAGAGCTTTTCTTAGCAGTCACTCCTTCGTCTTGTAGCTGTTTAATTAGTGCCTCACGCGTCGTTTGTTTCCTGTTTACACGTACGTACATGTTTGGTCTCTCAAGTAGACTTTTTGCGATATTTTCAGTGTTTTCGACTGAATGATGTTTTAATAGATGTCTGACGATCCACTTCGGTAGTGAATACTCGATTGATAGCCTCGTCGCGTCGTTCTTAATATCGCTGATTTTTGGTTTTTCTTCACGTAAGAAACTACGTAAAATACCGTTAATTTGACGTGAACTCTGTAGTCCACCACGCTCTTTAGCAATTTCAACCGCTTCATTGATCACTGCGTAACTCGGTATTTTATCGAGATATTCTAATTGATATAGACTGATGACGAGTAAATCGCGTTGCCAACGTTTTATTTTCGTTTGTATGAGTGGGCGTAAATAATATTCGAGCGTTAATTTCCTCGAAATCGAACCGTACAAAATCTCTGTGAGTAACGCACGGTCTTTTTGTGATAATTCGTTTTCCTCGATGATTCGATTTAAAACGATATTTGAATACCCACCGTCATGAATGACGTTTGAATACGCATCGAGTGCTAATTCTCTTACTGTCATACGTCTTCACCGAGCATATCACCAATTAAATGACTATTATTACGAATATATTGACCTGCGTTTATACGTTTACCACCTGCAGGTTGGACTTCTGTAATTTCTAAGTCAAAATCATTTGTCGCAACTAAAAATCCGTCTTTCGTTTCTTTTACAATCGTCCCTGGCTTTTCTGTCGACTGTTTTTCTGTCAATTTCGATAAATATAACTTCAGTCGTTTACCATTTAACAATGTATAACTTCCCGGGAACGGGTTTAAACCCCGGATATGGTTAAACACTTCTCTAGACGGACGGTCGAACGTAACGAACTCATCTTCTTTTTCGATGTTTGGACTAAACGTTTTTAATGCGTCGTCTTGAGGCGTACGTGAATTTGTTTCGTTTAAAATATTTGGTAACTCATTTATCAGTAATTCCGTACCAATTTCACTTAAACGGTCGTGAAGCGTAGCGACTGTGTCACTATCTTCGATGACTGTTTCTTGCTGCGCGATGATGTCTCCCGCGTCTAACGCTTTTGCCATATACATTAATGTGACGCCAGTTTTTTCATCGCCTTCAATTATCGAACGGTGAATCGGTGCGCCCCCTCTATGTCTAGGTAAGAGTGACGCGTGAACGTTAACACACCCGAGTTTTGGTATGTTTAACACGTCTTCACTTAACAGCTGACCGTATGCGGCTGTAACAATAATATCTGGGTCGTATGATTTTATTTTTTCAATCGATGAAGTACTACCGATAGCCTCCGGTTGGAATACTTCTATGCCAAGCGTTGCCGCTTCTTTTGCGACTGCAGGAGGCGTTAAAATTTGTTTTCTGCCGACCTTTTTATCGGGCTGAGATACGACGAGATCAACTTCGAACGTCTCGTGTAGCGCTCTTAAAATGGGAACAGAGAAATCTGGCGTTCCCATAAAAATTATATTTGCCATAGTTTCACCTACATAATATATTCTGGATCAACATCGATTCTTAACGATGTTTGTGTCTTTTGATATTCCTTACTATACTTATTATCCAGTTCATGGAGTACTTTAAACAGTTCTGGCTCACTTTTATATTTTAATATTATTTGGAACCTATATTTGTTTTGGATTCTCTCGATTGGAGATGGACTCGGTCCAATTAAAATCGAACGATTCGACACGTCTTTTTGAATGACTGTATGAATGTCACTCGCTGCTTTAATGACGCGGTCTTGATACTCGCTTGAAATTGTAAATAATACGTGGAAGTAATACGGGCTATACCGTGCGAGTTTTCGATATTCCATTTCTCTTAAGTAAAACGAACGATAGTCATTTTCTTTTGCGAATTGGATCGCGTAATGATCTTCGTTATACGTTTGGAATATCACTTCTCCTTCAACGTCTCCGCGTCCTGCGCGCCCGGATACTTGAGTGAGGAGTTGAAACGTACGTTCATTTGCTCTAAAATCCGGTAGATTTAAAATCGTATCTGCATTTAACACTCCGACGAGTGTGACGTTTTTAAAATCTAACCCTTTCGCAATCATCTGTGTGCCGAGTAGTATCGGAATATTTTCTTTTTCGAACGTGCTTAATAGCTTTTCGTGTGCACCTTTGTTACGCGTCGTGTCGATATCCATTCGTACGACGTCGACGTTATACGTATCGCGTAATATTTCTTCTATCTTTTGTGTTCCTGTCCCGCGAAGACTTAAATCGTGTTCACCACACGCTCCGCATTTTGTTGGCATCGGCTCTTCGTATGCACAGTAATGACACATCAGTGAATTGTTAGATTTATGATACGTTAAGCTGATGTCACAGTTTGGGCACATCGGAACGTGACCACAGTTTTGACAGACTAAAAAGTTCGCATATCCTCTTCGATTGAGTAGCAGGATCATTTGTTCATCTTTACTTATTCGGTCTCGAATTTTCATGTCGAGTTTACGTGAAATGATTGACGTGTTGCCGTCTTCTCGCTCTTTAACCATACTGACGATTTCTGGAGTTGGAACGGTTTGTTCCGTCGGTCTTTCTGTAAGTTCAAGTCTCTGATACACGCCGACTTCACTTCGGGCGTATGACTCGATACTCGGTGTTGCAGATCCAAGTATTAACGGACAGTTATAATACTCCGCGCGCCACTTAGCAACGAGTCGTGCGTGATAATACGGGCGTTCGTTTTGTTTATAAGTCGACTCGTGTTCTTCATCGATAATAATACACCCGACGTTTTGAAATGCCGCAAACACGTTACTTCGTGCGCCAATAGAAATTCGAGCACGCCCTTCACGTATTTTACGCCACTCATCATATCGTTCACCGTGACTTAACATCGAGTGAATCACTGCAACGTCGTCACCAAATCTCGATTTAAAACGCTGCACCATTTGTGGAGTAAGTGCAATTTCTGGGACCATCATAATCGCATTTTCACCGCGATTTAATACTTCTTCGATTACTTGTAAATACACTTCTGTCTTTCCGCTTCCAGTGATTCCATGTAATAAAAACGTTTCGTGTTCATCGTTATCAATCGATTTTTTAATCGTGTCAAACGCGTGTTGTTGTTCAGGCGTTAGTATCTTTTTATCGTCTTGATAAAATACTCGCCCTTCATATGGATCGCGCTCGACTAATATATCGATTTTTTTACAAAAGCCGTTATCGACGAGTGCGTTAATGACTCCTATAGAGTATCCTTCTTCTTCGATTTGTTCATACGTTAACGGACCACGGTCTTCGACGAGTTCGAGTAACTCGATTTGTTTCACTGCTCGACTCGATGGTTTTATATCTAAATAATTTGATTCAATCCCTCGACGTGTCTTCTTTTTCGTATGCTGAGAAAATTCTTTTTCTTCAATAATTTCTTTAGAGTTAATAAACGGCATTAATTGTTTTAAGTCGTTCATATCGAGCAGTTTGACGTCGATTTTTTCATCGTCAAACTTTTTAAATGTTTCTCTAGCAATTGTGGACGCGTCATTACTTAGTTTTAATACAGATCTCGATTTCATTTTTAACGCTGCAGGGAGTATTGCTTCAATGACTTTTATATGTCGTTCGACGTAATAATCTGCGAGCTTTTTACTTAAATGAATGAGTTCTTTCGTAAGTACTGGGTAGACGTCCATAACTTTTTGAATTGGTTTAATTTTCGAAGGATCTAAGTCTGTCTCATTTTTTACCTCGACGACAAATCCTTGAATCATTCTCGGTCCAAATGAAACGAATACTCTAGATCCTGGTTGTATTTTATCTTCTAAGTGTTCAGGAATTTTATACGTAAAGAGACGATCGACGTTCTTATTGCTAATCGCGACGATGACTGATGCGTACATTATAGGTCCACTCGCTTTACGATTTCGTCGACGATTTTGTCTGCGATTTCTTGTTTCGTCCCGTAGTTTAACTGTGTTTTATCACCTGTTTTAAAGAACATCGTAATCTCGTTAAAGTCACTATTCATACCGATTGACGAGTTCGATACGTCGTTTAAACAAATCGCGTCAATTTGCTTTTTCTTTAGTTTTTTTAGCGCATTTTCTTCGACGTTATCCGTCTCAGCAGCAAATCCGACGACGTACATATCGTCCGTATTGTGCCCGACATATTTTAAAATATCTGTCGTTTCTTTTAACTCAATAGCGTCAAGTGCATCTGTCTCTTTTTTAAGCTTTTTTGTCGCTACGTGTTTTGGTGTGTAATCAGATACTGCTGCAGAAAATATACCGATATCGTTGTCTAAATTATTTTTGACCGCTTCAAACATTTCTTCTGTCGATTCAACTCGAATGACATTGACACCGCTCGGCGGGTCAATACTGACTGGCCCACTCACGATTGTTACAGTCGCACCTCGATTTTTAAACGCTTCAGCGATACTGTAACCCATCTTTCCACTCGAATAGTTCGTTAAATATCTAACGCTATCTATTCTCTCTCTTGTCGGGCCTGCTGTTACTAATACGCGTTTTCCTTTTAAATCTTCATTTAAAGATAAAATACGATTCATCTCCGCGATGACCGTTTCAATACTCGCTAGTCTACCGTCGGCATTATATCCACATGCTAAAAAGCCAGTTTCGCTATCGACAAAATGATAACCGTCTTTTTTTAAGATGTCGATATTACGTCGCGTCGCCGGATGATTTAACATATTAACGTTCATTGCCGGCATAATCATGACGGGTTTCGTATTTGCCGCGAGGACGTTCGTTAACATATTGTCGTATATCCCGTTTGCGAGTTTACCAATCGTATTTGCCGTTGCGGGTAACACTAAAATAATGTCTGCCCATTCACCAAGTTTAATATGCGCAATTTCAGCTGGATTTTCTTCTTTAAATGTATCCGTATATACGTGATTTCGACCAATCGCTTGAAATGCGAGTGGTGAGACGAATTGTAACGTATTTTCTGTTAAAACAACTTTAACGTTATGACCGAGTTGCGTGAGTTTGCTCGTTGCATCAATTGCTTTATAACTCGCGATTCCACCAGTTACTCCGAGTAAAATATTTGCCATAAGATCACCTCTAATAGTAAAGAAAAGCTGACAACATACATTGTCAGCTTCACATTAGTCCTTACGTGTTACGTGTTTATCTGCGATTTCTTCGAGTGCCATACCGACAGTCTTTTTAGACCTATATCCTGTGTCTCCACCGAACACCGCATATTCAGGATGGTCTTGTAATTCTCTTGCACGTTTTGCCGCCATAATGACGATCATATATTTTGAATTTTCGTTTTCTTTTAATTCATGAAGTGACGGGTATAACATTACTCCTCTACCTCCAACAGTAATTTTCTTAAATGTCTTTCTACTTTTGAGCGTCTTAAATGATTTGCTTCTACAATGCATCGAATTTTTCGTTTTGCTTCTTCGATAGAATCATTGACGACAACAAAGTCATATAAATTCATAAGTGTTAATTCTCTTTTTGCTTCGCTAATACGGTGTTCGATAATCTCGTTAGAGTCTGTGCCACGACCGATAAGACGCGACTCTAACTGTTCGATTGACGGTGGTGCTAAAAAGATAAATAGCGCTTCAGGGAATTTATCGCGCACTTGTTTTGCACCTTCAACCTCGATTTCTAAAAATACATCGTGGCCTTGTTCCATCGTTTGATGAACAAAATCAACCGGTGTCCCGTAATAATTTCCAACGTATTCCGCATATTCAATAAATTTATCTTGTTCAATTAATTGCTCAAATTCTTCACGCGATTTAAAGAAGTAGTCGACACCGTCCACTTCCCCTTCACGTTTATCACGTGTCGTCATTGAAATTGAGTATTTAAAGTTCGTTTCTTCATCTTCAAACAATGCTTTACGCACTGTCCCTTTTCCGACCCCAGAAGGCCCAGAAAGAACAATCAGCAATCCTTTATCGTTTGTCATTCGCAGTAAACCTTTCATTAAAGTGATTATTCTTAACTTTACCATAATCATGAGATAATTTCACTATAAGTTAGACGGTGTTATAATAGATAAAGTACATTTTCTGAAAGATAGGAGTGCAATAATCATGGCACTTGACGGAAATTTTATACATGAACTCATGAACGAATTTACTCCACTAAAAGGTGGACGTATTAATAAAATTCATCAAATCGATCCGTATACAATTATATTAAAAATACGTGCAGAACGTAAAACACAAACACTTTTAGTGAGTTGCCACCCAAGTTTAGCACGTATTCATTTTACAAATGAATCTTACGAAACACCGTTTGAACCGCCGATGTTTTTACGCATGTTACGTCGTGATTTAGAGTCTGGAATTATTAGAGATATTAAGCAAATCGGTAATGACCGCCGCATTCATATGAGGGTTACGAATCGCGACGAAATCGGTGACGAAATCGAACGAGAGCTCATCATTGAAATTATGGGTAGACACTCGAACATCATTTTAACGGATGAACATAAACAAATCATTTTTGCGATGAAGCACATATCGATCTCTGAAAACGAGCGCCCGATTCAACCAGGGATACAGTACGAGGCACCGCCAACGAAAAAGAAGTTAAATCCTAGAACTGAAGAAATTAACGACTTACCAAAATATATTGACTTTAACGGTGGGAAACTGAATCGACAAATTTTAAATAACGTCGAAGGTGTGAGTTTACAATTTATTGAAGAAGCTGAGCACCGTGTAAAGTTCTGGAACATCAAAAATATCGTGAGTGGTATTGAAGAGACACTGAGTGCTTTATCTTTAAATCCAACATTGTACATCGGTAATAGAGATGCGTTTTACTATAGTGAACTCGAGACTTTAAATCATCAATATGATGAAAAAATCCACTTCGATACGCTCTCAGAATTACTCGATGAATTTTATCATTCAAGATATATTAAACAAAATATAAAACGACAAGCGAACGATTACTTGTATGTCATCGAGCAAAATTATGACAAAACGAAGCGTAAAATCGAAAAGTTAAATGAAGATATCGAAGAGTCTCACCGTAAAGAGGACTATCAAAAGTACGGTGAATTGCTGACGGCATACATGCACGAGTTACAACCGTATAGCGAGGAAGCGAAAGTCTTCGATTACTATGAAAATAAAGAAATTACGATTCCGCTAAAAGTGCACTTATCACCTGCGGATAATGCACAAAGATATTATCACTTATACAATAAGATGAAAAACCGAGAAATTGAAGCGGAAAAGCAACTCGAAATTGCGAAGATGGATTTAAATTATCTCGAGACGTTACTACATCAAATGGAGAGTATTTCAACTACCGAAGAGGTCGAAGATATCCGTGAGGAACTGATGTCAGAAGGAATCATCAAAGAGAAGAAGCGCAGAAAGCGTAAGAAGAAGCATGCGGTTCATCTTAATAAATATAAAACGTCAAACGGTTTAACGGTCCTCGTCGGTAAAAATAATACGCAAAATGATTATTTAACAAACCGTCATGCGAGTAAAAATCATCTGTGGTTCCACGTCAAAGATATGCCAGGAAGTCACGTCGTCATTATGCATGTTGCCGACGAGATCACTGAAGACGATATAATGGAAGCTGCGAAAATCGCTGCGTATCACTCAAAAGGAAAAGAATCACAATCAGTCCCAGTCGATTACACAGAAATCCGACATGTCAAAAACATCCCAGGCACAAAACCCGGGTTCGTCACGTACACCGATCAAAAAACAGTGTACGTCACACCGGTAGAACGAGAAATCCGTCTAATGGAAGACTCGGAGTAGATGATTATCTGTCTGAGTGGAGGATCGGGTGCTTTATCGTCTGAGATATGAAGCACCGATTGTCGATTGAGGGATTTGCGTCGGTGAGATTGGATTTTCGCCGACAATTCGGATTATCGTCGGCGAATGGATTTTTTCACCGTCGCAGAACGGACTTTCGTCGGCGAATTTTTTATTCACCGACGGGAAAGACAGTATCGTCGGCGAAAAACCCGAAACTCAAAATTTCACCGACGATTCGACCGTTACCGTCGGCGAACTGAATTTTCACCGACGATTTCCTTATTAACGACGGTTAACTTTTCATTTCACCGACGATTCAGCTTATCGACGGCGAGACCGATCTTTCACCGACGATTCCCGCATCCAAACGTACGAAATCACATCAACCCCCCATCAATACGCACCAAAACCCACAAAAAAGAAGAACTCGGCGCAATCGCCGAGTTCTTTCATTTTATAAGTTATCTCTAAAGTTTTTAACGACTTCGATGTCCGCTTCACTGAGTCTGTTTGTTTCTTCGCATAGTTCAAGCATTTCATCGATTGTGCTTAAACTTCTGTATTCTAATCCTGCTGCTTCAAAGTTTTCTTTTAGTACGTCTAGTTCATAACTAAATACACTCATCACGGATATGACTTCAGCGCCTGCTTCTTTTAAAGCGTCTGCTGCTTTTAGGCTAGAACCACCTGTTGAGAATAGGTCTTCAATCAAGATCACTTTTTTACCTTCGACGTCGCCGCCTTCGATTTGTTTTCCTGCACCGTGCTTTTTCTTTTCACCGCGCACGTACACCATCGGTAAGTCGAGACCTGCTGCTAAAAATGCTGCGTGCGGAATGCCAGCTGTTGCTGTACCGGCGATAACTTCAACGTCGCTATAGTTTTCTTTAATCTTTTCAATGAATAACGTAATAAGTTCTTTTCTCTCTTTCGGGAATCCTATCGTTTTACGGTTATCACAATAGATTGGAGATTTAATGCCACTTGCCCATGTAAATGGATCGTTCGGTTGAATTTTAACCGCTTCGATATCTAATAAAATTTCTGATACACGTTTACTCATTATTTCCCCTCCCACATTGCTTTGATTTTATGATAACTTTCAACTGGATTATCTGACTGAGTAATCGGGCGACCTACTACGATATAGTTTGAACCGAGTCGTCTCGCTTCGTCTGGTGTTACGATACGTACTTGGTCGTCTGTTTGACTCTCTTTTAGACGAATCCCCGGTGTAATTGTTAAAAAGTCTGGACCAATTTTTTCGTGTAGCATTTGACTTTCTAATGGAGATGAAACAACTCCATCTAAACCAGCGTCGTATGTGAGTTGTGCTAAGTTTAGCACTGAATCTCTTAACGATAATTTTGACTGAAGTTCGTGTTCAACCATATGTTCGTTCGTACTCGTTAACTCAGTAACCGCAATACAAATTCCGTCTGGATTATATTCTTTAAAGCTTTCGTTTGCACGTCTCATCATTTCACTTCCACCGCGTGCATGTACGTTTACCATCTGTACGTCTAAACGTCCAAGTCCTGCCATCGTACGTGACACAGTGTTCGGGATATCATGAAGTTTTAAATCTAAAAACAAATCATGTCCCATCGCGCGAATTTCTTTAAGGACGTTATGCCCTTCAAGCATATATAATTCCATTCCAACTTTAACGTATAGTTTTTCATCGAATTGTTTTAAGAAGTTTTCGACCTCTTCATAACGATTAAAGTCAAGTGCAATAATTGGTGTATTCATTGTATCCTCCTAGAGCGTTCTCCCTTTTAAGTCGTGTATATGTTTAATGTTGTGTTCTTTTAAGTATGCTTCAAGTCCGTCTATTAATTTCGGACAAGTCATCGGATCTGTGAAGTTTGCTGTACCAACTGCGACCGCATCTGCTCCGACTGAAATATAGTCGATGACGTCTTGCACGTCCGTGACGCCACCCATCGCGATGACCGGCATATCTGGTAATGCTTTTTTCACTTGGTATACCATGTTTAACGCAACCGGTTTAATTGCTGGGCCAGATAAACCACCCGTAATATTACTAATAATCGGTTGGCCATTATTATCAAGTCTCATACCGACGAGTGTGTTAATCATCGTAAGACCATCACATACATCTTTAACTGCCATCGCCATATCGACGATTGACGTGACGTTTGGTGAAAGTTTAACGTATACCGGCACTTCTGACACTTCGTATACTGCTTTAGTTAAGTTATACGCCATCTCAGGGTTCGTACCGAACTGGATTCCACCTGCTTTAACGTTTGGACAACTAATGTTTAACTCTAAAGCATGCACGTTTTTCGCTTTTGAAATACGTTTTGCAACTTCCACATAGTCTTCGATTGTCGTTCCAGCTACGTTAGCGATTAGCGGTACATCGAACTGTTCTAAATATTTAAGTTCATGTTCTAATACGTGATCTAAGCCTGGATTTTGTAGTCCAATCGCATTTAACATGCCTGAATCTGTTTCAGCTACTCTCGGTGTTGGATTCCCTTTACGTGGTTCAACTGTTGTCGCTTTAATCATAATCGCGCCGAGTTTAGAAAGGTCATAAAACTGACTGTACTCTTCGCCAAAACTAAAGCAACCAGAAGCTGGCATAATCGGATTTTTTAAAGAGAGACCTGGTAATTCTACGTTTAAACTCATAAAATGATCTCTCCTTTTTTAAATACTGGACCGTCGACACATAATTTTACTTGCGTGCCGTCTTCTTTATCAGCAACACATGCGTAACATGCACCAAATCCACATCCCATACGCTCTTCTAATGAAATGTATCCATCCATATCTAACGTGTCACTTAACACTTTTAACATCACTTTTGGTCCACAAGAATAAAATTTATCGAACTTTGTATCTAACGTGTCGATGACGTCTGTGACAAAACCTTTTGTTCCGTAGCTACCATCGACTGTTGCGATATATGTGTCTCCGTAACGGCTAAATTCTTCTTCATAAAAGACTTCACGTTTAGAACTAAAGCCTAATACGTGTGTCGTTTTTACGCCGCGTTTATGTAATTGCTTTGTTAACTCAAGTAGTGGTGGTACACCAATACCTCCACCGACGATTAATACGTGATTCGCCTCTTCTACTGGGAAACCATTTCCAAGAGGTGCTAACACATCTACGTTGTCTCCAGCTTTTAATTTCGATAATTCTGTAGTCCCTTTTCCACCAGCACGATATACAATTGTAAAAGTCTCATTGACAGCATCAACGTCCGATATAGATATCGGACGTCTCAGCATAAACGCCGAAGTCTCGTTTACACGAATATGTGCAAACTGACCTGGCGTTTTCATTTTACTTGTAATCGGGCCATGGATCACCATTTTGTATATGTTATGTGCAATTTCTTCTTGAGATTTTACACTGAGTAAGTGATTCATGTCGACACTCCTATTATTTTTCGTAGACGATTTTACCGTCGCAAATTGTCATGAAAATATCTGACTCTAATTCCTCACCAATAAATGGTGAGTTGCTTGCTTTAGATACGAATCCATCTTCAGTAATCGTCACGTTATCCTCTAAATCAATCACTGTTAAGTCAGCAGCTTTTCCTTCTTTAATCTCACCGCTATCTAAGTTAAAGACGTTACTTGGTTTAACTGTCATGAAATCTACAAGTTGTTGTAACGTGAATACACCTGTTTTAACGAGCTTCGTATAGAGTAATTGGAACGCATGTTCAATGCCGACAATTCCAAATGGAGCTTTCGCAACACCAGCTGCTTTTTCATCTTTATGATGAGGTGCATGGTCTGTTGCGATAAAGTCAATCGTACCGTCGAGCAGGCCTTCAATTAATGCTTCACGGTCATCGCTACCACGAAGTGGTGGGTTCATTTTGAAGTTTGGATCGAGTTCAGTAAAGTCACTTTCATCTAACACTAAGTGGTGTGGTGTCACTTCTGCTGTCACTTTAATGCCTGCACGTTTTGCGTCGCGAATGACACGAACTGATTCTTTTGTTGAAACGTGACATACGTGGTAATGGCACCCTGCTGCTTCAGCAAGTAATACGTCACGTGCAATTTGTGTTGACTCTGCAAGGCTTGGAATTCCTTCGACGCCGAGCCTTTCTGATACGTCACCTTCATGAACCGCACCAGTCCCTGCAAGTGAGTTATCTTCAGTATGTGCAACGATCGGCATATTAATCGCTGCTGCTTTTTTCATAGCTTCATACATAACTTTTGCTGTTTGGACACCGACACCGTCATCAGTAAATGCGAATGCACCGTGTGCTTTTAACCCGTCAAAGTCGACGAGCTTTTCTCCGCTTAACCCTTCAGTAATCGATACGTAAGGTAATACGCGAATGACTGCGTCACGCTCGATAATTTCGTTTACTTTGTCGAGTGTTTCAACGCTATCGATAATCGGATTTGTATTTGGCATCGGACATACTGTCGTAAATCCTCCACGTGCTGCTGCTAAAGATCCTGTTTTAATCGTTTCTTTATGTTCAAATCCTGGTTCTCTAAAGTGAACGTGAACATCGACGAGTCCTGGTGTTAATAACTTACCGTTTAAGTCGATTACGTCGTGACCTTCTTGCTCGATTGAATCCGCAATTTTTGTGATAATACCGTCTTCGATTAATACATCTTTTGTGATGAAGTCATTATCTAACAATAACTTCGCTTGTGTTAAAAGCACTAGATTTCTCTCCTTCAAGAACTCTTTCTAAAATACTCATTCTGATAAATACACCGTTTGCCATTTGTTCGAAGATAACACTCTTATCTCCTTCTACACATTCGTCAGTAATTTCTACACCGCGGTTCATTGGTGCTGGGTGCATTAAGATTGCATCATCTTTCATGCGTCGAACGCGTGCTTGGTTAATACCGTATCTTTGGTTGTACTCGATGTTTGATAATAACATTTTTCTGTCGTGACGTTCGTTTTGTACACGTAACATCATGACGACGTCACATACTTCAATCGCTTCGTCTAATTCCATGTAAGGCACTCCAAGTGAGTGATCTTGGTACTCTTCTGGACCTGAGAAGTAAACTTCTGCGCCCATTTTACGAAGTGCTGTTGCGTTTGATTTCGCTACGCGTGAATGGATGATGTCTCCAACGATTACGATTTTTAACCCGTGGATTCTACCGTGGTGTTCGTAAATTGTCATCATATCGAGTAGAGATTGTGATGGGTGACTTCCGCTTCCGTCTCCACCGTTTACGATTGGAATGTTAATGCCTTCTAATTGCTCGTAGTACTTATTATCAGGGTGTCTAATGACAAGTGCATCTACACCGATTGCTTCAAGTGTTTTACAAGTGTCGTATAACGATTCACCTTTTTGAACTGCTGATTGTGACACTTCAAAAGGAATTGCGTGCATACCAAGTCTAAATTCAGCCATTTCAAAGCTTGATTTTGTACGTGTTGACGTTTCAAAGAATAAGTTACATACCGTTTTGTCTGTGTCGAATTTTTTGTAGTCGCCTTTTTTGATTTCTTGTGCGCGTGTAATAATTTCGTAAATCTCTCTTGGTGATACGTTGTCCATTGATAATAAGTTTTTCATAGTATATGCCTCCGGTTTTAAGATTATTGTAGGAGTAGTTTTAGATTAAGAAATTGAAACCGAGTTTTCACCGTCGATTTCCTCGATTTTAACGACGACTTCTTCTTCTTTTCGTGTCGGAATGTTTTTACCGACGAAGTCTGGTCGTATCGGTAACTCTCTATGACCTCGGTCAACGAGTACTGCGAGTGAAATCGTCTTTGGTCTATGGTGGAACATAATTGCGTCTATTGCTGCTCGAATCGTTCGACCAGTTTGCATGACATCATCGACTAAGACGACGTGCTTATCATTTAAATCACTGTCAGTGTCTAACCCTTCAGTGTTTTCACTTCTCGCTGTGTCATCTCTAAAATTTTTAATGTCAATCGTACCGCCTGCAACCGCTTCTCCTTCGATTGTTTCAATCTTGTCTCGCATTCGGTTTGCAAGGTGCTCACCGCGTCTACGAATACCGAGTAGTACGACGTCACTACTTCCTTTATACCTCTCGAGTATTTCGTGTGACATTCTCGTTAAACTTCTATTGATTCCTTGTTCATCTAAAACAGTTCTTGCCATTTGGCATCCTCCTAATAATCATAAAAAAATACTCATGCCAAAGACATGAGTATACGCGTCAGTAAACTCGCACATAGTGCGAGTATTATATATATACGTTTCATCATGTCTTTTTGGCCTCACGGGACCAATTTTAAAGACACATAAGTATTTAATTATGTTGCTTATTATAATAGTCTTATTTAAACTATTTGTCAACATAATCCATTAACTTTTTTCTAAACGTAATTCTTCTAATACTGTTTTAAATTGTACTGGTAATTCAGATGAAAAACTCAGTCGCTCTTTCGAAACGGGATGCGTAAAGCCAATAGTTTTCGCATGTAGTAATTGTCCATCTGTATCGAATTTTGTCTTTCTTCCGTATACGGGATCTCCAACGATTGGATACCCAATATAATCCATATGAACACGAATTTGGTGTGTACGACCCGTCTCTAAAATCGCTTCGATTAACGTGTATCCATTAAAACGTTCTAATACGTTAAAATGCGTCACCGCATCTTTTCCATCGTCGACGACAGCCATTTGTTGACGCTTTTCTTTGTTACGTCCTATCGGTGCGTCAATTGTTCCTTTGTTATGTGGAATTTCACCGTGAACGAGTGCAACGTATCGTCGGTCGACAGTTTTATCTTTTAACTGTTCACTTAAATCGCGATGTGCAACATCGTCTTTAGCAACCATTAACAGTCCACTCGTATCTTTATCGATTCTATGAACGATACCTGGGCGATACTCTCCATTAATGCCTGAAAGTGAATCGAGTGCATACATTAAACCGTTGACGAGCGTATTACTTTTATGTCCAGCTGACGGATGAACAACCATCCCGGACGGTTTATAGACGACTGCGACACTATCATCTTCATATACGATATTTAAATTTAAATCTTCAGGTGTAATATCGACATCTTCTACTTCACGCTCAAACACTTCAATCACGTCACCGAGTTTTACCTTATAGTTCGGTTTCACTTCGTCACCATTGACGATAATATTACCTTCTTTTAAACGGTTCTGAATTTCAGTACGAGAACTATTTTCGACGTAATCAAGTAGTAGTTTGTCGATTCGTACGTTGACATCTTTTTCTTCGGTTTTAATTTTCACTTTGTTCACCACGCTCTGTAAAGAATTGAAATAGCATGAGTATGACTCCAATTGTTAAACTTGAATCTGCAACATTAAATATCGGGAAGTCATATGAGAAAATCATCGTATCGATCATATCGACCACTTCTTGAAATAATACACGGTCGATAAAATTCCCTAATGCTCCTGCAATTAGCATTGTCAGTGATATTTGTAATAGTAAATCATCCGTCGCTTCTTTTTTATAAAAATATACCAACATAATAATGACGAATACGGTAATGATGTAGAAGAGCCACATTTTACCTTGTAACATGCCCCACGCTGCGCCACTATTTCTATGTGACGTGATCGATAAGAAGTTTTGGATGATTGGTATCGATTCCCCGTAGTCCATAAATTTAACTACGAGGAATTTTGTAATTTGGTCAAGCGCCAATATACCGATACCGAAAATACTCATCGGAATAATTCGATAGTTTTTCATCGTCTCACCTAGTTTTCTCCAACAACAGTACGGCAACGATCACAAATATCATCTTTACCGCTCACGAGGTTTGCGTCTGTTTTATAGTTCCAGCAACGTGCACATTTTTCACCTTCAGCATGCTCTACTTTAACTGTCGTGTTTTGATATGCTGTACCGTCTGTTAACTCATCGACGATTTCAACTTGCGAAACGATAAAGAGCTGTGTGAACTCTGAATTGATGCTGTCTTTTGTTAATCCTTCAGGTAATGTTAACGTCACTTTCGCATCGAGTGATTTACCGATGACTTTTTCGTTACGTGCCACTTCTAACGCTTTATAAACGTCATCACGTACCTCCATAATTTGTGCCCACTGTTCTAATACTTTCTCATCGACATCTTCTTTGTCGCTAAAGTGTGTTAAGTGGATACTTTCAGCTGTACGGTGTGGTGTATGGTCGTAAATATCTTCTGCAGTGTGAACGAGCACTGGTGCTAACACTTTTGTTAAATCTTCTAAAATACGGTGTAACACTGTTTGTACACTACGTCTTACTAAAGAATCTTCTTTTTCGATATATAAAATATCTTTTGCATAATCTAAGTAGAAGTTTGATAAGTCTACGTTGATGAAGTTCTGTAATGACTGGTAAATCGTAATGTAGTTATATGCGTCGTAGTTGTCTCTCGTTTCGTTATAAAACTTACTAAATTTGTTGTACATATATTTATCGACGTCGTATAAATCGTCATATGCAACTTTGTCTGTTTCAACGTTAAAGTCGCTTAAGTTTCCGAGTAGGAATCTCATCGTGTTACGGATTTTACGGTATACGTCTGACACTTGTTTTAAAATGTCGTCAGAAATACGTATGTCTTCTTCAAAGTCACTTGAGAATGCCCATAGACGAATGATGTCTGCACCCATTTGGTTCATAATTTTCGTTGGATCTACAACGTTACCGAGTGATTTCGACATCTTCTTACCTTCTCCGTCCATGACGAATCCGTGTGATAATAACTCTTTGTATGGTGATACTCCGCGCGTTGCGACACTTGTAATAAGTGAAGAGTTGAACCAACCTCTATATTGGTCAGAACCTTCAAAGTATAAGTCTGATGGATACGTTAAGTAATCTCTATAATCGAGTACCCCTCTATGTGTTGACCCAGAGTCGAACCACACGTCCATAATATCTGTTTCTTTTTCAAACGTACCGTTTGGAGAACCTTCGTGCGTAAATCCTTCTGGTAATAAGTCTTTTGCATCCCATTCAAACCAAACGTTACTTCCGTGTGTTTCAAATAGAGTTGCAACGTGTTCCATTACTTCAGGGTCGACGATTGCTTCACCATTTTCAGCATAGAAGAATGGAAGTGGTACACCCCAAACACGTTGACGTGAAATGACCCAGTCTCCGCGGTTTTTAATCATGTTATACATACGTTCTCTATTCCACTCAACTTGGAATTTCGTGTTGTTAAGTGCTTCTAGAATTTCTTCACGTACGTTTTCGATTGACGCAAACCATTGTGGTGTTGCACGGAAGATTACCGGTGTTTTAGAACGCCAGTCATGTGGATACGAGTGCGTAATGAACTGTAGTTTAACTAATGCGCCTGCTTTATCTAAGTCTTCACCGATTACTTTGTTTGCATCGTCATAGTATAACCCTTCATATTTGCCCGCTTCTTCAGTAAATACACCTTTGTTATTTACTGGAGATAAAATTTCAAGATCATATTTTTGTGCAACTTTATAGTCGTCATCCCCGTGACCAGGTGCTGTATGGACAAGTCCAGTACCGCCGTCAGTCGTTACGTGATCTCCTAAAATAACGAGACTCATACGATCAAATAATGGGTGTTTTGCTTCGACGCGTTCGATTTCAGAACCTTTAAATTCTTTCGTACGAGTAACTTTTTCTTTCTCCCACTCAACAACTTCTAAATACGTGTCAAGTAATTCTTCAGCAATAACGTACGCTTCACCTTCATAATCAAACTGTACATAATTCAATTCAGGATGAACAGCGATTGCTAAGTTTGAGGGAATCGTCCACGGAGTTGTCGTCCAAATGACTAAGTTTACGCCTTTTTCAATTACGTCATTACCGTTTTCTACTTTGAACGTCACGTAAATTGACGGTGAACGCTTGTCTTTATATTCAAGTTCCGCTTCAGCTAAACTCGATTCTGATACAGGTGACCAGTACACTGGTTTTTTACCACGGTAAATTAAGCCACGCTCCACCATATCTTTTAAGACACGTACTTGTGATG
Source organism: Nosocomiicoccus ampullae (assembly GCF_001696685.1). GTDB lineage: Bacteria > Bacillota > Bacilli > Staphylococcales > Salinicoccaceae > Nosocomiicoccus > Nosocomiicoccus ampullae_A. Next base: position 57,752 of record NZ_MBFG01000003.1, read on the forward strand.
CTTCAAATTCTGGTTTATATGTTAAATACGGGTTATCCCACTCTCCGTCGATACCCATACGCATAAATCCTGTCATTTGACCTTGTACTTGTTCGTTTGCGAATGCTTCACATTTTTTACGGAATTCACTCACTGACATTTTGTTGCGGTCGACACCTTTATTTGTCAGTGCTTGCTCGATTGGTAAACCGTGCGTATCCCATCCAGGTACATATGGTGTGTAATATCCTTGCATTTGTTTGTTACGGTTAATGATATCTTTTACGATTTTATTTAACGCGTGTCCCATATGAATCGCACCGTTAGCATATGGTGGTCCGTCGTGTAATACGAACGGTTCATTCCCTTTATTTAATTCCAATTTTTTATTATATAAATCCATTTCGTGCCAGCGTTTTTGCATTTCTGGCTCTTTTTGTGTTAATCCGCCGCGCATTTTAAAATCCGTATGCGGCATAAGTAGCGTGTCTTTGTAATCCATTCTTATATTTCCTCCTAATAAATTAAAAACTCTTTACAAGTCAAAAAGGGACGATTTCACCGTGTTACCACCCTAATTGACTCATAAAGAGCCCACTCATTTATATATTTATATAATTATCATATTAGTGATATCAATATATTTATTTTCTAGAGCTTTCACCGTCCTCTAGTCGCTTTAAAAAAGTCAATATATTGCGTGTCTAATACATTAATAACATTATGCAAAAATTTCAGACTATTGTCAAACCATATTGAAACTAGTCTTCATACACTAAAACTTCGATTCTCGACTTCCCTTTTCTCGTTTCATGAATAAACTCACTCACGATAAATCTTCCAAAACCTCTCACACTGATTACGTCTTCAAGTTCGACTTGGAAACTCGGATCTGTCACGAGTGCATGGTTGACTTTAACTTTCTCTCGCGTGATACGATTTTTACTTTTTGCACGTCCTTCTTTTAACACTTCTGATACGATCACATCTAAACGAAACGATGAGACGATTATCGAATGTTTCGTCGTATTCGAGACTGCGCTTAAAAATTCATCGTTAGGAATTTTAACGAGTTCGATCGGTGCGTTTTTTATCGTCGTAAGTTCTGATTTAAATAAATCAAAGAAGTTTTTATCGATCGCAAATTGTATATGATCTGAAAGAATAATGTCACCGAGTTTACTACGGTCGACGCCGACATTCATCATCGCACCTAAAATATTACGATGTGTGAGCGTCACAAATTTTTCTGGATAATGTAACTCTACCGTCTCAATTTCAAAATCATCTCGAGAGACTTCTAACATTTCTGGAACGAGTAAGACACGTTTGCGTTCGTGGTTATCTTCACTACCCCCACCGTAATATTCAATTTTTATATCAGGGAAACGTCCGCTAATACTTTCGATAATTTTACGTTCTCTTGGATCAGTAAAATCGAGTAATACAGGATAATAATCTCTCGACGCGATTTCAAATTTACTATAGTAAAAAGTAATCTTTTCTTTTTCTTCTTGTCTAAAATGTTGAAATAGGGATTCCATAATATAACTCCTAATGGCGAAATAAAAAAGAGATATTGTAACAATATCTCTTACATTAACATATTATATAACGATACAAATATTTGACGCATACCAAAGTTAAATAACTGGAATATAATAATTAAAAAGATCGGTGAAATATCGATCATACCACCGATTGGTGGAATTATATTTCTCAGCGGTGAAAGTAACGGTTCATATATTTTACCGAGTAACTCACCAAATGATGACTCTCTTAAACCTGGAATCCAACTAGATAGTATGTAAATGATGAATCCCCAAGTAAAAATTGGCCATAATATCGAATATATTTTAACTACTGTTGTCAGTATATTTATCGCTGTTGATTGGTCCACAGTAAAAACTCCTTACATTAAGTCAGAGTCATTTTTCTCCGAAATAACACCTTCGACACCAACAGAGTTTGGTGTACATAAGAAAATGTCAGCTCCAACTTTTTGAATATCGCCTTCTAAAGCATACACTGTTCCACTTAAAAAGTCGATAATTCTCTTTTTGGATACTTTATCGAGTTTTGATAAGTTCACAAGTGCTGTTTGATTACTTTTTAATTGATCCGCGATATCTTGAGTTTCACCAAATACATATGGTTCAAACAGACATACTTTTGTATTAATTTTACTCATGTCAACGTTTCCCCCTTGTTTTACTACTGGCTCACTCACTTCACGGTGCTCTCTTGCCTCAATTTTCGGTTTACGGCTTCTCTTTGTTTTTTCAGAAAAATCGACTGCTGTGACTTTACTTTTCTTTTCTACTTTTGGCTGTTCTTTAACTTCAGCTTCTTGCTTTGGTTCTGTTTCAATTTCATCCATATCTTCAGATTCGATTACGAATAAATCTTTTAAAAATTGAAGAGCCATTTGAATCACCTATTTTCCCATAATTTTACTACCGAGTCTAATAAATGTCGCACCCTCTTCAAGTGCAATTTTATAGTCGTTACTCATTCCCATACTTAACTCAGTAATATCTTTAAATTCCTTTTGTAAATCATCTCTAAGTTCTCTTAACTGTTTAAACACATTTCTAATTTCTTCAACGTTGTCTGTTTCAGGTGCCATCGTCATGAGCCCGATCACTTTAACGTGATCATATTTTGATACTTTCGTAACAAAATCTTTGACGTCTTCAGGTTTTAAACCATGTTTCGTCTCTTCTCCTGACACATTTACCTGTATAAAACATTTTACATCATGCGAGCTATATTGTTCAATACGTTTCGCGATAGATTCTCGCTCTAATGAGTGTAAGTAATATAGATTATCTATGACATCTTTAACTTTTCTCGATTGAAGTGTTCCGATAAAGTGCATATTCGCATCCTGAGGAAGTGCGGCTCTTTTTTCGTTAAATCCTTCAATTCTATTCTCTCCAAAATCTCTCACGCCTGCGTCGTATGCTTCTAGCGCATCTTCAACAGTATGATATTTAGTCACAGCGATAATCGTCGCTTGATTATTGACTTCTTCTTTTACTTTTAAATAATTATCTTTATTCAATTATAATCTCCTTCCAATAAACCCTAAAGCACGTCCCGTCGGTTGATCATCTAATCGATATGAAAAGAATTCCTCACTTTCCGTACCGATTGGTGTGACGTGAATGTTCGATTCTTTTATACCGTAATCGAGTGCTTGGTGTTTATTTGCAGTTTTTAAATCGAGTAAAAATTTATCGTTACCTAATGGAGTCACTGCTTCTTTAGCCACTAAAAATGAATCGTTGACGACCGCATCATCGACTTCATAATAATCACCGTTAATCGCAACTCCAATGACGACGCGTAGATCATCGATATCTCCGTCGTATTGATCTAAAAGGTTTTTTAATACGTTCCCACGCGTTCCCTTCCATCCTGCATGCGCTAAGCCTAAAAAGCTATTCGCTACGCTGTACACATAAATCGGTGTACAGTCTGCGTAATTCATACCGAGTACGATATTTCTTTCATATGTATATAGAGCGTCTATACCATATATGTTATTTGTTAACGCATCTACATTTGTCCCGGCATCCGCTTTTTTTACTTCATACACTTTGTTTTCATGCGTTTGAATTGGGATCACGAAATCTGAACGTTCAAATCCGATTTCTTCACTTAAAAGTTGTTGATGGTGGTGTACATTGTCCGGATTATCTCCGATATATAGCGCCATATTAAATGCATTTCTTGGATAGTCGCTTTGACCGTTTGTACGTTTCGTATACCCAAACACTAAATCGTCTGAACTGTATCCTACATAATGATTATAATTTTTAAACACGCGTATCTATCTCCTAATAGACAAAAACGGAGATATTGATGTCAATATCTCCGTGAGTGAATGTCTTATCTTCTACGACTACGACGACCTCTAATAAATGATGGTACGTCTGGCTCGTTATCTAATGAAGATTTTCTATCAGAGCTATCAAATGATTGTTCAGAATTTGAACGATCATCTAAGTTGATGAATGAATCTTCTCTTTCTTTTTCTTCGAATGAAGGTGCTTGTCTACGTTCTTGTTGAACTGGACGTTCAGGACCTCTTGATACTGACTTTTCGTTAAAGCCTGTTGCGATAACTGTAATTACTAGCTCATCTTCAAGCTCAGGGTTGATTACTGTACCGAAGATCATGTTTACATCTTCGTCTGCAGCGTCTTGAACGATGTCCGCAGCTTCTTGAGCTTCGAATAGTGATAAGTTTTCGCCACCAGTGATGTTCATTAACACACCTTGTGCACCGACGATTGAAGTTTCAAGTAATGGACTTGAGATTGCTTTTTTAGCCGCTTCAACCGCACGGTTTTCACCACTTGCGACACCGATACCCATTAATGCAGAACCTTTGTCTGTCATAATCGTCTTAACGTCCGCAAAGTCTAAGTTTACTTCACCGCTTACGCTGATGAGGTCTGAAATACCTTGAACCCCTTGACGTAATACGTTATCCGCTTCTTTAAATGCTTCCATCATCGGTGTTGATTTGTCAACGATATCGAGTAATCTGTCATTTGGGATAACGATTAATGTATCTACAGCAGCTTTCATTTGTTCTACACCTGCAGCTGCTTGTGTTTGACGTTTTCTACCTTCAAAAGAGAATGGGCGTGTTACAACACCAACTGTTAAAGCTCCCATTTCTTTTGCGATTTTCGCAACGACTGGTGCTGCTCCAGTACCAGTTCCGCCACCCATACCAGCAGTGACGAATACCATGTCCGCACCTTGGATTGCGTCTTCAATTTGTTCACGTGATTCTTCTGAAGCTTTTTTACCAATTTCAGGGTTCGCTCCAGCACCTAAACCACGTGTTAATTTTTCTCCGATTTGGATTTTAGATTCTGCTTTTGATAAGTTTAAAGCTTGTCCGTCTGTGTTAACTGCAATAAATTCAACGTTTTGCATACCTTCATCGATCATTCGGTTTACTGCGTTGTTTCCTCCGCCACCGACACCGATTACTTTAATAGATGCTTGATGGTTAAAACCAGTTTCAAATTCTAACATCTCACCATATCCTCCCAAATTTTAATTACTCAAATAAATTCTTAAATACTTTTTTCATAAATCCACCAAAGTCAGATTTCTCTTTTTCTTTTGGCGGGGCATTTTTAACATCTGACGTCTCAACGATTTCACGTTCGTAATCGTCATGTTCGTCTTCTTCGTATCGGTCGTCGTCTGACTCATATTCAACGTCTTCTTCGACTTCAACACTTTGATTTTTCTCTTTTCTTTCTCTAAATAGAGAAGGGAAAATCGACTGTTTTTCTTCTTCTACAATTGGTTCGTTGTCATCTCTGTCATAATCATCTTCATGATTATCAATTGTAACATAATCGAGGAGTTCATCAAAACGAATACCGCTTTCAACTGTAGCGATTGCACTCGTGAATTCAGGTTTTCTCGCACCCATTTGTGTTGGGATATGAACGCGTACTTTTTCAGAAACAATATCGAGTAGTAAATCTCTAATTCCTCTCATGTTTGCAGTACCACCTGTAATGACGAATCCACCGCTAATATCGTCGATATTCGCTTCACCGAGTTCTCTAAAGATTTCCATAAACATATCTTCAAGAGTCACTTCGATGACGTCAGATAAGTCTTTCGCACTCACTTCTACGTCTTTATCACCGTTGTTTTGTGGGAAGACGACGCGTTCACCTTCTGGTGCTCTTTCGTAAAATGCGTGACCATATTGCTCTTTTGCACGGTTTGCATAATGGAAGTCTGTATTAAACTCTCTCGCAATGACTTCAGTAATCGTGTTACCACCTGCAGGGATAACACCTGCATATTTTAACGATCCATCTTTATAGTATGCGTACTGTGTTAAGTCAGCTCCGATATCCATAACGACTGCGCCGAGTTCAATTTCAGCCTCTGTTAAAATATGTGAGTAGTTATATGCGTCTGAAGTGACGTCTACGATATCTAGACCTGCTTCTGCCGCACAGTTACCCATGTTTAAGAATAACGTACGATCTACAGCGATGATACCAGCTTTCACAGTGAGACTTTCTCTAGCGATAATCCCTTTTGGATCTTCGACTTCATGTAAATCGTCAACGACAAATGACACAGGGAATACTGTGACAATTTCTTGATCTGTTGAAATTTCTTTAAAGCGAATATTTTCAAGTAATTCTTCGATGAGTTCTCCATCGATTTCTGTATCTTTACCAGAGAATCTTAACGTTTCTGTTGTAAATATGACATCAGAATTCGTTATTGGAACTTTTAAAAATACTTCGTCAATATCTATATTTGCTATTAGTTCTGCTTTTTTCACTGTATCTATAATTCCACTTTTAGCGAGATCAAAATCTCGAATCATACCCTTTGATACGCCATCAGTGAAGGTTTGGCCAGTACCAATAATATTTACACCATCGTGAAATTTCTCTCCAATCACGATTTTAACACTCGAGGACCCTACATCTAGGGCAACATAATATTGTTCCTTCACCTGAATGCCTCCCAATCTTTTCAGAATAATCTATCCTATAGTTTACCTTAAATAAAGCGAATTGTGAACTAAATCAGTTAAATAAATGAAACTTTTCACTAATCTGTTGATGTTTCGATTTTTTCAAGTGATTTCTTAATCACATCTAGGCTTTCGTTTATATCTTCGATATAAGGTACATGTCTTGGAATACTTGACATGTCGCGCTTCACACGCCTTGCTTCTTCAGTATTATACGGAATAAACGCATTACTCACTTCTAAATCGATAATCCCCTCATTATCTCCAATAGATTCGCGCATTCCATTAAAGTAATTGATCTTTTCACCAAATGTCGTATAGTCTGCGATAATTTCCTGACCGTTATTCATAAGTACTTGAATTCTCGTATATGATTCATCATACGGTCGATAATATATCTCAGATATCATTCGTAACATCTCTGGATTGACATCGTTTAAACTATCGACAAGTGCGTCGAACTCTTTACCTTCAAAGAAATGGATAATCGGTGCATCTACAGGTTCCATATGAAATCCTCTTAATACGCGTTTATTTTCGAGTACTGGATAATAGTTTCGGTTGCTTTCAATAAAACCAACGACGTTATGTTCTTTAACATTTATAATGACTTTATTTGGCCATTCACGTTCGATGTCAATTGACTGTATAATCGGTAACACTTTTACTTTATCTTCAGATTTATTTGACTGAAGCAAGTACATTTTTTGTCCTGTGTCTATACCGCTTCTATCTAGTATTTCTTTGTCGGTGATGTTTTCATTACCGACAATTTCAATTTCTTTAATATCAGATAGACTGGATATTAAATATGTAGCTATCGTAATTAAAACGAGCGCAATTCCAATAAAAAATATAAGTTTTTTATAATTTAAATTTGGCAGTGATAACTGTGGCTTTTTAACCGATTTAAATCGCTCTTTTAGCGTCTCTTTTTCATCTTCTTCAGACTCATATTCTATTGAAGGTGCATCTTTTTCTTCATCGCGATAGTCTTCAATTAAAGATGGATCTAACGTGTCATCGTCACTCTTTGCCACTTCGTCTTGCTGTAGTTTTATAACACCTTCCTGAACGAGCGCTTCTATGACTTCAAGTTCCGTTTTAAATGAGGGGACATCGTCAGTGTGTGTATGCTTCTTATCTTTTTTAGTCGTACAATTCTTTTTTAACTTCTTTTTTAAATCATCTACGTTAAAATCTTCACTCATCGTGTCCCCTCCTTTTTATAATTGATGAACTGCTTCTTTAAAATGTCTGCCACGCGTTTCAAAATCAGGATACTGATCCCAACTCGCACACGCTGGTGAAAATAGCACTTTGTCTCCAGCATTACCATGTGTTTTGACAATGTCGACAGCTGTGAATGGATTATCTGTTTCAATCACTTCGATATTGTTTTCATTTAAAAATTGTTTTAGCTTTTCTTTCGTTTCACCAAATACGATACCAAGTTTTACATGCTTTAAATGTGGAAGAAGTTCTTTGAAATCTTGTCCACGGTCTAATCCACCAGCGATCCAAATCGTCGGCGTATTAAAGCTATCTAATGCAAATGTCGTCGCGAGCGCGTTCGTCGCTTTTGAATCGTTATAAAATCTCATGCCGAGTTTTTCATCGACGAATTCCATACGGTGCTCGATACCTTTAAACGTCGTTAAAACATATTTCATATGCTCGATCGGTACATTTTTTAAATGTGCAACGAGTAAACTTGCAAGGATATTCTCTAAGTTATGTGGACCTTTTAACAGAATCTCTTCGATATTTATTATTTTTTTACCAAAAACATATATCCAATTATCTTTTACATATGCATCTGCTTCCTCATCGATACTGAAGAAGTAAACGTTACTCTTCACATCTTTATGTTCGACAAAATGTCTTTGAGATTGATTAAATATAGCAATGTCCGTGTCTGTCATATTTTTCATAAGAGATAGTTTCGCTGATTGATACTCATTTAAATCTTTATGATAATCGAGATGCGCTTCATATATGTTTGTAAATACTGCGATATTCGGTCTAAACGTATCGATGCCCATTAACTGAAAACTAGACAATTCCATTACGAGTTCGTCTGACTGTTCTTCAAGCGCCGCTTGGCTTGCTGGATATCCGATGTTCCCGCATAAAATTGAAGTACGGTTTCCGTCAGTGAGAAGTCTACCAACGAGTTCTGTTACCGTCGTTTTTCCGTTCGTTCCGGTAATACCAATAATCTCATTATTTGTGATTAAATACGCAAGTTCTACTTCAGTAATAATTTTAATATTGCGTTTTAAAGCTTCCTGTAAAAAAGGAATCGTATACGGAATACCTGGATTTTTAACGATCAACTCTGTGTCGTTTAATAGATGCTCTGGATGATGACCATCGACGACTTTCACATTCATTTGTTTTAAATGATTTATAACACTCTCTTCAACGAGTACTTCACTCGTAGTAAGTGTGATATCTGCGCCGAGTTTAAACAGTGCTTCTATCGCACTACGACCACTTCGTCCGTATCCTAAAACGAGCACTTTCTTATGTTTAAATGATTCGATTTCTTTCATAACTTAGCCTCCGATTAAAATACCAATTAGACCAAAAACTAAACCGACGAATGAAAATACGAATACAATTTTACGTTCATTCCATCCAGACAATTCAAAGTGGTGGTGAATCGGTGTCATTTTAAATACACGTTTACCTGTTGTTTTAAATGATACGACTTGTATAATGACGGATGCTGTTTCGATGACGAATACGATACCGATTAAAAGAAGTAATAAACTGTTGTTTAACATAATCGATACGATACCGACAATCCCACCGAGTGCTAAAGATCCAGTATCTCCCATAAATACCTTCGCTGGATATTTGTTAAATAGTAAAAATCCGAGTTGTGCTCCAATTAGTATCGATAAAAATAAAATAATTTCTTTTTCTGAATGTAACCACGCAATGGCTAAAAATGCACCGTTCGCAATAATCGTCGTACTTGTTGATAACCCGTCTAAACCGTCCGTTAAGTTTACAGCGTTACTAAAACCAACGAGCCAGAATACGATCCAAACGATGAAAAACACACCGAGTGGAATTGTAATATCTGTCATTGGTATCGAAACACCAAGCTCAATAGAAGGTACGAATTTCATCATAATGAAAAAGACGATAATTGACACGACTACTTGTGCCAGCGCTTTTTGCTTAGATGTTAATCCTCTATTATCTTTTTTTACAACGATGATGTAATCGTCAATAAAACCAATTAACCCAAATCCTAGCGTTACGATGACGAGGATGAGTAATTTCGAAACGTCTTCAACGAAGAACATACATATTATCGATAACACGACCGTTACAGAAATAAATGAAATACCACCCATTGTCGGTGTGCCTGTTTTCGCTAAATGACTTTCCGGACCTTCCTCACGAATTGCTTGGCCAAATTTTAATTGTTTTAATTTTGGTATCATCATTTTCATTAATGTTGCAGACAATATAAATGAAATGATTAATAATATAATACTCATCGTTACCTCCTAATTGTTTGGGTCTTTCATTTGTAACGTAAAGTTGACTTTTTGTTTATCTCCAAGTGGTTCACCTGGTTTAATCGTTTGTGCTGTGACGTAACCTTCACCTTTAAAGTTCGATTTGAGTCCTAAATAGTCCATGATGAGTAATGCGTCACGCTTAGAAAACCCACGTAAGTCCGGCATCGTACGTTCACCATCTGTGACGATGACGAGCACTTCAGACGGCAACATTTCTTCATTTTTTGGATAATAGTCTTCAACTTTCGTTCCTTCACCGACATACACTTGTTTTAATAAATCATTTTGTAATACGTCGACGTCTTCAATGTTTTGACCTGTAATGTCTTCCATTTTAATCGTTTTAATTTCTTGACTGTTTTGAACGTCTTTAACGTCTAAATATTTCAGTGAGCGTTCCATTAACGGATTAAATCCTCTCGACACACCGAAGTCCCATGTCTCACTTTTATTTTTTGATGCGCGTTTAATACCGTAATAGACGATAATTCGTGGATCTTCAACTGGTGCATATCCGATAAATGACGTTATAAATTCATACTCTCCTGTTAAATATCCGCCCGTTTTTTCGTCATACATTTGTGCTGTACCAGTTTTACCTGTGACTTGATAATCATCGAGCGCGTACATACTGTTTATATCTAACGAACCTGCGACGAGTGTGCTCATTTCTTCCATCGTTTTCTCGGCTGTTTCTTTACTAATGACTTGTCCGAGATTACGTTCTTGACCTCGATATATTTCTTCGTTCGTTTCTGGATCGACAACTGACTGAACGACGTATGGTTTTTTCATCATCCCGTCGTTTAGTAACGCAGTAAATCCTTGAATCATTTGAATTGGAGTTACACTAATCGTTTGTCCAAACGAACTCGTCTTTTGTTGGAGTTCATTGTCCCACACGATTTGACCACTTGCTTCTGTATTAAATTCTGATTTCGTAGGTGTCCCAAATCCAAATGACTGATAATATTCGAGCATCTTTTTAGGTCCGACTGAATCGAGTAAATCCATCATTAGAGTGTTCGAAGAATATTGTAACCCTTCGTTATAAGTAATTGTACCCCAACCCGACTTTTCCCAGTCGTAAATCGTCGCATCCATCACTTGTCTATTCCCAGTCGTGTAGTACTGATTTGGATCATACTTACCTTCTTCAATTGCTGCCGCTAACGTAAATACTTTAAACGTACTTCCTGGCTCGAATTGATATTCGTAAAGCATATTTAACCAGCTTGTTCCGAAACCTTCTCGAGTATCTGGGTTAAATGAAGGACGTTGACCTGCACCTAAAATTTCGCCTGTTTTTGCATCTGCAACAAAAGCAAATAACTCTTCAGGTTCGAAGTGTTCTTGCATATCATCTAATGAGTCTTCTAAGTAAAGTTGTATGTTAGAATCAATCGTTAATTCAACGTCTAACCCATCGACCGCTTCTTCACTTTCCATCGTTCCAGGAACGATATAGTTCCAACTATCGACGTTATAATCTTTAAAGCCGTCTTTTCCAGTTAATTCTTTATTGTATTCTTTTTCAATACCTACAGCACCATTCATATCTCCGTCTTCATTTAACTCAGCCATTCCAATTAAATGTGAAGCAAACACTCCGTTAGGATACGAGCGTTTGACAACAGGAGTAAAAACAATTCCTTTTAATTCTTTCTCTTCTACTAATCTTTTTGCTTTATAATCGATATTTCTTCCTTTACTACCGAATTCAACTTGATATCTATTATTTTTAATACCATCATCGATTACCTTTAAAATTTCTTTTTCTTCCATATTCATAATTTCAGATAAGACTTTTGCTACTTCGTTTTTATCTTCGATATGATTATCAAAATCTTGTCCGACGATGACCGCGATATTATAAGCTTCCGTATCTCTTGCTAAAACATTCCCATCGCGGTCAGTAATTTTACCACGTTCAGCACGGTTAACGGTGTGACGTTCATATTTACTGCGCGCTTGATCTTTTAAATTGACGTCATCCACATTTTTAAACAACATAATCGTAATGATATTAAAAACGAGTAAAGCAAAAAACACTCCTAAACTAATATAAATCAGGAGTGTAATAATCGGTATTGAAAAAGTAAATTGATTTTTACGTCGCTGTTTTAACGACTTAAAGATATTAGACTTAAAATTACTTTTCATACTTCCTAACAACCTTTACATTATCATTGTTTGGTTTTAGCCCAAGTTCATTTGCTTTTTGATAAATGCGTTCGTATGAAGATAAATGTGTAACTTCTGTTGTTAGTTCGTCTATCTCTTTTTCTGTAGCGTTAATTTCGTAGTTGATTTGAGATATTTCTCTCTCATATTCATGCGCTTCTAATTTTGTGTTGAGTACAAATACTACTGCTGCCGATAAAACAATCATTAAAGCGACATATAACAGAAGCTCATTTAACTTCAGACTTACAAGGTAGCGTTTTTTCTTTGGCGCTACGTTATGTACATGATTTTGTTGTGTGTGTTCTTTTTGAACTGTTTGTCTTACGCGTGCTGCTTCCATGGTTTCACTTCCCTATCACTTTAACTTTTCTGCGATTCTAAGTCTAGCGCTACGTGCACGACTATTATTTTCAAGTTCTTCGTCACTCGCTAGTATCGGCTTTTTATTGACTCTTTTTAAAATTGGCTCGTATCCTTCAGGGATAATCGGCATGTTTTTAGGTAGTTCGGGTCCGCGTTCATACTCTAAATAAATTTGTTTACAAATTCTATCTTCGAGTGAGTGGAACGTAATGACCGAGACTCTACCACCTTTTTCTAACAATTCGATCGCATCTTGTAAGCTATTTTCAAATACTTCAAGTTCGTTATTTACCGCGATTCGTAATGCTTGAAAGACTCGGCGTGCTGGATGACCTTTCATGCGTTTAAACTTCTCAGGAATTTTCGATTTAATTAAGTCGCTTAACTCTGTCGTCGTTTCAATTGGTTTTTCCGCACGTCGTTTTTCGATTTCACGTGCGATTTGTTTTGAGAATTTTTCTTCACCGTATCTAAAGAAAATGCGTACGAGGTCGTCATAGCTATATGTATTTACAATTTCATAAGCATCTAGACTTTGTGTTTGATCCATTCTCATGTCGAGTCGTGCTGTTTTCGAATGTGAAAAACCACGTTCGACTAAATCTAATTGTGGACTCGATACGCCTAAGTCATATAAAATGCCATCGATTTTTTCGATGCCAAGTTTATTTAATTCTTCTTTTAAATATTTAAAATTCCGATGAACGAGCGTTAATCGGTCGTCATTAAATTTTTCTTTAGCGTGATTAATTGCAAGAATATCTTGGTCAAATGAAATCACTCGACCTGTCGTTAATTGATCAAGTAAATAAGATGTATGTCCGCCACCACCGAGTGTAGCGTCTACATAGATGCCGTCTGGTTTAATGTTTAAACCGTCAATTGTCTCTTTTAATAATACTGTGTCATGTTTAAACATTTTTTCACCCTCTTATAAATCAAAATCAATTAAGTCTTCTGCAATCATTTCAAAGTTATCTGCTGAATCACTGTAGAAATCGTTCCAGCTGTCTGTATCCCAAATCTCCACACGATCCGAAACACCGATGACTGTACACGATTTACTTAAATCTGCGTAGTCTCTTAAATGTTGTGGGATATTTACACGTCCTTGCTTATCGACGTCAACAATCGCTGCGCCAGAAAAGAATAGTCGTGTAAAACGTCTTGCATCACGTTTTGTGAGTGGTAGTTGTTTTGTCTTTTGTTCAATCGCTTTAAAATCGTCGACTGTATAACAAAATAAGCATTTATCTAATCCACGAGTAATGACAAATTGCGCTTGTAATTCATCTCGAAATTTACTCGGGACGATCATGCGTCCTTTAGCGTCTAAATTATGTTGATACTCGCCAATAAACACTCGAACTACCTCCTCCCACCTACTATATTAATAATTTACCATATTCTACCACTTTCCACCACTTTCTTCTTAAAAAATTGTAAAAAAAGAACGGCTCAACTTTTTGAGCCGTTTTTAAGGGTTAATCCATAATAATGATTAACTGATCCGTATAAGTTAATGGTGTAAAATCAATGAACGCATTTGAAAATACTGCTGGGTGGAACGTTCGTTCTTGCAGTACATTTTTCGGAAGTAATAACATTAGAAGTTCATCTAATTGATTGAGTTTATTTCTCACTTGTCGTTTGACATCGTATTGATATTTTCGTTCTAAATAATCGACTTCTTTTAACATACGAGATTCGTTAATATCGATGAGTGTCTTTTCATGTTTAGTTTCAGTTACGTCTCCAAGAGACTCATAGTGTTGTTCGATCACGTCTTTTAGATTTTGAATACGCTGTAACAACTGTTCATTAGTCGATTTATCTATTAGTTTATCTTTTTCTTTTTCAATATGTTCAAGTAAATTCGGTGTTAACGATAAATCGTATTCGTTTAATCGTTTTTCTAATTGTGGTGGAACGTGGAGGAAAGACATACGTTTTAAGACGATCGGCATTTCTCTATCCATTACTTTAAATACTTCGTGAAGTTCTCCCCAATATTTTACTTCTGCGCCTCCACCTAAAAAGACAATTGTATTAAATAGTAACTCCTGCATTAGCGGTCGTGTGACGACGTTGTTACTAAATGTTTCTGGTGATTCATTTAAATAGTTTAACAACTCTTCTTTCGTATATGTTTTGTCTTCAGTTTTAAAGACGTCACCGTCACGGTGAAGTAGCTCTCTGTTCGATTCAGAATGAATAAATAAATGAACATTCGTGTCCGTTTGAATCGTCGGGCTGATATCGAAGTGTTGATTAAATGACTGTTGACCAGATCTAAACGCTGCGTCAATTTCCTCTGATTTTTCGATTATTCGTTGAAAAATCTCTTTTTCTAACTGTCTAACGTCTTTGCTGTGCGCATTAAATATGAGTAAGCCATGCTCACTGAACACTTTATTTGTTAGTGCTGTAAAGAGCTCTGACCAGAATGTGTGCGCATTAATTTCTCGTTCGATTGTATTTTTAATTTCGATATTTTGCTTTCTGTCCTCTGTATAATTAAATACTTCATCGAGAACGTCTAACATTTCTTTTTTATCGTATTCATAAAAGCCGATACTCATTTGTATATCGAGATTTGGTTTATATGACACTTTTTTAATACGTTTATGCAAACTATCGTAAACGTGAGTATGGTTAATTTCATCGTAATCGTGATCTTCAGACGCGACCCAAAATACAGGTACCGCGTCGTAATTCACTTTTTCCTTAATATCTTTTACGACGACTAAAATCGAAATCACTTTATGCAAAATATATGCTGGACTGCCAAACAGACCTGCTTGTTGTCCGCCGATGACGACTTTATGGCCATTTTTTAATTTTTTAATATTATTTCTTTGACTTTCTGTAAGATCACCAACAATTTCGAGCATATCTTTTTCGATTATAGACGCGAGTCTTTCTGTATGTTCATGTGGTGCTCTTTTAATTAATCGATGAAGCGATTCATCATCAAACTTATTATGATGAAAGAACTTATAATCCTCTTCGCTTATACAGTGAATGTCATCATTAAATTCATCATTAAACAGATACCTCATAATGTGTCTCCTTACAATCGTCATAGTTAAATAAAATTATATGGAATTTATCCGTATGACACAAATAAATAGTTTATAAATAAAAAACATGGACATTTCTATGTCCATGTTAGTTGTTTACAACTTCTGCACCGTTATATGACCCACAGTTCGGGCAAACGCGGTGTCTTAATTTCATTTCTCCACACTCAGGGCACTCAACCATTCCTGGTGCACTTAACTTAATGTGTGTACGACGTTTATTTTTACGAGTTTTCGAAGTTCTTCTTTTAGGTACTGCCATTGCTAATCCTCCGTTTCGTCTGTTTTAAACAGCGTTTCTAATTTTTTTAATCTTGGGTCTACAGGCTTATCTTTTTCGTACGCTTCGATACTGCCGTAGACATTCCAATTATCAGTGTTTGATGAGTCCGGTAATTCATTACTTTCAGAATACACTTCAGGAATGCTAACATTTATTAACTCACGAATGACTGGTTCTAAGTCGAGCTCATGTAGCACCGGATGTAATGACGGATCCTCTAGCTTTTCATCCGCTTCAAGCGTCTCATCATACGTTTCAAACGAATTTACGCTTAAATCGTAAAAAACATCCTCTCCAGAACGACTATCAACCATTTTAACACGTGCCTGAATTGTTATGTCGACATAAAATTCATGACCACTATTTTTGATTGAGCCTTCTGTGAAAATATCACTTACATCTAGAACGTCTTGACGATTCGAAACATCTTCAAGTGATAAGTGTTCTTCAAAAGTAAATGCGGTATTTTGAAACTTTCTGAGTTCCGATAATGACCACTTCATATTTACCCACCTCTTATAAGCACAACAAACATTCTACCGATTTTCAGTGAAAGTGTCAAGTTATTTTCTTAACATATCACCGAATAAAATTAAGATTTATTATCTATTTTGATATAATGATATCGAATAATAAACGGAGTGTTGCGATATGAAAGTTTTGTCTTTAATTACAGAGTATAACCCGTTTCATAACGGTCATATTTACCACATCGAGTCTTCCAAACAATTAATTCAACCGGACGTGACGATTGCGATCATGTCTGGTAACTTTACTCAGCGCGGAGAACTCGCTGTGACGAATAAATTTAACCGTGCACAAGAAGCAATTAAACACGTTGATTTAGTCATTGAACTACCGACACTATATGCGATCAGTTATGCGGATGACTTTGCATATGGGGGGCTTCTTGCTGCAAAGATGCTACAAACTACCGATATCGTCTTCGGAAGTGAACTCGATGATATAGAGAAACTCCATAGTGCATACTTAAAAGCAAAGCGTATTACGAAAGAAGACCTCGTACCGATGTTACAAAAAGGATATTCGTATCCACGTGCAATGTACGACTTAACAAATGAAGATGCATTTCAATCTCCAAACAACACGCTCGGCATGAGTTATTTAAAAGCACGCGACGATTTAAACTTTGACGTCTCTATGCACACGGTTAAACGCACGGGTAACAACTATAACGATAAAACACTCTCTCATACTCAGTTTTCAAGTGCGACGAGTATACGCGAGTCACTATTAAATGGAGATATAGAAGACGCGATTCAATTTATGCCAGAAACTCTCGCAAAAGTGATTATGGAAGATAAGGTTGTTACAAATGAGCACATGTTTAATACGTTAAAAGTAATTATCGAGCGCAGTTCTTTAAAAGATTTAAAAAACATATACATGATGACTGAAGGGCTCGAACATCGACTTAAAAAGAATATTCGTCTATCAAATAATTACGAATCGTTTATCGACTCTATTAAAACGAAACGATATACGAGAACAAGACTTCAACGTTTACTCTTATACGTTCTTTTAAACGTTACAGAAGAAGATTTTCGTAACTATGAGGTGGATAAATTAAGAGTCCTTGCAATGAATCATACTGGTCAACAATACTTATCGACAATTCAAGATGGTAGATTTATAACAAATTTAACAAAAAAAGATGCGCCAGACTTTTACGAAACGATAAAAGCGACGCATATATATAACACGTTAACAAATGGATGTGTGAATGATTTTAATCAACCTGTTATGATTCTAAAGTCTTAAACTTTACAACAAGAGCTTCTTCGACAGCTGGTGGCACGACATCACTAATTTTACCGTGGTGTTTTGCCACATCTTTTGCGATTGAACTCGAAATAAACGAATATTTGTTATTCGTCATAATAAATAACGTCTCGATCTCTTCAGCGAGCTTTCTATTCATCGACGCCATCTGCATTTCATATTCAAAATCTGAAACTGCGCGTAATCCACGGACGATTGCATCTGCATCGACTTTTTTACAAAAATCGATTAACAACCCTTCATGCTTATCAACTTTCGTATTGTCAATATGAGAAATTGTTTCTTCGATGAGGTGTACACGTTCGTCTGGCGTAAATAGTCCTTTTTTTGTTTGGTTATGTGATACACACACATAGACGACGTCAAAGATTCTTGACGCACGTTCAATAATGTCGATGTGTCCATATGTAATTGGGTCAAATGATCCAGAGCATACTGCAATTTTTTTCTTAGTCATAATTTTCCTCCGTTGTTAACACTTTATATTGAATCGTTCCAACTTCGTTATGCTTTAATTCAACAAAACCATTTAAGTCTATCGTTTCATTCGCACCCGCTTCAACGATAATGATTCCGTCTTTTTTTATTATGTCGTACGTTTTAATGAGATGAAGTGCTTCATCGATCAATTTTTTATTGTAAGGTGGATCTAAAAATATTAAATCCATTTGTCTATCGCGTTTGCTGAGTGCTTTTAACGCGCGTCTAAAATCATTTCGGTAAATTTCAACAGGTTCGTCTAACCCTTTCGTATTGTTATGAATGATACGAATGGCGTCTTTTGCACCGTCGACAAATATACAGCGTTCTCCGCCTCGAGATAATGCCTCGATTCCAAGCGCACCAGATCCTGCAAATAAATCGAGCACGTCCCCACTGACTCTTTCGCCGATTGCGCTAAACATACTTTCTCTTACTTTTTCACTCGTCGGACGCGTGTCATTATGTTCGAGCGTCTCGATACGTCTTTTTTTATATTTACCAGTAATTACTCTCACGTATACACCTCGTTTTCTATTTATACTATAATTAAAGAAACAATAATGAGAGGTTGAAATTTCATGCAAAAATTTATCGTCTTAGGACATGGCTACAGCGAGATTTTCGAGTTAAAAGCGTTACTCGAATACAATCACAAACGAGTAAATAAAGCGATCTTCTTTCACCATGAAGATGCGCCGTCATCGTTTAGTTTAATCATGAACCCTGTCGAAAAAGACTTCCAAGCACTCTATACAATCCTCCGAGGGCTAAGAAACGGTCCGGAAGGTAAAATGTACGAAATGATTCGCGAATTATGCGAAATGTACGATGTTCAAATCGTCGAGATGACAGCACGTGACCCGGAAGATTTCCATGAGGAAGAATTATTCTTCCAATATATGATTGGTGTGTTACGACTCAACCATCTCATTCCACCGTTAAAATAATTAAACTGTTCCTTTTGGATATGATAGTTTAATGTTTTTATATTCACTGACGAGTACTTCTGTCACGTATTTTAAGTTAGATAAGCGTTTTAACGTGTCTTCGAGCTCGTTCTCATCGATATATATAAGCATATATTGCTTATTTGTATTGACGTAAACGACATGACCATGACGCTTTAACTGTCTAATAAATTTATTATGTTTAAAATAAATATATATTCCAATGCGGTCCTTTAGCATATATATCACCCTTCTTCGTTAAACACATGATAACACATTTAACTTTTAGTATACTAGACACATTAGGAGGACAATTATGAAATTACGTACAAAACTTCTTCTTCTTACTGCTGGCCTATCAAGTGCATACATTTATAGTAAAATCCAAGCAGAGCGAAGAGTAAACGAAATGAAACCTGTCTTTAAAAGACCTGCACCATACATATTCGCTCATCGTGGGGGTAAAGGAAATTATCCAGAGCATACGAGACTTGCGTTTAATAATGCAGTAAATCAAAACGTCGACGGTTTTGAAATCGACGTACGACTCACAAAAGACAATGAAATCGTCGTACTCCACGATTTATATGTAGATAGAGTTACTGAATATAGTGGAAAAGTTTCAGACTATACGCTCGACGAATTACGAAAATTAGATTTTGGATACAACTTTAAAGATGTGAGAGGAAACTACGCATATCGTGGGCATCCTGATGCCGGTATCGTTACTTTACGTGAATTATTTAAAGAATATCCACACCAAATTATTAATATCGACATGAAAGATTCGATCGATACAGAAGCAGGTCAAAAAATTGCACCTCTACTATTCGAGCTTATACTAGATGAGAAAGCAACAGACCGCGTCATTGTGACAAGTTTTGAAGATGAACAAATTCGTCGCTTCACGAGTTTTAGTGGAGATTTAATTGCGTTAGGTGCTGGCACTGAGGAAGTGACAAAAGCATACACGCTTTACCATAGTGGGCTTGGTCACCTATACCAACCGTCAAGAGACACATTCCAAATCCCGATTAATTTATCGTCTGTTAAGCTCGATAACGCTGGATTCATTCGTTACTTAGATGATTTAAACGTTAAAGTCGGATTTTGGGTCATCAACGATACAAATGAGATGACACGCTTACTAAACTTAGGTGCACATACGATCGTTACAGATTATCCAGACAAAGCAAATCTACTCATTAATTATTAATAACAAAAAACGGATTCGTAAAATACGAATCCGTTTTTTAACTTGCACAACTACATCCGCCACCCGTCATACAGTTTGACTCTCCACTTGCAAAAAATGGATTCGTACTAACGACATTGGCATGATCACTGACAGACTTACCGATAATATATAAAATCTCGTCGAGTAAACTTTGTAGTACATACTCTGCCCGTCTAAATTCTATGACGTTTTCATCCATATCTACTTTCTTTTTAAATAAACGAATCTCTTTACGTTTTTCTTTATAGTCTGGATGATATCTCCCAAAACGTTCAACTTCTTCAAAGTCTTCTTTTAATCTATTGAATTGTTTGATGAGCATTTGTGTATCATTATCTTGTTCTAATTTATGTTTGTAATATATATATGATTTAAATTCCTCAGAAGATTTTACCATATCGTTAATGTGATCGAGATGATCTAAAATTTCGATTGTTTGATTTGTAGAAAACATACGCATCCTCCTACTGAGAATATGATACCATACTATTGTAGTACATAAAATTGTATTTGTGTTTCTCGCTCTTTTCGATTAAAATAAAGATATTGGAATAGGGAGGTCTACTCGGATGGTATTTGAAAATTCTGGTCTTGAAAAATTAGTAATTGAACAAAACTTATTACAAGAGGTCATGAACGAACATGGCTGTGTTTTAGGTGGAAGTTGGGATTACGAACGTATGACGTTCGACTTCCAGTACAAAGTTCCTGAAGGTGTGTTTTACCTACGTTTCCCTGCATATGCAGTAAGTGGTGACGTCGGTGCGAACGACGCTGTACTTCAACTTATGGATCCTTACATTGGTAAGTGGTATTTCCCAACAGGTATTGAATACGGAAAAGATGAACATTTCCCAGAAAGAATTGTTGAACATGCAATTCAAAAAATTAGAGCATTACACAGCGACTTAGCTGTTCACGCTTAATAAAAAAACCCGTTACTTTAAAAGTAACGGGATTTTTTTAATGGAATATCGCATCGAGTAATCCAGAAGTTTCTCCACCTGGATATAACACATATAATAAAATATACACAGTTACTCCAGTAATTGCTGTTAAGAACCAAATCACTGCTGCAAAGATTCCAACTTTTCTATGCTTCGATAAAATTCTCTTCTTACCTGTAAATACTTGGAATCCTCCAAGTACACCACCTGTCGTAGATAAGATAATATGCGAAATTAAAAATACAACATAGTATGTTACGAGATGTTCAGGTCCACCAAACTGCGTACTTCCTAAAAATACTGTCTTCGATAAGTAAATGATAAAGAAAATTAACGCAAACCATGCACTTAATGTCATAAACTTATCGTGACCAGCAAGGTCTCTTTTCTTAAACATTTTGTAAAGTCCAATTGCCATCATTATCGCACTTAATACGATAAATGACGTACTAATCGTTGGTAGTATAAAATGCAAATTCATAATTCAACCCTCTATTATCTATATAATTCTTCTAACTTTTTACGCTCATTTGCTCTTTCTAATGATTCACGCGTAATTTCATCTGGATCTCTAGACTCTTGTTTCCACCAGTTTGCAAATAAGTACGCAATGATAAATCCAAAGAACACTTCTTGAAGAATCTTCATAATGATTCCACCTGTACGTTGGTCAGACAGTGGCGTCATATGACTGAAGTATTCCGGTCCACTAATCATATTTTGATCTTTTAGCGTATCAAGAACACCTACTGGAACACAAAGCTCCATCGATTTTAACCATGCTGCACTTTCAGTATACGTCTTAAACATAGGTGTCTCCGAGAAGATGATTAAACCACATGCTGGTAATAATAATCCACCAATACCAAATACATATAATATCTTAAATAAGTAGTTCATATGCTTTTCTTGAGGATCCACTTTATTTAATACTGGCCAAAATGCGATTGTTGCAAGTAAAAATAAAATCGCTAATGACATAAAGTGTAATGACTGATTTAACTTTAACGTATCCATAACTGTAGGGATATGGTAAAGCGAAAACGCACCACAGAAAAGTATGAGCGCTAGTAACGGTTTCTGACCAATCTTATGGAAAAATCGTAATACAGGTAGTTTTACCATGTATGCCCATAAGTAATCTGGTATTGCAAAGTATAGTAACGGCGGAATGAGTAACAACCCAAGTGCCATTTGCACCATATGAAACGTAAATAAAATATGACTTAATATATCAATTGGTGATCCGAACGTTATATAAAATAATAAAATAACTGTAATTGACATCCAAAACTCTAATTTAGTTAGTTTTCGACCACCTGGTATATCTTTGTACCATTTCATCGTAATTAAGAAGTACACTACTGACGCTACAATAATAAACGCAATTAAAAATGGACTCCAATTTCCGATGAAACCAAAAATTCGTATCGACATTAAACGATCCAAATTTATCACCCTTTTAATATAAGCTACATACCATTATAGACTATTTTTAATGAAACGAACATATTTTAATATGTCTATTTTCTAACAAAAAAATGGACTAGCAATGCTAGTCCATTGAAGTTTATTGAATTCCACCTGTTCCAATCCATACAATGAACACAAATGTGATAATAAACGCAATTGCAAAGTACATACCAACTAAGATAAATAGCTTCGCAAAATCATGTCCTTTGTCCTTCATGTGCATGAAGTAGAAGAATTGTAGAATAACTTGTACAAACGCTAAAGTAACAATGATTGCTCCAACAAAGTATTTGTTAAAGTCTAATGCTACTAATCCAAATGCTATAAATGTCATGAAAATCATAAGAGCAAAAGAGGTTAGTTGAAGTCTCATTTCTTTTGCACGTGCTTTGTAAAGTGCGTCTAACTCTTTTCTTGTTAATGATTCAGTTTCTACGTTCGCCATTTATAACACCCCTAACAGATAAACGATTGTGAAGATGAACACCCACACAACGTCAATGAAGTGCCAGTATAATGAAGCTGTATTAACTTTCGCAGCTGTGTATACTGATAATCCGCGTCCAGAGTTACGGATGATGAGTAATGTAATCCAAATTAAACCGATAATAACGTGGAATCCGTGTGTACCGATTAAGATATAGAATGCACTACCGAACGCACTTGATCTAAACGTGTGACCGAGTTGTACATATGCAATGAACTCGTAGATTTCAAGTGCTAAGAACCCAGCACCTAAAAGAACTGTAATTCCTAACCATAATTGCATTTTCGCGAAGTTGTTATTTCTCATATGGTGTACTGCGAAAACACTTGTTAATGAAGATGTTAATAAGAACATCGTCATTACGAATGCTAACTCTAAGTGGAATAGGTCAGCTGCTAATAAGTGATCGCTACTTGGCACTGAGTCTTTAAGTGCGAGGTAAGTCGCGAAGAGACATGAGAATAATACTGTCTCTCCCGCTAAGAATGTCCAGAAACCAACAAACTTGTTTTTACCTTCTAACGTAGCTGTTTCAGGGTGCTTCGGCCAATTAGCATTATCAACATTATATTTAACTTCTGCCATTAGTTTGCACCTCTTTTTCTTTCTTCATATTCGCGCATTTCTCTTTCAATACGTTCTTTCTTGACGTAGTGACCGTGGTCATCAATCCAAGATCTTGCCATCATTGAAAGGAATGTGATTGTTAAACCACCGACGAGTAAAATCATTGACCAAGGTCTCATGCTTGGTAAATCTTTAACTGCTGCAATCGCCCATTCTTGACCTGACGCGTGGAATAATGCACCAAATCCTGCAATGAATAACCCTAAAGTTAAGATAAACGGAATAATTGAGTTATTTGGCATATGAATATCCTCAACTGGTCCAGCTGATGGAATTTCACCGTTGTTTTCTTCTTTTTCTAACTGTAAAACATCTAAACCACGTACTAGTGGAGTTTGGAAGAAGTTGTATTCTGGAGTTGGCGTTGCAACTGCCCACTCAAGTGTACGACCGTCCCAAACGTCAACGTTTACGACTCTATCATTTTTAACAACTGTCATAATGATGTTAATAACAAGTACGATTACCCCAACTGCCATGAGTAATGCACCGATTGTTGAGATTAAGTTTGCTAAGTTAAAGCCTTGACCGTCTAAGTATGTGAATACACGACGAGGCATTCCCCATAAACCTAACCAGTGTTGAACTAAGAATGTCATATGGAAACCGATAGCAAAGATTGCCATTTCGATTTTACCTAATGTGTCGTTTAGCTTAGTTCCAAACATTAATGGCCACCAGTAGTGAAGACCTGCTAATATCGCGAATACTACCCCACCTACGATTACGTAGTGGAAGTGCGCAACGATAAAGTATGAGTCATGGTACTGATAGTCTGCTGGAGCTACCGCTTGCATGATACCTGTTACCCCACCCATTACGAATGAAGGGATAAACGCTAATGCATAAAGCATTGGAGTTGTAAATGTAATACTACCGCCCCAAATTGTAGCAATCCAGTTAAATATTTTAATACCCGTTGGTACCGCAATTGCCATTGTCGCTAATGCGAAGATAGCGTTCGCTGTTGGACCTAAACCTACTGTAAACATGTGGTGCGCCCAAACCATGAATCCGAAGAATCCGATTAATACTGTCGCGAATACCATCGCTGAGTAACCGAATAATCTCTTTCTAGAGAATACTGCGAAAATCTCTGAGAAAATACCGAATGCCGGTAAGATTAAAATATATACTTCTGGGTGTCCGAAGATCCAGAATAAGTGTTCCCAAATAATTGTGTTACCACCAGCTTCAACTATGAAGAAGTTCGAACCGAACATACGGTCAAACGTTAATAGGAAAAGTCCTACTGTTAATGGTGGGAAACCAAATACGATAAGAATTGATGCAACAAGTGCTGTCCATGTGAATAATGGCATTCTCATATAAGTCATACCTGGTGCTCTCATCGTAATAATCGTTGTTACAAAGTTAATACCTGTAATTAACGTACCAGCCCCTGCAATCTGTAAACCGATTGCGTAGAAGTCAATACCGTGTCCAGGTGATGCAATTGATAGTGACGCATAGCTTGTCCAACCTGCGTCAGGTGCATCTCCGAATAACCAAGAAACGTTAACGAAAATACCACCTAAAATAAACATCCATACACCTAAAGCGTTCATGAATGGGAACGCTAGGTCACGTGCACCAATTTGTAATGGAACTACTGCGTTCATAAATGCGAATAAAATTGGCATCGCAGCTAAGAATATCATCGTAGTACCGTGCATCGTAATCATTTCGTTAAATAATCCAGCTGATAAGAAATCGTTATTTGGTACCGCGAGCTGAATACGAATAAGCATCGCTTCAATACCACCCATGACGAAGAAGAATCCACCGCCAATTAAGTAAAGGATTGCAATTTTCTTATGGTCTACTGTCGTTAAATATTCCCATATTAAACGCCCAAAGCCAACTTTTTGCCCATTAACTGTTGCCATGCTTATTTGTCGCCCCCTTCATCATTGTCCTCATTTTTCTCTGCTTCAATCTCTTTTTTCATTTTTTCGACATCGCCAGAGTTTTTATCTAGTTTTAGCTCCATTAAGTATGCAGCTACTTTGTCAATTTCTTCATCGTTTAATTGATATGCTCCAGTCATTTTGTTGTCTGGTTTAATCTTTTCTGGATCTTTGATCCAGCTTACTAAGTTTTCTTTGTTGTGCTCTAAAATACCAGCGATAAGTTCTCTATCACCAAAGTTAGTTAAGTTTGGTCCAGCAGCACCAGGGTTAGTTGGTGTAACTGCGTGACATCCTATACAAGAGTTGTTGAAGATTTCTTGACCTTCTTTTGCATCGTCAGCTGATGCAACTTTTGCCTCTTCTTCGTAAACTTTCATATCAGCTAACCATTGATCGAATTCTGCTCTTGGTAATGCAACTACTTTAAAGTCCATTAGTGCGTGTGAAGGTCCACATAATTCCGCACATTTACCATAGAATAAACGATCTGCATTTTCTGCTTTGTCATCATCAAACACTAAGTAGAAGCTGTTGATTCCGTCAACGTTTGTATCGAGTTTACCACCCGCTGCAGGTACCCAGAATGAGTGTTTTACGTCAGCACCTTTTAAGTTGAAGAATACTTTTTCATCCGTTGGAACGACTAAGTCTTGACTCGTAACAACATTTTCATGAACGTATTCAAACTCCCACCAATATTGGTAAGCAGTTACGTTAACGATTACTGAATCTTTGTTCGCTACACCATCTTCAGTTACCATATCCTCAACGTCTGCTAGAGTAAATGTTACCCAAACTGTTGGGATTGCTAAGATGATAAGTAAAATAATTGGGATAGTCGTCCAAATTACTTCAAGTGTATGGTTACCCGCAACTTGCTTTGGTACGAAATCTTCTCCCACTTTACTTCTACGACTTTTTACAACTGCAATTGTAAATGCGATTGCTACTGTTCCAACGACAAGTAACATGATTGAAATTGAAAGAATAATTAAGAAAAATTGTTGTCTCCCAACTTCACCAGCAGGTTGTAAAGCACTTAAGTTTTCTTTACCACAGCCTGCTAAGAAAATAGCAAGAACAGACATTAACATATAAAATTTTGTTTTAGTCCAACTGTTCTTCATCTAATAGACCCCTCTTTCAAAAATAAGTTTAGATTAATAGACCGGCGACTATAATCATAACGTAAAAAATAAGAATGTAATTTAAAGAAAATACAAACACTGTTTTTGCATAGCGCTTGTAATCGGTGATTGGCTTAAACATGTTTAAGGAAAGTATTAACCAACTTAAGTTCAGCAGTGTGATTAATACGACAAACCAAATCCCTAAATCAGTCATGAAAAACGGGGTAATGACGAGTAGTGATATCCACATCACAATCGACCTAACCGTACGTTTTTCTCCCTTCACACTCGGTAACATTGGAATGTTAGCGGTGCTGTACTCATCTTTACGATTTATTGCTAAAGCGTAAAAGTGCGGTGGTTGCCATATAAACATTACAAAGAACATCGCAAACGCGAGTGTATGTAAGTTTGGGTCTATAACCGCCCATCCAATTAAGGGAGGTGCTGCTCCTGGTAATGCTCCAACTACTGTATTGACAACATAATGTCTTTTAGAGTAGATGGAATATAGGACTACATAGCCAAAACCAGCTAAGAGGCCAAGTGTACCTGCAGTCATATTAATTGAATATAAGAGAATTTCTCCTATAACAACCATTGAAAAACCAATCCATAGGATGTCTTTCCCACTATACGTGCCGTCGATACTTGGTCGTTGTTGCTTAGACTTCATAACTGAATCAATATCCCGGTCATAATAGTTATTCAGTGCAGCAACGCCACCAATTAAAAGACCAACACCTAATAGCATGATTAACAACAATGGAAGCGAGCTGAAAAAAGAATGACCATAATACATAACAGCTAGAAAACCAGCAGCAAATGCTGGGATCAAGTTCGCTTTTATGATACCTTCTTTAATTAACACTCGAAATGCTTGTTGTTTTTCAATAAACGTCATCGTATGCCTTTCACTAGACACATGACTCTGCATTTAACCTTCGCCCCCTTTCACCAACATTTCTAGTTACTATAATGATATAGGAAAACAGACCGAGAATCTATAGTGTTGATACCTTTTTTTCACAGATTGTTCAAAAATTGTTCAAATAATTTACAATTTAAACATTTATCTATGGAAAGTACCACTATAGTCGCTATTGTTTACATATAGATTCTACCACAGTTTACAATTTTGTTAAGTCTTTCTTATAACTTTAATTATTGCATGATTCTATGTGATGGTTTATATTTATTAATTGAACAGATATTTGTACGGATTTTTTTAATGAGGTGTTTTGGTTGTATAAAAAATTGAAAATAGTGGCGGTGATTACGACCCTCATCATGGTTTTTGTTCAAATCGGTGGAGCACTCGTGACAAAAACTGGATCTGCTGAAGGGTGTGGAGATTCTTGGCCACTATGTCATGGTCAACTTATCCCTAAAGACTGGCCATTAGATACGATAATTGAGATTGCACATAGAGGTGTATCTGGAATCGCAATTATCTTTTTAATCATCTTTGGAGTTATGGCTTGGAAACAACTCTCACATATTAGAGAAACGAAGTTTCTCGTCTGTGTATCTCTTAGTTTTATTCTCATCCAAAGTTTAATTGGTGCCGCGGCAGTTGTTGGTTTATGGCACGGTGAGTTTGTTCTCGCTGCACACTTTGGAATTTCGTTAATATGTTTTGCAGCTGTGTTCGTGTTAACACTACTCGTCTTCCACGTTGACTTAAAGTATGATACGAAAGGTCTTATCATACATAAAGGATTGAGACGTCATACGATCGGGATTATTATTTATATTTATTTCGTAATATATAGCGGCGCATTAGTTAGACATGCCGATGCATCACTCGCATGTACAAAATGGCCACACTGTATGCCAAACCAAATTTTACCAACGAACTTTTATCAAGCCGTTCAAATGGGACACCGCTTTTTAGTACTCATACTATTTATTTGGATGGTTATCGCTTTAATTCACGTATTAAAACATTACAGCAACTACCGAGTCATTAAGAACGGTTGGATTATCATGATGACTTTACTCGTATTACAAATCATCACAGGTGCTTTAACGATATTTACGTACGCAAATATTTTCATCGCACTATTCCATGCATTATTTATCACTTTAATATTCGGTATACTATGCTATTACATCTTACTCATTAGTCGACCGGACTATGAACCATAAAACGTGAGGGTTTCCCCTCACGTTTTTTTATATTAAAAAAAGACGTTATAACAACGTCTTTAATCACGATTGATTGCTTTACGATATCTAATTTCTTTAATAGCCACAGATAATACTGCTAATGCAATCGATATACTTAAGAAACTTGATCCACCGTAACTGAGTAACGGTAACGGAACACCCGTTAATGGAACAGTCTTCGTTGCGCCTCCAATGTTAAAGAAACATTGGATTGTAATATATATACCAATCCCAAACGTAATGAGTCTTAAATATAAATCTCCAGTATGATATGAATAATAAAATGCTTTAATGACAATTGTTGCATATAATCCTAGTACGATAAGTACCCCGATGAGCCCAAGTTCTTCAGCGATAACTGAAAATATAAAGTCTGTCTGTGCTTCAGGTAAAAATCCGAGTTTCAATATGCCGTTTCCAATACCTTGCCCAATTAGTCCTCCATTGGCTATCGCAATCAAACTATTCGTAAGCTGATATCCATCGCCATACGGGTCGTTAAACGGATGGAAAAACGTATCGATTCTCGCGAGCTGATATGAACTTAAAAATTGTCCGTCAAACATGATAAAAGCTCCGACGACAAGGATGATAATACCTACAATTCCTGCAAATATCATAAACGTAAATTTCCGTTCAAAGTTTAAATAGAAAAACATCGAGATAATAATCGATAAAATGATTAACGACGTTCCGAAGTCATTTCTACCAATCCATAACGTCATTACGAGTACGAGTACAAATGGCATCAAGTGCTTCGTATCTGTAGGGATAAGCTCTGTTTTTATACGTAGTCGCCTGTCATAAACATATGCTAAATACATAATGACAACAATTTTAACGAACTCAGATGTCTGTAAATTTATAAATCCGAGACGAATCCAGTTTTTCTCACCGTTTACTTCAATACCAAAGATTTGAGTCGCAAGAAGTAAAAGAATACTTCCCGCAATTAACGCAATTGGAATAATCGGCTTTCTAAATAATCGTGAACTCGTAAAAAATGTAATAATTACAAATATCGTCATCCCAAATATGACAAAACGTAACTGCGAATCAAAGAAAAACTTTGGATTAAAGTTCGTCATCTCACTGCGTGATGATTTAACCATACTCCCACTATAAATCATGACAAGGCCAATAATTGCAAGTGCTATGTATGCAAATATAATGACATAATCAATGTGCTGATTTGTCTTACTAATCGGGTAGTTTAAGCGTTTTGCTTTCTTCATTGGATCACCCACTACTTATTTGCCTTTTTTAGTTGTTCTCTATGCTCATAATACGCTTCATGTACGTCTGATACTTGCTTTTCTAAATCTGCTAATATCGAACGTCCATGCTCTCTATCTATTAACCCTAGTCTCACTGCAAAATGAATTTCTTTAGATAACCCGAACATTTGAGTATCTAACACTTCTTCATATACCGGGCATTGAGGCATTGTCAAATTATCCATTTGAACACGAATCAGTTGTACGATTCTATCTGCATCTTGCTCGAGTGTTTCTAATGCAAGCCTTTTTAAAGTTTCTTCACTAGACAAGGCCCTTCCCCCTTTTCATTACAACTAAATACTACTCTACAGTATTACATTTTTCAAGTGAGTGGCTATGTTCAATTATGTATAATTTGGTATAATTTAAGCTTAGGAGGGGTTACATGCTGCTACAAATTAAAGGAAACGTAAACTTCGTCATTACATTAGACTCGAGTGCATGGATTTTCGACGATCGTAAAATACATATAGAAGATTTAGTACATGATGAAGAACACATTGAATTTGAGGATAGTGAAGAGTGGAACCGTCAAATTATAGAAGGAGACACACTTCCACCGACATTAAAATCAGAAAAGAGATATAAAAATAAAAAAGAAGAACTGCTAAACGGAACGTTTATTATGGCACTCGACCCATTTTTAGAATACGCTGAACCAAACAGTGTAAACTATGAAATTACACATAAAAACGGGACAACAACACTCGCATATAAAGACCGTTACGATCATTACGCACAGTTTTCTAATAATGGTAAGAGATTATACGACGACGGTATGATCGACCTACTCGTCATTAAAGACGGAGAAATCATCGAACGATACGAATACGTTACAGCATTTACGTTCGTATAAAATAAAGACCTGTCACATTTTAATATATGTGACAGGTCGTTTTATTATTTATGCGTTTCTTTACTATCGAACGATATCGTACCTTTTTTCTTTTCATTATATAGTCTATATCGGTACATTCCCATTACAAATACGATGACGATTAAACACTCTGCAACCGGGTAAAACGCTGCAAAAAATGTCAGTGGTAATGAGAATAATAGCATAATGATATAAATCACGATGTTTTGCCAAAGCTTTAACTTTTTCGCAAAACCAAGTACGTATGCGAGAACTGATAGTACGTATACAGTAATAAACAATAACCACATCGCAGTATCTGGATTTTGATCTGCGCCATATAGCTTACCAAACATCGACAATCGGTTATATAAACTACTCTCGTCTGTTTGTGCCGCTGTCATTAAGACGAACGAAAAAAACATTGCCTTCTACTCCTCTTGCTTTTTAGCATTCTTTAGCGCACGGTCGCGTTCACTTTTGTTTAAAATCTTTTTACGTAAACGAATCGACTCTGGCGTCACTTCTACTAACTCATCGACGTTAATATATTCTAACGCTTCTTCTAGCGTCATAATTCTTGGACGTTTCATCGTTTCTGTTTGGTCCTTTGTTGCTGAACGCATATTTGTGTGTGCTTTTGTTTTCGTAATGTTTACACCTAAATCATTTTCACGTGAGTTCTCACCGACGATCATTCCCTCATACACTTCTGTACCAGGTTCAGTGAAGTTTGTTCCACGGTCTTCTAAGTTCATAATTGCAAATGCGCTCGCTGGACCTTTGTTAATAGAAACGAGTACACCGTTACGACGTCCACCAATTTTACCTTGGATTACTGGACGATAATCTTCAAACGTATGGTTTAAAATACCATAACCGTGAGTCATCGTCATAAACTCTGTCGTATATCCTATTAAACCACGAGATGGTACTAAAAACACGAGTTTCGTTTGACCATCTTCAGTCGCCATATCTAACATTTCACCTTTACGTTGGCCGAGCGACTCAATGACACTTCCTGCATGTTCACTTGGTACGTTAATTTGTACGCGCTCAAACGGTTCATGTTTTTTACCATCAATTTCACGAATAATAACTTCTGGTTTAGATACTTGAAGCTCGTATCCTTCACGTCTCATATTTTCAATTAAGATGGATAAGTGTAACTCTCCACGTCCAGAAACGATAAACTGATCTGGCGTTGCTCCTTGGTCGACTCTTAACGATACGTCCGTTTCTAGTTGAATATCTAAGCGGTCTTTAATTTGACGTGCTGTTACAAATTTACCTTCACGCCCAGCAAATGGTGAGTTATTTACTGAAAACGTCATTTGTAACGTAGGTTCATCAATAGTTGGTGCAGGGAGTGCTTCTACTGTTTCACGGTCTGTGACTGTTTCACCGACGTTAATATCTTCTAAACCACTTAATGCGATAATGTCTCCAGCTTTCGCATGTTCAATTTCAATACGTTTCAGACCTAAAAATCCAAACATTTTAGTGACTCTAAATTGTTTTACTGTACCATCTAATTTAACGAGTGATACATTTTCTCCAACTGAAATTGACCCTCTAAATACACGACCGATACCGATACGTCCAACGTAATCGTTATAATCTAATAATGATACTTGGAATTGTAACGGTTCATCGCTATTATCTACAGGTGCAGGAACAGACTCTAAAATCGTATCGTATAGCACTTTCATATTGTCGTCTTGAGTTTCTGGATCTAAGCTTGCAGTTCCGTTCATCGCTGAAGCGTATACGACTGGGAATTCAAGTTGGTCATCATCTGCTCCTAAATCGATAAATAGTTCAAGTACTTCGTCGACAACCGCTTCAGGTCGTGCTTGTGGTTTATCGATTTTATTGACGACAACAAGCGGCGTCACACCGACGTCTAAAGCTTTTTTAAGTACAAAACGCGTCTGTGGCATCGTACCTTCAAATGCATCAACGACGAGTATTACTCCGTCGACCATTTTTAAAATACGTTCTACTTCTCCACCGAAGTCAGCGTGTCCTGGTGTATCTAAAATATTAATTCTTACATCTTCATAATCGATCGCAGTGTTTTTAGATAAAATTGTAATACCGCGTTCTTTTTCAATATCACCACTGTCCATCGCACGGTCTTCAACGTGTTCGTTGTCTCTAAATAAACCAGATTGTTTTAATAATTGGTCGACTAACGTCGTTTTACCGTGGTCTACGTGGGCGATAATCGCTATATTTCTTAAATCTTTTCTTACTGTCATTCAAAAGTTCCCTTCGTATTTAGGTTATTTAACTGTACAATTATATCATATCGTACTTATTCTATGATATAATTGAGAAAATTTATATGTGGAGTCGATATACATGGAGAAAAAATCGAAAGGGATTTTTTTCATACTTGCGGTACTCGCAATCGTTTTACTCGTTTTATTATCAGTCACACTCGCTGAAGAGATGTGGGGATTCGCAATACTGCTCGCAATTGGATTTGTTGCAATTTTTGGTATTGGTTTTACATTAAAGAAAAAATATCGCGAAAACGATTGGCTATAATAAATATTCCCCCTCATATGATGTGCTACCCAAAAGTTGGACTTTTGGAATTATGCAGATTGTAAGGTATGTTTCCTGAATTCTTCAGGAGACATGCCTTTTAATTTTAGCTTAATTCTATCTTTATTATAGTATCTAATATATTCATGTACTGCGATCTCTAATGCTTCATATGTCTTGAATACTTCTCCATTTACTTCAATATCTTCTCTTGATGGGTTTGTATCTTATCAATAGTAAATTATGAAAAAAACGGTTTAAATCAATGTTCTTACTTTAAGTACATGTGTTTAACGTAAATGATAATTAGTTAAATATAAAAAGGTTATCCCAATCAATAGGATAACCTCTTTATACTTTACTTTATGGTTTGGATTCGCCACTTCAAAGAAGAAATGAAATCAGAGCATTGAATGTTCCATTTTCAAACAATATATAAATACCTAGCCCAATGAATACAATTGGTACAATCCAACGTTCATATTTCTCAATTGTTTCCGATATAAAATCGAAGGAAGCTAGACGGTAACTGACATAGCACAAAACTCCAACCATAATAAGAAAGACAATAGTGACAATAAAGATTTCAGACATATTTAAGGTCGTGAAGTACGGTATATAAATGGAAAAGTCATCCGCACTGGAAGCCAATACGATGAAAGTCATCGTCAAAAATAACTGATTAAATTTTCCAGAGGAGAATAAGGATAAAATGCTACTTTCATCTTCATCCTCTTCTCCTTTAATCCATATTTTCACGCCTAGGTAAAGTGGTAAAAGCCCAAGTAGTCCGATAACCCATTGCTGAGGAATTAAATTTACAATCCCCTGTGCAACTAAAAGACTTGCTCCTATCACAATTGCAGTCCCTATATATTGTCCTATCCAAATATGTTTTACCTGACCTTTTTTTACTTGCGAAAACAAAAGAATTAATATGACGAGATAATCAATTCCTGTTGCTACATATACCGCAGTAGCCGTCAGTATCGTCGCGACAATTTTATCATCTCCAATATTTTAGGGATAGGACTTTTCTTCAAAATGAAAAGTCCTTCCGTAAATTGCACACATATAGTACCTATTTATCCTTCACTCTCATCAGTCGCAAACTATTTAATGCTACCAAAATAGTGGCTCCCATATCGGAAAGAATCGCAATCCAAAGGGTTAGCCAGCCTGGAATAACCAATAGTAAGGCAATTATCTTAATTCCGATGGCAAACGTGATGTTCGCTTTGATGATATTTAGCGTTTTCCTGCTAAGTCTTACTGCAAATGGAAGCTTACTTAAATCATCTCCCATTAATGCAATATCAGCTGTCTCGATGGCAGTATCTGTTCCAGAACCGCCCATTGCAATGCCAACAGTGGATGCAGCAAGTGCAGGAGCATCATTGACGCCATCGCCAATCATAGCTACATTACCATGCTCGGCTTTCATTTTTTTAATATAGTCCAACTTATCCTGTGGCATCAATTCGGACTGAATATCAGAAACGCCTACATGAGCACCGATTGCTTCTGCGGTACCTTGATTATCACCTGTCAGCATAATTGTTTGCTTGATTCCTAACTGATGAAGTTTTTGAATCACATTTTTACTTGTTTCGCGGACCTCATCTGCTACAGCAATCACGCCGAGGATTGTTTGGTCCGTTCCAATAATCATGGCCGTTTTCCCTTGGTTTTGTAAAACTTTCACTTTATTTTCAAACTCAAGGCTAAAATCGGAAACATTTAATTCTTTAAAAAGCCTTGGACTGCCAATATAATAGGTTGTTCCATCTATATTCCCTTGAATGCCCCGACCTGTAATAGAAGTGAAGTCTTCCACTCTAACATCGGAATAAGTAATATTATCTTGCTCTGCTTTCTTCATTGTTGCTGAAGCAAGTGGATGTTGTGATCGATATTCTAAAGCTGTAATAATGGAAAACAGCTCTTTTTCTTCCACTTGATCATTTAACACTTTAAAATCTGTTACCACTGGTACACCTTTTGTCAGTGTTCCTGTTTTATCAAATGCGATTGCCTTAATGGCTCCTAATTCCTCTAGATAGACACCGCCTTTAATCAACACACCTTTTTTAGCTGCATTTCCAATTGCCGAGACAATCGAGATTGGAGTAGAAATAACTAATGCACACGGACATCCAACTACAAGTATCGCTAATCCTTGATAAACCCAAGTATCCCAACTTCCACCAAAGAATAAAGGTGGAACGACTGCAACGAGCGCCGCAATAACCATAATGATCGGAGTATAATATTTCGCAAATTTATCTACGAATGCTTGCGCTGGAGCGCGCTCCCCTTGTGCTTCCTCAACCAGATGAATAATCTTGGAGATGGTTGTATCCTCTACGTATTTGGTGATTTTTACTTCAAGTAGTCCCTCTTCGTTAAGCGTACCTGCAAATACTTCATCATCTACCGTTTTGGCAACAGGGACAGATTCTCCTGTTATAGCAGCCTGGTTGACAGCCGACACCCCATTTATAATGATCCCATCCATGGCAATTTTCTCCCCTGGTTTGACGATCATAATATCACCCACGGCGATATCGTCCACATGGATCATTATTTCCTGACCATTCCGCCTAACAAGTGCTTCTTTTGGAGCAATATCCATCAATGAACGAATGGACTGTCTTGCTCTATCCATAGAAAAACGTTCAAGTGCTTCACTGATTGCAAAGAGAATGACAACAATGGATGCCTCTGCCCATTCACCAATGATGGCAGCTCCAATAACTGCAACGGTCATAAGGGTTTTCATGTCGAAATCAAAGCGTATCAAATTTTGAAAACCAACTTTAAATAGTGAATATCCGCCAATTACAATCGAACTTACAAATAACATGGAAGTTACAAGGTTATCTTCTCCATTTACAAAGTGAGAAAGGTAACCAAAAGCAATCATTAATGTGGCAAACAGCAATGTGCTGTGCTTTTTATAAAACGGTATTTTCTCTTCTTTAAGAGCCTTAGTGTCTTCTTTGACCGCTTGTATCGATGGATTCGCCAGTTTTTCAGGAATTACCTTAAGATTCTCGAAAGCACCTGCTTTTTCAAGCTCTTCAACCGATGCATTTCCATATACATCAATTTTGGAAGCTCCGAAATTGACTTTAGCATCATGCACCCCTGGTAGTTCTTTTACATTTTTTTCAAACTTCCCAGCACAGTTTGCGCAAGAAAATCCCTCCACACGGTAAACATTTTTATCTTCTGTTACCACTGGTTCGACCCGTCTTCTAGTCTTCTCTGGTGCCACTTTAAGATTCTCGAAAGCACCAGCCTTTTCCAAATCTTCAACAGTTGCACTGCCAAAGACATCAATTTTGGAAGCTCCGAAATTGACTTTAGCATCATGCACCCCTGGTAGTTCTTTTACATTTTTTTCAAACTTCCCAGCACAATTCGCACACGAGAAACCCTCCACACGGTAAACCTGTTTATCTTCTGTTAATGTTTTTGTTGAACTATCCAATACTAGCAACCTCCCTTTGATGCAAGAAAGCTTTTTCTACAAGCTGTTTAACATGCTCATCATCTAGTGAATAATAGACTAATTTTCCTTCTTTACGGTATGTTGCTATACCTAAATTTTTCAACAATCTTAAATGATAGGATGCCGTAGCCGTTGAAGATTCAATGATATTCGCTACATCACAAACACATAACTCTCCCTCTAAAGATAAAACATAAGCAATTTTAACCCTTGTATCATCTGACAGAGTCTTAAAAACTTTCGCTACATCCATAGGATTCTGTTTAGCAAGCTCTTTTTTAGCCCTGTTTACCTTATCTTCGTGAATACAGGTAACTTCACACATATCTTTTGTCATAATTATCCTCCTTATTCAAATGACTATTTGTTTGATGATTATAATATATCATACCATAAACAAATAGTCAAAAGATTGTTTGAATGATATATAATTAATATTAAAAAGGATTGATTTCTAATGTTAGAAACCAATCCCTTCGGAGATTTTAACCAAATTTTAAAGTATCTTAAACATAACTGCCCTGTTAGTTTAAGTACATTTCTTCACAATTCAATTATAGATTAACTTTTAACTATTCATTATTGTACAATTCTCCATATAATTTCTGAATTTGGTTTTTTAATTTTTTATTTTCCTCCTCTAATTCCTTAACTCTTGTTTTTAAAGTCTTAACAAGAACCCCTTCAGATCGAGAGCTTTTCTCAGATTTTGATAAAATAATGTCTAACTTGTGCATTTGAATTCCTTCTTTCAAATTTTTCTACTACACTCACCGTAGTGAAAAAGTAAGTATTTTGTTTTATGACAAGTTTTTAACATATCTGGAACGGGATGCATGGACTAGTTATCCTTATGAGTATACGAATTAGGATCAACTGCATGTTTATCCTTGCATCTATCAGTGAGAGATGCGGTAGTGTCACGATCAATAACAAATACCACTGGCGAAATAGAGTGTGAGAACACGAACGCTTTGCCTTTTTTATTGTCGGAATATGATTATACAAAATGTTGTTTTACTGACATTGGTGTCAGATGAAGGCAAATAATAAAAAGGGCTCTTCTAGGAGTACTTACATTCATATATTTATTATAGTAAGAAATATAAAAGCGAATTTCTGGAAAATATTTCTATGCTTAAGGTAAAACTACTCAATCTAAAATTTATAATTCCAATTGGTATTTAAAGTTTCTCTTATTTATCGTCAAATAGTCTTTAGACTTAAAAATAATGTAACTAGCTATACCAGTGAAATCCCTTCTAAAATTCCTACTTTCAGAACTAAATGACGTAGTCTTATCTTGAATGATTTCTAATATTTCTTCATAGGTGGTTTCTAWTTAATATATACAATATAACTTATATATATTAATTAGATTATAATTAGTTTCCTTTAGAAAAGCTAATAAAATATAAATAAATTATAAAAAAACACTCTCATAGCATTTTGAGAGTGTTAAAAAAGTTTAAACTTTGAATTTTCTTCTTTATTGTAATGTAGTTTCACTACGAATGGATACGACAAACTTGGAGAGCCAATAAATGTGTATTGTTGTTCGAGTTTAATGTTTCTTTTTCCTACAGGGTCATAAATTACGACGGAATTATTGTCCTTTTCAATCGTAATATATTGTCCTCTTGGTTTTTTCACAATGTTCGTAACTTTGTAGTTAGAGAACTTCAAAGGCGTATTTGGACGATATTCTCCTTTTTTAAACTTCGGAATATCCGCTTCATAATAGTCATCTTGTAAATTATACGCATGTACAACGTCTTGTATTTGTTGACTCATCACATTATCTGGAATTTCTTTTGGGTTATAATATAACCGATCTTGTTGATATAACCCGATAATGATTGTTGTAATGACTAAACTAACTACTGTAAATCCTGCCCACATCGCAGTACGTTCGTGGAGTGACTTTTTTACAGTTACCGTAAAAAAGTACAGCGTGATTAAAGCAAATATTATAGCTAATATTAAGTACGTGTTCATAACATCACCTAAAAAGAGTATTAGTTAAATTTTAGTTGAAGTATTTAGAAACCGCAACGTTAATTAATGATTGGTTCAATAATAATTTCAACATTACCTCGTATTGCTTTAGACACCATACAATTTCGATCTGCGATTTCAATTAAACGATCGATGCGTTTATGAAGTTTATCAGTTTCATTCACTGAAATAGTAGGGCGATGCGTAATTTTTTCCATTTTAAATTGTTCATCATCACTTAAAGAAGCGGTACCGATAGATGTTAGTTCAATCGTAACGTCAGTAAATCTCGCACGCTCTAACGCTGCAGACAGACTAATAATATAGCAACTTGAAGCGGCCGCAACTAACAACTCATCTGGATTTGAAGCATTACCAGGTCCACCAAGTGAACTTGGTATTGAGATATTTCCATTTAAATGATCCGCTTTAAACTCTCCTGTAGAATTTCTGCCATTATTCCAAAGTGTTTGAACTGTAAAATCATGTGTAATCATAGAATCACCTTTAAATTTATTTTATTATATTAGTGAAAGGAAGTTTTTATATGAAAGTAACGTTTAGAATATTATACTCAATTTTATTAATGGGTGCAGGAGTATTACACTTTATTAATTTAGAAGGATTTAGAAGGATTTAGAAGAATCGTCCCATCAGTATTACCTTGTAAGACGTTTATCGTAAAATTTACTGGTGTATTAGAAATACTATTTTCGGTTTTATTATGGGTGAAAAGTAAAAATAACATATACGGAAAGCTTATCGCATTATTTATGATTGCAGTATTTCCAGCAAATGTTTATATGGCTTTAAAGAAAATTCCATTTAAACCAGGCACTGAAGCAAATCCATACGTATTATACGGACGCCTTCCACTTCAAATCCCACTAATCATCGGAGCATTAAAATTAGGTAGAAGATAAGAATAAGACCACTAAGATAGTATTGACTATCTTGGTGGCTTTTGTACTATATCTTCTTTACAAATTCTGATTTTAACTTCATCTGACCAAAGCCCGGAATCTTACATTCAATATCATGTCCGTCTTCAGGTTCTATTAGTCTAATACTTTTAACATTTGTTCCTTTTTTAATTGAATCAGAAGAACCTTTAACTTTTAGATCCTTAATAACTGTGATCGAATCACCATCGTTTAAAATTGTACCGTGCGCATCACGAACGAGCTGTGATTCCTCAAGCTCAAGTTGAGAATCCTTCGTCCATTCATGACCACACATTGGACAAATATACAATTGACCATCCTCATATGTATACTCCTGATTACAACTTGGACAAGCAGGTAATGTTGTACTCATTAAAAAGCCTCCTAAATAATTTTTACTGTAAGTATAGTATTTATTACTGCTTATTATACTTAACATTTATAAATTTTGCATATTTATGAGGAGGAGTATGAATTGATGTGAATATTCGTTTTATATAATGGTCTTCGTATGTGTTTATTGGAATTACTTCAAGTTCAAGAATTGTAATATTAACAACTCTTATAAGTTTTGGAGGGGCATAATTATTCTTATTTTGGAATGAAGTCTTTAATTTTCTCATATAAGTTCATAAAGACACTCCTTTTAAGAGCTTACGTTCGGTAATTTATGACAAATATATATTTACATCATAACTACCAATATGATCGAAAGTTTCATCATCAATTATAATAAGTGTCATTTCTAAATTTTCTTCTAATTTAGGTAGTTCGTCACCTTCATCTAAAAACATTTCTTCTAATTTTAAATTATCTTTTATTTTTTTATTTGCTGCAATTTCAGGGCTAAATACTACGATATCATCGATCATATAGCCGTCTGCAGAAACATCACGTGATTGAACAATTATCTTATTATCAGTTTTATTTTCGATTTCGAAATTAACTTTAATACTATCACCAAATATTTCGTCAGTTGTACGTTCAACATTTAATAAGTCGATTTTAACTATATCGTCATCAACAATATTTTGGTTCAATTCTTCAGTTTCAGTTGTTGCTTCATCTTCAGTTTCTTCAGTTACTTCTTCTTTTTTCTTATCTGCTTCAACTTGTTCATTTTCTGCGTCTTTTCTTAGTTCAGATTCAACTTCTTCAGTATTAGTTTCTCCACATGCTGAAAGCAGAAGTACAAATGCTGAGCTAGTTAATGCTAACAATAATTTTTTATTCATTTTTATTTCTCCTTTTGTTTTATGTAATCAATAAAATTAAGTATCTCGTTCATTTCCTCATCAGTAACATCATCGTCTATATGTGTAGCAATGACATCGGATTTGTCAATTTTTAATGCTTTTTCAGGCAGGGTTTTTCTTCCAGCTAGTTCATCTAGTGAAACATCGAAGAAATCAGCAAGAGCAATAGCATGATAAATTGACGGATATGACTTGCCTTCGCGCCATGATTGTAATGTTGATTTACTAAATTTAGGTTCATATTTAGCATTTAAATCAATTGCTAAATCACGATAAGTATATTCATGTGAAATGATTAATTTGTCGAACACATCTTTAAAGTCCATTCTTCACACCTTCCTCATCTTTAATATACATTACATGTCCTAAAAAGCAAACATATAACACCAGCTTTTGTCCTAAATTCTGAATAATGTTTTAGATTCAATTATTTGTCGTGATCTAATGGAGAAGGGGCTAAAACCTAGACGAAAAGGAAATGAAAATAAATGGCGTTAATTCACCGAATAAAACGGTTGATATAAAAACAAGGATATAAATCAATAAGTAATTGCTTTTACATTTAATTAAATACAATCAATTTTGTGCCTATATTTTTGTACTAATTTTGCCCCAATGTTAAATATAAATACGGGTAAATACGAGTATTATGTTAATATTTAACATAAAATAAAAACCCTAAAAACATTGAATTAACCCAGAGTGCTAGTACTTACTAGCGCTCTTTTTGTTAATACGAAACACAGGAGAGCAAGGTTCCTTCTAGATATAGGAAATATACCAATTAATATGTCTAAGGTGCTTTAGTCGTATGTCGCCTGTGTTATCTTACGACAGACTCTTTACAAAAAGGCACCTACGTTTATATGTGTTTTTTTGGTATGATATATCAAAACAAATAGAGGGAGAAAATCATGAGTCTTTTAGATGGTATACAAGAAGCATTATTAAACAAAGGTGGAGAAACAACAAGCAGGTATTTAAACGAGCATATTACAGGAAAAACAGCTGAATTTGCTTTAGAGATAGGAGTAGATAGTGTTGTTAATTCAATTCCGGGTATAGGTTCAGTTATTACTACCTACAAAAATAAAAAACATATAAAAAACATGGAGATCCTAATAAGGGAACTTGATAATAAAATCGAAAAGATTTATCATCTGCCAAAAAAAACGGATTCAGATAAAAAAACAATAGACGATATCTTGGAAAAAGCT
Organism: Nosocomiicoccus ampullae; assembly: GCF_001696685.1. Lineage (GTDB taxonomy): Bacteria > Bacillota > Bacilli > Staphylococcales > Salinicoccaceae > Nosocomiicoccus > Nosocomiicoccus ampullae_A. Next base: position 100,582 of record NZ_MBFG01000003.1, read on the forward strand.
ATTGATACCGCTGTAAATAGTGAACAAGAAACTAAAATAAAATTTATAGTTCAAGGTTTTGAATCAATAATTGAAAGTGAAGATATTTCATATGATGTAGCCAGTTTATATTTGGGCACTCTTGAACGCGTAAGTTTATTAGATATAGCGGTCTTAAAGCACTATTGTACACCATTCGATTTGAGAGATATTAATGGTATATTGGACAGTTTTAATATTGATGCTGAGATTTTTAACTCAAGTAGAGCATATTTAAGAACACTCGGACTAATTGAGACGAAATCGGACATAAATGTAACTGCTGATATTGATATGATATATAAAAGTTTAGATGATACTATAAAGAACGTTGTAAACATTAAAAATTATCTTTTAGGTAAAAATAAAAAATTATATCCTCCAAAAATAACCAATTTAAGAAAACTTGAATCTAAAGAAAGGTACCAAAGTAGCAAGTTTGGCAGAAACTTTTATTCCTACTTCATTGAGGAGTGATAATTTCAAAACAAGATACATTTATTAACGGTTATCTTTTTTTAAAAATGAAGTTATATGATTAACGTGAATTTTGGTGGTATATGAGATAAAACTAACAGTTAAACAACAAAAGTTTGCTGCTGAATATGTAATCATTGGAAAGGTCTATTAATTAGCAATTAAAGCTGGATATAGTCATAACTATGCTAGAGCACAGTATAGTAAGTTGTTGGAAAATGTAGGTGTGAATTCATACATTGATAAATAACTTGCTAAATTACAAAGTGAAAAATTTGCTGAACAAAAAGAAGTAATGAAATTCTTTACATCCATTTTACGTGGTGAAATTACTGTACCAATGGCAGAGTTTTATGGAACTGCTATCACAAATTAATTAAATTATAACAAGAGCACAAGCTAGAAGGAGCGTTACTGAGATAATTGGCAAAAGTTAGGGAATGTGGACAGATAAATAAGATGTAAATGTAACAGGTTTGGTGAGTTTTCATGTCGTGGTAGTTAGGAATCTTATCATTGTACAGTTAATTATTCGCTAAACAGTAAATGTATATATCCATAAGATTGATAATACACTTGCTACATCCGTATTTGAGCAAATCAAATGGGCAATAAATGAACAACAAGTTTCACATTTATTCAGTTATGAGACAAATACAATGATAGAATAATCTTAGTGAGAGAGATGTTTTCGTGATAGAACATTATACACAAAATGGATATCGCTTTATTAACAGACTTCTTAGAAAGGGGTACAAACTCAATTAGACTGAGGGATACCTCAATACACTATTGATAAGAGCTTGAAAATAATTGAAGACATCAAAGAAGCTATTTCTGACTATAAGACTGAAGACGACTTAAAAGTTTTCCGTGGTGTTAGAGGTTCACACCTTTTCTCTAACACATTAAAATCTGGAGACATTACATTTATTGATGAAGGATTCATGAGTCCATCACTAGATAAATTTGTCATAGAGCGCTTTATAGATGATGAAGGTGTTCTATTTGAAATAGACATCCCTAAAGGTATAAATGTTGGAAGTTACATGGAGGACATTGTTTTCTTCGATAGTGAATATGAATTCTTAATACAGCCGAGCACCAAATTTAAAGTGAAAGATGTTATAACCAAAGGAAGAAAACAGCGAATAAAATTAGAGGTGGTTATTAGTGACTAACGTAGAAAAATATATTATTAAACCTTTTGATGAAGCTACTGATGATGAAAAGAGATTAATCGGCCCGCATATATTTGGAGATAATGCTTATGTGTTTTTTCAAGACGAAGGTATCATGAATGCATATCTAGATGAATTAGGTATACCACACGATGAAGAGTTGAGAGCAGTTCAACAATATATCTTCTCATATATTCAGGATAAAGAAGATAGACCAACATTAGAAAAAGCTTTAAGCATGATAAAAGAAATCAGAGAAACTAATGGTAAAGGTCCTTATCTCATTAAAAAGAGTGAATAGCTTATGACTAACGTAGAAAAATATATTATCGAACCCTTCAACAAAGCTACTGATGATGAAAAGCGGTTAGTGGGCCCTTGTATTTTTGGAGATAATCCCGCAGTTTTTTTAGAGATGAAGATATAATGTTTGATTATCTAGATAAATTAGGTATACCACACCATGAAGAAATAAGAAGAGTATTAAAGTATATTATTTCGGATATCCAATACGAGGACGAAAAGCCGACGTTAGAAGAAGCGTTAAGTAAGATTAAAGAAATTAGAGAACTACATGCACAAGGGTACTACGACCTTAAATAAATTAGCACTTAATCATTTTTGATTAGGTGCTATTTTTATGCCCAAAACATGCTTATGGCTTTAAACTGCGCAAGGAATACAGTCAAACAAGACTTTAAAAAGGAGAAAATAACTATGAAATTACCTTTAGATTTACAATTCTTTGCAGCGGTAGAAGATAAACAATCTGATGTAGAGAATGAAAAAACAGAGACTACTGAACAAAATGAAGAGTCTAAACACAATGATAACAAAAAACTTTACACTCAAGATGAATTAGAACAAGCGATAAAATCTCGTATGGATCGTGAGACTAAAAAACGAGAAAAGGAAATTGCAGAAGCTGAAAAACTCGCGAAGATGAATGAAGCGGAAAAGCAAAAGTACGAGTTTGAAAAGTTGCAAGAAGAGAATGAACGATTAAAAGCCGAGCAAAACAGATGGACACTCGGTAAAGATGCAACTGTAATGTTGTCAGAACATCAAATTCAAGCGACAGACGACATTTTAAACTTTGTGGTAGGAAAAGACGCTGAGGAAACATCAGAGCGTGTCAAGGCGTTTGCTAAGCTTGTAGAGGATACTTCAAATTCATTAGTTCAAGATAAATTGAAAGGTAATGCACCAGTTAGACAAAAGTCGTCACAACCTTTAACACGTGACGACATTATGAAAGTTAAAGATCCATCAGAACGAATTAGACTTATTCAAGAGAATTCACATTACAATTCTAGGAGGTACTTAAATTGGATTTAGAAATTATTAAAGATAATAAAAGCTATCTACTGTCTGATTATGATATCCATGTACAAGATATCCGAGTATCTTCTATACCCCTGATAACAAACAGACAAGAAATAGATGGTTTCCCTGGAAGTTTAGATTACGGATCATACTACGGTGACAGACCTATCACCGTAGATTTTTATATTAAGGCAAGAGATGACCATGACTACCCACATTTACGAGATTTATTATTCGAGTTACTTGTAGACACAAAGCCATACTATATCCGAGAGGTAAGAACTACTGGTGAGTATGAAGATGATAGTTACTGTAAGCAGAAGAAAGTTGAATCTTATGTTAATGGAAAACAATATCATGTTGCAGTAAATAACACGATTGATTTAGACCAAGTCATGAAAGTAGGATTTGGAACAATAGAGTATCTGACATCTGGTCTACCATTCGCTGAATCAATCTACACCACAAAAGAACTTAATGACACTGGTTATTCCGCTCTAGTCGAAAAATACGGTTTAGTAGACGGTATCAACTCGGATAACACGAAATATAAGTTTACTGAACGCAACTTCACGATTTGGAACGCAGGCAACGTGACTGTCGAGCCTGAAACGATGTATTTGAAGATTACTACGACTGGTACTAACGGTGTGCTAGAAATGCGGAATAAGACGACTGGCGACACGTTTAAAGTCAATGCGACATTCGGTGGCGACTTAGTGATTGACGGAAAGAATACTCAATTAAACGGTGTGAACGTGCTCAGAGATACGAACAAACGTTATATTAGCTTAGCGAGTGGTGCTAACGAGTTTGAAGTCATCGGACAGTTTACCGATATAACAATAGATTTTAGATTTTATTATAAGTAAGGAAGTGATTGAGTGAAACTTAATAGAACGGGCTCAATTTGGGATAGAAAAGAAAGAATCAATATCAATGATAACTGGGATATGATTGAAGGTAGCGTTGGTAGTGTTGATACTTTAGTTAGTAAATCAGAAACCATATTAGAAGAAGCTAAAAAGATTAACAATGAAAATAAAGATGTTCAAAAACAAATAGATAATTTAATTTTATCTGACGGAGAATCTGATGCAGAAGTTATTCAAGCACGTACTGATTTAAATGGGTATACTCATGATGTTTTAAAACAAAGATTGGATTATGATACATCAAGGCTAGATAAAACGGAATTAGATAACTTTAATACAAATACATTTTTAGAAATGCCAGAGAACTACTTGGAAATACCATCTGCAATCGGTAGTAGTCTTACAACACATCCGTCTGTGATAGACTTTCTCGAAGAATTCGGTATAGCAACGTGGAATGGATATCGCTATTGGATGGCACACACGCCTTATCCCGGTACACAGAATGAAAATCCATCAATCGCGGCGAGTAACGATAACGTTAATTGGGTATTACCGAAAGGCGCGCCGAACCCTGTTATAGGTGCGCCTGTGTCGCCTGCTTACAACAGTGATACAGAATTAATCTATCTTCCCGCAGTAAATAAGTTGCGCATCTACTATCGGGAGGCTAACAATCCTGATGGCAGTGTCGTTATTTATTATATCGAAAGTACAGACGGATCGAACTGGACAGCACCAGTTGTGTCTTTAAAAACAACAGAACGGCAGGTGCTAAGTCCTTCCATCGTACCCGCGCCGAATAATAGATGGTTCATGTATTGTGTGGAATCCGAAACGACAATCCATCGTAGAGAATCCAGCGATGGAATAACGTGGAGTAATCCAGATGCAATCACACAACCTTGGGATAATTGGTCTGCATGGCATATTGGAGTGACTCGTGATACAAGTGGTACGTATCATATGTTAGGCAGTACGTGGGCTGATTCAGCTAGTGGCGAAGGAACGCAATTTAGACCAATCGTTTACGCTTCAAGTGCAAATGGGTGGCATTGGATTGCAAACGAAAAACCGCAATTAATCCCGACAGGTTGGGCAGGAGGCTATTTATACAGACCTCACTTTATTGTGGACGAGTCAAAGGGATTGAAAGATGGTATGCCTTACGTGAAGGTTTGGTTTAGCGCTGCACAAGATGCGGTTGCGGCAGGTTGGCACATAGGTTATTCCGAAGGTTATCTGATGCCGGGCGATACATTAAACGCATCAGCGACTAGCGCTAACATAAAACGAAAAAGAGTAGGAGAATATTTTAAGCTTTTCGCGAGTAACATTATTGCACCTTTTGCTAGAATCGGAAGATTAAAAACGAAAAGAATCGAATTGGAAAGTGACTACTCTCAGCCTATTATCGAAATGCGCGACGGCAGACCTGGTAAAAACGGTAATAACTACGTACGCATTGAGTATGTTGGGGGCAAAGATTCTGAAGTTAGAATGTTTTTAAGTTTTTTTAATGATGACGAACTGTCTACAAAAGAATGACTTTAGCACCATTTTTGAACTCTTTAGATTTAAATAATGTTTCACTCAATAACGTTAATGGTTTAATTGTTAATCGGGGTGTTTTTAAGGATAGTGTAAAGATTAGAAACAGTAACGGGCAAGAAACAAGAATCGTTAGGGATAATGCTAATAACACTGTATTACAATTAGGTAATCATAATCCAAAATTCAGGAATTTAGATGGACATTTCGACATGGACGGAGGAGGTATTTTCAACACTCAATTTATTTCGATTTCTGGAAAAACGAGTATTTCAAACGCTTTGAATGGTACACTTTTTGAGGATAGCGACGGAAAACTCAAATATAAAAATCAGGATGGCATAACAACTGTACTTACTTAATCTCGTATTAGGTAAATTAAAATAAAAAAAGTAAGGAATCGTATCTGTTTTAAGTTATAATATGTTTCAAAATTGAATTGACTCCGAATTCTTTTACTGTAATATTAGACTATATAAAGTCGGAGGATTGATTATGAAATATATTTTTACCTTAACAATTATACTTTTGTTTTTTACAAGTTCAACATCACTAACAAAAGAATGGATTGGTAGTAATACAGCAGTATACATCTTTTTGTTACTACCACTTATTTACTTGGTTTTTTTCAAAAAAATTAAGTTTGAATATAACTCTAAATTAACATTATTGATAATCCTTTTTACTTTTGTTAGCATGTTTTCAGCATTAATTAATTCTGATTTAAACATATTTTTCAGTTCAATAGGATACTCAGTTTTGTTTTTAGTAGCTACAGTGATAATACCTACTTACTACAAAAATAAAACTGGAAAAATAGTTGTATTTACAATATTGATTTCACAAATTCCTATAATCCTTTTTCCTATCCTTGCTAACGGAATAGACGCAATACCGTATAAAGGAGCGTTCTTTAATAGTAATTCTTTTGGTGGCGTTGTAACTGTTTTGTTTGTGGTTACTTTTGCTATGTTATTACAGAAATTAGAATCATTTATCTACTCCAAAAAAAAAGTATCAAAACTAATTTTGTTATTTCTATTCATCGCTTCTAGCTTGTCATTTTTTCTAGTAATTATAAGTGGTAGTAGGACAAGTTTTCTGACGATCATAATAGTCGTCTCGATTGGTATACTCTTTTTGTTACTTTATGCGGTCAAATATAAATTAGTTGGAACGTTATTAGTTAGATCTTTGTTCATTTTACCTATAGGCGGTTTTATCCTCTGGGTTACAATTAAAATACTTCCAATTAACATGTACCTTGAAGAAGTGATTTTTAGTAAATTTTCACGAAAATCAAACAATATTTTAGATGGCAGAGATTTAGTTTGGGGGAAAGCTTTTAATGAATCTGGGTTATTCGGAAATGGAAGTAAATACTTTTCTGGAGAAGTTGGGTTAGGAGCTCATAACACCTTTATTTCTATATTGGGACAGTACGGATGGATTGCGGTTATAATCTTTGTAGTTTTAATACTTTTAAGCTTGTATTATTGCTTAAAATACACATTGTCTAACAATAACTATAAATATTTACCTTTACTCATGATTGTTGCTTTCATCTCATTATCTATGGGCGAAGTAATGCTTTATAAATTGAGCATGATAGCAACATTTATATTGATAGGTGTTGTAGCTAACAATAAAAAGATAAAAATAATTAATAATAAGAGCATCATAAGTTAAAAGGATGGTAAGTAGTGTTAAATAAATTAATTCCGCTTGGATTAAAAAAACAAATAAAGCTTTCAAGAAATAAAAAAAGATTCCCAACGAGTATTATCGGTTCAAGTCGTATTTCTGAAAATGTAACATTAGGATACAAAACGAAAATAAATCCAGACGCAATAATATCTGAAAATGTTAAGATGCGTGACTATTTATATGTTAACGCTAATTCAATTTTAGGTAAAAATGTAACTGTAGGGAAGTTTTGTTCAATCGCTTACAATTGTCAAATTGGGATGAGTGAACATTCCATTACTCATATTTCCACTTCTCCTTATATTTATGGAGAACATAACATTCTTGGTATTCCTCCTACTTGGGATGAATTTTAAAAAGGAGTTATCATTGGTAATGATGTTTGGATAGGGAGTAATGTAGTTGTTTTACAAGGCGTTACTATTGGTGATGGAGCTGTAATAGCTACAGGAGCTGTGGTAACTAAAAATGTACCCCCATATTCAATTGTTGGTGGGGTTCCTGCAAAAGAAATTAAAAAGAGGTTTAATGAAGAGCAAATAAAGTACTTACAAGAACTCAAGTGGTGGGACATGCCAGAAGAAGAATTGAAGAGGATTAAGGAATTAATTGTCAATAAAGACAAGTGGTTTGAACAACTTGATTAGCAGTAGGAACAAGTTGTGTATCAACTTAATAAGAGGTTAACCACCAAAGTCACACTTTCCCCCCTATTATTTGGTATGATTGATGTATCAAATATAGGAGTGATTTATGGTGCATTACGTGATCGAACAGACAGAGTATAACGAAGGAACAAAAGAATTTAAGAAGCCGACTGCAGTTGGTGCGGAATATTTTGATAACAAACCTGAAAAAGGTGAATATATCGTTACTAAAGATGGCAGAACATTTGTTGTTAGAGCTGTACTCCACAGATCTCAACTCAAGAACGAAAACTACACCGGAGATGAACCAACGACAGTGTTGATAGTAGAGGAAAGTGAAATTTTTCTAACATAATATTAAATGTGTAAGACACCTCATTGTGAGCTGCACCCCTAAAGTTGGACACTAAAATCCAACTTTAGGGGTGTTTTTGTATGAAGAATAAAAAGCATAGCTTTGAATTTAAGGTAAAAGTAGTTAATGAATACCTAAATGGAGAAGGAGGATACAGATTTTTAGGTAAAAAATATAATATAAACAAGTCCCTTGTTGAAAAATGGGTGGGACAATATAAGACATATGGACATCAAGGACTCGCTAAATCTCTAGGCAATACTCAATATACTAGTGAATTTAAACTGACTGTTTTAAAATATAGAGAAGAAAATCAATTGTCCTATAGAGAAACAGCGGAATACTTTGGTATCAAGCATTATCCAACAATCGCTACCTGGAATCACAAGTTACAAGCAGGTGGTCCGGCTGCTCTAGAGGGTAAGCAAGGGAGACCAAGAAAACATATGTCTAAGAATGAAAATAAGCAAAAACAAGTATCAAAGAGTGAGCCACTTAATGAAACAGAACGCGAAGAGCTAGAACGTCTAAGAGAAGAACTAAGAATGAAAGAATTGGAAAATATCATTCTAAAAAAGTTGAACGCCTTACCGACAGATCCAACAGACAAAAAACGAAAGTAGCGCTTGAGGTAAGGCAAGAGACGACTTATACGCTGAAAGAAATCCTAACGGTGTTGAAGCTACCGAAGTCTGTATATTATTACTGGATAAAACATATGGATGATCAGGAACAAAAAGATCGATGGCTAGTAGAAAAAATTAAAGAGATCGCCTTAAAACATAAAGGTAGATATGGATATAGAAGAATCAAAGCGATACTCGAGCACAGAGAACACGTTGTGGTGAATCATAAGCGTTTATTACGCATTATGAAGGCCCATAATTTACTGTGTCACAAATTCAAGAACAAATCGAGAACGCGTTACAGTTCATACAAAGGGACAGTTGGGGAAATTGCTCCAAATAGCGTGAACCGTAAATTTAGTCCGAAGACATTCAATCAACTATGGGTCACAGATGTCACAGAGTTTGCGTTACCTATCAAAGGAAAGAAACTATATCTATCAACGATTATGGATTGTTATAACTCTGAAGTGATTGCCTATCAATT
>NZ_MBFG01000030.1 GCF_001696685.1 Nosocomiicoccus ampullae
CTCTATAATTTTGAAGATAAAATAAACCATTATATTTTACCAAGTAATGAATGACTGTTTGTTTTAATTTCATTAATATGGTTATATAAATAGTAAGAATATTTAGAAATGAGTGTTAATATGTTTACATTAATTAAAAACGCAGATTTATTTAGCCCAAAATCATTAGGCAAAAAAGATGTTTTATTTACTCAAAATAAAATTTTAAAAATCGATGATCAAATAGACGTCACCGACCTTCAAAAGATGTTTACTGTTAAAATCATCGATGCTAATAATAACTACGTCGTTCCTGGATTTATTGACCCACATATACACTTACTCGGTGGTGGCGGTGAAGGTGGTTTCCATAAGCGAACACCTGAAGTTCAACTCAGTGACCTTATAAAAAGTGGTTTAACAACTGTCGTTGGACTGCTCGGAACTGACGGCACGACGAGACATGTTTCATCCCTACTCGCTAAAGCGCGTGGATTAGAAAAAGAAGGTGTCACTACTTTCATTTACACAGGAAACTATGACGTACCTACACCGACGATTACAGGTAATGTTAAAGACGACATTATTTTAATCGATAAAATCATCGGTACTGCTGAAATTGCCATAGCCGATTCACGATCAGGTCAACCGAGTACGCATGAACTCGCAAAAATTATTGGAGATTCACGTGTTGGCGGATTAATTGGTGGTAAAGTTGGCGTAACACATTTCCATACTGGACCGGGGAAAGCTTATTTATCACAATTACATGAGGTCCTCGATGAGTACGAATTACCTGCTTCAAAGTTATATGCAACACATATTAATAGAAGTAAAGAGTTAATGAACGACGCCATTACTCTCGGTAAAAAAGGGGCATTTATTGACATTACATGTGATTATGATGAGGCATTTGGATGGGTCAAATATTACAAAGAAAATAATGGAGATCTATCACAACTGACGTTATCTACTGACGGTAATGGGAGCTTACCTAAATTTGATGACGATGGTAATCTACTCGGCTTAGACGTCGCACCAACGGATACTATTTTAGAGACAGTGAAAAGAGTCGTACAACATCATATTCTTTCATTAGAAGAAGTTTTATGTTTAGTGACAACTAACACATCTAGAGCTTTAGAGCTAGAACATAAAGGAAAAATTACGAAAGACTATGACGCAGATATTTTAATTATTGATAGAGACACATTTAAACTTACAGAAGTATTTATGAAAGGTAGACAGATGATGTCACGTGGTGCAGTCATTGTAAAAGGGACGTTTGAATAATTAAATTAAAAATAGAGATGTTAAATAACATCTCTATTTTTTCTGCATTTAATTCACCTTAAAACATCGCAGTACGCTTCGTTAAAATAAATTTCGTACCTGTGACGTCATGCGCGATTTCTCCACCTTCAATGTAGATTTTAACTGATCGCGCTTTATGTACATGGTTGTTAAAGTCACGATATCTAATTAAAATTCTCGCATTAAACGCTGTTCTTTCTTCGATATAAACGTTTAGTTTAATTACGTCATGCTCTATAACCCCTCGTGAATCCACTGCTGGTGTCCCATATTCATAATCTGTCGTAAAATCATAACCTTCAATTGTAAAATCCTCAAAATGAAACGGATTTGCATTGTTGTTTATAATTCTAAACTGCAGAACAAGACGGTTTTGATCGTTTTTAAATGTCTTTACTTCATCGATTTCTAAATAAGGTTGAGTAAGTAATACTTGAGACTTACCACGAACTCTAAATGCTAAAATCGCTGTCGTAATAGCAATGACTGCAATTATAATCGATAAAATACTAATGACGTCTAGACTTATACCCATATAATCACCACTCTCTTAATTATAATAATAACAAAAAAGCATGTTTTCACGAAGAAAACATGCTTGATTTATTAAATATTATAGGTAAGCACCACAGTTAGGCCATGGTTGTGCACCGCGTTGAGCATATAACATTTTTGCACGCATTGTTTGTTCTTCAGCAGATGCTTGAGAAGCAACTCCTGTACCACCTACTGATGCCCATGTACCAGCGTCAAATTGGTATAATCCATGGTAAGTTCCTGAAGCATCTACGATGTTCGGGTTACCACCTGATTCACACTCTGCAAGACTAGCCCAGTTTAAACCATCGTTTGATGATGGAGCTGATGCTTTTGGAGCACTGTACGAATAGTTTGGTTCGTTATATGAGTAGCTTGGTGCTTCATACGTTTCGTAAGAAGAATAGTTCTCTACTACTGGAGCACTTGCTACATATGATTCGTTGTTGTTAAATGAGTTATCAAAATCAGAGAAATCTGAACCAACTGGTGCATATTTCCATACCCATCTTTCTCCATCTGATTTGAATTTGAAAGTTGTACCTTCAAGATCAAATGAGATTTCGTAAGCTCCTTCTTGTACTGGTGCTTCGTTTAATTTTTCTGGATTATTGATTGCAAGTTTTGCAAGTTTTGCTTCATCAACATTAACTTCTGATGCATTTGCTTGAACTCCTGCTAATGATGATAAGCTTAAACCAACTGCTAAACCTGTTGTTAAAATTGTTTTCTTCACTATGAAATCCTCCTAAAAATGTAGAATCATTTCTTTCACTGTACATACTATAGCACGTCTAAATATTACTGTGGTTACAGCAATATTAAGAATCACGCCCATATTTGACAGGATAATTACATAGTATTTCATTACTCAGATACGATTAACTAAAAAATCACTCCAAGCCCTATTTCTATAAGGTTTGAAGTGATTATGTCAGGCGTGTAACAGATTGTAACAATCGACATTAAACGCCTCTTTGATTATCATAAATTAGTGCGTGAAGTTGAGGTAATGGCTTAAAATCATTAGCTTCAGGATCGTTTAGCACCATTTCCCATAACTCTTTTAAATCGTTTAATAGACGACGACTAATATCGCCACCTTCATAAGGGTCTGGATTCCCAACACTCACATAAAAATCTCTATTATAGTTTTTATATCTATTATATACGTATTTCGCATAGTCAAAATCTTCTTCATTAAATATAACGACTTTTAAGCTGAAATTGACATTCGCTTCATGTAGTTTATTTAATATATCATCGAGAATCGTAAAATCTGTTTCCATTTTAGAAGATGGTGGTTTCGGAGAAATTGTTAAATCATCTATTTTTAAAAACCATTCTTGGTAAATAGAACCTTGAGTCTCTAATCCGACTTTCACCTCATCATTACGGAGCATATCAATTAGATCATTCATCGGTTTATTAATAAGTGCAGGATTTCCTCCTGTAATCGTCACATGATTAAAATTTCTTCTATTATCTATGTAGCCTATTTCTTGAATTTTATTATAGACGTCTTCTGCTGAAAGTACGTTCGCCTTTTCTTCACCATTCCACGTAAAGGCACTGTCACACCACGCGCATGAATAATCACATCCACCAGTACGAACAAACATCGTCTTTCGACCAATGACCATACCTTCTCCTTGTATAGTCGGTCCAAAAATTTCCATAATAGGCATTTTCTTTTGTTGTCTCATTAGCGTAACTCCCTGTATCTCGCCCATGTTTTTGGCGTTTCTGATACTGCAACTTCTACAACGTTATCCATATTTAACTCATTTTTGATTTTTTCATAGAAGAATTTTGCGATATTCTCAGAAGTTGTTTTAAAATCAAACACGTCATTTAAATGTCTGTGATCGAGATTTTCATCTATAAATACTTTAATTGGCTTTAATAAACCAAAATCTGTAACAAAACCATCATCATTGAGTTCGTCTGAGCCTAAAGTCACTTTAACGATATAATTATGACCGTGCAGTCTTTTGCATTGATGTCCTTCTGGTAAGTAATCCAATTGATGACTCGCACTAAAATGAAACTCTTTTGTTATTTCATAATTGTAAAACATATCCGTACTCCTTATATAAACTCGTTATATATATTGTATCATTTAAAAAAGACAAAAAAATACGGCAGTTATTTTCATAACTGCCACCAGTTAGTCACCAAACTGGTTAAATCCCTTATATAATAAGGTTTATGTACGGGCACGGAGAGATTCGAACCCTCGCGCCGGAATGAACCGACCTACACCCTTAGCAGGGGCGCCTCTTCAGCCACTTGAGTACGTGCCCAAAATAAAAATGGCTCCGCAGGTAAGATTCGAACTTACGACCGATCGGTTAACAGCCGATAGCTCTACCACTGAGCTACTGCGGAATATTTAATTAATCAACATGTTCTATTATAGCAACTCTGTAAAATATTTCAATGATATTTTATAAAAAAATATGAATTAAATAAAAAAGCA
>NZ_MBFG01000031.1 GCF_001696685.1 Nosocomiicoccus ampullae
GTGTCGGCGAGTCAAAATTTGTTAATTATAAAAATATATTTAACAAAAACCCGTCAGATTTTTGAAAATCTGTTAATTATATCCGGATATCTAACAGAATCACGAAATTTTTGTTAAATATAATTTTGCAAAAAGCTATTATTACACAATAAGATTAAAAACAACCTTAGACTCCTGTTTCAGATGATCCCTTCATTTTATTATTTACAAAAACTGCGGTTTGCAGCGGAAATTTGTTAGATATATCAAGATAATTAACAAAAACTGTGCCGGCGAGTCAAAATTTGTTAATTATAAAAATATATCTAACAAAAACCCGTCAGATTTCCGAAAATCTGTTAATTATATCCGGATATCTAACAGAATCACGATATTTTTGTTAAATATAATTTTGCAAAAAGCTATTATTACACAATAAGATTAAAAACAGCCTTAGACTCCTGTTTCAGCTGACCTCTTTACCTTCTCATTTACAAAAACCGATATTTCATCCAAAATCTGTTAAATAAAACTAAACATCACAAACCTCTAGTGTTTAAAGATGAAAAAACACCTCCTAACGTTCGGTTAGTAGGTGTTTTATCGTTTTATGCTTCACAGTTGATACAAATTTTGCTTAAGTTAAATTGCTGTGCTGCGTTTGTACCGTGTTGATAGTATAGTGATTTGATACCATTCGCCCAAGCGAATAAGTGCAGTTCGTTTAATTCTTCTGCTGTAATGTGACTTGGGTTTACCATGATGTTTAATGATTGACCTTGGTCGATGAATTGTTGTCTTGTTGATGCTTGTTCAATGACGTTGTATTGGTTTAATTCACCAAACGTTTTAAATACTTCTTTTTCTCTTGCTGATAAAAAGTCTAAGTGCTGAACTGATCCGTCGTTGTCACGGATTGACTTTAGAATCTCTTCAGTGTTTTTACCTTTTTCTTCTAATAATTCTCTTAAGTACGGGTTAATCATTGTCTTTTTAACTTTTGCAGTGTCGACTACGAAGTAGTTTGACATGAATGGTTCAATCGATTTTGAAACTTGACCTAAAATGAATGAACTTGACGTTGTTGGTGCGACCGCAAGTAGCGTGGCGTTACGTCTACCGTATCCTTTAAGAACTGCTGGTTCACCGAATTTTTCTGCGAGTTCTTCACTTGCTTTATACGCACGCTTTCTCATGAGTGAGAAGATTTGTGAGTTAATTTTGTTTGCTTCAATACTTTCAAATGGAATCATGTTCGCTTGTAAATATGAATGCCATCCGAGTACTCCGAGTCCTAATGCACGGTTTTCAACCGCGAATTTATATGCGCGTTTCATATGTTTAAATGCTTCACGGAGTTCCGCGTCTTCAGAATCTCTCATTGATTCTAAGTCAGCAATAAATTCACTCATAACTGCGTCTAAGAAGTAGATCATCGTTTCTACTGCATCTGTATCTTTCCAATCGTCATAACGTTCAATATTCATTGAAGATAAATTACATACGAATGACCAATCCTCTTTATTTGGCAGCATAATTTCTGAACAAAGGTTTGAGTTGTTAATTGTTAACCCTTTGTCTTTATAAACATCTACTGTGTCGTTGTTTGCGTTGTCATGGAAGAAGATGTACGGATAACCCATTTGGACACGTCTAGATAATAATTTAGCCCAAGTCTCACGTTTTTCTTCGTCACCTTTTATCATTTCTTCTAACCACTGATCTGTTACAGATACACCATGTGTGAGTGTTTGAATTGGATTACCTTCTGTACCAATATCTAAAAACTCATGGATATCCCCGTGTTCGATTGGTAAATACGGACTGAAGCGACCACGACGAACAGAACCTTGACTGATCGTGTCAGTGACTTGTTCGAATAGTTTCATAAAGTGAACGGATCCACTCGTATGTCCGTTATCAGTAATTTCAGATCCACGTGGACGAATTTTACCGAAGTATCCACTCGTTCCTCCACCGTATTTACTCATTAATGCAACTTCACTTGCTGTGTCCATAATTGACGGCACGTTGTCTTCAATATATGAACCGAAGCAGCTAATTGATAATGCACGTTTTTTACCAAAGTTCGACCACACTGGGCTTGAAAGTGAATAAAAACCTCTACCCATGTAGTCGTAAAATTTATCTGAAAATCCATCTATACCTAAAATTTCTTCTGCTTTATTTGCGATATCTCTTATTCTTTGTTCAGGTGTTTCGCCTTCTGATAAATACCCGCGTTCTAGAAAGACGCGAGAATCTTCGTTAAGCCAATAAAATGGTTGTTTAGCCAATTGAAATCCTCCTAATTGTTTACTTCAAATCGTTTACGTCGAGCATTCTAAGTCTGATTGTTTGGTTTACCTCTTGTTTTGTCTTACCTTCTAAATCAGATTTTGGTGAGAAAATCGTGTCTCCACTTACTGATTGACTAAACTTCGTGTAGTTTACACTACGTTTGTGAAGGAAGTCTGTGAGTTTTGTACCGATAACTTCATCGTCAAACCAAGATGTCTCAGCGACGAGTTTTTCATCGACGTCAAATAATTTTTCATACCCTACAGATACAAGTGAATTATTTAAACGTTGTTTAACGAATTCTTTAACGACGTTACTTGACATAAACTCAAGTTCACCTTCGCCTAAGATCCAGTCAATTACTTTTCCTTCTGACTCATATGCTTCACGGCACGCTTTATACACCGCTTCTTCCATATCCTCATCGAACCAATCTGGTTGTTCCTCGCGAATTGTATTTACAATGTCGATACCGAACATACCGTGGATTTGCTCTTCTTTAGAAGTCGCTTCGATAACGTTTGATAATCCTTTAAACATATTTCTATGCTTGTTAAATGACATCATAATTAAGAACTGACTAAATAATGACACGTGTTCAGTAAATAGTGAGAATAAAATCATCGATAAGATGTACTCTCTATCATCTTCACTTCTCGCGTATTGAACCATACGTGTTAAGTAATCTACACGTTGTTTTAACGCTGGAATGTCTTTGATCTTACTAAATTCATTATTCAGTCCTAAAATTTCGAGTAAATGGCTGTACGCATCTGCGTGACGAACTTCTGATTCACTAAAACTTGCACCAACCGCACCGATCTCGTACTTCGGCATACGGTGATAAAGATCTCCCCAGAACGTTTTTACTGCAACTTCAACTTGGGAAATCGCAAGCATCGAACGTGTCACTGCAGTCTTCTCGTGAGGTAACGCCCCTTGCATATAGTCTTGAATATCTGATGTATAGTTAAACTCTGTATGAATCCAGTAAGAGTGTCGAATCGCATCGACATACTGATATAATTCAGGATATTCAAACGGCTTCATTTCCGCTCTTCTCTCAAAAATATCGCGCTTTCTCTTTTGCTTTTGACGATCTCTATAAATGATGTACGCACGCGCTGTATCTTTATAATCACTTTTCAGTAAAACGTCCTCTACGACGTCTTGAATATATTCAACTGTAATAATATCTTCGCTTTTTTCTAGCACTTTAACAACTTGATCCGTTAAGTCATCAATCTTTTCAGCCATACCTGGTTCACCAGTTGCTTTATTCGCTTTAGACATTGCAACGGAAATCTTATTCTTATCGAAATTCACAATTTCGCCACTACGTTTTCTAATTTGTGTAATCAAAACTTCGACCTCATTTCTTTATCTTTCGATTATTCATTCTAACACTAACACGATAAAAATGGAATGACTTTTTACTTAATTTTTTAAAACGACACACAATATATAGTGTGAAAAACTATGAAAACAAATAGAATAGCACAATATATAGATA
>NZ_MBFG01000032.1 GCF_001696685.1 Nosocomiicoccus ampullae
ATATTTAATAATTTACAAAATATTAACAAACATTGTGTTATTATGTGTTATATTAACTTCAAGAGATATAATAAAGAAATGTCGGAGGCAATAATGGAAGAAACACTGAATTTGGAAGACATTTTAGAAGTGATTAAAAAAAATATCTTAATGATCGCAATTATGATGTTGTGGTTTGGTTGTATTGCAGCTTATGCAACGTTTTCTTTAATGACACCGCAATATGTAGCTAAAACACAAATTTTAGTCAGCCAAGCTCAGAACGCTGAAGCAATCAATAATCAAGATATTCAAGCGAGTCTACAATTAATTAATACATATAGTGATATTATAAAAAGCCCAACAGTGCTCGATGAAGTAGTAAGTAATCTAGAACTACAAGAATCATCATCGGCTATTTCTAATAAAATTGAAGTGACCAATCAGAATCAGTCACAAGTATTGACTGTAACAGTCACAGATGAATCCGCACAAAGAGCAGAGTATATTGCCAATGAAGTGGCGACAGTTTTCCAAAATACAGTACCTGAAGTTATGAACGTAGATAATGTATCTGTACTCGCAGCAGCAGATGTTGGAGAAAACCCATCACCTGTATCACCTCAGCCGATGATTAACATTGCAATCGGATTGATTTTAGGACTGCTTACTGGATTAGGTTTCGCCTTCTTAAGAACATTTATGGATAAACGTATACAGACCGAAGAAGATGTAGAAAAACACTTAGACTTACCTGTACTCGGAACAGTGCCAACATTTAAAAAGTAAGGACGGTTTAATATGTTTGGAAAAAATAATAGAAAGTTCCAATCAGAACAAGGGAACTTATTGTCCAATTCCACCGAATTCTTCAGACTTATGCGGAGAAATTATTTTTGAACTGCAAATGAAAAGATATATACCAGTCATCGCACATCCTGAAAGATGCAGACCATTAAAAGTAAATCCATAGTCTGGCAGTCATTGATAATGTTGAAGTAATAATCATGCCTAATATAGACGATATTATGTCGGGCAGAGTAGAAGTAAATGCTTTGAAAAAAGTAGAAGTAGAAGATTTACTAGGAAGAGAACCTGTTCAACTCGATACTGAGGGAATTGAAGAACAAGTTAGAGATAAAGTCATTCTAATTACCGGTGCAGGAGGAAGTATAGGTTCAGAAATAGTAAGACAAATAACTAAGTTCCAGCCACGTAAAATAATTCTTTTAGGACATGGAGAAAATAGTATATACACTATTTTAGAAGAAGTAACGAGTTTTAATAATGAAATAGAATATATACCTATTATTGCGGATATACAAGATAGAAAAAGAATGTTCTCAGTTTTCGAAGAGTACAAGCCAGATATTGTATATCATGCGGCAGCACATAAACATGAACCTCTTATGGAGTATAATCCAGAAGAAGCGGTAAAGAATAATATAATAGGTACAAAGAATACAGCAGAAGCGGCTTGTGAAAATGGAGTGTCTAAATTTGTAATGATATCAACTGATAAAGCAGTAAATCCCCCCAATGTGATGGGTGCAACTAAACGTGTTGCTGAAATGATAATTCAGGCTTTGAATCATGAATATGAAGAAACTACACTAGTAGCAGTAAGATTTGGAAATGTATTAGGAAGCCGAGGGTCTGTTATTCCTAAATTTAAGAAACAAATAGAACAAGGTGGCCCTATTACAATAACAGATGAACGCATGACACGTTACTTTATGACTATACCAGAAGCGTCTAGATTAGTGATACAAGCAGGTACATTAGCAGAGGGCGGAGAAGTATTTGTGCTCGATATAGGTGAAACAGTTAAAATTGTAGATTTAGCTAAAAATATGATTAGGTTAAGTGGTTATTCTGAAAATGAAATAAATATTAAAGTTTCAGGAATTAGACCTGGTGAAAAATTATACGAGGAACTTTTAAATGAAGATGAAGTTCAGCCAGAAGAAGTTTTTGAAAAAATATTTATTGGACGATCATCTAGAGTGGATATTAATAAAATAGATAAACTAATAAATATTCTCGTGGATAGTTCTAATATAAAGAATGACCTATTAGATGGTATTAAAAATTTAGAAACAACCAGATTGAATTGGATAAAGAGAAATTAAAAGCCATGGACTAAAACTTAAAAGAAGTGATGATGTTGTTAATTAGGATTTTTATTGTTTTGATATTTTTTGCACCATTTGGCTATTATTATAGCCGATTACTGGGTGACACATTAGGAGTAGATTATAATTATTTAGTTATAGCTATAAGTTTTTTGTTATTTCTGGGTATTATTAAAAAAATTAATAAAGAAGAGTTTAAATTTATTTGCTTGGGACTTTTAGTAATTACTCCGTTCGTAATAGGATTACTATGGACGGATGAACTTTCTAGAGGATTGCATTATGTTTTAATACTGATTGGCACTTTAGTCTTATCTTTTGTGATTTATAAATATGACGTTATTCTTTTAATGTGGAAGTCATTCTCTTATGGAGTCTTGTTTTTTCTATACTATACTTGCTAGGTTTTTTATCGATATCAAAGGAATATAATTTTGGTGGTTCTAGAATAGGCTATGTTACTAGTGATATTTATTATCTTGATCCAAACTGGTTAGGTTATTGGTGTGTAATTGCTATGTTATACTT
>NZ_MBFG01000004.1 GCF_001696685.1 Nosocomiicoccus ampullae
ATCTTTATAGATATTCCAGTTTTTAAGTGTAGATTTAACAATATTTATATATTCTTTACCATGTTTATAATTTTCTATATCACAAAAGTATAACTCATCCGATAAAGTATATAATGTTAAATCTGAAATGTTATTAGTATATCTCAAATAATTCCTCCCTATATTATAAAAGGGACAGTACTATATTATGCACTAGTACTATCCCTTTAGATCTTTTAAATTTTCTCGTGACAACTTCCTACAGAACAGAAAACACTTTTTTCACTTCCTAGTATCGTAGAATGTGATTTAACTGGATTTAACTCTTGTAATTTTAGTACTATTTTCATCCCTCCTTCTATAGTTGGATTTTGTTATTATATATTGTTTTGCTCTTCCTAATCACACTATTATTTAATAATAAGGAAGCAACAATAATAACTATGATTGAAGAAAATAAGTTAGCTGAAAAATATATTTTCATTTCATAAAGAGCTCCAAATATTAAAGTTCCAATAGGCAACAAAACATTTCCTAAAGTATTTAACAGAGAAAAAACTCTTCCTTTGAATTGGTTATCGATACTCTTTTGCATATAACTCATCATTGGTATGGATACAAATTGAAATGTAAAAGCCATAGTCAATCCTATCAGCGATAGATATACCAAGCTATAAATATTGTTCATATTAACGTATACAGGTAATGTAAAGGTAGTCATTACTATAGCTAGTACTAAAAATGCCATTTTCATTGCTTTTAAGGGATTGTTTAGTTTCAACCTCGAAAGAACTAATGTAGCTAATAAGGATCCTAAGCCCATTATGGAACTAGCTATTCCGACATAATATGGATCGAATGATAATTCTTTAATCATTATTGTATCTGGTAAAACACTGAAACTTGCCGCACCAACACTATTAATAATCATTGCTAAAAGAATAATTCTCCATAAAACATCATTTTTTTCAATATATTTAAAGGCTTCTTTATTCTTTCTCACCACATATTTTATAATGTTTTCTTTGTCTTCATGTTCTTTTATCGGATTAGTCTCATATTCATCAAACACTAAAAAGAAATTTAAAAGTAAAGAAATAAATTGTAAGATTAAAAATATTAATATCATAGTTTCTAAGGTAACAAAGCCATAGATAACTCCTGCTATTAATGGTCCTAATAAAAATACTGTTGTTCTTATCGTTCCAACCTGCCCTAAAATATTTTGAATTTTATCTTCGTTAAATAATTGGGTGAGTGAAGCATCAAAAGCATTAGAAACAACCGGCACGATGAACGATCTAATCGCTGTTATAAAAAATAGAAAATAAATATTAAAACCATAAATATATATATATGTTAGAAGCAAAATAAGACTTAAACAAGAAAGCCCTTCCAAAAATATTATTATAGATTTCCTGTTATACTTATCTATAAAAGTACCCATTATCGGGAGTGAGATGATTGTTCCAACACTCATTATTACAGTATTAATTGAAAATAATAAGGGAGACTTTGTAACGTCTAATATATAATAACTTATCGCAAAATTATATATAAGACCACCTGTCGTTAGAACTAAGACACTTGCAAAATAAATGAATATATTTCTCATAATATAACACCTCTTACAAATACTAGCTGGTTCCATTACTTATTAATATAAGTTTATGTATGTATAGTAATACTCTTGTTTATATTTCACCTATGATTGAATCTATACCTCATTCATATATGCATATTAACTTAATCATAAAACAATTTGACAAAATTTTATATATGCAAATTTGCATAAAGGATGTGGAGATATTGTTAAATGAATTTATAAAAAAACGACGTACAGAACTTGGCATATCGAGGAAAAACTCCTAATCAAGTTTTGGAAGAAATAAAAAAATTACCTGACTCTTCCCTATTCCTTTAACTTATTATAGAAAATCACTTCATCTCATAATAATAAATAACCCTGAAGTTAGACTTTAATCAAACTTCAGGGTGCTTTTTATATAAAATTTAAATCCATACTATAATCATATATTTGTTTTGTCATATAGTTCGAATATACGATAGTTTCTATTATTTTATCCATTCCAAAGTTGTGCAAGTCCTTCTAACGATAGTACCCCTGCTACTGCAGTAACGATAACTGCTATCACTCCAAATATTAACCATGCTGTTGGATGGTGGTAATCTCCAACGATACTTTTCTTTCTCGATGCGAGTAGTATCGCAGCGAGTGTGACTGGTAAAATGAGTCCGTTGAATGCGCCTGCAAGTATGAGTAATGTTACAGGTCTACCGATGAATACGAAAACAATTGTCGATGCTAAAATGAAACCTATGATGATGAGGTTGTTGTGCTTATCAAACACTTTTCCAAATCCGCGTAAGAAACTCGCACTCGTATATGCCGCACCGATGACTGAAGATAGTGCTGCAGCGAGTAATACGACACCGAATACTTTTACTCCGATGTCTCCAAGCGCAAATTGGAATACTGACGCTGGCGGGTTATCTGGATCTAGCACTGCACCTTGAGCAAGTACACCAAGTACTGCTAAGAATAGTAACGTACGCATGACACCTGTTGTAATAATCCCATAGTTTGCTGCTTTAGATACGAAATGTAAATTCTCTTTACCTGTCACACCCGCTTCAATTAAACGGTGTGCTCCGGCAAACGTGATATATCCTCCAACTGTCCCACCTACAATAGTAACAATTGGAAGTAACATTGATAGTGGATCTTCAGGCACAATCGTTCTAAATGCTGCTTCACCGATATCTGGTTTTGATTCAATCGCAACGTATAACACGATTAAAATCATTAGTATACCGAGCCCTTGCGTGACGATGTCCATTACGGCTCTTCCATTTTTAATGAGGAAAATGATAATCGCAAATATTCCTGTAATTGCTGCACCAATTCGCACATCCCAACCAAATATCGCATTGAAACCGAGCCCTGCGCCTGCAACGTTACCGATGTTAAACGCAAATCCTCCGATCACGATTAAAATTGCGATAAATGATCCTAAACCAGGAAATACCTCATTCGCAACATCTTGTCCACGTTTCCCGCTAACTGATAACACACGCCATACATTTGATTGTGCGCCGATATCAATGATAATTGATATTAAAATCGCAAATCCAAAACTCGCTAAAAACTGTTCAGTAAATACTGTCGTCTGTGTTAAAAATGCTGGACCAATTGATGACGTAGCCATCAAGAATACTGCGCCAAATAGTAGCCTACGTTGTGACGCTGTTAATTTTTGTTTTTCACCTTGCATAAGTTCACTCCTTCATCTTGATTACATCGTTTGTATTTCAATTCCTTTTGCTTCAAGTGCAGATTTAATTTCTCTTACAAATTGTAGTGCTTTTTCACCATCACCGTGTACACAAATACTATCTGCTTTAATGTCTATGTCTGTGCCGTCTATTGCTTCTACTTTACCTTCAATAAGCATTCTAATCCCGCGTTCAACTGCTAGTTTACTATCTGTAATCATCGCACCCTCTTTACGTCTAGAGACAAGTGTACCGTCGTTTTCATACGCACGATCTAAAAACACTTCATGTACCACTTGTAAACCTATTTCTTCTCCAGCTTTTACGAGGTTGTTTTCCGATAGCCCCATTAACTTTAAATTTGGATTAAAGTCTTTGACGGCTTGTGCGATTACGCGGGCGAGGTTTTTATCTGTAAACGTTGCGTTATATAATGCACCGTGTGGTTTGACGTGATTCATTTCAACTCCGACTGTTCTCGCAATACCGTCTAGCGCAGAAAGTTGATACAATACCATACTATAAATTTCTTCATCTGTACAGTCCATATACCTACGTCCGAATCCTTCTTTGTCTGGGAATCCTGGATGAGCTCCGAGCCCCGCGCCTGATTCTTTAATGAGTTTAACTGTTTCTAACATTACTTTAGGGTCGCTCGCGTGAAAACCACATGCGACGTTTGCTGACGAAATAAGCGGAATAATTTTGTCATCATTTCCGATTGTATAGTTCCCGAAACTTTCGCCTAAGTCTGCATTTAAATCAATTGTTAGTGTCATCGTTATCACTCCGTATCGATAATATTTTCTTCGTAAATAAATTTGATATCATAATCATTCGCAATTACTTTGTGATGTGACAGTAAGAAAAATTGAAAGTCTAAGTTCGTTTTAATCGGCTCAATGACTGTTTCTCCGATGACAAGTTTGAGTTTTGTAAGTGCAGAGTCACGGTCATCATCTTTTACGATGAGTTTTGCGACCATCGAGTCGTAATACGGAGGTATCGTATACCCCGTGTATAAATGTGAGTCAATTCGCACATTACGCCCAAGCCCGAAGTGCAGCTCTTCGATTTTACCAGGAGACGGTCTAAATTGGTGCATCGGATCTTCAGCGTTAATACGTGCTTCAATTGCGTGACCATTTAAACTCACGTCGTCTTGAGTAAAACCTATTTCACCGTCATAAGCGACCATGATTTGTGCTTTAATAATGTCTTTACCTGTGACTTCTTCTGTAATTGTATGTTCGACTTGCACACGTGTATTCATTTCAATAAAGTAAAATTTCTTTTCTTCTTCAACATATAAGTACTCGACCGTTCCAGCACCGCGATATTTTAACTGTTTCATCGCGTCACGTGTCGTTTCTGTAATGTATTTACGTTCTTCGTCAGATAAAATAGCAGCGGGTGCTTCTTCTAACAGCTTTTGGTTGTTACGCTGAATTGAACAGTCCCTCTCATATAAGTGAACCGCATCACCTTTACCATCACCAATGACTTGAACTTCGATATGTCGTGCTTTCTCGATAAACTTTTCTACGTATAGTCTGTCATCATTAAACGCATTTTTCGCTTCGTTTTTAGCGTCATAATATAGTTTTTCTACGTCTTTGTCACTATACGCAAAACGCATCCCTTTACCGCCGCCACCTGACACAGCTTTTATGACGAGTGGGTAGTTATGGACTTTCGCAATCTCTTTTACGTCGTCAGCAGAGTCGATGATCCCGTCACTTCCTGGGATTACAGGTACTCCAACACTCGCCATCGTTTCACGCGCCATCGATTTGTTACCCATTTTTTCCATCATATCTGCAGTTGGTCCAATAAAAATCAGTCCCGCTTCTTCGACGCGTCTCGCAAACTCCGCTGATTCTGATAAAAATCCATAACCTGGATGTATCGCGTCGGCTCCAGATAATTCAGCTGCAGTTAAAATCGCATCGATGTTTAAATAACTATCGATGCTTTTTGGTCCACCAATTGCATATGCTTCGTTCGCAATCGCCACGTGGAGCGAGTTTTTGTCAGCTGTAGAATATACCGCAACACTCGTCATGTTCATTTCTTTTAACGTACGAATGATACGTACCGCAATCTCTCCGCGGTTTGCAATTAATACTTTTCTCATACTAATTACCCTCCGGTTCTACTCGGACGAGTACATCTCCGTACTCTACATCTTCTCCATTGTGTACGACGATTTCTCTAACAATTCCAGAGACGTCTGATTTTAAATCGTTAAACATTTTCATCGCTTCAATGTAGCCAATTTGGTCCCCAACTTCAATTCGGTCGCCAACCTCTATGAAGTTTTCACTGCTGTGCTCATCTTTCTTTGTATAGAATGTACCGATCTGAGGTGCTGTAATTTCTACATATTTCGAAGGGTCTGCTGGTGTGTTTGTTTCTTTACGTTCGACAGGCGCATTCGTTACAACTTTCTGACTACCTCCTTTTGAAACATTCGTATCACGTTCAAGGTGTACTTTAATATCATCACTTTCTATTTTTAAAACAGATAAATTCTCATCGTTTAATAGTTTGATCAGTTCTTTAACTGTATTGATATCCATTACGATTTACCTCCAATTAATGTATGAATACGCTGTGAAACTGGACGTCTCACATTATTAAACTCTTTTGTCGTTCCGATAAACTCTTTATTATGAATCGCGCGTAACTGTTCTTTATATAGCTCAGTCGCTTCTTCAATCGTGATGAGTTTAAATTGTATTTTATCTCCAGGTTTCTTTTGTGCGATTTTTTGAATGTCTACTTTCGCAACGGTCGCAATTTTTGTATAACCGCCCGCTGTTTGTCGGTCTGAAAGTAATATAATTGGCTTTCCATTTTTAGGCACTTGAATACTCCCGAATAGAATCGTTTCGCTAATAATATCGTGACTCGTCGCTTCAACAGATTCACCATCTAAACGATATCCCATTCGGTCACTTTCTTTTGATACTGTATATTCGCTATGGAAAAAGTGATCTAAGTTTTCCTCATCGAAGCGGTCATATTGTTGTCCCTTAACTACTCTAATTACGTTTGACGTGTCGAGCTCTTTCGTTACAACTTTATAACCATGTCGCGCGAGCCCACCGTTTATATATAAGACGTCAAACGGTTGAAGTGCTCTACCTTGGAACCCACCAATTTTACTTCTCGAATGAGTAGAATAACTCCCAAGTTCTTCATCGATATCAAATCCACCTAAAAATGCGACATATGTACGCACACCGTGACGCGCGTATCCAAATTCAACGATATCGCCTTTTACTAAATCAATCGCTGCTCCGACTCTATATTCTTCATCGTTTATGAGTAGCGGCATATCTGCTCCAGCCGTTCCAATTGTAACGTTGCTCGTCACTTGAAACTTCGCGCCTTTTAATGTCATCTCTAAGACAGGCGTGTTTAAGTCGTTACCGATCAACTGGTTTGCTAAATAATAACTCTCATAATCCATCGCACCAGCTGGTGAAAAACCGAGTGACTCATATCCATAACGTCCTCTATCTTGTATTGTCGTATACATTCCAGGATGAATAATTTTAATTGTCATTATTACTACCTCGCTTCGTCACTTTTGCTTTATAAACACCGTTATTATACGCCTCGACAATCGTGTCATATTCTTCTTCAGAAATTGAACGGAACACAATGCGGTCTCCTGCTTCATACAGTATCGGTTCACTTCGATTATTATCGTATAACGGGACTGGCGTACGACCGATAATATTCCAACCACCTGGACTATCAAACGGATACACACCCGTTTGCTCTCCCCCAATCCCTACAGATACTCCAGGGATTTTTGTACGTGGGTTGTCTAAACGTTCTTTATATAGTTTTTCATCTAACCCACCGAGAAACGGAAATCCTGGCATAAATCCGAGCATAAAAATATGATACTCTCTACCTGCATGAAGACGAATTAAATCATCCTCCGTAAACTCATCCGTTTCAAAACGTTCGACATCTGGCCCATAGTCTCCGCCGTAACATACCGGTATCTCGACAACTTTATAAGACAACTCAGAAACGTCGAGTAAAGCCGTATCCACTTCACCTAGCTTCTCTTTTAACTTTGTCACATCAGTTTCTAATAAGTCATAATGAATCGTAAGCGACGTATAAGACGGTACAATTTCATAAATGCCATGAAAATTCCATGACTCAATTATCGATTTTAAAATCATCAACTTTTGATTCGTCTCAACATCCACTGTGTCACCGAGGTAAATCGTTAAAGAATCCTCGGAAAACTGCTTAATATCCATCCGACACACTCCTCACAAAAAGCGTTCTCTTTTCTAAAATGTAACGAAAATAGATAAATAATTCAACGTTTTGTATGAATAATACTATCTCAATATAAAAACCGACCTGTATCAGTTGACTTAATCACTGTTAAGAAATAAAAAAGCAAGATTCTGTTTAAACAACACGAATCTTGCTTTATATCTCTTTTCCGTTAATTATATCGTTCATTATATTTCCACTTTTCTAGCTCATATTTTTCATTTTATCACCGATGTGAACATAGTATACACTGCATTTATTTATAATGATATTTACATGAAGCAATCATAATTGATCCTTTATCAATCTTATATACAAGTCTATGTTCCTGTGTAATTCTCCTACTATACCAGCCACTTAAATTTCCTTTTAATTTTTCTGGTTTTCCGATACCTTCAAGTACTCCATCTCTCTCAATACTTTTGATGAGTTGGTTAATTTTTTTCAAAGTTTTTCTATCTTGTATTTGCCACTCTTTATAGTCTTCAAAAGCATCAGTTGAAAATGTAATGAGTAGTTTAGTCATCAATATTAACCTTAACTATTTCATCATTTTCTAATTGTGAAATTGAACGTTTTAAGTGCTCGTTATTGTATGGATTTTTTTGTAAATAAAAAGTTTCCATAATAGAATTATAATCATCTTCAGACATCAAAACAGCATTATGTTCATTTGTTGTGATTGTTATCACTTCGCTATTTTCATTTACCTGATTAATTAGTTGTCTGAAATTTTTTCTTGCATTTGAATATGTTTCTACACTCATTACTATCATCTCCTAATTGAATTGTACAATATATTGTACAACTATAAAAGCGATATATCTTTTTCAGAAGAGATGTTGATTGGTCAAAAGGCGTTAGTATTATTGAAATTTATTTTACTTCACTTACTGGTGTTAATGATATATTGTTATTTTCTAGATACTCTTCGTATGTTAACCCGCTATCGTATAATTCTTGTGCGAGTTCCTTACCAAAGTAACGTATATGCCATGGTTCATACATATACCCCGTAATATCTTCTTTACCTTTTAAATAACGAACGACAAATCCATATTTATGTGCGTTGTTTTTTACAAACTCACCTTCTGGTGTTGCTTCAAAGCTTTCTGATAATCCAAACCACGCACTTTCACTACTGACGTCCATCACAAGTCCTGTTTGGTGTTCACTTGTCCCTGGTTTTGCACTAAATCGATCGGCTTCTTCTTGTCCATGTTGAAATATATAGTTATTGTAAAGCGTTTCTTGCATTGCATATGATCGATATCCAGACACTGCATAAAGTTGTAGTCCTTCTTCATTTGCCGCTTCAAACAGTTCTTTCAGTGCCTCATATGCTTCACTTCTTAAATATGTCTCTTGCGTGCTCAGTAAGTCAACGAGTACTAAGTCAGACGGTTCATATGTTTCAGATAATGCATACGCTGGGTTTACGAGTTGTTCGATTGTACCTTCTGTAAACACATTTTCTTCCGTTACAAGTGGTGTCTCTTCGACAACTTCTTCTTCCTCCTGTTCATTTGTTTCAGTTTCAGCAGGCGTTGAAGTTACTTTGTGATCGTCTTTATTAATAATGCCGTTGTTTCCAGTACATCCGACTAAAAATATCGTAAGCACTGAAAGTCCAATCATTTTTTTCATAAAAATACGCTCCATTTAAACTTTCAAATCGTTCTATAAAATACCGTCTGGTTCTTCTGGTAAAATCTGTCCACCATCGACGACGATACTTTGTCCTGTAATATAACCCGCTTCGTCAGATGCAAAGAATGCAACTGCTGCACCAATATCCTCGGGCTTTCCTAATTCATGCATCGGAATGATAGATTTTGTACCTTCTAAATATTCTTCACCTTGGGCTTTTAACCCTTCAGTTAACACGTTACCTGGTTGCACACTGTTTACTGTTATACCGTACTTTGCATACTCTAACGCTGCACTTCTCATAAATCCAAGTTGTGCTGCTTTTGACGCACCGTAATGTGCCCACCCTGGATATCCAGTGATTGGTCCTGTTACTGAAGATGTAAAGATAACACGGCCGTAATTCGCCTTTTTCATATGCTTTAACACAGCTTTACTTACAAAGACAGATGATTTTAAGTTAACGTCAAGTACTTTGTCGTAATCTGGTTCAGACATGTCTTCAATGAATTTTTGAGGGAATATCCCTGTATTTGAAGCGAGGATATCGATTTTTCCGTGAGATTCAACGATGCTGTCGACCGTTTTTTCGATACCATCAAGATTTGTCACATCTAGCTCATAAAATTCTCCGTTTAATTCTTTTGCGACTTTTTCACCGTTTTCTTTGTCTAAATCTGCAATAATAACGAATGCTCCAGCTTTTTGAAGCATCGTCGAAATCCCTTTACCAATTCCGTTCGCACCACCTGTGACAAGTGCAACTTTTTTCGTTAAATCAAACATATAATTCCTCCTATTCAATATTATGTATGTAATTTTACTCTACAATTTCTGAATGGAAGCAACGCTCCATATGTTCTAGACTCGACTCTTGTTGATCTGTAAACGTCGCGACTCCACGTTTGTGGATGACTGTTTTAAAACCATTCGCATCTGCACCTGACGCTGTTAAAAACACACAAATATCTGTTGCGACTCCACAAATGTGTACCGTTTCAACGTCACGCTCACGTAACACTTCATCTAAACCAGTGTTAAAAAATGCATTATAGTTTTCTTTCATTGAATAAATAATGTGATCATTATCTTTGTTTTCATCGTACCATTCTTTAAGTGGTCCATATAACTCTTGTCCTTTTGTCCCTGTTACGTTATGCACTGGCCAAGAATCAAAGTGCGCATCATCCGGCGCATGGTCATCCATAGAAATCACTACATACTTACCGTCTTTTAAAAATTCGTCCGCTAAATCTCGTATATAAGGCGTAATGGCAGGTCCAGCTTCTCCAACGTTTAATGGCCCGTCTAAATCTACAAAGTCGTTACTCATATCAACAATCAATAAAGCTTCTTTACTCACTTATACCACCTCAATAAACATGTTTAACATTATTATACTAATCTTTCATAGAAATTCCTTTAAGTTTATTAAACTTCTTAAAATTTCATATATAATATGAAGTAAGAGGTGTTTAATTGTTATGAAGAAAATTCTTTATATGTTACTACTATCTTTCCTTATTTTATCTGCATGTACATCAAAAGAAGACACTCAAGAACATACAGAAAAAGTACCCGAACAAACTGATGACAACACTGAAACAATTGTTGAAGAGGAAACTGAACCTGAAGAAGACGAAAATGATCATGATGAGAGTGAAGAAGACACTGAAACTGAAATTGTAGAAGAAGATGAAGAAATAGCGAGAGAGTATTATATAGATCACGAAACGTATAGAGTCCTTCCAATCGAAGAAGGTACTAACACACAAGTTGCGTTACTCACGTTTGATGATGCACCCGCAGATTATGCGCTAGACATCGCATATATATTAAAAGAGTACGACGCACCTGCAATCTTTTTTGTAAACGGAATGTTTTTAAACTCGGAGCGCGGTAAAAATGTGTTAAAAGAAATTTATAATTTAGGTTTTGAAATTGGAAACCACACACAAAATCACCCAGACTTATCAAAGTTATCTTATGAAGCAGTAAACGAAGAAATTATATCAACAAATAATCTCATCGAAGAAATTACCGGAGAAAAACCCAGATTCTTCCGCGCTCCTTTTGGTATTAATACAGAAGCTTCTGAACAAATTTTAAAAAATAAAGGTATGCAGTCCATGAACTGGACGTATGGATACGATGCAACTCCTGGATACCTCGACAAAGACATTCTCGAATATAAGATGGTACATTCAGAATACCTCGATCACGGAGCAAACTTACTTATGCACGACCGTCAATGGACGAGAGACGCACTCCCAAAAATACTTGAAGGCCTGAGATATAAAGGCTATGAGTTTGTAAATCCAAAAAAATTAGAAGTTAGACCATAAAAGTGATTAAAAACCTCTTCCCCACTCATCTGAACGGGAAAGAGGTTTTTTATCTATCAATCTTTATACAAATTTTTTATGCGTAAGAGAAACGTCTCAATCGTCTGGTCGTGTTGAGATTTTGATAACATCTTCAATATAATATTTCCTAGGAAATATTTACCGCGCATCTCTCCACTGTAGATGAGTTCAGTCTCTCTTTGTTGTTTTTTTATCAACTTATATTGTGTACTCTTTTGAAAGAAGTTGCTAATCGTATAAGAGAATCGTAATAACTTATAGTCTGCTTCGTCCTCATAACTATCGAGCGTCACAACATACTGTATCGTTTTGCCGTGTTCTTCGTGCGTCACTTTGTACGTGCTGCCGACCTTGTTATGAGTCTTACGAATCACTTCGATCCGCTTCAACTCAGGCTTCACTTTATTGAAGTGTTCAACATTAAATAGATGAAACACCTCATCAATCGGGGCGGATATGGTGACCGTTTTATGCCACTTCATCATTAGTTTTCTACATATTTCACGAGTAATTTAAACGTATTGAGTAACGCGTCGACGTGCGTACGTTCCATGCCGTGGCTGTTTGCAACGCCTGGTCCAATTAACGCGGCCTTAATATTTGCGCCACCACTCAGTGCTGCACTCGCATCACTGCCGTACATTGGGTAAATATCTACAGCGAACCCTAGTTCTTCTTGTTTTGCGTATTCTATTAAACTCGAAACCATTTCGTAATCATACGGACCAGAGGAGTCTTTTGCACAAATACTGACGTCGTATTCTGTACAGCTTAGGTCTTCTCCAATACAACCCATATCTACCGCAAGAAGCTCTGTAATTTCTTCAGGTAAATATGATGCACCGTGACCGACTTCTTCGTACGCTGTGAATATAAACTGTAAGTTTGTTTTCGGTTTAACGTCTTCTGCTTTAATTGCTTTAATGAGACTTACTAATAACGCTACAGATGCTTTATCATCTAAAAATCTCGACTTAACAAAACCAGATGATGTCACTACAGTTTTCGGATCATACGCGACGATATCACCGTTTTGAATACCAAGCTTACGTTCAACATCTTCTTTTGACACGACACGTTCATCGATTTTTACGACTAAGTTATCGATGTCTCTGTCTTTTTTCGATGCGTCTTTAAATACGTGAATCGATGGTGACGTCGATAGTATTGTACCCGTATATACATGACCGCTTCTCGTAATAATGTCACAGTACTCTCCATCTAACGTTGGTGTCAGCGGTCCACCAAGTTTTGTTAAATTTAACGTACCGTCACTATTAATAGAGCGTACCATCAAACCAAGTGTGTCCACGTGTCCAGACAATGCACGCGTCACTGACGTATCTTCTCCCTCGATATACGCAATTAAATTCCCTTTATGTGTCGTCGAAGTTTTTACACCGAGTTTTTCTATTTCAGTTCTTAAGAAATCTATCGCTTGTTTCGTATATCCTGTTGGACTATTGATATTAAGTAAGTCTTCTAAAAACTGTAAAGTATCTGTTTGATTAAACATAATGTAACCCCCGTTATTTTGAATTTTCGTCAATTTATTTTTACACAATTTCATTATATCAAATAATAAAAATGGTATAATTAGTAATGATAACGATTTATTTTTGTCTTTTTCGTGTAACAATTGACATGATACAGTAACATTCTATATTATAAAATTATTATATTGAATCATATTATAGAGAGGCACAGATACTCATGCCGGATAAATTTCATTTTTCAGTAAAACCGAAACGCTATTTAACAGGACTCGATGGCCTACGTGCAATCGCTGTTATTGCGATTATTATATATCATTTAAATCCACTATGGCTTCCTGGTGGATTTTTAGGTGTAGATACGTTCTTTGTAATTTCAGGATATTTAATTACAAGTTTACTCATTCATGAGTACCAATCAAAAGGATCCATCGATTTAATCGCCTTTTGGATTCGCCGTATTAAACGACTAATCCCGGCTGTGTTCTTTTTAATCGGGGTCGTCATCCTTTATACGTTAATATTTGAACCTCAAATGATTAAAACAATTAAACACGATTCACTCGCTGCACTCTTTTACGTGTCGAACTGGTGGTACATATTTGAAGATGTGAGTTACTTCGAAGCAAGTGAACCAAAACCTTTAATGCACTTATGGAGTTTAGCAATTGAGGAACAATTTTATATTATTTGGCCTGTGATTTTCGTCTTATTACTTAAATTCGGGCGTTCAAATAAAACGATGCCGATAGCCGTTTTACTAATGACTTTTGTGTCTCTCTTTTTAATGACTTTATTCATGGTGCCAGATATGGACAACTCACGCGTGTATTTCGGAACAGATACACGTGCACATACGATTTTACTCGGTGTATTACTTGCATTCATTTGGCCACCATTTAACTTAAAAACAGAAACACCTAAAAGGTATCAACAAGTGATTGATACTATTGGTATTACGTCACTCATCATACTCATTTTGTTTATGATGTTTACAAAAGATTATTCAAACTGGTTATATGCCGGCGGACTATTCTTTGTTACTCTATTAACACTTCCAGCAATTGCTGCGAGTGTACATCCGGTGTCAAAGCTCGGCCACGCGTTATCAAATCCGGTGATGCTTTGGATCGGGACACGCTCATATAGTCTTTACTTATGGCATTACCCGATTATCGTCTTTATGAACATGCATTACGTAGCAGGACAAATCCCACTTCACATTATCCTACTACAAGTGATACTGACTTGTATTGCTGCTGAGCTTTCATTTAGATTTGTTGAAACACCGATTCGTAAACAAGGGTTTAACTTCTTTAAGCCCGCATATAACACGAGTCGCGCACTCATTGTGAAATCCACAGTAAGTGTCATTTTAGTCGCAGGTTTACTCGTCACATTGCTCGGAATTTTTGATCACCTCCATAAAGATGTGAACAAACAATCATCATTCAACACTGAAGATGGTACGATGCAGTTTTCTAGTACACCAAAAAGCGTTGCATGGAACATAAAGAAAAATCATAAGCAATTTACCGATGAAAAAGCGAGAATCGCTCAAGAAGAAGCTGACAAAGAAGAACAAGCCGAACTTGAAAAAGAAAAACAAGACTTTGCGAGTGAATATTTATCACATGCATCGCCACTATTTATCGGAGACTCAATCATGGTAAATATCGGTAGTAACATACAATACCGTATACCAAACGCCGTCATCAACGGTGAAGTCGGACGTCAAATGTACCAAGCAATTGAAATTTCAAGAACGAAATACCCACACTTTAATAGCGAAAACGAAAACATCGTACTCGAACTTGGAACAAACGGAGACTTTTCATTAGAACAACTTGAAGACTTCATTCAAACATTTAACCGTGCAAACATTTACCTCGTGACAATACGTGTCCCAAGAGACTGGGAAGGCAATGTTAACAAAAAAATACACACTGCAGGAGAAGAATTTGAAAACGTCACAGTCATCGACTGGTACAAAGCATCAGAAGGACATGTCGAATACTTTGAACCAGACGGTATTCACTTAAACGCAGACGGTGTAGAAGCAATGGTCGACCTAATCATTGATCATATCTTAGAACAAGAGCAGAACAAAAAATAACAGGTACATCACAATGACCTACTCCCTTAAAGTTGAAAACGACAATCAACTTTAAGGGTATTTTTTACGAAGTGAAGCAAGTTTATTTTGACTTGAAAGTAAATATTATCAGCAATTATTTAAACAATGTGTTTGGCATTCATTAAGTAAAAAGTGTTTTATAAGATAAAATAATTGCAATTTACAATTATTTTTTTATAATAAAATTACTATATATAAGGAGAATTTTATTATGAAGAAACTATGTATTGCTCTTATCTTATCTGTAGCTTTCCTGCTGAACGGATGTTCTTCAGAAGCTAATGAATTAACCGACAAAAAGCTCTCTGTGTTTACTGTGATTCAGATTGGTAATACGTTAGATGATTTCTCGACAAACAGTGCTTACTTAATCTTTGATTTTAATAAAAACAATAAAGTTTCTATTCAATATCTTGGTGAAAGTTATCCTGGCTCTTATAAATTAAATGGCACGAATTTATCCATAGATGTTCTGGATAAAGATAAAAATGAAGTCTCTTTATTATTTACAGATTTTAAAAAGCATCCTAAAAACGAGAAATTATATACAGGTATTTTCTCAGATTTTACTCACCTAGAAAATCATGGTCTGAATGTACTACTACGAAATTATTCTGGAAATGAATATATGGGATTCTATGAAGTTGAATAATATTCATAATTAAAAGGACGTACTCTAAAACATTTTAGAATACGTCCTTTGTTTATTCTACGAAGTTCATCCAATAAAAACATTACTATCAAGACGCTCTAACGAACTTAAGACACTAAGAGCTGCAAGTGCACTTGTCTTTGGATTTTCTTTTAACGGATGATTTTTAACTTCAATTGTCGCTTCTCCGAATTCTCCCGTTACTTTTACGTGGTGTACATTTTCTGTCGCATTCGGATCCGCGATGAGTCGAACTTTTGTTTTTTCTATCCCTAATCCTGCGAGAGATAAAATAATCGATACGTTCATGTTTTTAGGAAATTTGTCGATAGCGTCTTTTGCATCACCTTCGAATACGACTGTTGGTTCTGATAGTTCATCGTCTACAAGTGATGATGCTGGTTTTGTCGTCGTAAGTGTGACGCTACTTAAATGATTTAGAGTGTTTACGTTTTGTATTAAATCTAGACCACCAACTGCGCCTGATGGTAAATAGAGTTTATGTTGACTCGCACTTACACTCTCTAATAACGAAGTGTCACTAAACGCACCGATACTGATTACCATCATATCTTTTACGTTTAAGACATCTTTTAAATACGTTTTAACTACTTCAACATTCGCGGCTTCTACTACAATATCAATGTTTGAGTTTAAAAATTCGTTCAGATCCGTATACAGATCTACATTATACGCCTCTTCTAAATGCTGATACTTAGATTTATCTCGTACTAAAATATTCGTAATACGTAAGTCACTACGTTCTTTCGTATGTTTTAATAAAAACTGTCCAATCGCACCTGCACCAATTAAGCCAATATTCATCGTATCTCTCCTAATTAGATTGTTATTTATTCATTATACGATGATATCGTCTCTATTTATAATTTCGCAGCATTTTTCCCTGCTGTTTTTCCGAATACTGATCCTGACATGAGTCCTGATCCACCTGGATAGTTATGATAGAATAATTCACCGACCATCTCACCAGCTGCATATAGCCCTGTGATTGGTGTGTCATTTACATTTAATACTTCTGCTTTATCGTTCACTTTAATGCCACCGAATGTAAACGTAATCCCACAAGTGACAGGATATGCATAAAACGGTGCTTCGTTAAATTTTAACGCCCAATTTGATTTTTTAGGGTCAATGCCAGATGTTGATTTACCATCTTTAATGCTCGGATTGTAGTCACCTTCAAGAACTGCAGCGTTATATTCTTCAATTGTTTTTAAAAATTGTTTTGTATCGACATTCATTTTTTCAGCAAGTTCTTCTAAAGTATTTGCTTCGATTTTAGTCGCTTCGTCTAATTCGTATTCAACACGAAGTAGTGGTTTCACCTGGCTATCGTAAATTTGAAATGCTCTATGACCCGGTTGTTTTAACGTCTCTTTTCCGTATTTTGCGTACGTATAGTTTCTAAAATCCGCACCCTCATCTACAAATCGATTACCTTCAGCGTTTACAATTAAACCGAGTGGATATGAGGATTTTTTGTATATATCGCCAGGCTTTTCGAAATCACCGAATTTTGGTGCATTGTAATCTGTCGTATGTGCGTGACATCCATCATACTGTCCAGCTTTTACAGCCCCGACTTCTAACGCCATAGAAATACCGTCACCTGTATTATGTTTTGTGCCTCGAACGACTGCTTCAGACCATTCTTCACCTAGATTTTCTGTACGCTTTTTAGCGTCTGCTTCGAATCCACCACATGCTAATATGACTGCATCTGCAGCAATTTGTACGTTCTCACCGTCTTTATTCACGTGTACACCAGTAATTTTATTATTACTTGCTTCAAGTTTAACTGCAGGTGAGCTATACCATATTTCTACACCGTTCTCTTCAGCTTTTTTAAATAATGCTTCTACTAAACCAATCCCTTTACGATATGTTTTTGTAGGTAATCCTCCCCAAAACGTTTTTACACCGTCTTTTTCAAAATACTGGTTTTCATTTGCTATGAATTCTACGCCTTGTTTTTTCATCCAAAGAATTGTGTCATATGAATTTTCTACGAGATGTCTTGCGAGTTCAGGTTTCGATTTACCTTGCGTGACTTTCATCATGTCATTATAGAAGTCTTCACTATCGTATTTCGGAAGTACGATTTCATCATCTTCTGAAATATCCGACACGATTTCTCTATAGCTATCTAAATCCTTATATGCAAAGCGTATCGCGCCGTCTGTGAAAAACGAGTTTCCGCCTCTATTATTTTTTGGTCCCTTTTCTAGCATCAATACTTTTTTACCTTCTTCACTTGCAGCAACTGCTGCTGATAACGCAGCATTACCAGTACCTACAACGACAATGTCAAATTTATATTCCATATTTATATTACTCCTTTTAAAAGTTCTCTTATATAAATTTTATGTGTCCATTTGACATAAGTAAAATATATATATTAAATATAAACTAATAGAATTTATTTATATCAAGAGGTTAAAAATGGATACGAAAGATTGGGTATTATTAATTACTCTATATGAAGAAATGA
Source organism: Nosocomiicoccus ampullae (assembly GCF_001696685.1). Taxonomy (GTDB): domain Bacteria; phylum Bacillota; class Bacilli; order Staphylococcales; family Salinicoccaceae; genus Nosocomiicoccus; species Nosocomiicoccus ampullae_A. The sequence continues at coordinate 18,401 of NZ_MBFG01000004.1, forward strand.
ATTTAACACGCACCGCTAAACGATTGTACACGACACAACCATCATTAACTTACAGAATTAAACAAATCGAATCATCTCTTGGAATACAAATTTTACATCGAGGAAATAAAGGAATCTCTTTTACTGCTGAAGGTATTTATTTAGTTGAACATTCAAAGAGAATGTTAAAAGAAGAAAGAAAGCTACTGGATCATTTAAAAAATATGAAAGATGAACTTCAAGGGACCATTCGCATCGGGTCTTCGAGTAACTATGCGCATTATGAATTACCAGATTTACTGGAAAATTTTATTAAAAAATATCCGAATATTGAAGTTGAACTCGTAACCGGATGGAGTAGTGAAATATTAGAAAAGCTCCAAAACGAAACAATCCACGTCGCATTTTTAAGAGGAGATTTTAAGTGGAACAGTAAAAAGCACATACTTGAAAAGGATAATCTACATATTATTTCTACAAACAAAATTGATTTAGAATCACTACCACAAGAAAACTATATACAGTATCTAACAGATCTCAGTTTAAAAAATACAATCGATAAGTGGTGGAGAGATAATTATAATTCTCCAGTCTATACAACAATGGAAGTTGACCGAATAGAAACGAGTATAGAGATGGTAAAACGTGGACTCGGTTATACAATCGTTCCAGCTATTAACATTCAAAATGAAAACAACCTCTATACGATGCCAATTAAAGATAATGGTAAAAATATTTATAGAAATACGTGGCTAGCGTATAAAGAAGAAAGCTTAAATTTAAAAGTTGTCGATGAATTTGTACGATTAATTATAAACTCCTAATAATTTAATAGTATAGACAATATGATAAAGATAAAATTAAAAGGCATGTCACCTGAACAATTCAGGAAACATGCCTTACAATCTGCTTATTTCTAAAAGCCCAACTTCTCGGTAGCACATCTGTCTTGGCTACGGTTTTGTTATTATTCCCACTCAATTGTTGCGGGTGGTTTGCTAGTAATGTCATATACGACACGGTTTACATTTTTAACTTCTTTAACCATACGTTTTGAAATCTTTTCAAGTACATCCCAGTCGATTTTCGCAAAGTCTGATGACATTCCGTCTACACTGTGTACTGCACGAATTCCTACTGTGTAGTCATACGTTCTTTTATCATCTTTTACACCGACTGATCGGATACCTGGTAATATTGTGAAGTATTGCCAAATGCTCTTATTTAAGCCTGCTTTTTGAATTTCATCACGTAAAATATAGTCTGTTTCACGAACGATTTCTAATTTTTCTTCTGTCACTTCTCCAAGGACACGAATTCCTAGACCTGGTCCTGGGAATGGTTGACGCCATACGAGTTCTTCAGGAATACCTAACTCAAGTCCTAATTGGCGCACTTCGTCTTTAAAGAGTGTCGCGATTGGTTCTATGAGTTTAAATTCCATATCTTCTGGTAATCCACCAACGTTATGGTGTGATTTAATTGTTTCTGACGTTTCAGATCCTGATTCAACGACGTCTGAGTAAATCGTACCTTGTGCAAGGTAGTCGATATCTTTAAGTTTCGCCGCTTCATCGTCAAATACATAAATAAATTCGTTACCGATGATTTTACGTTTTTGTTCTGGATCAGATACTCCTTTTAGTTTTCCTAAGAAACGGTCTTGTGCGTCGACTTTAATGATGTTGATGTTAAATCCTTTACCGAACGCTTCCATTACCATTTCCGCTTCACCTTTACGAAGTAAGCCGTGATCTACAAAGATACATGTTAAATTGTCGCCAATCGCCTTTTGCATAAGTACCGCAACAACTGATGAATCTACTCCACCACTCATCGCACAGATTACTTTTTTGTCGCCAACTTCTTCACGAATTTTCTCAACTTCGATGTCGATAAAGTTACCCATCGTCCATTCACCGTGACATTCACAAATATCTCTTACGAAGTTTTCGGTGAATGTATCACCATTCTCTGTTGATTTTGATTCTGGGTGGAACTGAATACCGTAAATAGGTTTTGATTTATGCTGAATTGCTGCGTATTTTGAGTCTTTCGTACTTCCGATGATCTCATAGTCATCACCGATTGACGCCACTTCGTCGTGGTAACTCATCGCAACGTTAACTTCTTTGTCTAATCCTTTAAATAATGGACTTTCAGTATTAAGTTCAATCGTATCAACACCTGAAAATGCGTTGTCTAATGGTTTTACTTCTCCACCGTTATTGTATGCAATTAACTGCATACCATACGTGACACCGAGAACTGGTATTCCTAAGTCAAAAATACCTTTATCAACAGTATATGCATCTTCTTCGTATACTGATTTTGGTCCACCTGATAATACGATACCTTTAGGATTTAGTTCTTTAATTTCTTCTAAAGTAATACTTGGATTACGTAATTCACTATATACACCTAAATCACGAATACGACGTGTTAAAAGCATGTTATATTGACTACCGTAATCTATTACAATAATAAGTTCTTGTTCTTTTGCCATTTCCATAAGTTTATAGCCTCTCTCTTAAATAGAGTAGTTCGGAGCTTCTTTAGTAACTTGAACGTTATGTGGGTGACTTTCGATAAGTCCAGCTGACGTAATACGTGTGAATCGACTGTTTTCTCTTAATGCTTTAAGGTCTTTAGAGCCTGTGTAACCCATACCTGAACGTAATCCACCCATTAACTGATAAATTGTATCTGCTACAGGTCCTTTGTACTCTGTACGACCTTCGATACCTTCAGGAACGTATTTAGTCGCTTCTTTTTCATCTTGGAAGTAACGGTCACTTGAACCTTGTTCCATTGCACCGAGCGATCCCATACCACGATATGTTTTATAACGACGACCTTGGAACATTTCAATTTCACCTGGAGATTCTGTCGTACCTGCGAGTAAACTACCTAGCATTACGACATGTCCGCCTGCTGCTAAAGCTTTAACGATATCTCCTGATAATTTAATACCACCATCTGCGATGATTGATTTACCATGTTTACGTGCTTCAGTTGCACAGTCATAAATTGCAGTGATTTGTGGTACACCAACACCTGTAACGACACGCGTTGTACAAATAGATCCTGGTCCAATACCTACTTTAACTGCGTCAACACCCGCTTCAATTAAAGCTCTCGTACCTTCAGCTGTGGCAACGTTTCCTGCGATTACTTCGACTTCTGGATATTCTTCAACAATCTTTTTGATTGCGTTTAAAACGCCTGCTGAATGTCCGTGTGCTGTGTCGATAACTAACGCATCTACACCAGCTTTTACTAATTCTTCAATACGTTTGTCTGTATCTCTAGAAATACCAACTGCTGCAGCTACAAGTAAGCGTCCATGCTCATCTTTAGCAGCATTTGGGAATTCGATGACTTTTTCGATGTCTTTAATCGTAATTAAACCTTTTAATACGTTGTTTTCATCGACAATTGGAAGCTTTTCAATACGATGTTGTTGAAGAATGCTCTGTGCATCTTCTAACGTAGTACCTTCTGGTGCTGTAATCAGATTTTCTTTAGTCATTACGTCATCAATTACTACTGAATAGTCTGTAATAAAACGTAAGTCACGATTTGTTAGGATGCCAATGAGTTTTTTCTCTTCTGGATTATTTACAATTGGAACACCTGAAATACGATATTTACCCATTAAATGTTCAGCCGCGAATACTTTTTCTTCTTTTGTTAAGAAGAATGGATCTGTAATTACACCGTTTTCTGAACGTTTAACTTTCTCTACTTCTTCGCATTGTGCTTCGATTGACATATTTTTGTGAATAACACCTAAACCACCTTGGCGTGCAATCGCAATCGCCATTTTAGACTCTGTAACAGTATCCATACCTGCAGAGATTATTGGAATGCCGAGCTTAATTTTGTCAGTCAGTTGCACACTTGTGTCTACTTCTCTTGGTAGAATTTCTGAATGAGCTGGCATAAGTAGTACGTCGTCAAACGTCAATCCTTCTTTAGTAAATTTGTTTTCCCACATTGAACTAGCCTCCTAAAATAGATTAGTACTATTATAGACCAGTCTAAAACGTATTTAAAGTATATTATTTTCAAGATTAAATATTTTAAATTGTCTAAATTGTGTATGAATTTAATTATATCTGTTTACATGAATTTATTTAGGGTAGATATAAGTATGACTATAAAATAAACGAGGTGTTCTATTATGGAACAAAATAGAAATATAGAAGTGTTTGATGATATCGGTAACGTAAGTAAAAGAGTACAACAATTAAGACACGAAGGTGTCGATGAAAGACGTGTCATTCTTTTCTCAAAACATTCTCCTCCGACAGAATTTACTCGCGAGCATGATGTAGAAATTCGTATGGGAGAAGGAAATTTATGGCAAAAGTTTGAGTCTTTATTTACTGATAAAGACGGCGAAGAGCGAGCTACTGAAGATTTACAATTTACTCCTTATGAAGAAACAGAGTTTAGTAACGCTATGGATGCTGATCAATACGTACTTTATATTCCGTATCAGAGTATAGCGCAAGTACAACTTGAAGATGAAGAAAAAATCGATCTAAGTAAAAGAGACAATTACTAAAATTAATGAAAAAGAAGAGACGTTAATTTGAGCTGCACCCCTAAAGTTGGACACTAAAATCCAACTTTAGGGTAGCACATCAATTCGTATCTTCTTTTTCATTTACAAATAAATATTCCTCTCGTATCGAGTAATTAAAGCGCTTTAAAAAGTTTCGATATTCTTTTAATGATTTACGTTTTCCAGGGTGACGCGGAATCGTTACTTTGTTATGACGTTTTAAAAATAGATAATAGCTCTCACATAGATGGTCTGTAAATCCAGTAAATAGTTGATGTTGATATCGTTTGTATAACGCATCATTGTGTTTTAATAAATGTTCAACTTCTTCATACATCTTAATAATTCGATTTACTTCTTTAATCAGTTGGTTGTTAATTTCTTCATCCATTTCTAAAAACTGGAACACTTCTTTATACATACTGCTAATTCCGCTTTTAATAATATCGATACAATAATCACAGTAACGCTTTACTTCGTCGCAGCTGCTTTCACGTTTCTTGCATTCTAAAATATCACATATCAATAATCGATCATTTAACGACTTCATCAATATGCCTCACTATTTTAAAAAATAATAAAATCCGGACAGATGCAGTCGTCCAACTGTTGTATTGTAATTAACATCGTAGTGACTAAATATAACATTCTCATTAAATATCTCTCCTCTTAATTTAAATGATTGTAAATTTAAATCGATTATAGCAGAGCGTATTTTAAATGTTATCGATTAATTTTAATCTATTCGTATACGAATATTGCTTAATCTTTGCTTGATTTTCTCATTTGGATAATCTTTTAATAAGCATTTCATATACGTGAATTGATCATGTAGTAAGGGGTCCTTTGTATTCATGTATAACAACAGTCGTGAATACTCGATGTCTGTTTTTAAATACGTCGACTCGAATTGCTTTTGTAGCGCTGTTGCATTGTCTAACTCTCTTTTTACAAGATGAAACCATCCTTTACGGCAATAAATTGCTGCTAAGTTACCATAAACTCTTATGATATGTTTAAAGTTTTGTCGAGTAACAAGGACATTTTTGATAACATGATTCGCTTTTTTAAAATGTTGAAACGCTTCTCGTCCTAACTGTAACTCTATAATCCCTATCATTAAATGAATCTCTGCGAGTATCACGTCGATAGGATTGTATATTTCTAGCATTGATTTAGCTTCTTGTAACAAGTGGATTGCACGAACTAAATCGTCTGCTCTATAGCTTAAAAGTGCTTCATGGTATATACAATATGTATTTAAGTATGAATTTTTCTCACGTATGTAGCTTGGAATACCTTCAAGTACTTCTTTCATTTTAGTAAAATCTTTATGTTTCCTTGCGTCATCTAATTGCTTTCTCGGACTAATTAAATCGAGTTGCATTATGAATTCTTCTCTGTCGATATCTAACGTTTCTAACAAGGCAAAAAACTCTCGTACACTTCCCGTATCGTGTCCATTTTCAATGCGTGAAATCACCGTTTGACTAATTGAACTCTCAAGAGATAAATCATGCTGAGTCCATTTGAGTCGTTGTCGTTTATCTTTTAAATAGAACATCAATTCTTTCAACATTATTTTTACCTCATAAATATATTTGATATAAACATATCCTATAAATTATAAAAGTACAACTTATAACAGAGCGAGTTATCATATAGACGATTATGGTATCATTTAAGTACATAGATCAATAATAGGGGTTGAAATGATGACGCTATATACATTCCAAGACGAAAAATCGCTCGTTGATAAAATTACTGAATTAAAATTAAATTTTATTAAGACGCGCCAAATGACTGTAGTCAGTAATAAACGACCAACGAAAGAATTTAAACATAATACAGATGTTGAATTTGTAAAAGGTGATGGAACGATATGGGAAAGAACCGTTGGAGGGCTTTTTAACAAATCTCCAGAATCACTCATATCACGCCGCTTTAACCTAGATGGCGAGAGTTTAAATACGTATCATGAAGCACTTATAAACGGTGAGTTTATACTTATTATCAATGATGGAAAAAAAGAAGTCGAAATAGATGATGAAACAGATTTAAAGCCAAAATCTGAGGCGAATCACGTATTAGAAGATGAAGAATTTGTAGAAATACTGGATAGCTATGGGCTGAACTCTGAGCGTTCATTTATAGAAGGGAATAATAAAAAAACGAAGAGAGGATAATATCCTCTCTTCGTTTTTTATGGTTGCGGGTTTACATCTTTTGGAATCGGGTTTTCATATGGTTGTTTTTTTAGTTTTTCTTCGTGTTCTTCTTTCATTTCACTTAGAAGTGTTTCGTCATGAAGTACGTGAACTGCTGTATTTGCCATCACTCTCGCTGCTCTGTACATCCCTTTAAATGCATAACTTGATAGACCTTGCGCTGTCATTTGCCACGTATGAAGTGGTGTTCCAAATGCTGACGTTGCTGCAGATATTTGTGCAGTTGGAGTGACCCAACTTACATCTGCAACGTCTGTTGATCCGAGCATTATCTTGCCCGTTACAACGTAATCATGAACGACGTCACTTAATGGTTTTCCGATTACTTTTTCGCCATCTACAACCGCACCAAAACTCTCATTGGCTTTAATTGCTCCTTCTTTTTCACTATCTGAAAGTGTATCGACAATTTTTTGAGCGAATTTGAGTTCTTCATCTGTAAAAGTAATTTCCGCTTCTTCTTTTTTAAGATAATCGTACATGACCGCTTCAAGTGCGCGGTTCGGTTCGTAGTCTGAACATGCTTTTTGAATTTCAAATGATGATTCTGTTTCTGTCATTAATGCAGCACCTTGAGCTATCTTTTTAACACGTTCAAATAATTCGCGTGTTTCTTTTAACGTTTCTGCACGGATTAAATACAACACTTCTGCGTCTGATTGAACGACGTTAGGAGAAGTTCCTCCTGTATTTAACACTGCGTAATGGACACGCGCCGTGTCACTCATATGTTCACGCATATAGTTAACGCCAACGTTCATAAGTTCTACAGCGTCTAACGCACTACGACCAAGTTCAGGAGATTGTGCAGCGTGTGCACTCGTACCTTTAAATTTAAACTTCACTTGATAGTTTGCGAGTGTTTTGTTCATCATTACAGCGTTAATTGGCGCTGGATGCCAACAAAATGCATAATCTAAATCATCAAATACGCCTTCACGACTCATAAATGTTTTACCAGATCCGCCTTCTTCTCCTGGCGTTCCGTAGTAAATTACAGTTCCTTCTAGATTATTAGCTTCGAGATATTCTTTTACAGCGATTGCTGCAGCAAGTGACCCGATACCGAGTAGGTTATGTCCACAACCGTGACCATTCCCTCCATCTTCAATAGGACTATGCTCAGCAATGCCTGGCTCTTGACTTAAACCAGATAATGCATCGAATTCTCCAAGAAAACCAATGACTGGTTTCCCAGAACCAAATTTTCCTAAAAATGCCGTATCGATATTTGCGACATTTTCTTCAACTTCGAATCCTTCATGTTTTAACGTTTCGATTAACTTTTTTGATGAATTATATTCTTGAAAGCGCGTCTCTGGATGTTCAAATATATACGTACTAACCTCGTTTAAAAATTTTGATTTTGACTCAATAATATCTTTTATAAATTCTTCATGTTTCATTAATTTCAAATCCTTCATTTTAACTCATTTAAAATATTAATAAATGTCGTAATCGCAACTTCTAGAACTGCTTCATCAACATCAAACGACGGATGATGGTGACCGTACTTTAAGTGATATGGAAAAATTAAATACGTCGCTTTTCCATTATTTTCCTGAACAATATTTATAAATACTGCTGCATCTTCCGATGCGTCCATAGACACTTCATCGACAATTGTTTTTACAGCGTCATTACTTACAGTCGCACTTTTCACAATATCGATCATCTCTTTAGAACATGTCGCACTCGGTGCGAATCCTTCAACCGTAATTTTACTCTCACAGCCGTACATCTTTGCACCGTTTTCGATAATCTCTTTTGCACGTTCAAACATATATTCATTTAACTGTGTCGTTTCCCCGCGTGACTCACACTCGAGTTTTGCATAATCCGGTATAATATTTCGACCTTGTCCTGCTTGCAGTGTACCGACGTTTAACCTTGTTGCTCCTTCTCTATGTGGTGCGATTGTATTTAATGATAAAGCAATCGCTGATGCTGCGAGAAGTGCGTTGTTGCCGTCTTGCGGATTAGACCCCGCGTGAGATGACTGACCGAAAAGTTCAACGTTGAACTTTGTACTTGCTAAAAAGTTTGTCGCTGTCGCTCCTACTGTCCCGACTTCTTCGCTGATTGTCCCGACGTGTCCACTTAAAAAGTAGTCCGCATCATCTAACCAACCTTTTTTAGCATAACTTGCCGCACCTCTAACACCTTCTTCAGAGTTTTGAAATATAATTGTATACTTCCCTGTTAACTCATCGATATGTTCGTCGATATACGTCGCTACACTAATTCCAATCGCTGCATGAGCGTCATGACCACAAGCATGCATCTCACCGTCATGTTTCGACTGAAATCCTTCTTTAAACGGAACGTGTTCAATCTCATTACTTTCCTTAATTGGTAACGCGTCGATATCAAATCGAAGGACCACATGAGGTCCTTTTTGATTTGTATCGATTGTCGCAACTACACCTGTTTTATACGGGTGTATTTTTTCTAGAAATGAAGACGGTACTCCGTAATCTAATGCACGTTGATATGTGTTTGCCATTACGTCATCACTCGGTAAACCGACTTGCGTGTCAATATCGAGTGCGTCGTCTCCAACATATAAATTAAAGTTTGTTTGAGACAGTCTTTCATAAATTAAGTATGTCGTAATATACTCTGTAAATCCAACTTCTGGAACTTGATGTAGTAACCTACGATTTTCTTTTGCATACTTAATTAGCTCGTCCATAAATATCCCTTCTATCCTCTAGATTCTAATAACGTATATGCACCTGGTCCGAGTGGCAGGCCTGTATAGTAGAACACTAATAGTAATATGATCCATGCAAATAAGAATGAGAATGCGTATGGAATCATTAATGACATATATGTTCCAATATTTGAATTTTTATCGTAACGTCTCATAAATGAAATAATAACAATCATTAAAGGATACAGTGGTGTTACGATGTTCATACTAGAGTCTGCGATTCTGTATGCTGCTTGTACGAATGCTGGGTCATAACCGAGTTGCATAAACATCGGTATAAATACCGGTGCTTCTAATGCCCATTTTGCTGATCCTGAAGTAATTAAGAAGTTTAATAAACCAGTAAATATGACATATAGAATAATTAGCGGAATACCTGTGAATTGGATACTTTCAAAGAATGCTGCACCGTTTACTGCTAACCAAATTGCTAAGTTAGACCAGTTAAAGTACGCGATGAACTGAGCAATCGCAAACACTAATACGATATAAGGTGCCATATCTTTTATCGCTTCCGCCATTTTATTAGTGACATCTGTTGAAGTCTTTAACACTTTTGTCGTAAAGCCAAACGTCACACCAACAATCATGAACCATACTAAAATAACAGGTACAATTCCTTTTAATAATGGAGAATTTAAAAATCCACCGTCTTCTCCTGCTAAATATGAGTTTGGTAAGAAGAATCCACCAACGATAAGTCCCCAGTAAATAACTGATGCGATTACCGCTAATAACACACCGCGTCCACCATTTTGAACTTCAGTTTCTTCTTCATCTTCTACTGCACCTTCATATGTACCGAGTCTTGGCTCTATGAATCTCGTCGTAATTAACCCACCGATAATCGTTAACATAAATACTGATACTACGTTAAAGAAGTAGTTATCTAATGGAGTCACTACAAATTCTGGATCAATAATTCTCGCCGCTTCTGTAGAAATACCAGAAAGTAATACGTCTGTACCCGCGACTAATAAGTTCGCTGTAAATCCGGCACCTGCACCCGCGAAACCTGCTGCAAGACCAGCAAGTGGGTGACGTCCAACTTTATAAAATACGAGCGCTGCGAGTGGCGGAATGATAACTGCGGAAGCATCTGAAGCAATGTTCCCCATAATACCAACAAACACAACTGTATACGTAAGTATAAATGGTGGTGCTTTAAGTAAAGTTTTTCTAATTACATAATCAAAAAATCCTACTTTTTCTACAAGTCCAACACCGAGCATCATCGCTAATACGAGACCAAGTGGTGCGAAACCTGTGAAGTTCGTCACTGTCTCAGTTAATATAAATTCAATACCTTCACGTGACAGTAAACTTTTAACTTCAACAACTTCACCTGTTGACGGGTGCACTGTTGATGCACCAAGGCTTGTTGCAATAACTGATATAACAACTATTAAGACTGCAAATATTAAAAATAGTACAAAGGGATCCGGTAAACGTGATCCAATTTTTTCAATCACGTCTAACGTTCTTTGAAATAGACTTTTCTTCGTGTTTTCCATGGAATACACCTCCACTTATAGTTATAGTAATCATAAAATATTTTTAGCCTATAAAGCAATCGTTTTCAAAATAAAACAGAAAAAAATACCCTCGCTGTAACCTCTAGTACAGTGAGGGTGTTAAGATTAAGCTTCTTCTTTAATGAAAGGAAGTAATCCCATGTGACGTGCACGTTTAATTGCAGTTGTTAACTGACGTTGATACTTCGCTGAAGTACCTGTAACACGTCTTGGTAAAATTTTACCACGTTCTGAAATGAATTTTTTCAGAAGATCTACTTCTTTATAGTCGATGTGCGTAATTCCGTTTGCAGTAAAGTAGCAAACTTTTCTACGACGACGACCGCCTCTTCTTGGACCTGCCATAGTAATCCTCCTCTTGATTATAGATTTACTATCGATGTGTGTGATCGATATTCGTATCTATAACTACATATTCAAAACGTGTATAGTAGTGTGTGTTTATGTGCTTTACTATTATATAGTGTTTAATTTTTAATGTCAATTTTCTTTTACGCGGATAAATAGCATCATCACAAAACTAATTGTAATAATTGAAATCACCCACATCCAAGCGAGTGTCATGTTACCTGATTGAATCGCTGAGTATACAGCTGTAGGTAACGTTTGTGTTTTACCAGGGATATTACCTGCAAACATCAACGTCGCACCGAATTCACCGAGTGCACGTGCGAAACTTAACATCGCTCCTGTAATGAGTAAATTTTTTGACAGAGGAATAATTATTTTAAAAAATATACGTGCTTCTGAATTTCCATCTACACGTGCCGCTTCAATGATATGTTGATCAATTGATAAAAAACCATTTTTCGCTGATTGATACATTAAAGGAAATGCGACAACTGTACTTGCGATAATTGCTGCATATATCGTAAAGAGTACTCCGTGATCAAAAATCATATATATCAGCTGACCGATATACGACTTTTTACCAAATACGATAATGAGTATAAATCCAACTACTGTTGGTGGAAGTACAATTGGCAACATGAGTATCGTTTCTAAAACGACTTTACCTTTAAATTGATACTTCGTCATGAGACGCGCTACAAGTACACCAAATATAAATGCAAGTATAAGTGCAACTGACGCCACTTTTAGCGATAAAATTACCGGGGTCCAAAAGGCCATATCAGTAATATTCATATAAACCCTACTCTACAGTAAAACCGTACTTTTTAAAGATATCTAATACAGCGTCACTATTTAAGAAATCATAAAATTCCTTTACTGATTCAGACTCACTTAGTGTCCCAATCGGATAAATGATCGGTTTATGTGTGTCGCTACCAAATTCATCGACGATATCGACGTTGTCTTTTTCAGTTTCAGCATCTGTTTCATAAACAACCCCAGCGTCTACTTCACCTTGAGCAACGTAAGTGAGTACTGCACGTACATCACTTGCATATATAAATTTACTCTCTAATTCATCAAACAAATTAAGAGATGTGAACGCTTCTTTTGCATACTTTCCTGCTGGTACTGTTTCTACCTCACCAATTGCGATTTGTGATACGTATTTTAAATCATCAATTGAATTTACAGTACCGTCTTCAGGACGAATTAAAACGAGTTTGTTTTCAAGGTAATCTTTCTTTTCAAAAATTAACCCTTCGTCATCGACTTGTTTAAAATCATCTTGTGACGCTGAAATAAATAGATCAACTGGTGAACCTTTTAAAATCTGTTCACGTAACGCGCCTGAACCACCATAGTTGACATCGATTTTTACGTCACTTTCTTTGTTGTACTCTTCGATTACTTCATTTAGCGCATCTTGTAAACTTGCTGCTGCAGATACTGTAATCGTTTCTGCTTTTGTCTCTTTTTTACTTTCTTGTTTTGAATCATTACTACAAGCAGTTACTACTAATACAAAAATAAGTGAGATTAAGAATAGTATTCTTTTCATTTAAATAATATACCCATACTCAGAGAATACATCTAAACTATCGTTTGATAATAGGTAACTATAAACAGTTCGTGTGCTACTCTCGAGCTCTTCCTTTTTTATAATTCCTACTTTGTAGATATACGGTTCAACAATGTTACGTGGTAATCGTTTCAGGACATGATAATCTTCATCTGCTTCAACTTCTGATAGATATAAGACTCCAACAGATGCATTGTTATTTGCAATGTCTTGTTTTACATCGTCTACACTATCGCCGAGAATTAGATTGTCTGTCGTACTTACATCTTTAAATTCATCGTCTTCAAATACTTTTTTGCTCAACTCACCCTCTTCATAAAGCTCAGGGTTTAAGATAGCAATACGCGTATCTTCATCGATATCTGATGTCTTTTGAATATCTGGTGAATCTACTTTTGTAAATAATACAAGCTCATCCATCATGCCAACACCAGTGTCTTTATGTTCGATTAATTTTTCATCAATCATTTCATTTACAATATCTTCTGTTGTAAATACAATTGCATTTTTATCATTATTGATTGTTTCATCGATCATTTCATCATTTTTTAAATATTTAACGTCGAGAATGATGTCTTCATGACTTTCTTGGAAGTTTTTCGCAATTTCCTCAAATGGTTCTTGTAAGTTTTCACGTACATATATCGTTACAACTTCTGGTTCTATCGTTTTTACTTTTTCTTCTTCTTTTTCTTCTACCGTTTTGTCTTTACTCGGTGGCTCCTCTTTATTTGAAGATGAATTATTTTGACATGCGACCAATACAAATGTCACCGACATAAGTACAAATAGTATGATCGACTGTCTTTTATTTATAAAACTCATAACTAAACTCCTTAAAAAATAGCATTAAACACACTATATAAATATTTTAAAATAACTTATGTAAAAAAATAAACCGAGACGATTGTCTCGGTTTGCACACACCGAAATCCACACATTGATTTCAGTTTTAACACTACTAATACACATACAATTCGTAGTTATAAAATTAAATTCTCTATGTTAGAACGGTAAATCGTCTTCACTAATGTCTACGTTTCCTGTAGAATTCGCAAATGGATTCTCAGGTGGACGTGAACCGTAAGATTGATTTCCGCTGTTATACGGCTCAGAATAACTTTCTGCCGCATGACTTGCCTGATTACTGCTGTTTTGTCGATTTTTCGGTTCTAAGAACTGAACACTGTCACATACTACTTCTGTAACATATACTCTTTGGCCTTCTTTGTTTTCGTAGCTACGTGATTGGAGTCTTCCATCAACGCCTACTAAACTACCTTTTTGAACGTAGTTTTTAACGTTTTCTGCTTGTTTTCTAAATACAACACAGTTGATAAAGTCAGCACCACGTTCTCCGTTTCTGTCAGTAAATGGTCTGTTGACTGCTAAGGTAAAGTTACCTACTTGTACACCACTTTGACCAGCGCGGAGTTCAGGATCTCTTGTGAGACGGCCAACTAAAACGACACGATTCAGCATGTAATCATCTCCATTTTCTATTCATTACTTTTCTTCGCGTTCTTCGTCGCGAACTACGATGTGACGAATGATGTCGTTGCTGATTTTAGCAAGACGGTCAAATTCGTCAACTGCTTTTGAATCTTCTGCATCTAATTTAACAATTTGGTATAAACCGTCTTTGTAGTCTTCGATTTCGTAAGCTAAACGACGTTTACCCCACTCTTTAGATTCGATGATTTCAGCACCGTTAGAAGTAAGCACTTCGTCAAAACGCTCAACGAGTTGTTTTACTGCGTCTTCTTCTAAATCCGGACGTACGATATATAAAATCTCGTATGCTCTTTTCATCTTTACACCTCCTTATGGACTTTGCGGCCAAAACATTCGTTTTGGCAAGGAATAATTTTCATTACTCACAATCAGATATTATACCAGTTAGGTTTACGAAATACAATTGTTAATGTAACTATTCCTTAATTTTTAAACGTTAAATCTAAAATGCACGACGTCTCCGTCTTGCATAATATAATCTTTTCCTTCTAATCGTGATTTACCCGCTTCTTTTACAGCCGCTTCACTTCCTAGTTCTACGAGATCATCGTAACTCATTACTTCCGCACGGATAAACCCTTTTTGGAAATCTGTATGGATGATCCCAGCACATTCTGGTGCAGTCATTCCTTTTTTAAACGTCCATGCGCGTACTTCTTGAACGCCCGCTGTGAAGTATGTCGCAAGTCCTAATAAGTCGTATGTTTGACGAATTAATTTATCAAGTCCTGATTCTTCAAGTCCGAGTGCTTCTAAAAATTCGTTTTTATCTTCATCGTCGAGTACTGCCATTTCTTCTTCGACACGCGCAGATACTGGTACAACTTGTGCATCTTCCGCTTTTGCGTAATCGATGATTTTCTTTAAATATTCGTTGTTTTCTAAATCAGCTAATTCATCTTCAGCAACGTTTGCCACGTATATAATTGGCTTTTGTGTTAAGAAGTTTAAATGTTTTACAACTGCTTTTTCTTCAGCTGTCAGTGAAACTGAGCGTACTGGTTTGTTTTCTTCAAGTGCGACTTTAATTTTAGTTAATACATCTGTTTCAAACATTGCGTCCTTATCTTTTTGACGTGCCATTTTTTCAACACGTGGTAAGCGTCTTTCGATACTTTCTAAGTCTGCAAAAATTAACTCCATATTAATTACTTCGATGTCATCAATTGGATCGACTCTACCTGAAACGTGTGTAATGTTGTCGTCATCGAATGCACGAACGACCTGACAAATTGCGTCTACTTCACGGATATGAGATAAGAATTTGTTACCTAAACCTTCCCCTTTTGATGCACCTTTTACGATACCTGCGATATCTGTAAATTCAAATGCTGTTGGGACTGTCTTTTTTGGTACGACGATTTCAGTTAACTTATCAAGTCTTTCATCTGGTACGTCTACGATTCCGACGTTTGGGTCGATTGTTGCGAATGGATAGTTCGCAGCAAGTGCCCCTGCCTTAGTAATTGCGTTAAATAAAGTAGATTTACCAACGTTTGGTAATCCGACGATTCCTGCTGTTAATGCCATTATTTTCTCTCCTCAAATTAAAATTGTTTGACATGCTTTATACGTTTTATAAACTCTGGTCTCGGTAACATAATCGTACGATCACACGCTGTACATTTAATTTTGATATCTGCACCAAGACGCGTGACTTTAAATTCATTATTTCCACATGGATGTGGTTTTTTCATCTCAACAATACTGCCAAGCTGGAATTCTTTACTCATATATTTACCTCTTTATTGCTTCTCTTCATTAAATTCCACAGATGGAACACCAAGAGTAATTTCGTTATTTTTAAGAAGCGTTTGAATGTTTTTACGATAATCACGTAGCACCTGGAATTGTTCCATTGGACGCGTAATAAACATAATTCTATATTGTAATTGACCACTAATGAAATCTTGAACACCGAGTAATTGTGGTGGTTCTACGATACTTTCGTTTTTCTGCCAATTTTCTTCAAAATATACACTTAATAATCTTTCAACTCGACTAATATCTGTATCGATTGGTAAGTAAAATTCTAAGAAGCCTATTGAATTTTCTTTTGAAAAGTTCACAACTTCTCCTATTGTACCATTTGGCACCATATACATTTCAGAGTTATAACCTAAAACTTTCGAACTTCTAAGTCCGAGGTATACGACTTGTCCTTCTGCAATTGGTGATCCTTGATTTGTAAATTTTACAAAGTCACCTTTGTCGAACTGATTTTCTAAAATGATAAAAAACCCAGTAATCATATCTTTAACTAAACTTTGTGCACCAAAACCGATTGCTAAACCAGCAATCCCTGCCCCAGCGAGCAGTGTTCCAACTGGTATGTTAAATATTTCTAATATTGTCACGACAATAACGAACCATCCAAATACTGTCACGCTATTTTGTAACATACTTAGAAGTGTTTTATTGCGCTTTAAACTAATGGGTGCTCTACCTGGTCGAATGGAAATTTTCTTAAGTAAAAAGTTTTCGATAATACGATTGACAATTTTTATAATGATCATCCCTAAAATGACTATAAAAATTGACCATAATACACGTTCTCCAACGTTAACCCATAGTTCTACAGATGTGATTTTTTTCCATATCGTATCTAAAAAACTCGTATCTAATGGTGTATCAATTGCTTCGACTGCCATCAACGTTAGCCATTTTAGAATCATTTAATCCTCTCCTATTTCACTCAGTAATGTGACGAGTCGCTTGTACTCTTCAACACTCGTAAAAGATAAAACTATTTGTCCCTTTTTGCCGACTTGTTTAATATCGACATCCGTACCTAACCGTCGTTTTAAGGACTGTTCCACACGTGCGATTGGTGCGGGTTTTTCGACATATTTCTTTTCTGTTTTTTTAGTCGTTTCGAATTTACGTACAAAACGTTCTGTCTCACGAACATTCCACTTTTCATCGACAATTCGTTTAGCGATTTCTTCAATATGTAACTGATTTTTTAAACTGAGTAATGTTCGTCCGTGTGCTGTTGTTAATTTACCATCTTGTATAAGTTGTATTACTGAATGAGGTAAATTTAATAAACGAATCATGTTCGCGATATATGATCTCGATTTACCAAGCTTTTTAGCCGTTTCTGATTGATTGAGATTCAACGTTTCCATATATTTTTTGTAACTCATCGCTTCCTCAAATGGATCTAAATCTTCACGTTGTAAGTTTTCAATTATCGCATATGTCATCATTTCTTCATCTGACATTTCTTTGACAATCGCATCGATAGTTTCTAAGTTTAACGCTTTAAACGCACGCCATCTTCTCTCTCCAGCAATTAACGTATACCCTATAACAGTTTGACGCACAATAATCGGTTGAAGTAGTCCGTTTTCTTGTATAGAAACTTTTAATGCATTTAACTCTTTTTCGTCAAAATGCAGTCTCGGCTGATATGGATTCGGTTTGATGTCAGAAACACGAATACTTTCTAAACGACTCATTTCTGCATCTCTCCTACTTTTTAATTTTTATATTAATGATATACGTATCTTCATCTTCTGTTTTTTCACATAACACTTCATGACCGTGACGTTTAATTTTTTGAATTTCATTATCTAAATCATTCATGAGAAATGTCATGTCATCATTAAAGTTAATTTGCGTTTCTTTTTGTTTCAAACGGTTTTTAACGAGCTGCTCGGTATCTTTAACAGTTAAATCTTTGTCTTTTACTTTTTCTAACACTTCGTACTGCATAGCGTTATCTAAAGAAAGCATTGCCCTCGCGTGTCTTTCACTTATATCATTATTTTGTAACGCCGTTATAACGGGTGATGATAGCTTTAATAATCGTAATTTATTCGCGATAAAGGACTGACTTTTTCCAAGTGAATGCGCGAGATCCTTTTGTGTAATGTCATCCATAGATAATAAGTCTTTATATGCAAGTGCTTCTTCGTAAGGAGATAAGTCTTCACGTTGAATATTTTCAATAATCGCTATAACTGCTGCTTCTTGATCTGTAAAATAGCGAATAATCGATTCGACATTTTCAAAATGTAATGATTTTATTGCTCTAAAACGGCGTTCGCCTGCGATAATTTCATACATACCTTCTTCGATTGGTCGTAACGTAATCGGTTGAAGTAGACCATGAACTTCAATAGAATCGGCAAGTTCTTTGATCGATTTGTTATCAAATACTTTTCTCGGCTGGAATCTGTTCGGTACGATTTTTTCAACCGGTATTTTTTCAATCTTATCTTCAACGTGACGATCCGTTTTATCGAGTAGATTAAATAACTTTGAAAATGGCTTTTTCAACGTGATTCCTCCTTTACTTTACTAATGGTTTTTTATTCGGTGTACCTGGTTTTCTCGGGAAATCTCTCGGAGTTTTTCGTTTTTTATCGAATTCGATAATATAACGCTCGCTATTTTCATGTGGTAATGATAACGAGAACACTTGACTCAATTCTCCACCAAGTAATTCTAAAGCAAATTCCGCTTCTCTTAATTCTTCTTCTGCCTTTTGACCTTTTAATACGATTAAACGCCCACCTGTACGAACGAGTGGTAAACATAATTCTAGTAATACATTTAAGCGTGCAACTGCACGTGCTGTTACGATATCAAACATATGTCGTTGACCATGTTGACCGAATGTTTCTGCACGGTCATGTACTAATGTAATTTTATCTAATTTTAAGTTTGCTGTTAATTCATTTAAAAAAGTAATACGCTTTTTTAATGAATCGACGATCGTTATTTTTAAATCTGGACGAATGATTTTCATCGGTAATGAGGGGAACCCTGCACCTGCACCAACATCACAAATTGATGCACCTTCTTCGATATCTAAGAAAAATAACGGCGTAATTGAGTCATAGAAATGTTTTTCATACACTTCTTCTTCATCTGTAATTGCTGTTAAATTCATTTTTTCGTTCCATTCGACTAACATTTTAAAGTATATATCGAATTGTTCGAGCTGATAATCTGTCACTTCAATACCTTCGTCTTTTAAATAACTTATAAACTCTTCTCTTGTCATCATTATCCCTCTGAATTTAAGAAAAAAGGCTTAAATAAGCCTTTAATCTTGTATTTTCGCTATTTTCCCTTGTTCGATATAAACGAGTAAGATAGAAATATCTGCTGGGTTAACGCCAGAAATTCTAGACGCTTGTGCGAGATCTAACGGTCTTACTTCTTTTAACTTATCGCGCGCTTCTGACGCAAGTGAATGAATTTGATCGTAGTCGATATTATCTGGAATACGTTTACTTTCCATACGCTTCATTTTTTCAACTTGCGTTAAAGATTTTTTAATATAGCCATCGTATTTAATTTGAATTTCAATTTGTTCTTTCTCTTCAGGTGAAAGTACGGATTCTTCGTTTAGAATTTCCATAATATCATCGTAATTCATTTCTGGACGACGCAGTAAATCTCTAGCGAGAATGCCGTCTTTTAATCGAGATCCACCTTTATTTTCAATAATAGACTGCGTATGTTCATTTGGTTTAATACGAATCGATTCGAGTCTTTCAAGTTCATTTTCAATTCTTGCTTTTTTACTTTGGAATCTCTCATAACGCTCTTCTGATATAAGTCCTTCACGGTATCCAATATCAGTTAATCGTAAATCTGCATTGTCGTGACGTAAAATTAAACGGTGTTCTGCACGAGACGTTAATAATCTATATGGTTCCTCTGTTCCTTTTGTTACTAGGTCATCGATTAACACACCGATATACGCATCTGTACGACTTAAAATTAATGGTTCTTTACCAAGTAATTTGTTTGCTGCGTTAATACCCGCGATAATACCTTGTGCAGCCGCTTCCTCATAACCACTTGTTCCATTAATTTGTCCTGCTGTAAATAAATTTTCTATTTTTTTAGTTTCAAGTGTTGGCCATAATTGTGTCGGTACGACCGCATCGTATTCAATTGCGTAACCTGTACGCATCATACGTGCATTTTTAAGTCCAGGAATTGTCTTTAACATTTCTTGTTGTACATGTTCTGGCATACTCGTAGATAACCCTTGTACATAGACTTCTTTTGTATGTCTACCTTCAGGCTCTAAGAATATTTGGTGACGTGGTTTATCGTTGAATCGGACGATTTTATCTTCGATAGATGGACAATATCTCGGCCCTGTACCTTCGATAAGTCCAGAATACATTGCTGAAAGATGTAAGTTATCGTTTATAATTTCGTGTGTAAATTCATTCGTGTGAGTCAGCCAACATGGGAGTTGATTCATATTAAATTCTGTTGTGTCATAACTAAATGCACGTGGTACATCGTCACCAGGTTGAATTTCAGTTTCCTCGTAATCGATTGAGTCTGAATTCACGCGTGGCGGTGTACCTGTTTTAAAACGAACGATTTCAAATCCTAGTTCTTTTAATTGATCTGCAAGTTTTAATGAAGGCATTTGATGGTTTGGTCCTGAAGAATATTTTAAGTTTCCTAAAATAATTTCTCCACGTAAAAATGTACCTGTCGTGATAATCACTGCATCACTATAATATTCAGTGTTAATATTAGTGCGGACACCTTTTACGACATCATCTTCGATAATTAAAGCATCGACCATCGCTTGAAGGATATCTAGATTTTCTTCATCTTCTAATACTTGCTTCATCACTTTTTGATAATCTAATTTATCTGCTTGTGCGCGTAATGCACGAACTGCAGGTCCTTTACCCGTATTTAACATACGCATTTGAATATTTGTTTTATCGACAACTTTTGCCATTTCTCCGCCAAGAGCATCCACTTCTCTTACGACGATACCTTTAGCTGGACCCCCTACTGACGGGTTGCATGGCATAAACGCAATATTATCTAGGTTGATTGTCAGCATTAAAGTTTTTAACCCTTTACGAGCCGTTGCAAGTCCCGCTTCAATACCCGCATGTCCTGCACCGACGACGATACAATCGTATTTATTATGCTCCATAATTTTTCCTCCTATTTTCCTAAACAGAATTGACTAAATAGCTGATCAATCAATTCTTCTGAAACATCTTGACCAATTACTTCTCCGAGTAATTGCCACGTTTTTACTAAATCTATTTGGATCATATCTACTGGAATATCCATTTCAGCAGCTTCGATCGCATCAATAATACTTCTATGCGCTTGTTCTAGTAGATGAATATGACGATTATTTGATACGTAAGTTGAATCTTGTATCGAAATACCACCACTAAAGAATAACTCTTTAATACTTTCTTCTAAATCTTTAATCCCTGTGCCCTCTGTAACAGAAGTTAACACGACAGGAAAATCATAATCTGATTTTAAAGTATCGATATCAATTGTACCTTCTAAATCTGTCTTGTTGACGATAATGATGACGTTACGCTCTTTTAAATTGTTTAATATATCTTTATCTTCTTCTGAAAAACCAGTCGTATGATCTAATAGATAAAGTATTAATTCTGCATTTTGTAACGCTTCACGTGAACGTTCGACACCGATTTTCTCAACGATATCTTCTGTTTCACGAATGCCTGCAGTGTCTGTGAGTTTTAACGGAATACCATTGACGTTGACGTATTCCTCTAAAATATCTCGCGTTGTTCCTGCGATATCAGTAACGATTGCACGGTTATCTTGAATGAGATAGTTTAATAAAGAACTTTTACCAACGTTTGGTTTTCCGACGATTACTGTATTTAATCCTTCACGTAAAATACGTCCTTCACGTGATGATTTTAATAGGTCCTCGATTTCTGTTTTAATCGTGCGCGATGCTTCGAGTAATTGACGCGTCGTTGCTTCTTCGACATCATCATACTCTGGATAATCGATATTAACCTCAACTTGAGCAAGTACGACTAATATTTCTTGTCGTAAATGTTCAATATACTCTTTTAAGCGTCCTTGCATTTGTTGGTTCGCAATTTTAGACGCGTCATCTGTCTTTGATCGTATGAAATCCATAATTCCTTCTGCTTGAGATAAATCAATACGTCCATTTAAAAATGCACGTTTTGTAAACTCTCCCGGCTCTGCCATTTCAGCGCCATTTTGTAATGTTAACTGAAGGATATGATTTATTGTATGAATACCACCGTGGCAGTTAATTTCAACGATATCTTCACGTGTATATGTTTTTGGTGCACGCATAACGGCTACCATTACTTCTTCGATTACTTCGTTCGTTTTTGGATCGACGATATGACCGTAATTGATCGTATGAGAGTCTACTTCCTTTAAACTCTTTTTACCTTTATATAGTCGGTCTGCGATGGCGATTGCTTCATCTCCTGAAAGTCTGACAATTGCGATGGCTCCTTCACCAACCGGTGTTGATATACTCGAAATTGTGTCAAATTTCATTGGATTATCCCTCTATTCTCTTTCAATAACAATATGACGATTTGGTTCTTTACCAGCTGAGTAAGTTTTGATGTTTGTAACGTTATAAAGAGCGTTATGAATGATCTTTCTTTCATATGCTGGCATCGGTTCTAAGTGTACTGGTAGGTTTGTACGTACTGCTTTTTTCGACATATTAATCGCAAGATTTTCAAGTATTTCTTCGCGTTTTTCGCGATAGTTTTCTGTATCGATAATAATTCTTCCGTAACCTTTATATATTCTATTGAAGTAATGCTGGCCAATTTCACTTAACGCATTTAATGTCGATCCACGTTTACCGATGACTTTTGCCGCTTTATCTGCAAATACGTTAATCATTACTGTACGATCGTCGACTGTATAATCTGTATAGTTAGAAATACCCATTTCATTAACAACAGACTGAATATAATTCGCTGTACTTTCGACTGCTTCATCGAACGTAAATTTCGGAGTTTGTACATCAGTCTCTTCATATGAATCGTCTAATTGCTCTTCGTGTTGTTCAACAGTATCTTCTTTCATACCTACAACTTCTTCGACAGTATCTAATTGATTAACGTCTGTCTCTTCTTCTACAACTTCTTGTTCAGTAACCTCTAATTCTGTAGTTTCTTCTATAGAATCTTCCAGGTACCTCATTTGAACTGCTTCAATTGTATTTAATTGTTTTAACTCCGGATTAATAATCGTAAGTTTAACTTCAGCTTCTTTTTTCATTAAACCTAAGAAACCTTTAGAACCTTGTTGTAGTACGTCAATACTGATGTCTGACTCTTCGACATTTAAATCGTTTAAACCTTTTTGCAGCGCGTCTTCTACAGTTTCACCTCTGTAAACTTTATACATGTGTCTATCCTCCATTATTTTATGCATTTTGCGATTCGCAAAACGTGTAATAAAGACTTTTCAATGTCGTGATAGTCCATATCTTTAACAGGCTGTCTTGCAATCACAATGTATTCTGTTGTTTTAAGTGTGTCTTTATGTTGAGTGAAAAATGCGCGGATTCGACGTTTAATTTGATTTCTTTTTACGGCATTGCCTAATTTTTTCGAAACACTGATACCAAGTCTAAAATGTGTTTCATCAGACTTTTCTTTCGTATAAATAACGAATTGTCGATTCGCAACAGACTTACCTTTTTTAAAGACATACTGAAAATCTTTTTGTTTTTTAATACGATACTCTTTTTTCATACAACTGTACCTCTTTATGATTACATATTATACAAAATATAGACATGATATGACACTTTATGAATTAACACAAAAAAAGATCACCTATGACTAGATGATCTTCATATTATGCAGATAATACTTTTCTACCTTTTCTTCTGCGACGCGCAAGTACTTTACGTCCATTTTTAGTACTCATTCTCGCACGGAATCCGTGTACTTTTGAACGCTTGCGTTTATTTGGTTGATACGTACGTTTAGGCATAACTACACCTCCATGTAATCCAATGCTATATGAATTTTTCTGTCAATAATTTTAGCAACTACTACATAATAACAGAATCCAAATACCATTTCAATTATTTTTTTGGCATTATTACGTATTCTAACAGATTAAATTAGATGTTTTCTTCGTAAAAATGTGGATAACTTTTCAATGAATCATAGTTTTCCACCACATTGTGCATAACTTATAAACAAAGTAACACACATTTAATTATTTATGTGGATAACTTGTGGATTTGTGGATACTTTTGTTGGATCATTGATATATTAATGTTTATCTATTATAATTTTTATTGAATTCTATGTGAATAACTAAAAACATAAGTGTTTTATCCACATTTGTGGAAAGGTTGTGGATAACTTTTATCACCATTGTTTATATATTTATCCACAGTATGTGAATTATCTTAAAAGTGAGGTTAAATTTATGGATGGTTTAGGAGAAATTTGGAAAAAGATTTTAGATGAAATCGAACAAAATGTGTCTAGTGCAAGTTTTGGTGTTTGGTTCGCAGACTTAAAATTAGTAGAACTTTCTCAAGAAAATGCAGTGATTGAATCAAGTTCAGAATTCAATCGTAACTGGCTAGAAGATCATTATAAAGATCTCATTGCAGAATCTATTTTTAAAGTAGTCGGTGAATCGCCTGAGATTACACTCATTGTCGCTGGTGAAGAATCAGTAAATTCATCTATAGTTAAAGATGAAAAACCAGTTGAACCTACTGAAGAACGTGTATTTAATATTAACGAAGAAAACACATTCGATACATTCGTTATTGGAAATGGAAATCGATTTGCACATGCTGCTTCACTCGCAGTCGCTGAAGCACCTGCAAAAGCATATAACCCACTATTTATATATGGTGGTGTTGGATTAGGGAAAACCCATTTAATGCACGCAATCGGTAACTATATTCAAAAAACACGTCCAGATGCTAAAGTCGCATACCTATCAAGCGAACGTTTTACGAATGATTTTATCAACTCGATTCGTGATAACAAACCTGAAGCATTTAGAAATAAATATCGAAATATTGATGTCTTATTAATCGATGACATTCAATTTTTAGCAGGAAAAGAGCAAACACAAGAAGAGTTCTTCCATACATTTAACGCACTTCATGATGAAGATAAACAAATCGTAATTACAAGTGATCGTACGCCAAAAGAAATCCCTACATTAGAAGATAGATTACGATCACGATTTGGTTGGGGGTTAATTACAGATATTACTCCACCTGACCTTGAAACGAGAATTGCAATATTAAAGAAAAAATGTGAAGAAGCAAACGTCGTCATTCCAAAAGAATCGATGCTGTACATCGCAAATCAAATTGATACGAATATTCGTGAACTAGAAGGTGCCTTAACACGAGTCGCAGCATACGCAAAACTAACAAATCAAGAAATGTCTCCAGAAGTTGTTGCGGAAGCTCTAAAAGATATTGTCAAAGAGCCAAAACAAAGAAAAATTAGTATAGAAGATATACAAGCAGTTGTCGCTGAACATTACAGCATTAAAATAGATGATTTTAGTTCTAAAAAAAGAACGCGCTCTATCGCATTTCCACGACACGTCGCAATGTATTTATCGCGTGAACTCACAGATAACTCTTTACCAAAAATTGGAGAGATTTTTGGCGGTAGAGATCATACGACGGTTATTCATGCGCACGAAAAAATTTCTAAATTACTACAAACTGACGAAGAATTCGTAGAGGAATTAAAAGAAATCGAAAATAAACTCGGTTAATATTATGTGAGTAATGTGGATAAATGGTACACTAATATCAACAGTTTATACACATGTGAATAACTTTGATATATCAACGTGTTTTCCACTTATCCACATATTCACAGTGCCTACTACGACTTTTACTATTTTTATATATAATATATAGAATAAAAGGAGTTATCATATGCAAATACAAATTCAACGTGCTTATTTCACAGAACAACTAAACGACGTATTAAAAGCAATATCAAATCGTACAACGCTTCCTATTTTGTCAGGAATTAAAATAGAAGTATCTTCTGACAAATTAGTACTAATAGGGAGTAACGGAGAGATTTCAATCGAAATCACAATTCCAACAGAAGTAGATAACGAAGAAATTTTAACAGTTACTGAACCTGGTGAAGCAGTCTTACCTGCAAGATTTTTCACAGATATCGTTAAAAAATTAGATGGAGTTTACGTCCAATTAAAATCAACAGATCAATTTGGAATTCAAGTGAGTGGCGGTAAATCTAATTTCGTCATTAGTGGATCAAATCCAGATCACTACCCACTACTTCCTGAAGTGAATAACGAAGAAAATATTAAAATCGCAGCATCTGTTTTAAAAACGATTATTAACGAGACAAACTTTGCAGTATCAAGTTCAGAAACTCGCCCAGTTTTAACAGGTGTTAACTGGCAATTCTTTGATGAGTCACTGCATTTTACAGCGACAGATTCACATAGACTTGCGCTACGTAAGTTAAATGACAAAGAAAACTCTATCGAAATTAGTAATGCGATTATTCCTGGTAAAGCATTACACGAACTAAATAAAATTATCGAAGATAGTGAAGAAGATGTGGAAATTAACTTCTCACAAAACCAAGTATTATTTAAATACGGTCATTTAAGATTTATCTCTCGTTTACTAGAAGGAAATTATCCTGACACGTCAAGATTGTTCCCAGAAAACTTCGAGACAAAGTTAGTAATCAATAATAACGAATTTTTAAAAGCGATTGACCGAGTGTCATTACTTGCACTTGAGGGTGGAAATAGCGCGATTAAAATGACAATCGACAATAGTCGTGTTCTTTTATCGTCAAATAGTCCAGAAATTGGAAACGTAGAAGAAGAAGTGGGTGCACTAAATTTAGAAGGTGAACCGCTACAAATTTCATTCAACTCAAGATATATGATGGACGCGCTACGTGCAATCCCTGAAGAAGAAGTTTCAATTGAGTTCTTTGGAACGATGAAACCATTTACGATTCAATCAAGTACATCAAACGATGTTGTTCAATTAATTTTACCAATTAGAACTTACTAAATTTATAAGCTATATGCCTCATGTTTTAAAATATGAGCATATAGCTTTTTTAATTGTTATTAAGTAGGTGGAGTACAAAATAATATAAAAGCCCTCTATGACCCTTTAAATAGCGATTAAGATGAAAATACACTGAAAATACTGTATAATATAAACAATACGAGGAGGAAAAACAGATGGAAATCGTTCAATTAAGTGATGGAATTATTACAATCGGTCAATTTTTAAAACACCAGTCTATTATTCAGTCTGGTGGAGAAGCAAAGTGGTTTCTTGCAGAGAATGAAGTGTATTTAAACGATGAACCCGAAAATCGTCGTGGTAAAAAGCTTCATCATGGTGACGTCCTCGATCTAGGTGAGTTTGGAGTATATCGAATAGAGTATGTAGATGAAACTATCTAGTATACATTTAGAAAATTTTCGTAATTACGAGTCATTGTCACTCGACTTTCACGACAAGTTGAACGTTTTTATTGGAAAGAATGCACAAGGAAAAACCAACCTACTCGAGTCGATCTATTGTCTCGCAACGACAAAAAGTCATCGTACGACGCGCGATAAAGAAATAATTCGAATGAATCAAGATGAAGCATTAATTTCTGGATATGTACAAAATAGATTTAGTGAAATACCGATATCACTTTTACTTTCTAAAAGTGGAAAACGTGCAAAAATCAATCATATTGAGATGGCTAAATTATCTCAGTATGTCGGGGCACTGAACTGTGTATTATTTGCACCAGAAGATTTAGAAATTGTTAAAGGTGCACCAGAAGTACGTCGTAACTTTATCGATGTAGAGTGTGGTCAAATTTCTAAAATATATTTACAAAGCTTATCAGACTATAAACGTGTCTTAAAACAAAAAAACTTGTATTTAAAAGAAAGACACGTCGATAAAATGATGGTCGAAATCTTTAACGATCAACTCGTTGAAGCAGCATTAGAAATCATTAATAAGCGCGAAGCATTTGTTGAAGCCTTAAATGAGTATGCAAAACAAATACATAGCGACATTTCAAATAATAAAGAAAATTTAACAGTTGAATATCGTCCAAATATTAAATGTTTAGAACTTAAAAAAGAAGAACGATTACAGTTTTTAAAAGAAACTTATGCATCTGTAATCGATAACGAAATAGAACGTCGACAATGTTTAATCGGTCCACATCGAGATGATTTAAAGTTTTATATTAATGATATGGATGTGCAGACATACGGTTCACAAGGTCAACAACGCTCGACTGCGTTGTCTTTAAAACTTGCAGAACTCGATGTTATCGCAAATGAAATTGGAGAGTATCCAATTTTACTGTTAGATGATGTACTCAGTGAACTTGACGAGCACCGTCAAGCACACCTACTAACGTCGATACGTAACCGTGTACAGACGTTTGTAACGACGACTTCAATTAGTGATATTAACCATCAAATTATGGATGAAATGAATTTATACACGATTGAAGAAGGTACGGTTAAAAAATAGCGGAAGGTGACAAAATGGCAGAACAAAGACATGAATCTTATGATGCAACCCAAATACAAGTACTTGAAGGTTTGGAAGCAGTAAGAAAACGTCCGGGTATGTATATCGGCTCGACGTCTTCTAGAGGGTTACACCATTTAGTGTGGGAAATCGTCGATAACTCTATTGACGAGGCGCTCGCTGGCTATGCATCAGCAGTCGACATTATATTAGAGAAAGATGGCTGGGTAAAAGTTATCGATGATGGACGTGGTATTCCAGTCGATATTCAAGAATCGATGGGACGTCCTGCGGTAGAGGTTATTTTAACAGTCCTTCACGCAGGAGGTAAATTCGGTGGCGGTGGATATAAAGTATCTGGTGGTCTACACGGTGTAGGATCTTCAGTAGTAAACGCCTTATCTGAGTCATTAGAAGTATATGTTCATAGAGATAAAAAAGTGCATTTCCAAAGTTATACGCGCGGAGTGCCTGATGCTGACTTAGAAGTCATCGATAAAACAAACAAAACAGGTACTGTTATTCGTTTCAAAGCAGATGCTGAAATATTTACAGAGACACAAGAATATGAAGTTGAAATACTCGAAAAACGTGTAAAAGAACTCGCGTTTTTAAATAAAGGTTTAACAATTCGTCTAAAAGATGAACGTACATCAGACGGTGAAACATATGAGTACCACTATGAAGGCGGTTTAAAGTCATATGTTGAAGAACTAAACAAAAATAAAGAAATCTTAACTGAAGAAGTCATCTATCTAGATGGTGACAAAGAAAACGTTGAAGTTGAAATATCTATGCAGTATCATAGAGGTTTTTCATCGAACGTTTTAACATATGCAAACAATATCCACACTTATGAAGGTGGTACGCACGAAGAAGGATTTAGACGTGCGTTAACACGTGTCATAAACAACTACGGATTTAGTCAAAATATTTTAAAAGAAAACGACGAACGTTTATCAGGTGAAGATGTTAGAGAAGGTCTGACTGCAGTTGTGTCCATCAAACATACAGATCCTCAGTTTGAAGGACAGACAAAAACTAAGTTAGGTAACTCTGAAGTACGTTCGATTACAGATCAATTATTCTCTGAAGGGTTTGAACGTTATTTACTAGAAAACCCACAAGAAGCAAGAATGATTGTCGAAAAAGGAATTACCGCACAACATGCGCGTGTTGCAGCACGTAAAGCACGTGAAATGACGCGACGTAAATCTGCTTTAGAAGTATCAAGTTTACCAGGAAAACTAGCAGATTGTTCATCAAAAGATCCAAGTATTTCTGAGCTATTTATCGTTGAGGGTGACTCAGCAGGTGGTTCAGCAAAATCTGGTCGTAACTCGACAGTACAAGCTATTTTACCGTTACGAGGTAAAATTTTAAACGTTGAAAAAGCGCGACTCGACCGTATATTAGAAAATAACGAAATTCGTGCGATTATCACAGCGCTCGGTACTGGAATTGGAGAAGAATTTGATTTAGAAAAAACACGTTATCATAAAGTCGTTATTATGACAGACGCAGACGTTGATGGTGCACATATCCGTACACTATTACTCACGTTCTTCTATCGCTTTATGCGTCCGTTAATTGAAGCAGGATATATTTACATTGCACAACCACCACTTTATAAAGTGGAGCAAGGTAAGAAAAAACATTATGTCTATGATGACGAAGCGCTTGAAGAACTACGTCGTACACTACCAGAAACACCAAAAATCTCAATTTCACGTTACAAAGGTCTCGGTGAAATGAACGCAGACCAATTATGGGAAACGACGATGGACGAAGAAAATCGTACACTCTTACAAGTTGAGTTGTCAGATGCGATTGAAGCGGATCAAGTATTTGAGATGTTAATGGGTGACATCGTAGAGTTACGCCGTGAATTCATTGAAGAAAACGCAAGATATGTAGAAAACTTAGATGTTTAAGGAGGAAATTTAATTGGCTGAACATAGTAATATTCAACCCGTAAATATTAGTAAAACGATGAAGAGTTCCTTCTTGAGCTATGCGATGAGTGTTATCGTATCACGTGCGTTACCAGATGTTCGAGACGGATTAAAGCCAGTACACCGTAGAATTTTATACGGTATGTATGATAACGGTATGACGAACGACAAACCGTTTAAAAAATCAGCACGTATCGTCGGAGACGTAATGGGTAAATATCACCCACATGGTGACTTATCAATTTATGAAGCGATGGTGAGACTCGCACAAGACTTCTCAACGCGTTATCCACTCGTTCATGGACAAGGGAACTTTGGTTCAATGGACGGTGACGGAGCAGCTGCACAGCGTTACACAGAAGCAAAAATGTCGAAAATCGCGATGGAACTATTAAGAGATATTAACAAAAATACGATCGATTTCGCACCAAACTACGATGAAACAGAACGGGAACCAGTCGTATTACCGGCACACTTTCCGAATTTACTCGTCAATGGTGCGTCAGGAATTGCAGTCGGTATGGCGACAAATATACCACCACATAACTTAGTAGAATCTATTAATGGTGTCCTTGCTCTTTCAGAAAATCCAGACATTACGACGCTAGAGTTAATGGATATTATTAAAGGACCTGATTTCCCAACAGCAGGACTGATTATGGGACGCTCTGGTATTAAAAAAGCGTATGAAACAGGTCGTGGTTCGATTATTATGCGTGCGAAATGTACGATTGAAGAAATGAAAAACGGTAAAGAACGTATCGTTGTTTCTGAAATTCCGTACCAAGTAAACAAAGCACGTTTAGTCGAAAAAATCGCAGAACTTGTACGCGATAAAAAAATCGAAGGTATTACAGATTTACGTGATGAAACGTCACTTCAAGAAGGCGTTAAAATCATCATTGAGATTCGTCGCGATCAAAACGCGAACGTTATATTAAACAACTTATATAAACAAACACCTCTACAATTATCGTTTGGTGTCAACATGCTCGCTCTTGTAAATGGTGAACCTCAAACACTCACGTTAAAAGAGATGTTATATCACTATCTTGAGCACCAAAAAGAAGTCGTAACAAGACGCACAGAGTTCGATTTAGATCGTGCGAAAGCACGTGCACACATTTTAGAAGGACTGATGATTGCACTCGATCATATCGATGAAATCATCGCTTTAATTCGTGCGTCAGAAACAGATGAAGAAGCTAAATTAGGCTTAATGGAGCAATTTAGTTTATCTGAAAAGCAAGCACAAGCGATATTAGATATGAGATTACGTCGCCTTACAGGTTTAGAGCGCGACAAAATCCAATCAGAGTACGATGAGCTTATGAAAACTATCGAATCACTTCAAGCGATTTTAGATTCTGAAGCTAAACTGTTAGAGCTTATCCGTAAAGAATTAATTGAAATTCGCGATAAATATGGTGATGAGCGCCGTACAGAAATCACTGCAGGCGCAATAGATATCGAAGATGAGGATTTAATTCCAGAAGAACAAATCGTCGTCACGTTATCTCATAAAAACTATATTAAACGTCTCCCAGCTGACACGTATCGCGCACAAAAACGCGGTGGACGCGGTATTCAAGGTATGAATACGGTGGAAGATGACTTCGTTGAAAAAATCGTAGCGATGTCGACACACGATTATTTATTATTCTTTACGAATAAAGGTCGTGTATACCGACTCAAAGGATACGAAGTTGCGGAATTATCGCGTCAATCTAAAGGTATTCCAATCGTTAATATGATTGAAGTCGATAAAGACGAAAAAATCACGACGATGTTATCGGTTAAAGATAAAGACGGAGATACGGATGGCTATCACCTACTATTCGTTACGCGTAATGGTCTTGTGAAACGTACGAAACTATCAGAATTTAACCGTATTAATCGTAACGGTAAAATCGCAATTACGTTTAGAGATAACGATGAATTACTCGCAGTTCGTCTTACAGACGGTCAATCAGAAGTAGTCATTGGATCTAAACAAGGACAACTCATTCGTTTCGATGAAAACGACGTTCGTTCTATGGGACGTACGGCAGCAGGTGTACTTGGAATGCGTCTACGTGAAGGTGATGAAGTCGTTGGAATTGATATATTAAAAGAAAATCAACACGTGTTAGTCGTGACAAATAAAGGTTACGGTAAACAGACGAATGAAAGCGCGTATCGTCAAACGAAACGTGGCGGTCTCGGAGTTAAAACGATTCACTTAACTGAAAAAATCGGAGAACTCGAGTCTATCGCTGCGGTTGACGGAAACGAAGATTTAATGGTCGTTACAAATCGTGGTGTCATTATTCGATTCGCGATTAATGATGTATCGATTACGGGACGTAGTACTCAAGGTGTTCGTTTAATGCGCTTAGATGACTCTAACAACGTTGCTACTGTAGCGGTTGTTAAAGATGTTGAAGCGGATATTGAAGACGAAGAGGAAAATACCGAAGAATAAATTAAAAGTTGGAGATTTTCTCCAACTTTTTTTGATTTTAAAAAATGTAAACGTTATACTGTTGTTAAATTCAGAGTTTTAAGGAGGAATTGAGTTGGTAGTTTTAAAATTAGATGGAAGCGCTTTAGAAATTAAGGATATTAAATCATTTTTACAACATGAAAATTCTAAAATTGAAGTGACCGAAGACGCGTATAAAAGAGTTCATGCATCAAGACAAATCGTTGAAAACATCATCGATAATGAACGTACAATTTACGGGATTACAACAGGTTTTGGACTGTTTAGTGACGTCTTAATTTCAAAAGAAAAAACATCACAGCTTCAAACAAATCTTATTCGCTCTCATGCGGTTGGTGTTGGAAATTATTTAAGTGAAAATACTGCACTACTCATGATGGTATTACGTTTAAATACAATGTTAAAAGGACATTCAGGCGTGAGAACAATTCTCGTCGATCAGTTAAAAACATTTATTAACGAAAGAATTATTCCAGCCATTCCAGAACAAGGTTCTTTAGGTGCTTCAGGAGATCTCGCACCGTTATCTCATATGGCACTTCCACTAACTGGTGAAGGTGAAGTGTTAAAAGACGGTAAAGTGACTCCGACTATTGAAGTGTTAAAAGAAAAACAAATCGAACCAATTGAACTTGCTGCAAAAGAAGGTCTCGCTTTAATTAACGGTACACAAGCGATGACAGCAGTTGGTGTCATTACATATATCGAAGCAGAAAAGCTGATGGAAGATAGTTTATGGATTTCATCTTTAACACATCAAAGTTTACATGGTATTACAGACGCATACGATGAAAAAATTCACATTGCACGTGGATACGATGAGCAAATTTACGTTGCGAAAAAAATGAGAGAGTATTTAAAAGACTCAAAACTGACTACACATCAAGGTGAATTACGTGTACAAGATGCATACTCACTTCGTTGTATTCCACAAGTGCACGGCGCAAGTTTCCAAACGTTAAAATATGTAAAAGAAAAGTTAGAAATTGAAATGAACGCTGCAAATGATAACCCATTAATATTTAGTGAAAACGAAGTCTACTCTGGTGGAAACTTCCACGGACAACCGATCGCTATCGCGATGGATTTATTAAAAATCGGTGTTGCAGAAATTGCAAATATTTCAGAAAGACGCATCGAGCGATTAGTAAACCCAGATTTAAACGACGGATTACCAGCATTTTTAAGTCCAGAAGATGGACTACAGTCAGGTGCAATGATTTTACAATATATGGCGGCAAGTTTAGTTTCTGAAAACAAAACACTCGCACATCCAGCATCTGTTGATTCAATACCGTCTAGTGGAAACCAAGAAGATCACGTTTCTATGGGAACAATTGGTGCTAGACACGCTAGAGACATCGTGGAAAACGTTCGAAACGTCCTTGCAACTGAGTTGTTCATCGCACTAAGTGCTGTAGAAATTCGTGGTGTGGACAAACTATCACCAAAAACGAAAGAGAAATTTGACGAATATAGAAAAGTTGCGGCGTTTATCGACCAAGATCGAAAATTCTCAGACGATATCAAACAACTATCACTCGCATTACGTGCTATTCAAAGTATTTAATCGGTCTTTTTTTATGTCGTGAACTATTTTAAATTTCAAGGAGTGTTAAATTATGTCAAGAAATATTCGAGCTAAAAAAGGTTTAGAAATTGAGTGTAAAGGTTGGGAACAAGAAGCAGCTTTACGTATGTTATATAACAACTTAGATCCTGAGGTTGCTGAGCATCCAGAGAATTTAGTCGTATACGGGGGTATCGGTAAAGCAGCGCGTAACTGGGAAGCATTTGATGCGATTGTAGATACGTTAAGAAATCTTGAAGATGATGAAACGATGCTCGTTCAGTCTGGTAAACCTGTTGCGGTGTTTAAGACGCATGACGAGGCACCACGCGTACTTTTATCTAACTCAGTACTCGTACCTAAGTGGGCAAACTGGGAACACTTTAATGAACTCGATAAAAAAGGATTAATGATGTACGGCCAGATGACGGCTGGTTCATGGATTTATATCGGGTCTCAAGGAATCGTTCAAGGGACGTACGAATCATTTGCAGAACTCGCAAACCAACACTACGGCGGTAGTTTAAAAGGAACGATTACGTTAACTGCTGGACTTGGTGGTATGGGTGGTGCGCAACCACTTGCGGTATCGTTTTGTGATGGTGTGTCGATTACTGTTGAGGTCGACAAATCTCGAATTGAAAAACGAATTGAAACGGGCTATTGTGACGTCATGATTGAAGACTTAGACGAAGCATTAAAAGTCGCTGAAGAAGCGAGAGATGAAGGACGTAATTTATCGATTGGATTATTAGGAAACGCTGCAGAAATTTTACCTAAAATTCTAAATAGCGATACGAAAATCGACGTCGTTACTGACCAAACGAGTGCGCATGACCCGTTAAACGGTTATGTACCTGAAGGATACTCGTTAGAAGAAGCAAAAAAACTACGCGAAGAAAATCCTGAAAAGTATGTTGAGTTATCTACAGCCTCTATGGCAAAACACGTTGAAGCGATGCTCGGATTTAAAGAAAAAGGCGCAGTTGTTTTCGATTATGGTAACAATATTCGACAAGTTGCGTATGATTACGGTGTAAAAAATGCATTTGACTTTGGAGGATTCGTGCCACTATTCATTCGCCCATTATTCTGTGAAGGTAAAGGACCATTTAGATTTGCGGCGTTATCTGGAGACCCTAAAGATATCGAAGCGGCAGATAAAAAAATGCGTGAATTATTCCCAGATAATGAAAAGTTAATTCGTTGGTTAGATATGGCTGAAAAACGTATTCATTTCCAAGGATTACCATCACGTATCGCTTGGTTAGGATACGGTGAACGTGCGAAAATGGGGTTAGCATTAAACGAAATGGTTCGTACAGGAGAAATTAGCGCACCAATCGTTATTGGACGTGACCATCTAGACTCTGGTTCAGTTGCAAGTCCTAACCGTGAAACTGAGTCGATGAAAGACGGAAGTGACGCAGTTGGTGACTGGGCAGTATTAAACGCGTTAGTGAACACGGCAGCAGGAGGATCATGGATTTCATTCCACCACGGTGGTGGTGTTGGTATGGGATACTCATTACATGCAGGAATGGTCGTCGTTGCAGATGGAACAGACAGAGCAGCGAGACGATTAGAAAGAGTATTAACTACAGATCCGGGTATGGGAGTAGTAAGACATGTTGACGCTGGATATGATATAGCAATCGAAACAGCGAAAAAATACAACATGAATATACCAATGTTAAAGGAGAATAAATAATGTCGACAACAATTATTAAAAATATTGGTGAGTTAGTATTACCAAAGAAATCAACACGTGCATTAAAAGGAAAAGAGATGGACGAGTTATTAATCGTGAAAGACGGTATGGTCGTCATTGAAGACGGTAAAGTCATCTATAGTGGTGAAAAAACAGATGATTATACAGCAGATCAAGAAATTGATGCTGAAGGAAAGCTTGTCACACCTGCTCTAGTCGACCCTCATACACACGTCGTTCATGGTGGATCACGTGAGCACGAGTTAGCGTTAAAAATTCAGGGTGTCGATTATTTAGAGATTTTAGAACAAGGTGGCGGTATTTTAAATACTGTTGAAGCGACTAAAAAAGCATCGTTTGATGAGTTGTTAGAAAAAGCATCGAAAAACATTATCCGTATGATTCAGCACGGTGTACTAACAGTAGAATCAAAAAGTGGATATGGTCTCGATTTAGAAAATGAATTAAAACAATTAAAAGTATCACACGCACTTGAAGAAAAGTTTCCAATCACAATGAAACATACGTACTTAGGTCCACACGCAGTACCTAAAGGCCGAGAAAACGAAGAATTTTTACAAGAGATGACAGATTTACTTCAAAACAATGAAATTAAAAAGCTATCTGATTTTGCAGATATATTTACTGAAACAGGAGTTTTCAGCGTTGAGGAGTCAAGACGTTATATGGAAGCAGCTAAAGAAGCGGGATACGATTTAAAAATCCATGCAGATGAAATCGATCCACTCGGTGGTTTAGGTCTCGCTATCGAACAAGGTGCAGTCAGTGCAGATCATTTAGTCGCCGCTTCAGATAAAGACAAAAAAGCATTGAAAGATAGCGACACAATCGCTGTACTTCTACCAGGTACAACGTTCTATTTAGGAAAAGACGATTATGCTGATGCACGTGGAATGATTGATAACGGTGGAGCTGTAGCTCTCGCGACGGACTTTAACCCTGGAAGCTGTGTGACAGATAACTTACAAATGATTATGACAATCGGTGCAATCAAACTTAGAATGACACCAAAAGAAGTATGGAACGCAGTAACAGTAAACGCAGCACACGCAATTAAAACAGATCGTGGTACGTTAGATGCTGGAGATGATGCGAACCTCGTCATTTGGAACGCACCAAACCACGAATACGTACCGTATCATTATGGTGTAAACCATGCATCAAAAGTAATTGCTAATGGTCAAGTCGTTTTTGAGCAACCTGGACTTAACCTATAGTCATTATTGAAAATAACGAAGAAAATTATTATAATAAAAGTAATCAAATAACATTTACTTGTGAGATGCAGTAACATTCGCCCTACTTTTAGAGAGACTATGGTTGGTGAGAATAGTTAGTAAGCGATGTGAATTTCTATCTCTATTACAGCAAGTAAACGAAGTTCACTTCGTTTTAAAATGAGATGCATACGTTAAACGTATGTAATTAGGGTGGCAACGCGTATATAACCACGTCCCTTTTGTATATTGGGGCGTGGTTTTTTGTATCTACAAGTAAATTTAGGAGGAAAATAAATGTTAGATATTAAGTTTATTCGTAACAACACAGACATTGTAAAAGACAAAACAAAAAAACGTGAAATGGATCCAGTCGTTATCGATGAGATTATTGAGTACGATGAAAAACGCCGTACGTTATTAAAAGAAACAGAAGAGTTAAAAGCAGAACGTAATACCGTATCTCAAAACATCGCAGAAAAAAAGCGTAACAAAGAAGATGCAGATGCGGATATTCAAGCAATGCAAGAAGTCGGTAAACGTATTTCTGAAATCGATAATGAGTTAAAAGAAGTCGAATACGAATTACACTATCGTTTAGACCGTGTTCCAAATTTAATTGACGATGAAGTACCTGTTGGTAAAGATGACTCAGAAAACGTTGAAGTACGTCGTACAGGTGAACAGAAAACATTTGACTTTGAACCAAAAGCGCATTGGGAACTTCTTGAAGAGCTTAAAATGGCTGATTTTGAACGCGCATCAAAAGTATCAGGCTCACGTTTTGTATATTTAACAGGTGAAGGTGCACGTTTAGAGCGTGCATTAATTAACTTTATGTTAGATGTCCATAGAGAAAATGGTTATAAAGAAATGATGACACCACAAATCGTTCGTGGAGACGCAATGTACGGAACAGGACAGTTGCCAAAATTCGAAGAGGATTTATTTAAAATTCAAGACGAATCAATGTACACTATTCCAACTTCAGAAGTAACATTAACAAACTATTTTGCGAATGAAATCTTACAAAGTGAAGATGTGCCGACAAAGTTTGCAGCAGCTACAGCATGTTTCCGTAGTGAAGCGGGTTCAGCTGGTCGTGATACGAGAGGACTTATCCGACTTCACCAATTTAATAAAGTTGAAATGATGCGCTTTGAAAAGCCAGAAGATTCATTTGAAGTGTTAGAAGAAATGACACGTCATGCTGAAAATATTTTAAACTTATTAGAAATCCCACACCGCACAGTTATTTTATGTACGGGTGATATCGGATTTGGTTCAGCAAAAACGTATGACGTTGAAGTTTGGTTACCACAATACGGTGACTACAGAGAAATCAGTTCAATTTCAAACATGACAGATTTCCAAGCACGCCGTGCAAACATCCGCTTCAAACGAGACAAAGATTCAAAACCTGAATAT
The DNA here is from genome assembly GCF_001696685.1 of Nosocomiicoccus ampullae. Classification (GTDB taxonomy): domain Bacteria; phylum Bacillota; class Bacilli; order Staphylococcales; family Salinicoccaceae; genus Nosocomiicoccus; species Nosocomiicoccus ampullae_A. The sequence goes on from NZ_MBFG01000004.1 coordinate 57,626, forward strand.
GTACACACGTTAAACGGAAGTGGTTTAGCTGTTGGACGTACGATGGCAGCAATTATTGAAAATTATCAAAATGAAGATGGAACGGTAACTATCCCAGAGGTACTAAGACCGTACATGGGTGGTCAATCTATCATCGAAAAGGTATAATAATATTGAATGCTCCTATTTCATAGGAGCATATTTTTATAAGCTTAGGGTGTGTAATTTTGAAACAAGATATACCTTATTTAAAAGTTGTATCAGCAATCGCTGTGAGTTTAATATTATTTTTACTAACCGACTTTACATTTATACTCGGATTTTTACTCGTTCCGTTTGTCATCTATTTATTATTAGATATTAAGTTCAAATCTGATCGTACATTTTTTATAACGGTTTTCATCATATGGATTCCAACACTATACGGATTTTCAATACTATCATTTGTGATGTTTATTGTTATCGTGTGTTCAGTCTTATTACTTGAAGGTACGTTGAAACAACGTTTCACACAAGAAGTTACACTTACATATTTAACGTTTTTAATGGGTATACTATCGTTATCTAGTGTTCTCATTCTCCAAGCATTTAATGTGATTCCGTCTTTTGGACATATAGAATCACGAATGATTTCGTTTTACACAGAACAGTTAAATGACGTATCGAGCATTACTGGTCAAACATTTGATACAGAAATGATTATTCAGTCAGTAAAAGGATTTTTCACATTAATTCCATCACAATTTTTTGTAGTGAGTTTTGTGATTGCACTCTATACGGTACTAATGATTCGAGTATTAGTCACAGACAAATCTCAACTTTGGACATATGTACCATTTAGTAAATGGGTTTTCCCGAGAAATATCGCTTATATTTATTTTGGATTTATGATCTTAACGCTATTTCAAAATACGTTAGGTGATGCAGTTTATGCGATTGTCATGAACTCAATGGTAATTTTAGAGTGGATTATATACATACATGGTTTAGCATTTGTTTTATACTTTTTAAAACATAAAGAACTTAACATTGTATGGATTGTACTCATTATGATTGTTTCAGTCATTCTTAAACCAATTACATTATTTGTTGGATTTATAGATATGTTATTTAGATTTAGACGACGTATTGAGACAGGGGGGAAATAGCACATGTTTAAAGTACTCGATAAAAAACTCATACTCATTCCGTTTAGTATTATTCTTTTACACATCGTGATATTGAGTACATTTATATTTATCAACCACTTTAGTTTTGGAGTACTGAGCTTTTTAGTAAGTGGGATTTTATTAGCACTCGTATATATATACGCTAATCGTTGGCTAACATTATCAGAGAAAAATTTAAGAGTGCTAGCAGATGATATCGCAAAAGGAAAAGAGTATACGGCAGACCATATGCCAGTCGGCATGATTATGATTAATGATGACGACGAAATTATATGGATGAACGCCTACATGGAAGAGAAAATGCCAGAAGAACTGTATAACGAACCGATTAATACAGTATTTCCGAATTTGTTAACGATGATTAAAACAAACAATTTAACTCAGACGGAAACAGTCTATGAAGGTAAGTCATACAAAGTTTTTTATGAAGAAGAGTTATCGATGCTTCATTTTATTGATATTACAAATGAAAAAAAATTGAGAAAAAAACTTGATGATAGAAAACCTGTCATTGGTATTTTGTTTCTAGATAACTATGATGATGTCACTCAAAACATGACAGAAAACTTAAAAAGTGAGTTAAATAATCTCATTATGTCAACGATTAACGAATGGGCTGAAGAACACCATGTGTACATTCGTAGATTTTCAAATGACCGTTTTATGATTGTTATGGAAAATGTCAGTCTTGAAGCGGTCGAGGACACACGTTTTCAACTACTCGATAAAGTGCGTGAATCTACTCAAGAAATGGGCGCACAGGTTACGTTATCTATCGGTCTTGGTGAAGGATCGACAGATTACATTGAAATCGGACAACTCGCACAATCTGCGTTAGACTTAGCGCTCGGACGCGGTGGTGACCAAGTAGCAATTAAAGCAGTGAACGGTTCAGCACGTTTTTATGGTGGTAAAACAGATCCGATGGAAAAACGTACACGCGTAAAAGCTCGTGTTATGGCGCATGCCCTACGTGACTTGTTACTTGAAGGTGAAAATGTCTTAATTATGGGTCATAAAAATCCTGACGTCGACTCAATCGGTGCGAGTATTGGTGTTGCGAAAATCGCAAAATCAAACGGAATCGATGCACATATTGTATTAAATGAGTCAGACTTAGACGATACGTTAACACGTATGATGAACGAAGTACGTGACCACGAACATATATATGAAACATTTATTTCATCAGAAGATGCATTTGACTTAATGACGCCAGGCACGACAGTCGTCGTCGTTGATACGCATCGACCATCGATGGTGCTCGATACCGATATTTTAAATAAAGCAACGCGTAAAGTTGTTATCGACCACCATAGACGTGCGGATGAAATGATTTCTAACCCACTACTTGTGTACATGGAACCATATGCATCTAGTGCATGTGAACTTGTCGCAGAGCTACTTGAGTATCAGTATCAAGAACATAAAATGTCACGTTTAGAAGCGACGATTATGTTGACGGGTATTATCGTCGATACGAGAAACTATACGTTACGTACAGGTAGTCGTACGTTTGATGCAGCGAGTTACTTACGTTCAAACGGTGCTGACCCAGTACTCGCTCAGACGTTCTTAAAAGATGATATCGATACGTTTATCGCACGTAGTGATCTCATAAAATCTGCTGAGATAGACTCTGATGGTATTGCGATCGTTAAAGCAGACCAAACGATGACATATCATCCAGTCACTGTCGCACAAGCAGCTGACTCTCTACTTCAAATTGAAGGTGTACGTGCATCGTTTGTTATTGCGACACGTGAAGATGATTCAATTGGAATTTCTGCACGATCTTTAGGAGATATTAATGTACAAATTATTATGGAAGAGCTCGGCGGCGGTGGGCATTTAACAAACGCTGCAACGAGACGTACAGATGTGACGATGGACGAGTTATATGACGAGTTAAAACATGTCATAGACCAAATGAAAGATATTAGGAGTGAAGAAGAATGAAAGTCATTCTATTAAAAGATGTTAAGAATATCGGTAAAGCAGGAGAAGTAAAAGAAGTTGCTGCAGGTTATGCACAAAACTTTTTATTTAAAAAAGGACTTGCAGAAGAAGCTACTCCAGCTAACTTAAAAAAATTAGAAGCTCAACAAGAACAAAAACGTGAAGCAGCACGTGAAGAGCTTGAGGACGCAAAAGCGTTAAAGGAAAAATTAGAACAGTTAGAAGTTACGATTAAAATGAAATCTGGTGAAGATGGTCGTCTATTCGGTTCAGTGAGTTCTAAACAAGTTATTGAAGCGTATAAAAAAGAACATGACATTAAACTCGACCGTAGAAAATTAGATATGCCTGAACCACTAAAAGCACTTGGATATCATAAAGTAGATGTGAAGTTACATCAAGAAGTTACTGCAGTACTTAAAATTCACGTCGTAGAACAGTAAGAGGTGTCGTCATGGAAAATAACAATCATTTTCCGCGTCAAATGCCACATAGTACCGATGCAGAACAAGCACTACTCGGTGCGGTTTTAATAGATCCAGAGATTATGATAGACGTCGAGACGACGTTAGAAATCGATGATTTTTATGAACGCGCACACCAACTCATTTATAGTAGTATGCTCGAGGTAAATCAAGCGAATAAAAAGATTAGCCCACTACTACTCATGGAACACTTTAAAGTAAAAAATATAGTCAATGATGTCGGTGGATTATCGTATTTAACAAATTTATTTGAAATGTCACCGACGTCATCCAATTGGGAAGAATATGCAGATATTATACGTAAAAATTCGTTGAGACGTGTTCTAATTCGAAAAGCAGAGCGTCTATCATTAGATAGTTTCAACCCTGAGACTAATGTCGAGGAATTAATTGCTGAAGCAGAAAAATCGATGATGGATATCGAAAAAGACCGTAGACGTGACGGATTTAAAACGATGAGAGATGTCGTTTACGATATTTTCACAGAAATCGATGAATACTCAAAACTCGATAACAAAGGTATTACAGGGATACCAACAGGTTATCGACAACTCGATAAAATGACGAGTGGTCTACAACCGAATGATCTAATCATTCTCGCAGCGCGTCCGTCGATGGGTAAAACAGCTTTTGCATTAAACATTGCAGAAAACGTAGGAATGTCTAGCACTAATAAAAATACAGTCGCAATATTCTCACTCGAAATGGGTGCAGAACAACTCGCGACACGTATGATTTCAAGTGTTGGACATATCGATTCATCGAGTTTAAGAAATAGACAGCTCAACCAAGAAGAATGGGACAACTTAGCACACGTTACTGGTAAATTATCAGATACAAATATTTTCATAGATGATACACCAGGTATACGTGTAAATGAGATTCGTTCAAAGTGTATTAAGCTAAAAGCACAACACGGTCTCGATTTAATTATTATCGACTACTTACAACTAATTCAAGGATCTAGTCGAAGAAATAGTGAAAATAGACAACAAGAAGTATCTGAAATTTCACGTATGTTAAAAGCTCTGGCACGTGAAATGGAATGTCCAGTCATTGCATTGTCTCAGCTCTCACGTAGTGTTGAATCTAGGCAAGATAAACGTCCGATGATGAGTGACTTACGTGAATCTGGATCGATTGAGCAAGATGCGGACATCGTTGCATTTTTATATCGTGATGATTATTACAATCGCGGTGAAGGTGAAGACGATGAAGGCGCACAAAGTACTCAAGATGAAATAGAAATCATCATTGCAAAACATCGTAACGGACCGACTGGAACAGTTAAATTAATGTTTAATAAACAACATAGTAACTTTATAGATCTTGCGGTTCAAGAATTTGAAGATGGATACATCCCACCGGGGAGCTAACATTAAAGCACTTCTAAACGTTTAGAAGTGCTTATTTTAATTGATTTTAGCCGTATTTAGTGATAAAGTATAATACGGTTAAATTAGACTTAATGGAGGCTTTTTTTATGTCTGGAACAGTAGTAGTCGGAACACAATGGGGAGACGAAGGTAAAGGTAAAATTACAGACTTTTTAGCTGAAGAAGCAAAAGTCATCGCTCGTTTCTCTGGAGGAAATAACGCGGGTCACACGATTCAATTTGGTGGAGAAACATACAAATTACATTTAGTACCGTCTGGAATTTTTGCAGATGATAAAATCGCATTAATCGGTAACGGTGTTGTAATTGATCCACTATCACTTATTAAAGAGCTCGACGGTTTAGAAGCACGTGGTATTAACGTTGATAACTTAAGAATTTCAAACCGTGCAAATGTCGTCCTACCCTACCATATCGCTCAAGATGAATTAGAAGAAGAAGCACGTGGTGACAATAAGATTGGTACGACAAAAAGAGGAATCGGACCATGTTACGTAGACAAAGTTCAACGTATTGGAATTCGTATGGCTGATTTAGTGAACGATGAAGTGTTTAAAAAACGCCTCAAAGAAAATATTGAATATAAAAACCATTATTTAAAATCACTCTTCAATCACGAAGGATTTGAATTTGAAGAAATTTATGACACATATAAAAAAGCAGCTGATCGCTTACGTCCATATGTATGTGACACAGCAAAAATTTTAGACGATTCATTTAAAGCAAATGAACGTGTATTATTTGAAGGTGCTCAAGGTGTTATGTTAGACATCGACCACGGTACATACCCATTCGTCACGTCATCAAATCCAATCGCAGGTAACGTAACAGTTGGTTGTGGTGTTGGACCGACATTCATTAAGCATATTATCGGCGTATGTAAAGCATATACGTCACGTGTTGGAGATGGTCCATTCCCTACTGAGCTATTCGACGAAGATGGTCATCATATTCGTGAAATTGGTCGTGAATACGGTACGACAACAGGACGCCCAAGACGTGTCGGTTGGTTTGACTCAGTTGTAGTACGTCACTCACGCCGTGTAAGTGGGATTACAGACTTATCACTAAACTCAATTGACGTATTAAGTGGATTAGATACTGTTAAAATTTGTGTCGCTTATGAAATCGATGGAAAAGAAATTACAGAGTATCCTGCAACACTTGAAGAATTACAAAAAGCAAAACCAATCTATAAAGAATATCCAGGTTGGAAAGAAGATATTACAGGAGTACGTCGTTTAGAAGATCTACCTGAGAACGCACTAAACTACTTAAAAGAAATCGAACGTCTATGTGGTGTTCAAATTTCAATATTCTCAGTAGGACCCGACAGAGAACAAACAAACCTACTCTCAGATTTATGGGAGTAATATTTAAAGGCTATCTCAAAACGAGATAGCCCTTTTCTTATTCATACCAAATTTTTCAATAAAAAATCTAATCAAAAGATTAATTAGAAAAAAACTTTTAAAAATATTCAAAAAAACCTTGCTTTAAATTACCACCATGCTATAATAAGTCTTGTGTTCAGATAACTGGCCCCTTGGTCAAGCGGTTAAGACACCGCCCTTTCACGGCGGTAACACGGGTTCGAGTCCCGTAGGGGTCATTTTTATTTTGTTTACTTATCTGAATTGGTCCCGTGGTGTAGCGGTTAACATGCCTGCCTGTCACGCAGGAGATCGCGGGTTCGATTCCCGTCGGGACCGTAAGTATCCTCTAGTGAAATATCGCTAGAGGATTTTTTTATGGAATTTTATATTATTAGAATAGTCTGAAAAAATTATTATTACTATTGACAATTTATAGTTAAAATGATTAAAATAAAAATATGAAAACGTTTTAAGAAAACGCGTTCATAAAAAAGGGGGAGAAATATATGAATAAACTAAGAACACTCATGTTATTACTTGGACTTGTACTTGTATTAGCAGCGTGTGATTTTGGTGGCGGTGGCAGCGACTCTTCTAGTAATGAAGATGGTGAAGCGTTAAAAGAATTAAACGTTTCTATTAACCAAGACCCACCAGCATTCCACCCAGCGCTTGCAACAGATACAACTTCAGGTGTAATTGTAGCAAGTGTATTTGAAGGTCTTACACGTTTAGATTCTGACGGTACACCTGTAGAAGGTATGGCGGAAAAAATTGATGTTTCTGAAGATGGAAAAACTTATACATACACATTACGTGATGGAAAGTGGGCAAATGGAGATCCTGTGACAGCACACGATTTCGAATTTGCGTGGAAATGGGCATTAAATCCTGAAAATGCAGCAGACTATGCATACCAACTTTACTACATTCAAGGTGCAGAAGAATATAACACTGGTGAGGGTTCAGCGGATGATGTAAAAGTTACAGCGCTTGACGATAAAACTTTAGAAGTTGAGCTTGTAAACCCAACACCATTCTTCGATGAGTTAACAGCATTCTATACGTACTATCCTGTAAACTCTAAAGTTGCTGAAGAGGATCCAGATGCATACAAGAATCCAAACAACGAAAACTACATTGGAAATGGTCCTTTCAACTTAGATAAATTTGCATCAAGCTCTGAAATCGTATTAAAGAAAAACGATGAATATTGGGACAAAGACAATGTTGATGTAGATGTTGTAAACGTTCGTATTATCGAAAGTGAAGCAACAGCATTAAAAGAGTTTGAAGCAGGAAACTTAGACTACCTAGGTGCACCGTTTAACTCTGTAGACTTAAACGCGTTAGATCGCTTCAAAGAATCAGGAGATCTCTCTGTTTCAGATATGGCGGGAACTTACATGATTACGTTCAACACTGAAGACGACATTCTTAAAAACAAAAATATCCGTGAAGCGTTAACGACAGCGATTGACCGTCAAGGTTTAATCGACAACGTTACTAAAGGTGAACAAGAACCAGCTTCTGGATTAGTACCATTAACGATGAAAGGTTTCGAAGACCACAGAGATTACTTTAAATCTAACGATGCAGAAGCAGCTAAAGAAGCATTAGAAAAAGGTTTAGAGGAATTAGGTTTAAATAGCCCATCAGAAGTTAAAATTACATTATCTTATAACACAAGTGAAGCTCACGCTGCGATCATGCAGTTCGTTCAGCAAAACTGGATTGATACATTAGGTATAGATGTTACGTTAGACAACTCTGAGTGGCAAGTTTACTTAGAAGAGCTCAAGAGCTTAGACTATCAAGCTGGTCGTTACGGATGGGTTGGAGACTTTAACGATCCGTACAACTTCTTAGAGTTATACAAACGTAAAGGTGGAAATAACACAACTGGCTGGGAAAGTAAGGAGTACCAAGATATTCTTGATAAAGCGACAGTCGAAACTGACGAAGCAACACGTACTCAATTACTTAAAGATGCAGAAGAATTATTTATGAAAGACTTCCCAGTCTCTCCTATTTACTTCTATACAAATATCGCAGTTAAATCTGACCGTGTGAGCAACATGGATCCAGATCCACTTAGTAACTTACAGCTTAAGTACGTTAAAGTTAATGAATAAAAAAAGTTAACAAAGGTGAGTCTAAGTGCTCACCTTTAATTTTTTATAAGGAGGCTACACCGGTGTTAGCGTATATAGGTAAACGACTCTTATATATATTACTTGCATTATGGCTGATTATTACGGCAACGTTTTTCTTAATGAGACTCGCGCCAGGTAACCCATTTGCATCTGAACGTGCATTACCTCCAGAAATTGAAGCAAACTTAAATGCACAATACGGTTTAGACAACCCATGGTACATTCAATATAAAGATTATTTAATAGATACAGCAAAAGGTGATTTCGGTACTTCGATGAAATATAAATATCGTGAGACAAACGATATTATTAAAGAAAGTTTCCCAGTGTCAATGACATTAGGGTTAGAAGCGATGTTTCTAGCAGTCGCTTTCGGTGTATTAATTGGGGTTATTGGAGCCTTATTCCATAATAGGTGGCCGGACTACTTGACGACCATCATCGCTGTGTTGGGGATATCGATACCGTCTTTCGTTATGGCGACGTTATTACAATATTACTTAGCATTAAAACTAGATATATTCCCTATCGCAGGTTGGAAAGGGTTTATTTATTCTGTTTTACCAGCGATTGCCCTCTCAGCGACACCTATGGCATTTATTGCGAAACTGACGCGCTCTTCAATGCTTGAAGAAACAAACTCAGAATACGTGAAGATGGCAAAAGCAAAAGGAATTAAAAAGGTTACAATTACTTATAAACATGCGTTACGAAACGCATTATTACCGGTTGTTACGTATTTAGGACCACTAACAGCTGGGGTTGTAACAGGTAGTTTTGTTATCGAAGAAATATTTTCGATTCCAGGGCTCGGTAAACACTTCGTAAATAGTATCACAAACCGTGATTATACAGTCATTATGGGTACGACAGTATTCTACTCAATCATCTTATTATTTGCGGTCTTAATCGTAGATATTTTATATGGATTTATCGATCCACGTATTAAAGTTGGAGGAGGAAAATCGAAATGACAAAAATAGAAAATATAAAACTTTCCCCTGAAGACTTTGAGATTGTCGGTGTTGAAACAGAAAAGTCAGAAAAATTATCGAAAAAATCGATATCCTTCTGGCAAGAAGTAACAATGCGGTTTTTAAAAAACAAACTTGCATTAATCGGTTTAATTACGCTGATTTTAATTATATTAGGTGCAACTTTTGTTCCGATGTTTTCTAACTTTACGTATCGTCAACAAACAGGTGATTACAACATCGCACCAAACGGTACTTACTTCTTTGGTACAGATGATTTAGGACGAGATATATTTACACGTGTTTTTGTAGGGGCAAGAATTTCGATATTTATTGGATTCGCTGCTGCAATCATTGATTTAATTATTGGAGTGACGTGGGGTGCGATTGCCGGTATGAAAGGCGGTTGTTTAGATGAAATAATGATGAGAATTGCGGATATCCTCACAGCAGTACCATATTTACTCGTCGTTATTATTTTACTCGTCGTCATGCAACCAGGTTTACTACCGATGATTATTGCCTTATCTATTACAGGCTGGGTGAACATGGCACGTATCACACGTTCTGAAATATTAAAACTTAAAAACCAAGAATATGTACTCGCGGCACGTACTCTTGGTGCATCTACAGGACATTTAATTATGAAACACCTAATTCCAAACGCATTAGGTGCAATTTTAGTAACAATGACGTTAACAATCCCATCAGCAATTTTCACAGAGGCGTTTTTAAGTTACTTAGGACTTGGTGTACCTGCACCACTCGCAAGTTGGGGTACGATGGCCAATGACGGTTATCCAGCACTTCAAAATGCGCCGTGGAGATTATTCTTCCCTGCTGCATTTATCAGTTTAACTATATTTGCGTTTAATACAGTTGGAGATGGACTACGTGACGCACTAGATCCAAAGTTAAGGAAGTGATCGTATGAAGGAACCAATTTTAAAAGTCAAAGACTTAAAAGTTAACTTTAAAACGTATGCTGGGAAAGTACAAGCGGTTCGAAATGTATCATTCGATATTAAACAAGGAGAAACACTCGCAATTGTTGGAGAATCAGGTTCAGGTAAAAGTGTAACGTCTCAGGCAATTATGCAACTCCTTCCCGTCCCCCCTGCAATTTATGAAGGCGGAGAAATTATGTTCGGAGATACGGATTTATTAACATTATCCGATAAACAGATGGAAAAAATTCGTGGTAATGATATTAGTATGATTTTCCAAGATCCGATGACAAGCTTAAATCCGACGATGAAAATCGGTAAGCAAATTACAGAGGTTATGCTTAAACATCAAAAGATTTCTAAAAGTGATGCAAATCGTCGCGCAATTGAATTATTAGAGCTCGTCGGTATAAAAGACCCAGAACGTGGTGTCAAACAGTATCCACACGAATTTTCTGGTGGGATGAGACAGCGTGTCGTAATTGCGATTGCTCTCGCTGCAAACCCAAAATTATTAATAGCTGATGAACCAACGACTGCTCTAGACGTGACGATTCAAGCACAAATTCTAGAAGTGATGAAACGTGTTCAAAAAGAATTTGATACGTCGATTATATTTATAACACACGATTTAGGAGTCGTAGCAAACGTCGCAGATAGAGTAGCTGTAATGTATGCGGGTGAGATTGTAGAAATCGGAACAGTAGATGATATTTTCTATAATCCACAACATCCATATACGTGGGGTCTTCTCGGTTCGATGCCTGATTTAACATCTAGCCGTAGTGAGAAATTACGTACTATTCCAGGTACTCCACCAGACTTAACGAATCCACCAAAAGGTGATGCATTCGCTGCGAGAAACCCGCAAGCAATGCGTATTGATTATGAAAAGAATCCACCGATGTTTAAAGTGAGTGACACTCACATGGCAAAAACATGGAGATTACATCCAGACGCGCCGAAAACAGAAATTCCAGAAGTGATTCGTGCACGTTATAATAAATATAAAGAAAAGGATCGTGAGAGCATTGAGTAAACCACTACTTGAAGTAAAACATTTAAAAAAATACTTTGGCTCTTCTAATCATCCAGTACGTGCTGTAGATGATGTGTCATTTACGATTCAACCAGGTGAAACACTTGGATTAGTTGGAGAATCTGGTTGTGGTAAATCCACGACAGGACGAACGATCATAAATCTATACGAGCCAACAGATGGAGAAGTTATATTCGATGGTAAAGACGTCACAAAGTTAAGCAATAAAGAAATGAAACAGTTTTATCAGAATATGCAGATGATTTTCCAAGATCCGTACGCGTCGTTAAATCCCCGTATGACAGTAAAAGAAATTTTAAGTGAAGGTTATGAGATTCACGGTTTATATAAAAATAAAAAAGAACGTGAAGCTAAAGTTCATGAGTTACTGGAATCTGTGGGACTAAACAAAGAGCACGCCTCACGATATCCACACGAATTCTCAGGTGGTCAACGTCAACGTATAGGAATTGCAAGAGCGTTATCATTTGATCCAAAACTCATCATCGCAGACGAACCGATTTCAGCATTGGATGTATCTATTCAAGCACAAGTCGTTAACATGATGAAAGAAATTCAAAAAGAACGCGGACTTGCGTATCTATTTATCGCGCATGATTTATCGATGGTTAAATACATTTCAGATAGAATTGCAGTGATGTATAAAGGTAAGTTACTAGAAATTGGTGAAGCGGATGACTTATATCAAAATCCAGTTCATCCATACACGAAGTCCCTACTTTCGGCTGTACCACAACCAGACCCTGAAAGTGAGAAAGAACGTCAACGTATTCCATATACACCGACAGAATACAGCGAATCCGACGAAGAAGATTTGATGCTGAGAGACCTCGGTAACGGTCATTTCGTTTACTGTACAACAAAAGAATTTGAAGCATGGTCAAAAGAGTATCCCACAGTTTAATACTGTGGGATTTTTCGTGGTATAATTTATAGTTATAGTATAATAATATGTACATAAATATTTTAGAAATAGAGATATATTATTTTCTCTAGAACGGGGGAAAACAATGCCAGCTAAAATAGTTGTAGTTGATGATGAAAAGCCAATCGCAGAGATTTTAGAATTTAACTTACAAAAAGAAGGTTACGAAGTTTTAATTGCGCACGAAGGTAACGAAGCCCTTGAACTAATTATGGAAGAAGTACCAGATCTTATTTTGCTCGATATTATGTTACCGGGTAAAGATGGTATGGATATTTGTAAAGAAGTACGTAAATATCATGATATGCCGATTATTATGTTAACAGCAAAAGATGACGAAATCGACAAAGTACTCGGTTTAGAACTTGGTGCGGATGATTACGTTACGAAGCCATTTTCAGCACGTGAATTAATTGCACGTGTTAAGGCAAACTTACGCCGTAAAACACCGTCAACTGAAGAGGCTAAAAAAGATGAAAACATCATCACAAATCGTGAGATTACGATTGATCTAGATGCATATCTCGTTAAAAAGAATGATGTTGAAGTCGAACTTACACAACGTGAATTTGAGTTATTAAAATATTTAGCACAGTATCCAGGGCAAGTGATGACACGTGAACATTTACTTGAAACAGTTTGGGGTTATGACTACTTCGGAGATGTACGTACTGTAGACGTAACAATCCGTCGTTTAAGAGAGAAAATTGAAACAGATTCTAGTCATCCAGAGTACATTTTAACACGCCGTGGTGTCGGATACTTTTTAAAAGGTGACGACTAAATGCTGAACTATTGGCGTCGAAACATTCAATCTCTTCAAGTTAAACTCGTCGTTATATACGTTTTATTAATCATTATCGGTATGCAAATTATCGGATTATATTTTACAAACGTATTAGAAAGAGATTTAACAGAAAACTTTAAAAGTAACATCGAGTCACAAATTGACTTAATCGAAACGCGTATCGTCGAGCTCGATAGCGAACATGAAAACAATCGTAATAAATTTCAGCAAGAAGTACAAAAAGTGATCGATGATTATGGTAATCGTTCAGATATTAATGAAATTCGATACGTAAACTCCGATCAAATACTTCTTGCAACGAGCAAGATTTCTAACGAATCGACGTTAAACTCTCGAGTGAACATAAAAGAGTTAAACGAAGCGTTAGAAACCGGCACTCAAAATGATGATATATTCGTAAGTAAAGCGGATGATAACAAACGTATGTGGATTGTGAACTCTCCTGTTATTGCACACGATAAAGTAATTGGAAGTCTATACGTTGCATCAAACATCGAGAACGTATATTCGCAACTCGAAAAAATTAACAATACATTTATTATCGCAACTGCGATATCACTCATTATTACGACAGCGCTCGGTATATTTGTTGCACGTACGATTACAAAACCGATTATTAGTATGAGAAACCAAGCACTTCTCATGTCTGAGGGTAACTATACGTCTCGCGTACAAATATATAGTGATGATGAAATTGGTCAACTTGCTGAATCGTTCAATATCTTGTCTAAACGCGTTCAAGAAGCACAAGCGAATACTGAAAGTGAGAAGAACCGACTAGACTCTGTTATCACACATATGTCAGACGGTATTATTTCATCTGACAGACGCGGTGGAATACGTCTCGCAAACGACACAGCGTTATATATGTTAGATGTTAAGTACGAGGATATTTTAAATAAAAATATGATTACAGAACTCGGACTTGAAGATGAACTCGAGTTATCCGATATACTAGATGATCGTGATACGTCTCATTTAATATTTTTAGAATCTAAAGAAGGTAACCGCATCGTCCGTGTGAACTTTAGTGCTATCGTTAAAGATACTGGATTTGTCAGTGGATTTATCGCTGTAATGCATGACGTTACAGAACAAGAAGAATTCGAAAGAGAGCGTCGAGAATTCGTTGCGAACGTATCTCACGAGCTTCGTACCCCACTCACTTCGATGCATAGTTATATCGAAGCTTTAGAAGACGGTGCATGGCAAGATGACGAAATCGCGCCACGATTTTTAAAAGTTACACGTGAAGAAACAGAGCGTATGTCCCGACTCGTTGAAGACTTACTTCAACTTTCACGTATGGACAGTGAAGTCGAAGAAATCAATAAAGAAGTTGTGAACTTTAATATGTTCTTAGAAAATATTATCGAGCGATTCACGGTAACATTTAAAGATGAGGTTGTATTTACTAAAAATATACCGAACAAACCAATCTATTCTGAAATCGCAATAGATAAGATGATGCAAGTGCTTGATAACGTTATAACTAACGCTATAAAATATCAAACACGTACACCAAAAAAGGTTGAATTCCACTTACAAGAGAACACGTTATACAAACGCATGACGTTACGAATTAAAGACCACGGTCTCGGAATACCGGGTAAAAATGTCAATCAAATCTTCGATCGATTTTATAGAATCGATAAATCACGTACACGTCAAATGGGTGGTACTGGACTTGGACTCGCAATTTCTAAGGAGATTGTCGAAGCGCACGACGGTAAAATTTGGGCGACGAGTATTGAAGGTGAAGGCACGACAATTTTCATTAACTTACCTTGTTTAGATATTGAAGAGGATGAGTGGGATGAATAAAGAACACGTCAAAACAGTAGTGCTAACGTTACTCGTCATTATAAGTTGTATACTCACATATAAAAGCTGGAGTTATACTGCAGAATTCGAAACTATTGATACAACACTTTCACCGTCACCGATGGCCTCTCAAGGTGAGGATGTGACGTTTGGAGATGTGATACGAGCGTATCAAGTTGTCTATGCAACAGAACAAGAAGAAATTGGAACAGTCGATAAAGACGTAATTGCTGAAATTCAGAAGTTATTTAACAAAAAAGAGGTTCAATTTTTAAATCATCCAGAAAGCATTAATCAGTTAAAAGCAGATGCACTTATTGAAGGTAGCGAGATGCTTTTAATTGATTATTACTCAGAGATACCTGCACGTACATTTTTTACGATGTTAAAAAGTGAAATCGATGAGAATTTTGTAGATTTTCAGTTTGATCGTGTGTTTTTAGAGTTGCACGACAATTACGTCGTTTTTAACTTTTTTAACAGTGAACGTACGATGTTTATACCGTATCGCATTGATGTCGGTAAAGACGAAGTTATACAGATTATCAATCGAAATAGTGACAAATTTACAGATTATTCGATGGTGATTACAAACGAAGCGACATCAAACAGACTGACAGCGATATACGGTCCAAAGTCGCCAGGTAAAAAGACTGTACACCAATTTATACCATCGACAATCAGTGTTTCTGCAATGAACGAAACACTGTTTACTCAATCAAATATAGAACAAAAGCAAACAAAAGATATTACAGTGTACGAAGCAGATACTGAAATCGCGACGTATACATCGAGTAATTATCAATATACGTTTATGAATTTAAAAGGATCAGACGTTAATGAACTGTCCCCCTATCGTTCGATTGAAAAGTCATTCATCTTTTTAAATGGACATATGGGCTTAACGTCAAGATATACTCTACTTGAGTATGATAGCGACGATAATCTCGTAGTGTATCGACCACTTATAAATAACTATATTGTTTTTAGCGATGAAATTATGAGTGAAATTTACGTGAAAATCGGTAAGACGACAATCACAGAATATAGTCGACCGATGATTCAGTTAAATGCAAACATTCCTTCTGATTTAAGTGTGACGTTAGAAGATATTGAAAAAGTACGTTACCAAATTGTATTACATGAAGATTATGAGCTATCAAAGGTTAGCAAAATTATCATCGCATATGATTTAAAGCATAATACAGATCAAAGTGAGTTAAACGTAGTTGAGTATACACCGAGTTGGTATATTTTATATGATGGAGAATGGATAAAATACGATATTGGAGAGGAAGCGTAATGGATTGGAAACTAAGTAAATCTATATATATTACAGTGTTTTTAATCATCAATATCGTATTGTTGATAGTTTTATATAATCAATATAATATACAAGAACGACACGAATCGAGTAGAAGTCAGTCTATTAGTAAAAGTGCAGATTATAAAACAAACGTCGATGCTCTAAAAAATATAAAACTATCTGTATTAAACGGTATGCAACATGAGTTTCAGTCTGAAACTGGGGCTGATCAAAGTGGAACAATTAGAAATATTGTTGAAGTAAAAGATTTAGAATTAGATGCGACTATAGTTAAAGCACATATTGATAAAGAAATATATAGAGGCAGTGAGTATACATTTGATTCAGAAAGTAGTACTTCCGACACGATTTACTATAATCAAATGTACGACTCCCTTCCGATATTCAATATTAGCGCAGCGCGTATCAAAGTAGTTAGAGCGAGTGATAACACATTGCGTTTTGAACAGGGGTACATTTCTAATATCACTGTAAACGAATATTCAAAAAAAGTTCAAGTGAATGATCCGATTAAACTTGCTGAAGAACTTGCTCAAGAAAAGGTAATTTCAAATGAAGCGATTATAAAATCGAGTACACTCGGTCATTACGTCGTACTTTTAAACGATGAAGATCAACAAGTATTATTGCGACCGAAATGGAAACTGGTCATTGAAGAAGATGATAGAACGCGTATTATATACGTAGATGCAATCAATGCATCTGAAGAAATAATTGAAGGTGAGTGACATCCACAATGAAAATGAGCGTACTTGCGAGCGGCTCGACAGGGAATTGTATATATGTTGAGTCCGAATCAGGTAGTCTTTTAATCGATGTGGGTCTTACATGTAAACGAACAGAACTTGCGTTAAATAAAATAGAGCGATCATTAAACGATATTGACGCTATTTTAATCACACATGAGCATAGCGATCATATAAAAGGTTTAAAAGTCATCGCAAAGCGTTATAACATACCGATATTCGCGAATAAAAAGACATGGCAAGCTATTGAATCTAAAAATATTCACGTCAATAGAGAGCAAAAATTTGAATTTAACGCATTAAACTATAAAGAAATTATCGGTTTAGATGTCGAATCATTCAACGTCTCACATGATGCGGTAGATCCACAGTTTTACACCCTATCACAAAATGATAAAAAACTATCCGTCATTACAGATACTGGATACGTCTCAGATGAGATGAAAGGTATTATAAAAGATAGCGACGTATTCGTATTTGAATCTAACCACGACGTCGATATGCTTCGTGCGGGTAGATACCCATGGGTAACAAAGCAACGTATATTAAGTGATGTTGGACACGTATCAAACGAAGACGCCGCACATGCGATGAAGGACGTTATTACAGATCGAACGAAACGAATTTATTTATCGCATTTAAGTCAAGACAACAACATCAAAGAACTCGCACGTATGAGTGTAGAGCAAGTGTTAAATCATCATGATGTCGATACAGTGTCACATGTGGAATTACACGATACAGATAAAGACGAACCAACGAGAATATATACATTATAAAAGTTATCCACAGAGATATGTGTATAACTACTGAATAATGTGGATAACTTGGGGACCAAGTGTGGAATACTTGGTCCTTTTCTGTGAATAAGTTTAAAAAGAAGGTGAAAATATGAAAATAACGATTATCACTGTTGGAAAATTAAAAGAGAAATATTGGCGTGAAGCGGTTAAAGAATATGAAAAGAGACTCAGTAAATATGCGAACGTCTCACTCATTGAAGTAAAAGACGAGCCGGAACCAAATAACGCGAGTGAAAAAGATATAGAAAACATTAAACATAAAGAAGCGGAACGTATTTTATCAAAAATAAAACCAAACCAACACGTCGTCACGTTAGAAATAAACGGAGAAGCACACTCGTCAGAAAGTTTTGCAAAACAATATAATAACTGGAAAACACAAGGCAAAAGTAATGTCGTATTCGTCATTGGAGGAAGTAACGGAATTGGAGAAGACGTGTTAAAACGATCAAACGAAGCAATCAGCTTCGGAAAAATGACCTACCCTCATCAAATGATGAAAGTTATACTACTCGAGCAGTTATTTAGGGTGAATAAGATTTTGAATAATGAGAGTTATCATAAGTGATGTGGTTACTTAAAATAAACATACATTATTCATTACTTTGAAGATTCTTTATCATACAATTAGTTTATTGAATTCAAATAAAGTTTATGAGGTGAATGTAAATGACTCAATATTGGTTAATATCTGCTAACCATAATAAATATGATCATGAAGCGGCATTCCAAAAATGAGAGATTTCTGAGTAGCTAAGCTTTGTTGTTTTAATGTACTTTGACGTACATAACCAATGGCTTTGACCATAGTATTCACCTCCACGAAGATAATATATATTTATGAATAAGTTCAAATAAAGGTCCAACGTGTCATCAACACGTTGGACCGCAATAATTAATGATCATGATGTAATTTTTCAATAAAATAATTAGTTAATGATGCAATAAATTTATATTTCAAATATAAAGTATCTAATAAATGTTGTAAAATATCATTAAGTTATTTACGATAAATATAAATTAAAAGATTATTTTTATCTTATAGTGGAGAGGTTAATGACAATGAAACACATGCATTTATCCGTTTTAGCTTATAGTACAGGTCTACATCCTGCCTCTTGGAGACTACCACATTCATATGTTGAAGAAGTTGGAGATATTGATTTTCAAATTAAGTTAGCAAAATTAGCTGAAAAAGGTAAACTGGATGCATTCTTCTTAGGTGATGGTCAATATATTTCTGGAGAAGAAACGGGACATATCTCTTATTATTTTGAACCACTAACGGCGCTTGCCGCAATTTCACGTGAAACACATTCAATTGGTCTGATAGGTACCATTTCTTCTTCTTTTTATGAACCTTATCTTGCAGCTCGTATGCTTTCAAGTTTACATCAAATATCTCATGGACGTATTGGGGCAAATATTGTAACATCTCAATTTGATTTAGAAGCACAAAACTATTCGATGCAAGCTTTACCACATCTTGAAAAACGATATGAACGAGCAGACGAATTTATTAATGTAATGAAAAAATTATGGGAGTCATTTACTGTAGAGGCTATCGTTAATCACAAAGAGTCAGGGATTGGCTTAAATCATCAGTATATTCATCCACTTCATTATCAAGGAAAGTATTTTCAAGTTGCCGGAGCTATTAACATTCCAACACCAAAATATGGTCGACCACGTTTATTTCAAGCAGGAACTTCCATTCCAGGTCGTGATTTAGCAGTACGACACGTGGATGCTATTTTTTCAATTGCATGGAATATACAAGATGGCAAACAGTTCAGACAAGACATTCATCAACGGGCTATGGAAGCAAATCGTCAACCCCCTCTTGTATTACCAGGTCTCACCGTTTATGTTGATGAGAATGAAGAGGATGCTTATAAACTTAAGCAACAATTAGATGATATGATTCCACTTGAAAAACGCAAGAAACAATTATCTAAAGCCATTGGTCTAGATATAAGTGAGTGGACACTAGATGAAGTCGTGCCATCATTACCACCTTATGAGGCATTAGAGAAAAAAGTTGTAAAATATATGTATAAAGCCATACAACGTGCCGTTAAGACTGAGCAACTTACATTAAGAGATTTATTAGATCGTTTTGGTACTTGGGTAGGGCATAAGACAATAGTAGGAACTCCTGAACAAGTGGCGGATGAAATGATCGAATGGTTTGAAAAAGAAGCGTGCGATGGTTTTATGTTGATGGCCCCGACGTATCCAGAATCATTTGAAAAATTTATTCATTTAGTGATACCAATTCTTCAAGAACGTGGTGTGTTTAGAAGAGATTATGAGAGTCATCTGTTAAAAAATCATTTGGGTATAAAAAACTAAAAATCAATATTTACTTTATTCAATTTTACATATGTAATATCAGAAAAGATATAGAATTATGGTATTATATGGTAAATATTAAGAACTAATTGGTTACTAAATATAAAATGTAATTATGTATTGGTAAAAGAGGATTTAAATGAAGGCGAAGTGCTCCTCAGCACTTCGCCTAAAACTTATTCAAAAGAATCATTTATATTTTAAGTGATTTATCATTTATAGTGCTGTAATACCACCATCTATAACAAATTCTGATCCTGTAGAATAAGAAGCATCGTCTGACGCTAAGAAACATACAAGGTTAGATACTTCTTCTGGCTGCGCCACTCTACGCAGTGGAATTGTTTTTTCGAATTCTTTAACGGCTTCTTTAACATCTTCTTGCTCTAACATTGCTGTTTTTATAACACCTGGGTGTACTGAGTTAACTCTAATATTGTATGGAGACAATTCTTTAGCTGCAGCTTTTGTCATACCTCTGACCGCAAATTTTGTATCTGTATAGCCAATTGCACCACCAACAAGACCATTTATTGAAGAAATATTGATAATTGACCCTTGTTTTTGACTTTTCATAATTTCAGATACAGTTTTGATGCCTAAAAATACAGATACTTGATTAATATTTACAATCTTCATATAATCTTCTAATGATATTTGGTCAATTGTTTTATTGTATGTGATTCCAGCATTATTAACCAATACATCAATTCGATTCCATTTGTTCATTACTTCTTGAATGACATGATTCCAATCTGCTTCTTTAGATACATCATGTTTGATAAATAAAACATCGTCTCCAAGAGAATTAGCTGTTTTTTGACCTAATTCATCATTAATATCAGTTATCACGACTTTGGCGCCTTCAGTTATCGCTTTTTTGGCATGAAGTTCTCCCATACCTTGTGCACCACCAGTAATAACGACGACTTTATCTTGTAATTTTCCCATTGTAAAACATCCTTCCTCTAAATTAATATTGTTCATAATATTATTATATATTTAACTCACTTCAGAAGCTAAAAAAGTCACTTATATTTATATAGGTTTTATAACTTAAATATATGATTCTGTCAGTTCTAAGAATTCTTCAATATCTTTATGCACTGATTCTAATGCTTCTTGCCAGAAGTCTGGTTTACGTAAATCAACGTTTAAATGTTTTTCAGCTAGATCTTCTGTTGTCATACTCGCAGTATCACGTAGAAGTGCGATGTAATCATCTTCAGTTACGTTTTCATCTTCTAAGAAGCGGTTGTATATACCTAAGCTGAAGAAGTATCCAAATGTGTACGGGAAGTTATAGAACGGTACACCCGTAATATGGAAATGTAATTTTGTTGCCCAGAACATCGGATGATAAGATTTCAGCGCATCTTCGTATGCTTCTTCTTGTGCGTCTTTCATCAGTTCTTTTAGTCTATTGCTGTCTAACGTTCCTTTTTGACGTTCATCATATAAATTACGTTCAAAGATATAGCGTGCGTGGATATTCATCATAAATGCCACACTTCTAGAAATTTTTTCATCGATTAAATTGATTTTCTCTGCTTCTGACGCCGCGTTTTCAATCGTTGCGTTTGAAACAACGAGTTCAGCGAATGTAGATGCTGTTTCAGCAACGTTCATAGCATAGCGCTGGTTAAGTAACGGTAAATCACGCATGACATAACTATGGAACGCATGTCCGAGTTCGTGTGCGAGTGTTGAGACGTTACCTGTGCTACCTGCAAACGTCATAAAAATACGTGACTGTTTTGATTCCGGAAGGTTTGAACAGTATCCACCTGGACGTTTTCCTGGACGATCTTCCGCTTCAATCCACTGCTCTTCAAATGCACGACGAGACATCTCTGCCATCTTTGGACTAAATGATTTAAAGTTATCGATAATAAACTCTGCCGCTTCATCGTACGTATATTTTTTGTTCTTATAGTCTCCGACATCTACACTTGCGTGCACGTCGAGCCACCCTAATTGCTCGACACCAAGAAGCTGTGCTTTTCTTTCGAAGTATTTCTTTAATGGTGATTTATTTTTCGCAATCGTATTCCACATTGTATCGAGTGTTTCTTCTTCCATACGGTTGTAGTCTAACGGTACTTTCATATAATCTTTATAGTCATGAAGTTCATAGTTATTTAAACGGAAGCCTGATAGATGGTTTAACGTTGTAGCAAATAAATCTGCTTTTTTATTCCACTCTTCTTCCCAAATTTTTAACAGTTCTTCACGTTTTTCTGGATTCTCTTCTGATCCCATTTTGTTTTCAAATTGCCCTGCTGAGTAATACTTAGTCTCACCGTCTTCAGTGACTGGGATTTGAATTGATGCAACGAGTTGATTGTACATATTGCCCCAACCGTGTAAGCCATCGAGTGATAAGCTATTGATAATTGTTTCTTCTTCTGTCGATAGTAAATCCGCTTCGTTTTTACGAATTTCTTTTAAAGGAAAACGCATTGCGTTAAAGAAGTCATCTTCTAATAACGTGTTAAATTGATCTTCAGTAAGTGCACTGATTTTTTTATTTAAAATAATAATCTCAGATGAGAAATCTTTACGTAAATTAGCTACAGCATTTGTATTTTTTAATGCCTTTTGATCCGTAATATTTGCAGATGCTAATCCGTTAGAGAAACTTCCCATCTCGCCAAGCGCGTTTGAAATTTTTTCGTATTGCTCTAATAAACTCTTTAGCGGTGTAAAATCATTAGAACTTTCGTCAGAATTCCACTCCCCTAGTTTTTCAGAGAACTCTCTAATACTGTTACTCACTTCTACTAAACGATTTTGGAAAGCAGAAGATTCACTTCCACCAGGAAACACACTTTCCATATCCCAATTATCTTTGTAATTCATCAAATTCCTTCCTTTCAAAGTAAAATGTAGTTACATTTATCATACAGGAAATAATGGAGAAGTGATATAAATCGCTTCCATAATTTGAATATAAATTTGTTAGAAATGATAGAATAATATTATTGGAACGTCTATTTTAAAAATTATTATTTGAGGAATACGTAGCAAATTATTATAAACGATCAAAAAATAGGAGTTTTATAGTATGTATCGAGTCAATCCATTCCATCCAAACTCTATATATTTAATAAGCGAAAATAAAAAATTTAATCTCTATTTTGAAGAACTTAAAAGAAAATTTCCTTATCATGACTACATTTTAAATATAGGAGATTATGAAGTTAATAACTACTCCGATTATGGATTTATCGAGTGTCGTCGAACTTATGATTTAAATGTTGAAATTAATAGGTTTTTAAATAATTTCTTTGAAAACAAAGAGAACATCGTTCAACGGGCTTCTAGTCCATTTACGTTGTCGAACCAATTGATAAAAAAATGGTACGAGATATATAAAAAAACTCATAAAGTTAATCCTGTGAAGAGTTTGAATTTAGAAGAGTTTAAAGAGAGATTAGCTGAGGGTTTAGATTTTGAGAATTCTATAGCTATTTTTAATACTCAGTGTGAAATAATTGCATATGCACTGATTTATGATGATTCTAAAGATAAAAAAGAAGTTGGATACGTCTATTTTAAAGATACTAAATCTAAGCAACAATTGTTAGAAGTACTTTTCAATCGTTTAATATTTTTAAACAATAAAGGAATACACCGTATAGTTACCGAAGTTGATACTACCGACAAATATGCATATGAAATTTTTGGTGCTTTTATTGATGATTCTACAGCGTATATGAAAACTTTAATTTATAAATCTAAAATGACCAAACTCTCCAGTAGAAATATAGAACACGATGATATTAATTACGTTCTAAATTGGTCTAAAGATATTCATTTTTGTTTATCTAATGGTTGGCCGTTAAATCGTACAAACGAAGCAATTTTTGAATGGTGGAATTATGTAATTGAATCACAATCAGATAGTTTTCAAAGAAAAATGCTGGTATCAAATAAAACAATCATCGGCTATTATGATTTATATACACATAACGAAAATATAATAGAACTAGGTATTGCAATTGGTGATAAGAACTTTAGAAATAAAGGGTATGGTTCATTATTATTCTCTAAAATAACTGCTGAAGTGAGTCGAAAATACCCTTCAAAAGATATCATTGCAATTACTGATAAAACGAATATTGTAGCACAAAGGATGATAATAAAGTCAGGATATCGAGTAGAAAATAGCGATAAATACAAACCTTATATAACAAACAATGAGTTAGTGTATCGCTATATTTAGGATGCTTTTTTTATGGTAATTAGGAAATTAAATTTAGAGGTGATTCTTTGAGTTTAGGGCTTAAAAATAATGAAATTAGATTAGTAGAGTATTCACCAAAATGGAAAGATGAGTTTGAAACTACTAAAAATTTAATATTAAATTATACTCATATTCCTGAAAACAGAATCGAACATATTGGTAGTACATCAATAATCGGTATGTCAGCTAAGCCTATAGTAGATATTGTTATAGGCATAGGTGATTTAGATAATGTTGAGAAAGATTTGTTTCAAGGATTAGAAAAAGCAGGATTTCTGAGATTAAAAGTGGACCGTCCTAATGAAATTGTCCTTGCAAAATTTTTAGATGATTCTTACAAAGTAAAAACACATTTTATCCATTTAGTTGAGTATAAAGGAGATTTATGGCATGATTTAATATTCTTTAGGGATTATTTAAATAGTAATAGAGAAGCTAGAGAAGAATATTTAGATGTTAAAAATAAATATCTAAGCAACGCCTCGAAAGATATTATCGAATATACTAACTATAAGGAAGAATTTGTGAAAGAAATTTATAAAAAGAGAAAGGATTTTTAATTATGACTGAGGCAGACAATCAGCATAAAGATATTATTGTGATTGGTGCGGGTATTATAGGTACTTCGGTAGCGACGATGTTTTCAAAAGTGAGCCCGGACTGGAATATCGATATGTATGAAAGATTAGATGAAGCGGGAATCGAGAGTTCGAACGAAAAGAACAATGCAGGTACAGGTCACGCTGCACTCTGTGAGCTAAACTATACTGTGGAACAAAAGGACGGCTCTATCGATGCTTCTAAAGCAGAAGTGATCAATGAGCAATTTGAACTGTCTAAGCAGTTCTGGGGCAGTTTAGTGAAAAATGGGGATATTTCTAACCCTGAAGAATTTATTCAGCCACTACCGCATATTAGTTTTGTAATGGGCCCAACGAATGTTGAGTTTTTACGTAAACGTTATGAAAAACTTAAAACGATTCCTATGTTTGATAATATCGAGTACACAGAAGATATCGAAACGATGAGAGAATGGATGCCATTGATGATGCGAAATCGTAAACCAGGTCAGTTAATGGCAGCGAGTAAGATCGATGAAGGAACTGACGTAAACTATGGTGCTTTAACACGTAAATTAGCAACATATTTAGAAAAGCAATCAAATGTCTCTTTAAAATATAACCATGAAGTAATCGACTTAACTCAAAGAGAAGACGGCAAATGGGAAGTTCTCGTAAGAAATAGAGCGACGAAAGAGAAGTTCGTAAAAGTAGCTGATAAAGTGTTTATCGGTGCTGGGGGTTACTCTATTCCACTACTTCAAAAGAGTGGCATTGCTCAAAGACAAAATGTCGGAGGTTTCCCGATTACTGGTCAATTCTTAGCGTGTAAAAATAAAGACATTATTAAACAACATCACGCGAAAGTATACAGTAAAGAGCCTCTAGGTAAGCCACCTATGACAGTACCGCATCTCGATACACGTTATATTGATGGTGAAAGTACGTTATTATTTGGACCATATGCAAATATCGATCCTAAATTCTTAAAATACGGTTCGTTCTTTGACTTATTTGGCTCAGTAAAACCGTATAATATTACAACGCTATTATCATCTGCAGCTAAAAATATACCGCTCATTAAATACTCGATTGACCAGATGGTGATGACTAAAAAAGGTTATATGAACTACTTAAGAACATTCATACCCGATGCAAAAGATGAGGACTGGAAATTATATACTGCTGGTAAACGTGTTCAAGTGATTAAAGACGATGATGAATACGGGAAAGGCTACGTCGCATTCGGAACAGAAGTTGTGAATTCTGATGATCACTCTGTTATTGCAGTATTAGGAGAATCACCAGGTGCTTCAATATCATTCTCTGTAGTGCTTGAAGCATTAGAGAAAAACTTTAAAGAAGACCGTGAGCTCTGGGAACCTGCAGTTAAAAAGTTAGTTCCATCATATGGCAAATCACTGATTGATGACGAAAAACTGATGAGAGAAACGCGTAAAGAAACATCTGAAAACTTGAATTTAAATTATTATAATTAATTTTAAAAAGAGGTTATATTCATGAAAAAAACAATCGTTATTTTAGGCGTTATTTCGGCGTTACTCGTAGCGTTTAAGTTATATCAAGACAAGGTCAATGAAACGCCAAATATAGAATATTAATATATAAGAGGCCGTGATAATTTTTATCACGGCCTCTTTGCATTCAGTATAAACTGTTGGAATTGGCACATCGCTAAAAGCTGTTGCCGGAGTTTCACAGGGCCAAATCCCTCCACTCACTCTTAATAAGAGAACTATTCTATTGATTAAAAATATATAGCATATTATATGTGTTTTAGAAGTAAAACTAAAAAGGTGATGCTTACCGTTACGTAAAATAATGTTGAAGCATTAGGATATTATCTAAAGGATGAAAATAAGAAGTAACGCCATACGTTACTTCTTATTTTATCTTTTTAAGTTTTTTGTTTTCTATCTTATATACTTCGTCTGCGACATTTTCTAAAAATTCTTCATCATGTGATGTTAGAAGTACTGTGCCTGGATATGTGTTTAAATATGTTTCTAGAACATTTATTGTATCAATATCTAGATAATTTGTTGGTTCATCTAGTATTAGCAAGTTATCTCCAGATATTAATGTTAGAAATAACGATACGCGTACCGCTTCTCCTCCACTTAATGTTGAAATACTTCTTTCAAAATCGTTGTCTGTGAATTTTAAATCATTGAGCATTTCTTTTAGTAGGTACTTTGAAACAGACGTATGTTTTGATACGTATTCTAATAATGGCTCTGTGCGGTGCTTAAATTCTAGATAACTTAATTGATTATAGAAGCCAAGCTCTGCATTTTTAGAAAATGTGATGATATCAAGTTTATTATTAAAAGCTCCTTTTACATATTCAATAATAGTCGTTTTACCGGTACCATTGTTCCCTTTTAATGCCGTAATTTTTCCACGACTGATTTGTAAGTTTAGAGATTCTATAAGTAATTTGTTTCCTGCTGTAATATCAATATAGTTAAATATAATTGGAAAACGGTTATGATCTGTCTTGATGTCAGCTTCTTCAAATATCGGTAGTACTTTTTCTTCAGGTAATTTTATTTCTTCCATACTATCGATACGGTTCTGCATGTTTTTCGCAGATTGCATAATTCCTTTTTGTACCGTCCCTTTTTCTTTTGTCATTCGTGAGGATAGAGAACGATGATTTGCTCCCTTTCTACCGATTAATATTTTTTCAGCATGTATTTTTGCGTCACTTATTGATGCTTCCAATCTTTTGATTTCTTTATCTTGTATTTCTTTTTGATGATAGAGTGATTCACGCTCTTTTTCGATTTCTCTTTTATAATCATCATAATTTCCGCTAAATACATGTATTGACTGTTCTTCAATTGACCATACTTCATTTACACATTCATTTAATAGACGTCTATCGTGTGAAATTATTAAAGTTGCACCGTCATAATTTTTAATTGTACGTATTAAAAATTCGATACCCTCTTTGTCTAAATGAGATGTCGGTTCATCAAGTATAAGTAAATCATAGTGCGAAGAGAATACTTCTAATATACGTAGTTTTGATAGTTCTCCGCCGCTAAACTCTGATGTACCATAAGGTATGTTTAATTCACTAAGTAATCTTCCATCAAAATTGAAGTCATATGGAATATTATCAGATACTTGTTCTAAGTAGCCTATGTTATTGGTGTTTAACTGGATATGACCTTGTGTCGGTTTAATTTCCTCTAAAATTAATCGTGCTAAAGATGATTTACCTGCACCGTTTTCACCAATTAAACCAATTCGACTACTCTCTTTAATTTCTAACTCATCAGTGTCGAATAATAAGTAACTGCCAAAGTCGAGTGCGATTTTGTTTAATTTAACGAGAACTTTAGTCATATCCATACCTTCTTTCTAACTTAAGACCAGAAAGGTTGATCCCATACTTTTAATGATTGTCCTAAGTTTTTCTCTTGTGCTGATTTATAGAGTTCATATCCCCATGATATGTCTTCTACAGCCATTCCTCCTGCGAGGAAGACGATTTTTTCTTTGTCGTCTTTACGCCCTTCTTTTTTACCACTGACAACGTCACCAAGATCTGTGATGCTTTTTTCGTCGAGTTTTTCTTCTTTTACGAGTCTAAATACCTGTCCGCCGATACCGTAGTTTAAGTCTTTAGAAACTCCTTTTGTACCGCTTTGTAGGTATTCCCACTCTTCCCATTCTTCACCTGTTTCTTTGTGCATTTCCCAGTTATCCATAACGACTGTGTTATTTAGTATGAAGTCATCACTGAGGTTTGCTTCTCCGGAAAGTAAAAGAAGAGATCCGTCTTTTAAGTACTCTTCTTTAATTTCTGGACGAACAGCACCTGATGCTGCGACGTTTATGACGTCTGCTTCTTTGACTGCATCTTCTAAGGAGCTTGATATCACTGTTTCTACGTCGTGTTCTTTTTTAAGGTTATTTGAGAATTTTTCTGCTTGTTGTTCGTTAATGTCGAAGATGTTGACTTGTTTGATATTTTTATTTGCTTCTAAAATTGCAAGTGTACTTGACCAACTGATGACCCCTGCTCCGATAATTGCGAGAGTATGTGCTTCTTTTGAAGCAAGATACTTTGTAGCAACTGCTGGGACTGCACCTGTACGTGTCGCACTGATTAAATTTGCACTCATATATGCAAAAGGTGCACCAGTGTCTGCATCGTTTAACGTGATCATTAAAACGGAACGTGGTAATCCTTTTTCTTTGTTTGCTACGTTTGATCCGTACCATTTTTGTCCCGTAATATTATATTTCCCACCTAAATATGCGTTCATTGACATAAATCGACGGTCTGGCCCTGCGACTGGCATATTCTCAGTACGCTTTTCTTTTGGAAACCATAGTTGACTGCCGTGACTGTTTTCTCTCGGTCCTCCCATAATGTAATCTTTTTCACCAAGTAAACGGAACACTTCTTCGATTGTGTCGACGCATTTTTTTGCATCTAACACACCTGCTTCAACTAAATCTTCTTCGGATAAAAATAAAAACTCCACTTTTGACATTTGTTCTCCTCCTTAAAAACGCTTTCATTTATGTATGAGTTATTTTATCATATTTTTAAATTTTCTAAAAACTAAAGCATTAATGATAGGAGATATTTATTTTATGATACACTTAATATGAAGATATATATGATATTTGTAGGTGAAAAAATGGACAACTATTTTAAGCAAGGAAACTTTGAATCGTTTGTGTACAAGCGATTGAATGAGGTTATTGATACTTACAAAAATGACACTGATAGTTACGTTGTTTTCGACTATGATAATACAAGTATTATTATGGATATTGAAGACAATTTAAATGTTTATTTGATGGAACATTTAGCATATCGGCTCACGCCTGAAGTGTTATATGAAACGTTAACGAATCCAGATTATCGTGAGGAGTTATCTCAAACGTTTGATAGTCGGTTTAAAAATGCGACAGGTTTTAATTTAGCTGAAGATATTTATAAGGAATATCAGTGGTTATACGATAATTACATTAGTCTAGAAAATCGTTCAGAGGATCTTTTAAAGAAGATTAAAGAGACAGACCACTACAAAACGTTTAGAGCCAAGTTAAGGCTGTTCCATACACATGTTAACGGCAAATTATCAAGGCGACCGTCTAATAGATGGATGACGTATTTATTTGCAGATCATACGATCGATTCATTTAAAGAGTTATGCCGAAGTTGTATTAAAGAATCACTAGAAAAACCGTTTGAAAAAGTGACGTACGAAAGCTCAGAAAATATACCTGGAAAATCAGGTGTAGTCATTTCTACTTTTAAATCGGGATTATCAGTGCCTGAAGAATTGTTAAACTTATATCGCGCGTTTACAAATAATGGAATTACGACTTATATCGTAAGTGCAAGTCCGAGAGTATATGTTGAAGTCGCAGCTGAAATGCTTGGGCATTCAGTAAAGGTAGACAATATTGTCGCCATGGAATTTGAAGAAGATAACGGCGTTATAACGCCCGTTATGAAAGCCGACTCACCAATCACAAAAGGTCCTGGTAAAACAGAGGCAATACAAAAGCTGATTATGCCGAAGCATAATGGTAAACAACCAGTTGCGATGTTTGGTGACAGTATCGGTGATTACGATATGATGCAAACGTTTACCGAAACACCACTATGCGTTATTTTTAACCGTCATATGACAGATGACTTTAAACAGTTAATCGATCTCGCAATTGAACAATATAATCAAAAAGATGCACGCTTTGTATTACAAGGACGCGATGAAAATACAGGTGTTCTTATACCGAGTCAATCATCGATTTCATTTGGAGAAACTGAACCAAAATTATAAATAAAAGGAGTGTTTCACGTGAAACGCACATTTAACTTATCAGCAGGCCCAGCAATGTTACCGACATCTGTTTTAGAACGCGCACAAAAAGAGATGTTAGATTATGACGGGACAGGCATGTCTGTAATGGAGATGAGTCATAGAAGTAGTTACTTTGATGACATTATCCAAGATGCTGAAAAAAACTTAAGAGAATTACTGAATATTGACGATAATTATAAAATTCTCTTTTTACAAGGCGGAGCGAGCCAAGCATTCTATACGTTAGTTATGAACTTAAAACAATCTGGTAAAGTTGCATACATCGATAGCGGTAACTTTGCTAAAAAAGCATTAGAAGCTGCTGAAGAATTAAAAGACGACTATGGACTTGAAATCGACGTCGTTGCATCATCCAAAGAAGATGGTTATAAGTCATTACCAAACTATCCAGATACGTTAGAAGGTTATGATTACTTGCATATTTGCTCAAATAACACGATCGAAGGAACACAGTTTAAAGAGTTCCCGATTTATAAGGGCATTCCTTTAGTCTGTGATATGAGTTCGGATATACTTTCACGTCCATTTAATATCAACGATTTTGGAATGATTTATGCAGGTGCTCAAAAGAACCTCGGTATTGCAGGACTAGCGCTCGTTATTATTCGAGAAGACTTACTTGGGCTAAATGATGTTCCTAAAATGTTTGACTACAAAGTCTTTAACGATAAAAACTCGATGTATAATACACCATCGACTTACCCTATTTATATTCATAAACTCGTGACAGATTGGTTGTTAGAAATTGGTGGTCTAGAAGAGATTTATAAGAGAAATAAAGAAAAAGCACGTATTTTATATGATTACTTAGACGAATCAACATTATTCGTACCTACTGCAAATAAAGACGCGCGTTCACTGATGAACGTCACGTTTTCTACAGGAAACGACGAGTTAGATAAAGAATTTGTAGCATATACGAAAGAAAATGGTTTTGAAAATATTAAAGGACATCGTTCAGTCGGTGGTATGCGTGCATCTATTTATAACGCATTCCCTATTGAAGGTGTAGAAGCACTCGTACAACTAATGAAGAAATTCGAAGAGGAGAATTAAGCAATGTCACAATTTGACATAAAAACATTTAACAGTATCGCAATTGAAGGTTTACAACGTTTTACAAAAGACAAGTACACAATCAACGAAACAGACGATCCAGAAGCAATTATTTTACGTAGTTATAATTTACATGATGAACCAATTAACGATAGTTTACTAGCAGTAGGTCGCGCAGGAGCAGGGTTTAACAATATTCCAGTAGATAAATTATCTGAAGCGGGCGTTATTGCATTTAACGCACCAGGTGCAAATGCCAACTCCGTTAAAGAACTCGTATTAACATCACTGATCTCACATGCAAGAAATACACTTGAAGCATCGCAATGGGCAACTGAGCTTACGGGTGATGATATTGCTACACAAGTCGAAGATGGTAAAAAGAAATTTAAAGGTCATGAAATTAAAGGTAAAACGCTAGGTGTTATTGGTCTTGGTCAAGTAGGTTTACTCGTTGCGAACGATGCAGAAAACCTTGGCATGGACGTTATCGGATACGACCCTTACATTAGTGTCGATGCTGCATGGAACATTAACCGCTCAGTTACAAAAGCATCATCAATCGATGAAGTGTTACAAAAAGCGGACTACATTACGATTCACGTACCGTTTTTAGAGAGTACAAAGCATATGATCGACTCAACAGCGATTCGTCAAATGAAAGCAACAGCAGTATTATTAAACTTCTCACGTGCTGAAATTGTAGACGAAGATGCACTTGTAAAAGCATTAAACCACAACAGACTCGGTCACTACATTAGCGATTTCCCTAATGAAACAGTACTCGGGCAAGATAAAGTAACACTACTCCCTCATCTCGGTGCTTCAACAGGAGAATCTGAGAAAAACTCAGCAGTAATGGTAGCAAATGAGTTAAAAGACTATTTAGAAAATGGAAATATCGTAAACTCAGTAAACTATCCAAGAGTCTCAATGACACTATCGTCACCGTTACGAATTGCGGTATGTAATAGGAACATCAAAAACATCATTGCATCACTTACAAAACTATTGTCTGAAGAAGGACTCAATATTGATCGTATCATAAACAAATCACGTGGAGATTACGCATATACGTTAGTGGATATCACTGAAGCGGATGAAGAAAAAGTAAAAGACCTCATCCAAGAAATCGAATCAAAGGACGGAATACTAAAGGTTCGACTCATTAAGAATTTAGAGCATGATGCATGGTATAACTAAGAAGTAACGCTAGGCATTACTTATTATTAAAAGGAGAATTAATATGAAAGTTAAGTCTAAAGGTATTAATGATTTTACTAAGGCTGAGTTGGAAGAACTAGCTACGAATGGTCAAGTTATTGATGTGCGTTCTACTTTAGAACGTTTTTTCGGGAAAGTTAAGGGTGCAACGCATGTACCGCTTATGAAGGTTTCTAACTTTGATGGACCTAAAGATAAGACGTATTACGTATATTGTGCAAGTGGTATGAGAAGTCAAAGAGCATGTGAAGAATTAGCTGCTAAAGGTTATAAGACAGTGAACTTAAAGGGTGGCTACGGATCGTTTACCAATAAATAGATATAATAACGCCCATCGTTTTAAATATAACGGTGGGCGTTATTTAGTTGACGACGTCAACGTTGTAACGCATAGCGTTATAAGTTTTCTATCTCTTCTAAAATATAAAGTCTGAGTCGATCGATTGTTTCTTTAATATCATCTTCTGTCGTTTCCGGATGAATCGTACACAGACGGAACACTTTTTTATTGTTTAGAGTCGTTGTATATGCAACACCGTATCCTGAGTCGGCAAGTTTTTTAGCTGCAAGGTTATTTAGATGATCATTTTCTTCATCAGTAAATGAGTCGTTATAATATCTGAAACTTAAAATAGATAGACTCGGCTGTGAGATAATTTCAAAGTTTTCGAGTGATTCTACGTAATCTTTTGTGTATTCTGCAAGTTCTTGACCATAGTCAATACGTCTTCTAAACTCATCTTCACCAACAACTTGTAACGTTAGCCATAATTTTACAGCGCGTGCTGGGCGTGTCAGTTCGATACCGAGCATCTCTGGATCGATAACGTCATCGTCTGATGTGATGTCGTCAAGATACTCTGCTTTTTCACCATAACTGTTAATGAGGTTGTCTTTATCTTTTACGATAATCATTGCACAACTATACGTTTGGAAGAGAAGTTTATGTGCATCCCAGGTAACGCTATCAGAACGTTCGATCCCTTTAAATAACGCCTTACCTTTAGTAGATAGTAAGTGTGATGCACCGTATGCCCCATCGACGTGTTGCCAAATATTATGATCTTCACAAATATCAGCAATCGCATCGAAATCATCTACTGCACCTGTGTTCGTTGTACCGGCAGTTGAAATAACGAGTGCCGGTATAAATTCATTT
Source organism: Nosocomiicoccus ampullae (assembly GCF_001696685.1). GTDB lineage: Bacteria > Bacillota > Bacilli > Staphylococcales > Salinicoccaceae > Nosocomiicoccus > Nosocomiicoccus ampullae_A. The sequence continues at coordinate 92,046 of NZ_MBFG01000004.1, forward strand.
TTCACGTCTTCCTCGATTGTTTCTTTTAAATGATTAACGTTCATTGTAAAGTCTTCGTTATGGTCAATGATACGTATGTTATCAATTGGAAAACCTGCGACATGTAACGCTTTACGACCTGAGTGGTGCGTTTGAGACGTTAAGTAAACGGTAGTTTGAGTGAGTTTGTCTAGCGTTACTTTTGCATCACGTGCTGTAACGACAGCCGTTAGATTCGCCATTGACCCACCCGATACAAAGACGCCTCCGCTTGGCTTCACTTCATATCCAACTTTTTCTGCAAGATAGTTAATTAAATTACGCTCGATACTTATTGGTAACGTCGCGTTTTTAAAGTTCGAAGCATGGATATTATTTGCAGTTGTTAAAATATCACCTAACCATGATAATCGTGATGCTGGACCAGGGATAAACGAAAACGCACGTTTATGATTTGGACGATATAAATAAGTCAATACTTCGTTGTTTAACTCAGAAAGAACCTCATAAATATCTCTTCCGACTTTTGGAACCTCCATCTTTTCATACTTTTGAGTTAATTCTTTTGGTGCTTGTACAGTCGCTGGTAACTGACTGACATCTCGATTTAAGTATTTGTTGACCTCATCTCGAATTATCGTTTCTAGATCAAGGTTCTTTTCATTAAATGTCATTACATTCACCCTTTCGTAGTCATAAGTTGATTATAACTGACTATGATTTGTTAAATCTATTAATAATAAGATGTATAATAGTTGTAATCATTCTGTTTTTACTAAAAACTATAGGAAGATACGCTAAAAAATGCTAGAATAGAGATAAGACTGTATGTTTTATAATTAATATATTGTAAAGGAGTAATGAAATTGTTCGTTTTAGGTGCAGTAACAGATTGGCTTGTTATGGGATTCTTTATTGCAATTCCGGTATTCATGCTCTTTTTCCTAGTCGCACTCGTGCTTGAGGAAAATAGTTACAATAAGAAGAAAAATAAATAATCTGTCTAACTAAAGTTAGAAGATACTCCCCATAAAACATGCAGTATGCTGTATTGCTTTACGGGGAGTATTTTTATATTAAAAATTCGGGAGAAAACGATGAGAAAAATTCTATTATCAATGTGTTTAATACTCATCGCTGGTTGTTCAGCACAACCGGACGAGAAACCAAAAGAAACACCTGAAGAAAAAAATGAATCAATTGTTGAAGAAATTATTGATCTTGAAGAAGATTTTTATCAATTAGAGAAAAACAAAGATACGCTTAAATCTATAAAAGAGATCGACAAAGAAATTAACGAATCATATTATAGCGATAATTATACGTACGATAACCCTTTTATACGAGTTAATCCGTACGGTAATAGTCCGTTATCCGCATATGTAATGTTTAATACAGATGAACCGACGAAAGTAACGTATACCGTTACAGGGAAAACAGAAGACACGTCTTTTACTTATGAGTCATCAAACTACGAAGTACGTCATCAAATACCGATTGTTGGTTTGTATGCAGGAACGGTGAATGATGTTTTAATTACTGTAACAAATGAAAATAGCGAAGAACTTGAGCACCAAATAGAAATTGAAACAGATGAGTTAGATGAGGATTTCTACACTGTTGATACTGTTAAAGAAAAACAAATAAAAAGAACAGATGAACTAACGTATGTAAAAGCAACAACTGGCGAATTGTTCGGAGTAGATCATGCAGGGGATATTCGTTTCGTACTTTCAAATATTTCGACAGAACTATTTGAAGTCATTGAAGAAACGGGGCACTTTATATTAAATGTAACGCATGACGATACAAATACGATATTCAACGAGCTGATTGAGATTGATCCGGTTGGAAAAATATATCGTGCGTATACGTACTCGCAGTCAAATTATGATGGAGATCGACCGCTTCATGACGACGTTATAACGCTTGAAAATGGCAATGTATTGCTACTTACTCATAATAATGTTGATGAGCATAATTATGATGCTATGATAGAAGTTGACTGGGAAAACGGTGAGATTGTGAATAATATTAATTTTAAAGAAGTATTCCCTGAAGCGTTATATAAGTATCACGTCGGTGATGATTGGTTACACGTAAATAACGTCGACGTATCGGACGATTCATTAATCATTTCTTTCTTAAATCAAAATATCATTGCAAAAATGAGTTATCCAGAAAATAAAATAGAATGGATAATCACACGAGACGATAATTGGCCGAAAGAAGACGATGGGTTAGGTGAAAAGATTTTAAGTACTGAAGGTGTCGACTTACCAATGTATCCATATAGTGTCGAAGTTTTACCGGATCAAGATAATAATGTATCTACAATAGATGTATTAGTATTTGATAATTACGAGAGCGATATAGATCAATATAGTAGAGTAGTTCAATATCGTATATACCAATTAGAAGATAGAATTGAGGAAATTGACTCGTATCGTGAGCCGTTTTATAACAACGGAGGTAACGTATACTTTGAAGATGAAAATAATCGTGTATTCGTAACGTCTTCAATGTCGAGTGAAGAGAACCATATCACTTCTAACATTGTCGAACTTAGTCAAGAAAATAATGATGTTACATCTGAAATGCGTATTGAACGAGAGAAAGACGATAACCATGATTCTATCTATCGTGTGTATCGCATGCCGTTACTATCAGAAAACTATATAGTTGATGTATTAGTTGAGCCTGAAGAGTGATTTATAAGCAAAATTAATAATTGGAATGACAAAATTTAGTATATTGGTACATAGGAGTGATTATATGAATAATGAACTATACGAATCTATTAAAAATAAGGATTATCATTTAATTAGAGAAAGTATTTATAGTATCGCGATACTAGATAAAAGACCTGCGACAAAAGGCCATATTTTAGTCATGCCGAAGATGCCGATTGAAACATTTGGCGATATCGATAATAAAGTCGTACGCGGAGATCTAATGGCACTCATGCATAAAGTCGCGACGAAAGATATGGATAAAGATTATACGATCGTGTGCCATAACGGTGAATCTGCTGGCCAAACGGATTCACAAGTACACTTTCACTTTATCCCAAGAGATGACAAAGATAATTTAAACTTTGATCTACCTCATGACACTTCAATTAATGTAGATGAGGTTTTAGAAGATATAAAAGTGAAAAGAGCAGAAAAATTAAAATAACGAGAAGGAAAACCTTCTCGTTTTATTTTTGTTGAAAAACAGAACATACGTTCGTATAATAAAATCAAGGAGATGGTAAAGATGATCCTCGATTATAGAAATATTCCATACGAACAACTCGATTCAAACATCCCTATTGGCCGAGGGATGATTAAGTGGATGCCGTTTGCAACGATGCCTGAACAATACGAAAATGTAAATCAAATGATTCAAAATCAATTAAAAAAAGAGTATCCAAAGTTAACAGATGACGCACTTCAACATAATGAGCGCATGCTGCAATCATTGCTCGGTAAAAGAGCCATTATTCGGTATTGGGCGAATGGGTATGAGATGATGATTGAATGTACGGTAGAAAGTATTATCAAAGAAACGAATATGATTATGGTGAATAAAGATAATTCTCTACTCCCGATTTATTTTTATCACATTTATGAGGTTGAACAAGGTAGTAATTTATGGGCATAAAAAAGTGGCGCCTGAAAGGTGCCACTTAATTGGTTCTATGACTCTAATCGACTGAGTCGACTTGTAAGAGCTTTGTATTTTGGTGATTTTTCTTTTATCCAGAATAGTAATAAGATAAATAACATCGCACTCACAAGCATTGCGAGTAATACGTATATGACTGTACTGAATTCGTGATCGAATGCCTGGTTGAATATTGCTGTTCTGTAACCGATGACTGTATAAGACATTGGTAAGAATTCATATAGTTTTTGGTAAATCGCGTTTGTCGTTTCGATTGGGAATGTTCCCCCACTCGCTGATAATTGAACGATGAGTAAGATGATACTTAAGAATTTACCGAAGTTACCGAATAATGTAACTAACGCACCAATCATCGTAATAGATAATAATGCCCATACATAGTTGAGTAGGAAGAATCTCCAGTTACTACCGATATCGACTTGCATAATGAAGTCAACGACAATCGTAATGAGTGATGAGATGATTAATGCATGTACCATATATAGGAGCATACGGCTGACCCATGCTTTAAATACACCAGTATGTTCATCAAATATTTTGTTGTTTGGATAGACGACGTTAAACGTAATTGATCCAATGAATAAGCTAATTGCAACGATTAACGGTGCAAAGCTTTGTCCGTAGTTTTGAGTCTTAACTACGTTATTCGTTTCTAAATGAACGGGTTGTGCGATATCTTTTGCACCCGCTTCAGTAAACGCTAGGTTTTCTTCCTCGATTTTATCGAGTACTTTTTTAAATTGCGTATTAATTTCGTTTAATGAGTCTGAAAGCTGTTGTGAACCTTGTTGTAACTCACCTAAACCGTTATTTAATTGTCCCATTCCATTAGCTAATTCGTTCGCGCCATTTGCTGCTTCGCTTGCTCCTTGAGCAAGTTGATTTGCTCCACCACTTATTTCGCCAGCACCTTGCTCTAATTGACCTTGTGCCTGGACGAGCTGTTGTCCTGCAGGACCTAAGTTTGGTGCAATTTGCTCTAGTTGTGCAGTCATTTGTTGCTCACCTTGGTAGAGCTGACCAGCTCCTCCACTTAACTGATTTGCACCATCATTGAGTTGTCCGATACCATTGTTTAATTCATTTGCTCCTTGAGATAGTTGTCCTGAAGCGTTATGTGCTTCAATAAGACCAGCATTTAATTCATCTGCTCCATCTGTCAGTTGCTGAATTGCATCTTGCGCGTCTTTACTGTCTGACTCTACAGAGTTTAGTTGATCGACAATCGCTGTAATATAATTATCAGTAATTTCTTTACGTACTTCTTCGATAATGAAATGTCCTACTTGCTCTGACATGAGAGAACCGATGAAGTTATGTCCAGGGTTTAAGTTCAGAGACATTTCAACTTGCTCAGGATTATCCGTTAAGAAGGACATCGCTTTTTTAGACGTGTCTTCAGGAATCAAGATATATCCGTACGTATCTCCTTTTTGTAACGCTTTTTTCGCAGTATCTAAATCAGTAAACTGCCAATCTAAACGATCTTCCTCTTTTAATTCTTCTATTAAAGAATCACCGACATGGATTTCCTCGTGACCTTTGTCTTCGTTTACGATGTGAAATTTCATCTCTTCAGTATTTTCATATGGATTCCACATTGCACCTAAAAAGATAACAGCATATATAAATGGAAGTGTTGAAACGACTAGAAGAGAAATTAATAACACAGGCGTTTTCCGTATAAACTTAAAATCTCTTAACATTTAATCACCTTTACTTTTTAATTTCCGTCAAAATGATGAGTACAATAAAACATTATAATACGCAGTGAGTCGAATTACAAGAATTTTAATCAACATAGTGTATAATATTATACAAAGAATAAAACAGGAGCGATAGAAATGAAAAAAATGGATTTGCGAGTGATCAAGACGTTAAAACGTATCGATGAATCAATCGTCGAGCTACTTCGTGAGAAAAGTTTTGAAGATATCACGGTAAAAGACATTTGCGAACATGCGATGATTAACCGTGGAACATTTTATAGCCATTATAAAGATAAATACGATCTCATTGACTCATATCAAAAAGAGTTAATGATTGGTGTGGAGGATGTGCTATATAGAAGTAAGGAAGTAACTCAAAAAGAAGAAGAAATGAAAAAGATACTTGAAGGGTTATTTGTATATATCGAAGACCATAAAGATAAAATATTCGCAACGGCAATTGCAGTCGGTCGATTACAATTTATAGAGGAGTTCTCAAAATATACGTATAAATTTTATGAGGCGAAACAAAAAGAGTATGGTATTACAATCGCTCAAGATAATTTTAGAAATTATCTTATTACGTATATGTCCAATGCACATATCGGTATTATACATCGTTGGTTAGAAGGTGGTTGTAAAGAATCGCCAAAAGAGATGGCTAATATCGTAGAGAAAATTACAGTGAACGGAATTTTTAAATCACTTTTAGTAAATGAAGAATTAGTTATATAAAGGAGTGCCTAGAAGGTGCTCTTTTTTATATACATTTTAATTATTCAAAAAAATTAAAATCTTTTAACTATTTCATGAAAAGGTATTGTAAACGGAGAGAAAAAGGTATACGATACTTAAATGACTCATATCAATTTTATAAAAATGAATGTCAAAAATAAGAAAAGGAGGAGTCAATATGTCCAACAATGAAATGGACCGTGGTCTAAAAGCACGTCACGTCTCTATGATTGCGATTGGTGGTGCGATTGGAACAGGGTTGTTTGTCGCGACAGGTGGTGTAATATCTCAAGCTGGACCCGGAGGGGCTTTACTTGCATATTTAATTATCGGTGTCATGCTTTACTTTTTAATGAGTACTATCGGGGAGCTTGCGACGTTTTATCCAGTGTCAGGTGCATTTAGTGCGTTCTCGACGCGTTTTATCGATCCATCGGTTGGGTTTGCAATCGGTTGGTTATATTTAATTATCGGCGTATTAGTATCTGCGGTTGACATAATCGTTGCTGCAAACGTAATTACGTTTTGGGAAGCGATGCAGTTTCTTTCACCATTTGGCTGGAGTATCGTATTTTTCATTATCATCGTATTACTAAATATATTTACAGTAAAACTTTATGGTGAAGCGGAATATTGGCTTTCTCTTATAAAAGTTACTACGATTTTTGTATTTATCGTATTCGGTGTGTTAATGATTTTTGGAATCCTTGGTGGTGAAACGTACGGCTTTAAAAACTACACAATTGGAGAAGCTCCGTTCGTTGGTGGCTTTGCTGGATTCTTTAGTGTACTACTTATAGCTGGTTTCTCTGTCGGAGGTACTGAAGTTGTTGCAGTCACTGCTGGAGAATCTGACGAACCAGAAAAATCGATGCCTAAAGCAGTAAAGCAAGTGTTTTGGAGAATACTTATATTCTATATCGGTTCAATTGCAGTCATTTCAGCGATTTTACCATACACAGATCCGATGTTATTAAACGAATCCGGATCAGTAAACCAAAGTCCATTTACAATTGTTTTCGATAGAATTGGTATTGCATTTGCTGCGTCTGTCATAAACGCAGTTGTTTTAACAGCATTACTTTCAGCATCGAACTCGATGTTATACACAGCAAGTAGAATGTTATATTCACTCGCAAATAATAAGCAAGCACCAGCATTTTTAGGAAAAGTTAACGAACGTACACGTTCTCCGCTTTCAGCGGTCATTACAGTAATCGTTGCCGTGTTTTTAATTATTGTATTTTCTAACTTCAAAGAAAATGCGATTTTCTTCTTATTAGAACTCGTTGGATCGCTGATCATTGTGGTTTGGGGCTCTAACGTTTGGGCGCAAATTCGATTACGTAAAGCAATCAAAGTACAAGGAAAAAATGTAGAAGACGTCTTACCATTTGTCGGTAAAGGGTATGTGATTGGTAAAATAGTTGTGATTGGAGTGCTACTCTTACTATTCGCAGGTGGGGCTATTCCACACTTATTAAACTTAAACTTTAAAAATGTCTTTGGACATTTCTTACCGTTTATATTATTTGGAGCAGCAATTGTTATTCATAAGTTAATAACAGGTAGTAAAATGGTCAAGCTGTCTGAGATAGACTTAGAACGTAAACGCACAGAATAATCTTAAAGAGTACTGATCTTTCAGTACTCTTTTTTAGAGGTGAAACGATGATTATTACGACGCCATTAAAGTACGATGCAGCACTGCGCGATGAGACTATTGAGTTAGGAAAAAAGTACAATATAGAATTTGTTGAGCGTTATAAACAAAGCGTGAAACAACTAAGGTCTAGAAGTAACGATATACTCATTATCGGAAAAGAAAAAGTACAGTATATATCAGAAGAAGGTACATTCACGTATCATCCGAATTTTGCTCAAGTCCGATTACGACGCTTACTAAAAGGTGAAGACGATCCATTTTTAGAAGCCACAAATCTAAGAAAGAACGATAAAATATTGGACTGCACAATGGGACTCGCATCAGACAGCTTAATCGCAGCCCATGTAACGGATAGTGTTACATCTCTCGAGTCCGTTCGTAGCATATATTTGACTGTGTCTATAGGGTTAATAAAATATCGCTATACGTTACAACAATTAGAGAAGGCTTCAAAGCGTTTAACAACATATAATGTAGACGCATATTCATACTTAAAAGAACAACCAGAAAATAGTTATGACGTCGTCTATTTCGACCCGATGTACGATGAAGCGGTACAATCTGAAGGTATAGACTCATTAAAGCAACATGCAAACTATGCAAATTTAACAGAAGAAGTAATTGAAGAGGCAAAACGTGTGGCAGCTAAAAGAGTTGTTTTAAAAGCGCATTATAATAGTCCCTTATTTAAACAATTTGGATTTATGCAATGCATTCGTAAAAACACCGTATCGCATTATGGAGTTTTACTCACATCATAAAGACTTTATTTTTCCTTCATACGTTTAATAATAGAATCGATCGATATTAATCTGTATAATGGAAATTGATATAATATTTCGTTTGCAATAGTTATTTTGAAGTGCATAAAAGAATTTAAATTTAAGGAGATTATTATGAAGATAGCATACATTATCGATAGTACAGCGGATCTCGATCCAGCTTATGAAAATCACCCAGATATTTATCGAGTGAGTCTTCACGTGACATATGAAAATGGCGACGTGATTGAGGACTCTAAAGATGAAACTAAAATTCAAGAATTTTACAGAAGGTTAAAAAAAGAAAAGACGCCACCAAAGTCATCACAGCCATCGCCTCAAGCGTTTATGGACGTATTAGATAAAATCGTCGAAAAAGGCTATGACGCAGTGATTGGTATTACTTTATCTGCAAAACTTAGTGGAACGTTCCAAACGATGCAGATGATTATGGAAGAATATAAAGACAAGATTCAAGTGTATCCAATCAACTCTGAAAACACATCTTACGTCATCGGTAGTATGGTCGAACAAGCGATGGAACTTGATGAATCAGGTGTTGAAATTGACAAGATTATCGAGCACTTAAAGTGGGTGGCAAGTGAATCAGAGGTATATTTACTCGTTAAAGATTTACACAACCTTGTAAAAGGTGGTCGTCTCGGTTCTGCATCGGCAGTTCTCGGCTCGTTATTACGCATTCGTCCAATTATGAAGTTTGATAACGATGAAGGCGTTAAGTTATACGAAAAAGTACGCACAGATCGTCGAGTCATGGCGAAATGGGTTGAAATATTAGTTGAAAAGTATGAACGCTTTAAAGGGAATTTAGATGTTGTAGTTGTTCACGGTGATGTGGAACAAGACGCATTAAAAATTGTTGAAAACTTTAAAGAAAAGTTCCCGGATATTAAATACCACGTCTATTACCTAGGAACAGTACTTGGAGTACATGGTGGTAATGGCGCAATTGGTATGGCATTTATTCCAAATCAATACGAAAAATAATATAAAAGGCACGTTTCCTAAACTTAGGGAACGTGCCTTTGTTATTATTTTCTTAATGATGCTAAGAAACTTAAAATTGAAAGTGATGCTAGTTTAAGTGATGATTTTGACTCGTCAAAGCTATCTCCAGCTAAGTAGTGCTTTACAGCTGCCGCACTCATAACGATCGATGCCATTAACGAACCGAGGCGTCCGAATGTTTTACTAACTAGTGATAAGCTCATTAACACTGCGCCGACACTTTCTAAGTAGCCAGCAATTAACATTTCTCTAGAGTTTACATTGAATTTTTTCTCAAAGTCTTCTCCAAGTTCACCGTTCGCTCTTACTTTATTTACACCTGACTGGTAGATGTTTGATGCAACGTACCAGTTAATAATATGTCTAAACATAATTGTCCACTCCTTCTAATTGTCTATTATACAATGTATCCAATTCATACGTATGTTAAACGCTCTAAAACAAAATTAATACAAAATATGTAATAATCGATAGTAAACTCGATGTGACTAAGAGAGATACCATCGGTGCTTTTGCTTTGTTAAAGAGAGTTTTAAACGAAACGTTTAAACCGAGGCCAACCATTGCCATAATCATAAAGAACTTCGCTATTTCGTCAACGATACTCGACACATTGCTCGGAATATCTATAAACGTATTGACGACAGCAAGTAATAAAAAGCCGATTAAAAAATATGGGAAATTCACTTTTTGTCTATCATTCGTGCTGTTATTTCGCTTTGACCATATGTACATTAATGCAAAGCTCACCGGCACGAGTAAAAATACACGAGACAATTTTGCGAGTAACGCATACGCGAGACTATCGTCACTTACTCCACCTGCTAATACGACTTGTGCAATTTCATGTAAGCTGATTCCAGCCCACATGCCGTACACTGTGTCTGTCATTGAAACGACCGGGTATAAGAATGTGTAAATGAGTGCGAAAAACGTCCCGACGAGCGATATTAAACCGATGCTAATCGCTGTGTCTTCTTCATCACTTTTAATAATCGACGATACCGCACCGATCGCAGCGGCACCGCATATGCCTGTACCAAATCCAAGTAATAACGCGATGTCTTCATTACCTTTAAGTAGCTTATTGATGAACATTAATGGGAACACACTAAAAAGAATTACGAAAACACCACCGACGAGTAGCCATAGACCATCAGTTGCGATTGTATATAAGTTAAGTTTTAGTCCGTATAAAATAATCGCGACACGTAGTAACTTTTTAGATACGAACGTAATGCCGTCGGATAATAGTTCTGGGTAACCTAGAGTATTTCTGTAAATCATAGAGATAATAATCGCAATTGCAAGCGCTCCAATACTCGATAGTAACGGTAGTTGAGCGAGTATATAACTGATTGAAGCAATTAGTATTGTAAATAAAATGCCATATGTAAATAACTTTTTATTTTTCATAGGTTCCCCCTCCTATACTTAATATTATAATCTAATAATATCTATACTTGGTCAACATGTTAAATGTGTTATAACGTAGCTTTAATATGATAAACTAGAACTGTTAACACTCATAAAGGAGACATCTATATGAAAGTCGCACTATTTGATTTTGACGGAACACTTTATCCATATGAAACGTTCCAAACACTTCGATACCATATGCGTGACAATCCAAAATATAAAAAGTACTATAAACACTTTGTTCGTCGCTTTGCACCGACGTATTTTGGGCACAAATTAAAACTCGTTCCAGAACTCCAATTTCAAAATAAAGCATTAGAATCCTATATTTATGCATTTAAAGGTGCTTCTAAAGATGAAGTGGAGACATTTTTCAGTGAAGTCGGAGAAGCGATGAGAGAACAGTTAAACCAAACGGTGGTCGAAAGGCTACAATGGTTACGTGATAACGACTACTATACGATTTTAATTTCAGGTGCATTTCAACCGATGTTAAAGGCGATGTTTAAAGATGAATTTAGCCACATTATCGGTTCAGAAGTGAATTACAATAAGAAGGGCGTCCTATCGACTAAAATACCATTTGTACGAGTATTTGGTGCGAGGAAAATCGATTTAATTCGTAACCATTTAAAACATAAAAATATCGACTGGGATAAAAGCCATGCATATAGCGATAGTGCGACGGATTTAAGCATGTTAAAGCTCGTAGGGCATCCAGTCGTAGTGAAACCAGATACGAACCTTAAAATCATCGCAAATAAAAATGGATGGGAAATTTTAAATTAAAGGATGATAATTATGTCATTAATAAACATCAATGAATCAGAACTATATCCGACAGAGTCATTCGGACCAGCGGTCGAAGGTACGTTAATTTATAATGTACAAGGACAAGCAGAGTGGGAAGGTGCATTCATTACAACGAATGAACGTCTTATAATGAATGTCAATATGAACGGTGAAGCATACCGCAGAGTATTTGATTATAAAGATATTAAAGACGTATATCAGAATGAGCACGGGCTATTTATTGAATTCCCTGAAGGTATGGGGAAAATCGCACTCGTAGAGACGAAAACAGGCAAAGAAGAGACATTTGTTGAATATGTTAAAAAGAAGTTAGGTTAACTTAAAAAAGATAAGTTCTAGGCTTTTATAACGATATTGAGACATATATAATAATAATTGAATATGAAATAGGGAGATCGATTCAATATGGCAAATGAGGAGAAGAAAAATGTAGTCCTTATTGGGGGCGGCATTATGAGTGCAACGCTAGGTGCGCTCATTAAAGAGTTAGAACCAAGCTGGAATATTAAGATGTTTGAAACGCTAGAAGCTCCTGCTCTAGAAAGTTCAAGTCCATGGAACAACGCAGGTACAGGGCACTCAGCACTATGTGAGTTAAACTACACACCAGAAGACGCTAACGGCAACGTTGACATTACTAAAGCGGTAAACGTCAATGAAAAATGGCAAACGTCATTACAATATTGGGCACATTTAGTAAATTCAGGTCAGTTAAAAGCCCCAGAAAAATTTATTAAAAAAGTACCGCACTTAAGCTACGTCGAAGGTAAAGAAAACGTGGCATTTTTAAAGAAACGTCAAGAACTATTAAAAGACCAACCATTATTTGAAGGTATGGAATTTAGCAGTGATAAAGAAACGTTAGAACAGTGGATGCCGCTTATGATGGGAGGACGCGAGTCATTCGATGACATCGCTGCAACGTATATCGATAAAGGTACAGACGTTAACTTTGGAGAGTTAACGAAGCAATTATTCGATAATCTAGAAGAACAAGGCGCCTCATTACAATATAAACATGAAGTCGTAGATTTAAAGAGAATTGACGACAGTAAATGGGAAGTTCAAGTGAAAGATTTAACGACTGGTAGATCAGAATTCCATATTGCGGACTTCGTATTTATCGGTGCAGGTGGCGGAAGTTTACCACTGTTACAAAAGACAAAATTACCAGAGTCTAAAAACATCGGTGGTTTCCCAGTGAGTGGACTTTTCCTCGTCTGTCAAGATGAAGAGATCGTTAACCAACATGAAGGAAAAGTATACGGTAAAGCAAAAGTTGGTGCCCCACCAATGTCAGTACCACACTTAGACACACGTTATATCGATGGTAAGAAATCATTACTGTTCGGACCGTTCGCAGGATTTTCTCCGAAGTTCTTAAAAACAGGGTCATACTTCGATTTAATTGGTTCTGTAAAACCAAACAACGTGTTTACAATGCTTGCTTCAGGAGCGAAAGAAATTCCATTAACAAAATATTTAATTAGCCAATTATTACTATCAGACAACGATAGAATTGAAGAGTTAAGAGAATTCGTTCCAACAGCGAAAAAAGAAGATTGGGATACAATCATAGCAGGACAACGTGTTCAAGTCATTAAAGATACAGACAAAGGAAAAGGAACATTAATGTTCGGAACAGAAACAATCGTTTCTGAAGACGGAACTGTCGCAGCGTTACTCGGAGCATCACCAGGTGCTTCAACATCAACTGATGCGATGATCAACGTATTAAAACACTCATTTAAAGATTCGTTTGAAAAGTGGGAAGCGGAACTTAAAAAGATGATTCCGTCTTATGGTAAAAAACTTTCAGACGAAAGAGACTTATATAACGTCATAGACAAAGAAGTACGTGAAGTACTAAAAATTAACTAAAATAACGCCTAGCGATACTAAGTCGCTAGGCTTTTTTACTGGATTCTCTAGAAAGTTATAACGCTATCGGTTATAATATAATAACGATAGAAATAACGATAGGAGAGACGACAATGCAAACACCAGTGTATTATTCAACGGCACAAGTGACAGATATGGTCGAATTGTCTGATCAAAACGTACGTAAATACTTCCGTATGCTAGAAGAACGTGGATATGAAGTGACACGTGACGAATACCAACGACGTCTATTTTCTCAAAATGACGTGCTTATATTACAAGAGATGATCAAAATCTCTAAAGAACCTGGGTATACGTTAGAGCTCGCTGCAGATGAAGTATTAAAACAAGCAGATGATATTATAGAAAAAAATAAAGAAGAGAAAAATGACGTTGCGTCGAATGAAGAGGTACTAAAAGCACTACGACTCGTCGTCGATAAGCTAGAAGAAATGCGTCAGGAAAACGTAGAACTTCATCAAAATATTAAAACGCTCGTATCACGACTCGACCGTTATGACGAAAATCTACTCGATACGAAAGAGCAACAAAAACTCCTCGTATCAGAAGTATCATCTATTAAAGAGGATCTTCAACATTCTGCAGAAAAAGTAGAATCTGATAATAAAGAGCTAGAAGAAATTGAAGCATCGATTCCAAAAGAAGAAACAACAGAAGAGCCATCAGACGTAGAAGAAACTGAAGAAGTTAAAGATGAGTCTGAAGAGATAAAAGAAGAAATTCAAGAAGAATCAAAAACTGAAAGCGAAGATAATCGAGATAGTTACGATATGAATGATTATCAACCGAAAGAGACGGACAAAGAAGAGAACGAAGAATCTTCTCAAGTGACATTTACTCCAGAGAAAAAGAAAAAAGGGTTTCTCGCACGATTATTCGGAGGTTAAGTATTATTTGTTTCACATGAAACGTGTTACAATACTTAAGAGATTATTGTGTGGACGTAATATTATGACTGCCACTTTTAGTGGCAGTTTTTTTGCAGTTAGATAGGAGGATTGTTTGTGATTATTCACATTTCACAAAACGCATGTGAAAACCAAATCGATGAAATTACACAGTTCGTTGAGTCGATGGGCTTAAATGCACATCGTTCCAACGGTTCAAATAGAATTATTTTAGGCTTAACAGGAGACGTATCTAAGGTAGATGTGAACACGCTGAAAAAATATCATATCGTAGAAGGTGTATATCGTATTACCGCGCCTTATAAAAAAGCAAACCGTCAATTCCATGAAAAAGACAGTATTATCGATATCGGCGGTGTTAAAATTGGAGGGCCACACTTTTTAATGTGTGCTGGGCCTTGTTCTGTCGAGAACGAGACGGATACAATAGAACTCGCTAAACAGCTAAAGGCATCTGGTGCGAACGCGTTAAGAGGCGGAGCATTTAAACCAAGAACATCACCATATAGTTTCCAAGGCCTTGGCGTGGAAGGGTTAAAAATTTTAAATGAAGCAAAAAAGGAAACCGGACTTCCAATCGTTTCAGAACTTATGGGAACAGAACATTTAGATACATTTGTTGACATGGTTGACGTCATTCAAATCGGTGCACGTAATATGCAGAACTTTGATCTATTAAAAGCAATCGGCCAAACAGATAAACCAATTCTTTTAAAGCGCGGTATGTCAGCAAAAATTGAAGAATGGTTAATGAGTGCAGAATATATATTAGCAGGTGGCAATAAAAACGTTATTTTCTGTGAGCGCGGTATCCGTACGTTTGAAGATGCAACTCGTAATACGCTAGATATTCAAGCAGTACCTGTTGTACAAAAAGAGTCACATTTACCAATCGTCGTCGATCCATCTCATGCAGCAGGTATTCGTTACGTCATTCCGTCAATGGCAAAAGCAGCGGTAATGGCAGGGGCTAATGGACTTCAAATCGAAGTGCACCAAAATCCTGAAAAAGCATGGAGTGATGGTCAACAATCGTTAACACCTGAAGAGTTTAGTGATTTAATGTCGACGATACAATTATTGCTCCAAATGGAAGGCAAGACATTATAAGCCTATAAGTGCTATAGTCATGTTTTAATTAAAGGAGAGTTATGAATAAATCAATTCAAAGCCACGCGATGGTCATTATGATGTTAATCGTTATCGTGACATTTATAATCGCATTTATCGTTTCGATGAGTTACTTAGTGGAATCGGAGGACGAGCCTTTGTATACATTTGAAGAAGCGTTACAACTACAATTAAATAATGGAACAGAAGATTTAAAATTTGATTCGGGCTACCTTGTACCTGCGACAGATGAAGATATTAAAAATGCTATGGACCCTAAACACCAAGGCGTATTTCAGTTTGTACAACTAGATAATCAGTCAAAAATCTCTGTTGAAGATGCTAATGAATTGTTAAAAGACTCAGGTGTTTTAAAAGATACTGGTGAATTTTTTGTTCAGGCAGAAAAAGAATATAATGTGAATGCATTATATTTAATAGCACATGCAAAAATAGAAACAGGTAACGGAAAGTCAGAGCTCGCAAAAGGAATTAAAGTTGATGGAACTACGTACTATAATTACTTTGGGATTGGAGCATTTGATATCGGGGCGATAAAAACAGGAAGCAGTTATGCCAAAAAAGCAAATTGGGATTCAAAAGAGAACGCAATTCTCGGTGGTGCGAAATTTATTAAAGAGCATTATTTTGATAATAATCAAGTAACGCTCTACGATATGAGATGGAATCCAAACTCGCCAGGAACGCATTTATATGCGACGGATATAAAATGGCCAGATTCTATTGCTAGAGTGTTAGAATCACATTACGAAGCAGTACAATTAAAGCCGGATTTTATAGAGAAAGACATATATAAATAGGAGTAACGCTATGCGTTACTCCTCTTTTGCTCCGATCACTCTATTCGGATGGCTATAAATATTGAATCCACCACGTCTAATAAAACCGACTGCCGTTATATTTAAATCTTCAGCAAGGCGAAGCGCCAGGTCCGTCGGTGCCGATTTAGACAATACAATTCCGACTCCGATTTTAGACACTTTCGTTAATACTTCAGAAGACATTCTTCCACTAAAAATAATCACTTTGTCGTGAACGGTAATACCGTTTTTTAAGCAATAGCCGTAAAGTTTATCGAGTGCGTTATGTCGACCGATATCTCCACGTTGTACGATGATTCCGTCAGGTGAAGCAATACTCGCGTTATGAATACCGCCAGTTTCTTTAAAGACGTCAGACGTATTTTGCATCGTCTCCATAAGGTCAACAATCTGCTCTGGTGTCACTTTCGTTTTAGACATCGATACTTTTGACATCTCCATATCACTTTGGAAATAAAACTGTCGACTTTTACCACAACATGACCCGAGGACGCGTTTTGTAAAGCTGAACACATCAATCGGAATTTCTCGAGTTGTTTCAATGTGACAAAAACCACCACGGTCATCGATGTTCATCGTTTTAATATCGTTAAATGAACGAATTACTCCTTCAGAAGCTAAAAAACCGATGACTAATTCTTCGAGATGGTCTGGTGTACAAACGAGTGTTGCAAACTCTGTGTCATTGATGTAAATCGTTAATGGAAACTCTGTAGCGACCTTGTCAGTTAACGTTTCGAATGCATTATTTTTATATTTTATAATCGTTTCATTTGAAATGATATTCAATTTAATTAACCCCTAAAAAATATATTGTAAACCCTTACTTACAGTTATATAATTCTAATTATACTTGATTGACAACTTTGTGAAAAGGAAGTAAGGGGGAAACACAATGTCAACAACGAAAAATCGCTGCTCATAGCACTGGCCGGTGTAGCTTTACATATTTCTATCGGGTCTGTTTATGCGTGGAGTGTATTTACTCAACCATTACAAGACAAAATTGGTTGGACGTTAAGTGAAGTATCGCTAATTTTTAGTATCGCGATATTTTTCTTAGGAACATCTGCAGCATTTATGGGTCACTTTGTTGAAGCGAGAGGACCAAGAGCATCAGGTTTAATCTCAACGATATTCTTCGCATCTGGTTTAATCGTTTCTGGGTTTGCCGTACAGATTGAAAGTCTTTGGTTACTATATCTTGGTTACGGTGTCCTCGGTGGTATTGGACTCGGTATCGGGTACATTACACCAGTTTCAACTTTAGTTAAATGGTTCCCAGATCGACGTGGAATGGCGACAGGTCTTGCAATTATGGGATTCGGATTTGCAGCGATGATCGCAAGTCCAGTAATGGGGTACTTAATCGATTCAGTTGGAATCGCAAACACGTTTTACATAATGGGGGCGACATACTTCGTAATTATGCTTTCAGCGAGTCTCTATATCGAAAGACCACCTGAAGGTTACCACCCATCAGGTGTTCCATTAGAAGAACAACCAGAGCAAAAGAAAGACTACGTGCAACTTGTTGCGAACGAAGCAATTAAAACACGTCGATTCTATTTCTTATGGTTAATGTTATTCATAAATATTACGTGTGGAATCGCGATATTAGCAGTTGCAAGTCCAATGGGACAAGAAGTTGCAGGTTTATCTGTAAAGAGTGCGGCACTGATGGTAGGAATTATGGGAGTATTTAACGGTGCAGGACGATTATTCTGGGCAAGTATCTCAGATTATATTGGTCGACCAAATGTGTATACTATATACTTCATCATTCAAATCGTCGTATTTGCGTTACTACCGTTTACAACAAACGGCGTACTATTCATGATTATGTTATTCATCATGATTTCTTGTTACGATGGAGGATTCTCAGCAATTCCAGCGTATATCGCTGACTTATTCGGTACTAAACAACTCGGTGCAATCCACGGATATATTTTAACAGCTTGGGCACTTGCAGGTTTAGTTGGACCATTTATCGTAGCAAAAATTTACGAAGCAACACAAAGTTACGACATGACATTATACATTTTCGTTGCGATGTTTGTCGTAGCGTTAATAATTTCGATTCTCATCCGCTCAGATATTGCTAAAATTAAAAGAGAATCAGAGTTAAACAACTAAACAAGCGAATCAGTTTAGACGAATTAAATCATTCATCATTCCTACCCTATATTGTGTATAATATAGGGTAGAAATATTTTGAGGGGGAAATATAATGGGCAAAACATTACATCCAGGTCCAATTAATAAGACAAAACGCTGGGACCCCAAATTATGGGTAAGTCCAATTCCATTTGGATTAACTAAAGTTAAACCACATCATATGAGAGATACAGCCAAAATCGTATGGAAAAATAGAGATAACTTAAACTACGCCAAAAACATCATTTTAAAAGGTGTATGTGACGGGTGTGCATTAGGTGTGTCTGGTCTTCAAGACCAAACGTTAAACGGTCCACATATGTGTACGACACGTTTTAACGTATTACGTTTAAATACTGCACCACCAATTGACCCAGAGTTTTTACACCAAGATATCGATGAGTTACGCAAATACTCAAGTCGTGAGCTCCGTGAAAAAGGAAGAATTCCTTATCCGATGATCCGCCGTAAAGGCGAGCGTCGTTTTACACGTATTTCTTGGGATGAGGCAATGGAGCAAATTTCAGATAAAATGCGTGAATTAGATCCGAAACAATACGCGTTTTACTTAACGAGTCGTGGGATTACAAACGAATCGTAC
Organism: Nosocomiicoccus ampullae; assembly: GCF_001696685.1. Classification (GTDB taxonomy): domain Bacteria; phylum Bacillota; class Bacilli; order Staphylococcales; family Salinicoccaceae; genus Nosocomiicoccus; species Nosocomiicoccus ampullae_A. Next base: position 111,349 of record NZ_MBFG01000004.1, read on the forward strand.
TATGTAGCAGCTAAAATAGCGCGTTTCTTAGGTACAAACCATATCGATAACGCATCACGTATTTGTCACTCACCATCTAAATCAGCATTAATGCGCTCAATTGGTGTTGGTGCCTCAACTTGTAACTATCAAGACTGGCTAGGTACAGATGTACTAGTATTCTGGGGATCTGTTGCATCTAACGCATCACCAGTATCAACGAAATACATGATGGAAGCGAAAAAACGTGGTACGAAAATTATCGTCATTAACCCGTACCGTGAACCAGCACTTGAAAATTATTGGGTACCATCGGTAACAGAATCTGCATTATTCGGAACGAAAATTGCAGATGAATTCTACGAAGTAAATATCGGTGGAGATATTGCTTTAATGCACGGTATCATGAAGCATTGGTTTGATATGGAGGAAGCACGTGAAGGTGCTGCAATTAACCATGAATTTATTAAAGACCATGTAAATAACTACGAAGACTTAGTAGAAAACGTGAAATCTCAAGACTGGGATGAAATTGTTAAGTCTTCAGGTGTTTCTAAGAGCGATATTATCGAACTTTCTGAAACACTTGCGCACGCAAAAACAGGTGTTATGGTCTGGGCGCTCGGTTTAACGATGCACTCACACGCAACAGATAACATCTCACAAGTTGCGAACATCGCGTTATTACGTGGATGGTTAGGTAAAAAACATTGCGGATTAATGCCACTACGTGGACACTCAAGTGTACAAGGTTCAGGAGAAATGGGTGCAGATCCATTCTCACTTCCTGGTGGAGGATTTGACGATAAAAACGTCGAAAGAATCGAGAAGTTATGGGGCTTTGACTTACCAAACTGGCCTGGAGATACAGTCGGTGTAACGATTGAAAACGCAATGTTAGACGAAGACAACGAAAGAAAACTAAAACTATACTATATGTCAGGTGGTAACTTCTTAGAGACGATGCCAAACCCTGACTTTGTAGAACAAGCTTTAGCTAACTTAGATATTCGTGTGCACCAAGATATTATTTTAAATACGTCTACACTCGTCGATGCAAAAGAAGCAGTCATCGTATTACCAGCGAAAACTCGTTACGAGCAAGACGGCGGTGGTTTATCGACATCTACAGAGCGTATGGTTTACTTCTCCCCTGAAATTGAAGGAAACCGTAATAGAATCGAAGAAGCACGTAGTGAGTGGCAGATCTATGTCGATCTCGCTAAACGTGTTAAACCTGAAGATAGTCATTTAATCGACTTTAAATCAGGACAAGAGATTCGTAACGAAATCGCAAAAGGTAACCCTGCATATGATGGGGTACAGTACTTAACTAAAGCAGGAGACGTTTACCAATATGGTGGTGCTTGGTTATGTGAAGGTGGCGTATGTCCAACTCCAGACGGTCGTGCGAACTTAATTACGATGGAGATTCCAAAGAGTAATGAAAAAGCTGGAGAGTATAAACTCTTAATGCGCCGTGGTGCACAGTTTAACTCAATGGTTTACGGTGACTTAGATAACTTTAACCACATGGGTCGTCACGATGTACTGATTAACCCACAAGACGCTAAGCGTCAAGCGATTGAAGACGGAGAAGCAATCGTACTTTACAATGAAAATGGAGTATTCCAAGGACATGCGAGATATGCAGATATCCGTGAAGGTAACGTAGGTACGTTATTCCCAGAAGGAAACTTCTTAGCACAAATCGGTGTATACGAGAGCTTCGTTGAAATGCCGGATTATAACGCAAACGTTAAAGTAGAAAAAGCAGACTTCTTCAATGCAAATAAAGACAGACAATATTTAGAAAAACCAGTACCGGATTTAGAAGATAATCCGAACTAATTTACAAATACCTGAGGTTTTACACCTCAGGTATATTTTTATATATTGAATATTCAGAAAATTCATTTACTTTTAAGTTTGGATGGTCCATAATCAAATCATTAATTAATTTTGAGGTGAGTAAAATGACTTTTGATCCAATTGTAGCAACAGTTTTAATTCTTTTAATTCTCACCATTGGCGAATTGATTTCGATTGTGACTCATGCGAGAGTGCCAATGCTGATGACAGCGATGATTTTATATTTGCTACTCGTATGGTCTGGATTGTTCCCAGAAAATATGACAGAGCAAACGTTAATACCATCACTCGGTATGGTGTTAATACCAGCTCTTATCGTACATATGGGAACACTGATGAGTTATGACATATTAAAGAAACAATGGCGTGCAGTCGTCATTGCATTATTTGGATTAGTAGGTGCTGTAGTGCTCGTACTTACTATCGGAACACTTGCGTTTGATTTTTCAGTAGCAGCGAGTGGTATCGGTCCTATTTCTGGAGGAGTAATTGCACTACTCATTACGACAGAGCGTCTACAAGAACTTGGGTTAACGAGCTTAATCGTCGTTCCTGTCATGATTGCTGCATTCCAAACACCAGTTGGTATGCCAATCACGACTTATTTTATGAGAAAGTACAGTCGTTACTTCTTAAAACATAAAACAGATGCGGAAAAGCAACAAGATTTAGAAAATAAGGAACGTTATGAGCATGCACGATTTAATATTCTAAAAAACAACTTAGTTTTACTAACAATTATTTTTGGATTTGGTGCAGTGGCAACAGTGCTGGCTAAATATACTCCGATTCACTATACATTATACTCACTATTATTCGGGATTATTTTAGTGAATCTTCGTATTTTACCAAAAGCAGCATTAGAAAAAGCGAACTCATTCTCATTTTTAATGGCAGCGTTAATGATCGTCATTATTAATACGATGGGAGGTATTACACCAAAAGACGTCGTCAATCACTTCCCAGCAGTCGTTGTAATTTTAGCAGTTGGTGTCGTCGGTCTTTTAATCGGTGGTTTTATCGGTTCAAAGATCGTCGGATGGCATCATACGAAAGGGATACCAGTCGCTTTAACAGCATTACTTGGTTTCCCAGCGGACTACATTCTTTGTGAAGAAGTATCGAGAAGTGAAGCGAGTAATGACAGAGATGAAGAAGCATTATTCGATGAACTCGTATCGCCGATGTTAATCGGTGGATTTGTGACAGTAACTATCGCATCAGCAGTAATCGCAAGCTTTGTGATGGGATTAATTTAGGGGGATTAGAATGAGTAAATTATTAGTTAAAAATGTAAATCTTATCAATGGATCGGACGAAGACGTATTAGAAAATACAAGTGTCCTAGTTGAAGATGGTAAGTTTGTAGAAGTGAATCCAAAATCAGTCGATGATTCTGTCGAAGTACTAGATGGTGAAGGAAGATATTTAGTACCAGGCTTTATTGATTCACACGTCCATCTCGCAACAGAATTTCAGCCACTTGCTGAAAAACTTGCACAACCATTTTCTTATAACTTTTTTAAATCGATTGAATACGCACGAAATACAATTAACGCAGGGATTACAACAGTACGTGATGCGTATGGTGCAGATTTAGGATTTAAAAAAGCGGTTGAAGACGAACTCGTCGTCGGTCCAAGATTGGTGATTTCGGTATCTGCATTATCTATTACTGGAGGTCATGGTGATTCAACGAACTATTCTGGTATTGATGTACCGTTTATTTTACCGCATCCGGGGCTACCAACAAATATCGCAGATGGCGTTGAAGAAGTACGTAAAAAAACACGTGAAATATTACGAGCAGGCGCAGACGTTATTAAAGTTATGGCTACAGGTGGTGTTTCTACGCCGACAGACCATCCAAGATTTACACAATATTCTCAAGAAGAACTGAATGTCATCGTCGAAGAAGCACGCTATAGAAATGGCGTTAAAGTCATGGCACATGCTCAAGGAGAAGAAGGTATTCAACAATGTTTAGATGCGGGTATCCACTCAATTGAGCACGGGATTTACTTAACAGATAAAATTATTGATCAAATGAAAGAGCAAGGGACATTTTTAGTACCAACATTACTCGCACCAGTGTCTGTGATTGAATTTGCAGAAGAACTTGGGGTGAGTGAAGTTGGATTAAAGAAATCAAAAGAAGTATTAGATGCACATGTAGAGAGTTTTAAGAAGGCGCATAAAAGTGGTGTAAAAATCGCAATGGGTACTGACGCAGGTGTGTTTAAACATGGTACGAACTTAAGAGAGTTAGAACTAATGGTCGAGCATGGAATGACACCGATGGAAGCAATTATCGCGTCTACAAAGACAGCTGCAGAATGCTTAGAACTCGATAACGTCGGTCAAATTGCACCTGGATTTTTAGCAGACTTCGTATTATTAAAAGAGAACCCACTAGAAAATATCGGAAGTCTAAAAGACAATGACAACATACTCGTCGTTGCGAAAGAAGGAAAAGTTTTAAAAGATATACGATAAAAAATAATCCGAAGTACGATTTGTACTTCGGATTTTAATTAGTCATAAATTGTAAATTCTTCTGGTAACTCATGTCTTGTTGAGTAAAGGATTGTTTCTGAGATGTTTCTAGAGTTATAACCGATACGCTCAAGTAATGCGATCAGTTCAGCATAGACAGCACCAGATTCAGGTGAGCACGTACCATCGTTAAGGCGTGACACGTGGTCTTGACGTAATTTATGTTCGATTTTATTCGATTGATTACTTAGTTGAATGATTCTTTCAAGTCCTGAAGGATTGTAAATATCTATAGAATCCACCGTCATATCAAGTGAACGTTTGACGTGTTTCATCATTGTCTCAAGACCTTCAAATGCAGCATCTGAGATTTTGACACGATCTTCTTCTTTTATTTTATACTCGTTAGCAAAGTCTTCGATGAATTTAGCTGTATTCGTGTAAATACGTGTAACTTCAAGTAGTGCAGCGATATTTTCACTATCGATATTACGCTGGTTTTGAAGTTCAAGTATATCCATTAAGTACTTTCGGATACTCTCTTGTACATTATCTACGAGTTGAACTTTTTCGATAATTTTTCGATATCGTTTATCGGTCGGGTTTTCAACGTATTTAAACAAATCTTTAAACGTATCAGAAATAATTAACCCTAGGTTTTTCACTTCACTCTGTGCACTTTGTGTTGCAAGTTGAGGTGATTGTCTAAGTAAAATAGGGTCTAAGAAATTTGGTTTATAATCTTCTACGAGATCTTTACCAGGTACAATTTTAGTTACAATCCAAGCAAGTACACCGATGAATGGTAATTGAATTAACGTGTTAATTACGTTGTATGAACCGTGTGCAAATGCGATTGTCATTGGCTTATTTAAGTTTAATGCAGACTGTAAAAAGTCGACATACATGACGAATAAAGGCATTAATATCATGAAGATTATGGCACCGATAACGTTAAAGATAACGTGTACGGCAGCCGCACGTTTAGCTGCGAGAGATCCAACAAGTGCTGCAAGTATTGCTGTAATTGTCGTACCAATATTATCTCCTAGTAATATTGGTAGAGCAGCATTTAAGTCAACGAGGTCATTTAAATAAAAGTTTTGTAAAATCGCGATCGTCGCACTCGAACTTTGTACGATGACTGTTAATATAACCCCTACACCTAGACCTAAGAAGCTGTTATCACTCATTTCTAACATTAAGTTACGAAATGCCTCTAAGTCTGCGAGAGGTTTCACACCCTCTCCCATGAGTTCAAGTCCGAAGAATAACGCACCGAAACCAAATAATATACGTCCAAGATTATTAATTGATGTTTTGTTAAAGAAAAATAGTAGAAAGCTTCCGACAGCAAGTACTGGTAGTGCGTACTCACCAATATCTAAACCGATAATAAACGCTGTGACGGTCGTACCGATGTTTGCACCCATTATGACACCAATTGCTTGTTTTAATGTCATAAAGCCTGCAGATACGAGACCGATTGTAATTACAGTCGTCCCCGAACTACTCTGTATGAGTATCGTAACGAGCATCCCTGCTAAAATTCCACGTATTGGTGTTGCGGTCATACGGTTTAATATTTCACGTAAACGGTCACCGGCGGCTGCTTGTAAACCGTCTCCCATTGATTTTATCCCATATAAAAATATCCCGAGTCCCCCGAGGAACGAGAAGATAATTTGCATTGGAGTAGCATCCATAATTAATCCTCCGATAAGTCATTAAGATTTATAGCCCTTAAATTATGTATATAAGTATTATAATACCATTTTTCATTGCAAAATAATAAAATTTTATGAACATATGGTAAAATATATTATCAATAAAAAGCAAGAGGTTAAATTATGAGATGGAGTAACGTTATTCGAGGGTTCTTTATGGGTATTACAGAAATGTTGCCAGGTATTAGTAGTGGTACGTTAATGTTATTACTCGGAATTTACGATCAAACACTCGTAGCAATAAACGAATTATTTACAAAACGATATAAGAAGTCATTAATGTTTTTAATCCCACTTTTCATTGGGATGGGAATTGCGATCGTGACGATGTCATCACTGATAAACTACATGTTAAATACGCACCCTATAATTACCCACTTTTTCTTTTTAGGACTAGTAATTGGTGTCATACCAATGATGTTTAAATTAGGTAATTATAAAGTGGAGTTTAAAACAGTACATTATTCTATTATCGTAGTAGTGACAGCATTACTATTTTTAATGGATTATTTTGTATTAGAAAAGTCAGATGTAACGTCAGTTGAAATGAGCACGACGATGTTAATGTGGCTGTTTATATGTGGTTTTTTAGGAGCGAGTGCTTTAATATTACCTGGGTTATCTGGGTCAGTGATACTACTTATGCTCGGTGCGTATCCGATACTCATGTATTCGATATCTGAATTTTTATCATTTAACTTTACAGTAACACCGGTATTAGTAGCTGTTGGGCTCGGTATTATCGCGGGAGTATTACTAACGAGCCGAGTGCTACATTATTTACTACGCGTTTATCCGTATTTAATGTACGCACTTATAATCGGATTGTTAGCTGGCTCAGTCTTCCCGATATTTAATGGTCTCCCGAGTCGTCCAACAGAGTGGGTAATTTCACTTATAGCGTTTGTACTTGGGTTATTTATCAGCTACTATATGTCGATAAAAAACAACTCAGACACTATTTAAGTAAAGTAAATTAAAAGAATTCGATAAAAGTGAGTCAGTGCGAGTACAATGTTAATTACAGCAAGTATATTCGTCAGTTTTTTACTGCCGAGGAGTATATAAATAACACTTAACGCGCCGGAAACGACGAGTAAAATAATTCGGATACTTAACCAGTCGATTAATTCATCAGCTGAGTAGTTTGCGTATATATCGAATGCACTCCATGCATTAAATAATATAAAAATTAAAAGTAGTAATTGTTTCATAATTTCATCACCTTCATTAGAAATTATAGCAAAATTTTTAAACGAATGATTGGAGCACATATTATGTATAAAAAATTAAATGTGAACGAAAACGACTATAACACGTTTATTGAGACACATAAAAATGGCGACTTACTTCAGTTAACCGATTGGGCGGAATCTAAAAAGTTAACAGGTTGGTACTATAAGCGTATCGCTATTGGAAACGATGAAAAAATTGTAGGTGCAGCGACGTTACAATTTAAAAAAATTCCAAAAACAAAGTTTACGCTCTGCTACATATCGAGGGGATTTGTCGTCGATTATACCGATGAAGCGGCTGTAAAGACGTTATTATCCGAAACGATAGACGTCGCATTAAAAGAAAATAGTTACGTCATTAAAATCGATCCAGACATTCCTGAAGATGAAAAGGATACATTAAAACTCTTAAAGTCCCTCGGATTTAGGCACCACGGATTTTTAGATGGTATGAGTAAAGACGCGATTCAACCACGTCAAACGATGGTGACAGACGTTTCGGTCGACGACAAAGCACTACTTCAAAGTTTCGATAGAAATAACCGTACGAGAGTCCGACGTGCGTTACGCATGGGGTCAGTTGTAAAACGTGCATCTCGTGAAGATTTAAAAACGTTTCACGAACTGATGAAAATCACCGGCGAACGAGACGGCTTTTTAACACGCGACATTACGTATTTTGAATCGATGTACGATGCACTCCACAATAACGGGCATATGGAACTGTTTTTAGTCGAACTAAATCCTAAAAACGTAAAAGAAAATATTGAAAAAGACATTTTAAAAGTTAATAAAGATATTAAAAAAGCGGATAAAATCGCCGACGAGACGAAAAAACAAAACCAATTAGACAATCTCAACAACCGTTTAAGCAAATTAAATACACAACTTGAAGAAATAAAAGAGATTAAATCGACAGAAGTATTATCTGGTGCGTTATACGCACAATGTGGAGAAAAGGCATATTATTTATACGGGGCATCATCCAACGATTACCGTAACTTTTTACCAAATCATCATATGCAGTTTCATATGATGCAATATGCAAGAGCACATGGCGCAAAAAGTTATGACTTTGGAGGGACGAGTGTTTCACCGCCAGAAGACTCAGAGTATTTTGGGCTATGGCAATTTAAAAGTCAGTGGGGGACAGAAGTATCTAATAAGATCGGTGAATTTGATTACGTATTAAACCGACCATTGTATCACTTACTCAATACAGCCGTACCGCTGTATCAAAAATCTAAAATGTTTTTAAATAAAATTAGAAAATAAGGGTATATTAAATACAAGTATTCTTAAAGGGGGATCAACTGTGTTTGAATATCAACGTTTATATTGGAATCATTTACGCGGCGAACACCTTAAAGTCGTGTTAAACATCGTACTTTACGTCATTTTATCAAGTATCGTTTCAATAATTGGAATTGGATTAGGATTCACTGTAATCGGGAGACAATATTTAGCTGGACAAGTGCACAAAGTGGACCTGGAGCACTCGGTATTATAGGAATCATATTAGCAGTACTATATTTATTTGCATTAATAATATTTGTCTTATTACTACTCGGATACGGATATTACAATTACTTCTTCTTAGCATATGAAGAAAAAGAATCGAAATTTAATCATGGATTATTCGCTTTTAAAAAAGGGCGTTACTTAAAGTCATTAGGACTTGTCATCATCATTTCGATTATTGCTTTTGCAACGAACTTTGCACTTAGTTTTGTTGGTGCGCCATTAAATTTAATGGTCGATCCGAACACTTTAACTAATGGAGATTATTCAATAAACTTTACACCAGCAATCATCGTTTTCGCTATCATCGGAGGCATTATCTCGATGCTTGTGTCATTTCTCATTGAAGGTATAACACTCAGCATGTGGTTTAGACATTTAGAAGCACCGATATCAACGCTTGGCGATAAAGTTGCGACTGGAATTAACGTCGTGTTTAAAACTTTAAGCAGTTTTTAAAACTGATTCTTTCAGTTTTCTTAATCGGCGTGTTACTCACGATTGTGATTGCGGTATTAATTATTAGTGGTGTCGCAATTGGAGTTGCTACAAGCAGTGACGCTGTGATGTTCTTTGTAGTACCGATTATCATCATAGTTTCGATCGTTATCGGCTTGCTTGGTACTTATCTCATTTACGGAAGTTATGTCACGTTTTATAAAGAAAACCGCGCAAGATTAAACTTAGACGATGAAATTGAATATATTGAAGCATAAAAATAAGCCGTTCTACTTTATAGGTAGAACGGCTTAAATATTGCTAAATATGCTATAAATCCAATAGAGACGAGAGAAATTGTCATTAACGTTAGAGAGAAATAGTTATTTAACTCGTCGTCAGAATTACTTGAACTCGTATTAAATGCTTTTACGCTTATATAGAGAGAAAGTAACGCGACTATAGACCAAGAATATATAGTGAAGAAAATAACACCTTCATTTAAAATGATGTTCACAAAAAATATCGCTTGAATCATAGTAAGTAACATCAATATAACTCGAGTCATAATAGAGGTCCTCTTAAACTACGAATAAATACACGACTAAAGCGATCGCCATCGCTACTGTAAAGGCGTGTATTAAATATAAGTGTCGGTTATCATGTCTCACTTTAAATGCTGTAATTTCTACAGAAGAAATAATAGAGATTGCGAGTAATAACATCATATAATCATCAATGCCTTGGACAGGTAATATGTTAGAAACCAACATACTTAAAAATCCGAGTCCAGACAACAGTCTTATGACAATTAAAAATTTCGCACGTAATCCATATATTGTGACAAACGCCACGAGTAAATAACTAATTAACATCATTATTGTTAAAAATGTCATGCAACTTGACCTCTTTTTCTATAATACTGGTAAATGAAGAACGTCGATAATAACACGAGAAGTGCACCAAACACAAACGGTACACCGTAGTGAATTAAGAATAGTATGTTGAAAAATATCGGTCCGACAATACGCCCGAGACTATCGAGAGAATACGTTGTAGCTGTCATTTTACCAACTTCATGATGTCTTGCTTCTTTCGTAATTTGAGATGTCATTAACGTACGAACGAGTGCATTACCTGACATTAATAAGACGATACAAATTCCCGCGTAAAATAACCCCGTCATAAACGGCAACATAATAAATGCAATTAATGCCATCGCTTGACCGATGATCATCGCACCATATTCTTGGCCATCTTTTAACTTACGAATCACGCCACCTTGAATGATCGCGTTAAAAATTCCACCGATAAAGAACAGGACACCCATCTCTCCTGGTGTAATATCGATTTTTTCTTTACCGAGTAGTTGGAACGTACTCTCCATACCACTCATCATAAACATGACGACAAACGTCGCAACGAGAAGTATACCAACAGGTTGAATAAAATATTCCTTTTGGACAGCGATCCCACGCTCAATATCTGTATTCGAACGATATGTTTCTTTGATTTTCAACACCGAAAAGATAAGCGCAGTAAAAATAATAATTGCAGTCATAAAAAATGGTGCTGAGACAGAAACAGATGCAAGTAGACCACCGATACCAGGGCCGAATACGAATCCGATACCCATTGCCATACCGATAAGCCCCATGTATTTAGTACGTGTTTCAATAGATGTAATATCTGCGACCATTGAAGTTGTCGCGACATATAGTGCACCTGACGCCATACCTGCAATGAAACGGCTGATGTAAAGGATCGCGAGACTATTTGAGAATATCGCAAATACTAAAAAACTTAACATAAAGACAAATAGTCCGCCGATTAATAACGGTCTTCTACCGATACGGTCAGATAACGTTCCAAAAAACGGTGCAGATATAAAACTTGCAATCGAATAAATTGCGATAATGAAACCTAAGTGCAGAGTGCTCACACCAAATACGACGACTAACTCCGGCATAACAGGAATAATCATACTAAACCCAAAATAAATTAAAAACTGGATGAGCATAATAAATAAAATCTTCTCTTTTAAATTCTCTGTCATCGTTAACATCAACTGCCTTTTTTAATTTTATCTTTTATCTCTTTGATCTCACGTTCAAGAGACTCTAACTGCTTCAGCATCTTATCTGGAGCTTGTCCAGTGGATTCAATTTTTTCTAAATCACCCTGGATTCGGATGTAATCATATTTTAAAGTTTCTAAATGTTGTTTTAAATCCATGCTCTCACCTCTAATTATGTAGTTATAGTTAATGATAGCACAAAAGCGCTTTACAGCTCTATGTAAAAAAGCAGGGAATCACTCCCTGCTGTTAAACGTTTATAAATTAGTCATCGCTTTCTACGAAATCTCCTGTATAAGCATCGACTTTAACATCGACGTTATTACCGTTGTCTTGAACGATTTCGATTTCATAATATAAATTACCGTCGTCAAAGTCGGTAGACCATTCTGTTACTTTACCGTTCACATTATCTTTTGCAGTTTGAATCGCATCTTCAACTTTAACTAAGTCGCTATAATTAAAATACTTATTATCGTTTTCATCGTCTTCTGCTTCAGTTTCTTCTTTTACTACTGATAAATCATTGACGTCTAAACTCACTTCATATTCTTCAGTATCACTTTCGAGCTCTATTTTATAGACATATTGGTTATTTTCTTTCGATACGCCAATGTCAGTTAATTGTCCATCAAAACGAGATTTTGCTTCTTCGATCGCATCTTCAATGGACTTACTAAAGCTCGCCATATCGAGTTCATCGCCTTCGTTTGATGAAGCATTATTTGAATTTTCATTTGATGAGTTGTCGTTTTCAGAGTCGTTGTTTTCAGATTTGTTATCGCTTGTTGACTCTGTTGTTTCAGTTTGTTTTGATTCGCTTTGGTTAGTTGTTTCTTCATTATTATCGTTGCCACATGCTGCAAGTGTTAGTGACGCTGCGATTAATAATGATGTGATTTTAAATTTAGTGTTCATTAGGCATTCCTCCTATGACTAACTATTGCCACAGTATTGAACATATAAACATAATTCATATTAAACTTATTGCATTGTGCGTCTTTTAACGATAAAATTTATAAATAATTTAATTTCTACTATAAATAGAATAGAGAGAGTATAAGATGAAACGATATTTTCAATTTGATGAGTTAGGTACAAATTACCGTCGTGAAACTATTGGTGGGATCACTACATTTCTTTCGATGGCATATGTTTTAGCAGTTAACCCTGCAATGCTTAGTCTTGCAGGAGTTGAGGGTATTCCAGATGATATGCGTATGGATATTAACGCAGTATTTGTTGCGACGTGTCTCGCGGCATTTATCGGAACGTTTATTATGGGTGTTTGGGCGAGATATCCAATCGCTTTAGCTCCTGGGATGGGGTTAAACGCATTTTTCGCGTTCTCTGTTGTACTTGGAATGGGAATCCCATGGCAAACAGCGCTATCTGGTGTACTCGTATCCGGTGTACTATTTTTAATACTGACAGCATCTGGTGTTAGAGAGTACGTAATCAATGCGATACCGATGGAAATGAAGATGGCCGTTAGTGCCGGGATTGGTTTTTTCATCGCGTTCGTTGGATTTAAAGGTGCCGGGTTCATCGTTGCAGATGAAAACACGCTCGTACATATTGGTAACATTCATGATGCACACGTTATCCTTACAATATTTGGATTAGTGCTTTCAGTCATATTAATGACGCGTAAAGTCCCAGGTGCGATTTTTATAGGAATGATTATTACCGCGATCGTCGGACTCGTGTTTAACTTATTACCGATGCCTGAAGCGGTCGTGAGTAAAGTGCCGAGCATTGCACCAACGTTCGGTGCAGCATTTGAAGGATTTTTAAATCCGTCTGAGCTTTTTAATGTACAGTTTTTAGTCGTCGTATTAACATTTTTATTTGTTGATTTCTTTGACACGGCGGGTACATTAGTTGGAATCGCGTCACAGGCGAATTTAATTAAAGATAATAAAATACCACGTGCAAGTCGTGCACTTGCTGCAGACTCATTCGCAACAATTTCAGGAGCGATCCTAGGTACATCGACGACGACGTCTTATGTCGAATCGACAGCAGGAGTTGCAGCTGGTGCGAGAACTGGATTTGCAAGTATCGTATCGTCACTACTATTTTTACTCGCGATATTCTTTAGTCCATTAATTGTCGTGTTCACATCTGAAGTGACTGCACCTGCACTTATAATAGTAGGCGCATTAATGGCATCGAACTTAAGCAAAGTAGAGTGGACGCGTTTCGAAGTGGCAGTACCAGCGTTTCTAACAGTAATAATGATGCCACTCACTTATAGTGTCGCAACAGGAATCGCGATTGGTTTTATCTTTTATCCTATTACAATGTTAGTTGCTGGAAGAAAGAAAGATATCCACCCGATCATGTATGTATTAGCAGTTATATTTATTCTCTATTTTATATTTATATTAAGATAAGATATGCTTGATAAAAAAGAGTGAAAAATCTCGGATAACCCTTGATTTCTTCACTCTTTTAATGTATTATATATAGCGTTGGACTCAAAAAGTGACAGAAAAACTGTCAAGAACATTGCGAAACCCTTGATAAATAAGGGTTTTCTTGTTAAATCGATGAAGCGAGAGGTTACTGACACACCCGGCCCCATTGTCATGGCGGGTGCGTGAGAAAATTTTCGTGGAGAAGTCTATCAATAATGATGACGACCGAGGAGGTTAAAATAATGGCAAAACAAAAAATTCGTATTCGTTTAAAAGCGTATGAGCACAGAGTGCTTGATCAATCAGCGGAGAAAATCGTTGAAGCAGCAAAACGCTCTGGCGCGGAAGTTTCTGGGCCAATCCCACTTCCAACAGAGAAAACTGTTTACACAATCTTACGTGCGGTACATAAGTACAAAGATTCACGTGAGCAGTTTGAACAACGTACGCACAAACGTCTTATCGACATTTTAAACCCTACACCAAAAACGGTAGATGCTTTAATGAGCTTAAACTTACCATCTGGTGTGGACATCGAAATTAAACTATAAATTAATATCAGGAGGTGCGACTTTCGATGACCAAAGGAATCTTAGGTAAAAAAGTAGGAATGACTCAAATCTTCGGAGAGAACGGAGAGCTAATTCCAGTAACAGTTATTGAAGCGGCAGGTAACGTTGTCCTTCAAAAGAAAACAGAAGAAGTAGACGGATATAATGCAGTACAAATTGGTTTTGATGACAAGCAAGACTATAAACCAACTAGACGTACTAACAAATACGCAACTAAGCCTGAAATGGGCCACGTTAAAGCTTCAGGTGCAAACCCTAAGCGCTTCGTACGCGAATTCCGCAACCTAAACGTAGATGAATTCGACGTAGGTCAAGAAGTCAACGTAGATACATTTGAAGCTGGAGACATCGTAGATGTTACAGGAACTTCTAAAGGTAAAGGTTTCCAAGGTAACATTAAACGACACAACCAAGCTAAAGGACCATCAAGTCACGGTTCGCGTTACCACAGACGCCCAGGTTCAATGGGTATGGTTGACCCATCACACGTTCTAAAAGGTAAAAACTTACCAGGACAAATGGGTGGCGAAAGAGTAACGCTTCAAAACTTAGAAGTAGTTATGGTTGACAACGAGCGCGGCGTAATTTTAGTAAAAGGTAACGTACCTGGACCTAAAAAAGGTTACGTACAAATTTCATCAGCAATTAAAGGTGACAACTAATATAGAAAGGAGGATATACAATGGCAAACGTAGATGTATTATCTATTGATGGTTCAAAAGTAAAAACAATCGAATTAAACGAAGAAGTTTTCGGAATTGAACCAAACCAACATGCATTATTCGAAGCAGTAACGCTTCAACGTGCATCATTAAGACAAGGTAATCACAAAGTTAAAAACCGTGGAGAAGTTCGCGGTGGTGGTAGAAAACCATTCAGACAAAAAGGAACAGGTAACGCACGTCAAGGTTCGATTCGTGAACCACACATGAGAGGCGGGGGCGTAGTATTCGGTCCAACTCCTAGAAATCACGGATTCAAAATGCCAAGAAAAGTTAGACGCTTAGCGTTACGTTCTGCATTATCAGTAAAAGTAAACGAAGAAGCATTAACAGTTGTAGATGCATTCACATTCGATGCACCTAAAACAAAAGAATTAGTTAAAGCTTTAGATAACTTAGATGCAGGTAGAAAGACACTCATCGTATTAGGTGAACAAGATGACAACGTTCTAAAATCAGGACGTAACGTCCCTGGAGTTACAGTTATCACTGCTTCAGGCCTAAACGTATTAGATATCCTTTCTGCAGATCGTGTAATTTTCACGGAAGATGCAATTACTAAAGCAGGGGAGGTACTTCTGTAATGGAAGCTAGAGACGTTATTAAACGCCCAGTAATCACTGAGCGTTCAGCAGATTTAATGTCAGAGAACAAATACACGTTTGACGTAGATGTTAGAGCAACTAAAACACAAGTTAAACGTGCTGTTGAAGAAATCTTTGATGTAAAAGTTGAGAAAGTTAACATTATGAACGTAAAGCCTAAGAAAAAGCGTATGGGACGTTATCAAGGCTATACGAACAGAAGAAGAAAAGCGATTGTAAAATTAAGTGAAGGTTCTATTGAATTCTTCTAAAAATATTCGAAAGTTACCAATAAGGAGGTAAACAGTTAAATGGCGATTAAACATTATAAACCAACAACAAATGGTCGTCGTAATATGACGAGTCTGGATTATAAAGATTTAACTAAAACTAAACCAGAACGTTCATTATTAGAGCCACTTCCGAAAAAAGCTGGCCGTAACGCACAAGGAAAAATTACTGTACGTCATAAAGGTGGCGGACATAAACGTCAATACAGAGTTATTGACTTTAAACGTAACAAAGATGGAGTACCAGGACGTATCAAAACAATCGAATACGATCCAAACCGTTCAGCAAACATTGCACTTGTTCAATACTTAGATGGTGAAAAGAGATATATCCTTGCACCTAAAGGAATTGAAGTTGGACAAGAAATCATGAGTGGTAAAGATGCGGATATCAAATTAGGTAACGCATTAGAGTTAGGCGATATGCCTGTTGGTACAACTATCCACAACATCGAACTTAAACCAGGTAAAGGTGGGCAAATCGCTCGTTCTGCTGGTACATCAGCACAATTACTTGGTAAAGAAGGTAAATACGCAATCGTTCGTTTAAGCTCAGGAGAAATGCGCATGATCTTACTTACATGCCGTGCAACAGTCGGTTCTGTAGGAAACGAACAACATGAACTTGTAAACGTAGGTAAAGCTGGTCGTTCTAGATGGGCTGGTAAGAGACCTACAGTTCGTGGTTCTGCGATGAACCCTAACGATCACCCACACGGTGGTGGTGAAGGTAGAACTGGAATCGGTATGCCATCTCCACTTTCTCCATGGGGTAAAAAGACTCTTGGTAAGAAAACTCGTAGAAACAAGAAGAAGTCTACTAAGTTAATCATTAGAAAACGTAAAAAATAATCAACATCATTAAATCGTGTGCGGTTCTCACCGCACTGATTTCTTGAAGGGAGGCGCCAAAATGGCACGTAGTATTAAAAAAGGACCTTTTGTAGATGATCATTTAATGAAAAAGGTAGAAAACCTTAACGAATCAAATAAAAAGACTGTAATTAAAACTTGGTCACGTCGTTCAACAATCTTCCCACAATTCATCGGGCACACGATTGCTGTATATGACGGCCGTAAACACGTACCAGTTTATATTACTGAAGATATGGTTGGTCACAAACTCGGAGAGTTTGCTCCAACAAGAACTTTCAAAGGACACGGCGGTAAAGACGCTGTAACTCGATAACACCTAAAGGAGGAAATATACATGCAAGCGAAAGCAACAGCTAGAACAGTGCGTATCGCTCCACGTAAAGTACGTTTAGTGGTTGATCTCGTAAGAGGTAAAGAAGTTGGCGAAGCAGTCGCACTATTAAAGCTTACTAATAAAAGAGCTGCTGAAGTAGTAGAGAAGCTCATTTTATCAGCAGCGGCAAACGCTGAACATAACTACGACATGGATGTTGACAGCCTAATCGTTTCTGAAATTTATGCAAACGAAGGACCAACGCTTAAACGTTTCCGTCCACGCGCACAAGGTCGTGCAACTGGAATTAACAAACGTACGAGCCACATCACTGTTGTACTTACTGAAAAAGAAGAAGCAGTAGAAGAACAGGCTGAAGAAGCGAACTAATAAGAGGAGGGAATTACTTTGGGTCAAAAGATTAATCCAACGGGATTACGTATTGGTGTAATCAAAGATTGGGAAGCAAAATGGTACGCAGAGAACGACTTTGCTGACTTATTACACGAAGACTTAAAAATCCGTAAATACATTGATGAAAACCTTAAAGATGCAGCAGTATCACAAGTTATCATTGAACGTGCTGCAAATAGAGTAAACATTGCACTACACACTGGTAAACCAGGTATGGTTATCGGTAAAGGCGGTAGTGAAATCGAAAAACTACGTGAAGCACTTGTTAAGTTAACAGGTAAACGCGTGCACATTAACGTTATCGAAGTTAAAAATATCGATTTAGATGCGAAATTAGTAGCAGAAAACATCGCACGTCAACTTGAAAACCGTGTGTCATTCCGTAGAGCTCAAAAACAAGCTATCCAAAGAACGATGAGAGCAGGAGCTAAAGGTATTAAAACTTCTGTTGCAGGTCGTTTAGGCGGTGCAGATATCGCACGTGCAGAAGGGTACAGTGAAGGAACAGTACCACTACACACACTTCGTGCAGACATTGACTACGCACACGAAGAAGCAGACACTACTTACGGTAAGTTAGGTGTTAAAGTGTGGATTTACCGCGGTGAAGTTTTACCAGCAGTAAAGAACGAGAATAACTAAGAGAGGAGTACAAGAAGAATGTTATTACCAAAGAGAGTAAAATACCGTCGTCAACACCGTCCAAATTCTAAAGGACGTTCAAAAGGCGGTAATGAAGTAAACTTCGGCGATTACGGCTTACAAGCTACGACGTCTGCATGGATTACTGCACGTCAAATCGAAGCAGCACGTATCGCTATGACACGTTACATGAAACGTGGCGGTAAAGTATGGATCAACATTTTCCCGCACACGCCAATTACTAAAAAGCCATTAGAAGTTCGAATGGGTTCTGGTAAAGGTGCAGTAGAGCACTGGATTGCAAACGTTAAGCCAGGACGCATCATGTTTGAAGTTGCAGGTGTAGATGAAGAGGTAGCTCGTGAAGCTCTACGTCTTGCAAGTCACAAACTTCCAGTAAAAACAAAATTCGTTGTGAGAGAAGAATTAGGTGGTGATACGAATGAAGGCTAAGGAAATCCGTGAACTTACAAACGAAGAAATCGTAAATAACATTAAAGAACTTAAAGAAGAACTCTTCAACCTACGCTTTCAACTAGCTACTGGTCAGCTAGAAAACACTGCTCGTATCAAGGAAGTTAGAAAAACGATTGCGCGTTTAAAAACGACAGTCCGTGAAAGAGAAATTGAAGAAGCAAAAGCGAATCAATAATTTATAGGAGGTTTATATAATGGCAGAGAAAAATGAACGTAAAGTTTATCAAGGCCGTGTCGTTTCTGATAAGATGGACAAGACAATCACTGTACTTATTGAAACACACAAAAGACACCCAATTATTGGTAAACGCGTAAAATACTCTAAAAAGTACAAAGCTCATGACGAGCACAACAAAGCTAAATTAGGCGATATCGTAAAAATCGAAGCTACTCGCCCATTATCAGCTACTAAACGTTTCCGCTTAGTGGAAATCGTAGAGGAATCAGTAATTATCTAATCGTGTAGATATATAAAGGGAGGTAACCACGCATGATTCAACAAGAATCTCGTATGAAAGTTGCCGACAACTCTGGAGCTCGTGAAGTTTTAACGATCAAAGTACTTGGTGGTACTGGCCGTAAAACAGCGAACATTGGTGATGTTGTTGTTGCAACAGTAAAACATGCAACACCGGGTGGTGTTGTCAAGAAAGGTGACGTAGTTAAAGCAGTCATCGTTCGTACTAAAACAGGTATCCGTCGTGAAGATGGTTCATATATTAAATTTGATGAAAACGCATGTGTCATTATTCGTGACGATAAAAGTCCAAGAGGAACTCGTATATTTGGTCCAGTAGCACGTGAATTACGTGACGGCAACTTTATGAGAATTATCTCATTGGCACCAGAAGTATTATAATTTTAATATTAACTAAGGAGGTGCGATAAGACGATGCACGTAAAAACAGGCGACAAAGTTATTGTCATTAGCGGTAAAGATAAAGGTAAACAGGGAACTGTTTTAAAAGCTATCCCTAGAGAAGAACGTGTGGTAGTTGAAGGAGTAAATATGGTTAAGAAACACCAAAAACCTTCTCAATTAAATCCAGACGGAGGGATTTTAGAAACAGAAGCAGCTATTCACGTTTCTAACGTTATGCACGTTGATCCTGATTCAGGTGAACGCACTAGAATCCGTTATGAAGAAAAAGACGGAAAGAAAATTAGAGTAGCAGTTAAATCAGGTAAAGAAATTAAATAAGGTAACTCGGAAGGAGGACACATATCGTGATTCGTTTAAAAGATAAATACAACGAGACAATCAAAGATGAACTCGTTAAAAAGTTTGAATACAGCTCTGTAATGCAAGCACCTAAAATCGATAAAATCGTAATCAACATGGGTGTTGGTGAAGCTGTACAAAACGCTAAAGTATTAGACACTGCTGTAGAAGAATTAACAGCAATTGCTGGTCAAAAACCACAAATTACAAAAGCTAAAAAATCAGTAGCTACATTCCGTTTACGTGAAGGTATGCCAATCGGTGCAAAAGTAACTTTACGTGGTGACAGAATGTACGATTTCTTAGATAAACTTATCTCAGTATCATTACCACGTGTAAGAGACTTCAGAGGTGTATCTAAAAAAGCATTCGATGGTCGTGGGAACTACACTTTAGGTGTTAAAGAACAAATCATCTTCCCAGAGATCGATTACGATAAAGTAACAAAAGTAAGAGGTATGGATATCGTTATTGTTACAACAGCTAACACAGACGAAGAGGCTCGTGAACTGTTAACACAATTTGGTATGCCATTCAAAAAGTAAAAAGGAGGCATATTCATGGCTAAAAAATCAATGATTGCGAAACAACAAAAACCGCAAAAATTCAAAGTAAGAGAATATACACGTTGTGAAAGATGTGGACGTCCACACTCAGTACTTCGCAAATTTAAACTTTGCCGTATCTGTTTCCGTGAACTCGCATATAAAGGTCAACTTCCAGGCGTCAAAAAGGCGAGCTGGTAATTCTATATAAATTGAAGGGAGGCATATTTTAGATGACTATATCAGATCCAATTGCAGATATGCTAACACGCATTAGAAATGCGAACATTGTTAAACATGAATCATTAGAGATTCCAGCGTCAAACATCAAAAGAGATATCGCTGAAATCCTTAAAAATGAAGGTTTCATCAAAAACGTAGAATATGTGGAGGATGACAAACAAAATATTATCCGTGTGTTCTTAAAATATAGTGAAAATGGCGAAAGAGTAATCACTGGTCTTAAGAGAATTTCTAAACCAGGTCTTCGCGTATACGCTAAAAAAGATGAACTACCAAAAGTACTTAACGGTTTAGGTGTTGCTTTAATTTCAACATCTGAAGGTGTAATTACAGATAAAGAAGCTCGTAACAAAAACGTTGGTGGAGAAGTACTCGCTTACGTTTGGTAATAACAATTAGGAGGTGCAAAAATGAGCCGAATTGGTAACCGTATTATTGAAATTCCATCTGGCGTTACAGTAGACGTTGATGGATCTACATTTACAGTTAAAGGACCGAAAGGTGAACTTAAAAGAACTTTAAATGATGACTTAAATTATAAAATGGAAGACAACACAATCGTCGTTGAGCGTCCAAACGATTCAATCGCGATGCGTTCGATTCACGGAACAACACGTTCTTTACTAAACAACATGGTCGAAGGTGTATCACAAGGTTTTGTTAAAGAATTAGAATTAATCGGTGTTGGTTACCGTGCACAAATGCAAGGTAAGAAACTTGTATTAAACGTTGGACTTTCTCACCCAGTTGAATTCGAATCATCAGATACACTTACAATTTCAGTTGATGGAAACACTAAACTTAAAATTGAAGGTATCGACAAAGAAGAAGTTGGAGCATTAGCTTCAAACATTCGTAAGGTACGTCCACCTGAGCCATACAAAGGTAAAGGTATTCGTTACAAAGATGAGTACGTACGTCGTAAAGAAGGTAAAACTGGTAAATAATTAAACAAGTGAGGAGGAACATAAATGATTTCTAAAATCGATAAAAATGCGGTACGTCGTAAAAGACATTTACGTGTACGTAAAAACATTTCAGGAACTCCTGAAAGACCACGTCTAAACGTATACCGTTCTAATAAAAACATCTATGCACAACTTATCGATGATGTGAACTATAAAACATTAGCAAGTGCTTCAACACAAGATAAAGACTTCAGCGGTAAAAATGGTTCTAACAAAGAAGCAGCTGCAGAAGTTGGTAAATTAATTGCTGAACGTGGTAAAGCAGCGGGCGTCGAAACAGTTGTATTCGACCGCGGAGGTTATTTATATCACGGACGTGTAGCTGCATTAGCAGAATCTGCACGTGAAAACGGACTTAAGTTTTAATTGAAGGAGGCGAAACAATAAAATGGCTCGTAATCGTAGAGAAGAAAAACAAGAATTTGAAGAACGCGTAGTAACGATCAACCGTATCGCGAAAGTAGTTAAAGGTGGTAGACGTTTCCGTTTCTCTGCTTTAGTAGTAGTAGGGGACAGAAAAGGTCGCGTAGGATTCGGTCAAGGTAAAGCACAAGAGGTGCCAGAAGCAATCAAAAAAGCAATTGAAGCAGCTAAGAAAAACCTTGTTGAAGTACCAATCGTAGACGGAACTATTCCACACGAAATCAACGGACGCTTCAGCTCTGGTCACGTATTCATGAAACCAGCTGCTCCAGGTACTGGGGTTATCGCAGGTGGACCGGTACGTGCGGTGTTAGAGTTAGCAGGTGTTACAGACGTATTAAGTAAATCGATCGGAACAAGTACTCCAGTAAACGTAGTACGTGCGACGATGACAGGTTTAGAAGAACTTAAAAACGTTGAAGACGTAGCTAGACTGCGTGGAAAAACTGTAGAAGAAATCTTAAATTAAGGGGGAGTATTCAAGATGGCTAAAGTTAAAGTTACCCTCGTAAGAAGTGTTATCGGTAGACCGGAAACACAAAAGAAGACAGTCGCTTCACTCGGTCTAAAGAAAATTAATTCTTCAATCGAGCTTGAAGATACTGCTCAATTAAGAGGACAAGTAGAAAAAGTTAAACACTTAGTTAAAGTAGAGAATATTTAATAAGTAATATAAAATAGGAGGTGCAACAATGAAATTACACGAACTTAAACCAGTTGAGGGCGCACGTAAATCACGTAAACGTGTTGGACGTGGTATGTCATCAGGTCATGGTAAAACTTCTGGCCGTGGACATAAAGGACAAAACGCTCGTACAGGTGGTGGCGTAGGATTAGTATTCGAAGGTGGTCAATTACCACTATTCCGTGCGATTCCTAAACGTGGTTTCACAAATATTAACCGTAAAAGTTATTCAGTCGTTAACATTAGCGATTTAAATAAATTTGATGCTGGAACTGTAGTTACACCTGAATTACTCGTTGAGTCAGGATTAGTTAAAAAGAATGTAGCAATTAAAATTCTTGGTAACGGAGAACTCAATGTTAAGTTAACTGTTCAAGCACACAAGTTTTCTGCTACGGCTAAAGAAGCGATTGAGGCTCAAGGCGGCACTGTAGAGGTGATCTAATGATCAGCAACGTTGTCAATTTCTTTAAGATCAAAGAAATCAGGCAGAAGATTGTATTTACACTTGCAATGCTTGTAATATTTAAAATTGGTACGTATATACCAGTTCCTGGCGTAGATCCGAGTGTGTTTGACACACAAGCTCAAGGTGGCGTACTAGACGTCATGAACACATTCGGTGGTGGGGCACTTAAAAACTTCTCTATTTTTGCAATGGGGATTATGCCTTACATCACTGCTTCAATCGTTACGCAGTTACTGCAAATGGACGTTGTACCAAAGTTTGCTGAATGGGCGCGACAAGGTGAAGTCGGACGACGTAAAATTGCTCAGTTTACGCGTTACTTTACAATCGTTTTAGCATTTATTCAGTCAATTGGTATGTCATTTGCATTCAACCAAATGTTTGGTGGTACGTTAATTAGTGATAACTCAGTTGGTTCATACCTAATTATCGCTATCGTACTTACAACAGGTACTGCGTTTCTATTATGGCTTGGTGAACAAATCACTGAAAAAGGTGTAGGTAACGGTATTTCTATCATTATCTTCGCTGGTATTTTAGGATCATTACCAAGTGCATTAATTCAATTTTATGAACAACAATTTGTTGGCGCACAAGACAATACGATGGCTGTGTTAACAGTAGTTGGTATGGTTGTTGGTTTATTACTTCTTACTGCATTTGCGGTTTACGTTTTACAAGCGATTCGTAAAATTCCGATTCAATATGCAAGAGGTAAAGGTCGTCAAGCAATGCTTGCACCACAAGCAACTTTCTTACCGCTAAAAGTTAACCCTGCAGGAGTTATCCCAGTTATCTTTGCGATGGCATTCTTAATGTTACCGCAATCTATATCACTATTTTTCCAAGATAAAGAATGGGCAATTAAATTTGCTGAAGCTGCGAATCCAGCGTCTAATATCGGATTAGTGATTTACATCATTCTCATCATCTTGTTTGCGTACTTCTATGCGTTTGTACAAGTAAACCCTGAGAAGATGGCAGATAACTTAAAAAACCAAGGCAGTTACATTCCTGGTATTCGTCCAGGGAAAAACACGCAGACTTACATTACAAATGTTTTATATAGACTCGTATTTGTAGGTTCAATATTCTTAGCGTTTATTGCAGTGTTACCAATACTGCTAACTCGATTAATGGATTTACCACAAACGATTCAGATCGGTGGTACAAGCCTACTCATCGTTATCGGGGTTGCGCTAGAAACTATGAAACAACTCGAAGCTCAAGCAGGACAAAGAGAGTACAGAGGGTTTAGACGCAATAGGTAAACACGTATAGATTAGTAGGAGGATATTCATGAATATCGTAATTATGGGATTGCCTGGAGCAGGTAAAGGTACACAGGCGACAGAAATCATTAAAAAATACCCAATTCCACATATTTCTACTGGTGATATGTTCCGTTTAGCAATTAAAAACGAAACTGAACTCGGTAAAGAGGCAAAATCTTACATGGATCGTGGAGAACTCGTTCCCGATGAAGTAACGATTGGAATTGTCAGAGAAAGATTATCTGAAAGTGACGCTAAAGAAGGCTTCTTATTAGATGGTTTCCCAAGAACTGTCTCACAAGCAAAAGCTTTAAATGAAATTATGGCTGAACTTGGTACTCAGATTGATAGCACATTATATATCGATGTTCCTGAAGAGGAACTCATGAACCGCCTAACAGGACGTCGTATCTGTGAGGTATGCGGTACAGTATATCACTTAGTGTTTAACCCGCCGAAAAAAGACGGTGTATGTGATCTTGAAGGTGGTAAATTATACCAACGTGAAGATGACAACCCAGAAACGGTTCAAAAAAGATTAAGTGTAAACATCAAGCAAACGAAACCACTACTTGATTTCTATGAAAAACAAGGTGTTTTATCTAAAGTAGATGGTGCGAGAGATATCGATGAAGTGTTTGCTGATGTCGAAAAGATACTCGAAACACTTTAATATTCACCTTGAGTCTTTAGGTGAATATCTCATCAGTCCTTAAATATAAGTGGTTTCACCTGAAGACAAGCAAAACAAAGAGTTTAAACTGTAAAGGAGGAATATAAAGTGAGTAAAGAGGGCGTTATTGAATTAGAAGGTCTTGTAAAAGAGACATTACCAAACGCACAGTTCAAAGTAGAACTTGAAAACGGCCATGAGATTACAGCTCATGTGTCTGGTAAAATTCGTATGAACTATATTCGAATCCTTCCTGGAGATAAAGTAACAGTTGAAATGTCACCGTATGACTTAACTAAAGGAAGAATCACTTATCGTTTTAAATAAGGACTCCAATTATTAAGGAGGTAACAAAATGAAAGTTAGACCATCAGTAAAACCAATTTGCGAAAAATGTAAAGTCATTCGTCGTAAAGGAAAAGTAATGGTAATTTGTGAGAATCCTAAGCATAAACAAAGACAAGGATAATAAATAACGGAGGTGTAAATAATGGCTCGTATAGCAGGAGTTGACATTCCACGTAATAAACGTGTAGTAATCTCATTAACTTATATTTACGGTATCGGTAAATCGAGATCTTCTGAAATTCTTAAAGAAGCAGGCGTTAACGAAGACACGCGTGTACAAGACTTAACAGAAGATGAGTTAAACAAAATTCGTGAAGTTGTAGACAACTACAAACTTGAAGGTGACTTACGCCGTGATGAAAACTTAGACGTTAAACGTCTTTTAGAAATCGCATCATACAGAGGTATCCGTCACCGTCGTGGCTTACCAGTTCGTGGTCAAAAGACTAAGAACAACGCGAGAACGCGTAAAGGTCCTAAGAAAACAATCGCGAACAAGAAGAAGTAATTAACAAGTAAGGGAGGAGTATTATAAATGGCTCGTAATCAATCACGTACATCACGTAAACGTAGAGTGAAGAAAAATGTTGAATCAGGAATTGCACACATTCGTTCAACATTCAACAATACAATTGTAACGATCACGGATGATTTCGGAAACGCACTATCATGGTCATCTGCTGGTGCATTAGGATTTAAAGGTTCTAAGAAATCTACTCCATTCGCAGCACAAATGGCTTCTGAAACTGCTTCTAAAGCGGCAATGGAACACGGTCTTAAAACTGTAGAAGTAACAGTAAAAGGACCTGGTGCAGGACGTGAATCTGCAATTCGTGCATTACAATCAGCTGGATTAGAGATTACATCTATTAAAGACGTAACTCCAGTTCCACACAACGGTTGTCGTCCACCAAAACGTCGTCGTGTATAATTAACGATGATAAAACACATTGCGCAATTAAACGGCGGTAATAGGGAGGAAAAAGTAAACAATGATTGAAATCGAAAAACCTAGAATTGAAACAGTAGAACTAACGGAAGATTCTAAGTTTGGTAAGTTTGTTGTAGAGCCTCTAGAAAGAGGATATGGAACAACGCTTGGGAACTCCTTACGTCGCATTCTTTTATCATCTTTACCTGGTGCGGCAGTAAAGACAGTCGAATTCGAAAACGTACTACATGAATTCTCAACAATTGAGAACGTCATCGAAGATGTTACAACGATCATCACAAACATTAAAAGTTTAGCGTTAAAAATCTATTCAGAAGAAGATAAAACGTTAGAAATTGATGTTACAGACGAAGGTGTTGTAACTGCAGGAGATATTATCCACGACAGTGACGTTGAGATTTTAAACCCAGAGTTAAAAATCGCAACCGTAGCAAAAGGTGGAGTCCTAAGAGTACGCATGATTGCTGGACGCGGACGCGGTTATGCTTTATCTGAAGCGAACAACAAAAGCGACCTACCAATCGGAGTAATTCCAGTAGACTCTATTTACACACCAGTAAAACGTGTCAACTACACAGTAGAAAGCACACGTGTCGGTCAAAATGCGAACTTCGATAAGTTAACATTAGATGTATGGACAGACGGATCAATTACACCGCTTGAATCTATTTCACTTGGTGCAAAAATCTTAACTGAACATTTAAACATCTTTGTCGACTTAACAGACGAAGCGCAAAATGCTGAAATTATGGTGGAAAAAGAAGAAGACCAAAAAGAAAAAGTACTTGAAATGTCTATCGAAGAACTCGACTTATCTGTACGTTCTTACAACTGCTTAAAACGTGCAGGCATTAACTCAGTTCAAGAGTTAACAGAGAAAACAGAAGCAGACATGATGAAAGTACGTAATCTAGGACGTAAGTCTTTAGACGAAGTTAAAAATAAATTAGATGACCTTGGATTAGAATTACGCCAAGAAGATTAATTAAAGAGGAGGTATAAGAATGGCTTACAGAAAACTCGGTCGTGACTCAGCACACAGAAAATCTATGCTTAGAAACCTTGCGACATCATTAATCGTTGAAGAACGCATCGTTACAACAGAAAAGCGTGCTAAAGAGCTACGTAAAGTTGTAGATCGTCTTGTAACTTTAGGTAAGCGTGGAGACGTAGCATCTAGACGTCGTGCTGCTGAAACGGTACAAAACGTTACGTTAGTAAACGAAGATGGTTCAACAACAACTGCATTACAAAAATTATTTGATGATATCGCACCTCGTTTTGAAGAACGTCAAGGTGGATACACAAGCATTAAAAAACTTGGTGAGCGTCGTGGAGACGGTGCAGAACAAGTGATTATTGAATTTGTTGAGGGTGCTTAAACCTCTTATTAAAGCAGTATGAGTGTTACGATAGATTTACTTCTGTCTAGCTCTTAAGTATCCTGCAAAACTATGAATTGCGCGACTCTTTTGCAGGGTACGCGCTTTTTTATTTAACTATTTTAAAGAAGGTGGAAATATGATTTCACTTAAAAATGTTTCATACAAATATAGCCACAGCAGTCGATACGCATTAAATCATATTTCTATCGACTTTAAAAAATCAGAATTTGTGTCGATTATCGGACATAACGGTTCTGGTAAAAGTACGTTAGTAAAAATCATAATGGGTATACTCACTCCAACTGAAGGGGATGTGTATATCGATGGAGAAAAAGTGACACAAGACAATTTCCAAGACATTCGCGAAAAATTTGCGATTGTGTTTCAAAATCCGGATAACCAGTTTGTCGGAGCAACAGTCGAAGATGATGTTGCGTTTGGGTTAGAAAATCGTGGTGTTCCACATGAAACAATGAAAGATAAAGTGGAATCTGCTTTAAGGGAAGTCGGTATGTGGGAGTTTAGAACACATGAACCCCATCGTCTTTCTGGTGGTCAAAAGCAACGTGTTGCGATTGCTGGAGCGCTTGTGACGGACCCAGACGTGTTAATTATGGATGAATCGACGTCGATGTTAGACCCGACTGGTAGAAGGGATATTTTATCTTTACTTAAAAACATACATAAAACGAGAGAGACGACGATCATTTACATTACGCATGACTTAACTGAAATTGAAGACAGTGATTACGCATATGTGATGCGTGATGGTAAAATTCGTAGCGAAGGTCAAGTGTATGAAATCTATCAAGACACGGATGTGTTAAAAGAGAGTAATTTAGTGCTTCCATTTAATATTGTGTTGTCCGAAGCGTTAATGAACGGAGAATATATGTCATACGAAGAGTTGGTGGAACGTCTATGAATATAAGTCTAGAGAACGTGACATTAGTCTACCAAAGGAAAACACCATTTGAATTTAAAGCGTTAAATAACATCACGACACAATTTGAACAAGGTAAATTTTACGGTGTCATCGGACATACAGGTAGTGGGAAGTCAACGCTCGTACAAATGTTAAATGGACTTATTTTACCGACAGAAGGAGAAGTCAATGTCGGTGACCATGTATTAACTAGAAAAGCGAAATATAAAATCATTCACGACGTTAAAAAACGTGTGGGGATCGTCTTTCAGTTCCCTGAACACCAGCTGTTCGATGAAACCGTCCTTAAAGACGTCTCATTTGGACCGATGAATATGGGAAAGTCTAAAGAACAAGCAGAAGCTATATCTAAAAAATATTTAGAACTGCTAAACGTTGATGAATCATTATTTGATCAGTCACCGTTTGATTTATCTGGTGGGCAAATGCGTAAAATTGCGCTCGCAGGTATACTATCGATGGAACCAGACGTACTTATATTAGACGAACCAACGGCAGGACTAGACCCACTCAGCCATATTAAAACGATGGAGTTATTTAAATCGTTACACGAAACGCTCGGGATTACAGTCATACTCGTCACGCACGATATGAACGACGTGTTTAACTATACTGATGAGGTGAAAGTACTCTCTAAAGGACATCTCGTCGCTGAAGGGAATACGCATGAACTCTTACAAGATGAAGCACTCTTAAAAGAGTATCAACTAGAAGTTCCAAACGTCGTACGCCTCGTTCATGATTTACGTAAAAAAGGATATACGTTAGACGAAATGCCTCAAAATATACAGTCATTCATACGTATGTATAAGGGGGTATTCGATGTTTGATTCGATGCTACTTGGTCGTTATATTCCTGGAGATAGTGTCATTCATAAACTCGATGCACGCGCGAAATTAATCGCGACGGCACTATTTATGATTATCGTGTTTTTTGCGAACAACTTAGTAACGTACTTACTTTTAATTGCCTTTGTACTCATCGTTTTAAAGCTCGCAAAACTCGGTATTATGTTCGTATTAAACGGACTTAAGATTATACTCGTACTACTCATATTTACGTTTTTAATGCACCTATTCTTAACAAAAGGTGGTCCGGTACTCATCGATGCTAAAATATTTACGATTGAGTTAGAAGGGTTGATCAGAGGTTTATATATATCAACGAGACTCATTATGCTCGTCATCGTAACGACGATCATGACACTGACGACAAGTCCGATTTCATTAACGGACGGCTTAGAAAAACTCGCATCACCGTTAAAAATGTTTAAAGTACCTGTCCATGAAATCGCGATGATGACGTCGATTAGTTTAAGATTTATACCGACGTTAATGGATGAGACAGATAAAATAATAAAAGCACAATCATCTAGAGGATCGACATTTATGACAGGTCCAGTAAAAGACCGTATAAAAGCACTCATTCCTATCGTCATACCGCTATTTATATCTGCGTTTCAAAGAGCAGAAGATATGGCAGTTGCAATGGAAGTAAGAGGCTATAAGGGAGACGAAGGACGTACGCACTACCGACTCCTTATATGGCATAAAAGAGACACGATTGCGCTTATTATATTAGTACTATTTGGAGTACTACTGTGGGTGTTAAGAACATGACACGTATATTATTAAAAATAACGTATAACGGTAAAGAGTTTGATGGGTGGCAGTATCAGCAAAACCGTCGTACTGTTCAAGGTGAAATTGAACGTGCATTAAAATCTGTACACCGTGAATTTATAAGAATTCACCCAGCGTCACGTACAGATAAGCACGTTCATGCACTTGAACAATACGCACACTTTGACACGACACTCGATATCGATCCTGAGAAGTGGTCGTTTATATTAAACAACAAACTTTCAGGAGACATCCGTATTATAGAGTCAAAAGAGATCGACCCGGAGTATCACGTAAGGTATCACTCGAAAGGAAAAGTATACCGGTACAAAATGTACTTCGGAGAACCATCTCCTTTTAAATACGGGTTAGAAACACATGTGAAAGATGAATTAAACATCGACAAAATGCGAGAAGCGGCCGAGTCCTTTATCGGCACACATGACTTTACAAGTTTCTCGAGTGCAAAAACTGTCATTGAAAACAAAGTGAGACATATATACAAACTCGATATAATCGAGACAACAAATGGGTTAGAAATCGTCATTATGGGGTCAGGTTTTTTATATAACATGGTGCGAATTATCGTATCTTATTTACTTGAAGTTGGTAAAGGTAATAGAAATCCAAAATCTACAAAAGAAAACATCGAAAACAAAGACCGAACGCAAAATCCAAAAGTTGCACCAGCAGGTGGGTTATATTTAGAGCGTATATTTTTAACAGAAGAAGAACAAGGCGATTATTTAAAAGAAAACACGTGATACCGTTGACTTTTAACGTAAAGGTGCGTTATAATTACTAACGGTATAAATTTATATCACACACTGATAAGCCCCGGAACTTATCTTTTGTAAGATATAACATGAACAATTAAATTAGAAAATTAGAAACTTTTTTTATTTTGGAGGGCAAAACAATGCGTCAAACATTTATGGCTAACGAGTCAAACATTGAGCGTAAATGGTACGTAATTGATGCTGAAGGACAAACATTAGGTCGTCTTTCAACAGAAGTTGCATCAATCTTACGTGGTAAACATAAACCAACATACACGCCACACGTTGACACTGGTGACTACGTGATCATCATCAACGCTGGTAAAGTTGAATTAACAGGAAACAAATTAAGTCAAAAAGTATACTACAGACACACTGGTCACCCAGGTGGAATTAAAGAAGTAACAGCTGGAGAGTTAAGAGAAACTTACCCAGTTCGTTTAATCGAAAAATCTGTAAAAGGTATGCTACCTAAAAACTCTTTAGGCGACAAACAACTTAGCAAATTATTCGTATATGAAGCAGACACGCATCCACATGCGGCACAACAACCTGAAAACTACGAGTTACGTGGTTAAGGATTAGGAGGTAAACACATTGGCTAAAGTAGAATATAGAGGAACTGGACGTCGTAAAAAGTCAATCGCACGTGTACGTCTTGTACCAGGTGAAGGTAACGTAACGATCAACAATCGTGACATGAGAGAATACCTT
The DNA here is from genome assembly GCF_001696685.1 of Nosocomiicoccus ampullae. Classification (GTDB taxonomy): domain Bacteria; phylum Bacillota; class Bacilli; order Staphylococcales; family Salinicoccaceae; genus Nosocomiicoccus; species Nosocomiicoccus ampullae_A. Next base: position 143,256 of record NZ_MBFG01000004.1, read on the forward strand.
CCATTTGAAAGCTTAATCTTAGACTTAAACCAACCATTCGCTGTTACTGAAACAGAAGGTAACTATGATGTATTAGTAAACGTACACGGTGGTGGATTCACAGGACAAGCTCAAGCAATCCGTCACGGAATTGCGCGTGCATTATTAGAAGCAAACCCTGAACACCGCGCTGAATTAAAACGTGCTGGTCTCTTAACACGTGACCCACGTATGAAAGAGCGTATGAAACCAGGTCTTAAGAAAGCTCGTAAAGCACCACAATTCTCTAAACGTTAATATGCTGGAATTGTTGCAAACTTGTTTGCATACAAGTCCAGTACGCAAATTGCATAGCAATTTGTGTTCATATAAAAATTACAAGCACTTCTCGAGAAATCGAGGAGTGCTTTTTTGTGTTTTCTAATTTTGCTAGTTACCATATTTTAATATCCCGAAAGAAATTATTTTGTTTTAAAGCTTTTAAATATTCACTGATTTGAAGAAGTATGAAACTTGTGAGATTTCTTGAGGATTCAAATATCATTTATAATGATAATCGATAAGCACATATGATTGAATGATATAATAGGATCAATAAGATGATTGATTGCGAGGTTTAAATATGACTGTAAGAGAAGAATATATTAAATTTTTGCAAACTGAGGCTGAAGGACAGCTTCTAGATAGAAAGAGAGCGTCTATAAATCCTAAAGATGTAGCTCAACAAATTAGTGCATTTGCAAATGCTGAAGGTGGAAAACTTGTAATTGGCATTGAAGATAATGGTGAGATTTCAGGATTTAATCATACAAAAGCAAAAAAGAAAGAACTGTATATTGAGGCACCCTTCGAATATTTGTATAGAATACCTAAATATAAACATGAAATAATAGAGGTGAAGAAACACGATGGAACTATGGATGAAATTCTTGTTTTCGATATTGAACCTAGTTATGATGCCATTATCACCTTAAAAGATGACTCAGTATATTTAAGAATTAGTGATAAAAGTAGAAAATTGACGCACAACCAAATTACAAATTTAGAATACGATCGTGGTTCACGTCGTTTTGAAGAAGAACTGGTTGAGCATTCTAGTATCGAAGATGTAGATAAAATGTTAACTAGAGAATTTAAACAATTACTTAATACAAACGTAGATGATGAAAAATTATTAAAAGCTAGAGGGTTTATGCGTGAAGGAAAATTGACAGTTGCCGGTTTGTTGCTGTTTAGTAACAATATTAGTGTCTATTTGCCGAGTGCTAGAATCCGTTTTATGAGATATGAAGGTAATAAAGAAGAATCTGGAACAAGACTTAATGTAGTAAAAGATATTACATTTGATAAAGCTTTACCGATAGCAATTAGGGAAGCAAGAGATTTTATCAATACACAACTACGAGAATACACTTTCTTAGGAAAAGAAGGAAAGTTTATAACGTTACCAGAATACCCTGAATTTGCTTGGTTTGAAGGAATGATAAATGCGATTGTACATCGTAGATATGATAACCAAGGAGATCACATAAGAATAAAAATGTTTGACGACAGACTAGAAATTAGTAGCCCAGGCGCATTACCTGCTTCAGTTACGTTAGAGAATATTAAAGAAGAACGATATTCAAGGAATCCAAAATTAGCTGCGGCATTAACTCAATATAAATGGGTAAGGGAATCAAACGAAGGAGTTGGTCGTATTTTTGACGAAATGAAGGAATATTTCCTAGATGACCCCGTTTATTCAGAACCTAATAACAGTTCAGTACAATTAACTTTGAAGAATAACATTGTGGCTAGAAAAGAAAGAGAAATGAGTCGAGTGAGTAATATAATAACACCTGAATTATTTGAAAGTTTAAATGAGCAACAAGAATTAATTGTGAGACATTTGTATAATGAGGGAGAATTAACAGCATCTAAAATTGCAAGTATTATTCAAAGATCTGCTCCTACGGCTAGAAAAAGATTGAAAGAATTGGAAGAAATGAATATTGTATCGACACATGGATCAAGTAAAAATGATCCGAAGAGAACATATTATTTAATCGGTTTTGAGTAAAGTGGAAAACTTTCGAGTAATTAAAAAGATAAACACTAAAAAATAATGAGAATCTAATGATATCAAGGCATTTGTGAGCTTTCGAGTAAATATAGGAATTTTCGAGTAACTCAAAAGAAATTACAAAAATAGGGTAGAATCGATGGAATCAAAGGGTTTACGAGCTTTCGAGTAAAGTGAAAAATTTTCGAGTACTATTATTTTAATTATAGAATGCTTAAATTTTGAATAGGCAATCTATTTTGATAGCAATAGAAAGAAATAATAATACGCTACAAGATTATTTAATGGCCAGCATTTTTGAACGTATGAAACTAGGTCTTAAGAAAGTAAATATAAATATAAAGTTTAAAAGCACTTCTCGAGAAATCGAGGGGTGCTTGTTTTTTACTATTAATATATATTTAACGTTCTGGTATTATTTCGTCTAAAAACTCGCCATATTTCCCTTCATTATTTTTGGTTAATAAATGACCGTAGTTATCCAATATAATAATATGTGTTTCCCAGCCGTTTTCTCTATAAAATCCTTCTCCTTCTTTACTTGCTGTTAAAGCGTTAAAAGGATGTTCTTTTCTCTCGCCTGTATCATGTTCTCCGACAATCCAATAAATAGGGAAGTCGCCTCTTATAATATTCTCTTTTGGGATACGCTCACTTATATTTTCAGCTTTTGGAGAACCACCACCTCCAAAAAGAACAGCGCCTCCTTTTTTTAATATCTATGTCTTTAAGCTTTTCAATTAGCCAATAAGATGTAATTTCGGCACCACCTGAAAATCCGCCGATCCAAAGATAATCATTATTCGGAAGAGATTGAATTAAATCAATAAGATAATCTGAATTAAGAACGCCTTCTTCCCACCTTGTATCATATTGTGTTGAAGGTGTTTTAGGAACGACTAGAGTTAAGTTTTTATCTTTTGCAACTTGTTTAATACCTTAATTTAATGTCCAATTTTAGATCCCCTTAATAAATTGTCTACTTAAATTTACATCATTGTGCTGCTTAATAGAAATATATAGAACGTGATATAATTAAGTGTCCAATTTTGTCTATGAAGGAGGGTATATCATGCAACCAAAGGAGTTAGCGAACCTGATATTACAAGGTGATTTTGAGACAGTATACAGTCAAACAGATAATGAATTTAAAGCCGAGATATCTCTAGAAGAATTACGTGAGATAGCAGAAGACTTTACGAAAGATATCATGGATTTAGAACTTCAATCTGAACTCATAAACAATAACGATGGATCTAATCTTTGTGTATGGCTAGATGATAGTGGCACAAAAGGTATCGTTGCTGTGTTTAACAGTGATGATGTAATTGAGGGAATACAGTTTTTACCAGTAGAGAGCTATCCAGAAACAGATGAAGTATTTACTAAAACAAAGTTTATACCCCCTTTTAAGGGTGAATGGCTAGTTGCTTGGGGTGGTATAAATAGCTTAGTAAACTATCATTATGAGTATGAATCACAGCGTTATGCGTATGATTTTATCGTTGCAAAGGACAATAAATCATATGAGGGCGACAAGGAGCTTAATGAGAGTTATTATGCGTTTGGAAAAGAGTGTATCGCACCTGCAGATGGAGTGGTTGTAGAGATTGAAAACAACATTAAAGACAACGAACCTGTTGGGATTCATAACACAGATCATCCTGCTGGAAACTATGTTACCTTAGATCATGGAAACGATGAATTTAGTCATATTTCTCATTTTAAATATCAGTCAATTGTCGTTAAAGAAGGGGATACTGTAAAGAGAGGCGATTTACTTGGTCTTGTTGGAAATTCCGGAAACTCAAGTGAAGCCCATATCCATTTTCATGTTGCTGATTCAAGTGATTTGTGGGATTCAAAAAGTATTCGAATTAATTTTGATGGAGATAGTGACATGCTCCAAGGGGATATAATCACACAATAATAAAAATAACCTGTAGCTTGCAATACAATGAGTAATTGAAGTTACAGGTTTTTTTATGTAAAAAGAATTGAAGTTTTTTATCATTTCTATAACTATCTTTTGATGATGACTGATTCAGGTAATATATCGATACAACCGTATTCAACACTTATCGTGGCATTAGAAAACTCATGCTCATGTTGGTCAATTAGGAAGTAATCGAGACGACTCATGACTGAATAGCGTCAAAATGATAGATTATCTCCTTGTCAGGTTTTTCATCTACGTGGTCACTTGGAACGTGTTGGTTGATTTATTAAATCCTCTGGTGGTTACTTTATTTTGAAAAGTTGAATTTGCTAATCTCTATAAAACTAGATACCAATTCATCCGTACTTTCTGTACAACCACCTTCAATCCATTTCATTAATATATTTAAGAATCCACCTGTATTATAATAGAGTGCAAAAATCATATATTCATCGTTAATCTGATAATGAAATTTGTTTTTCACAGAGATATGAAGTTGAGGTAGTATATCATTGAACTGATCTAGTAACAAAGATGATAGACCATGAGAATGTAGTAATTTTAATAAATCAATTTCTTCATAACAAATATTAAAGAATACATAAGATACGTAATCCATTGTTAATGATTGAGAATTATTCAATGCCTTAATATACTTATTTTTTATATTTGATATACCTACATTCAAAATATCTTCTTTTGAGTCAAAGTTTCTATAAAAAGTTGTTCTATCTAGATCCGCAAGTTTTGTGATTTCGCCTATGGAAATACTATTAAATGACTTTTCTTGCATAAGTTTTATCAAACTTTCATATATCCATTGCTGTGATTGGATTACTGATGGATGATTAGACATCTTCATTACTATTTCACTCCCGTGCAACAAAAACCGTATTATGTTGAACTTCATTACAAAGTGTTGAGCTTATGTTATATGTAATTTACTATATAATCAAAAGTTCTACAAATGTTGCAATTAGGAGAGAGTATAATGAATAAAATTATATCTAAAAGTTTAGTAAAAGCTGCTAGTTTTATGAATATGGATAATCGAGTGAACTATTTCAAAGTATCTCCAGTTGGAATGGAAAATATCATGTTACAAGAGAAATATGTCAATAAAATAAAGATAGATCGAAAAATGGTCTCTCTAGTGAAACTATATGTTTCTGTTTTAAATGGATGTTCTTACTGTATAGAGATGCACTATAAAGAGGCATCAAAAAAGAAAGTTGAGAAGAAACATATAGAGTCGATTTTGAATTTAGATATAGATAACGAGAACTTCAATGAAGAAGAAAGAGCGTTACTATTATTTGCTAAAAAATTAACGCTAATCTCAGAGTATTCTATTTCTGATGAAGAGTATTCAAAGATGAGAAAATATTTGTCAGAGAAAGAGTATGTAGATTTTATAATGCTTGTAAATCAAGTCAATACATGGAACCGTATTTCTATAGGTACAGGAAATACAGGAGAGGTTATAGATATTTGATGAGATATGGATTTAGGGAAAGGCGAAACGAAAAATAAAAATTATATAATGTAAATTGTTGTTCTAGCGATGTAATATGCGATTAAAAATATTAATAGTGGTTTTATAAAACTTTTATTTTCTTTTTTGTAAACTATAATAATTGAAATGGAGAATATGAGTGGTAACCATAAGAACCAAAACAATAAATTATTGAAAAAAATTTCTAAAATGCTAATCATCCTTTAGTTAAGATTAATTAGTATACACTATATTTTGAATTTGTTTCTTTAATACATGTGTAGTTCATATGAACATATATAGCTGCTAGCCCTGCAGGTGTTACTTTAGCACCATTTTTATGATGGATTATTAACCTTATACAAGTATATGAATTATGTTAGTATAGAAATAAGAAAACTCAAAACATAGTATATATCAATAACTTTAAAATGTAAGGACTGATTAAATTTTGGATTTCTTTCTTAACGATATTCTAATCGGTTATATAGTAATTCCCTTACTAATAATTTTTGGCATATTTAAAATGAAAAAGAATGATAATAAAGCACAAGTAAAATCTGTTATATCTTTTTTAATTATTTACTTGATTCTAAGAACAGTATATTTGTTTTTATTTTAGAGTTAAATAGTTAAGATTCGTCTTTTACCCAATTTATAGGCGGTAGATCTAGTTTTTTTTCTATCTTTTATATTTATTTTCAATTCAAGCACCGACTCTTTCTGGTTTAAATGTAAATTCATAAGCTATTATTGGATTGCAACGTTCATTCGATTTAATTTTTAAATCAGTAAAATATCGTGGTAATTCTTTACTAACATGCTTTAAAATGTTTTTATCAATCTCGCTAAAAGTGTAATATTTTTGAGTATCTTATAATTCTTTAAACTTATCTGTGGCAAATGTTACACTACCTACTGTGCGCGATTGTTTAAGTAGTCTTTATACTGTGTTATAGCAAAGAAAATTTCATTTCCGCACGTGTCCAATAACTCATATTTACTGTATTAAAATCATTATGATATTTGATGAGATATGGGTTTATTGATTATACCCGATATTATATATGACATATGAAATAGAAAAAATTAAGCACTTCTCGAGAAATCGAGGAGTGCTCGTTTTATGTTATAACATATCTAGCATTTCAGGGTGGAATACAGATAATATTGTATTACCTTTAGTTTTTAAGTCCTCATTAGAAGTGATATTTCCTAAATCTATCATTGCTCTTGCAGTTGGATAAGGTGATTGATGTTTTACACCTTTATTAATTGCGATATTATAATATTTAATCGCTATGTCAGTATCCTTATGTACTAAATTGTAAAGAGTGCCAAGATGATAATAGAATAAAGATATTGTTTTAGATATGCCGTAATAATCTTCCCATAAATTCATTTTTTCTTCTATCTCGTTAATGATATAAGCTTGTTGTTCATCTTTAAATAAAAAGAATATATAACTTAATAAAACAATGTCATTTGGCAATAAGTTTTCTCTATTCTGAATTGAGTTCCAAATAATCTTTCTATACTTTTCTTGTTCTTGAGCTGTACCTTCGTAAAGTGTAGCTAAGCTATGTAAAATATCTATTTGAAAATCTGTTAGATAAGGATGCTTCTTAATAAATTCATCAATAACCACTATACGATTGCTTAATTCATTATTTAAATCATCAAAAAAATTAGGAATATCTTTTGACTTAGAATATAAATAAGCGAACTCAGAAAATGGAATGTTTAGTCGATCTAAAATCATAATTAAACTATAAAAATTAGCATTATCAATATCGTTTTCGATATTCGTATATGTATACTCACTCATAATTCCTTTATAAACATCACTTTTTGATAGATCTCTAGATTCTCTTAAAAATTTTATTAAATTTTCCATTATATCACACCTAGAATTAAATATATTACATTTTTTAAAAAATATGATTCATAAAATGTTACTTCTAAAAAATTTTAAAATTGTGGTAATCATAAATCTTAGGAGGAATACTATGAATCATTCTTGGAAAAAGATTGTTAAATACTCGTTACCTTTCACTATTATTGGAGT
>NZ_MBFG01000005.1 GCF_001696685.1 Nosocomiicoccus ampullae
AGAATTAAGCTAAAATTAAAAGGCATGTCTCCTGAAGAATTCAGGAAACATACCTTACAATCTGCTTAATTCCAAAAGTCCAACTTTTGGGTAGCACATCATTGCAGGTGTCTTTTTTATTAGAAAGTAGGTGGTAATCATATTTATAAGAGACTTAAAAGGTAACGAATATCCACTCCTTGCAGTCAAAACAGTCAACGAAGAATTGAACGGTAATCATGGTATCGAACTTAAAGTACCACAACAAAGAAACAATAATTTAGACTTAAAAGAAATTGATAAGTTGTGGGAAATCAATTACAAAACAGTTGATTATAAAATAATGTATATCAAGCAAATTACTAAAGGGGATAGCTTTTACTTAGATGTAAGGGCTATTCCTCTTTTTTATTGGGATTTCGATAAACAGATTATCCACGAAGATAAAGACGGTCACTATACTGGTAAGAACGCTTTTGACGTTGTATTTCAGGATAGTGGTTATCAGTATGTATTAGTAGATTTTGTGAATGCTATAAAGATTGAGGGTTTTGGTAAAGGCGAAACTCGATTAGAGATGTTTAAACGATTAATAGATCGCTTTAGTTTAGAATTTTATATCGTTGGTAAGACGGTCTATCTAAAGAAATTAATCGGTAATGATACGAACTTCATGTATAAGTACAAACTCAATGCGAGTAACGTATCAAAAAGTATTGATGCGAGTGGTTTTGTTACGCACATTAAAGGTTTTGGAAATTTCGGGAATGAATCAAGTGAAAATAGTGAATCAGATGCTGTGGATAATGATGATTACTTCACAAACGCTAAATTAAGACGTGAATACACATCTCCGTTAGCTGAAGTTGTAGGAAAGTACGAGGGCAAACCAATCGTTGATGGTCGTGTGACCGATAAAGAAACAATGGATAAGATGATGATTGAAGCTGTTGAAAAGTCATTAGAAATATCTATTGAGGGTAACTTACATGACGTTAGAAGTATTTATAAAGAAGCAGTACCCTTAATTGGCGACAGAGTATTCCTAATTGATGAACGCATTAATCTCGAGCAAGAAATCAGAATAAAATCGCTAAAACAGACTTATGATGTGAACGATAAGCTAGTGAATTGTGAAGTTACATTTGGTAGCGAAAGCATTCGGAGTCGTTATAAATCAAATTTACAATCAGTTGCGAAAGACTTTAACTCGTTACTAAAAGGAGAAACAAAGTTACCTTTATTTAGCTTAGATCAAGTTGCACGTGGCATGATAACGAAGATACATGCGAGTGAGAACGAGTTGAGATACGGAAGTTTCGGTATTCAAGCGATAGATAAGAATAACCCGAATAATATTTTCGGACTTAATTCGCAAGGTTGGTATATATCGACTGACGGTGGTGCGACTGCGAGAACAGTTGCGACAGCAGAGGGAATTGTGGCTGATGCGATTACTACTGGAACGTTACGTTCGGTTTATGTTGACTTTAACACTGCTACCGCAATTGGTGATAGTGGTAGTAACAAACTTTTAATCACTGGCGATAAGATTGAACAACGTGGTAATTTTAATAGACGTTATCACGGTAAGTCATATAACTACGATGTCACAACGACTATGCGTGGTGGGTATTTACGATTTGGAGATAATACTCAAGAGCGTGCAATTAACATTAGTGCGTTCGGTATATCGACTTATCTCGACGGAAACGGAGAGTGGGCAGATAGTCCAGGATCGAGCGGGTACATTCAGTGGTGGGACGGTACTTACAGTCCATCAAACGCTAACGGTATCACGATGGGAAGTTACAACGTAGTTGCTCTAAAATCAGACAACAATAGAGTTGTGTTAGATGCCGAATTAAGCGTAAGCATAGAAAGTCAAACAGCCCCCGTATATATATATCCTTATAAACGAGATAGACCAGGTTTAAATAGATTCAACTTCACAACGTCATCTAGTGGTAGTGGTAGTCAAATTCACGGTTATATTATGTATGGCGCAGGAGACGAAAACTATCCGTTTAATGCTGGTTTGAGATTTTATAAAAACGAAGCGAAAATTGATGTGGTGGATAAAGACTTCGCTCGTAGCTCAGCAACGACAATTTCCGCAGGTAACGGCATATTTAACCACATTGAGTATGACACGTGGCGTCAACGTTCAAGCGAAAAGTTAAAGACAGATATTAAGCCTAAATATTTTGACGCGTTAGACATTATCGAGCGTGCGTCATTGTATGAGTTTAAATATATAGACACTCTAGTACGTACGACTGGTTTAGTCGTAGAACGTGGCACACCACGAGAATGGATAACTAATGACGGGAAAGCAATTAATACGAACGAAATCATCATGACGCTCATACAAGCGAATAAACAATTAATACAGCAAGTTAAAATATTAAAACATAAAATGGAGGCATTATCGGAATGAATAATCAAGAACTATCAATCGAAGAACAAGTATTAATCGCTAATTACAGACAATTATGCGATGAGAAGTTACAGTTACAAATCGAACTTAATAAGGTCGCACAAGAACGTGACCACTATAAGTCGGAGTTAGAAAAAGTATTAGAGAAGCCTGCGGAATAATCCGTAAGGCTTTTTATATTGTACAAAGGAGTGAGTAGCGTGTGACTGAACTAGAAACACAAAAAGACGTGCTTTATTGGTTTGTGATTGTAATAATTCCGATTTTAATTGGAGTTTTCGGACTTTATTATAAACAGACCAAAGACAAAGAACGTGCAGAGAATAGACTTACAAAGATCGAAACGAGACAAGAGCATGGACACAACCGTATTGATAAATTGGAAGTTGAGCATGCAAGCATGTGTGATGAAATTAAAATCATACGCAGAATCGAAGCGCAAAATGAGCATATCATGAAGTTACTTGATGAAATGAGAAATGATTTGAAAAGGAGTTGATAAGTAATGGCAGAAATATCAGCTGTAGCATTTGCGATAATGGCAGGGGTATCAATCTTATTACAGGTGTTTAAATACACAACTAAAGATAAAGTACCAGTGAATTACAATCCTTTAATCGCAATGATACTAGGTATAGTAGTTGCTTTAGGTACAATCTTAGTTCCTGAATTAAGAGTTGAGTATGAATTATCAATACCAGCTTTAATTGTAGCAGGCGGAGTTGCTGGGTTATCAGCTAGTGGTTTTTATGACTTAATTGCAAAAACAAATAAGAAAGATGATTAGTAGCTTGTAGATAAATTCTACAGGCTCTTTTTTATGCAACAAATTAAAGGAGACGATTATTAATGACAAAAAAACATTTACTAATTTCAGGACATGGTTACAGTGATCCTGGTGCGGTGCTACTGGTAATGGAGAAAACGAACGTGACTTCATCAGAGAAGAAATCACACCAAGAGTTGCAAAGTATATCAATGCAACAAAAGGATATTCAGCGGAAGTGTATAATCCCAATTGGAACATGTACGCAGATAGCGCTCCAGGTCAGAGAGAAAACAAGCCATATGGAATGTACAAGTATAATGCTGATTCATTCGACAGTATGACAGAGTTTCACTTAGATGCAGCAAGTGCTAGTGCTACTGGTGGACATGTAATCATCTATAGTGGATTCACCCCTGATGCAATTGATAATAGAATTGGTAATGCAATTAAGAAACACGTTGGTCTACGTGGTGGAGTAGCTATTTCTAAACGTAATGATTTACTTCAAGTCAATGTTGCTGCGAATCGTGATATTAACTATCGATTAGTTGAATTAGGATTTATCACTAATGCGAATGACATGAAGAATATTAAGAATAACGTGGAATCGTACTGTAAGGCATTGGCTGATGCAATCACAGGTGGTGCAAGCGAAGTTAAATCAACTACTAGCAAAGCACCCGCACCAGTTAAAAAGCCTACAAGTAAACCGAAAGCAACTAAGAAATCTAACTCAGTCATTGCAAATGAAGTTATCACTGGCAAGTGGGGTACTGGTGCTACTCGTAAATCTAAGTTAGAGAAAGCCGGATATAACTACAACACGATTCAAAACTTAGTAAACCAAAAGTTACTCGGTAAATCAGCACCTAAGAAAAAATCAACTGCAACTATTGTGAATGAAGTATTAGCAGGTAAGTGGGGTAACGGTCAAGATAGATTCAACAGACTCAGAAAAGCGGGGTATGATCCAAACGTAATCCAACGTGAAGTGAATAAGAGATATTAATAAAGGGAGCTGAAATGCTCCCTGTTTTTTTGTGATATGTAACCGAATGTATGTTCTTATCTAAATCGTTGTGATATAATGTAAAATGTGTAGTTAAGCTGTTAGCCATTTCGCTAGCAGCTATTTTTGTCTAATCTCATTGCTTATTGAACCGCTTACAGTTAAAATGTGTATAACTACACACTGAAAGAGGTTAGGGTAATGGCAAGGACTAAAATCGTAAATATCAATATTTTTTATACATGTAGTTTGGAGGATGATGGTAAATATAGTTATCTACCTCTTCAAGAATTATTCGATACTCTTAAAAACGATTATGAAAGCGATAAAGAATACAAGGTAGTAAAAAATTATAACTTTGACCCTATTAGAATTAAATCAGTTGAAAAATCTAATTCAACTGGTTATTACCATATTATTATGGAGAGGTTAGATGACAAACCTCTTAGCAAAACAACTATTTATGGCGAGTCTACAAATATTGAATTAAAAGATAATGAGTATATAGGTCACGAAATAAGCATACTATATGACCCAACAAAACATGTCATGCTTGTTCAAAGAAATATTAGTTCATTAAGTCCTTCTGGAGTTGAAAAGTTTATAGATAGTATTTATTTTGATTATTATGAAGAATATGCCAACTTTAAATTCGTTGCTGCCATAGATGGTAGAGCAAAAGATAAAGCGTTGAATAATGACATCTATAGAAGTATTGCTCTAAAGGTTACTGGAGATGATACAGATGATTTATTGCTGGGAATATCGGGAAATAAATATGAAGGTGTTGAAAGTGTAGAAATTATTATTTCTACTAACAGATCTAAATCAGCTGAACTAGATTGTCAGACAAGTAAAAATCTCTTAAACCGCTGGGTAGATGATAATAACGTAGAAAAACTTTTTGTTAAAACTAAAGAAACAGAAGATAGTCCAGTGGAAGAAATAGACTTACTAAAACAAGCTTTGAAAAGAACTTTAAAGTATTCTTATACAGAGGGAATAGAGTTAAACGCACATCGTATTTATTTTGATATGGTGGACCTATATAGAAATGATGATGATGCTATCTCGTTGCTTGTTTAAAAATGAGTGGTGATAAATTTTGTTGAAAAAACATTTTACATGGTTTGTATATTCCTTAATATTAATTTTTACAATAGGAATATTTATATTAATACACTATAAAGAGCCGAAAATTATAGAGAGTAGATTGCTGGAGTTAATGAATATGTTAATTAACTCGATAAGTATAAGTGTGGGTTTTTTTGGAGCTATTTTCACATTTATTTTTGGATTAAAAGAAAATCATGTAATTGAAAAAATTAATAATTCTAAAAAGTTAAGAATACAATTTAAATATATGAATTATGGCATTATTGTTTCTGGTTTTAGTATTATAGTGTTTGTTTTAGTGTTATTTGTTTTAGAAACTATTGTGTTAAATCCAATAGATATTTCTTGTTTTGTCAATAATATCTTTTATATTATCCTCTCAATTTCATTTTATTTTTACGCTATGTTTGCAACATACCTATATATTATAAGTAATATATTTTTTAAAAAAGAAAATGATCACATGAGAACTAAGAAAAATCCTCCGATAAAGCCAAAAATAAATAATATAAAGAACTAATAAAATTTAGTGATTTAAACAACTGTTCAATTAACTATCATACAATTCTATTCTTATTTCTTCACTTAGTATAAAGGGATAAAGCAACCACCTCATTGCAGGTGGTATTTTTTTTATTTACACACCAAACATACGTTCGTATAATTATAGTCAAGGAGTGCGTTTTGAGAAGTGAATAAACGGTTTTAAATAACTATATACTATAGTTAATGTAGCTTCAGTATCCGTACGCGGACTGTTTGCGAAAGACGTCTAATATATTAGGAGTCTTTTTTATTTATATAAAAATAAGCACCCACATTCTTTTGTGAGTGCTAAATATAATCTATTTTGCGCCTATTAATTTTGCCACAAATCTCCCACAAATTTGCCACAAACTCAAATATAAATACAGGTAAATAAGGGTATTATGTTAATGTTTAATATAAAACAAAAACCCCACAAACATTGATTTAAAAACGTTTGTAGGGTAATTGTAGAAATTAAGTCGTTTATCTTGAATAGTACTCAACGATTAATTGTTCGTTGATTTCAGCTGATAATTCGCTACGTTCTGGTTGACGTACGAATGTACCTTCTAATTTATCAGCGTCAAAGTTTAGATATTCAGGAACAAAGTTGTTGAATTCGATAGCTTCTTCGATGATGTTTAATTTTTGTGATTTTTCACGTACAGCAACTGTTTCACCTGGTGAAAGCTGGTAAGACGGGATGTCTAATACTTTACCGTTAACAGTGATGTGTCCGTGGTTTACTAATTGACGTGCTTGACGTTGTGTTTTAGCTAAACCTAAACGTAATACTACGTTGTCTAAACGTGAAGCAAGTAAGATCATGAAGTTTTCACCGTGAATACCAGGCATTTTACCTGCACGATCGAATAATGTACGGAATTGACGTTCGTTAATTCCATGCATGTAACGAAGCTTTTGCTTCTCTTTTAATTGTAAACCGTATTCTGAGAGTTTAACTCTTTGGTTTGGTCCATGTTGACCTGGAGCGTATGGACGCTTTTCTAATTCTTTACCTGTGCCTGATAATGAAATACCTAGGCGACGTGACTTCTTCCAAGTCGATCCTGTATAACGAGCCATTATTGACTCCTCCTTAATGATATATTTATATGCAAATAACATCATAAGGGGTAGTTACTTCTATGGATATGTGATTCAAAGTGTCTTCGCCTCATAGCATTGGTTACACAACACATCGCAACCGCTAATCACATAAGGTCATAGAATAAATACCTGCTACTTATATTGTTCATTTACACAATTTATTATATTACTTGAATCTCTACGTTTTGTCAACAGTTTATCGATTATAAATACTTTTTAATTATCTCTACGACTTCGATTAAACCAACGCGGTCTTCTTCATCGAATCGTTCATAAATCGGTGCATCGATATCTAACACTCCGATTCCTTTATCGTCTTTATAGATCGGTAATACGATTTCTGATTTACTACGAGCGTCACACGCGATATGGCCTGGGAATTCTTCGACGTTATCAACGATAAATACGTCGTTACCTCTATAAGCAGTTCCACAAACACCTTTACCAACTTCAATAGTCGTACATGCAGGTTTTCCTTGGAACGGACCAAGGATGAGTTTTTCTAGTTCTTCATCGTATAAATAAAACCCGACCCAGTTAATATCTTTTAGAAAGTAGTTAAGTAGTGCAGAAGCATTTGCCAAATTAGCAGTTATGTTTAAATTTTCCTCAAGTAATGCATCGAGTGCTCCGTGTAGTTCTGAATAGTTTTTAAGCTGAATATCATCAAACATTGTATGTCCTCCTAAAGTAACTGTTACATTTTTAAAAATTATACTGTTTATTGTTTTTTCTTTCAAAGAATTAGTCTATAATTGATAATAAGTTGAGGAGGGTAATTGTATGTGGGTTTACATTTTAATTGGACTGATTATCCTTGTTATTATAGTAATCGGATTACTGTTGTTTTTAAGAAAATCAAAACTTGAAGAAGTACAGAAAGAAGAAGCACGATTACAAGATGTAATTCAATTACCATTTCATTTAGATTTAGAAAAATTAAAAACATACAATCTACATGGAGAGGCAAAAGAATTATACGAACACTTGGATGAGAGATGGAAAGATGCGTTATCCAACAATAAGACGCATGCAGAAAGCAATTTTAAAGCTGCAAATGAAAATTTAAAGAAATTTAAATTTAGTGATAGTAAAAAGAACGAAGATAATGCCGTTCAACATATCGGTAATATCGAGACTACATATGATGCGTTAACAGTTGAAATTAACGACTTTATGAAACAAAATGATGAGAGCAAAGAGTTATATGAAGAGTCGGTTACGCTTCAAAGAGAAGCAAACCGTGACGTTTTAGCAGATGGCCATAAATTCGGTGACTCGAGAAAACCATTAGAATCGTTAATCAACTCATATGAACCAGAACTAGAGAAGTACAACACACTCATCGATGAGGGGAATTACAATAACGCACACGATCATATCGTAGAAATTCACGAAGAACTTACGAATTTAAAAGAGAGTATGGAGAAAATCCCTGCGCTTATTAAAGAAGTTCAAAAAGACTTACCAACACAATTTCAAGAAGTCCGTTATGGTTGTAGAGAGTTAAGATTAGACGGATATGATTTAGAGCATATCAAAGTCGATACGACGCTATCACGCTTACGTACAGAATTAAATTTAATCGAGCCTAAAATTGCAAAACTAGAATTAGAAGAAGCGGAAGAAGATTTAGAACGTATTCACAGCGAACTCGATGATATGTATGACTTAATTGAACACGAAGTCGAAGCGAAAATTAAGTTCGATGATTTACGTGACAAAGTGAGTGATATGCTGTTTAAAGCGAAAGACACAAACATGTCATTACGTACTGAAATTAACTTTATTAAAGATGCATATTATATTAATGATAGAGAAATTCAAACAATTCATAAATATGAATACGAAATCGAAGATCTCGTTACGATGTATGCAGATATTGAGTCTGAAGTTAATAAAAATACGACGCGCTATAGTCAGATTATCGATAACTTAGAACACATCGATCATACGATTGAAGATATTAATGACAAGCAAGAAGATGTACTAGATTACTTACAGTCGTTAAAATACGATGAAGAGGAAGCAATCGATAATACGAACTTAATCGATGACAAAAAAGAAGAAGTCATGCATAGATTAACGACGTCAAACCTTGTGAGAATTCCAGAGCAGTTTATCGTTATGAAGCATGAACTCGATAACGAAGTGAAAGAAATCGATAGATATCTTGAACGTCGTCCGTTAAATGTGCGTTACATTAAAGAGAAAGTCGATAAAGCAGTCATTTTATTAAACAACTTCGAGCAAGAAGCATATGAAGTGATTCATGACTCTGAACTGTCTGAGTTAATTATTCAATACGCAAACCGTTATCGTAAAGATAACAGTACATTAGACGGTGAAATTGAAGAAGCGACGCGTTTATTCAATGAAAATAGATATAAACGTGCACTTCAAATTGCAGAACATGCATTACGAGAAGTTGATGAAGATGCAGTAAAACGTATCATCGACTCATATGAAAACAGATAAGAGACTTAGGAGCATTCCTAAGTCTTTTTTATGGTAGGTGAAGGAAACAATGATTTATTTTGACAACGCAGCAACGACGCGTCCATTAGACGACGTCCTACAGACGTATGACACGGTAAATCGAAAATATTTTTATAATACAGCAAGTTTAAGTAAAGGTGGACAAGAAGCGAGAAAGCTTCTTGAAGCTTCTAGAACACAGATCAAGCAACTATTTAAATTAAATGATTACGACTTACTATTTACTTCTGGAGCCACAGAAAGTAATAACATCGTGATTCAAAGCGTCATTAAAAAGAAAAAACAATTCGGTCGAACGGTGCTCGTTTCAGAACTAGAACATCCGAGTGTTATCGAAGTACTGAGACATATTGATGGGATCGAATTAGTATTTATTGATACGACACCGGAGGGAATCATTGATATCAAAGATTTACAAGAAAAGATGTCGGATGATGTAATCTTTGTATCGGTTATTGCAGTTAACAATATTATCGGGAGTATTCAACCGATCGAGAAAATTGTTGACGTCATCAAGCAATATAACAGAGCATTTTTACATGTCGATGCAACCCAAGCTGTCGGTAAGGTAAATATCGATTATCGCGGGGTGGATGCTGTGTCGTTTTCAGCGCATAAGTTTTATGGCGTTAAAGGTGTAGGTGGATTATTTGTTAAAAATATTGCGCAGTTAAATCCAGTGATGTACGGTGGCGGACATGAATATAACGTGAGAAGTGGTACGATAAACTTACCTGGTATCGCGTCTACTGCGAAAGCAATACGTTTATCTTTTGAAACGATGGAAGATACGTATAATAAGTTGAATTCGTTTAACGATAAAATACGTGAGGCGCTTCGACAATATGAAGGGGTATATACCCAGCCTAAACATGTACCACATTATATTAACCTGTCGATTACAGGCGCTAAAGGTGAAGTCATTGTGAACGCACTGAGTAAACGTGATATTTATGTATCTACAACGAGTGCATGTGCGTCACAACGTAACGCACCGAACGAAACACTCATCGCGATGGGAAATCCGTTACGTGTGATTGAAGGAAGTATCCGTCTTACGATGGGACAGTATACGACTGAAAGTGAAATAGATACGTTTATAAAAGTATTTGATGAAATATATAAAGAATTAGGAGATGTCATCGTTGAAATATGATTTACTACTTGTTCGTTACGGCGAACTTACGTTAAAAAAGAAAAATAGAAAGATGTTTATCGGTAAATTAGTGTCGCAAATCGAACGTGCTTTAGAAGGACTTGACATCGTTATCCGTGCGAATAGAGATAGAATGTACATCGATCTAGAAAATGAAGATGCATATGAAGTCATCAATCGATTAAAACATGTGAACGGAATATTAAGCATGTCGCCAATTATTCGTCTTGAAAAAACGGATGAAGCGATGAAAGAAAATGCATTACTATTAGAGTCAACATTTAAAGAGGGCGATACATTTAAAGTTGAAGTAAAACGTATCGACAAAGCGTACCATTTAAAGACACATGAAATTCAGCAGTTAATCGGTGGTTACGTCGTAAAAGAAACAAATCGATCAGTGAATATAAAACATCCAGATCATACGATTATGATAGAAATTCGTTATGACGGAATTTATATGTACAGTGAAGTGTATGACGGGGTCGGTGGATTACCACTTGGAACAGGTGGTAAAACTGTTTTAATGCTTTCTGGTGGAATCGATAGCCCAGTCGCTGGATTTGAGATTATGCGTAGAGGTGTTGAAATTGAAGCAATTCACTTTTTCTCTCCACCGTATACGAGTGAGCAGTCGTTAGAAAAGGTAAAAACACTTGTAGATATTTTGGCCGATAAAACCGGTGTCGATATTAAAATGCATATCGTACCATTTACAAATATTCAAACGACTATTTACGATAAAATACCTGATGGATATTCGATGACGACAACGAGACGTATTATGTTAATCATCGCAGAACGTCTCGCACGTAAAATCGGTGCGGAAGCGGTCGTAAATGGAGAGAATATTGGACAAGTTGCATCGCAAACATTAACGAGTATGAATACGATTAATGCAGTGACAAATTTCCCAGTACTACGACCATTACTCACATATGAAAAGAATGAAATTATACAAAAAGCTGTGAATTACGGCACGTATGAAACTTCAATATTACCGTTTGAAGATTGTTGTACTATTTTTAAACCAAAACAACCGAAGACATCACCAAATTTAGATACGGTCATAAAATATGAATCTAATGTCGACTTTGAACTACTCATCGAAGATGCGTTAAATCAAATCACAACATACACATCAAAAAACGAACAAGAATCTACAGAATTTGAGGATTTACTGTAATACACTGTGTTATACTAACTCATACAGATATTAAAGGAGATGAACTTATGAAACGAACGATTGCATTAGTCGCAGCAATTGCCTTACTGATTTCAGGCGTTGTAATGAGCGTATTTAATGTATTCCAAAAAGATCAATTTGAAGACTTATTTAGTAGTCTTGTAGATGATTCACCTGTTAGCGTTATTGAAGAAGGTGACCCGTCAAATAGAATCGCGGTCATTAGTGTAGATGGCGTCATTCAAGATACACCGCAAGGTAGCGGATTATTTTCTGGAGTAGCGGGTTATAATCATCGTTTAACAGTTGATGCTTTAAAAGAAATTATTGAAGATGATTCAGTGAAAGCAATTTTACTTGACGTAAATTCACCAGGTGGTGGAGTATTTGAAAGTGCTGAAGTATACAAGTACTTAAAAATCGCAAAAGATAAAGGGAAAATTATCTACAGCTCAATGGGTAACATGGCAGCAAGTGGTGGATATTATGTCTCAGCACCTGCAAATAAAATTTACGCAAGTAACGAAACGATCACTGGTTCGATCGGCGTAATTATGCAAAGTATCGATTACAGTGAGCTTGCTGAAAAATACGGCGTAAAGTTTAACACATATACATCAGGCGATATGAAAGACATGTTATCAGGAGCAAAAACTCCATCTAAAGAAGAAAAAGAATACGTTCAGCACATGGTAGATACGATGTTTGATGAGTTCGTAAAAGTTGTTGCTGAAGGGCGTAACATGAGTGAAGAAGAAGTACGTAAATTAGCAGATGGACGTGTATATCTTGGAAGTGATGCCATTGACAACGGACTTGTAGATGAGATTGGATACTTTGATGACGCGCTCGCTGATTTAAAAGAAGAGATTGGTTCAGACAATCCACAGGTTTATACGTATGGTTATGGTTCAGGTCGTTTTTCAATGTTCAATTTTAACGGACCGAGCATCGTGAAACAATTATTTAACGATTCAGATGCGTTAATCGTTGAAAACTTAATCAATAAACGCCAAGGTCCAAAACCGATGTACTTATATGATGAGTAAGGAGTGAGATTATGAAAAGAGAAACAGTGATCTTGCAAAAAGAAATGGGTTACCCTGTTGCAGATACGTTAATACGTCTCCTCGCATATATCGTTGATCTCATCGTCTTATGGTCGGTACGCCAAATCGCAATTATTCCGATTTTAACGATGCTAGGCGTCATGAATCAAAATGTTATTTTTGATGCAATTCCAATACGCAGCATTATCGTAGCGGTCGTATTTTTCCTTTACTTCGTTTTAATGACATATTTCTTTGGCCAAACGTTAGGAAAAATGATTTTCGGTATTCGTGTTGTTTCAAGTAAAGGGTACGAGTTAACATTTGCTCAAGTATTATATCGAGAACTTATCGGTCGATATATTACGCAAGCATTATTAAACCTACCGTACTTAATGATTTTATTTAACGAAAATCGAATGGGACTTCATGATTTTATCGGAGACACATTAGTTGTAAACTCAAAAGAGGTTGAATATACTGTGGATGTAGAGACTAATAGAAAAGAAGGGCTGGTTTAATTTATGACGACAATTACTTTTGGTGGAAATGAAGTTAAATTAGACGGAAAAGCTGTTGAAGTTGGTCAACATATCGATAGTTTTAATGTCGTGAATAGCGAATTAAAAGATGTAGAACCGTTAAAAGAATATGCAGGTACAAAAAAGCTGATTAGTGTTGTACCATCTCTTGATACAGGAGTTTGCCAAGTTCAAACGAAAACATTTTATAATAAAGCAGCAGATGTTGAAAACACACAGTTAATTACAATTTCAAACGACTTACCATTCGCTCAAAAACGTTTTTGTGCAGATGAAGGTATCGAAAATGCAGTGACTTTTTCAGATCATAAAGATCTATCATTTGCGAAACAATTCGGTACGCTAATGCCACATTTACGTTTACAAGCGAGAAGTGTATTCGTATTAGACGAAGACGATAATGTTGTCTACGTAGAATACGTACCTGAAGGTACAAACGAACCAGATTATGACAAAGCAATTGACGCTTTAAAAAATATTTAATCAATTGTTATAATAGGGCTATTCGAAAGAATAGTCCTTATTTTTTTTAGAGGTGAACTTTTTAATGGAACTCAGTAATTTAGAAAAAATATACGAAGCATTAGTAAATAAAACAGATGATATTCATGAACATACTGGCTTATCGCGAATAGAATCATTGTCTCAAGCATTATTAGAAGTAGACGTAACAGGTACAAAAATAGAGAAGCGAAAAGCATTTCAGTTTGCTTATTTAAAGCAGTTAAAAGAAGAGCAAGTACAACCGAACCATCAACTGACTCCAGACGTCATCGGGTACACAATCGGGTATATCGGTAACGTACTAAATGAAAATAGTAGCGGTTCGGTGTTAGATGTCGGGAGTGGATCTGGCCATTTATCGATGACGTTAAGTGAGTTAAATTCAGAATTACAGTTAAACGGTGTCGAAATCGATCCAACGCTCGCTGAGTTAAATGCAAATCTATGTGAGTTTTTAGAGACACATATGAAGATATATCCACAAAATATTATCGAACAAAACTTTATCGAGCCAGTTGATTTAGTCGTTGGAGATTTACCCGTCGGTTTTTATCCGGTAGAGGTTGAAGGGTATACGACAGCGTTTAAAGAAGGTAAAAGCTTTGCGCATCTTTTAATGATTGAAGCGGGGATGAATA
Organism: Nosocomiicoccus ampullae; assembly: GCF_001696685.1. Classification (GTDB taxonomy): domain Bacteria; phylum Bacillota; class Bacilli; order Staphylococcales; family Salinicoccaceae; genus Nosocomiicoccus; species Nosocomiicoccus ampullae_A. The sequence continues at coordinate 14,526 of NZ_MBFG01000005.1, forward strand.
AAGCAAAAGAAGACGGAATCGGTATTTTTACAGTACCTTCTAACATCCTAACCGAAAATCAAGAAACGTTTAAAACGTATATAAAAGAAGATGTGACGTTACTCATGTTCTTAAACTTACCGAAGACTATTTTTAAAGACGAAAAAAGTCAAAAGTCGTTAATCGTTCTGAAAAAAGGGCACGTGGCATTAAATAATAAAGATGTTTTAATCGGAGATATCCCTGATTTTAAAAACAAAGACAGTATGAAACAATTTTTATCAACAGTTGAAGCGTGGCATGAAAAATAATCAGATGTTTGTTTAAATGACTAAACGGATAGAATAGTAATACAAACCTTAAGGAGGGTTTATGAAATGAAATACGACAAAATATATATTGACGGCGAGTGGGTCAAACCATCAACGTCTGACGTGATTGAAGTTGAGAATCCAGCGACAGAAGAAATTTTTACAACGGTTGCTAAAGCAAATAGTGAAGACGTCGATAAAGCAGTCGAAGCAGCAGCACGTGCATTTAAAAGCTTCAATGAAACGTCTTATGAAGAGCGTCAAAAATACGTTGAAGAAATTTTAAACGGTATTAAAGAGAGACAAGAAGATTTTGAGAAAGTCATTCGACAAGAATTAGGAAGTTCATATAACTACACGAAATCAGCTCAGGTGGAACAAGTAATCAAAGAGATGACACTCGCACTTGAAAACGCGGATAAAGTAAAATTCACAGAACATCATGAAGGATTTGATCTAGTACGTGAAGGTGTAGGTGTTGTAGCAGCAGTAACACCATGGAACTTCCCACTGAATCAGATTCAAAGAAAACTCACATGTCTTTTACTCGCTGGTGCCACAGTCGTACTAAAACCGAGTACGAAAACTCCAGTTTCAGCATTTTTACTTGCTGAAGTGATAGATAAAACAAGCCTTCCAAAAGGTGTATTTAATATCGTCCCTGGGTCTGGTAGTGAAGTTGGAGATGCGTTAACTGGACATGAAAAAGTTGATATGATTTCATTTACTGGATCTACTAAAGTAGGTCGAGGCATTTATGAACAAGCAAAAAGTAATATTAAAAACATACACTTAGAACTCGGAGGAAAATCACCGAACATTTTACTTCTTAAAGGTGATGCTAAAAGAGCAGTAAAACAATCGATGGACGCGATTATTAACAACGCAGGACAAGCGTGTTCAGCACTTACGCGTTTAATCGTCCCAGAATCTCGACTCGAAGAAGTTGAAGGATACGTTAAACAATATGTCGAAGAAAACGTACGTGTTGGAAATCCTGAAGATGAAAACAATACGATTGGACCAGTCGTCTCTAAAGAAGCCCAAGACCGCGTGTATGACTATATCGAAAGCGGTAAACAAGAAGCGACGTTACTAATCGGTGGCGGTAGAGTAGAAAGTGAAGACAAAGGATATTACGTTGAACCGACGGTATTTACGAAAGTCGATAACAAGACTAAAATCGCCCAAGAAGAAATATTTGGACCAGTTTTATCGATTATCACTTATAACGATGTCGATGAAGCGATAGAAATCGCAAATGATACGACGTACGGGTTATATGGTGCAGTATTTGGTGAAAATGACGAAGAAGCATATGACGTTGCCAAAAAATTACGCACAGGTAGTATCGTTATAAACGGTGCAGCAAGAAATCCAGCCGCACCATTCGGTGGTTATAAACAGTCTGGTATCGGTAAAGAAATCGGTTGGATCGGTATCGAAGAATATACAGAAACAAAAGTGTTATTTAAGGAGTAATATAAAAATAAGCCTCTACTTTTTAAAAAGTAGAGGCTATTTTCATGGGAATTAATTTACTTCATTTTGAACGAGCTCATCTGTTGCGACTGTCGGTTCAAAATCTTCAGGTAAAGTTTCAGTTCTTACAACTAATACATCACATGGTGCATGACGTACAATAGCTTCAGAGACCGATCCAATAATGAATCGTTCAACTGCGTTTAAACCTGTAGAACCAACGACAACTAAGTCTGCATTTGTGTCTTTAACAATTTTTTTAGGAATCACTGATTTCGGTGAACCGTATTCTACGAGTGTAACGACATCTAATACACCGTCAGCCAGTGCTTTTTCTTTATAGCCTTGTAAAAGCTTATCTGCAAAGTTTTTAGCACGTGCTGAAATCGTACGATCATACGCTTCAACTGATGCGTAACTTCTCGTATCAATAACGTTTGCGACGATTAAACGTGCGTCCGTTTTCTTAGCTAAGTTAACAGCTTTTTCAAATGCCCACTCTGCTTCGTGTGATCCATCGACTGCGATTAAAATGTTTTTGTAATCTAACATGTCATTTCCTCCTTAACTTTCAGTACATTATACCCTTTAGCGACTAAAAATAATCAAATAGTAATTAAAATTTGCTAACTTGTACTGTTAATTTTATTTTACCAAATTTTGTATGATAACGATAACATTTTTATGAATGAGTATGTTAATATAAAATAAAGAAAGAGTTTTCATAACAAAAGAAAAGGGGTTATACTTCATGATTATTGGTGTACCTAAGGAAATTAAAAACAACGAAAACCGTGTTGGGCTTACGCCGGATGCAGCATATGCATTTGTCCAAGCAGGACACGAAGTGCGTATTGAATCTGATGCTGGTGTTGGTTCTTTCTTCACTAATGAAGAGTATGTAGAAAAAGGAGCAACAATTGTTTCATCAGCAAAAGAAGCATGGGACGTTGATATGGTCGTTAAAGTTAAAGAACCACTTAAAGAAGAGTTCGATTTCTTTAAAGAAGACCAAATTATCTTTACGTACTTCCACTTAGCACCAGAGGTCGACTTAACGAAAGCCTTAATTGATAAAAAGGTTACAGCGATTGCTTATGAAACAATCGTCGACAGATTTGGTGGATTACCACTATTACAACCGATGAGTGAAGTTGCTGGACGTATGGCAACTCAAGTGGCGGTAGAAAATTTATCAGCAATTAAAGGTGGACGTGGTATTTTACTTGCAGGTGTACCTGGAGTAGACCGTGGTAAAGTTACGATAATCGGTGGAGGTAACGCAGGTACAAACGCAGCGAAAATTGCGGTTGGACTCGGTGCGAGAGTTACAATTTTAGATTTAAACCCACATCGTTTAAGAGAGTTAGATGAGTTATTTGGTGATTCAGTGCAGACGTTAATGTCTACACCGATGAACATTAAAAAAGAAGTTGAGTCGAGTGACGTCGTCATTGGTTCAGTGTTAATTCCAGGTGCAAAAGCTCCTGTATTAGTGACTGAAGAAATGATTAAAAACATGGGTGACGGTTCAGTCGTTGTTGACATCGCAATCGACCAAGGCGGTAACTTTGAAACATCTGACCGCATTACAACTCACGACGACCCAACGTACGTGAAACACGGTGTAATTCACTACACAGTTGCGAACATGCCAGGTGCAGTACCTAGAACGTCAACAATCGCATTAACAAACGCTACGTTACAATACGGTCTTCAAATCGCAAACTTAGGTGCTGAAGAAGCGGCAAAACGTAACGCAGGACTTAAAGAAGGCTTCAACGTGTATAAAGGTCACGTGACTTATAAAGCTGTTGCAGAAGCACAAGATTTAGAATACGTTGAAATTGATTCATTAATCTAATATACAGACTGTTTGAAAAGGGATGAGTGATTGTAGCTCATCTCTTTTTTCTACGGATTCAACGACTGGGATAATTTCAATACGCTTTCTCGCAAATGACTTTAGTTTTGCGAGCGGCTTTAATTCGTTATAGTTTTTAAAATCTATATTTCTCACATCATACATGACTGCAGTTGCGTTATGCTGAATGGCTAACTCTAAATTTTTAGACTGTAAAAAGTATGGGATATTGGAAAACGACGGGCCGATAATTAGGTGTTTATCCTTAACCATCGTTGACAGTTCTCTTAAAAAGTTACTGTCTAATTCATTCTTGACGATACATTGATCCGTCACGTAACCATCGATGCTATCCGTTTCTTTTATCGTTTCATAATGAATGTTTTGAATAATAAAAGGATCTAATTCATTTAAATAGTTGAGTGAAATTAGAACAGTCGAATTTTGATGCATCATTTTATACATCTTTGCAACGAGTGGATTAGATTCTAATTGGTGATTTGTAAAAAATACGAAGTCCTCAGATTCAGTCAATGAATTAACTTTAAAAATAGTAGTCATAACAACACCTCTAACATAATATAGCACATCTATATGGTTAATCTTTTAAAAAATCGGTTATAAATACAGTATATAAAGGAGGAAATATAATGACAAAAGTAACGTATCACGGACATTCAGTCGTTCAGTTTGAACACGATGGAGTAAAAGGGATTTTCGATCCTTTCATAACTGGAAATGAATTAACAGATTTAAAAGTTGAAGACGTAAAGGTAGATTATATTTTACTCACTCATGCACATAATGACCACGTTGGAGACACGGTTGAAATTGCTAAAAACAACGATGCAACAGTTATTGCGCCAGTTGAATTAGCGGGATATTTAGAAACTCAAGGATTAAACACGGTAGGCATGAACATCGGAGGAGAGAAGTCGTTTGATAGTATCAAAGTAAAATTCGTGCAAGCATTCCATTCATCAAGCTATACAGACGATGACGGAAACGTTCATTACGGCGGAATGCCTACAGGAATCATTTTAACTCTTGGCGATAAAAAGATATATCATGTAGGGGATACAGCAATCTTTAGTGATTTAAAACTCATCAATACATTAAATGGTGAGATCGATGTTGCATTCGTACCAATCGGTGACTACTTTACAATGGGAATTAGCGACGCGATTCACGCAACAGACGAATTAATTCAGCCACGTGTTGTAGTGCCTGTACATTACAATACATTCCCACCAATTGAACAAGATCCGGAAAACTTTAAACAAGCGCTCAAAACAGAGTGCCAGATTTTAAAGCCAGGTGAAGCGGTGACATTTAAATAATCTCGAGGTGAGGTTAAGGTCGGGTGGACTTTGTGTTTTTTCATCTTAATTAACAAAAATTAGTCATGTAGGTGAAAATTTGTTAAATATATTAGGATAATTAACAAAAATCGGTTGTGGCGGGCAAAATTTGTTAGATAAAAAATTATATTTAACAAAAATGGGGCGTTGAGTCTGAAATTTGTTAAATATATCCGGATATCTAACAAAATCAGGAAATTTTTGTTAAATATATTTGGCGGAAGTAGTACTTTCATTCTTAAGAAGAATAAATACACAAAAAGACCGGCTTTTTAACACGAAACACCACAGCAATAGTTTTTTTAAAAACAAGATAAAACACCCCATCACCGAGGTGAATTGTCAGATCACGTCGCTGGTTAGGGGTGTTTTTATTGTGAATTAAATTAATTAAATAAAATCTTACCGATATCAAGTGGGTGGATATTTTCGTCGCCTTTATAAACGCGCATGTTTCCACCAGAGATTTCGTCGATTAATAAGATGTCGCCTGTTTCTTTATCTCTACCGAATTCGAGTTTAATGTCGTAGAGTTCTAAGTCTTTTTTGAGTAGCTCGTATTTAATGATGTCACAAATTTGCATCGTGAGTGATTCGATTTCGTCGTACTCTTCGTTTGTGAGGAGTCCTAATATATCGAGCGTTTCTTTTGATGCGACTGGATCTTGTCGTTCATCGTCTTTTAACGTAAATTCTACGACAGGTGATTTTAATACTGTGCCGTTTTCAATGTATTTACCATAGCGTCTGTAGTAACTACCAACCGCAACGTATCGGCAGATGACTTCTAATCCATCTCCGAAGTTTTCGATTTCATTTACGCGCATTTCTTTTTTATCTAAGTCGCTTGAAATGTAGTGTGTTGGGATATTTTTATCTTTTAAAATGTTAAAGAAGTGAGATGTCATTTCTAATCCAGCACGACCTGAACCTTCTACAGTCAGACCAACTTGGTTTTCACCTGGATCAAACACTCCGTCTTTACCTGTCATATCATCTTTAAAATAGAGGACGATATCTCCGTTCGTATCTTTAAATACATCTTTCGTTTTACCAGTATAAATACGTTCCATAACAAACTCCTTACAAATCAGTGATATATTAATCATATAAAAAAATTACGCTATTGTCATTTTAAAATTTAAAAAAACCACCTAACTTTTTGTTAGATGGTTTCTACATAATCTTATTGTTTATTGAGTTTGTCGTATGCTTCATCTTCAATCGGTAAGTTTGATTTAAAGTATTTACGTGCTTTGTTAAAGTGTGTCACGTTAATAATTCCTAAAGCGATAAAAATACCACCGATTATATATGTCACAACCGTATTAAACTGAACGATTGAGTTTGTACCGAAGATGATTAAAAACACGCCAAACCATAATCTAGCCATCGCGTTATAGTAAGCTTTTCTCACGTCACGTTTCGTACGAATTTGACGTACTTTGTAGATGAAGAACATTAAGAAACTTACGATTAGCGCTGTGACTAATGTAGTAATTAACAATTGAAAACCAGTGCTCATTATTACAACTCCATTCTACTGTAGTATAATTGCTTAAAGGGAATATCACAACTATTAATGAGGTGTTTTTATATGTTTAAAAAATTTTTAAATCAATTATCATCACTAAATCAATATAAAAATGAAGCGTTTCAAAAAATTGAATCCGCAAATTCGATTGTGATTTTACGACATATTCGTCCAGATCCAGATGCTTTAGGATCTCAACTCGCTTTAAAAAAGTTTTTACTCAATAAGTTTCCAGAGAAAAAAGTACGCGCTCTCGGAAGTACTGAAGAGAACTTAGAATTTATGGGTGAACTTGACCATGGCGAAATTACTAACGAAGATCTCGTTATTATTTTAGACACGGCTAACGTCGAAAGAATCGACTACGACGGAGATTATAGAAATGGTCAGTACGTTATTAAAATCGACCACCATCCAAATGTCGAGCCATACGGAGATGTTAATATCGTAGAAACATCTGTGTCTTCAACGTGTGAACTGTTATATATGTTTTTATCGTTATTTGATAGTGACGCTATTAATGAGGACGTTAAGTCACTCGCGTATTTAGGAATTGTCGGAGACACTGGTCGATTTTTATATAATTCACATGAAACGACTTATGACGTCATGAGTGACATTTCTAAAGGGGGTTTAGACACGAATAGTCTATTACTAGAACTGTACAAAAAATCGTTAGAAGACTTTAAATTTACTGGGTTTTTAATCAGCAACTTTAACTTAACAGATAGAGGTGTACTCAGTGTCTTTGTGTCGATTGAAGACCGTGAAAAGTACGGGGTAGATGAGGCGAATGCTGCGTTACAAGTGAATGTGTTTAGAGAAGTTGAAGAAGTTAAAGTTTGGTTTATGGCACTTGAAACAGAAAATGATATCCGTGTACGTCTACGTTCTAAAGATGTGCCGATTAATGACGTTGCGCAACATTTTGGTGGTGGCGGACACAAACACGCAAGTGGCGTTCGTTTCAGAAGAAGAGAAGATTTACAGCTGTTAATTGAAAAGTTAGAAGAAAAATTATAAGAGGCGGAGTGAATACGAATGATCAATTTAAATGTGCATAGTAGCTATGAATTTTTAAATAGTAATATTCAAATTGATCGCCTTATAAATATTTTAAAAGAAGACGACCAGTGTTCTGTTGCGATTACGGACTTCAATAGTATGCACGGTGCATATGAGTTTTTACAAAAAGCACAGACAAATGATATAAAACCTATCGTTGGACTAGAGATTAGTATAGAAGATGATTTTAAGACGAGCGATATTGTGTTGTATGCAAAAAGTTTAAAAGGTTTTTATTTTCTATCTAAACTATCTTCTAGAATTAGTTATAAAAAAACTGAAGTCATTCCATTATCATTTCTAAGCGATATTACAGACTGTATTGCGGTTCTTAAAAATGATGAAGGACTTAACATCTTTGAATATATAAACATCCCTGACGAGGATAAGTATACTGCGCATACTGTTAATAGTACGTATAAAAAAGCCTACATTCGTCCGAGTTACTACTATAAAAAAAGTGATGCTGCAGTCGTTAACGTATTAAATGCTATTAAAGAGAACGAAAAAATAGACTTACAATATTTAAACGAAACAGACGGTGACGACTTTATTAAACTACAAGCGGATATCGTTAAATATAGTGATTATTTAGAAACGAACAAAGAAATCGTCGATAAATGTGACGTCTATCTGCCGAAAGTGGAATATACACTACCGAAGTTTACAGAAGGGTCAAGTGAAGAGTTATTAAAAGAAGAATTAAAAGATGCGGTAAAACGTAAAATAGGACATATGACAGACGCATACCGTGACCGACTAAATAAAGAATATACAACAATCGTCAACATGGGATTTGCAGATTATTTTTTAATCGTTTCAGATCTCGTCAGATATTGTAAAAACAATGAAATTTATGTCGGTCCAGGTCGTGGGTCATCTGGAGCGAGTTTAGTCGCGTATTTACTTGATATTACTGACATTGATCCGATCGAGTACGATTTACTATTTGAACGATTTTTAAACGAAGAGCGTGTCACGATGCCAGATATCGATATAGACTTTGCATCTGTCGATCGTCCGAAAGTAATCGATTATTTACAGCAAAAATACGGCGAAATGCACGTTGCGAACATTTTAACTTATAACAATATGACAGCTAAAAGTGCTGCGCGTGAAGTGGGCCGTATATTTAGCTTTAATGACAGTGAACTAAAAGAAATTTCAAACATTATCGATGAAAATAATGTTGACCTTGAACAAGCATTTAACTCTGAAAGATTTAACAACTTAATTGAAACAAATGTTAAATATAAGCTGTTAAAAAAATACGCATTAAAAATAGAAAACTTACCACGAAACACTTCAATTCATGCTAGTGGGGTACTGCTTGGTAGAAATCCTTTAAACGAAGAAATACCAATCATGTTTAATGAAACAGGTGTCATAAGTCAGTGGCCGATGGAAGACTGTGAAAAGGTTGGGCTTTTAAAAATCGACGTCTTAAGTTTACAGACGCTGTCGTTAATTCGCTATATGAGTACTCGTATCAAAACACGTAATCACGATTTTGACGTAAATAAAATACCTTTAGACGATAAAAAAACATTTCGACTATTATCTGCTGGAATGACAGCTGGTATATTCCAATTAGAATCTGATGGAATTACGAAAGTAATCGAACGTTACAAACCGAATAGTTTACTCGATCTTGCGCTCGTTCTTGCGATGTACAGACCAGGTCCGATGAAACAAATCGACCATATCATCGACATTAAACATTCTTCAAAAAAAGTCATTTATCCGCATGATGATTTAAAAGAAATTTTAAAAGATACGTACGGAGTCATGATATTTCAGGAACAAATTATGCAGACGACTCGAAAAATTGCAGGGTTTAGTTTGCAAGAAGCGGATATTACACGACGCGCGATGGCGAAAAAGAACCGCGACGAGTTAATGCGTGAAAAAAGTAAGTTCATTGAAGGCGCTGAGAGGAATCACTATAGCCGTGAAGTGAGTGAACACTTATTTGATTTAATTTTAAAATTCGCTGATTACGGTTTTCCAAAAAGTCACGCGCTCGTCTATGCGTTAATTACGTACAGAATGGCGTATATAAAAGCACATTTCCCGGAAGAGTTTTATGCGGTCATGCTGCTTGACCATAAGACGAAAGAAGAAAAACTTACAAATACGTTACGTGAGTTAAAACGATTAAAGGTTCATATAAAACGACCAAGTATTCATGAGTCGTTTTATAACAATGCGAGCAAAGACGGATTACGTCTCGGATTTTCGATGATTAAATATATAACGAAAGATATCTCAAATGCAATTGTTGAAGCAAGAAAAGAGAAACAGTTTGAAGACGTGTACGATTTTGTATCACGTATGAATCAGTTAGGTATAAGAATAAACGAAAGACAACTTCGCGCTTTAATTCTTTCAGGTGCGTTCGATGACTTTAATCGCTCGAGAAAGTCGTTATTACAACAATCTAAAAAAGCATTAGATTCCATTAAAGATGGCGTAGACCAAATTAATTTACTCGACATGGTGCTCGGTTTAACAATAATTCGCCCTGAAGATGAAGACGTCGAAGAAATGGCCCAACAAGAACTCATCGATGGAGAAATCGAAATGCTTGGATTTAATATTTCAGAGCATCCAATCATTACAAAACATAATGATGTTCAATATATTCCGTTTTCATTACTCGATCATAAGTCTAATAAACAACGAGGTATTTTTCTCGTTTCTATACTTAGTGTGAGACAAATAAGAACGAAGAAAAATGACGACATGGCTTACGTATCAATCACAGACGGGCATACTGAAATGGATGCGGTACTTTTCCCGAAAGACTATATGATCAACTTATCAAAACTTCAACAAGATATACTCGTAATCGACGGTCGGATGGATGAGTACAGAGGTAAAAAACAATTAATCATCTCTAGGGTTTATATTGTGGATGATTTTATAAGAAATTATATTAAAGATACGAAGTATGTCTATGTAAGGAATTACGAAGATACGCAGTTTAAAAAGCTGTTGTCATCGGAAGGAATTCCAGTTTTTGATATGGAACAAACGAAACTTGGACACATGCAACATAACAATTTAAATCGACTTATTAATCTGTTAGGAAAAGAAAATGTACGTTTTATGAAATGAAAATTGCTTGAAAATTTAAATCATGTTATTATCAGTGGTACGACCACTGAAATGGCAGGTATAAAATGAACCAGAAAACTAGATTTGAATATATTTTAACTGAACTAGAAAAAATCATTCGTGAGACGAATATTCAACCTGGAGACCGACTTCCAAGTGAACGATATTTAAAAGAAGAGCTAAACGTTTCGCGTCAAAGTGTACGTGAAGCTTTAAGAGCGTTAGAAATGTTAGGTGTCGTTCACGTGAAAATTGGAGAAGGTACATATCTCGCTGATTTTAAAGAACATCGATTATTTGATATCATCGGACGATTTTTAATTAAAACGGATGCACAACGTGATGAGTTAATGGAAATCAACGAATTATTCGAACGATATATCGATGAAAAATATGACGGCAAAAAAACGGTTGAAGAATCGGATAATTTAATATTATCTACAATTTATACGATCATTAAAAAATATACAGATTAACAAAATGTCGAGGGGAAATTATGTTAAAAGACTTATTTTATAAACTTAACAAAAAAGTAAACGAACCGACCAAAAAAGGAACATATAAAGATTCAGAACCAGTAATGACAAAATGTCCACAGTGTAAAAGCTTACTCTATACAAAAGAGTTAGTAAGTAATGTCCACGTGTGTCCAAAATGTGAATATCATTTCCCAATCACTAGTGACGAGCGTCTCGACGCATTATTCGATAAAAATAGTAAAAAGTTATTATTCACAAATATTACGTCGAAAAACCCATTAAACTTCCCGAATTACGTGTCAAAATTAGAAAACGATAAACGTCGAACAGGGCTCAATGAAGCGCTTCGTGTTGCACATGGAGAAATTGACGGACACGAAGTCGTGATCGCTGTGATGGATACACGCGTCCGCATGGGTAGTATGGGAAGTGCGGTTGGTGAAATGCTCGCACAAGCATTTAACTATGCAACGGACCATCGTTTACCCGTCATCGTGTTCACAGCAAGTGGTGGAGCGAGAATGCAAGAAGGTATTTTATCGTTAATGCAGATGGCAAAAGTATCTGTAGCGATAGAGCGCCATTCTAGTCACGGGCTATTATATGTCGCATATATGACGCATCCAACAACAGGTGGAGTCAGTGCGTCTTTTGCATCTGTCGGTGATATTAACTTAGCGGAAAGCGGTGCGTTAATTGGATTTGCTGGGCGCCGAGTAATTGAAGAGACGATCAAAGAGAAATTGCCGAAAGATTTCCAAACGGCAGAGTTTTTAATCGAACACGGTCAACTCGACAAAGTGGTAGACCGAACGGAAATGAGATCTGTATTAGCTCAAATATTAAGGTTGCATAGTTAGGGGTGAGTGTATGTCTGAAACGAGAAGAGATACTGTACAAGATTTAAAAGACAGAATCGAAGAGTTAAAAGGTTATGAAGAAAAAAACAATATCGATTTATCAAAAGAAATCGATGCACTAAACGATAAAATTAAGATGATGACACGCACACTAACACCTTGGCAGCAAGTAGAGCTTGCTAGAAAGTTAGAGCGTCCAACGACGTTAGAATACATCGAAGCAATTTGCGATGAATTTATCGAGTTTGCTGGAGACCGTGCGTATGGAGATGACCGTGCAATTATCGGTGGTGTCGCAAGCATTAACGGCACACCAGTGACTGTTATCGGTCACCAACGCGGGATGTCGACAAGAGAAAACATTAAACGCAACTTCGGTATGCCACATCCTGAAGGTTACCGTAAAGCACTCAGGTTAATGGAGCAAGCAGAAAAGTTTAAACGTCCAATCGTTACATTTATCGATACGAAAGGTGCGTATCCAGGTAAAGAAGCAGAAGAACGCGGACAAAGTGAAGCGATTGCTAAAAACCTCGTAAAGATGGCTGGATTTAACGTCCCGATCATTTCTATTGTTATCGGTGAAGGTGGATCTGGAGGAGCGCTAGGAATTGGCGTATGTGATCATCTTTATATGCTAGAAAACAGTACGTATTCAGTCATTTCTCCTGAAGGTGCTGCGAGTATTTTATTTAAAGATGCATCGTTAAAAGAAGTAGCAGCAAAATCATTAAAGTTAACAGCTGCAGACCTTTACGAGTTAGGCGTTGCTGATTTTGTAATTGAAGAACCGGAGGGCGGTGCACACGTCGACAAACCGTTCGTATATAAACAAACAAAAGAAGCGATTATAAATGGTCTTGAACAATTAAGTGAAATCGACGATTCATCACGTCTTGATGTACGATTTGAAAAGTATATGGCGATCGGTGATTTTAAAGTTGAAGATAATTAATACAAATTTAACTCTCTTTTAAGTAGAATACTTAGTAAGAGAGTTATTTTTATAAATAGAAAGAAGCGTGTAATTGTGAAACGTATTGCAGTATTAACTAGTGGTGGAGATGCACCTGGCATGAACGCAGCAGTTCGAGCTGTCGTACGTACTAGTATTAATAGAGGGTTACAAGTATTTGGAATCTCCCACGGCTTTTTAGGTTTGATCCGTGGAGATATTAAACGCATGGAATTATCCGACGTCGGTGATATTATTCAGCGTGGTGGAACGGCATTATATTCTGCTCGCTGTAACGAATTTAAAGATGAAGAAATACAGCAAATGGCAGTTAAAATTTTAAAAGAGTTTGAAATAGAAGGACTCGTTGTCATCGGAGGAGACGGGACGTTTAGAGGTGCGTATGCACTTGAAAAACACGGAATTAAAACAATAGCGATTCCAGCAACAATCGATAACGACATTCCGTTTACTGAAAGCTCAATTGGATTTGATTCAGCATTAAACACAGTTGTTGAAGCCGTCGATAGAATAAGAGATACAGCAACGAGCCACGAACGTACATTTATTATTGAAGTTATGGGTAGAGATAGTGGAATGCTCGCATTATATAGCGGCATCGCAAGTGGTGCAGAGTCGGTTTTAATACCAGAAGTACCATATAATATAAACGACGTTGCTACAAAAATTAAACGAGGGATTGAACGTGGGAAAACACATTCGATAATAATCGTTGCAGAAGGGGTTATGTCTGCAGAAAAATGTAGTAAACTATTAAGTGAACAATTAAATATTGAATCACGAATTAGTGTCCTTGGACACATTCAAAGAGGGGGACGACCGTCTTCAAAAGACCGTATACTTGCTTCTAGATTCGGATATGAAGCTGTCAATTTATTACTAGAAGGACAATCTGGACAAATGGTGTACTTAACACAAAACTCAATAAAACATGTCGATTACGATACGGTTTTAAATCATGAAAAGAAAATTGATATATCACTCATTGATATAATTAATGAGTTATCTATTTAGGAGGATATTATGCGTAGAACTAAAATAATTTGTACGATTGGACCAGCATCAGAAAGTGAAGAAACATTAGAAAAATTAATGCACGCTGGTATGAACATCGCGAGACTGAACTTTTCACACGGTGACCATGAAGAGCATTTAAATCGTATTAAGAGGATTCGAAAAGTTTCAAAAAAACTTGAAAAACACATCGGTATTCTACTCGATACAAAAGGTCCTGAGATTAGAACTCACAATATGAAAGACGGTGTTGTTCATCTTGTTAAAAATCAAAAGCTTGCCGTTCATATGAATGAAGTACTCGGAGATTCTGAAAAAATTTCTATTTCTTATAATGGTCTGATTCACGATGTAAAAGTAGGAGACGAGATTTTAATCGATGACGGAATTATTACGTTAAAAATCGATGAGCTTGACTATGATAACGAAGTCATTCATACGACAGTTTTAAATGAAGGCGAAGTAAAAAATAAAAAAGGCGTAAACGTTCCTCAAGTTAAAGTGAACTTACCGTCGATGACTGAAAAAGATGAAAGTGACATTTTATTTGGTATTGAAAACGAAGTAGATTTCATCGCACCGTCATTTATCCGTAAAAAAGATGACGTATTAAAAATTCGTGAACTTCTTGAAGGAAACAACGGTAGCTACATTAAAATCATTCCTAAAATTGAAAACCAAGAAGGTATCGATAATATCGACGAAATTTTACTCGTATCAGACGGTTTAATGGTTGCTCGTGGAGATCTAGGTGTTGAAATCCCGACCGAAGCTGTACCACTTGCACAAAAAGAACTTATTAAAAAATGTAACTTTGCAGGGAAACCAGTCATTACAGCAACACAAATGTTAGATTCAATGCAACATAATCCGCGCTGTACACGTGCAGAAGCTAGTGACGTTGCGAATGCAATTTACGACGGAAGTGACGCAGTCATGTTATCAGGAGAAACTGCAGCTGGTGAATATCCAGTAGAAGCTGTAACGACGATGGCAAACATTGCGACGTCAAGTGAAGCAGCACAAGATTATAAGAAGCTATTATCAGATCGTACGAAAGTCCAAGATACTACAGTAACGACAGCAATTGGAGTTTCCGCAGCACATACTGCGTTAAACTTAAACTGTCGTGCAATTGTTGCGGCAACTGAATCTGGACATACTGCAAAAATGATTTCAAAATATCGTCCACAGTGTGATATTATCGCAGTCACTCCATATGATTATGTCGCTAGACAGCTTGAACTCGTATGGGGCGTTCAACCGATTGTTGCTCCAAAGTTAAGTAATACAGATGAAGTACTCAACGGTTCAGTGCAATCTGTCGTTGAAAAAGGATACGCTAATGAAGGTGATTTAATTATTATCACAGCTGGTGTGCCGACAGGACAAGCTGGAACGACAAACTTAATGAAGTTACACGTCGTTGGAGATACGTTAATCACCGCTCAAGGAATAGGAAAATTAACTGGCTACGGTGAAGTAGTTATGGCGAAATCATATGATGAACTTGCCAAAATCGATACGACAGGGAAAATCGTTTTACTAGAAAAAGTTGATGGTATAATGACACCACACTTAGTGAAAGCGGCAGGGTTAATTACTGTTGAAGGTGGTCTAACAAGTCCTGGAGCAATCGTCGGTTTAAATTTAGAGTTACCGACAATCGTTGGAGCAACAGATGCGTTTGACATATTAAAACCAGGCATGAAAGTAACTGTCGACAGTGAACAGCATGTCGTTTATAGTGGACATGCAGACGTACTGTAATTGAGGAGGATACGAATGAAAAAGCTTGTCATAAGCATTTTTTCAGCAACGTTACTTTTAAGTGCATGTAGTAATAGTAATGATGGTGAAGAAGAAGTAAAAGAAGTTAAACAAGATAAATCTATGACGTCAGAATCGTTAATCGACGAAGTTGTCGCGAACAACCAAGATGTGATTTCTTATGAAGAGCGTGGGACGCTTACGATGAACGATGAAGATGAATTAAACTTTATAGTTACTATTGATAATGATGAAAATGTAAAGTTTGAAGTTGATGCCTCTGACTCGGTCTTTACATTATATGATGTAAATGGTGAAAAGAAAGTTTTAACAAATGGTGAATTTGAAACGAGTGACATTGAACTAAATCCATTAACGTATAGTGAGCTCGTTGAAAAACTTAAAGAATTACCAAAAGGCGATCTTAAGACAGATAAAGATGTTTACGTCATTACTTACGATTTACTGACAATTGAAGATTTATCTATATTTAGTAATGAACTTGCATCTAATTTACAAGATTATGATGTTGAAAATTTATCATTAACACTTCAAGTGAATGCCGACTATAAGGTCGTGCGTGCAGATGTCGAAGGTACCTTAAGTGATGATAAAGAAAATTATGATATTAAATGCTTTGCAACATTTGAAAACATTGGGGAAGTAGAGCAAATAGAAGTACCTAAAGGAGAGTAGTTTATCTACTCTCTTTTTAGTTATAAATTAAACTTATTAAAAAGTATAAGAAACTTAATTTTTAGTTATGATTAAAAATGTTAGTGATTTTAAGTTTTAAGACCGTTCTATATCAATCGTCACAATAGTTTTTGATATAAAATTCACAAATAAGTGTATGAATTAAACGTAAGCACCTATATACAAAGTTTGCTATAATGAAATTAAATAAATCGTTTAAAGATATATGGGGGGTTAAATTCTATGCCTGAAATGAAAGCTGGTTTAGAAGGTGTAGTAATTGGAGAGTCAAGAATTAGTTCTATTATCGGAACTCAGCTAACATATGCTGGTTATGAAATTGATGACTTAGCCGAAAATGCAACGTTTGAAGAAGTCGTTTATTTACTATGGAACGACCGCTTACCAAACGAAGAAGAGTTAAAACAATTTGAAGCGGACTTATTTAAATATATGTCACTCGCTCATGAAGACGAAGAAGTATTTAAAATTTTCGCTAAAACAGGTAATCAGCCGATGGCTGCATTAAGAACGTCAATTTCATATCTAGGTATGCTTGACGATGAAGCGGATATTTTAACTGAAGAAGCAAACAAGAATAAATCAATCCGTATTCAAGGAGCGATTCCTGCGATTGTTGCTAACTTTGACCGCTTTAGAAAAGGTTTAGATGTTGTTAAACCTAAAGAAGAATACGGCTTTGCTAAAAACTTCTTATATATGTTATACGGTGAAGAGCCGACAGATGTACAAGTCGAAGCGATGGAAAAGGCACTTATTTTACATGCTGATCACGAAATTAACGCATCGACATTTACTGCTCGCGTATGTGTTGCGACGTTATCTGACTTATATTCAGGAACAGTTGCTGCGATTGGAGCGTTAAAAGGACCACTTCACGGCGGAGCAAACGAACAAGTGATGAACATGTTAACTGAAATCGGTAGTTTAGATAAAGTTGACGAATATATCCATAAAAAACTTGAAAACAAAGAGAAAGTTATGGGTATCGGTCATCGCGTGTATAAAGAAGGAGATCCGCGTGCGAAGTACTTAAAAGAAATGTCTCGTAAGTTAACTGAAGAGACAGGTGAGCCTGAATTATACGAAATGTCTACACGCATTGCTGAAATTGTAGAAGAAGAAAAAGGGTTATTACCAAACGTCGATTTCTTTAGTGCATCAGTGTATCACTCAATGGGTATTTCACATGACTTATTTACTCCAATATTCGCTGTCAGCCGTACGTCAGGTTGGCTTGCACATATGTTAGAACAATATGCAAATAACCGACTCATTCGTCCACGCGCAGAGTACACTGGATATACGAGTAGAAAATACGAACCAATTGAAAGTAGATAAATTTATACACATAAAGGAGATTATATAATGGCAGAGAAAATTACTTTAAAAGACGGCGTTTTAAACGTACCAAACACACCAATTATTCCTTTTATTGAAGGAGATGGAATCGGTAAAGACATTTGGCCAGCAGCTAAAAAAGTAATCGATAGCGCTGTTGAAAAAGCGTACAACGGTGAAAAGAAAATTGAATGGTTAGAAGTTTATGCAGGACAAAAAGCATTCGATAAAACTGGCGAGTGGTTACCACAAGATACACTCGACAAAATTAGTGAGTACTTAATCGCAATTAAAGGACCACTTACTACACCAATCGGTGGAGGAATCCGTTCATTAAACGTTGCGTTAAGACAACAACTTGATTTATACGTATGCTTACGTCCAGTAAGACATTACAGCGGTGTACCATCACCAGTTAAAAATCCTGAAGACGTCGATATGGCGATTTTCCGTGAAAACACTGAAGACATCTACGCAGGTATCGAGTTTGAATCAGGTAGCGATGATGCTAAAAAACTTATCAACTTCTTACAAGATGAAATGAACGTGACTAACATTCGTTTCCCAGAAACATCTGGAATTGGTGTTAAACCAGTATCTAAAGAAGGTTCCGAACGCTTAATTAAAGCAGCAATTGAATATGCACTAGAGCATAACAAACCGACTGTTACACTCGTTCATAAAGGTAACATCATGAAATTCACTGAAGGTGGATTTAAAAAATGGGGTTACGAGTTAGCTGAAAGAGAATATGGTGACAAAGTATTCACATGGGATGAATACGATAGAATCGTTGAAAAAGAAGGTAAAGAAGCTGCAAACAAAGCACAAGATGAAGCGGTTAAAGCAGGTAAAGTCATTATCCAAGACTCAATCGCAGATATCTTCTTACAACAAATTCTATTAAATCCATTAGATCACTCAGTTGTTGCAACGATGAACTTAAACGGAGACTACATCTCTGACGCGCTTGCAGCACAAGTTGGTGGAGTAGGTATCGCTCCAGGTGCGAACAT
Organism: Nosocomiicoccus ampullae; assembly: GCF_001696685.1. GTDB lineage: Bacteria > Bacillota > Bacilli > Staphylococcales > Salinicoccaceae > Nosocomiicoccus > Nosocomiicoccus ampullae_A. The sequence goes on from NZ_MBFG01000005.1 coordinate 33,415, forward strand.
TAACTACGACACAGGACATGCGATCTTTGAAGCGACTCACGGTACAGCACCTAAATATGCTGGTTTAGACGTTGTAAACCCATCATCAGTTATTTTATCTGCAGTTCTTATGTTAGAACACCTCGGTTGGAAAGAAGCAGCTGAGTTAATTAACAAATCTATGGAAACAACAATTGCTAACAAGACAGTCACATACGACTTCGCAAGACAAATGGACAACGCTACAGAAGTGAAAACTTCTGAGTTCGGTGACTTATTAGTAGAAAACATGTAATAGAGATTTTATAGAACCACTGATGTGGTTCTATTTTTTATTTGTTTCTTATATACTTGATATGACTATAATTAAAGGAGAATTATAATGAAAGACGACACGATGAAAGACTTAACATTACTCGGAAATCAAAATGTTCAATATCCGATAACGTATGATAACAGTGTGTTAGAGACGTTTGATAATAGTCATCCTGAAATGGATTATATGGTGAAGTTTAATTGTCCAGAATTTACGACACTCTGTCCGATGACGAATCAACCAGATTTCGCAACGATTTATATTAGTTATATCCCTGATATTAAAATGGTAGAGAGTAAATCTTTAAAGTTATACTTATTTAGCTATAGAAATCATGGAGGCTTTCATGAAGCAGCTGTGAACACGATTATGAGAGATTTAATCGACTTAATGGATCCAAAATATATTGAAGTGTGGGGTAAATTCACACCGCGAGGTGGAATTTCAATCGATCCATATGCAAACTACGGTAAACCAGGAACGAAATTTGAAAAAATGGCTGAAAAACGTCTTTTTGAACACGATATGTATCCTGAAAAAATTGATAATAGATAGGAAGTTTATATGTCTAAAGCATTAATTGTATTTAGTGGTGGTCAAGACAGTACGACATGTTTAGCATACGCATTAAAACATTACGATGAAGTAGAAACAATCACGTTTCACTATAATCAAAGACACGCTGAAGAAGTTGAAATCGCTCAAAAAATCGCAAAAGATTTTAACGTAAAAAACACTTGTATCGATGTATCGTTAATTAACGATTTAACAGAAAATGCGTTAACGAGAGATATCGACATAAAATCAGATGGTGACGTGCCGAATACATTTGTCCCTGGTCGAAACATATTATTTTTTAATATCGCGAGTATCGCGGCGTATCAAATCGGTGCTGATACGATTGTAACAGGTGTCAGTGAAACTGATTTTAGTGGTTATCCGGATTGTAGAAGTGACTTTGTTACAGCGTTAGAGCACGCGATACATCTAGGACTCGATCGTCATATTAAAATTGACACACCACTTATGGATAAGGATAAAAGTGAAGTGTGGGAAATGGCAGATGAACTCGGTGTATTTGATTATGTTAAAAATGAAACGCTCACGTGTTATAACGGTATAAAAGGATCAGGGTGTGGAGAGTGCCCGGCTTGTATTCTTAGAAATGAAGGATTAGAAGAGTACGAGAAAAGGAAGTTCAATTAAACATTTGAATATGAGATATACTTAAACCCCTATTGAAATATTGTATATTTTCTGACAGAATAGACAGATATATACTTTTAATGGGGGTTTATATATGGAGAACATTAATAAAAAGGGTGGCGTGTTCCAGAAGTTTCTCGACTTCGTTGAGAAATCTGGGAATAAGTTACCACACCCTGTGACTTTGTTTTTCCTGCTAGCAGTTTTAACATTAGTCGCTTCTGCGATTTTATCTGCGCTAGGAATTTCAGTCGCGCATCCAGGTGACAAAAACGAAATAATTGAGGTCAATAACTTATTAAGTAAAGACGGAATTACATATATATTTGAAAATATGGTCGATAACTTTATCAACTTCGCACCATTAGGTGTCGTACTTACAACGATGCTCGGTATTGGGATCGCAGAACGCTCTGGTTTAATTTCTGCAGCGTTACGTGGTTTCATCTTAGCAATTCCGAAGTCTTTAATTACTGCAGGGTTAGTGTTTGCAGGTATTATGTCGTCACTAGCAAGTGACGCAGGATACGTTGTATTACCACCACTAGGGGCAGTTATTTTCTTAGCACTTGGTAGACACCCAATCGCAGGACTTGCTGCAGCGTTTGCTGGGGTATCTGCAGGGTTTAGTGCGAACCTCTTACTAAGTGGTACGGATGCGATGCTCGCAGAACTTTCAATGGACGCAGCTAAAATGATCGATCCAGCGTACGTTGAGACGATGAACGTCGCGATGAACTATTACTTTATCGCAGCGAGTGTGTTCGTGTTAACGTTAGTCGGTTGGTTCGTTTCAGATAAAATCGTCGAACCACGTCTAGGTACGTATGACTCTAAATATTTAAACACAGATGATTCAGAAGATATGCATGCGTTAAACGATTTAGAGAAAAAAGGATTACTTTACGCATTTATTTCAATTATTGTTTCAGTATTACTTGTTTCTTTACTCGTTGCATTCCCATTCTCACCAATGCGTGGAGATGAAGGTAGTTACATGGATCAGATTATCCAGTCACCGTTCATGTCAAGCTTAGTACCAATCATTGCAATTTTATTCTTTATCCCTGGTCTCGTTTATGGTCTTGTTACAAAAACGATTAAAGGTGAAAAAGATGTTGCGCATCAGTTAACAGATACGATGAACACGATGGGTACTATTATCGTACTTGCATTTACTGCTGGTCAATTCGTTGCATATTTCGCCGAAAGTAACATCGGTATGGTAATCGGTGTTTATGGTGCAGAATTACTTGAGAGTTTAAACTTAAAAGGGATTCCTTTAATTATAGGGTTCATTTTAGTTACAGCATTCATTAACTTATTCATCGGAAGTGCATCAGCTAAATGGGCGATGATGGCACCGATATTTGTTCCAATATTAATGCAACTCGGTTACTCACCAGAATTAACGACAATGGCATATCGTATCGCAGACTCAAGTACAAACATCATTACACCATTAATGACGTACTTCGCAGTCATTATCGCGTTTGCCAATAAATATGTAAAAGATATCGGAGTCGGAACATTAATTTCAATTATGCTACCGTACTCAATATTTTTCTTAATCACATGGTCAATATTCCTAATCGTTTGGATGCTACTTGGTTTACCATTAGGACCAAACGCGCCGATCGTATATCCATAAAAACACGTCTTCGGACGTGTTTTTTTAATTTGGAAAGAAACTATTCGACTTGTATAATGAAACTAATAACAAGTTGAGGGAGACTTACTATGGATAAGTTAATTTTAATAGATGGTAATAGTTTAGCGTTCCGTGCATTTTATGGACTTCCACTTTTAAGTAACCAAAGTGGACTGCATACGAATGCTATTTTTGGTTTTCAAAAAATATTAGATAAAATTATACGTGAAGAAAATCCAACTCACTTTTTAATTGCATTTGATGCAGGTAAAAAAACATTTAGACACGAGAAGTACGGAGAGTATAAAGGTGGACGTCAAAAGACACCACCAGAATTAGGAGAACAGTTTGCGCCGATTCGTAAATTAATCGATGCATATGGTATTAAACGATACGAAGAAGCGAATTACGAAGCGGATGATATTATCGGTTCGTTGTCTAAATTAGCAGATGAAAACGGCATGGAGACGATTATCGTTACCGGTGACCGTGACTTAACTCAACTCGCAAGTGAACATGTGACGATTTACTTTACGAAAAAAGGTGTCACTCAAATCGATAAATATACGCCGGAGTTTATTGAAGAAGAGTATGGGCTTCGCCCAGAACAAATCATTGATATGAAAGGCTTATGGGGAGATACGTCTGATAATATCCCAGGTGTCCCTGGAATTGGTGAAAAGACCGCGATTAAGCTGTTAAAAAAATACGATTCAGTCGAAGGTGTCTACGAACATATTGAAGAATTAAAAGGTAAACAGCGCGAGAATTTAGAGAACTTTAAAGATGATGCATTTATGTCTAAAGAACTCGCAACGATTTATAGAGATATGACGTTTGAATTTAGTTTAGACGACTTAAAACTTCCGCCTGAAGACGTCGATGCGAAAATTAAAGTATTTAAAGAATTTGAATTCAATTCGTTACTTGAAAACTTAAATGAGTCGCCTGTAAAGAATACGACGACTTTTGAAGCAAATCGAGTCGACCGCTTAGACATGCTCGGTGAAGATGTTTCTTTATATTTAGAGAGTGAGGAAGCGAATTACTTATTAAATGAACCGACTGTACTCGTAGTCACTGATGGTGAAAATAGTTATGTGATAGCTACTGAAGATATAGATAAAAACGAACTCGAAGAGTTTTTAAAGACGAGAAAATCAGTGAATACGTATGACTTAAAACGACAAATCGCATTTTTAAATCAATTAGGTGTTTCATTTAATCAATTTACAGAGGATATTATGCTCGGGGCATTTTTACTTGATCCTGGTAAAAAAATTGAAGATGTCAGTTCGACTGTTGAACAATTTAACATTCAAATCGATAGCGACGAGTCTCATTACGGTAAAGGGCGTAGTAAGAAAAACCCAACGATTGAAGAGACGAAAGATTTTACAGAAAAGAAAGCCTTAGCAATCCATCATGCATTACCACTTTTAGAACAAAAACTAAAAGATGATGATATGTTTACGATATGGAAAGAATTAGAAATTCCTTTATCTAAAGTGTTATCTGAAATGGAAATTAAAGGAATCACAGTAGATATTAATACGTTAAAAGAAATGGAAACAGAGTTAGAGGAACGTCTCGATCACTTAAAAAGTAAAATCTATGAAATCGCTGGAGAAGAGTTTAACATCAATTCACCGAAACAACTCGGTGTAGTGTTATTTGAACATTTAGAGTTACCAGTAATTAAAAAGACGAAGACAGGTTACTCAACAGCAGCGGATGTATTAGAAGCGTTACGTCCACAACATGAAATTATCGATTTTATTTTGGAGTATCGTGAAATTCAAAAATTACAATCGACGTATGTCATAGGATTACAAGGACAAATTCATGAAGACGGGCGCATTCATACGAGATTTAACCAAACGCTTGCTCAAACGGGACGTCTATCTAGTGTTGAACCAAACTTACAAAACATCCCAATTCGATTAGAAGAAGGGCGTAAAATTAGAAAAGCGTTCGTCCCAAAAAGTGAAGAGAACGTATTATTATCACTCGACTATTCACAAATCGAGTTAAGAGTCCTTGCATCGATTTCTAAAGATGAAAAGATGATCGACGCATTCAAAGAAGGCAAGGATATTCACACGACGACGGCAGCGAACGTGTATAACGTCGACTCGAGTGACGTTACGAGCACAATGCGTTCAAATGCCAAAGCGGTAAACTTCGGTATCGTGTACGGTATTTCTGATTACGGATTATCTCAACAACTTGGGATCACACGTAAAGAAGCGAAAGCGTTTATTGATACGTATCTCGATACGTTCGTAAACGTGAAAGAGTATATGAAATATATCGTTCAAGACGCAAAGCGCGACGGTTACGTATCGACATTGCTTGGTAGAAGACGTTACGTTCCGGATATAAACTCACGTAACTTTAACGCGAGAAGCTTCTCAGAACGTATCGCAATGAACTCTCCAATTCAAGGAACAGCAGCTGATATTATTAAGCTTGCGATGGTGAATTATTATGAGAGTGACCAAAAAGATAAGTTCAATGCCGAATTACTACTACAAATTCATGACGAACTTGTCTTTGATATTCCAAAAAGAGAAGTAGATGATTTCATCGTCTTCATTAAAGATATTATGGAACACGCATTAGAGATGGAAGTACCATTAAAAGCTGAATATGAATACGGTCCAAATTGGTACACAATGGAGTAGATGATATGCCAGAATTACCTGAAGTTGAACTCGTAAAAAGAAGTTTGACGTCTTTAATCGGTTTAAAGATTAAAGACGTCGTCTTTTCAGACACTGTCATAAGCGGACATACAAATGACCGAATGACGATTGTGAAAGAACCAATCGAGTCTTTTTTAAATATAAGAAATTCAACGATTATTAATATTAAACGTCGTAGTAAATATATGTATTTTGAACTTATGAATGATGAAGGCATATTATATATGATTAGTCACCTCGGTATGAGTGGTGGTTTCTTTATCGTTAACACGCTTGATGAAATTACTGAGGCGAACTATAAAAAACATTGGCACGTTCAGTTTCATTTAAGCAATGGCCAAATTTTAGTCTACTCAGATATTCGTAGGTTTGGAGAAGTAAGAACGATTCGTGATTTAAACGACTTTCTGCCTTTTAAAAATATGGCGCCTGAATATACTGAAGAAACGGCTAAAAACTATTTCGTCGAAACGTTAAAATCTAACCGTTATGACAATTCATATATTAAGACAATTATTATGGATGCTAAAATTATCCCAGGTGTTGGGAATATCTATGCTTCTGAAGCGTTATATAGAAGCGGGATTTTACCGACGAGGCGTGTCAAAAATATTTCTAAAAAAAGATTAGAACTATTATTTGATAAAATCGTTGAAGTGTTTGAACTATCGTTAAATGCTGGCGGATCGACAATTTCAGATTATAGAAGTACAACGGGAGAATCCGGTAGTATGCAAACAAAGTTCAAAGTATACGGGCAAAAGTTCTGTCCGAAAGGTCATGAAATAAAAACGAAAACAATCGGGCAGCGCAACACGTATTACTGCACGACATGTCAGAGGTGATAATATGTACAAATCAATCGGAATTACAGGCGGCATTGCGAGCGGAAAAAGTACAGTTAGTCATTATTTAAAAGATAAAGGATACGTCGTGCTCGATGCAGATATCTATGCAAGAAACGTTTTAAATAAAGGAACAGAAGGTTTAAAAAAGACCGTCGAACACTTTGGTAATGGTATCTTAAACGATGACGGTACGTTAAATCGTGAGAAATTAGGTCATATCGTATTTAACGATAAAGATGAACGTGCTGTATTAAACTCGATTACGCATCCGATCATTCGAAAAGAGATGAACGATGACAAAAATAAAAATTTAAAAACAGGCCACGTATTTTCAGATATACCGCTTCTTTATGAAAACAAACTCGAAGACCAGTTTGATTTAGTCATCGTCGTCTATGTCGATGAGAAAACACAATTAAATCGTCTGATGACGCGTAACGATTTTACTGAAGAAGAAGCAAGACGTCGTATAGCGTCACAGCTATCTTTAGAAGAAAAAAAGAAACGTGCAGACATCGTCTTTAATAATAACGACACGAAAGAAGCGTTATATAATCAGATTGATGATTTTATTAAACAACTTAATGACTGATATGCTATAATGAACATGACTAAATTCTAGGAGAGATTATTGACTATGACAAATGTAGCGATTAATGGTTTAGGAAGAATTGGTAGACAAGTATTTCGTATCGTTCATGAATCAGATACGTTAAACTTAGTAGCAGTAAACGCTAGCTATGATGCAAAAGATTTAGCGCACTTACTAAACTATGACACAACTCACGGTAAATGGGAAAAAACTGTTGAAGCTAAAGATAATGACACTTTAGTAGTTGACGGAAAAGAAATCAAAGTCACTCGTGACAGAAACCCAGAAAACTTACCATGGAAAGATTTAGGTGTAGACATCGTATTTGAAGCAACTGGTGCATTTAACCACGGTGACACAGCATCTAAACACTTAACAGCAGGAGCGAAAAAAGTCGTACTTACTGGTCCATCTAAAGGTGGAGACGTTCAAACAATTGTACTAGGTGTAAACGACAAAGACTTAGACGTTGAAAAATACGACGTATTCTCAAACGCTTCATGTACGACAAACTGTTTAGCGCCTGTGGCTAAAGTGTTAAACGACTCATTTGGCATTAAAAAAGGGTTAGTAACTACAGTTCACGCGTATACTTCAGACCAAAGAATTTTAGACAACCCACACAAAGATTTACGTCGTGCGCGTTCAGCAGCTGAAAACATCGTTCCAACATCAACTGGAGCAGCAAAAGCAACTGCACTCGTATTACCAGAACTCGAAGGTAAATTAGACGGAATGGCATTACGTGTTCCAACTGACAACGTTTCATTAGTAGACTTAGTTGTTGAGTTAGACAAAAACGTAACGAAAGAAGAAGTAAACGAAGCGCTTAGAAACGCTGCGAATGGAGATCTTAAAGGTGTCCTAGGTGTATCTGATGAGCCACTTGTTTCAAGTGACTTCAACACAGATTCACGTTCATCAATCGTAGATTCTGATTTAACGATGGTTATGGGTGACAACCAAGTTAAAGTACTTTCTTGGTACGATAACGAATGGGGTTACTCAACGCGTACAGTAGAACTCGTTGAACGTGTTGCAAAAGAACTTTAATTCAAAGAACCACTCTCTATAAGACTTTTCTTATAGAGAGTTTTTTAATCGATTTAATAAATAGTCAATCATGTTATACTAATAAAAAAAGAATTAGGTGATTTGATGCGATGCCCAGTATGTAGTCACGAAAACACAAAAGTCATCGATTCACGTCAAACAGATGATATGACGAGTATACGTCGTAGACGTGAATGTGAATCTTGTGGTGCAAGATTTACAACGTTTGAACGTATTGAATTATCACCTCTTATGGTTATAAAAAAAGACAATACACGTGAACAATTCGATAGAGATAAATTATTAGACGGTCTTATGAAATCATGTGAAAAACGACCGATTAGTTTTAAAGAAGTAGAAAAGTGTGTAGATAATGTAGAGAAGAAACTTAGAAACAAAAACACAAATGAAGTGTCATCGACTGAAATTGGTGAAGTCGTTATGGAAGAATTGATGCAGCTGGATCAAGTGGCATACGTTCGTTTTGCGAGTGTGTACCGAGAGTTTACAGATATTAACCAACTCATGGACGCGCTAAAGCATTTAGAAAAAGGTGAAAAAGGTGAGTAGTTCACTAACGCCACGTACGGAGTTTATCGTCCATAACCAGCAGTATATTTCTGAACATGACCGTACGATGTTAAATGATATATATATGCCGATTCTCGGTAGTGTTGCAGTTTCTATTTATATTTATTTACATGATTCAAGCCGAAAGTTTGAACCGCTAGAAATTAGAAAGCATAGCGAAATTATCGATGAAATGAATATGACGTTGTCTATATTTTCATCAGAACTTGAAAAATTAGAAGCGGTTGGCTTGGTTAAAACGTATGTGAATGATGACGCACATATTGATCAACTCATCTACGAAGTAAAACAACCGTTAACAGCAACAGAGTTTTTTAACGATCCGATGCTGAGTATGTTTTTATATACGAAAGTCGGTAGTGAGTTATTTAATAAAAAAAGAGAGTACTGGAAATATCCAAAACTTCCAGATAATATCACTGACGTCAGTCGTAAATTTACTGAAGTATTTTCAAATATTTCTTTAGAATCATTTAAATTACCTGAAGATCATTACGAAGGTAGAAATAATAGTACAGGTAGCAATGTGGAACAGGATGACTTCGATTTTGAAGTACTATTTACTCATTTAAGAGGAACGTTTGTCGACCGTAAATTCTTTACTCAGTCTGTGAGAGAAAATATCGTCAAGCTCTCAGAGCTTTTTCATCTAAATGCATATGAAATGAAAAAAATCATCGTAAAATCAACAGACAAATCAAAAGGTATCGACTTAAATATTTTAAGACGTGCAGCACTCGATTATTATCGACATGAAAAAGAAGATGAAAAATTACAACCAGAAGACACACCTACAAATGAAGATTACTTTACGTCGCTTGACCGTATTAGTCCAGTTACTCGAATTCGTCAGTTAAGAAATAACAACCCATCAAGAAGCGATGAACTAATCGTAACACGACTCGTCACAGAGACGAATTTAAATAACGGAGTAATCAACGTACTGTTAGAGTATGCGTTAATGCAAAAAGACGGACAATTATTTGACAATTATGTATTTACAATCGCGAGAGATTGGGAAAGTAAAGGATATCAAACGGCTGAAGAAGCAAAAGATGCAGCGCTTACTTTTTACAATAACCAATCGAAAAAGAAAAGTAACTATCGTGTAAAGCGTCAAATTGTCGAACCGAAATGGTTTAATGAGCAAAAGAAACAAAGTTCAGACCAGACAATGCATAATAAAAAAGTAACAAAAAAACAATCGACATCGATTCAAGAAGCAATCGACCGATTTAGAAAGTTGTAGGTGAAATAAATGGAATCATTAAGCGATATGATGAAAAACAATCCGCTTTTTAATGCACATAACGAACGTAATGAAGAAACGTACGAAATGATCATCAATTCACCAAAATTTAGACAGTTTGTAAATGATTCTGGTGTCTCTGTGACTCGAGAGATGATTCAAGACGAACTGTTAATGATAAAAAAGTTTGTTGAACAAGATTCAGAATGTGTTCAAGATGAAAATGGTCATTGTAAGTCTCATCCAGACGGTTATGTCATTAACTTAGAAGTTCGAAATGGCAAAATCCATCACTATTTAACACCGTGCAAAGTTAAGGTCGAGAGAGATAAGTACAAAGAAAAACAAAAGCTGATTCAAAGTTTTTTCATCTCTCAAGATATCGTGAACGCTCATTTTGATGACTTAGATATTATCGAAGGGTCAAACCGTGAAGAAGTGATCCATAAATCGATTGAAACGGTCCATAATATTGTGAGTAAAAATGACTATAGAGGGTTATACATTCACGGTAACTTCGGTGTTGGGAAGTCATTTTTCCTCGGGAGTTTTGCGAACGAGTTAAAAGAAAAGAATGTGAGCTCGATGATTATATATGTACCTGAACTGTTACAAGAACTTCGTGCAGGGTTTAAAGACAATACGAGTGATGATAGAATTCGAGCGCTTAAAGAAGCGGATGTGTTAATGTTAGACGATCTCGGTGCTGAAGATATTACTGCATGGAGTAGGGATACAGTACTGACACCGATACTTCAAAGTCGAATGGCAGAAAAACGACCGACGTTTATCAGTTCAAATTATAGTATTGATCAGTTGGTCGATTTATATGCAGTAACGAAAGATGGTACGGTCGATAAAATAAAGGCGACACGTATGGTGGAAAGAATTCGTGCATTGACGTATGAAGTTGAATTAGTTGGGCCGAATTATCGCCATTAGTACTTGGCAGTTTATTCAGAGTAATGTATAATATGCTTAACAATTGATTTTAAACATTAAAAGGACACAATTTTTTTGATTTATTTATAGAGAGTGCATGGTTGGTGAAAATGCATAATAAAGCATTAAAGTTACTACCTTTATTAATAATAGCTTAATCGCTATACGCTTTGGAGCGTTATCTCCTATTTCTGAGGCAAGTCTATTTGTCGACTTGTGAATCAGGGTGGTAACACGGCACTACAGTCGTCCCTATTATTAGGGGCGACTTTTTTTATTAAATTTTTGGAGGAATTACTATGTCAGATGTTAAAGTAAACATTAAGTTTCCAGACGGAAGCGAAAAACAATTTGATAGTGGTATTACAGCAGAAGAAATTGCTGGGTCAATTAGCCCGGGATTAAAAAAAGCATCAGTCGCAGCACGCGTAAACGGAGAAATGTATGATCTCGTACGTCCAATCGTTGAAGATGCAGAAATTGAACTATTCACAGATAAAACTGAAGAAGGCTTAGAAGTGATGCGTCACTCGACAGCACACTTACTAGCGCATGCTTTAACTCGTCTTTATAAAGATGTGAAGTTTGGTGTCGGACCAGTCATCGAAGAAGGATTCTACTATGACTTTGATATGGATGAGAAATTATCTAACGAAGACTTCCCTAAAATTGAGCGTGAAATGAAACAGATTATCGATGAAAACATTCCAATCGAGCGCCGTGTATTATCACGTGAAGAAGCAAAAGAATTATTTAAACACGATGAATATAAATTAGAATTAATCGACGCGATTCCTGAAGACGAGCTCGTCACTGTATACACTCAAGACGACTTCACAGATTTATGTCGTGGTGTACACGTACCGAGAACATCAAAAATTAAAGAATATAAATTATTATCAATCGCTGGTGCATATTGGCGTGGAGATTCTGATAATAAGATGTTACAACGTATTTACGGTACTGCGTTCTTTAAAAAGAAAGATCTTGAAGAGCATTTAAAAATGTTAGAAGAAAGAAAAGAACGTGACCATAGACGAATCGGTCGTGAGATGAAAATCTTCGATACGTCTCAACTCGTCGGTGCAGGTTTACCGTTCTGGCTACCAAACGGTGCGACAATTCGCCGTGAAATCGAACGTTATATCGTCGACAAAGAAGTAGCACTTGGGTATGACCACGTTTATACTCCAATTTTAGCAAACAGTGATTTATATAAAACGAGTGGACACTGGGAGCATTATCAAGACGACATGTTCCCTGCTATGAAAATTGGTAACGAAGAACTCGTTCTTCGTCCGATGAACTGTCCACATCATATGATGATTTATAAAAATGAAAGACACTCATACCGTGAACTTCCAATTCGTATCGCAGAATTAGGAATGATGCACCGCTATGAAGCGTCTGGAGCAGTTTCAGGATTACAACGTGTTCGTGGAATGGTATTAAATGATGCACACGTATTTGTTCGTCCAGATCAAATTAAAGAAGAAATTAAACGTGTACTTCATTTAATCGAAGAAGTATACAAAGACTTTAAGATTGAAAACTACTCATTCCGCTTAAGTTACCGTGATCCAGAAAATACAGATAAGTATTTCGATGATGATAACATGTGGAACACTGCAGAGAGAATGTTAAAAGAAGCGGCAGATGAATTAGAACTTGAGTACGTTGAAGCACTCGATGAAGCGGCATTCTACGGACCGAAAATTGACGTTCAAGTGAAAACAGCTTCAGGAATTGAAGAAACATTATCAACAGTTCAATTAGACTTCCTACTTCCTGAACGCTTTGATTTAACATATATCGGTGAAGACGGACAAAACCACCGTCCAGTCGTTATCCACCGTGGTGTTGTTGGTACGATGGAACGATTTGTCGCATTCTTAATTGAAGAATATAAAGGTGCATTCCCATTATGGTTAGCACCAGAACAAGTGCAAATTATTCCGGTAAACTTAGACTTACACTATGATTATGCACGTGAAATTTTAGATGAAATGAAATCATATGGTATCCGTGCAGATATCGATACACGCGATGAAAAAATGGGGTATAAAATTAGAGATGCACAAACTCGAAAAGTACCATACCAAGTCGTCGTAGGTGATAAAGAAGTTGAAGCACAAGAAGTTAACGTGCGTAAATACGGTGAAACTGAGCAAAATAGTTACGAAAAAGAAGAGTTCTTATATAAACTCGTCGATGAGATTCGACTTAAAAAATAATAGGTAGGTGAGAGTATGACCTATTATTCTAAATACGGGATTAAATTTATAAGGTATAACTTGCTACTACTTCTTATACCGACGATCATCATTGTTTTGGTTGGGTATTTAAGAGATATTCCGCCAAGTCGAATATCAGTATCGATTACACTCATTATAATCATCGTACTTGTGAATACGTTTAAGCCGGTGAAATATACGTTTACAAATCATCAGTTAATCATATATAACGGTTTTAAAAAGTCGAAAATCTTTTACGATGCGATCACAAACGTTTCTGCAACAGACGATATTATCGTCGGTGGAAACAAAGCAGCAAAAAGTGAAGATGCGATACAAATTGATTATATTGGTGGAGTATATGATAACGTAAAAGTGTCACCAAAAGAAAAAGAAGAATTTTTACGTGAACTAAAGAAAAAAGCAGTGAAGGCGAAATTTAATATATAAATATGTTTGACATATACAAATAACTACTGTATAGTTATAAGAGTTGAATTGAACGGACAAGTTGAAGCTCCCGCTTCACACCCTTAGCCAACGGTAAACGGGTTTTCGGGAATGGGCACTATTAGTGTCTTTTCAGTGAGCGGGTGCAGCTATGCACTCGCTCTTTTTTGTTCGTTAAATTTTTGGAGGTGTCAACAATAGCAAAAGACCAAGCAATTATTAATAATCGTATTCGTGCAAAAGAAGTTCGATTAATCAGCCAAAATGGCGAACAGCTCGGTATTAAATCTAAGCAAGAAGCACTTGAAATGGCAGAAAGAGTAGATCTTGATGTTGTTTTAGTTGCTCCAAATGCAAAACCACCTGTTGCTCGTATTATGGACTATGGTAAGTACAAATATGAACAACAGAGAAAAGAAAGAGAAGCACGTAAAAAACAACGTGTGATCAACGTTAAAGAGATTCGTCTATCTCCGACTATTGAGGAGCATGACTTTAATACGAAAGCTAACCAAGCGAAGAAGTTCTTATCTAAAGGTGATAAGGTAAAAGCTTCTATTCGTTTTAGAGGACGTGCAATTACTCATAAAGACATCGGTAGAGATGTTCTCGTTAAGTTTGCAGAGGCGCTAAAAGAAGAAGGAGATTTAGAAGTCCGTCCTAAAATGGAAGGTCGTTCGATGTTCTTAGTCTTAGCTCCTAAAAAAGAAAAATAATACTTGATTTTGGAGGAAATTTATTATGCCTAAAATGAAAACTCATAAAGGTTACAAAAAACGTGTTAAGAAAACTGCATCAGGTAAGTTTAAACGTTCACAAGCGTTTACTAGCCACTTAATGGCAAACAAAACTAAAAAACAAAAACGTAAACTTCGTCAACCAGCATTAGTTGCTAAGTCAGACGCAAGAAGATTAAAACATTTATTAGCTAAAGCTGGTAAGTAATTTTTAAGGAGGAACAACAATGGCTCGTGTTAAAAGAGGAGTAACTACTCGTAAAAGACGTAAAAAATTATTAAAACAATCAAAAGGCTACTTCGGTGCTAAAGGAAATTTATATAGAGTTGCGAAGCAACAAGTAATCAAATCAGGTCAATATGCATACCGTGACCGTAAAAATAGAAAGCGTGAATTCCGTAAATTATGGATCGCACGTATTAACGCTGCAGCGCGTCAACACGACATCAGCTACAGCCGTTTAATGAACGGTCTTAAACTTGCTGGCATCGAAATGAACCGTAAAATGCTTTCTGAAATCGCAATTAACGATGAAAAAGCATTCGAACAGTTAGTAAACACAGCAAAAGACGCTTTAAAATAATGTCTATAATCCACATTGAGTAATCAATGTGGATTTTTTAGTATAGATATATTTTTATTATTTGATTCAGGATTAATAAATCAGTTTTTAAATGTGCTAAAATAATGATTATAAAAGAAAGGGGATACATATGGATAAACAATTAGAATTACTAAAATCTCTAACAGATGCGAATGGAATTTCTGGATTTGAATATGACGTTAAAAAGTTAATGAAAGAGTATTTAACACCAGTTTCTGATGAGCTCATTGAAGATAACTTAGGTAGTATTTTCGGTAAGAAAAAAGGGAATGGATCACGCACGATCTTAATTGGTGGTCACTTAGACGAAATCGGATTTATGGTCACACAAATTGACGATAAAGGGTTTATTAAATTTACACCGATCGGTGGTTGGTGGAGTCAAGTTATTTTATCTCAAAAAATGACACTCGTGACAGATGACGGCGAGTATATTGGTGTTGTTGGTTCTACACCTCCACATATGTTATCGCCTGAAGCACGTAAGAAAACAGTCGATATTAAAGATATGTATTTAGATATCGGTGTAAAAGATAAAGAAGAAGCAGAATCTCTCGGAGTTAAGCCTGGAGACATGATCGTGCCTTATACTGAATTTACAGAAATGGCAAACAAAGATTACGTTTTAGCAAAAGCATTTGATAACAGATTCGGTTGTGCACTTGCGGTGGAAGTGTTAAACGAATTAAAAGAAGAAGAAATTGATATTAACTTAGTGAGTGGAGCGACAGTCCAAGAAGAAGTCGGACTACGCGGTGCACAAACTGCTGCACATAAAGTAAATCCGGACCTTGCGATTGCAATTGATGTTGGTATCGCAACAGATACTCCAGGACTTCAAACGAGTGACGGTGTTGGAGTGCTTGGAGACGGACCATTACTCGTCATGTTAGATGCGACAAATATTGGACACGTCGGATTTAGAAAACACGTTCAAAAGCTCGCGAAAGAAAAAGGAATCGACGTACAACTTCAAGCTATCCCTGGTGGTGGAACAGATGCTGGACGTTTCCATACAGTTCACGACGGCGTACCATCACTTGCGATCGGTGTACCTTTAAGATACATGCACTCAAACGTAAGCATCATGCACCGTGAAGACTTTAAAAATGCAGTAAAACTTGTCGTTGAAATCGTAAAATCATTAAATGATGACGTCGTTGACAATATCAAATGGTAATTACGTCTAAAGATAATAAGCGTATCAAAGAAATACGTAAACTATTAACTAAAAAAGGGCGTACAAAAGCACAACAATTCTTAATTGAAGGTGAACACTTAATCGAAGAAGCGATTCAGTTTGGTGCACATATTGAAGAGATTTTCGTGCTTGAAACAGATACGTTTAACTTTGATTTAAAAACGACTGTCGTCACAAAAGACGTCATGTCGTCGCTATCGAAACTGGTGACACCGCCGGGTATTATCGCAGTCGTTCGTATGGAAACAAAAAGTATTGAAAGTGATCGAGTCCTTGCTATTGACGGTATACAAGATCCTGGAAATCTTGGCACTTTAATTCGTACAGCCGATGCCTTTAATTTTAAACGTATTTTAATCGGTAAAAACACAGTTGATCCTTATAGCGATAAAGTACTAAGAAGTAGTCAAGGTAGCCATTTTCACGTCTCACTTGAAGACGTAGACTTGATTGAAGTGATGCAAAATTTCAACGGGACAATACTTACGACAGATCTCTCAGGAGAACCACTTACAGATAAAATCACAGATGAAAAAATAATGATTGTTCTAGGTAACGAAGGTCAAGGTGTTAGCGAAGAAGTACTCGCAGCTGCGAATTATAAAGTAAAAATTGATATGCCAGGAGACGCTGAAAGTTTAAATGTCGCCGTTGCTGGTGGTATTTTAATGCATCAGTATAGTCTTTAAGTTTTTTAAAAAATCATGTATAATTAAGTCAATCGAATAATAACTTCAAGCGAAGTAGGCATAAATGACAAAGTTAGTATGACCAGAGAGTGAATACGATTGGTGGAAGTATTCTCATACTATAGTCAGGGTTCACCTAACAGATGAAGTTAAAGGGTCATTTCCTTATCAAATGAGAGCGCCTGTTTAACAGGAATTTAGGTGGTACCACGGAACTCCGTCCTATTGTTATAGGATGGAGTTTTTTTTATGCGAAAAAATAAATGAGGTGAAAGTATTGAGTTATAAAGACATCGATATGCAAGCGATTAAAGAAAAATTTGAATCGCTATTTGAAGATGCCGCGGATCGTAAACAACTCGACGATTTACGCATTAAATTTTTAGGTAAAAAAGGAACTGTCACGACGTTAATGCAACATATGAAAGACATTCCAAATGAAGAGAAAAAGGAATTCGGACAAAGCGTCAATGCGCTACGTCAATCAATTCAACAAAAATTAGAGCGAGGTATTGAAGAAGTTGAAGCACGTTTACTAAAGAAAAAATTAGAAAATGAAACGATTGATGTTACGTTACCAGGAAGACAACGTCCAATCGGTGGAAAACATCCGCTTCAACATATTATCGACAGTATCGAAGATATTTTTGTCGGTCTCGGTTATGAAGTGTATGAAGGTTATGAAGTTGAAAGTGATTACTATAACTTTGAAGCTTTAAACTTACCTAAATCTCACCCAGCACGTGATATGCAAGATTCGTTTTATATTTCTAACGAAACACTACTGCGTACACATACGTCACCAGTACAAGCACGCGTATTAAATGCAGCTAAAGGTAAAGGACCTATTAAAATTATCTGTCCTGGTAAAGTGTATCGCCGAGATAGTGATGACGCGACACATTCTCATCAATTTACTCAAATTGAAGGACTTGTTGTCGACAAAAATATTTCTCTTGCAGATTTAAAAGGGACACTCGAATTATTCTTAAAAGAAATTTTTGGTCAAGACCGTGAAATTCGATTACGTCCAAGTTACTTCCCATTTACTGAGCCGAGTGTTGAAGTTGACGTATCGTGCTTTAAATGTGGCGGAAAAGGATGTAACGTTTGTAAACAATCCGGATGGATTGAAATTTTAGGTGCTGGTATGGTGCACCCGAACGTATTAGAAATGGCCGGATTTGATAGTAGTGAATATAGCGGATTTGCTTTTGGTATGGGACCAGACCGTATGGCGATGTTATATTACGGTGTGGAAGATATCCGTCATTTATATACAAACGACTTACGATTCTTAGAACAGTTTAAATATATTGAAGAAAGAGGGGTTAAACATGAGAGTATCTAAAGAATGGTTAGATCAGTTTATCCCGCTAGAAGTTTCAAAACACGAGTTAAGTGAAAAGATTACTAGAAGCGGTATTGAAGTCGATGACATTATCGATTATAGAGAAGAAGTGAAAGATGTTGTCGTCGGTTACGTTGAAGAATGCGAGCAGCATCCAGATGCCGACCGATTAAACGTCACGAAAGTAAATATTGGGAACGAAACGGTACAAATTGTATGTGGTGCACCAAATATTAAAGCAGGGGTTTACGTCATCGTCGCAAAAGTTGGCGGCACAATTCCAGGACTTAAACTCCGTAAAGCAAAATTACGTGGGGTAGAGTCTCACGGTATGATTTGTAGTTTAGAAGAGCTCGGTATAGAGAAAGATTTAACACCTAAAAAATATGAAGATGGTATTTTCATCTTTAGTGAGAATGAAGATGTGACAGTCGGACAAGATGCGTTAGAAGCACTTTACTTAAATGACTACGTCTTAGAGTATGATCTCACACCAAACCGTAAAGATGCGTTATCAATGATAGGTAGTGCGTATGAAGCGCGCGCACTATTTGGTGGAGAAGTGACAGAACCAGAGCAGACATTTAAAGAACACGAGTCAGCTTCAAAATTATCTGTAACGATTGAAGATAAAGAAAGCGTTCCTTATTACGGTGCGCGTGTCGTTAGAGACGTAATGATTCAACCGAGTCCGTTATGGATGCAGATGCGTTTAATTAAGTCTGGAATTCGCCCAATTAATAACGTTGTTGATATTTCTAACTACGTATTATTAGAATTTGGTCAACCGATTCATATGTTTGATTACGATAAAATTGGTAGTGCAGAAATTGTAACGCGTTATGCTAAAGATGGTGAGACGATGACGACTCTTGACGGAAAAGAACGTGAACTGTTAGAGTCAGATATCGTCATTACGAACGGTAAAGAGCCAGTCGCCCTCGCAGGCGTAATGGGTGGAGACTTTTCTGAAGTTAAAGATGACACGAAAAATGTTGTTATTGAATCTGCGCTATTTGATCCGGTCAATGTCCGTAAAACGTCATCTCGCTTAAACCTACGTAGTGAGGCATCACAACGTTTTGAAAAAGGCGTATCGCACGTGTTTGTAGTAAAAGCATTAAACCGTGCGGCACATTTACTTGAAAAGTACGCAGGCGGAACGGTAGAGGAAAAAATTATATCTGATGGACAGTTAGATTTAGAGGATACGACAATTAAGACTTCAGTCGACTTTTTAAATCAACGACTTGGATTATCTCTAAGTTCTGATGAGGTTAAAGAAATTTTAAACCGACTTGGCATTAAAGTCGAAGGTGAGAATGAGTTAACGTGTTATATCCCGTCTAGAAGAGACGATTTAAAAATTAAAGAAGATATTTCTGAAGAAGTCGCACGTATTTATGGTTATGATAATATCCCTTCAACATTACCGAAATATAGTAAAATCACGCCGGGTCAATTAACAGATGCGCAAGTGAAAACGAGAAGTATGCGTGAATTGTTAATGTCAAATGGCTATAGTCAGACGATTAACTACGCATTAACGAGTGAAGAAAATATCGGTTTATTTACACCGTTAAAAGAAGGGTTAAAACTCAGCATGCCGATGAGTGAAATGCATTCAGTGTTAAGAACGAGTCTTATCCCACACCTCGTTGATAACGCGACATATAATATGAACCGTATGCAAGAGCGTGTTGAAATTTTTGAAATTGGAAATGTATTTAAATCAAATGGTCAAACAGAGTTACCAGATGAGATTCAAAAGTTAGCAATTTTATCGACAGGTAAAGTAAATGACACGAAATGGTTAAAAACAACACACGAACCGGACTTCTATCACGTTAAAGGAATTGTCGAAGCAATTTTTACAGAGTTTAATTTATTAAGTTCTGTACGATTTGAAGCGACGCAAGACTACGAGGAACTACATCCAGGTCGTAGTGCTCACATTTTCTTAGATGACGTTAATGTTGGAGTCATTGGTGAGCTTCATCCGACGTATCGTAAAACACATGACTTAGGACAAACGACAGTTGCTGAAATTGATCTCGCATATATTTTAGACAATAGTGCATCAATTGAGTACGAACCAATCGTTAAATTCCCTTCGATTTCTCGAGATATCGCTCTAGAAGTGCCGAGAGAGATTACGTCTCAATCGATTATCGATTTAATCTGGTCGTTACGTCCGAATTATTTAGTCGATGTATATCCATTTGATGTGTACGAAGGCGAACATATTGACGACGATAAAAAGTCGATCGGATTACATTTAATTTATCTCAATAAAGAAGACACTTTAAAAGACAGTGATGTAAAAGAAGCACATGATCCAATTATTGAAAAGTTAGAAGCAGAAGGATTTACGATTCGTGAATAATAAAGAGGCATATTTGCCTCTTTTTTCAATGATTTAATTAGATTTGTTGTGAATACGCACATCCTTCAGTATAATTAAAATAAATTTAAATGAATTATTGATGAAAAAGAGAGAGTACTATGGAAAATAAAAAGAATAGAGTATCTGTTAAAATTTACAATAATGAATATACGTTAGTCGGTGCAAATGATAGAGAATACTTAGAGCGAGTTGCTGAAGCGGTCGATGAAAAAATAAGTGAAGTTGCACGTATGAATGCTGGTTTAGATTTACATCGTAAAGCAGTGTTAACGTGTGTAAACTTAATGGATGATTACTTACAACTCGAAGAAAAGTATGAAGATGTCTTAAAGCAATTAAAAGAGTCAAAGGAATAGTCTATGACAATTTTAATTATTATACTCATCGTAATTGGTGGAATTGTAGGCTATAGACGTGGAGGCATCCTTCAGTTTTTACATTTCTTCGGTACGTTATCAGCCATTATTATTGCGCGACTCAATTATAAACAGCTTGGAGACCGACTCGATCTAATTATGCCGTACCCATCTAGCGTTTCTGAAGTAAACAATATCGTCTTTGATGATATTGCGAATTTAGAACAAGCATATTATTATATTTCTGCGTTTTTAATTATTTTTATCGTGTCAAAAATTATAATTCAGATTGTGATTAGTGTATTTGACTACATCAATCAAATTATTTTTGATAGAAAAACGAGTAAAATTGTTGGAACAGTGTTAGGAATTATTGAATGTCTGTACATTTTAGCGATCGTTTTATTTTTCATTGGGACAGTTCCATCAACAACACTACAACAGATGGTCGGTAACTCAAGCTTAGCGACGTTTATAATCGACCATACGTTATTTATTTCTGGCAAGTTAAAAGACTGGTCACAAATATAGCTTATAGTAGGGCCAGAGTGGCCCTATTTTTTATGGAGGTATACAGATGACAAAAAGAGATATTATACGTATGCTCGAAGAAATCGCAACGTATTTAGAATTAAATTTAGAAAACTCATTTAAAGTTTCTGCATATAGAAAAGCAGCAGCAGCGCTCGAAAAAGATCCGCGCGCACTTTCTGAAATTGAATCATTCGACGGGATAAAAGGTATCGGTAAATCGACAAAAGAAGTAATCGAAGAATATTTAGAGAAGAATCAAAGTACAGTGTTAAACGAATTAAAAGAACGTACACCTGTCGGGTTAACATATATGACAAAAATTCCAGGGCTCGGTGCCAAACGAGTCGCAAAGATTTATGAAGAGACAGGTATCGACAATTTAGATGACTTCGAACGGTTTTTACGGGACGGCAAACTTCAACAACTCCCTGGGTTTGGTAAAAAGACCGAAGAAAATATACTAAATGGTCTGATTTCGTTAAGTGATGTTAAGCGCCATCCAATATCTACAGTCATGACGATACAAAAAAACATTGAAAGTTTTTTATCGTCATTAAATTATGTCGAACGCTTTGACATCGCAGGTAGTGCAAGAAGGTTCAAAGAAACGAGTGGGGATATTGATTTTATCGTTCAGTTAAGTGACAGTCACGAATTCATAAAAGACATTGAAGACGTATCCTTTTTTAAGTCGTTTATCACTAAAGGGGATAAAAAGGTTTCGATTCAATATACGGAAGGTTTAGTCAATATACAAGTAGATTTTAGGCTCGTTCAAGGTGACGAATATTACTCTACGTTACAGCACTTTACAGGGAGTAAAGATCATAACGTGAGAATGCGACAAATCGCAAAATCACGTAACGAAAAAATTAATGAATACGGCGTCGAAAGTAACGGAGAAATTTTAACGTTTGATAGTGAAGCGCAATTTTATAAACACTTTGATTTATCGTATATTCCGCCGGCGATGCGTGAAACTGGTTCTGAAGTAGACGTTAATATGAGTGAGATTATTACGTTCGATGATATTAAGGGAGACCTTCATATGCATACGACGTATAGTGATGGTGCATATAGTATACGTGAGATGGTCGAAGCATGTATAGAGCGTGGGTACGAGTATATCATCATTACTGATCACTCAAAAAGTTTACCCGTTGCAAATGGGTTAAGTGAAGAGCGTTTACTAAAACAAATCGAAGAAATACGTAAAATTAACGATGAATATGATGAAATTGACGTCTATGCAGGTACTGAAATGGATATTCTAAGTGACGGAACACTCGATTATTCAGATGATATATTAAAATCGCTCGACTACGTCATTGCGAGCATTCACTCTAACTTCAATCAGACTGAAGAGGAAATTATGCACCGACTAAAATGTGCAATGCATAATCCATATGTCAGACACATCGCGCATCCAACAGGGCGGTTAATTGGTCGACGTGACGGCTATAATGTTAATATGGAAGAGTTGTTACAAATCGCAAAAGATACGCGTACTATTTTAGAAGTGAATGCGAATCCGAATCGTTTAGATTTATCGAGCGACGCTATTTATGGAAAAGATATCATGTTAACAGTAAATACAGACGCGCATCATATCGATCATTTAGCGTTTATGGAATACGGCATCGCAACGCTTCAAAAAGGACAGGTTAATAAGAAAAACGTAATCAATACGTTATCTAGACAAGCATTTAAACAATTTATAGAAGATGGTAAGTGATAAGAAATGAATGAACGTACAATACGCGCTCTAGAATTTAACAAAATTTTAGAGAGAGTAAAATCGTATGCAATGAGTGAAAAAACGAAAAGTAAAATATCTCCTAAATTATTTGAAACGTCTGTAATAGAAGTAAAAGAAAACCTTGCTGAAACAGATGATATTTTAACGATTTTACGCCATCAAAACTTAGAGATGGCAGGTATTTCAGACATGAAAGGCTATGTAAAACGTGCTCAAATTGGTAGTGTGTTAACGGTCGATGAGTTTTTAAAAATTAAAAGTAACTTATATCGTAAAGATACGTTGATTCGTGTGATCGAATCATTTAAAGAAAACGAAATAGAACTTCAGTCAATTGAACGCTACACGTCACAACTCCCTGAAGATAAATCACTCTATAAAGAAATTACGAGTACAATCGATGAAAGTGGCGTATTAGATCACGCGTCAAACGAATTATTAAAAATACGTCGACAAATTACACGTGAAGAAAGTTCAATTCGTACGCGCTTAAACGACATTTTAAGAAAATCTAGCAAGCATTTAAGTGACTCAATTATTACGATGAGAAATAATAGGTTTGTACTTCCAGTTAAAGCAGACTCTCAAAGTTCAGTGCGTGGCATCGTCCACGACGTAAGTGCGACAGGTCAGACGGTATACATTGAACCGATGGCCATCGTCGAATTATCAAATAAAATTGCGAGACTACGTGAACAAGAAAATGTTGAAGTAGAAAAGATATTAATTGAACTTACAGAGAGAGTTGTATTAGAAGCAGAATCGTTAATTCTTATCGATGATATACTTCATCATTTAGATCTCGTGCACGCGAAAGCGAAATACGGTAATGCTATAAACGGAACAATTCCAATTATAAGTGAAGATGAAGAACTCCATTTAACAAAGGCGTATCATCCACTGATTGATATCGATGAAGTTGTAAAAAACGATATTCATATCGGTGATTTGTCGGTCATTATTACAGGACCAAACACTGGTGGTAAAACTGTTACGATTAAAACAATTGGTTTATGTGCAGCGCTCGCTCAAAGTGGGATTCCAATTCCAGCGTTAGACGGCTCAAGACTCCCAGTATTTGATAGTATTTATGCGGATATTGGTGACGAGCAGTCTATCGAGCAATCGTTATCGACGTTTTCAAGTCATTTAACGAATATTAGTCATATATTAGACGTTGCGACAAAAGACAGTTTAGTTATTTTAGACGAGCTCGGTGCAGGAACGGACCCAGAAGAAGGGGCAGCGCTCGCGATCAGCATATTAGAATTTTTACTCGATAAAAATATTAAAACGATAGCAACGACACACTATAAAGAGTTAAAGTCGTTTTCATATAGCCGTGAAGACGTAATCAATGCGTCGATGGAATTTGATGTCGACACATTGTCACCAACGTACCGTTTAATGATCGGTATTCCAGGTAAATCAAACGCATTTAAAATCTCAGAAAAACTAAAGTTAAATTCCTCAGTCATACGTCGTGCTGAAGAATTGTCCGGAAGAGATAACTTTGAAATCAACGAAATGATCGAGTCGTTAGAACGACATACAAAATCTGCGAGAATCCATGAGGAAGAAACGTATCAATTATTAAAAGAAACTAAAGATATTCATAAAACGTTAAACGGATTTATGGCAGACTACGAATATCAGAAAACTCGACTCATTGAAGCGGCTGAAGATAAAGCAAATACCATCATTAAAGATGCAGAAAGAAAAGCATCTGGAATTATCGAAGAGCTAGAGCTCATGAAGTCTCTCGGTGTTGATAATATCGAATCACATAAACTTATCGAAGCTAAAAAGGCATTAACAGATAGCTATTATGAAAAAGATATTAAAAAAGAGGTTACTTCAGAAGATAATACAGAACTTCATGTCGGTGATTCTGTCGATGTTTTATCGTACGGACAAAAAGGTGATGTCATCGAAGTCGATGGTGACGAGGTCACTGTTCAAATGGGTATAATTAAGATGAAAATCCCACGTAACGAGCTTAAAAAGCGTAAAGAGAAAAAAGTAAAACCGGTCATTTCTAGAAAAGTAAGTCGACAAAGTGTTCCGAATAAACTGGATTTACGCGGAGAGCGATATGAAGATGCGGTCATTCGACTTGACCGTTATATAGATCAAGTCGTGTTATCGAATTTAAATGAAGTTGAAATCATCCACGGTAAAGGGACAGGTGCTTTAAAAGAGGCAGTTGAAAAAACACTTAGAAGACATAGTAAAGTAAAATCGTTTAGACAAGGTTTACCGTCAGAAGGTGGATTTGGCGTAACGATTGTGACGATGAAGTAGGTGCTAAATATGGATAATTTTGATATGTATAAGCTCGCAAAAGTACTGATCACATTTGCAGTGATTATGTTTATTGCAGGGATATTATATTTAACTGTATTTCAATAAGCATAATATTTTTCTATATAAAAAAAACTGTTATAATATATTTACAATACAATTTGGAGGCATAATACTATGGCAATTTATGATGTAAATGATTCAGATTTTAAAGAAAAAATTAGCGAAGGTGTAAAACTTGTAGACTTTTGGGCGCCTTGGTGTGGACCATGTAAGATGATTGCACCAGTACTAGAAGAAGTAGCAACAGAAGTTGAAGGTAAAGCAGACATCCTTAAAGTAAACGTGGATGACAACCAAGCAACTGCAGCTGATTACGGCGTTATGTCTATTCCTACTTTAATTCTTATGAAAGATGGAGAAGAAGTAGACAAAGTTGTTGGCTTCCAACCAAAAGAGCAACTCGTTTCATTAATCGAAAAACACTTATAATATACGACTGAGCCGCGATAAGCGGCTTTTTTTATATCAATTGAGGGATTACTTATGGAAAAAGATTCACAGTTAAAGTTAAAACTTTCGGTGTTACCAAAAGAACCTGGCTGTTATTTAATGAAAAATAAGCGCGATGAAATTATTTACGTCGGTAAAGCTAAAAACTTAAGAAATCGTGTACGATCATATTTTACAGGTGCACACGATGAAAAAACAATGCGACTCGTGAGTGACATCGTCGATTTTGACTTTGTTATCACAGATTCTGAAGTTGAGTCATTATTACTAGAAAATACATTAATAAAAAAGCATCAACCACGCTATAACATTTTATTAAAAGACGATAAAAGTTATCCGTTTATAAAAATTACGAATGAACGACATCCACGATTACTCGTTACACGTACTGTTAATAAACGAACAGGTAAATATTTTGGTCCATATCCAAACGCTTATAGTGCACATGAAACAAAACGATTACTCGACCGGATTTATCCGTTACGAAAATGCGATACGATGCCGGATAGATTATGTTTGTATTACCACATTGGGCAGTGCCTAGGACCATGTGTGTATGAAGTAACAAAAACAGAAAATAACAAAATGATTCAAGGAATCACAAACTTTTTAAACGGTGATACCGATTCAGTCATAACAGATCTTGAAAATAAAATGCAAAAAGCATCAGAAGCATTAGAATTTGAACGTGCCAAAGAATATCGTGATTTAATTCATCATATAAATGCGACGATGGAAAAACAAAACATGTTAACGAGCGATATGACAGCGAGAGATGTGTTCGGATTTTACACGTATAAAGGTTGGATGGCAATTAGTGTCTTGCTGATTCGTAACGGTAAACTGATTGAGAAAAAAGCAGAAATGTTTGCAATGAATGATACAGTCGACGAAGAATTTAACCGTTTCGTCTTTCAGTTCTATGAGCTAGATTCGAACTTAAAACCAAAAGAAGTTCATTTACCAGTATCAATTGACCCAGTGATTTTAAATAAAGCATTACCGATGAAAACAATCACCCCAAAACGTGGTAGTAAACGTGAAATGGTTGATCTAGCGTGTAAAAATGCCGAAGTTGCAATTAAAAGTCGCTTTGAAATTATCGCGCGAGATGAAAGACGGACGACTGAAGCAATAGAAACACTTGGAGACGTACTGAATATTGAAACTCCAAGGCATATCGAAGCGTTTGATAACTCAAACATTCAAGGTGCAGACCCTGTCAGTGCAATGGTCACTTTTATAGATGGTAAGCCTGATAAAAAGTCATATAGAAAATATAAAATTCGTACGGTTGAAGGACCAGATGATTACGAATCGATGAGAGAAGTGATTCGCAGACGTTATAGCCGTGTATTACGTGAAGGTTTGGCATTACCAGATCTCATAATCGTAGACGGTGGTATTGGACAAATGAACGCTGCTAAAAGTATTTTAAAAGATGAGCTCGGCGTATTTATTCCTGTCGCTGGCGTAAAAAAAGACGACAAACATAATACGGCAGAGTTGTTATACGGAGAAACTGCAGCAATCGTCCCTTTAAAGAAAACTTCACAAACGTTTTATTTACTACAACGTATACAAGATGAAGTCCACCGTTTTGCGATATCATTCCATCGAAATACGCGTAAAAAAACAGCATTTCGTTCTGCGTTAGACGATATTAAAGGACTTGGTCCAAAGCGTAAACAAGCGATGTTACGTGCCTTTGGATCAGTAGAAAATATGAAAACAAAATCCGTTGAAGATTTTCAAAGAATTGGGATTCCACAAAACATTTCAGAGGCAATTGTTGAAAAACTTAACAATAATAGCTGAAAAGGCTTTATAGTGTCTTGATTTAACTGATAATGAGTCGTAAAATATAAAGCAAACACTATGATTTGTTAATTTGGTTAGGGGGGACAATAGTGTCTAAACAAGATTCGAGCTTTTTTGTGAGAAGATTGCATTCATTGCTTGGAGTTGTGCCACTCGGTGTGTTCTTAGTTCAACACCTGATCATCAACAACTTCGCAACACGTGGACCAGAAGCGTTTAACACGGCTGCTGGATTCATGGGTAACTTGCCTTTTGTTTTAGTTCTTGAAACATTTGTCATTTACTTACCGATTTTATTCCATGGTATTTACGGTGTGTATATTGCATTTACTGCAAAAAACAACGTAGGTCGATACGGTACATACAGAAACTGGATGTTCCTTATTCAAAGAATTACGGGAATTATTGCATTCGTATTTATTGCGATTCACGTCTATCAAACACGTTTCCAAGTACTACTAGGTGCTGAAGTAAACTTTGATATGATGGCAGATATTCTCGGTAGTCCATTTTGGTTTGTATTCTATGTAGTCGGTGTTCTTGCGGTCGTATTCCACTTTGCAAACGGATTATGGTCATTCATGATTACATGGGGAATTACACAATCACCAAAATCTCAGCAAATAATGAGCTATGTTGCGATTATCGTTTTTGTAATTGTTGGATTCATCGGCGTTCAAACATTATTCGCATTTATTTAAAGGAGTGTCACTAATGGCAAATAATAAAGTTATCGTTGTCGGGGGTGGACTTGCAGGTCTAATGGCAACGATAAAAGCAGCAGAAAGCGGCGCACAAATTGATCTATTTTCAATTGTTCCAGTTAAACGTTCACACTCTGTATGTGCACAAGGTGGAATTAACGGTGCCGTAAATACAAAAGGTGAGGGAGATTCACCTTATAAACACTTTGATGATACGGTGTACGGTGGAGACTTTTTAGCCAACCAACCACCGGTTAAGGCAATGACTGAAGCAGCACCAAAAATTATTCACTTACTCGACCGTATGGGCGTTATGTTTAGTCGTACGCCAGAAGGTTTACTCGACTTCCGTCGTTTCGGTGGAACGTTATATCACCGTACGGCATTCGCAGGTGCAACGACTGGTCAACAGTTATTATACGCACTTGATGAGCAAGTAAGAAAATATGAAGTTGAAGGTTTAGTAACAAAATACGAAGGTTTTGAATTTTTAGGCATCGTTAAAGATGCTGAAGGTCGTGCACGTGGTATTACAGCGCAAGACATCAAAACGGGTGAAATTCGTTCGTTCGGTGCTGATGCGGTTATTATGGCTACAGGTGGACCTGGTATTATCTTTGGTAAATCGACAAACTCAATGATTAACACTGGATCAGCAGCGTCAATCGTGTACCAACAAGGTGCAGTATACGCAAACGGTGAATTTATCCAGATTCACCCAACCGCAATTCCTGGTGACGACAAATTACGTCTTATGAGTGAGTCAGCGCGTGGTGAAGGTGGACGTGTTTGGACATACAAAGATGGTAAGCCTTGGTATTTCTTAGAAGAGAAATATCCAAACTATGGAAACCTTGTACCAAGAGATATCGCGACGCGTGAAATCTTTGATGTATGTGTAAATCAAAAGTTAGGTATTAACGGAGAAAACATGGTTTACTTAGACCTTTCGCATAAAGATCCACACGAGTTAGATGTTAAACTCGGTGGAATTATCGAAATCTATGAGAAATTTACTGGAGACGATCCACGTAAAGTTCCAATGAAAATCTTCCCAGCAGTACACTATTCAATGGGTGGATTATATGTAGATTACGATCAAATGACAAACATCCCTGGTCTATTCGCAGCAGGTGAGTGTGATTACTCACAACACGGTGCAAACAGACTTGGTGCAAACTCATTATTATCAGCAATTTACGGTGGTATGGTTGCTGGACCTAATGCGATCGACTATGTGAACTCTTTAGAAACGACTTACGAAGAGTTAGATAGTGCAATTTTTGATGAAGCAGTAAAAGTCGAAGAAAATCGCTGGGAAAACATTCTTAACATGAAGGGTGAAGAGAACGCATATCAATTACACCGTGAACTTGGTGAATTAATGACAAACAACGTAACAGTTGTTAGAGAAAACGCAAAATTAGTTGAAACTGATAAAGAAATCGTTAAATTAATGGAAAGATATCATAACATTAATATGGACGATACGAAGCAGTGGAGTAACCAAGCTGCATTCTTCACAAGACAATTATGGAACATGTTAGTGTTAGCACGAGTAATTACAATCGGTGCCTTAAACCGTAATGAATCTCGTGGTGCACACTACAAACCAGAATTCCCTGACCGTAACGATGAAGAATGGTTAAAAACTACAAAAGCGTATTATGAAGGGCCAACGGAAGCACCACGTTTTGAATACGAAGACGTTGATGTAAGCCTAATCCCACCACGCGTACGTGACTATACTAAGTAATCTGAGAGGAGTATTAAAATGGCAGAAACAATTAAATTAAAAATCAAACGCCAAGAAAACCCAGAATCACAAAGCTACTGGGAAGACTTTGAAATTCCTTACAGACCAAATATGAACGTCATCAGTGCGCTTATGGAGATTCAAAGAAACCCTGTCAATGCTAAAGGAGAAAAAACAACACCAGTCACTTGGGACATGAGTTGTTTAGAAGAAGTTTGTGGTGCGTGTTCAATGGTTATTAACGGAAACGCACGCCAATCATGTACTGCGCTAATTGACCAGTACACTCAACCAATCACGTTAGAACCGATGAGCACATTCCCAGTCGTTAGAGATTTACAAATTGACCGCTCACGTATGTTCGATAGCTTAAAACGTGTAAAAGCATGGGTACCAATCGATGGTACATACGATCTTGGTGCAGGTCCTCGTATGCCTGAAAAACAACGTCAAGTTGCATATGAACTTTCTAAATGTATGACTTGTGGTGTATGTTTAGAAGTGTGTCCAAACGTAAACGACAAATCTGACTTTATCGGTGCAGCACCGATTTCACAAGTTCGTCTATTTAACTTACATCCAACAGGACGAATGAACAAAGACGAAAGATTAGATGCGTTAATGGGCAAAGGTGGAGTATCTGAATGTGGTATGGCACAAAACTGTGTTAAAGCATGTCCAAAAGGTATTCCATTAACAACGTCTATCGCATCTATGCAAAGAGAAACGACATTCCATATGTTTAAATCATTCTTTGGTAGTGACCATGAAGTAGAATAATATACAAAAAGATGTGTTTCGACACATCTTTTTTTATTTCAATTTTTAATTCATGTATAATATAGCCATATAGGTTAAGGTGGGGATAAGTATGCCTTTAAATATGAATAGTGCATCGATTGAAAAATCATTGAGGCATTTATCGGTGCAAGTAAGGCTGTATGGTCGTGAAATATTAAAAGAATATAAATTATCAAAAATTCAATTTATCGCACTACAATGGGTGAGTGATTCTAATGGTCAAACGATCGGAGAGGTCGCTAAAAAGTTAGATCTTGCTTATTCGACAACGACAGATATTATAGACAAACTCGAATGTAGTGGTTTTGTACGTAGAGAGCGTGGTCATAAAGATAAACGTGTCGTTCTCGTAAAAATCGAACAAAAAGGTACGGAACTATTGTCTCAAGTTATTAAAAAGCGCGTACAGTTCATCGATGAAATTACGTGTGATTTTACTGAAGATGAGAAAGAAATGTTATCCACTTTGCTTAAACGAATGATTAAAAAAAGTGAGTCGATGTCATATGAATAATAAGGCAATCGGCGTCATGGATTCTGGAGTCGGTGGTTTAACAGTTGTAAAAGAACTCGTACGACAACTACCGAGAGAAAAAATCGTATATTTTGGGGATAGTTTAAGATGTCCGTATGGTGAGCGCTCGAAAGAAGAGGTATTATCGTTCACGAAAGAAATTTATAATTTTTTAAATCGTAAAGATATAAAGCTGTTTATCATTGCTTGTAACACAGCGACTGCTCTCGCTATTTCTGAAATTAGAAAGATGATAGATATCCCAGTCATCGGTGTTATTAAACCGGGATCAAGACGTGCATTACAAATTTCAGACAATGATAATATTCTCGTCTTATCTACGCGAGGTACGATGCTTTCACATAAATATAAGTCGACGATACAAAAGATTAATAAATCAGCAATCGTCACAGAGCATGCGTGTCCAGATTTTGTACCACTTATCGAAGCATTTAATTATAAAAATGCTGATATACGAGATAATGTAATTCAGGAGACGTTAAAGAGCGTTAAAGACACAAATGCAGATACAGTAATTCTCGGGTGCACTCATTATCCGTTAATCAAACAGGCGATTGATGATTATTTTTCAAATGAAAAGCATATCGTCGACTCTGGATTAGAGACTGCGAGAGACGTCAGTACGTTACTAGAGTTTAAAGAGCTACTCAGTTCAAAAGACGATGAGATCATACACGAGATTTACGTTCACGGTGACCATAATCAATTCGAAGATATTTTAAACGAATGGATGCCGAATTTTAAATATACGATTCAATCAGTAAAATTATAGGAGTATTTTATGAGTAAAATAGTAATTGCAAGTGGTAATAAAGGTAAAATTAATGATTTCAAATCAATTTTTAAACAGTTCGAAGTCGTTGGAATTCAATCTATTTTAGAAGATTTTGATCCTGTAGAAGATGGTGAAACGTTTAAAGATAATGCTTTAATAAAAGCATTAGAAGGTGCAAAACGTACGAATCTACCTGTAATCAGTGACGATTCAGGATTATCAGTAGAAGCGTTAGAAGGTGCTCCAGGAGTAAGATCTGCACGTTTTGCTGGAGATGACGCGACAGATCAAGAAAATAACAAAAAGTTATTACAATTAATGAAAGGTGAAGAAAACAGATCCGCATACTTTACTTCTGTTATTGCGGTCGCATTTCCGGATGGAACAGCGTATACGTATGAGGGCGTTGTATTCGGTGAAATATTAGAAGCACCAGTTGGAACTAATGGATTTGGATACGACCCGCTCTTTCAAACGTTAGATGGTAAAAAGTTTGGCGAGCTATCGATAGATGAAAAATCTGAGATTTCCCATCGAAAACGTGCCATCGACAAGTTATTAGAAGATGAAAACTTATTTAATAGACTTCAAAGTTAGGTGAAATAATGAAAGTATTAATCGTCAGTGATAACCATAGAGAAAAGACAATGATTGAAAAATTGCCTAAAGAAATAGATGCTGATCTATACATCCATCTCGGTGATAGCGAACTATCATCAGAAGATGCTCTACTCGAACCGTATGAGTATGTTAAAGGAAATACGGATTATGATACGAGTTTTAGAACTGAACAATTATATGACGGACTTATTTATTTTACACACGGTCATTTATACCACGTAAATCGTGATCGAAATTTACTCGCTTCAAAAGCGAAAGCACTCGGTGCAATTTATGCGTTATATGGTCATACGCATATCGCTAAAGTAGAAAAAATTAATGACGTTTACTGTATAAACCCAGGATCAATATCCGCTTCTAGAAGTTCTGAGCCAGAAACATATGCAGTATTAGACACTGAAGAGAAAATCATAACGTTTTATAAAAGAGACGGAGAAGTGTTAAAACAAGTCGAACTCGAGTGAATCAATGAAACACGTATAATTATAAAAAAACATGTTGACATTTAGACGTGGCATTTACTATAATGGTTATTGTGTTCATTGATAGGTCCCGGTAGCTCAGCTGGATAGAGCAATGGCCTTCTAAGCCATCGGTCGGGGGTTCGAATCCCTCCCGGGACGTAATTAAAGCCTGTAACTTCAAAGTTACAGGCTTTTTTATTTTCTTAAATACCTTTATTTATACTTCATGAAAGATTACTTTACTGATTATGTTGGGTATACGATATACACGTATTAAAAAAGTATATAAAGGAGTTTAACGTATGGATAAAAATCATATTATTTTATTGATTAACGAAGATTTAGTCAGTATGGATGAAGAATTTAGAGATGAACCTTATGACATTTATTATCAACCGAATGAAGGGCAAATTTATATGTCTGTAAGTGGTATGGAATACGACGGTTACGATAAAGAGGCGTATATAATTGCTAAAATTGAAAATCAAGAAGTTGTGAATTGGTATATTTAAAAAGCACCCATAATATTGGGTGCTTTACTGCTTATATTAATCTACTAATTTTAGTCTTTCTTTTAGAGCATTAAATATGACTGCACCAATCATACCAACGATTAATGTCGATATGAATATCGCGATGACTGATGGCCAATATGGTATCCCTAATACAGATTTCAGCATGAGTGATACGATAAGCCCACATACAACTGCGTATTGTACGACGTTTATCCATAAGTTTTTAATAAAGTAACTAATTGTATACGAAACGACCGCACATCCTACTCCGACAAGAACGTCGATATACCCGAGTGGTGAAAAGAAGTTTGCAACTGTTACACCTACGATCATTCCAGGTATAAATTTTCGGTTTATAAACGGAAGAATAGCGAGCATTTCTGACACGCGGACTTGTATCATTCCGTGACCGATGGGGTTAATTGTCGTTAAGACGACATACAAAGCGGCGATACATGCATTAATTGCAAGATCCTTTGAAGTAAATTTCATTGTAATTCTCCTTAGTTTTTTATACAGGGAAGTTTTCGAACCTGTTTCAATGTGAAATTATAGCAAAACACATTAAAAATTACTATAGTATAATGAAGACAGTAAAAGATTAGGAGTATATAGATGAGTAAATTTGATGAAATGATTTTAGTAGTAAATAGAAAAGATTTATTTAATGATGAAGCACATGCGTTTAACGGTTTTTTAAGTCAATCTGATGCACGTTTTAATGAAATCACGAAGACGTTAGATGACTATGAAATTAAACGCCGTGGAGATATGGAAGAAGACGAGTCGTATAAACAACTCGTATCATATACGATTGTTGAAAGTGAAGATGAAACGCTCGTTTATAAACGTTTAACAGGTGGCGGTGAATCTCGTCTACATGGACTTCATTCAATCGGTGTCGGTGGACATATGAATGATATTGAATCTGAAGAAAACATTAAAGAAAAAATGTTTGAAAACGCAGCGCGTGAACTACAAGAAGAAATTGGCTTAGAAAAGAAAGACTTAAACGCGTTTGAACTAATCGGTTTAATTAACGATGATACAAACGAAGTCGGACGTGTCCATATTGGACTCGTATTTAAAGTAAATGTCGACAAAGAAAAAGTATTTACGAATGAAGAAGACACGCTACAACTTATATGGTCAAAAAGAGAAGAGTTAAAAGAGTTAGGAAACTACGAAACGTGGAGTGAACTCATCATTCGTGATTTATATGAATAACTTAACGTCACACCCACGGTTTATTAAAAAAATCGAACGTGATTTAAAAGCACTCTATCACAATAACGATTTTGATTTTTTTATAGATAGATTTGCTGAATATAACACGTTAATAGAACATACAAATATCACTTTAGTCGAAATGTATTATGATGTGTTAATTCAAAAAAACGAATATGAAATGATATATAAATACGCTCAGCAGTGTTTTCAAACGAAAGAAGTGTCACGCGATGAAGCAGAAGTTCATCTGAACATGATCCTTCAAGCGTTATTCAATTTAAAGTTATATGAAGAATTACTCGAATGGTCAAATATCGTTACTGTGACAGGTAAAGAGAGTGGGATGGCAGCCTCACTTATACAATTTGCGACACATTGCAAACATTATGCGACAGAAGAGTTAAAGAAAAGAAATACGATGACGCAACCAAATGAAAATAATGATGAAGTGTTTAATACGATAGATATTGATATAGATGAGTATTTAAACGCCGAAAATCCGACACTTGTCATCGCTGCGGTTGAGCATTTAATCGATTTAAAAGATGAGTCATATGGTGATGATGTTTATAAATTACTTCAATCGGAAAGAGATATGAGTGTAGCATCACTCATGGTCATTTATTTAAAAGAAATAGAGTATGACGGTGTCATTCATCTAGAAAAATTTGGTGAAACGTTTGATGCACATATTAGTGAATTTAAACAATTTGAGAAATCTGCAAAAGTCGAACCGACGATTCGTTGGATCGTCGAAGACGGTCAGCTTCGCTTTGACCACGAGGAACGCATACAACAAGCGATTGAAATATTTTTAAACA
This sequence comes from Nosocomiicoccus ampullae, assembly GCF_001696685.1. GTDB lineage: Bacteria > Bacillota > Bacilli > Staphylococcales > Salinicoccaceae > Nosocomiicoccus > Nosocomiicoccus ampullae_A. The sequence goes on from NZ_MBFG01000005.1 coordinate 69,733, forward strand.
TTAGCTTACTATGGTATCCTCTTAAAGTGCCGTTCACACCTAAAGAACTAGCAAAAGGGTTTATATCGTATACAAAAATGTTAAATAACGAATTACCCATGCATTCGTTTAATGGTTTTGTGGCGGATTGGATACTAAAAATTGAAAAAGAAATTCATAAGTAGTCGATACTTTTATTGAAAAATCGATTATGTTACAATGAATAGGTTAATTAAAATGTAAAATAACGGAGGAAATGATTATGTCTCAAACACAAACTTGGGAAAAGAAAGAAGGAAACGTAGGTACATTAACAATTACAGTACCTTCTGAAGATTTTGACAAAGCTTTAGACCAAGCATTCAACAAAGTAAAAAAAGATATTCAAGTACCTGGATTTAGAAAAGGTAAAATTCCTCGTCAAATGTTCGAAAAACGCTTTGGCGTTGAATCATTATATCAAGACGCTTTAGATATCGTTTTACCAGGCGCTTATAGCAAAGCGATTGATGAAACAGGTATTAAACCAGTCGATCAACCGAGCGTTGATGTTAAAGAAATTGAAAAAGGCAAAGATTTAGTACTTGAATTAGAAGTGACTGTAGAGCCAGAAGTAGAGCTTGGTGAATACAAAGGACTTGAAGGTAAAGAAATCGATGCCGAAGTATCTGAAGACGATGTAAACGAACAAATCGAAGCGTTACTCGGTCAATATGCTGAGCTTGTCGTTAAAGAAGGCGAAGTTGCTGAAGGTGACGTTGCAAACATCGACTTCAAAGGCTTCGTTGATGGAGAAGCATTCGAAGGCGGAGAAATGGAAGGACACGACCTTGAAATCGGGAGTGGTACATTCATTCCTGGATTTGAAGATCAGTTAATCGGTCTTAAAGCTGGAGAAGAAAAAGACGTAGAAGTTACTTTCCCAGAAGAGTATCAAGCAGAAGAACTTCAAGGTAAAGACGCAACGTTTAAAGTAAAATTAAACGAAGTAAAAGAAAAAGAAGCAAAAGAACTCACTGACGAATTTGTTAAAGAAGAATTAGAAGGTTTTGAAGGCGTTGAAACAGCTGACGAAGTTAAAAAACAAATCGAAGAAGACTTAAAGAACTTTAAAGAACAAGAAAGAGATTATGAATTAAGAGAATCTCTCGTTGTTCAAGCAGCTGAAAATGCGAAAATGGAAATTCCTGAAGCAATGGTTGAAAGTGAACAACAAAGAATGCTTCAAGAATACGAACAACGTCTTGCTCAACAAGGGTTAAACTTAGAGTTGTTCGAGCAAATCTCTGGTCAAACGAAAGAAGACTTACTCGAGCAAATGAAAGACGACGCGTTTAAACGTGTACGTACTGGTATAACTTTACAAGCAATTGCACAAGCTGAAAACATTGAAGCGACTGAAGAAGATGTCGATAACGAATTACAAAAGTTAGCAGACCAATTCCAAATGGCAAAAGACGACATCAAAAAAGTACTCGGTGATTTATCTGTCATTGAAAATGATATTAAAAACCAAAAAGCAATTGATTTCTTAGTAGATAACAGAAAACAATAAAATCAAGAAAAGCTCTATACATGGATGTGTATAGAGTTTTTTTATCAATACAATTTATTTGAAAGAGTCGGTATAGTATAGTAATATACGTAAGAGCGAAAGGTCGGTGTATACATGTTTAAATTTAACGAAGATGATCAAGATCTAACATGTAGTTTCTGTGGTAAAAACCAAGATCAAGTTCAAAAACTGATCGCAGGAAGTGGCGTTTACATTTGTAATGAGTGTATTGAATTATGCCACGAAATAATTGAAGAAGAATTAAAAGACGCACCACAAGAATTTTTAACTGAGATTCCAAAACCAGGTGAAATTCAGGCAGCGCTTGATGAGTATGTCATCGGACAAGAAAAAGCAAAGCGTGCACTCAGTGTTGCGGTGTATAACCACTATAAACGTATTAACCATGAAAGTGATGACGATGTAGAAATTTCTAAAAGTAATATCGCTTTAATTGGACCAACAGGTTCAGGTAAAACATTACTCGCACAAACACTTGCACGCACATTAGAAGTGCCGTTTGCGATTGCAGATGCGACAAGTTTAACTGAAGCGGGATACGTTGGAGATGACGTTGAAAATATTTTACTCCGTTTAATTCAAGCAGCGGATTATGATATTGAGCGTGCTGAAAAAGGAATTATTTACGTCGATGAAATCGATAAGATTGCTCGTAAAAGTGAAAATACGTCAATAACACGCGATGTTTCCGGTGAAGGGGTACAACAAGCATTACTTAAAATTTTAGAAGGAACAGTTGCGAGTGTACCACCACAAGGTGGCCGTAAACATCCAAACCAAGAATCGATTCAAATCGATACGAAAGATATTCTGTTCATCCTCGGTGGAGCGTTTGATGGTATTGAAGAGATTATTAAACGCCGTATTGGTGCGAAAGTAATTGGATTTGGTAGCGGCGAAGAAAATGTCGATACGAATGAAGAGTTAATGGCATTAGTTCGTCCGGACGACTTACAAAGCTACGGGTTAATTCCTGAGTTTATTGGTCGTGTGCCGATTATAGCGAATTTAGAAGAGCTCGATACAGACGCACTGACTTCAATTTTAACAGAACCAAAAAATGCTTTAGTGAAACAATATAAACGTATGCTTGAACTTGATGATGTTGAGTTAGAATTTGATGATGATGCACTCGTTGCGGTCGCGAAACTTGCGATAGAAAGAAAAACAGGTGCGCGTGGATTACGTTCAATTATCGAAGAGCGTATGGTAGACATTATGTTTGACGTACCGTCAAATGATAATATTTCTAAAGTTAAAATTACGAAAGATACGATTGTGAATGAAACAGATCCTTTAGTATATGATGCTGAAGGTAACGAAATTCACTTAAATGAACAGAGTGCATAATTTATTAGGCTGTCTTTTATAAGACGGCCTTTTTTTAGAGGTGGAGTAAATGGAATTAAATCCAAACAAAATTGAATTTTTAATATCGGCAGTAGCAAAAGAGCAATATCCTGAAACAAATTTACCAGAAATAGCGATGGCAGGGCGTTCAAACGTCGGTAAATCGAGTTTTATCAATGCGATATGTGGACGTAAAAATATCGCGAGAATTTCAAGTAAACCAGGTAAAACGGTGACGTTAAACTTTTATAATGCGGATAATCAATTCGTATTTGTCGATGTTCCAGGCTATGGTTACGCAAAGCAATCTAAAAAAGAACGTGTGAAATGGGCATCGATGATAGAGAATTATTTTATTCATAGAGAGATGTTGCATGCATGTGTTCAAATTATCGATTTACGTCATCCGCCGACAAACGATGACGTTTTAATGTATGACTTTTTAAAGCAACTCGATATACCAACAATTGTCGTAGCAACTAAATCAGACAAATTACCTAAAAGTAAATTACAAAAACACGTATCAATTATCAAAAAAGAATTAGAATTAGAACCTGAAGACGTCATTATCCCATTTTCTTCAACTGAGAAGTACAATGTAGATAAAGTGCTCGATGCAATTGAGGATAGAATCTAACAAATTTTTGAACATTGAGCCAAAAACCTAAATGAAGGTCCTATATTTGATACTATTATATAAGTGAACAAATATTTAATCGGTAAGTAAGGGGCAATCTAAATGCATGTTATTGCACTTAGTATAAACTATAGAAAAGCAAGCGTAGATGAACGTGAACAACTTAATTTTAGTGATCATGATATCGTACCAGCACTTCATACGTTACGTGACCAAAAAAGCATATTAGAAGCGGTAATTTTTTCAACGTGTAACCGAACAGAATTATATGTCGTGACTGATCAAGTGCATACAGGATCTTATTACACGAGAAACTTTTTAAGTGAGTATTTCAACATACCACTAGAAACCGTTAAAAACGTGACAGAGTTAAAAGTGAACGATGAAGCAATTCATCACTTATACCGGGTTGCTGCAGGGTTAGATTCAATGGTGCTCGGTGAAACGCAAATTTTAGGTCAAATTAGAGATGCGTTTATACTCGCACAAGAAGAACATACGACTGGTAAGATTTTTAATCGATTATTCAAAGAGGTTATCACAATCGCAAAGCGCGGACATAGTGAAACAGATATTTCTAAAAATGCCGTGTCTATGTCATATGCAGCAGTAGAACTCGCTAAGAAGATTTTTACAAATATTCAAGATGTTAAAGTTCTCGTACTCGGTGCGGGAGAAATGTCAGAAGAAACGTTATTAAACTTAACGTCTAATGGTGTGAGTGATGTGACAGTTGTAAACCGTAACAGAGATAACGGCAAACAACTCGCAGAACGTTATTTAGGGCAATTTAGACCGATGGATGAATTAGAAGATGCACTGAAAGATACAGATATCGTCATCTCAAGTACAGGTGCACCGAACTTTATCATTACTGAAGAAATGATTAAAAGAGTCCGTAACCTAGATGATGAACGTTCGCTCATACTTATTGATATCGCTGTACCGCGTGATATCGATCCAAATGTTAATAATGTAAATAACGTCCATCATTATAATGTCGATGATTTAAGTGGAATTGTCGATGATAATTTAAAAAAGAGAAAAGAAGAAGCTAAAAAAATTGAAGCGATGATAGACACATCAATTCTAGAATTTTTAAATTGGGTTGAAATGCAAGGTGTACGTCCTGTAATCGAAGCAATGCGTACGAAAGCATTAAACATACATGAAACGACGTTTGAAAGCATCACGAATAAGTTACCAGATTTAACTAAACGTGAAAAGACGATTATATCTAAACATATGAAAAGTATTATTAACCAAATGTTACGTGATCCTATTACGTACACGAAAGAACTCGCGGATGAACGTAAAGGCGCAGTACAGTTAACAGAGCTGGAACATATTTTTGGTATTGAATCTATCGTTGAAGATATTCATAAAAGACATTATCAATCGTTACAAGCGATTGAAAAACTAAGAAAAGAAAAACAAAATGTGAGAAAGTAGGCCAATCATGAAAACAGTTGTAGTCGGGACGAGACGTAGTGGTCTTGCAAAAACTCAAACGATGCAATTAATTAAATCGTTAAAAGAAAAGAATCCAGAAGTAAACTTTGAAGTAAAAGAAATCGTAACTAAAGGAGATAGAATTGTCGACCGCCAATTAAGTAAAGTCGGTGGTAAAGGTCTATTCGTTAAAGAAATCGAACACGCACTAAAAGTTGGAGATATCGACATGGCCGTACACTCATTAAAAGACGTACCGAGTGAATTACCAGAAGGATTTAAACTTTCAGCAGTACCTGTTCGTGAAGATAGACGAGACGCATTTTTATCGAATGGAAATGTGTCATTTAAAGACTTAAAACCAGGTTCAATTATCGGAACGTCAAGTTTACGTCGTGCAGCTCAACTGCAACAAATGCGTGATGACATTACGGTGAACTGGGTACGTGGGAACATCGACACGCGTATTCAAAAGATGCGTGACGGTGAGTATGACGCGCTTATCCTCGCTGCAGCTGGTTTAAAACGTATGGGTTGGAATGATGATGTCGTCACTGAATACTTTGATCCTGAAGAATTTATACCAGCAGTTGCGCAAGGCGCATTAGGTGTAGAAATTCGTGAAGACGATAAAGAAATGCACGAAATTTTACAGACGATTCACCACGATGAAACGGCGACAGAAACGACAGCAGAGCGTACGTTTTTAAAACGTATGGACGGTAGTTGCCAAGTGCCTATCGGAGCAAATGCACAATTTGTAGATGGTGAATTATATTTAACTGGTCTCATTATGAGTGAAGATGGTAATGAGAAGTTTCTCGTTAAAAAATCTGGAGACGATCCGGTTGTACTCGGTAATTTAGTTGCTGACGAAATGGAAAAAATCGGTGCAAAAGAAATCATTGATGAAATCAACAAAAATAAATAAAAGAGTCGTCGTTACTCAAAGTCATTTTAGAGATGTCGAAACATCTTTAGATTTAATTCATCTACCGATTATTACGTTTAAAAAATTACCGTATGAAAAATCGATATTAAATAAACAATATGATTACGCTGTAATCACGAGTAAAAACACGGTCCGCTTCTTTAAAGACGAGTTAAAAATGCTCGACATAAATCATATTGCATCAATTGGTAAAACGACGTCAGAAGCGCTCGTCGAAGCGGGATTCCACGTTGACTTTGAGCCGAGCGATTATACGCAAGAAGGGTTTAAAGAAGAGTTTAAAGTGGAAAAGGGAATGCGTGTACTTTATCCTGCAAGTAAAGATAAGCGTTCAATTATGCGAGATTACTTTATAAGTGAAGGTGCAGAACTAACGGATTTACCGTTATACGCACCCGCATCGAATGATATTACGATAAGAGAGTTAAAACGTATACTCAGTGATATTGACGGTATCACATTTTCTAGTCCGTCTGGAGTCCACGCTTTTATGGAGCATTTTAATAGAGAAGACTTAACAGACTTAAAAGTAATTTCTATTGGGCACGTCACTCAAAGTGCTTTATTATCTTACGATGTAAAAACGAAGATACCAAAAGAAGCGACATTAGAAAGTATGATTAACGAAATGGAAAAGGAGTTTCAAAATGAAATTTGATAGACATCGCAGATTAAGAAAATCAGAATTTATGAGAGATTTAGTGAGAGAAACATCATTACGTAAAGACGATTTAATTTATCCGATTTTCGTCGTGGAACGTGATAACGTAAAAAAAGAAATTCCATCGATGAAAGGTGTTTACCAAATCTCGTTAAATTTACTTGAAGAAGAACTAAAAGAAGTTTATGAACTCGGTATTAAATCGGTTATTTTCTTCGGTGTGCCAAACCATAAAGACGACGTTGGTAGTGGTGCATATGATGAAAATGGGATTGTTCAAGAGGCATGTAAACTATCTAAAAAATTATATCCTGATTTAATTGTTATTTTAGATACTTGTCTATGTGAATACACAGATCATGGACATTGTGGTGTCATCGATCCAAACACGAAAGACGTTGATAACGATAAAACATTACCGCTCTTAATCGAGACAGCAGTGTCACAAGCTAAAGCAGGTGCTGACATTATTGCACCATCAAACATGATGGATGGTTTTGTTACAGAGATTCGTAAAGGATTAGATGATGCAGGTTTTTATCATATTCCGATTATGAGTTACGGTATTAAATACGCATCTAAGTTCTATGGTCCATTTAGAGATGCAGCAGAATCTACACCATCATTTGGTGACAGAAGAACATATCAAATGGATCCGGCAAACCGTTTAGAAGCACTACGAGAGCTAGAGAGTGATACGCGTGAAGGTGCAGATATGATGATTGTAAAACCTGCACTTTCATATCTTGATATTATCCGTGACGTTAGAAACAATTCGAATTTACCAATCATTGCATATAACGTCAGTGGTGAATACTCGATGACTGTTAATGCGATCGAACAAGGTTTACTAGATGAAGAAGTTATCGTAGAACAAATGTTATCTATTAAGCGTGCAGGTGCGGATATGATTATTACGTACTTTGCAAAAGACTTATGTAAAAAAATTAACGAAGGAGCAATTTAACGATGTACCAAAAATCGAAACAATTATTTGATGAAGCAGTTCATTTAATGCCAGGTGGAGTTAACTCTCCAGTTCGTGCGTTTAAATCGGTAAATATGGATCCGTTATTTATCGACAGCGCAAAAGGTGCGAAAGTGAAAGACGTTGATGGTAACGAGTATATTGACTACGTATTAAGCTGGGGTCCGTTAATTTTAGGTCACACTGATGAAGAGGTTGTTGAAGCGATTAAACAACAAGCTGAAAAAGGGTCTTCATTCGGTGCACCTACAGCGGTAGAAAACGAACTCGCAAAACTCGTCATCGACCGTGTACCGTCAGTTGAAATGATTCGTTTTGTATCTTCAGGTACTGAAGCAACACTTGCAGCACTTAGACTTGCTAGAGGTTATACAAACCGCAATAAAATCTTAAAATTTGAAGGATGCTACCACGGGCATAGTGACTCACTGTTAATCAAAGCAGGTAGTGGTGTTGCGACACTTGGTTTACCAGATTCACCAGGAGTTCCTGAAGGTACAGCTAAAAATACGATTACTGTTCCATATAACGATAAAGAAAGCTTAAAAGTCGCATTTGAACATTACGGTGACGACATTGCAGCGGTGATTATGGAACCAGTCGCAGGTAACATGGGAGTTGTTCCTCCAGTAAATGATTTCTTACAATATGTGAGAGACATTACGAATGAATATGGTTCACTATTAATTTTCGATGAAGTAATGACAGGTTTTAGAGTTGGATATAACTGTGCACAAGGATACTTTGGTATCGATCCAGATATTACTTGTTTAGGTAAGGTCATTGGTGGTGGACTACCTGTCGGTGCGTTCGGTGGTAAAAAAGAAATTATCGAACGTATCGCACCGGCTGGAGATATTTACCAAGCAGGTACGTTATCAGGGAACCCACTTGCGATGACAGCAGGGTTACACACGTTAAAACAACTCAATAAAGAGAGTTATGACCACTTTAATCATTTAGGAGATATGATTGAAGAAAGACTAACAGAAGTCTTTAAAGAGTTTAACGTACCATTTACAATTAACCGTGCAGGTTCTATGATTGGATTCTTCTTAACAGATGGTCCAGTTGAAAACTTTGAAGATGCAAATGGATCAGACTTAAAATTATTTGCTAAACTATATCCTGAAATGATTAAAGAAGGGGTATATTTACCTCCATCACAATTCGAGGGAATGTTCCTTTCAACAAAACATACTGAGGAAGATATTAAGTTTACAATTGAGGCGTTTAGAAACGCACTTTCACGTATTATGAAATAGGTATTGCTTTCGTTAGAAAAAATGTGCATAATTTAATATATAAATATGTAAGAGAGTAGGATGACTATGCCAATTCAAAAGAAAGATAAAAGACAACCTGCTTCAGAACGATTAGTATATTGGTTAATGCCTGTAGTAGCGTTTCTTTTACTGTTACCAGTACTTATTTATCATCTATAAGAGACAATACCTCGAGATTTCTCGAGGTATTTTTATATTGAGGTGATGGTGTTTGAGATTTTTAAAATTATTATGTCTTCTTGTGTTTATCGTATTAATAGGTGCTGTATTTAAGTTTTTCTCAATACCACTCGCATACTTGTTTGCGTCAATTATCGGAACGCTATTATTTATACGTATTATCGATAATGATATATATTTTCCAAAACCATTTGCGAATTCCGGTGTATTTGTAATGGGGATTCAAATTGGTACATCATTTACATTACCCGCGATTATTAAAATGACAGATGACTGGTACAATATCGTTATTATTACAATTTTAACGCTTATGCTCGCTTTACTTTTATCGATACCATTTCGCTATTTAACGAATTCAACGGTTGAAACCGCAGTGTTAGCGAGTGTTCCTGGTGCTTTAAGTCAGATGATTATAATGGCTGAAGAAAACAAAAACGCCGATTTACTGCTCGTTTCTTTAACACAGACTTCGAGAATTGTTTTTATCGTCATATTAGTGCCGATGATAACACATTTTTCAAAAAGTTCTTCTGTCAGTAAAATTACTGAAGTGCCAAACTTATCTGAAGTGTTTTCAGTATATATGTTACTCATACCAATAGCAGGATATGTGATGTATCGTTTATTACGTAGGATAAAATTCCCAGCAGCAATCTTGCTCGGTCCAATGGTCCCAACAATCGTATGGAATTTAATAACGGAAGCACCATTTACGCTAGATTTTGTGCTCATTGCATTTGCACAAATTTTATTCGGTATTCGAATCGGAATGCAGATTACGACGTTATTTAGTCAACTTTCACTACGTGACATATGTGCAATTGTCATACAAAACATCGGTTTAATTGTCGGAAGTATGTTACTTGTCATCATTTATACGATGTTTACCTCTCATGAGTTTACGAGTCTATTTTTATCAGCAGCTCCAGGAGGTCTCGCTCAAATTATCGTCGTTGCGATGGAGAGTGGTGGAGATATTGCGATGATTTCAAGTTATCACTTGTTTAGAATATTCTTTATCATCCTAATTGTCGTACCGATCGTTCATTATCTTTTAATGAGACCACGTGCTCAGAAAAGTTGACTTAAACGCGTGAATACAATAAAATTAACGTAGTTAAATATGAAAAGTAGAAGTAGTAGTATCATAAATGTCTTCAGAGAATATGCGGTTGGTGAGAGCATAGTCATAGTGATATGAAGTAGTCTACGTGTAGAATTTATCTTGAATGTATAGTAAAGATAGACGTTTAGTGAGCGTTAATCATAATTAAGTGTGGCATATTTATGCCAAATTTAGGTGGTACCACGGTAATCCCGTCCTATTTAGTAGGGCGGGATTTTGTCATTTAAAGAAAGAGGTTGATATAGATGGATATGCCAACGAAGTATAATCCAACAGAAGTTGAAAAAGGAAAATATGAAACATGGGTGGAAGCAGGTTATTTTGAATCAGATGTAACGTCAGATAAACCACCATTTACAATTGTTATCCCACCGCCAAACGTAACAGGTAAGTTACATTTAGGTCACGCATGGGATACGACACTACAAGACATTATTACACGTCAAAAGCGTATGCAAGGTTTTGATACGCTGTACTTGCCTGGTATGGACCATGCCGGTATCGCAACGCAAGCACGTGTAGTTCAACGACTTAAAGAAGAAGGCATTGATATTCACGATTTAACACGTGAAGAATTTTTATCTCACGCGTGGAATTGGAAAGAAGAATATGCAGGCCACATCCGCGATCAATGGAAAAAATTAGGACTTGGATTAGATTATAAAAAGGAAAGATTCACGTTAGATGAGGGGCTTTCTAAAGCAGTACGTAAAACGTTCGTTAATATGTATAACAAGGGACTCATTTACCGCGGTGAATACATCATTAACTGGGACCCAGAAACACGTACAGCGTTAAGTGATATTGAGGTCATTCATAAAGAAATCGAAGGCAAATTTTACCATATTAAGTATCCATATAGTGATGGTAGTGGTTATTTAGAAATCGCAACGACACGCCCTGAAACGATGCTCGGTGATACTGCGGTTGTCGTACATCCAGACGATGAAAGATATCAAGATATTATTGGTAAAACAGTAATTTTACCACTGATGGAACGTGAAATTCCTGTGATTACTGACGATTACGTCGATATAGAATTTGGTACAGGTGCAATGAAAGTAACACCAGCACACGACCCGAATGACTTTGACTTAGGTAATCGTCACAATTTAGAACGTATTAACGTTATGAATGAAGACGGTACGATTAACGAACTCGGTGGGGAATTCGTTGGAATGGACCGCTTTGAAGCACGTAAAGCGATTGTGAAAGAATTAGAAAAAAGAGACCAACTCATTAAAATAGAATCCCACATGCATAGTGTCGGACACTCAGAACGTAGTAATGCAATTGTCGAGCCGTATTTATCGACGCAGTGGTTCGTTAAAATGGCACCACTTAGAGATGAAACACTCGAAAACCAAGAGACGGACAATAGAGTTCATTTCGTACCGAACCGTTTTGAAGGTACGTTTAACCGCTGGATGGAAAACGTTCATGACTGGGTAATTTCAAGACAGTTATGGTGGGGGCACCAAATTCCAGCATGGTACCATAACGAAACTGGTGAAATGTACGTCGGCGAAGAAGCGCCAGAAGATATCGAGAACTGGACGCAAGATAAAGACGTATTAGATACGTGGTTCTCAAGTGCATTATGGCCGTTTTCAACGTTAGGTTGGCCAGAAGAAACAGATTTACTTAAAAAATATTATCCAACGAACGTACTCGTTACTGGATATGACATTATATTCTTCTGGGTATCGCGTATGATCTTCTCAGGTCTTGAGCAAACTAATGAGCGCCCGTTTAATGATGTATTATTACATGGACTAGTACGTGACGAACAAAATCGAAAAATGTCTAAATCTCTAGGTAACGGAGTAGACCCGATGGACGTGATTGATAAATACGGTGCAGATGCACTTAGATACTTCTTATCAACAGGTTCTACACCAGGGCAAGACTTACGTTATAGCGATGGAAAAGTAGAGTCTGTGTGGAACTTTATCAACAAAATTTGGAACGCATCTCGATTTGCGTTAATGAATATCGGTCCAGAATTTAAACATGCTGACATTAACTTAGAGGGCGAAAAAACAGTTGCTGACGAATGGATTTTAACGCGCTTAAACGATACGATTCGTGAAGTGACTCGTCTATTTGAAAAATACGAATTCGGTGAAGTTGGTCGTATTTTATACCACTTCATTTGGGATGATTTCTGTGATTGGTACATTGAAATGTCTAAAATCTCAATGAACGAAGGTACTGAAGAAGAAAAACAAATGACGCGTTCAGTATTACTTTACACACTTGATAAAATTCTAAAAATGTTACATCCGTTTATGCCGTTTGTCACTGAAGAAATTTACCAAGCGATTGATAATAGTCAATCTATCGTCGTGAGTGAGTGGCCGACGGTTGATGCGTCACTATCTAACGAAGAAAGTAATAAGACGATGAGTTTACTCGTAGACATTATTAAATCAGTACGTCAAACGAGAAATGAAGTGAACACACCACTATCTAAGCCAATCGATATTAAAATTGAGATTAAAGATGCAAACAGTCGAGCGCTTATTGAAGAAAACAAACACTATATTACTCGTTTCACAAATCCTGAAACGTTAGAAATCAGCGAAAAAGTGAACATTCAAGACGATGCAAAAACTCAAGTCGTTAAAGGTGCGACTGTCGTTTTACCGCTTGAAGGTTTAATCGATATAAACGAAGAAATCGAACGTTTAGAAAAAGAACTCGAGCGTTTAGATGGTGAATTAAAACGTGTTAAAAGTAAATTAAGCAATGAAAAATTTGTGCAAAATGCACCGAAAAAAATCGTAAATGAAGAGCGTGAAAAAGAAGCTTCATACAAAGCGCAATATGAAGATGTAGAAGCTCGACTAAACGGGTTAAGAGGTAAGTAACATGAATTATGATGAGACGTTAGAATGGATACACAATAGAGGAAAATTCGGCATCAAACCAGGCGTTAAACGCATGGTTTGGATGCTGAATGAACTAGATAACCCACAAGACAATATTACAGGCGTACATGTCGTCGGTACGAACGGTAAAGGTTCTGTCGTATCGTATATACGAAGTGCGTTAAATGAAAATGAGTATTCAGTTGGAACGTTTACTTCGCCTTATATTGAAGTGTTCAATGAACGCATTTCAATCGACGGTACGCCGATTTCTAACGAAGATCTCGCACACGTTGCCAATATCGTACGTCCTGTGAGTGAACGAATGGCTGAAGAAACTGAACTTGGACAAGCGACAGAATTTGAAATTATTACGGCGATGATGTTTGTGTATTTCGGTAATGTCCATCCAGTAGATATCGTAGTAGTTGAAGCGGGAATAGGAGCAACACATGACTCAACAAATGTGTTTAAACCAGTCATGACTATTTTAACGAGTATCGGTAAAGATCATACAGATATATTAGGAGAGACCCTCGTTGAAATTACGAAAGACAAAGCTGGGGTCATTAAAGAAGATACTCCGCTTGTGTATTTTGTTGACGATACTGAATCAAAACAAGTCATTTACAAAGTATTAGAAGAAAATCATGCGAAAGGTATAGAGCTCGGAAGAGATATTATTTTACTAGATAATGAACAGGAGTTTTCGTTTAAATATAACGATTATGATTTTAACGATATACAGTTAAAAATGCTCGGACACCATCAAATGCAAAATGCGAGCTTAGCACTTGCAGCACTTCTTGAAATGCATGAATTAGACATTGTAAATTTAGATATGAATAAAACAGTCCACGGTGTAGAAAACGTCACGTGGGTCGGGCGAATCGAAGTATTACAAGAAGATCCGACGATTATTATAGACGGAGCGCATAATAAAGAAGCGGTTGATGTTTTAATTAAAACTATCAAAGAAAACTATGCGGATAGAAAGATTACAGTTCTATTTTCATGTGTCGACGGAAAACCAATTCAATATATGGTCGACGAACTCGCATCGATTGCAGATGAATTTGTCGTGACTGAATTTGATTTTTATCGTAAAAAACCAGTTCAAGACATTTATAATGCAGTGAATCATCCGAATTTAAAACAAGTCGATGACTATATAAAATTTGTCGATCAGTTTGATGGTGATGTGTTACTTTGTACAGGTAGTTTATATTTCATCAGTTATATTAAACAACACTTTTCTAACAAATAAAAAAATCCCAAATTAGTAAATACTAATTTGGGATAATTTTTTAATCTTCTTCACGTAAATATTTTTGTTCTTCTTTAGCGTCTTGAAGTTTAAGTTCTTCTAAGATTTCACGTAATAATAATACTTCTTCAGCAACTGCAGGTTCTTCTTCTTTTTCTTCGAATGCACCGAATGTAGCTTTGTTTACGATTTTAATAAACATAAACACAGCAAAACCGATGATTAAGAAGTCGATAATCGATTGAATGAACACACCGTAAGTGATACCGTTCCATTCCCATGCAGATGCGAAATCTGTGTTTCCAAATATTAATGCAATTAGTGGCATGATAATATTCGCTACGAGAGAATCTACAATTTTACCAAATGCTGCACCGATTACGACCGCTACTGCTAAATCTAATACGTTTCCGCGCATCATAAATTCTTTAAATTCTTTAATCATTAAATACACTCCTAAATTAAAACCTTTATATATTATACATTAAAATGATGAAAAGTATATGTTTACATCCATAATAAACGAATAGTTATTGTTTTATTCTTTTACATAACTAAATCTTATATTTAAATATAGGTAGTTCGTATTGAAAAATAATGTTTATATGTTTCAAAATGAGCTGTAAACAGTTACAATTAAATTAACGTATATATTCCGGGGGGAAATTTTATGACAAACAATTTACAACAAAATGCAAAACGCACATTGAATGTAAATGGAATTGAGAAGACATACTACTCACTCAGATCTTTAACAGATGCTGGGTATAGCGATGTTGAAAAGTTACCATATTCTATTCGTGTGTTATTAGAATCTGTCTTACGTCAATATGACGGACATTCTATTCAAGAAAAACATATCGAGTCTCTTGCGAACTGGGACAAAGGTGATTTACAAGGTAAAGAAGTACCGTTTAAACCATCACGTGTAATTCTTCAAGACTTTACAGGTGTACCAGCTGTCGTTGACTTAGCGTCATTACGTAAAGCGATGAACGACAAAAACGGTGACATTCAAAAAATTAACCCAGAAGTACCGGTGGACTTAGTCATTGACCACTCAGTACAAGTTGATTCTTACGGCACACACAGTGCACTCGTTAAAAACATGGAATTAGAATTTGAAAGAAACAAAGAGCGTTACGAATTTTTACGCTGGGCAGCTGAAGCGTTTGATAACTATCAAGCAGTGCCGCCAGCAACAGGTATCGTTCACCAAGTCAACTTAGAGTACTTAGCAAACGTTGTACATGACCGTGACAATGTAATCTTCCCTGACTCACTCGTTGGTACAGACTCACATACGACAATGATCAACGGTTTAGGAGTGCTCGGATGGGGTGTTGGTGGTATCGAAGCTGAAGCAGGAATGCTCGGTCAACCAAGTTACTTCCCATTACCTGAAGTAATTGGGGTTAAATTAAAAAACCAATTACCAGAAGGTGCAACAGCAACAGACTTAGCATTACGTATCACTCAAATGTTACGTGAGCACGGCGTTGTTGGCAAATTCGTTGAGTACTTCGGTGAAGGGGTATCAAACTTACCACTTGCTGACCGTGCAACGATTTCAAACATGGCGCCAGAATACGGTGCAACGAACGCATTATTCCCAGTCGATGAGGAAACATTAAACTACTTAAGACTGACAGGTCGTTCTGAAGATCATATTGAATTAGTTGAACAGTATTTAAAAGAAAACGACTTATTCTTTAACAAAGATAAAGAACCAACATATTCTGAAGTGCTTGAGCTAGATTTATCAACAGTAGAGCCTTCATTATCAGGACCAAAACGTCCTCAAGACTTAATCTTACTTTCAAAAATGAAAGAAGAATTTGAAGCTTCTGTAACGAGAGAAAACGGTAACCACGGTCACGGATATTCTAAAGAAATCTTCGACCAAAAAGTCGACGTTGAGTATAACGACGGTGGAAAAGAAACTCTTAAAACAGGTGACTTAGTCATCGCTGCGATTACATCTTGTACGAACACATCTAACCCGTACGTAATGTTAGGTGCAGGATTAGTTGCTAAAAAAGCAGTGGAAAAAGGATTATCAGTTCCTAAGCACGTGAAAACTTCACTTGCACCAGGTTCAAAAGTAGTTACTGGTTACCTTGAAAACTCAGGTCTTCAAGAGTATCTAGATAAGCTAGGGTTTAACACTGTTGGTTACGGTTGTACGACATGTATCGGTAACTCAGGTCCATTACGTGACGAAGTAACAGAAGCAATTACTGAAAACGACATGCTCGTATCATCAGTATTATCTGGTAACCGTAACTTTGAAGGGCGTATCCACCCACTAGTTAAAGCGAACTACTTAGCGTCACCACAGCTCGTAGTTGCTTACGCTTTAGCAGGTACAGTTGATATCGACCTTTATAACGATCCGATTGGACAAGATAAAGACGGTAACGACGTATTTATGAAAGATATCTGGCCATCAATTCAAGAAGTTAGAGATACTGTGTATGAAACAGTAACACCAGAATTATTCAAACGTGAATACGAGACAGTGTTTACTTCAAACGAAACGTGGAACAACATTAAAGTAACAGATGCACCATTATACGACTTCTCTGATGATTCAACGTATATTCAAAACCCAACATTCTTCGAAGATTTACCAGAAGAAGCGGGCAAAGTTGAAGCATTAAATGACCTTAAAGTTCTTGCGAAGTTCGGTGACTCTGTAACGACAGACCACATTTCTCCAGCAGGTGCGATTGGTAAAGATACACCAGCAGGTAAATGGTTAATTGAACAAGGTGTATCACCACGTGACTTTAACTCATACGGTTCTAGACGTGGTAACCATGAAGTAATGGTACGTGGAACATTTGCGAACATTCGTATTCGTAACCAAGTTGCACCAGGAACTGAAGGTGGATACACAACTTATTGGCCAACTGGCGAAGTAATGAGTATTTACGACGCAGCTATGAAGTATAAAGAAGACGGCACTGGTTTAGTTGTACTTGCTGGTGACGACTACGGAATGGGATCAAGCCGTGACTGGGCAGCTAAAGGTACAAACTTACTCGGTGTGAAAGCAGTACTTGCTGCATCATACGAAAGAATTCACCGTTCTAACTTAGTTATGATGGGTGTATTACCGCTTCAATTCGTTGAAGGTAAACACGCTGAAGACTACGGTTTAGAAGGAAACGAAACGTTTAACATCCCTGTAAACGAAGATGTTAAACCAGGAGATATCATTACAATCACTGCGACTAAAGAAGATGGAAGCACTGTAGATATCGATGTTAAAGTTAGATTTGACTCTGAAGTAGAAGTAGACTACTACCGTAACGGTGGTATCTTACAAATGGTACTTAGAGACAAACTTAAAAATTAATCGTCCAAGTATAAAAGGCCAAGACATTATGTCTTGGCCTTTATTTCTTTTTGAATAAGTATGCTTTTGGTTCAGTTTTGTTTTTAATCCGCTTCATGTTTGGTATGTGTTTAAAGACGATAAGTATAAATAGTATTCCTGATACGATTTTAAGTGCTAAGTTATTTGTAAACAACGATAGTATAAAGAGCATCGTTACGCCAGATACACTTGCAAGTGATACGTAGTGGAATACAGTTAAGACGATTAAAAAACAGAGTAAAATAATTAAAAAGATGAGAGGCGCAACGGCCATGATCACACCGGCACCAGTTGCGACAGCTTTTCCACCTTTAAACTTTAAAAATATAGAATATACATGGCCAAGTGCTGCACATAATCCAAATATAATGACCGGTATATCTACGTTCATCCACATTGCTACATATACTGGAATTGCACCTTTTAAAAAGTCTAATATTAAGACGATAATCCCTGATTTCTTACCTAGAATTCTAAACGTATTCGTCGTACCGATATTACCGCTTCCGTGTTGTCTTATATCGACGTTATAAAACACTTTTCCAATAATGTAAGCAAACGGAATCGCGCCAAAAATATATGAAGCAATAAGTAAAACGATTGTTGATAATTCCATTTGACACCCTCATTTTTAATAGTAGGTAATAATATTTTAACACATCTCGCTCGTGTGTATATAATTATTAATGAAGCGTCTATAATAATGTTATGTAAACTTATAAAATATGTTAGAGGTTTTCAAATTGAGGGAAGTACTATAAAATATAAGAAGAGATTTTAATTCGAACGTATGTTTGTAGGAGGTACGCGGTTGGCACATTCAAATTACTCAGAAGACTCAATTCAAATATTAGAAGGCCTAGATGCAGTTCGTAAACGTCCAGGTATGTATGTTGGATCTACAGACGCAAGAGGTCTTCATCATTTAGTATATGAGATTACAGATAACGCAGTAGATGAAATTATTAACGGCTATGGTAATAAAATAGAAATTACAATCAATAAAAATGGAAGTATTACTGTGAGTGATAACGGACGTGGATTACCGACAGGCATGCACCAAAGTGGTAAGTCGACGCCAGAAGTTATTTTTACTATCCTCCACGCTGGAGGTAAGTTTGGCTCTGGTGGATATAAAACGTCTGGAGGACTTCATGGTGTTGGTGCGTCCGTCGTAAACGCATTATCAGAATGGCTAGAACTTGAAATATGTAGAGACGGTAAACGATATAGTATGTCATTTAAAAACGGTGGAGAAGTTGACGAGCCGTTAAAAGAAATTGGCAATACGAATCAAACCGGAACGCGTGTTACGTTTAAGCCAGATCGTACGATTTTTAAAACGGGTACACAATTTAATTTCGAGACAATCGTTGATCGTATGAGAGAATCAGCATTTTTAGAAAAGAATCTAGAAGTGAGTATTACCGACTTAAATACAGATAAACATGAATTGTTCCATTACGAAGACGGCTTACTTTCTTTTATTAATTTCTTACATGAAGGTAAAGAAAACTTTGGTTCACCGATCGCATTCTCCGGTAATTTAAACGGTATGCAAGCAGATGTTGCGTTTCAATATAACGACCAGTATTCAGAAACGGTCATGAGTTTTGTAAACAATGTCCGTACGAAAGACGGCGGTACGCACGAGGTTGGCTTTAAATCATCATTTACACGTATTTTTAATGATTTCGCGCGTAAAATTGGCGAATTAAAAGATAAAGACAAAAACCTCGAAGGTAACGATATTCGTGAAGGGCTAACAGCTGTCATTTCCGTTAAAATTCCTGAAGAGTTACTTCAGTTTGAAGGACAAACAAAAGGGAAGCTCGGTACACCTGAAGCGAGACAATTAATGGATCACGTTTTAAGTGAGAATTTACCATATATTTTAGAAGAGAACGGTGTTTTATCAGCTGAACTCGTTAAAAAAGCAATTAAAGCTAGACAAGTACGTGTCGCTGCACGTAAAGCACGTGAAGAGATGCGTAACGGTAAAAAATCGAAACGTCGTGACGTTTTACTATCTGGTAAGTTAACACCAGCTCAAAGCAAAAACAGAAAGAAAAACGAACTCTTTTTAGTAGAGGGAGACTCTGCAGGAGGTTCGGCGAAACTTGGACGCGATAGAAAATTCCAAGCGATTTTACCGTTAAGAGGTAAAGTGATCAATACAGAACGCGCACGTTTTGAAGATATCTTTAAAAATGAAGAAATAAATACGATTATCCATACGATCGGAGCAGGTGTCGGTAATGAGTTTGATATCGATCAAGTGAACTACGATAAAGTGATCATTATGACAGATGCAGATACGGATGGTGCACACATTCAAGTGCTACTTCTTACTTTCTTCTTTAATTATATGCGTCCACTTTTACATGCAGGTAAAGTGTATATCGCGTTACCTCCGTTATTTAAATTAGAGAAAAAACGTGGTAAAAAACAAGAGACTCGATATGTGTGGACAGAAGAGGAACTTGAAGCAATGAAAGAAGAACTCGGTGATAACGTTGAAATTCAGCGCTACAAAGGTCTCGGGGAAATGATGGCAGACCAGCTTTGGGAGACGACGATGGATCCAGAAAATCGTACACTCATTCAAGTTCTAATTGATGATGAGGCACTTTCGTTAAAACGAGTATCAACTTTAATGGGTGATAACGTTGAAATTAGACGTGACTGGATTGAAGAGAACGTCAGCTTTACGTTAGAAGATGACGCGTCAATACTCGATAGTGATCGTATTGACATATTAGAGGACGGTGATAGTTATGCATAAACATATTCAACAATTAAAACTTGAAGACGTAATTGGTGACCGCTTTGGTCGATATAGTAAATACGTTATACAAGACCGTGCGATTCCAGATGTACGTGACGGATTAAAACCCGTACAGCGCCGTATTTTATATGCGATGTATAAAGACGGAAATACGTTTAACAAAGGATATCGTAAATCTGCGAAAACTGTCGGTAACGTAATTGGTAACTACCACCCACACGGTGAATTGAGTATATATCTCGCGATGGTACGTTTAGGTCAAGACTGGAAGATGCGTGAAGAGCTCGTTCAAATCCACGGTAACAAAGGTTCAGTCGACGGAGACCCACCAGCAGCAATGCGCTATACTGAAGCGCGTCTGTCTGAATTATCAGGTGAGTTATTAAACGATATCGATAAAGATACTGTCGACTTTATGGATAACTTCGACGACACGGCAAAAGAACCGACAGTATTACCGTCAAAGTTTCCAAATATATTAGTGAATGGTTCAACTGGTATTTCAGCGGGTTACGCAACAGATATTCCACCGCATAATTTAGAGGAAGTCATTAACGCCACTCTAAAAGTCATCGATAAACCGACTGTAAAAACAAGTGAATTACTTGAAATTATGCAGGGACCTGATTTCCCAACAGGTGGGATTATTCAAGGTAAAAAAGAACTTCAAAAAGCATATGAAACAGGACAAGGTAGAATTGTCGTGCGTGCAAAAGTCGACGTTGAAACTAAACGTGGAGACAAAGTACATTTAGTCATTACAGAATTACCGTTTGAAGTAAATAAAGCAGCACTTGTTAAAAAGATCGATGAGATTATATTAGATAAAGAAGTCGATGGTATGTTAGAAGTGCGAGATGAAACAGACCGTGACGGTTTAAGAGTGATCATCGAATTACGTAAGGATTCAAATATCGATGCGATACTCAATTACTTATATAAAAAGACGAATTTACAAGTGTCGTATAACTTTAATATGGTCGCAATTAATAATCGCCGACCAAAACTACTAAGTTTAAAAGAGATATTAGAAGCATATATCGCACATCAAAAAGACGTCGTTTTACGTCGTTCTAAATATTTACTCGATGCAGCGTCAAAACGTATGCATATTATCGAAGGATTAATGCGTGCGTTATCGATACTCGACGAAGTTATTCGAATTATACGTGAATCAGAAAATAAAAAGAATGCAAAAGAAAACTTGATGAGCGCGTATGATTTTACTGAACGACAAGCAGAAGCAATCGTCATGCTTCAGTTATATCGATTAACTAATACGGATATCGTCGATTTAGAAAACGAACATGTCGATTTAGAATTCGAAATCAATATGTTAAAAGAAATAATAGATGATGAAAACACGCTTAAAAAAGTGATTAAAAAAGAGTTACGTGACGTGAGACAACAATTCAAATCAGAGCGCTTAACAGTCATCGAAGACAAGATACAATCACTTGAAGTCAATCGTGAGATGTTAATTCGAGAAGAGGATACAGTAATTATTGTGACACGTGACGGATACATTAAGCGTACAAGTCCGAGAAGTTTTGGAGCGAGTCCATTTGAAGAACTCGGTATGAAAGATGACGATGAGTTACTGTTCTTTAAAGAAGGACATACGCTAGAAACGTTACTCGTGTTTACAAACCGAGGTAATTATATGGTAATCCCTGTCCATGAACTAGAAGAGATTCGTTGGAAAGACCACGGCGTACATTTATCAAGTAAATATAATATCGAAAGTAATGAGTATCCACTGTTTGCGTATGCGATTGAGTCGTTTGAGGAAGCGGCTTCTATCGTCATTACGACAAAACTTGGTCAAGTGAAGAAAACAACGTTAAAAGGTCACGAAATGACACGTATCAATCGTGTGATTGCAGCGATCAACTTAAGTAAAGATGACGCGGTCGTTAGCGTGGATGTTGTAACAGACAATACGAACATATTGTTATTAACTAAAAACGGTATTTCACTTATGTTTAATATCGATGAAGTATCAGAAACTGGTCTTCGAACAAAAGGTGTTAAAGGTATATCGTTAAAAGAAGACGACAAAGTAGTATTAGGACAACTCGTAAAAGACAATGATTACTTGTTATCTGTGACGAATAGAGGAGCCGTGAAACGTACGAGTATCGACGTATTCGAACTCGGAAAACGTAGTCAAGTTGGTAAAATGTTATATAAAACAGTGAAGTCAAAACCGCATGAAGTAGTGCGTGCTACCCTTTACAAAGGGAACTTTAAGATTTTCTTATTTAATGAAAATGATCATACTAGTATTGAAGCAATGGATATTCGTTTATCCGACAAATACTCAAACGGATCCTTTGTGATTGACGAAGACAAATTTGGGGAGATAGAAACCGTAAACTTTTCTAAGTACTTAATACCTTAATCGTATTGTATTTTAGATGTAAGTTGTTAAAATAGAGATATGATAATGTAAAGGGGGAAAATTATCATGGCTGAAAACAAAAATGAAAAACAGTTTTCAAGACGTGACTTCCTGAAGACAACAGGTGTTGCTACTGGTGGTATTATCGGTGGTTCGTTACTTGGTGGACTCATTGGGTTCAACTTAGATGGCGGTAAATCTGATGCACCGACTGTCGGAGGAGGCGATTCTGGTGAAGGTGGCGGCCAATCGGCTGAATCACTTCCAATTAAAGATGCGAGAACATACTTCAGTCGTCAAGACGACTTTAAAAATCTTGCTGCAGCTGCAGATATTATTTATCCAGAAGATGATAATGGACCGGGTGCAACTGAACTCGGTGTACCATATTTCATCGATAGACAAATGTATGGTCATTACGGACACAACGCAACAGACTACCGTTTTGGACCATTTGAACCGATGCGTTCAGACACTCACGGACGTCAAGAGAGAATTACACGTGGTGAGATGATGATTATCGGCTTAAGAAAATTAACAGATGTCAGTCAAGAGGCACACGATAAAAAGTTCCATGAACTTGAAGAGAAACAAATGATTGATATTTTAAAACAATTTGAAGCGGGAGAAGTTGAAACGCCAGGTATGCGTTCAGAGGCATTCTTTGAATTATTAAGAAGCCTTGTAATCGAAGGTGTGTATTCTGACCCGGTTTACGGTGGAAATAGAGATATGGCAGGTTGGAAGATGATCGGTTACCCAGGACCTCGTATGGGATGGGGACACGATATTATGTCTGAAGAGTTCTTAGAACTCGAACCTGAAAGTTTAAGAGATTATCAAGGAGGAGGCGTAACTTATGGCTAAGAAATTAGATAAAGTCGACGTAGTAGTCGTAGGTACCGGCTGGGCTGGTGGAGTAGTAAGTGCTGAAATGGCGAAAGCTGGTAAAAAAGTAGTTACACTAGAGCGTGGTGGACACGCAAACCGACAAGACTATATCGGTGTAAAAGACGAGCTTCGTTTTGATAATCGTTTCCAAATCATGCAAAACTTAAAAGGTGACACAGTAACGTCACGTAACGAATTGGACGAAACAGCGTTACCTGTTCGTACGATGAAAGACTTCCAATTAGGAGTTAACGTCGGAGGAGCAAGTGTGCACTGGGCAGGTAGTACATATCGTTACTGGCCATATGACTTTGAAATTCGTAGTATGACTGAAGAGCGCTACGGAAAAGATAAAATTCCTGAAGAAATGTCGATTCAAGACTGGGGAATTACTTACGAAGAGCTTGAGCCATATTATGAAATGTGGGAGAAAACAGCAGGTATTGGTGGAGAACAAGATCCATTAGCTCCAGAACGTAAAATGGAATGGCCAAACCCACCGATGGAAGAAACTCCTCCATTAAAATTATTTAAAGATGCAGCGAGAGAACTCGGATTACATCCGTTCCAAATGGCATCAGGAAACATGTCTCAAAACTATGAAAACCCTGATGGAGAAAAAATGAACGCTTGTATGTACTGTTCATTCTGTACACGTGCAGGCTGTGACTTCAGTGCAAAATCTGACCCACTCGCAACTGTTATTCCAACTGCTTTAAAACACGATAACTTTGAATTACGTACAAACTCTCTTGCTCGTAGAGTACTGTACAACAAAGATTCTAAAAAAGCAGAAGGTATTCTATATACAGACTTAGTAACTGGGGAAGAATATGAGCAACCAGCAGACGTTGTTGTACTTGCAGCATTTGCGATTTCTAACAACCGTCTACTTATGCTTTCAGATATCGGTGAACAGTACGATCCAAAAACTCGTAAAGGTGTAATTGGACGTAACTTCAACGGTCAATACAACTCTTCATTCAACGGTGCAAGAGGATTCTTCGACGATAAGAAGTTTAACTTATACATGGGTGCAGGAGCACTTGGTGCATGCTTAAACGACTATCAAGCGGATAACTTTGACCACACTGATTTAGACTTCATCGGTGGTGGATGTATCGAATTACGTCAATACGGATTTGGTGCGATCGCTAGTGGACAAAATATTAAAGGCGACACACCAAATTGGGGTAAAGAATTCAAGGAAGAGTCACTAAAATATGCATACAGTATGCTACATGTTTGGTATTCTGCGTGTACTTTATCTTACTACCACAACTACACAGACTTAGACCCAACTTATAAAGATGAGTTTGGTGATCCGTTACTACGTGTAACTTACAAGTTTGGTGACAACGAACGTAACATCGCGAAGTTCGGTGTAGAAAGATGTCATGAAATCTTAGAAGCGATGGGTGCAGACCACATCGAAGATGACCAAGTACCAGAAGAATTTGACCACAAATATCAAGGTGGACACTACACAGGTGGAGTTATCATGGGTGAATCAAGTGAGAACTCAGCAGTCAACAACTACCTACAAATGTGGGACGTTGACAACCTATTCGTAGTCGGTGGATCAGCATTCCCTCAATTCGGAGGACACCACCCAACACCAACAATCGGTGCACTCGCATACCGTGCGTCAGAAGGTATTCTAAAATACTTAGACGACGGTGGCGGACAATTAGTAAAAGACAAAGAAGCGGCGAACGCATAATATAAAATTTAATTCGCACACCCTCTAAAGCTAGACGAAATCCTAGTTTTAGGGGGTTTTTCTTCTTAAATAAAAATCATTTGTATAGACAAAGTGAAATAAAAAGCTTATTATATAAGTAACAGAACCCACCACGCCTCTTAACAATGCGTACCATGGTGGGACTTTTTTTATATCTAGGTAGGGAGGGGACCTTATGGTAAACGGTGATAATATGCACATTAAACAACCAAAAACATATGAGGAACAAATCGATTTACTAAAAAAACGTGGACTTATTATAGAAGATGAATCATATGCTATAGATATACTTAGTAAAATTAATTATTATCGTTTTAGCGCCTATACTTTAACTTTAAAGAGTAATGATATATTTTATGAAGGTGCTTCATTTAATCATATATATAAATTGTATGAATTTGATAGAAAGTTACGTTTAGAATTACTATCATTATTGGAGAAAATTGAAGTTTCCTTTCGTACTAAAATCTCCTACTATTTGGCCCATAAATATGGTTCAACATCATATCTAGATGAATCTAACTTTAAAAATTTAGACTATTTCAACGATATGAGAACTCAAATTAATCATGAAGTACATAGAAGTAAAGAACTATTTATTATTCATCATAAAGAAAAATATAAATCCATATTTCCAATTTGGGTTGTAATTGAAGTCACTTCATTCAGTTTACTTTCAAAAATATACTCGAACTTACATGATAATGATCAAGATGGAATTGCAATTACTTTTAACAACAACCGTTTTTATATTAGAAACTGGTTATATGCTTTATCTACTTTAAGAAATATCTGTGCGCACTTTGGTAGACTATATAACAGACATTTACCTATTCATTTTAAACTATCAAAAGCGGATCGAAAGAAAATAAAATATGGCAATACTACTTTTGCAGCTATTTATGTGATTTGTAAAATTTTAAATGATAAAGTTTTAACGAAAATACTATTAACAAATATCTCAGAACTTTTTAATGAGTATGAAGAAGTGGATATTACTCAATTAGGTTTTCCTGAAAACTGGACAAATATTTTAGAAACCATATAAAAGTATCGTAATAAATTAGGTTTAATAAATTCATTTATTACGGTGCTTAATATTATGAACTTTTAGTTATTTAGGCGTTTATCTAACATAAATTATGCGATTTTGTTAGATATCCGCGGATAATTAACATATTTTAGTTTTTCGACCCGGTTTTTGTTAGATATATCAGGATAATTAACAAATTTTGGTTTTTTCAACTGCTTTTTGTTAGATATATCCAGATATCTAACATTTTGTGAGTTATTTTGTTAAATAAACAGCACGAACCACCACTTCACCCTCTAAATTGCCTTTTTAAACTGTATATGATACATTTAAGTCAAAATATGAATGCGTTTACAATTAAAGGAGCTTGATGATGATGAAAAAACTTTCTGCTGATAATACTGTTTTTTCTTTTTCTAAAGATCACGAACCGGTGATGTTTATTGATAGTGGCGAAACGATTGAAGTTGAGACGGTTGATGGGTTATCAAACCAAATTCGTAAGGAATCGGATATGATTGATTCACTCGACTGGGATAGAGTGAATCCAGCAACGGGACCTATTTTTGTCAACGGTGCTGAAAAAGGTGACACGCTTAAAGTAACGATTGAAAAAATTAATATCGATATTCAAGGTGTGCTTTTAACAGGTCCAGGAATTGGAATGCTTGGTGATGAACTCACTGAGATGACTAAAAAGATTGTACAGATTAAAGATGATAAAGTAATATTTAACGATAAACTTTCGTTCCCAATTACTAAGATGATTGGTGTTATTGGAGTTGCTCCTGAACAAGATGAAATACCTTGTGGGACTCCAGATTCTCATGGTGGAAATATGGATACGACGATTATTAAAGAAGAATCTGTCGTTTATTTCCCAGTTCGTACAGAAGGTGCGTTACTCTGCTTAGGAGATTTCCACGGTGCGATGGGAGATGGTGAAATTTGTGGTACAGGCGTTGAAATTGCTGGTTCTGCCGTTTTAAAAGTTGAAGTGATTAAAGATAATGAAATCGATCATCCAATCGTAAAATACGGTGAAGGACTCTCATTTATCGTTTCAAAAGAAACGCTGGATGAGTCAGTTAAAGAAGCGACAAAACAAGCGGTTCATTATTTAGCTAATAATACTTAATTAGAAGTAGATGAAGCTGCGATGTTATTAAGCGCAGTCGGTCAGGCACAAATCAGTCAAGTCGTAGATCCACTTATGACAACGCGGTTTTTAATACCTCAATTTGTGTTAGATACGTATGACTTAAATTTCTATTAAGATAAAGAACTTTAGGTATTTCGCACTATATGAGAAGTTACTTTTCTCATTATTATAATTATTTATGCTACATTTGGGGTGAATTTAATGAGTGAGGTCACAGAACTCTATGATTATATTTTTAATGAAAGCTATCTAATTAGATATGGCTATTATGATATTAAAGATATGAAAAAAATAGCTGATTATTCATCAAAGAGTGAATTAGAAGAGAATGAGATATTATACGGAAAATCAGATGCATTTTATCTTAGGATTTTCAATATGAATGAACTTGATAAATTGATAGATCAGATAAATGATTGCTATTTTAATTATAATTTTATATACAAAGG
>NZ_MBFG01000006.1 GCF_001696685.1 Nosocomiicoccus ampullae
TCTCATAAAAGGAGTTCCTGATTCTACAATGTCTTTTTTAGAATAGCCTTTCCCTTTCGAAAAATTCACCATTTCATGTAACTCTCGCTGCTCCCAATCTTCACTGAATCCTTTGAATCTTAGCTTAGGCACTAGTCTCTGCTCGTTTTGTTTTTTCATTATTTGAACATCTCCCTTGTCGCCTCGATGATTTCTCTTGATTCATCTGTCACTTCTAACTCATCAAGCATTGCAAGGAATTCTTTTTCCGCTTCAGCGATTTCTTTATTTATCTCCTGCATTTCTTTTGATAATTCTTTAATATCGATTGGTTCTGGCTCTTCGAATGTATCGACGTATCTCGGGATGTTTAAGTTAAAGTCGTTTTCTTTTATTTCTTCAAATTCTGCAACGTAAGCATATTTGTCTACGAATTCTCTGTTTCTATATGTTTCTAGAATTTTTTCGATATTTTCTTCTGTTAAATGGTTCTGATTCCTCTTCTTCTCGAATTCCGCTGACGCATCTATGAATAGAACGTCACGGTTCGGACGGTCTTTTTTCAGGATTACGATTGTCGTTGGAATAGATGTGTTAAAGAATAGGTTCGAAGGTAATCCAATTACCGCGTCTATTGATCCATCTTCTAATAATTTTTTACGGATTGCTTCTTCTGCACCACCACGGAATAGTACACCGTGTGGGAGTACGATTGCCATCGTTCCTGTATCTTTTAAGTGATAGAATCCGTGTAATAGAAATGCGAAATCCGCTTTTGATTTTGGCGCAAGTCGGCCATATCTAGAATATCTGTTATCCATTAGGAAGCCTTTTTCTGCAGACCATTTTGCTGAATATGGTGGGTTCATAAGTACCATATCAAAGTTTGTAGGTTCTTCTGTTGGCCAGTCAGCATCTAACGTATCTGCGTTATGTAGGTGTTGCTGCGCAATTGGTACACCGTGTAAAATCATATTCATTCGTGCTAAGTTATATGTCGTATTGTTTAGTTCTTGACCGAAATATGAGATTTTTCCTGGATGATTTGAATATTTTTTCGCGTTTAGCATTAAAGAACCCGACCCCATCGTTGGGTCATATACAGTAAGCCCTTCTTTATCTTCCTTACCTTCAATAGCGATACGAGTCATTAATTCTGATACAGGTTGAGGTGTATAGAACTCCCCTGCTTTTTTACCAGATTCAGACGCAAATTGTCCGATTAAGTATTCATAAGCATCACCAAGCACATCACCGGCGTGACCTGTTAAGTTTAATGTAGACAGTTCTTTCATCACTGATGCGATTAATTCGTTTTTCTTATGATCTGTTGTTCCAAGTCGACGTGCATATAAATCAATGTCTTCAAACAGATCTTCAAATGCTTCAGATGACTGCTCGATATCTTTAAACCCTCTCGCAAGAGATTCTAATTCAAACGTACCATCGTTAATTTGTGACATTAGTTTTGTGAAAGTTAACTCAGGTTTAATTGTATATGAGAATGTATCTTGTACATCATATAATAAGTCTTCACGGTCTTCATCGTCACCGTATATTTCTTCATAAATTTGCTGTGCTTCATTTAAATCTTGAGTTGGTGACTCCATTAATTCAGATATGTAATATAACATTTTGTCAGATAAGTATTTGTAGAAAACAAGTCCTAGAAGATAGTCTTTATATTCGTTCGCATCCATTCTAGAACGTAAAATATCAGCTGAATTCCATAATGTTTGGTACAACGTTTTTGTATTTATTTTTTCTGCCATTGTAAGATCTCCCTATATTAAATTTTAATAGAAAAATAGCCCCTCCTAAGCAATAGTCATATTTACTTAAGAAAGGCTAATAAACAAACGAAAACAAGTCAATTTTTAGTATAATATATTTAATTATGTCTAGATATAAAAAAAGCCCTGCCATAAATGACAAGGTCAGTCTGCTATCTATATTATATAATATAGATATAGTTTGTCAAATCTGGTTATTTTACTTTTACACTTTTTAGGTTAGGAGTGAGGTGTTGATTAAGCAAGACAAAGTTTTTAAAACTTATGCGCAACAATTAAAATTACTTAAGTCCAGAGGACTAGATGTTTTTCCGATTTATTATAATTTAAACATAATTAAAAGAGTAATTATTATAATTTAATCAATGGATATTCCGACTTGTTTTTATCAAACAAAAGTAAGGGAACCTATATAAAAGGTAGCTCTTTGCAAGAAATATACGCATTATATATGTTCGATAAAAGACTACGAAGTCTTTATCTTAATGAAGTTTTACGAATAGAAGAACTAGTTAAATCATCTATTGCTTATAATTTCTCTATGAATTTTGGTTATAAAGACTATGAATATTTACATAGGAATAACTTCACACCCTATAGTGATGGCATCAAAAATACAGATGTAAACTATTTAATCAGCAAACTAACAAATAATATTTGGAAATCTAAGAATGTACAACCATATATTAAACATTATAGAGAAGAACATAACTATGTACCGTTATGGGTCTTGGTTAATTCGATGACTTTTGGAGAAACAAGTAAGTTCTACTCACATATGAAACATCGTGAAAGAAAGTCTGTGTCAGATAATTTTGACCATAATCATCCTATATCACCGAAAAACTTTAATAATTATTTAAAGACATTAGGTATTTTTAGAAACATACTTGCTCATGACGAGAGATTCTATAACTTTAAGAAAAGAAATAGATATGGAAAACCCTATGTCATTAAGTTTGATGGGTATTTGAACTTAACTGAGATTGACTCTTCTGTTGCAAGTTTAACTTTTATTCTGAAATTATTATTAGAACCAAAAGATTTTAATACTTTTGCAGATCAACTTACGAAAGAATTTATGAACTTGAGCGAAGAATTAGTAACTATAGATTTCCAAGCAGTTTTAAATCAAATGGGATTCATATGTCCATCTTCAAACATCAATAATTTAGATGATATTGTACGTATATTAAAAATCTGACCTATTTTAGATTGATATTAGTTATAAAAATATTCGAGCGCCCTATCGTCGGCGAACTGAAATCTTCACCGTCGCGTACAGGGATATCGTCGGCGAGTTTTTAAAATACCGACGGTAAATCGAGTATCGTCGGTGAAAAAGTGGTTCCCTGAGAATTCGCCGACGATTCGATGATTCCCGTCGGTGAATAGAAATTTGGCCGACGATAAGTCTCATAGCGTCGGCGGGAAGTTCGTTTCACCGACGATTCGCGACGGACAATTGTTTTTCATCGAGTTATCAAGCATTGATCCTAATTTTTTCGATTTACTTTCACAAAATGAAATACCCGTTTAATGATATACGGCCCTCTACTTTTTCAAATAAAAAAGACGATAGAATTTTCATTTCTATCGTCTCGCATTATATTTTCGTTTAGAACCAGTGATTGTGCATTTTCTCTAATGATTCTTTTGTAAGTGGATATCCAACCGATTCTCCTATGACAGCGTCGATACCACAGTATGGACAAATGGCTGTCTTATCTCGATAATCTATGCTCCATTCAGTTATTTCTCTCGGTGAGAAGATACTAACACAATGGAAACATCCACATCGTTCTTCACTTTCTAGCATCGTTTTATTGGCAGTACTATACTTATGAGCGGTTATATGATCCATAATATCTCCTTACAGTACATAGTTTTTATTATTATATCACTAAGTTTAAACCTAGAGAAGGAAGACTTTTAGTCATTTCATTAAGGTTACTTCCAGAGATATCCTCTAGAATTTTTTTCATATCTACTGTAAAATTAAGTTGAGTCATTTGTATTCTCTCCCTGTTAATTTTTGTTGGTAACTAAATTATAACAGAGAATACGATGGCTCTTTTTTCTATTTTACACAATTATATGAACGTAACTTGTAAATCCCCCTATCGTCGGCGAACTGAGATCTTCACCGTCGCTAACGGGGTTATCGTCGGCGAGTTTTTAAAATACCGACGGTAAACCGAGTATCGTCGGCGAAAAAGTGGTTTCTCGATAATTCGCCGACGATTCGGCAATTCCCGTCGGCGAATAGAAATTTG
This sequence comes from Nosocomiicoccus ampullae, assembly GCF_001696685.1. Lineage (GTDB taxonomy): Bacteria > Bacillota > Bacilli > Staphylococcales > Salinicoccaceae > Nosocomiicoccus > Nosocomiicoccus ampullae_A. The sequence continues at coordinate 4,049 of NZ_MBFG01000006.1, forward strand.
GCCGACGGTAAGTCTCATAGCGTCGGCGGGAAGTTCGTTTCACCGACGATTCGCGCCAGCCCCGTAGGTTTTCATCGATTTGCGATAGTTTGTCCCATATTGTCATGCAACCCTAGTTTTTCATCGATTTAAAAAGAATAAAAGCCCGCTCCCCCACTCATCAATCGCCTAAACACACTCAAAAATTCTAACTTCTCACAAAATCGCCGAATTTTTTCTTCTTATTATGCATAATAATGAACGTTCACTTGGTATAATAGATATATAAATATAAAAGGAGTGTTTTTGAAGAAAGCAGTAGTTTACTATGACACGAAAGACGTCCGTATTGAAGAGGTCGAAGAGCCTAAGGTTCAAGATGGTCTTGTGAAAGTTAAGGTTGCTTGGACGGGTATTTGTGGTACGGACTTACACGAATATCTTGGTGGCCCGATCTTCATCCCTGGTGATGAACCGAACCCAATCACTGGTCAAGAGCGTCCGGTCGTTATGGGGCACGAGTTTTCTGGTGTCATTGAGGAGTTAGGTGAAGGTGTTGAAGGGTTAAACGTTGGAGATAAAGTATGTGTAAACCCAGCGTTAACGAATAACTTACACCCGAATCCGTTATATGACTTCTATAAAGAAGGTACTTTCATCGGTCTTGGTTGTGATGGTGCGTTCGCTGATTATGTCGTTGTTCCAAAAGAGAATATCGTTAAATTACAAGATTCAACTTCACTTAAAATCGGTGCACTTGTAACGCAACAGCTGTTGCGTTACAAGCGATTCGCGAATCTGAAATGGAATTTGCAGAGTCTGTTGCGATTTACGGTGCAGGCCCTATTGGTTTAGTGACTGTACTTGCTGCACGTGCGGCTGGTGCGAGAGATATCTTCGTATTCGACTTATCAGACGAGCGTTTAGAAAAGGCGAAAGAATTCGGTGCAACTCACACATTAAATAGTGGTAAAGAAGACCCTATCGAGTATATCCACCAGTTCTATCCAGACGGCGTAGATCGTACATTTGAAGTTGCTGGTGTACCGATTACGTTAGAACAATCTATTAAATCAACTCGCCCAAGAGGTATGGTAACAATCGTTTCTATCTTTGAAAGAGCAATCGACTTCAACCCAATGTTACTCACAACAAGTGGTGTAAGAATTTCTTCTACACTTGGATACGAGCCAGACATTTTTGAAGCAACTGTGAAAATGATTGAATCAGGTCAAATCGACCCAAGCCCAATGATCACAAGTGAAATCGAGCTTGATGAAATTATCGACAAAGGTTTCAACACTCTAATTGAAGATAAAAGCCAAGCGAAAATCTTAGTCAAACTTAGCGGCGAAGAATAAGATTAGTTTCAAACATCGTATCCGAATCGGATACGGTGTTTTTTTGTATGCAATTTGGAGGAGTTCATATAAAATCAAATTAGAGATAAAGTTGGGAGGATTTTAATGGAACAGTTAGAAATGCTAAATTTTACTAAAGATGAATTACAAAAACTCGCGGACAACAAGCAGTTAATCGATGTGCGTTCAAAAGAAGAATACGATGAAGTACACATTCCAGGTGCGCTTCTATATCCACTTGACGAAATCGAGACGTTTGATTTACCGAAAGACCGCGAATATTATGCATATTGCCGCTCTGGAAAACGCAGTGAAATGGCATCACAGTACTTAGAACAACTCGGTTACGAATTTAAAAACTTAAACGGCGGAATAATCGCATACGTCAATGAAGTGAAATAAAGATGAGGAGACTCATCTTTTTTTATTTTGCAAACAGATTTTAAAAATCTGCTCTAGGAATTACTTAAAAACCGCGAATGTTTTTTTAAATACTACGTATTTTAAGAACGGAAACTAGAAAATTGCTTTTAGACTGATTGTACTTTATCAGCTAATATAAGCGTAAAACAGCTGGAGGTTTTATATGTTGGAAAGAAGTTTTGCGCATCAGCAGTTGCGTGCGTTAAAGTGGCGCTTGCCGCTCAATGATGATGCTAAATATTACTTAGAGCGATTAGAGCGTGGGTTTGAAGGTGAAAATGAGTTTTCTGAGATTTTAGCTTCGTATAATACGTGTACAAGTATCCATGATTTTACGTTTGAAATTGATGGCTCTACACGTCAAATCGATACTGTTTTTTTATCTAATAATGAATGTATACTGTTTGAAGTGAAAAACTACATTGGTGATTTTATTTATAAAGAAGATGAGTTTTATGTATATCATAATATGCAAAAAATCCCGTCACCTGTTCGTCAACTGGATGATGCGACGGAAAAATTTCGTGAATTACTTTATAGATTAGATATAAGACGATCGGTTCGTAAGTTTGTCGTGTTTATAAACGAAGAATTCCATTTGTATAATGCACCGGATCACCTATCGATTATTACGCGTGCACAGCTGAGGCGCGTTCTAGACAATTTGGCTAGAAACCGAGATGCTGTGAGTGATACCACTCTTCAGTTAAAGGAAAAGTTACTCGCGCATAATATAAAAGACACTCGCCCCGCACAAGTCATCTATCAATATGATAATTTAAAGAAAAATGTATTTTGCTTTAACGACGGTTCTCCGCTTCACCTATCTGGGCGAAATTCTTTTACTTGCGAGACATGCGATTTGAAAACCTCAGTAAAAGAAATAGTTCTTGAAACCGCTCGGGACTTCTCTGTCCTTTTTCCGACAGAGAAAATTACTGTACCCGCACTCATCGACTTCTCAGGCGGGGTTCTCACAAAACACAATTTACAAAAAGTATTAACTGAAGAATGCGTGCGTCACAACAAAGGTCGCGGTACGCATTATACATTACGATGAAGAAGAAAAGCCCCGTAGTATTTTATCTTGTAAAGTAGCGGTGCGTGCGGACGGTGAATTTGAATGAGAGTGCTCGGCTAGCGGCTGGAAATTGGTTCGAATCGTCGGTGAATAGGATTATTCGCCGGCGACTCTTTGATTTCGGCCGAATCGTCGGTGAAATGAGATTTCCACCGACGCTATGGGACTTATCGTCGGCCAAATTTCTATTCGCCGTCGGAAATTGCCGAATCGTCGGCGAATTATTGAGAAGCCCATTTTTCGCCGACGATACTGTTGTTACCGTCGGTGAAATAAAAACTCGCCGACGATAATGCTGGCTGCGTCGGTGAGAGTTCATTTTCGCAGGCGATAACCAGAATCGGCGGCGAATCCGGCACTCCACCGACGATTCTCAGTTAAATTACTCCCCTCCCCACAAAAAAAGATTCCCCCGAACTACCCTATATCTTTAGGGGGAATCTAGGAATAGTTCAGGGGAATCTGCGGGAGTTCAATAAATAAATTTATTTCTATGCGCTTTCTTTATCTTGTATTTTTTCTTCTTGTAACTTGCCGCCTTTTAAGACGTATAGGCGATCTGCGTATTTAAAGATGCGCTGGTCGTGAGTAATCATGATGCATGCTGCGCCGTTTTCTTTGACGCGCTGTTGGATAACTTCGACGACTTGTACTGCGCGCTCGAAGTCGAGTGATGCGGTTGGTTCGTCTGCCAATATGAGTGACGGGTTGTTCATAAACGCGCGAGCAATCGCGACGCGTTGTTGTTCACCACCAGATAGTGATTTTTGGTAATGGTCGAGGCGGTGATCGAGTCCAAATAATTTAAGGATTTCTTCGGCACGTGCTTTTGCTTCTTTTTTACTCATACCCGCTTCACGTCCGACAAACTCGAGTTGCTCGCGGACTTTTAAGTACGGCAGTAAGTGAGACTCTTGAAATATAAATCCAATTTCTCCGAGTCGTAAGTCTGTCATTTCGCTATCTTTATAAGACGTCCAGTCGTCTCCATCCATAATAATCTTTCCATCTGTTGGGGATAAAAGAGCACCGATAATCGATAGTAGCGTACTTTTCCCTGAACCGGACGGTCCATATAATACGACGAGTTCTCCACTGTCGACTTTTAAGTTGATATCTTCTAGCACTTCAGTTTGAGTATCACCTTTACCGTAAGTTTTTGATATATTCTCTAGCTTTAACACATTAATCTCCTCCTATCGCAGTTAACGGATCGATTTTTACGACTTTTATTACTGATAATAGTGCGCCAATTAATGACACGACCATAAATAATCCAAATAATAACACGACTAATTTATTGTTTACGAAAAACGGCATCGTTACTGGTAATAAAGTACTCAGTAAGTACGTGAGGCCAATCGCAATTAGTGTACTTAATATAACGATGACGAACACTTCAGTGACGATCATCGATACCATGCGCATGTTTTTTGTGCCGATTGCTTTTAAAATACCGTATTCTTTCGTTTTTTGTATCGTTATAACGTAGAAGAATGCACTAATCACAATCGCAGAAATGACGAATAAAAACACGATCATTAAATTGAGTGGTAACTGCTCTGCTTGATAGCTCGGGATGCCGTTCATTAAATCTTTTTTCGTAATCGTCGTGACACCTTCTGCTTTAAACTCATCGCTACCGACCATAATATTTACGTCCGCTTCTTTAATTTTTTCAAAGCCATTTTTTGTTGTAAAAGCGATTGGTGTGTGCGCGTACATTTGACGCTTAACAAATCCACTAATCTTATACGTGATATCTGAGTCCTTTACTTCTACTGTATCGCCAACGTTATAGCTTTCTGCCATCGTACTGTCAACGAGTATTTCATCTTGTCCGTTTGGCTTACTTCCTTCAACAATATTTAAATTCACAGCATTTGTATAAACGAGCTGTACGCTATCGTTGTTTTCAAATCTTAGAGGTGTCATCGACAGACTTTTATAGCCATTGTCGCGTGCGTCATTTACGACATCTTCACTTAACACCGACTGCTGAATCTCGTTGTTTGAATCGTCTTCAATTAGAATTTCTTCACCAGACAATGACTCGATCATTGATATATTATCTTTTCCAAGCCCTTGTGCTAAACTTGAAACAAACATGACTAAAAATGCGAGTAAAAATAAAATTATGCCGATCATTAAGTATTTGAATTTATAGTATTTGAGTTCTTTAAAAGCGATTTTCATTGGCTATCCCTTCCTTCACTGTGTATATTACACCGCTACTATGAACTCAATATGAACAAATTATTTTAGGAGGAAATTATGGTTAACATTTTAATTGTAGACGACGAAGCGTCCCTTCGTGATATGGTCGCATCAAAGTTACAGCCTGACTACACACCTTTTCTAGCTGAAGACGCTATGCAAGCTTTCGATATTTTACAAGATGAAAACATACACCTCGCTGTTGTCGACGTTATGATGCCGTATATGAACGGATTTGAACTATGTAAACATATAAAAAATGATTACGATATACCGGTCATTATGCTTACAGCGAGAAGTGAATTATACGATAAACGTGAAGCGTATCAAGCGGGAACGGATGATTATATGACGAAACCATTTGAACCAGAAGAGTTAAAATTTAGAATTGAAGCGGTCCTTTCAAGATACGGTCAATCATCAAGTACGACGATTGGGAATGTCACTTTAGATAGTAATGCGTACTTAATTGAAGTCGATTCTGAAACACTATATTTCCCGAGAAAAGAATTCGAGTTGCTCGAGAAGCTTTTCATCAATTATCCGAATGTATGTAGTAGAGATATGCTCATTGAAGAAATTTGGGGATATGACTTTGAAGGTGACGAACGTACAGTAGACGTGCATATTAAACGTGTGAGAAAACGACTCAGTGCTGTAAACTCTCGTATTGAGATTAAAACAGTGCGCGGGATTGGATATCAAGTCCATGAACTTTAAACATTTGTCGACACGTTTTATCGTCATTACACTCGTTGTTATGGCAATAAGCAGCATACTCGCATTCCTACTCTCAAACGTCTACTACCATTTTTATGAGAAAGAAAAAAACGACGCGCGCATTACTGAAACGTTATTAAAACAAAAAGAGTTTATAGAAAATGATAAGAGACCTGCTGAAGAAATTTTTAATCAAATCGCGAGTTTAGACTTTCAACTCGTCGTGATTAAAAACGGAGAAAAACAATTTTACGGCGATCCGTTTCGACTCGATAACTTACCAGAAGATGCACTGCAAGATGACATCTATCACGGAATTAAAAATCGACCGTTCAACATTTTAATTACAGGATTCTTTGACAATGAAACGAAAAACACAGTCGGTACAAATGTCACGATTCACGGTGAGACGTATTCCGTATTTATGCGCCCGAACGTCGGAGAAAGTATGGGAGAGTTTCGTATATTTTTAGCGATTCTACTGAGTCTTTTAATCGTATTCTCGATTATATTTGTTGCTTTATCGTCTAACTTTATAATCGCACCGGTCATTCGGTTAAAGAATTTCGCCAGTGACATAAGGTTAGGAAAATATACGACAGAAAACATTGTCACTAGACGCGATGAAATCGGAACACTGCAACGTGAGATGGCGCATATGAGTCAAGCGATTCGTGATCAACAAAAAACGAACGAACGATTCGTTGCTAACGTCTCACACGAAATCCAGTCCCCGATCGCGAACTTACTCATGCAACTTGAATCATTAAAACGAGAATACAATAAAGACACGATTCAAAATATGGAACACCAGGCGAAGCGACTGAGCGGGTTAACAAAGCAACTGTTACTCCTCGCTTCAATTGAACAGAGTGAATCACAGCTAAAGAAAACGCACTTCGGTGCACGACCATTTATTAACGAAATCGTCCAAAGTCAGTCATACATGCTCGACCAAAAAGAAATCTTTTTAATGACGCACGTTGAAGATATCGAAATATATGGAAGCAGCCATCTCTTATATCAGGCGATTACGAACCTACTCACTAACGCAATTAAATACACGAATCATTACGGTGAAATCAATATCTATGTCAGAAAAAACAATGAGCGCGTAGCAATCATCGTAGAAGATGACGGCATCGGTATGAACGAAGACACAAAATCGCATCTCTTTGAGAGATTCCATAAAGACCATCGCGCCGAAGACAACATCCCATCAAACGGTCTTGGAATGGCAATCGTTAAAGAAATCATCGACCTACACGGCGGTGAAATAGAAGTAGAGTCTGAAGAAGGAAAAGGTACGAAAATAACGGTGACGGTTTAAATAGACCGAATTTACTGCGTAAATTCGATTATTATACTATCTCTTAGATTGATGCATTTTAATTTATTTTAAATACTTTATCACTATATGTTGATAAAAGATTTCATAAGTAATAGTTGTATATTGCACTATTACTTATGATTTTTTATACAATAGTCCATATTTAAAACCATCAGTTTTGCTAAGGTTTTTAATTATATTCTTCTAAGAATTTTACTGAAGATAAATATTGTTGATAATCTAAAATTGCTTTAATAATTTTTTGGAAATTTATTACTAAATCTTCAGTAATTAGACTCTCATTTTCTATATTTTTGGAGAATGAGTAAAATTCATCGATTTCTTCTTTAGTATTAAGGACTAAATTATCTTCAGGCCCATGATATATCATTCGGTTATGATAATATAAATCATAGAGCTCTGTGATTAACTCTTTAGCACTTCTAACATTGAGTTCTTGGCGCAAATATCTTGGATTTGTTATAAGCTCATATTCATGCGACGATATATTTCCTTCCCCACCTCCACCGCCGGTATCTAATCCACCTCTATTTTCTTCAAGTTTCTGTTGCAATAATCTGTTTTTATCATAAATTAGCTCTAATTGCTTCTTAATGCTATTCTCTCTGTTAGCTAGCTCTAAAATAATGTTTGAAGATTCTAGTTTAATATCATCAGCTTCTCTTATTTTATTAATTAACACATCGAAAAGTTTCTTAAATTCTTTATAAAATATTAATATTACTAACAAAATTAAAATAGGAAAAGTAAAATGCATATATAACATTTCAAATGTACTATATATTTTATTCATCTAACACACCTTCTATCAACAATAATTTGTTTCTATTGACTATTATTAAATATTATTATATTATGACTCTAATAGGACTCCCCGCACCTCTCATCTATGATGATGTGTCCCAGTGGGAGACATTTTTTTATAAAGGTGAAGACGTTTGAAAGACTTAAAGCCTCCAATAACTTATGATGAGCAAATCGCTAAATTAGAGCAAAGAGGTTGTTCAATTACTGATAAAGAACAAACTAAAAAGATTCTTTCTCAAATTAACTACTATAAAATTTCAGCTTACTTACTTCCTTTTAAGACTCAGAACGATAAATATCAAAATATCGATTTTAATCGACTTTATAATATTTACCTTTTCGATAGAGAACTTAGAAATTTAATTCTCGAAATGATAGAACCTATTGAAACAGACTTGAAGACTAAGTTAGCATATTATTGTGCACATAAATATGGTTCAGAAGGTTATTTAAATAAGAATAATTTTAATGCTATGCACAATCATACAAAATTCCTTGAAACAATCGAAAAGCTAAAAAGAAAGCAAAAGGATAAACTGTATGTTAAACACCATAAGAAAAACTATAATTCTCGTTTCCCAATATGGGTTATGGTAGAAATGTTTTCTCTTACAACTACTTCAATTTTTTATAGTGACTTAAAAATAAGTGATCAAAAGCAAATCGCTCATTTATATAGAATAAATTATGCAAAGTTAAAAAGTTGGTTCCATTGTATAACTATTCTACGTAATATATGCGCGCACACTGATCGTATTTACTATAATACATTTACACAAATACCAAAAGGGTTTAACAACAATTCGCGCAATAGAAGTTTGTGGCCATTATTTGTAATTATAAAGGAATTATATCCTGATAAAAATACATGGAATAATGAAATTCTTTCACGATTTAAAAATCTTATTAAAAAGTACGAAAGTCATATTGATCTCCATCACTTAGGCTTTGAGATAGACTTTCAAAATGATTTAAAGAAATAGCTGAGATATTAAATATCTCAGCTATTTCTATTCTATCTCTAAATTCTCTTTATACTTTCTCTCTGCTTCTTTTAGACTGTCTTCGTCAGGTAAGAAATACCATAATCCGTCTTCCATAGTTTCTCCAGTACCCTCTAATTGAATACGTTCAACATTACGGCGTGCACCATTATATTTAGTACCGATATCTTGAATATCTGCCATCGTTAAGTCTGTTTTTACATTGTAGCCAAGTGTGTCTACAATCGAGTTAATTCTCGTAATTGAACCAACGGATAATAACTTTTGACCTAATGCCTCAACGACGAGTTGTTGACGATCCTGACGACCAAAGTCACCACCAGAACCTTCTTCATAACGACTTCTCGTAAACGCGAGAGCCTCTGTACCATCCATGTCATAAGGTAATCCCTTTACATACGAATTCCCTTTTACAGTAAACGTAGCATTACTTGTAACAGTAACACCACCAACGATATCTATTAGATCCTTAAGGCCATCCATATTAATGCTTACATAGTGGTCTATCGGTACATCCATTAAATTCTCAAGGGAATCCTTAGCCATACTTGGTCCACCATATGCATATGCGTGGTTAATTTTCTCAACCGTACCATTCCCTACAATTTCAGCACGCGTATCTCTCGGGACACTCACCATTACTGTTTTGTCAGTATTTGGATTCACTGATAAAAGAATAATCGAATCCGAACGTTCTCCAAGTCCATCTCGAGATTCATCAGAGTCAATACCGAATAAAGCGATCGAAATCGGGTCTTTTTTATCAACATTTACATCTTCTCTTCTAAGTTTAGAAGCTTGTCTCTCTTCCGTACCTTCATTAATACTCGTACTCAATTGGTTTAACTTATAAAAAGTAAACCCTGCAAAAGCTGCACCTGCGATAATAAATAAAAGAAAACATGTGATTAGTACTTTTAGCCATACAGGCATTTTCTTTTTACGACGTCTACGTTTTCTTATCTTTTTTGGTTGCTCTTCCATAATCATGAGACACCCTTTCTAATGTTTCACACCATGTGAAGTTACAATATTCTTCAAAACTTTAAATATAATATACTCACTCACCTTTTCTATGCATGGGATTTTGAGTTATTAGCATAATTAATTATCTTCTCTTTTGTGAAAGATTCCTTTAAATCTTCAAGAAAAACATTAACTTCATCAGTCGTTACAGTTCCTACTTTCCCTCTATATATACCCTCATACACTTGTTCTGGATGTATCTCGTCTTCATTTAACAACTCTTCAAACAGTTTCTCACCCGGTCTAATACCAGTGAACTCTATACCAATCTCCTCTTGACTATAACCACTTAAACGGATCATTTTTCTCGCGAGATCTACTATTTTAACTGGTTCACCCATATCTAGAACGAACACTTCTCCACCTTCTGCAAGTGCACCTGCTTGTAGTACAAGTCGTGATGCTTCTGGTATTGTCATGAAGTATCTCGTCATTTCTGGATGTGTCACTGTTACTGGTCCACCCGCTTCTATTTGTTTTTTAAATAGTGGGATTACTGATCCTCTTGAACCAAGTACGTTTCCAAATCTTACTGCGACAAAGTCTGTCGTACTGTCTTCATCATTTAAGCTTTGAACAATCATTTCTGCGACACGTTTTGTTGCACCCATGACGTTTGGTGGGTTTACTGCTTTGTCTGTTGAAACCATCACGAATTTTCTTACGCCTGCTTTTTTGGCCGCTTCTGCGGTATATTTCGTTCCGAAGATGTTGTTTTGTACCGCTTCTTCTGGGTTGTATTCCATAAGTGGTACGTGTTTATGGGCTGCTGCATGGTAAACTGCAAATGGTTTATATTTCTCCATAACTTTTTCCATTCGCTCTTTGTCTTTAATGTCAGCAATTATTGGCACGATGTCGATTGCTTCTCCATATTGCTCAGTGAGTTCTCTATGTATTAAGTATATACTGTTCTCACCGTGTCCTAAAAGGATAATTCTTTCCGGTCCAAACTTGCATATTTGTCTGCAAATCTCTGAACCAATAGACCCACCTGCGCCTGTGATGAGTACTACCTTCCCTGTTAATTGTTTTGAAATCATTGCTGTGTCTAGTTCTACCGGTTCTCTTCCGAGTAAGTCTTCCACTTCTACTTTCTTTAGTTGACTAACTTCTAGCTGACCAGACATTACTTCCTCGATATTCGGCATTCTTAATACTTCTACACCCATACCTTCACATTTTTTTGCAATTTCATTATATCGATTATTTTTTAATGAAGGTATCGCAATAATCACTTTTTTAATTTTATATTTTGATATAAGCGAAGGAATATCTTCTCCTGTCCCTTGTACTTTAATCCCTGTCGTTATAGACATTCCTTGCTTATTTAAATCATCATCTACTACCGTTACTGGCTCCATTCCCATATAAGGAGTTGTAAGCATTTGACGTATGAGTAAGGATCCACCTCTACCTGCACCTACGATAAGTGTTGGTATTTTCTCAATATCTTTATCTGATAAAAATTGCTTTCTTATGATTCTCCATGAAAGTCTTGAGCCTCCAATTAATAGAAGGTGCATCATCCATGTTATAAAATATAATCTAAAAAATGGGGGACTCTGTGTAAATAATGATACTAATATCATCGTCGATATCATAGAAGCTGAAACAGCTTTTACAATGAGTAGCAATTCGTTTACACTTGCATATTCCCATGCTCGATGATACAAATTAAACACAGCAGAGAATACATGATGACTGACTAGTAAAATTCCGGCGGTTAATAAAAGTTTGCTAAGCAAGTAACCTTCAAAATAAGGCTCTAGTATGTAATAACTTAAGTAAATTGAAAATGTCACTATTAATGAATCTATAAGCATTAATAGAAAAATTCTAAATTTAATAGATGGTGGCTTCATGAGAATCTCCTTTCACGTTAAAAAATGCCTAAAAACTTTTTACGTTGTGTAGGCTCTTCTGGTCGGTTCGTATAAACTCTTTCTTTATTTAAAAGACTTTCAGCATTTTTGATCATTTGATTCAATTCATCATGATATGCTTTTAGTTTCTTATTTCTAAATAGACTATCCATTATAAACGGACGACTGTCTACGTTATGTGCATCGGATGCTATAAAATGAACTAAATTATAATCAATCATTTGTAAGCTCACTTGTTGAAGCTTCTTCCCTAAGCCACCGTTTAATGATGTTGTCGTCAGTTGAGCGAGTGCTCCACTGTTAACGAGTTCATATAATAGTTTCAAATCATTTGCGATCGCCTTATTTCTTTCTGGATGAGCGATGATTGGTGTATATCCTCTTTTTTGTAATTCGAATATTATCTGCTTCGTTGAAGACGGTACATGACCTGATGGTAATTCAATTAAGATATATTGAGAGTTCGCTAAAGCAATCGCCTGATTCGAATCTAACTCTTTAAACAATTCATCTTTAATTCTTATTTCTTGTCCAGGATGTAAATTTATACCGATATCTTGAACTTCTTTTTGAGCTTTAAGAAATTCGAGTCCTTCATAAACATTTTTTGCTTCATTATCCCAATTCGGATGTAAATGATGAGGTGTAACGATAATATCAGTTACACCTTCATTTTTTGCTTGCTTTAAAAGTTCAATCGCATCTTCTAAATTTTTAGGTCCATCATCAATACCAACTAAAACATGTGAATGTATATCTATCATTATTCTTCTCCATAATAATAGTAGTAACTGCTTGTAGACTGATCTAACGTCGCTTTATTTAAAATGACGCCAAGTATTTTTGCTCCTGATTTCTCAATTAATTCCTTAGCTCGAATAACTTCATTACGGTTATTTTGAGACGCATCTATAACAAGTACGGCATTATTAGCTAGTTTAGTAAATAGTTGAGCATCTGTTACTGTGAGAATCGGCGGTGTATCTATAATAATCATGTCGTACTGTGTCTTTAACTCTTCAAATATTTCTTTAAAACGTTCTGAAGCAATTAACTCTGACGGGTTCGGTGGTATTGGACCCGCCGTAAGTAAACTTAAGTTATTTACACGAGTCGGGATGACGTAGTGTTCAATAGGTTCTCCTTCAACGATTGCTGTAGATAGTCCACGTGCATTCGGCTCTTGGAACAGATAATGTTGAGTAGGCTTCCTCATATCTCCGTCAATAATTAATGTTTTCATGCCTGATTGTGCATATGTAATTGCTACATTTGAAGTAATTGTTGACTTTCCTGCATCTGGTCGTTCTGCTGTGATTACGAGAGCATTCACGTTACCATCTGGCGTTGAAAACGTGATATTAGTACGTATTCCTCTAAACTTCTCACTTAAAACAGACTTCGGATTTTCATATGTTTCTAATGGGTTTATTGTCTTCTTTTTCTTAGCCATATAACTATTTCACCTTTTCTATACTACCGAGCACTGGTAAATCTAAGTATTCTGCAACGTCATCTTCATTTTTAATACGTTTATCGAGTACCTCTTTTAAAAAGATGATAAGCGCAGCAAGTATAAATCCTACAAACATACCAACCGCGACATTAACTAGTGTTCTCGGTTCTACTTGTTCTCCATTTCCTTCTGCAACAGAAAGAATTGACACGTTGTCGACATTCATAATGTTTTCTACATCTTCACTGAAGACTTCTGCGACTGTGTTTGCGATCGTGTTTGATAATTCACTGTGTTCACTCTTAACACTGATGTTTAACACTTGAGAGTCCGACTGACTTGAAATATTTAGCATATTTTGAATTTCTGTAGTCGTATACCTATTATCTAGACGATTTGAAACTTCATCTAAAATACGTGGACTTTTAATAATCTCTGAATACGTTTGAATCAGCTTCAAGTTTGATTGAACTTGCTGACTTAATATCAAGTTCTCATTCTCTTTTTGGTTGACCAGTAATTGAGTCGTCGACTCATATTTTGGTGTAATTAAATACATAGAAATCAGTAACGCAATGATTCCAAATAATAATGGTAAAGCTACAATTGAAAAAAAGTTTTTCTTAATAATTTTAAATAAATCTTCTAAATCTATTGTCTGTTCCATTTCTTCCTCCGAGTATGTTTATATATCGTTATTATATATATATATCTATTATGTATCAATATGTAATAACGTTCCTTTTTTCGCTTGAAGATAGTTATCCTAATTTATTCTAATAAAGTACGGAACATTCTACCTATAGTCATCCACACATGACATAAAGCCAGCTCTCCATCTAAATTGAGCTGGCTTTACATCCCCTACGCTTTCTCTACAGTTTTACGGCGCTCTCTGAGTATCATGATCGTTAGAACAATTATTATACATGTCACATTTTTAAGAATAAAGAAATCGGTAACGCATGTACAGCTAGTCCGAGTGCGAGCGCGAATATTCCGTATAGCGGGAATTTCATCGCAAATTGTGCGAGTACTGCACCGAATATTGCCGGTAATACAAACGGGAATATATTCTGCACGCTTTCTGGGATTATCGTTAATAACCATAATCCAAATAGTATTACAGGTATTAAAATGATTTTGTTAACGAGGCTCGCCATACTAATACCGAGCGTTGCGACGATTTCTCCTTTGTCTGTCCCAGGTTTAACACCGACCGCATCTTGAGATGCCGCTGCGGCTGGCAAACACATGTTAGAGATATTTGCTGAGAAAAACGCGATATATGTCCCCGGCACACCAAGTACTGCTGTCATATCCATCTACCTCCTATATAAGAAATGCCCAGGGAAAACCTGAGCATTCATAATTACGCCTCTAAACGATCTACGGTTATTTCTCCGATAGACTTTGCACATATGAGTAACGCTTGTTCATTAATCTCAAATTTCGGATGATGGTTTTGATATGCATGTTCAACGTCTTCTGGTTTTGCACCGACGTTAATATATGTGCCAGGTGCTTTTTGTAAATAATACGCAAAGTCTTCAGACCCTGTAAGTGGTTCTGTCACTTGTACGTCTGTTAAATAGTCTCCAATACTATTTTTCAGTAACTCTCTAACGTGTTCAGATTCTTTTGGATGGTTATATAACACTGGGAAATGGAAGTCGTAATTCAGGTCACATTGTACGTCAAATGCTTTCTCTAATCCTTCGACCATATCTTTAAAACGTTCATAGACGAATTCTTTATTTTCTTCTTGTAAATAACGCACTGTTCCGCGGAGTGTTACTTTGTCTTGTACGACGTTATAACCACCAGTAGCGTCCTCGAAAGAAGTAATTGAAATAACCGTCATATCTAACGGGTTCATATTTCTAGATACAATCGTTTGAATGTTTGTAATAAAATAACTCGCTGCTACGAGTGCGTCTCTCGTTTTATGCGGAAGCCCACCGTGACCGCCACTTCCTTGAATGACTAAATCAAAGTTTGAGCATCCTGCCATCGCATTACCTGTCGCAAATTGGATGACCCCTGTGTCGAACATTGGGAAAACGTGCGCGCCGTATACTTCATCTAAATCGTCTAAAATACCAGATTCTACAATAGACTTCGCACCACCTGGCGGAACCTCTTCAGCGTGCTGATGAATAACTTTAATCGTACCGTCCCATTCATCTCTTAACTCATAAAGAGATTCTGCAAGGATCAACATATACGCAGTATGCGCATCGTGACCACACGCGTGCATGACACCTTCATTTTTAGATTTAAACGGCAAGTCCGTTTCTTCAGTCACTGGTAGTGCGTCGAAATCTGCACGAAGTCCAATCGTCTTTCCTTTATTTTTACCGTTAATTTCAGCGATAATACCGTAACCATTTCCTACATGTGTCGTCACTTTTACGTCTTTATCTTTATAGAAATCCGCTATAAATTGCGCTGTTTTTTCTTCTTTAAAAGATAATTCTGGATACTGGTGTAAATGACGACGAATGTCGATCATCTTATTTTCTTTTTCTTCAAGCTTTTTAAACAATTTCTCTTTAAGACTCATAACAAGCCCTCCGTTTTTTCTAATTTGCATTTTTTAAAATATCATAAATCGACGCGTTAATAATCGCAATTCCTGGTTGATATGGCATCACGAGTCCAGAAATCATCACTTCTTCCCACGTATACTCTTCCATCGTAAATAGAATTTCACCCGCTTCGATTTTTTGTAAAAATGCGTGACGTTCTTTTTCTTCCATCGTTTCTAATATTAATTTTAAGACATCTCTATTTGTTAAGTGTTTACTGATCATATTAATTAATTGTGATCGTGTTGTTGTTTCTTCGAATTCTATATTCAAATAACTCGCGATCATATATAGCTGCTCTTCTCGAGTGAGCATGTTGTAATATTCGATAATTGGATATTCAAATAAGTTCACCGCTGTCGTATACTCCGCATGATTTAAATCGACATTGTTTAGGTGGATATCTTCTCTTACTGTTGGTAATTCAATTTGTCTACCAAAACTTCGTAATATACCGTCGATGACCTCTTCATGAATGACACCTTCATCTTCACCAATAAACAATAGATGATGGTTAAAAGTAAGATACGGATATTTGTCTAAATCAAATGGCACAACTTGTACATTTGACTCATGGTGAAAGTTTGAAAATCGTGTAATCAACTCAATTTCGTCTGGTGTGAGTGATTCTGATAGTATCGATAAGTATTGATAACTCATTGCCTCTTCGATTTTTTCATCGATTAATTTATATAAATTCGTCCCTTGTTCACCTGTCTTTTTAAGATGAACATCTGTTAAATACATGTTGTAAAACGTTGCGAGATCCATGTTAGTCTTTCCTCTTTTCGTAATACGGTCGTTCCTGGTGTATGATTTTTGCGATATGTGCGTTTATTGCTGTAATCGGATAACGCTCTCGATAATTCCTTGTACGCGCGCGTTCGTACACGACTTTATAGTCGATATGGTCTGGACGTGAAAGTATTTCTAGCATCGATTTTACTTTATCGATATCTCCAACGTTATCTATCGGAGTCTCACCTGAATGAGAAATCACGCGCGGTGCGTAATGTTCTGTCGTCACGGTTTTAATGAGTGATACATTCACTTTATATAGTTCTTCACTTTTATAATGGAACGTAAACATTGGATGTGCTTTTAACATAGCATCAACTTGTATAAACGATGCATCTATACCGTCACCATTTTCGTAAAACTTTTGCCCGTTAAACGAAATGTAACTTCCATGATTATTCCAAATAAAGCTCTCTTTTATAATTTCAATCAATTCTCGACCGCTTAAACGCGTCGGAATAATGACATTTCTCGTAATCGATGGTATTTGATCGATAACTAATAATAATTCATAGCCGTTAAAATATTTACTTTCGTCGACCGACGTGATACTGCTAATATCAACGTCTTTTAGAGTATTTAAGACGCCTTCATGCATGACTAAATAATCGCGGTGGACTTGTACCAAAATTCCAAGTGACTTTGCCTCGTGCCACATCGTTTTATTGTCATACACGTGAATGTTCTTCTCTACGTTTTCTTTTAACTGAAGCACTGTTTCGTTTGGCAAAAGACTGAGTGCGTGCGATATATATTCTTTCGTCTTTAAATAGTTCACGACTGTTTCAATAAAACTGTCTTTATACGATCCATAATGTGTGATATTTAATTTTCGAATTATGTCTCGTAAATGTCGACTCGTTAAATTATCATACAACCATAAAATATTACCCGTATAAATCGGTGTTAATTTATAAATATCACTCGGCGCCTCAATATCGCTATCATCTAACATCATCTTTACATCACTAATTAAATCTTCACTGAGCAATGTGTCATAAATTTTCTTTATGATATCAAAATGAGTAACAGAGCCTTCAGATGTATCGATGATATACTGAAACTCTTTTAACGGAAGAAGTTCTTCACTCTCTTCAACATAAATGACGTCCTGACCTTCATTCTCCATTTTTAAACGTTCTACCAGCTTAACTTCAGCCATAGATAGCGAGTGAACGAGTGTCTGAATCTCTTCACCATTATTTAGTTTCTGTAATTTAAATTCGACAAAATCATCGACCGTAGAAAACTCCGTATTGTACCAAATGAGTGCACGGTACAGCATATCATCTTTATAATATGTTTTAAAAAACGCACGTAGATCCATATCATCACCACCATTATCATTACATTCATTTTATCATTGTTTCACTTAAAAGATAAAAGAACCGATTACACTTAAACGAATAGAAAAAAGAGCTTGAACACAACAGATTGTTGTTTCAAGCTCTTCATTTTAAATACGATTATTTTTTATTTGTTTTCCATTCGTTAAACGTTTCAATTTCACCTGTTTTATTTAGACGCTCTGGGTAATCATGTTGCCAGAATACTGCGTTTGGTATTTCTTCTTTAGAAGGTGAATATAACGCGTAGTTTCCAGACCCTTTTTCTTTCATCTGTGACTCGTAGTCTTTTAGTGCCCGTACGGCTGGTTTAAACAGTATCCATATTGCGACTAAGTTTAGCCAAGCCATCATACCAACACCTAAGTCCCCGAAGTCCCACGCGAGTGCTGCCGTACGAATTGTACCGAACACTGTCGCGAAGATGAGTAATGCACGTACAAAGTTGATCGCAACTTTTGTAGCATTATCACTCAAGTTCCGAGTTAGGTAGGAGATGTTTGTCTCTCCCATATATGAGTAAGCTAAAATCGTTGTGAATGCAAAGAAGAATAATGCGACCGCAACGAATTTAGAGCCTAATCCTGCAAATGTTGGATCAAAGACATATGATGCGCCTTCAAATGCTTTGTCTACCCCTGCTTGAACGTACATCGCTGTTCCTGAGTAATCCTTTGTACCATCTGCTGATTGAACGTAAACTTCACCATCAAATAGTAAGCTAGGACGTCCGTCTGCTAACGTTTGACCGTCTGTTGTGTTATACGTTCCTGAGAGTAAAATGATTAACGCTGTTGCTGTACATACGAATAACGTATCGATATATACTGAGAATGATTGTACTAACCCTTGCTTTGCAGGGTGAGAAACTTCTGCAGCAGCTGCAGCGTGTGGTCCTGTTCCTTGTCCTGCTTCGTTAGAATAAAGACCACGTTTTACACCAATTTCAATCATCGCACCTAAAATACCACCGAACGTTGCTTCTAAGTTAAATGCTGATTTAAAAATTAGTGCGAACATCGCAGGTACGTCTGCAATGTTAATTACGATAATGACAATTGCCATTAAAATATAAATAATTGCCATGAATGGCACGATTGCTGTTGCAACGTTTGCGATAGATTTTAATCCGCCGAATACGATTAAAGCGAGTAAAATCGCAAGAACTGCTCCGACAATCCAGTGTGGGATGCCCCATGCGTTATGTAATCCTGACGCGATTGCGTTTGATTGTACCCCTGGTAGTAACAGTCCTGTTGCAATTACCGTTACAATCGCAAAGGTAATCCCTAAAATCTTACCGAACTTATTGTTAATACCGTACTCCATGTAGTACGCAGGTCCCCCGCGGTATTCTCCGCGTTCTTCACGTTTATAGATTTGTCCGAGTGTCGATTCAATGAATGCTGTACTCGCACCTAAAAATGCTGTCGCCCACATCCAAAATACCGCACCAGGTCCACCGATGAAAATAGCTGTAGATACTCCGACGATGTTACCAGTACCAACACGTCCCGCTAGTGATAGAGAAAGTGCTTGGAAACTCGTAATCCCTTTCGGTGAGTTTTCTCCTCTAAACATTAAACGAATCATCTCTTTAAAGTGTCTCAGCTGGAACACCTTTAACATAAGCGTAAATAAAATCCCCGTTAGTAAAAGCCCATAAACGAGAGGTTTACTCCATACGAGATCTAATAAAAACGCTACCAAATTATCAAGAAAATCCATGTGAATTCCCCCTAACATAAGTTTTATAAATATATTGCTATTATAATATTTAATGTAAGCCTTTACAACTATTTTTAGGAAATAAAATGACAAGGCCTAATTTATTTAGACCTTGCCATATTTTTGTATTACTTATATATATTTGATCGATGACCTACCGAGATAATATTAATAATAATTTTATTATCATCAATAATAGATATTATTCTGTATTTTCCTACACGATATCTCCAGTACTCATTTAGAACACCTTTTAGATTTTTACCATGCTTTCTAGGATTTTCAGTGTTTTTTAAATTTTTCTCTATCCAACTAATTAAAAGCTTACTTTGAGATTTATCTAATTTTTTCAGTTCTTTAACTGCTCTTTTACTGTATATAACTTGGTATTTCATTAGAAACCTAAGATATCTTTAACTTCATCATGTGTATACGTGACTTCAGAAGTGTTATCATTTTGCTCATATTCTTTGATTAAAGCCATATCGTAGTCGTCTTCCATCTTCTCTTTAAGAGTTTCTTTTAATATTGTTGATAGAGGCATATCATGAATCTCTGCATATTCATTGAATAGCTTGTTTTCTTCATTGTTAAGTCTAACAGTAACTGTAGGCATTTAAAACACTCCCCCTTCGTGTATCACATTGTAACACATTTTGAGTGTTAAGTCATCTTATACAATTGAATATAACATTCCCCTATGCTTCTGGTAATTCTGATATACCGATATTTGTCATTTCGTAAGGGTTGAGTACGTGATCGAGCTGATTTTTTGTGAGGATGCTGTGCTCGAGTATAAGTTCACGCACACCTTTTCCTGTTAATAGTGCTTCTTTTACGAGTTCTGATGACTGCTTGTAACCGATATGTGGTACGAGCGCCGTGATGACTCCGAGTGATTCGTTGACGTAGTTTTCCATGATTTCTTTGTTTGGCGTAATTCCGACAACACAGTAATCTGTGAATGCTTTAAATCCGTTATGCATAATGTCGATAGACTGTAATAAGTTATAGACGAGCACTGGTCCCATAACGTTTAACTCGAACTGTCCCGCTTCTGACGCGAGTGATACAGTTAAGTCATTTCCGTATACTTGGAACGACACTTGGTTGATCATCTCAGGCATTACCGGGTTCACTTTACCTGGCATAATCGATGAACCTGGTTGACGTCCTGGTAATTTAATTTCATATAAACCAGCTTTTGGTCCAGACGCCATCATACGAATGTCGTTTGCAATTTTTGACATGTTCGTCATCATAATTTTTAAGCTTGCAGACACTTGTACATAACTATCTGTAAACTGCGTTGCGTCGACTAAGTTATCTGCAGAAACTAAGTCATATCCTGAAATTTCGCTTAACTCTTTAACGACGTGCTCGATATATTCAACACTCGCATTAAGACCAGTACCGACAGCTGTCGCACCGATATTTACTTCTTTTAAATCTTCAAGCGTATGACGAATACGTTTTTTATCGCGTCCAATCGCACGAGCATATGCACCAAACTCTTGGCCGAGACGAATTGGAATCGCATCTTGTAAATGCGTACGCCCCATTTTAATGTAGCCATCAAACTCAATTGATTTTTCTTTAAACGCTTCTTCCATATGTTCGATTACGTCGAGCAGTCGCTCCGCGCGCATCATAATCGCTAAGTGAATTGCTGTAGGTACAGCGTCGTTTGTCGACTGTGCCATATTTACGTGGTTGTTTGGAGAAATATAATCATAATCTCCTTTTTCTCTACCGAGAATTTCAAGCGCGCGGTTTGCGATCACTTCGTTTGCGTTCATATTCATTGACGTACCAGCGCCACCTTGAATCGAATCGACGATAAAGTGATCGATATGTTCACCGTTAATAATCTCTTCAGACGCTTCAACAATCGCGTTCTTTTTATCTTCTTCTAATTGGCCTGTTTTATAGTTTGCAATCGCTGCAGCTTTTTTAACCATCGCTAATGCACGAATTAAATCGATATTTAACGTATGTCCTGTAATTGGAAAGTTCTCTTTTGCACGTAGCGACTGACATCCGTAATATGCATCGTTTGATATTTCTTTTTCACCAAGGAAATCAGATTCTATTCTTGTATTCTGAGCCATAATTTACCCTCACTCTATTTTAAAATCATTGAATCTATATCTTTTTTAAATTCGTTTATGACGATTGGTCCTTCTTCTGATGCAAATATCGCGTCTTCAATACGGACTCCGCCGTATCCTTCGATGTAAATACCTGGTTCAATCGTAATAACATTACCTTCTTTTAGTTCGTCGTGGTTATTGTCGTCTACAGATGGTCTTTCATGTAAGTCATGACCGAGTCCGTGACCGACTCTATGCGTAAAGTACTCTCCGTAGCCGTCGTTTTCAATAACGTCTCTCGATGCTTTGTCGATGTCACTAAACTTCGTACCGACTGTACTTGCTTTAATACCTGCTAAGTTTGAGTTTAACACTGAGTTGTAAATTTCTCGTTGTTTTTCATCTGGTTCTCCGATGAAAAACGTACGTGTCATGTCTGAAACGTAATTCTCTTTTGTGACGATACCGAAGTCGATGAGTAAAAAGTCTCCTTTTTTAATGACACGGTCTCCTGAATCACCATGTGGTAACGCTGATTTACTACCTGCAAGTACCGTTGGTCCGAATGATGGTCCAACTGCACCGCGCTTTTTAAATTCCGCAACTAAAAAGTCAGCAATTTCCATTTCAGTTTTACCTTCAACAGTAATATTGTATAACTCTTTGAGTGTGTCTTCTGTAATTTTTACAGCGTCTTGTAGATGTACTAAGTCTTCGTCATTTTTGATACCACGTAGTTCGCTTAACGTATTTGAAATATCTTTGATGTTTTCATCATCATACTTTTCAAGTAGACGTTTATATCGGTCATACGTTAAATGATCGCCCTCAACACCAATCGTTTTACCTTCAGGAATGCTTTCAAATATATATTGAAATGCATCTTCACCGTCTTTATGTGGTTTTAACACATCTACTGTAGCATCTCTCTTCACTGTTTCTTCATCGAGTTTTGGATAGACAATCGTCGATTGTTTATTTTCTTTATCGATGATGAGTGCGAGTAGACGCTCGTGTGGGCTAAGGTTAGCCTCTGAAAAGTAAAATACGTTCATCGGATTTGTAATAATCGCGTAATCCGTTTCTAGTGTTTCTGTAAGACTATGTGCTTTTTGATTCATTAATGATTCTCCTCATTTAAATATTTTTTAAACCAATCTGTCATATATTCAAGACGTTTAACTCTTAAATGTGGAAGACCCGTTCTTGAAAGGTTATGGTCCGCATCAGGGAAGCGAACAAATTCCGCTGTCTTTTTACGATATTTAAGTTCGATATATAACTGCTCCGCTTGCTCGATTGGACATCTAAAGTCATACTCACTGTGTAAAATGAGTAATGGCGTTTCTACATTGTCGACATATTTAAGCGGTGAATGGTGCCATAACGTGTCGATGTCATCGACGCCTGCTTGAATTTGCCAATCTGTAAAGTAGTATCCGATATCTGATACGCCTCTAAAGCTAATCCAGTTTGAAATCGAACGCTGTGTCACGGCAGCTTTGAAGCGGTTCGTATGCCCGACGATCCAGTTCGTCATAAATCCGCCGTAACTTCCACCAGTTACACCGAGTCTATCTTCATCGATAAAATCATACGTGTCTAATACGTAATCGACTGACGCCATCACATCTTTATAATCTGTGTTACCGTAGTCTCCGCGTACGTGATCGACAAACTTCTGAGAGTAACTATGAGAACCGCGTGGATTTGTAAATAATACTGCGTATCCAAGTCCTGCTAACACTTGCATTTCATGGAAGAATGTATGTGCGTAAAACGCATGTGGTCCACCGTGCACGTTCACAACGAGCGGATATTTTCCTCCATCTTTAAATCCAGCTGGCTTCATAAACCAACCGTGAATTTCTTCATCGTCAAAACTGTTAAAGCGAATCGATTCTGGCTCAACGATTTCCTTTGAGTCGACGAATTCTTTGTTTACTTCAGTGAGTTGCGTCAGTGTTTCATTGTCTAAATCGAACTGATATAACTCACTCGGTGATACTGGTGTAGAAATCGTTAAATATACCGTATCATCACTAGCATCCATTCCGAAAATGTTGTGCTCACTTTGAAGTAACGGTCGAACTTCTCCGTCGATGTTCCCTTTATAAAGATTCACTGCACCATCTTCAGAAAGTAAGAACACAAAATCATGATTCGATACAAACTTAACGACGCGTGACTCTTCAGATTGTTGAACGTCTTGAACGACTGCTGACCCAGTTGGTCGGTCGAGTTTACCAGTGACGTCTGTCAACGTAAAGTCGTCAAGTGATAATAACTCAATAGTTAAGTGTGCTGCGTTTTTATAGTTATAATCTGTCGTTAAAAGTAATGCGTGTTTTTCATCTTTTGATACTTCAACGCCGTAAACTGATTTGTCTTGAAGCGTTACGACTTTGTCTTCGCCGTTACGACGAACGTATAGCGTGTTCGTAAAATTGAAGTCCGGGTCGTCACTTTCATTCGTCGTGTAAATGATGCCGTCAGATAACTCTGCCATAAACAAATAATCCGCTTCACCAGAGCAAACGGTTTCAACTTCACGTGTGTCGATATCTATTTTCTTAACGACTTGCTTCTTTTCAGGTACATAACCAAACGGTCCTGGTGCACCGTCGATTTTGTATTTCATGTTCGTAATATGTACGGGTTGCTTTTTGTCGTCTTTCTTATCATCGTCTTCTTTTTTGTCGTCTTCTTCTTTAACATTTACATGATAAAATACTGCCGTGCCGTCGTTAGAAAAACGCGGCTCTGATACGCCCTCGTCTTCAGACGTTAACTGCTCTCTTTCCCCACCAGTACGTCTTAATAAAAAGATTTGTGGCTTATCGTTATCTCCTTTAGCGACAAATAACGTTAAGTTCCCGTCGTTAGAATGATCGACTTGCGAGATGCGCCCTTTATCGAACGTCAGCTGCTTTAAGCCGAGCTCTGTCGCTTCGTGTAGATGCGTGACGTAATTGTTATCTTTTTCGTTTATCGTTGTGACGTAATACGTCACACCATGTCCAGGAATCGCCTTTGGCGCACTCACGGATTTGATGTTAAAAATATCTTCGATTGAAATGTGCTTCATAAGATTCTCCCCTTTTAAAATAATTTTATCATGTTTTATATCGTCTTTTGAAGAAATCTCTTATACATTAAAAATAATATAAGTGGCACACTAAAAATACTAAGTAAGACGCCGGTTGGAAGTTGAATCGGTGACAAAATCGTTCGCGCGATTGTGTCGACCACACCGAGTAAAATCGCACCGTAAAATCCAGATAATATAAACAGCTCTTTTGCTTTTCTTGGTCTAATGTACTGAATCATTTGTGGCACGATGATTCCTATAAAGCCGATAATGCCTGTAAAACTAAGTAGTACGAGTGACGGAATCGCCATGACTATCAGTAACTTTAGCCGTAATTTAGAAACGTCTACACCAAGACTAAACGCACGTAATTCACCAAGCGTCAGTAAGTCGAGGTCTCGTGATGATTTAAATAACACAACAAGGCTGACGATAAAACAAACGAAAACGAGGCTTATAAATTCATATCGACTGCCTGAAAAACTACCGAACATAAATTGTACAATTGATTTCGTTTTCGTCGGATCGAGCATAATGATGATGTATAACACACCACTTAACAACGTCGAAAATAATACACCTGTAATGACGAGTGTTTCTGGTCTCAACATTGAATCGATTTGCTTTGCGATAAAAAGCACTAAAAATAGTGAGATGAGTCCCGCGACGACACCAAATAACGGGATGAAGTAAAACGATGCACTAATATAAATCGCGATTGCCGCACCGATGACTGCACCGTTTGCCATACCGAGCGTAAAACTATCTGCCATACGGTTATTTAGTAAAATTTGAAATACCGCACCACAAATAGACAGTACCGCGCCTCCAAGCACCGCAAATAAAATTCTCGGAAGCCGAATACTATACACGATATTAAAATGCCCCTCAAATACGTTAATTGTCCCGATAACTAAAGATGCGAGTATAACTCCAATGAGTATACTCGCAAGCGCTACATATTGTTTATTCATGGACACATTCCGCAATGTCTTTCATCGCTGAAAGAATACGTGGACCTGGTCGAGAGATTTCATCGACATTTGGTACACATAATTTTTCTTCATCTGTAAACGGCATGTCTTTAAATGCTTTCTCATCGTTTACGACATGACTCACCTGTTCTTTGGAAATACCTGTTGCAGAAATGAGGTACTCTGGACTTCTTTCAACGACCGCTTCAACATCGACCATCGGGAAGTCTTGTAAGTCGTCGAACACGTTTACGATGTTAATGTCATTTAACACACTACTCATAAACGTATCATTGGCTGCGACGTAAATGTCAGGTGGCGTAGTGATTAACACAAACGCTGTTTTTTCATCGGTATTTTTATATTGTTCAATGAGTTGTTCACGCTCATCTTTCATTTTTTCAACGAGTGCATCACTTTTATCTGATACATTTAAAAACTCACCAATCTGTTTAATTGACGTAAATACGTCGTCGAGCGTTTTCGCATCGTTAATGACGAGTAATTCTGCATTCGTTGCTTCAACGATTTGGTCAATTTCAGCTTTCGCACTTTCACTTATAGATTCGTGTGAAATAATATGTGTCGGTTTTAACTGAATTACTTCTTCAGGGTTGATGTTAAAAGTATCGATTTTTGCGATGTCGCTGTCATTTAGAGACTCTGGATAGTTGTCTACTGATGAAATACCGACAAAGTAATCCGTACCGACAAGCTCATTTACGATTTCCGTGTTACTCGGGATAAGTGATACGATACGTAAACTCGAATCATCTTCTTGGCTACATGCAGATAACATAAAAATTGCTATTAGTAATAAAACACGCTTCATAGACAAATACCTCACTTATATTTAGTTTTACATCGATTTTGGTGCGCTCACGCCGATGATTGTCAGTGCGTTTTCAATCGTTTGACGTACCGCTTCAATCATTAATAAATACGCGTATGTTTTTTCTTTGTCTTCGCCGAGCACTTTTTCTTGGTTGTAGAATTTGTGGAATTCTGATGCAAGTGTTTCGACATAATTTGTAATTCTATGGTTTGCGCGGGCTTCAGCCGCACTTTCGATCGTACGCTTAAAGTTACCGACTTGCTTTAATAACTCAAGTGCTTGAGGGTGCGTGATCACGTCTAGTGATTTGCTTCTATCTAAGTTAAATCCTGCTTCTTCTGCTTGTTTTAAAATGCTACAAATTCTCGCGTGTGCATACTGAACGTAATAGACCGGGTTTTCGCTCGACTCTGATAAAGCTAAATCTAAGTCAAAATCAAACGGCGTGTCTGCACTACGCATCGCTAAGAAGTAACGTGCAGCATCGACACCAATTAAGTCCATTAACTCTCTTAACGTCACCGCATTTCCTGTACGTTTACTCATCTTAACTTCTTCGCCATCTTGAATTAAACGGACCATCTGCATAATTTCTACTTGTAATTTCTCAGGGTCTTCACCGAGCGCACCAATCGACGCTTTAATACGGTTAATGTAACCGTGGTGATCTGCACCAAATAAGTCGATTAATAAATCATAACCACGTCTTAATTTGTCGTAATGGTACGCAATGTCTGGCATGAAGTACGTGTATGTCCCGTCCGTTTTTCTAAGGACGCGGTCTTTATCGTCTTTCCAGTCCGTCGTTCTTAACCAGATCGCTTGATCTGCTTCATACGTATGACCGTTTTTCGTCATAATTTCTAACGCTTCTTCGACTTCACCTTTTTCGTATAGTGACGTTTCACTAAACCAGTTATCAAATGATACACGGTAGTCTTGTAAGTCTTGTTTTAATTGCGCCATTTCATATTCGACACCGAGCGCTCTAAATTTAGAGATACGTGTTTTTTCATCTAAATCTTTATATTCAGGATGTTCGTTTTTTAAACGTTCTCCGATCGCTTTAATATCTTTACCACGGTAGCCGTCTTCAGGCATTTCTAACGGCTCTCCGAACGCTTCAAAGTATCTTGCGTTAATAGATAATGCTAAATTATGAATTTGGTTCCCCGCGTCGTTTATATAGTATTCACGCGTGACATCGTATCCCGCGTAGTCTAAAATATTCGCTAACGTATCACCGACTGCTGCGTTTCTTGCGTGACCGACGTGGAGTGACCCTGTTGGGTTCGCAGAAACGAATTCTAATAATACTTTTACGTCTTTTTTCTCACTACGTCCGTAGTTTTCTTTTTTATCGAGGACTTCATCGATAATTTTAGTGAGGGAGCCTTCGTTCATTTTAAAGTTAATGAACCCTGGTCCAGCGATGTCGATTTCACGGATATCGCCTTTTTCTTTATCGATATGTTGAACGATTTCCTCTGCGATTTCACGTGGATTACGCTTTAACGTACGCGTGAGTGCCATTGCGATATTCGTTGAGAAATCTCCGTTTGATTTATCTTTTGGGATTTCAATTTTAATGTGTGGAATTTCTTCTACTAATTCAGATTGTTTGAGTGCGTCTTCAATAACCGTTACTAAATGCGCTTTTAAGTCCATATTATGCCTCTTTCTTTAAATGATATTTATAATGTCCTAGTATTTCATCGTTTTCAAATAACTTATACGAGATAAGGACCTCGTCCTCAGCCGTTTTAACTTCAGTAGTATACACTTTAAATCGGTGGCGCCCTGCGACTGTTTCATAGACAGTGTCCGTCAGCTTGCCTTTTACGAATTGGAACTTCATCGTCACTGGACCGCTTCTCATAATACGCACGACGTCGTCTTCTATACTTAAAATAACTGGAACAGTCTCTCCGTTCAGCATTTCATCGTATTTTAAAAACGTGCGATTCCCTTTTAAAATCTTTTCGACTTTAACTGTTTGTGAAAAGTTTTCGCGTCCACTCTTTTGTTTAATTGTCTGTTTTAATCGATACACAATTCGTCACCACCATAATGAGTAATTATAACATAATTTAGTGTCGATTCTTTTTAAAACGACTGTTACATAAAAGAAAAAAAGGCAGAGCAATCGCTCCACCTTTAGTGTCTTAGTTATCTGATATAACTAAAGATTATTGTACCTTTTCTTTTTGAATTAATCAAATGAAAATTAATATTTATACACCGAGGTACTCGTGGAGTTCTGTTGAGTTTTCCCACGCGACTGGATCGCGTTCTTTTAAAAATTCGATTAACGTTTGTTTTGTTTTGTCGTCTAACTCTTCGAGACGATAACGTCCTTTCATTGCGTGGTCTAAACTATTCACGTGTTCGTGCATCATTTTATACCCGCGGCGTCTACGTCCGACTTTATTCGTCATAAAGTAACACGACGTCACTCCGCTATAATACACACCTCGTTCGTCTTTATCTAAAGCCATCCATATTAAATTATAATCATTACGCTCGCCTTCTTCTTCTAACGCTTCACTCATATCTGTGAACCATTTGACGCCCTTTTCCGGTTTTGCACGCCCGTGAAGCCCACCCATGTCGACGAACGGTCGTTGCTCGGTGAGATCGATATACACTGGCGCAACGTCTTCAATAATCATTGCACCTTTATGACCATCTAACTCGTCATTTTTTATAATGTTAAATTGAAATCCTGGTTTTTTTGACACAGTTAATCCTCCTAAACATCATTTACGATAACTCATTTAATAAGTTTAAGATCTTCTTTTTAATTGTATCATCTTTAATACGCATAACTTTCTCTTTTGGATAATATAACTTCGCATTCGACCGGTCGAGCCCTGTAATCGCTTGTATGACTACAGATTCGGCACTAATTTCTCGAATGCTTCCGGATTCTTTTAATATGTGAATCGGCTGACGCGAAGACCCTGGTCGGTCGTAGTCATACGGCATATCAGAATATTTATCTGTAAGTAAAAAGTATTTAGGATCGATACCCGCTGCTTCAAATAAGCTTTCTAATTCCGAATACGTAATAAACCCATCGTAAAACGGTACGTAATTAAATAATTTTCGGTTCACGAACCGATCAGCAAGTTCATTGAGTATTTCATCGACCTCTTCCACCCACTCTTGTAGATAAAAATTCATAACAGTCTCGTCGAGTATTAAATAATCATGAACAGTTTCACGCTTCTCGAAGAACGGGATTAAATACTTCGGAGGCTGTTTAAAGACGTAGCCTCTTTCATATAATTCTTTTGCACGGTTAAAAATTAGTGTCAGCAACACTTCCCCCCCACGTGATACCGGGTGGAAATATATTTGCCAGTACATTTGATAGCGACTCATTAAATAATCTTCGACTGCGTGCATACCGCTATCTTTGATGAGTACTTCATCTTTTGAAGGGACCATCACTCGAAGCAGACGGTCGATATCGAATTTACCATATTCAACGCCTGTCACATACGAGTCACGCTGCAAGTAATCCATCCGGTCTGCGTCGATTTGACTCGATATCATCGAGATAATCAGTTTGTTTTCGTGAGTATGTGAAATAACGCTCGCAACTGCTTCAGGAAACGACTCGTCAACACGTTTTAATACGCGGTTCACTTCTGTGTCCCCGAGTATTATTTTTTTAGTATACGTTTCGTGGTCTGTTCCGAAAATCTTTTCAAACGAATGTGAAAACGGTCCGTGCCCGATATCATGTAATAACGCAGCACATAAAGCTAGTAGCCGGTCGTCTTTTGTCCATTTTTTATACCGAGAAAAGCTTTCGACCATTTTACGAACGATTTCATACACGCCTAAACTATGTGTAAACCGTGAATGCTCAGCTGACGGAAATGCGAAATATAACGTACCGAGCTGTTTAATTCGGCGAAGCCTTTGGAATTCTTTTGTCTTTATAAGATCCCAAATAACACGATCTGTCACGTGAATATAACTATGGACTGGGTCTTTAAACACTTTTTCTGATTCGAGTTGCTCGTATTTATAATCGGTCATTATCGATATCACCTCAATCGTTTAAACGTTCGTTTCTCTCCACCATGCGCTCACGTTGTTTATTAAATAACTCGAGAGCGTCGTTAGTTAAATGCTCACTTTTTTGAATGACACCAAAGAGCGTTTCTACCGTTTTTAATATTCTCTCTTCAGCTTCTGTCACTGTAAGTCCGTCTATCAGTTCTGATAGAGAAATCATGACATCCGGGTTCATGTCTAATCTTGGTGGATTGGAAGAGACGTCATAAAAGTCTTTCATTACTTCAGCGCGTTTACTTCCGGATCCTTCTACGGCTAAATAAATTTGTACAGCAACCGCTTCTTTAATACGTCGCTGTGAAATGCCTGCAAATTTTTTACCATCGACAGATAAGTCATAACTTCCCGGGCAATAACTTCCGACAATTTCATACGCTTTAATTTCTAATTCCGGAAAACTTTTTTGAATGATTTCAAGCATCTTATCATATCCGTCATCGATCGACGGAGCGTCTTTTTTCGGAATGACGAGCGATACATTTAGCACACCACCATCTAGCACAACTCCAAGTCCACCACTATTTCTAACGATGTAGTGATAGTCTTTTTCACGGAGTACTTTTAATCCTTCGTCGAGATGTTCTAAACGCATATCTTGAAGACCGAGTATTATAAAGTTGTCATGCACCCAGCTTCTGACGCGGGGTGTTTCATCTTCTGATACGAGGTGTTGAAGCACGTCGTCATATGCAAACGAATCAAACGGATGTTCAGTATACTCTTTTGGATAAAATAATACGGTGTTTTGCAATGGCTTGTCTCCTAAAGTTCTTTACATAGGAATATTATACTGCTTTTGTCACAAATTTTCGATATTTGGTGTTTGAATTCAGCCGAACAGACTGTACACTAAAATTAGGTAAATATTTTAAGGAGAGATATAAATGAGCGAAGCAGTTAAAACTTTAGACGGCTGGTGGAGTTTACATCTTTTATATAACGTAGACTGGCCAGCGTTAAGAATGCTTACTGATGAAGAAAGAGAGGAAATCGTTCGCGAGTTTGAAACGTTCTTAGAAAAGAGCGAAGCAGTCAGCGAGAAAAAAGAAGGCGACCACACGATGTACAACATTACTGGTCAAAAAGCAGACATCTTACTTTGGTTCCTACGCCCGACAGTTGAAGAGTTAAACGCGCTTGAAAACGAACTGAACAAGTTAAAAATTAGCGACTTCTTAATTCCTGAGTATTCGTACTTCTCAGCGATTGAAATGTCTAGCTATCTCGCGAAAGATTCAGACGAAGATCCGTACGAAAACCCATATGTAAGAAGCAGATTATATCCAGAATTAATGGACGCACAGTACTGCTGTTTCTATCCGATGGATAAAAAACGTGACCTCGACGATAACTGGTACATGTTACCAATCGAACGTCGCCGTGATTTAATGAGAGACCACGGGATGATCGGTCGTAAATACGCAGGTAAAATTAAACAGTACATTTTAGGGTCACAAGGACTCGACTTATATGAGTGGGGCGTCATGCTATTATCTGACGATATGCTCGAATTCAAAAACATTATTTACGAAATGAGATTCGACGAAACAAGTGCACGCTACGGTGTGTTCGGCGACTTCTACGTCGGTGTACGTTTAAGAAAAGAAGGATTACAAGAGTTCTTCCAAATTTAAAACGTTTGAAAATCCTTGAAAACGAGTATAGTATAGTATCTCGGTCAGGAGGAGAAACGAATGAATAAATTAATCAAACGTGCAATTGTATTTTTAGCACCGATCGTCGTCGCAAAAGTTGTCGACAAAGTACTCGGTGAAGACGATACAAAGAAGAAAAAACGCAAAAAATAAATAAAACAGCCTGTACTCACGTTGGGAGGATTTCCTTAACGAGTACAGGCTATTTTTATCTTTAAATGGTAATGTTGAAAATTATTTTTTGTTTTTGCTGCATCCTGCAGTGAGTCCGCTACTTTGTCCTTCATCTCCCCAGTAATCATTGCTCGCTTTGAATATCTTTTTACTTAAAAGAAGCATAACGATTAAGTTTACGAACATGACAAGTCCTAAGAAGACGTCTGTTAAATCCCAAATGGCTTTTAATCCGCCGATTCCACCAATGTATACTGCAACTAAAAAGATATAGCGGTAGATGCGCGCTTTCTTAGTTGAAGTAATTGTCGAAAGTTGCGATTCACCGACGTAGCCAAGTCCGATTACAGTACTATATGCAAATAAAATCGTCGCGATACCAACTGCGATACCTAATATCGGAGAAATATCTCCGAATACTTGTGCAACGATAGTCCCCGCGTCTTGTCCTTCTAGTTCAACTCCACTCGTCAGTAGCGCGAGCGCTGTAAATGTACAGACGACAGTGACTAAAAATACTTCTGTTACACCAAACACTGCTTGTTCGACTGGATTTTTAACACGAGCTGGTGCGTGAGATACTGTGAATACTGCTTGCCCTGCTCCTGAAACGAAAAATCCACGCGCGATACCATACTGCATAGCTTTCATAATTCCGTAACCTGCAAATCCTGCACCTGCTTCAGCCGGACTAAATGCCGATGAAAACACAAGCTGGACTGCAGGGATAATATCTTTATAGTGAATAATAATCACAATCGTCGCGACGATAATGTAAAAAAGCGACATAAACGGAATGAGTTTTTCTGCGACACTTCCGATACGTTTAACACCACCGACAATGACAATCCCAACAATCACGACGTTAACTGCTGCTAAGATATACAGGTAGTTCGATAAGTGCGGCGCGATATTTGTCATGTTCGACACCGTCACGTTAGACTGAATCATCGCACTCGCGAGACAGACAAGTACCATAAGTACAACGATTACTTCACCTAAATATTTTAGGCCAAGACCTTTACGCACGTATAACGCAGGTCCTCCGACATATGTACCGTCGCTTTTTTGCTCACGGAACATGACGATTAAAATAATCTCAGAGTATTTAATCACCATTCCGATAAAGGCAGCGATCCACATCCAAAGAAGTGCACCAGGCCCTCCGCTAATTAACGCGCTCGCAACACCAACGACACTTCCCATACCGATGACAGATGATAACGATACAAACATTGACTGTAACGATGTTAAGTCGCCATCTTGTTTTTCATCTTTATCGTCATTTAACCCACTAAACGACTGTTTAATAATTTTAAAGAAATTTTTAATATGTACGAACTTCGTACCAACGGTTAAGTAAATCCCGACGAGACCTAAAAACACTAAGGCCGCCGGCCCCCATATGACGCCGTTCACCTTATCAACGAACACCAAAAATTGATCTAACATACAGTTCACCCCTTAAGTTATATGTACTTTAGCACTAAACGTTTATTTTTAAACATTGGAGTGGGTTGGTGTACGGACCTGGGAGCGTCTTTTTAACTTTAAAAGGAGAAAAAGCACTTCTGTGCGTGTTTATCTAACAAAAATATCATGATTTTGTTAATTATCCGGGTTTATTTAACATATTTCGGCTGCTTGGTACGGTTTTTGTTAATTATAATTTTTTATCTAACAAAAAGGGATGAAAAACCCGAGATTCTGTTAATTATCTCGATATATTTAACAGATTTGACTATTTTTTGTTAATAAGATCGGGCCGGTAGTGGTTTTTTCATCTTTAAATGGTAAAAATACAACATCATCCAAATATATTTAACAAGAATTTCGCATTTTTGTTAATTATCCGGGTTTATTTAACATATTTCGGCTGCTTGGTACGGTTTTTGTTAATTATAATTTTTTATCTAACAAATACTGATGAAAAACCTGAGATTCTGTTAATTATCCGAATATATCTAACAAATTCAACTAATTTTTGTAAATAAAAAGATGAAAAGCCCGATACCCGGCGAACCAAGCAACCAGCTTTTCATCACCCGCAAAAAAGCACCTCACAAAAGAGGTGCTTATCATTACATCTTCACTTTTAAAATTTGGACGATTACCATGACCCATGACGCGATAAACATCACGCCTCCGATTGGTGTAATCGCGCCGAGGATACCAATGCCTGTCGTCGATAAAACAAATAGCGATCCTGCAAATAATAGAATTCCGATGAACATTACGATTCCTGCTGCATTAAACATTGTAGTTCCTGTCACACCATTTAATACACCGAGTAAAATCAACCCGAGCGCATGATACATTTGATATCTACACGCTGTCTCCCACACTTCTAAATAATGTTCGGATAACTTTCCTTCTAAACCGTGTGCGCCAAACGCACCTGCAGCGACACTGATGAGTGCGTTCACTGCACCGAGTATAATTAACATTCTCATTTTCTAATCTCCTTAAAAATCAAAAATCGACGTATTCGATTCGCCCGCAATATACGTGTTATCGAGCGTACATTTTTTTAACGGACGCGCCTCTTTTTTCACGTCGAGTGTAGGCTCATCGTCAACGGGTGGTTTATCTTTTAATAATTGTACCAATTTTTCAACTGTATATAAATGCTTTTCGTCGTTTGACGTTTCATATAAATCAAGTTCGTTTTTAATTGAGTTAATGACCTTTTTTCTCAAATTGTTCACTCCAATCTATTGGCGATTTTCCTTGTTCGATTAAGTACGCGTTCGCCCTACTATACGGATTCGTCCCGAAAAATCCACCTCTATTTGCAGCGAGCGGACTCGGGTGCACACCGGTAATAACTTTATGTTTTGACGTATCGATTAACTTTATTTTTTTCTTTGCGGGATTCCCCCATAAAATAAACACGAGTCCGTCACGTTCGTTACTTAGCGTTTCGATAATTGAGTCAGTGAAGCACTCCCAGCCGATACCTCGGTGTGAGTTTGCTTTATGTGCGTCGACGGTTAACACAGTGTTTAACAGTAGCACCCCTTCACGCGCCCAATCTGAAAGGTCACCGTCAGTACGTTTTACACCGAGATCATTTTCAAGTTCTTTATACATATTTCGTAAACTCGGCGGTACCGTCACATCAGGACGTACACTAAACGCAAGTCCATACGCTTGGTTCTCACCGTGGTACGGATCTTGACCAAGTATGACGACTTTCACGTCTTGAAACGGTGTTAACTGAAACGCACGATATATTTCATCTCGCTTTGGATAAACAACACCGTCACGATATTTATCTTCGAGCACTGTTTCAAGCTCGGTAAAATCACATTTTTGTTTAATTATTTTAAAACACTCTGACCAATTCATAGCAGGCCTCCTACATTCACAGTATACCATTTAAGTTAAGCATCAATGTAGATAAAGAGCACTTTATATAGTAAAATATAATCATTATTGTCTAGGATAGGAGAATGAGTAATATGACGCAGAAAAAAGTACTTACAATTGCGGGAACAGACGTCTCAGGAGGCGCTGGTTACGCAGCAGATATAAAGACATTTGAAGATCATGATTTATACGGTTTTTGTGCACTCACTACAATCGTGTCAATGGACCCAAATACGTGGTCTCACCGCGTACACCATGTTCCATTAGAAGTGTTAGATGAACAACTCGAAACAGCACTTTCTCTAAGCCCAAATACTGTTAAAACAGGAATGCTCCCAAATGAGGATGTCATTTCACGCGCAAGCGAAGCAATCAAAAAAAGTGACGCGGAGTTTTTCATCTTCGACCCAGTGATGGTATGTAAAGGTGACGACACAGTATTAAACCCAGGCGTTGTTGACAGCATGCAAAAAGAATTACTACCGATTTCAACAATCGTAACGCCGAACTTAGTTGAAGCGGGTAACTTAGCTGGTATAAAAACACCAAAAACAGTTGAAGAAGTAAAAGAAGCGGCTAAAAAGATTTACGAATACGGCCCTAAATACGTCGTAATTAAAGGTGGTACAGACCTTCAAGTCGATGAAGCACTAGACATCTTCTACGACGGTGAAAGCTTCTACGGATTATATGCAGATAAATTAGAAAAAGCATATAACCACGGTGCAGGATGTACATTCGCTGCAGCAGTCGCATCGAACTTTACGAATGGTTTAGAACCACTTGAAGCGGTTAAAGCAGCAAAAGCATTTGTCGCATCGGCAATTAAGCACGGTTCACAAATGAACGAACACGTTGGAGTTGTGAGACACAACGCATACAATAAAGTTGGTACAGTAGACGTACAAGTGAAACCACTATAACGGTAAGAGAGATTTTTATCTCTCTTATTATATTATGGAGGATTATAATGGGATTAAAACGAATTGATGAAGCTGAAGTACAGCGCCTACTCGATGCACATAAAAACGAACCTGTTTACTTATACGTTGAAGTAACGAGTGGCGTGTATGCAAGCCATAACGATGATACTAAATTTAATACAGGCACGTTTGTCCGAAACGTCCAAATCAAGTACACTGAGGGGACGCTTAAAGGTGGCGGTAATTTTGAATACCGCGTTGGCCTTAAACTCGACAATGACGGATGGGTATACGTGACTGGTCTGTCTCATTACACTGTTGAGGACGGGGTCTTTATCCTACATGGTATTGACCACGACGGAAAACTTGCTGCTGCATTAGAAATTAGTCGAGAGAAACTGAAAAAATAAGATTGAACGAGGGATATTATGTCACTTGAAAAAGAAAATCATGTACTAATTATTTACCCTCACCCAGACGACGAAGCGTTTGGTGTTGCAGGAACGATAATGACGTACCGAGATATGGGCGTGCCGGTGACGTATGCGTGCTTAACGTATGGTGATATGGGGCGCAACATCGGTAACCCACCAGTGACGCGTGAAACACTGTCTAAATTACGTAAACAAGAACAACTAGAAGCGGCACGACTCATGGATTTAGACGTGAGATTTTTAGATTATAGAGATAAGACACTCGAGTTTGAAGATCAAGAATTACTTGAAAATGATATACGAAAAGTAATTGAAGACACAGAGCCAACGCGTTTAATTACATTTTACCCGGGATACAGCGTACACCCGGATCACGAAGCGACTGCTGAAGCAGTATTGAACGTCGTCGCTGAAATGGAAGAAAGTAAGCGCCCAACGCTAACGCTCGTCGCATTTGATAAGCGTACGTTTGCTGATTTAGGCGAACCAACACTTCAAACGGATATTAAAAAGTATGCTGAACGTAAAAAAGAAGTACTCGCTGCACATAAATCTCAAACTGAAAAGCTGTTAATCGAGTTATGCAAAGATACTCAATTTAGTAAAGAGGCACGCGAGCGTTGGTTTGAAAAAGAAAACTTCTATTATTACGATATTAATGATTGGAAAAATAAGGAGTAGCTAAGCATGACGAATATAGATCTTTCAAATCGCGAAGCGCGATATAAACACTTTGGTTCGGTCGATCCAATTAAAGGGACAAAGCCAAAAACGAAAGAAGAAATGGCCGACTTACAGAATACGAAAAAAGACTTCCTCTTTGACGTACAATCTGTCGGTATCAATAACCTGACGTACCCTGTTCGAGTTGGAGATTACCAATCTGTTGGGAAATTCGAACTCGCAACGAGTTTACGACGTGACGAAAAAGGGATCAACATGAGCCGAATTTTAGAGTCGTTACAAACTCAAAATGACGGCGGAATTCTACTTGAATTTGATACGCTAGAAAAAGTACTCGCAGTACTAAAAGAACGTATGAACCAAGAATCATCTGAACTCACTGTCGAGTCCACATGGTTCTTTAACAAACCGTCACCTGGCACTGAACTTGATGCGGTAGCACACGCGGACGTACGTTATCATATGGAATACACGGATGACGCTGTGACAAAAACACAGTTTGGTATGACAGCAAGCGTCACGACGCTATGCCCATGTTCAAAAGAAATCAGTGAGTACAGCGCGCACAACCAGCGCGGATTTATAACGGTGCTTCTAGATATCGATGAAAACGAAGAAGTACCTGCTGATTACAAAGAAATCGTCTACCGAGCGTTAGAAATTAACGCATCGAGTCAGCTGTACCCGATTTTAAAAAGAACAGATGAAAAAATGGTCACAGAACGCGCGTATGAAAATCCACGTTTCGTTGAAGACCTCATTCGCCTCGTCGCATACGATATTCATGATCTACCATGGGTTAAGGCATTTGAAATCGAGTGCCGCAACGAAGAAAGCATACACCAACACGATGCATTCAGCCGTATGAGATTTGAGAAATAATAAATGTGAGCTAGACCTAGGCGGGTCTAGCTTTTTTGTTTGGAGTTGTTCGTGATGTGTGTGTATGATGGGATTTATTTAACAACAAATAGTCAATTCTGTTAGATATATTGATTTAATTAACAGATTCGCGAGTTTTACATCAGTTTTTGTTAGATAAAAAATTATATTTAACAAAAATTACGCTCGGCGACCAGAATTTGTTAAATATATCCGGATAATTAACACAATCACGATATTTTTGTTAGATAAATTTTGGAAAGGTTGTGCTTTTACTCTTAAAAGATGAAAAGATACTGTGAGCCTGATTTTATTTACAAAAATTAGTTGAATCTGTTAGATATATTGATTTAATTAACAGATTCGCGAGTTTTTCATCAATTTTTGTTAGATAAAAAATTATATTTAACAAAAATTACGCTCGGCGACCAGAATTTGTTAAATATATCCGGATAATTAACAAAATCACGATATTTTTGTTAGATAAATCCAGACGAAAAAGTATTATTACACTTTATATCCATCACTCTACTATTTAAAAGAATAAAAACCTGCTCTCTACTTTGTTTGACCAGCTCCTCGCCTTTTTTCGCTCACTTCGTTATAGTTAAGACATATAAACCGTTAAGGAGACGCTATTTTATGAACAAAACTCGAATTTTCTACGCACTGCGCGTCATGTTGATCGCGTTTTTAGTGTTTAATACGATTAATAACCTTGTCGAATCTCCGTCTGGTAGTATTTCGAGTATTTTAATGTACTCGATTATGTGTGCAGTACTCGTCGTTGCTGTTTCTTTATTACTTCTCGGAAAACCAGACGAATTCAAATAAAAAACGCCTTTAAGTGTGGGCTTGAAATATCATCATTTCAAGCCCGCGTTTCACTTAAGGCGTTTTCGTTTTTTATTCGCTCTCAACTCTTTAAAAAAGTCTGTGAGCATCTGTCCACATTCATCTGCTAAAACACCAGCAACTACTTCTGCTTGGTGATTGAACCGCTTCTCATTCAGTAAATGCATTAAACTGTCGACTGTGCCGCCTTTTTTGTCAGACGCTCCGTAAACGACAGTTGGGATACGGCTCATTATAATCACCCCGCTGCACATAACGCACGGCTCGAGTGTCACATAAAGTGTACACTCTTCGAGCCTGAATGTGCCGAGCGCTTCACATGCGGATTCTATCG
This sequence comes from Nosocomiicoccus ampullae, assembly GCF_001696685.1. GTDB lineage: Bacteria > Bacillota > Bacilli > Staphylococcales > Salinicoccaceae > Nosocomiicoccus > Nosocomiicoccus ampullae_A. The sequence goes on from NZ_MBFG01000006.1 coordinate 44,221, forward strand.
CAAGAAGTTCCGCGTGGGCTGTCGGTTGCTGTGATGTTTCACGTAAGTTATGTGCGCGAGCGATGATTTCGTCATCTTTTACGATGACTGCTCCGATCGGTACTTCACCAATCTCCGCTGCTTTTTTAGCTTCTATAATTGCGTGTTGCATATATTTTTCGTGGTTCATTAGACGATAAACTTCCCACCGTTAAATAATTCATGCACACCGTCAACAATATGATCTGCGTCACTTAAAAACTCTCGAGTCGACGTGCCACTTAGTACTCCAATTGTCGTGACACCATCATCTTTTCCAAGTTGCGTATCCGTATAATTATCTCCGACAACTGCGATTTCATCATACGTATAACCCGCTTCAATGATCGTATCCAAAACTTCAACGTCTGGCTTAGAATAGATTGAATCATCTCCAGCAATCACAAAATCGACGAGTTCGTTTAAATTAAATTTCTTTAAAAATGCTTCTGTACTTAGTCTCGAGTCAGACGTCACAATCGCATTTTTATAGCCGAGTCGCTGTCCTTCTCTTAACGCTTCGACAGCACCAGGAAGTAGCTCCATGTTATTTAAGTATTTATGAACGTGTTTTAAATAATACTCTTCTGCCCAATCGCCACCACCATATGCGCGTCTATCATACGCATTTTGAATGTCTCGCCCTGTTCCAGAAGCAAGCATCGAGTTCGGCTGAATTTTTTCATCAACAAACCCGACCTCACGTCTAAACGCCTCGTCATATCCAAGGTCAAAATGTGCTTCAAACGCGTCTAAACTCGCCTTCGCGAACGGCGTCCATATTTTTTCGTAATTTAGTAATGTGCCGTCTTTGTCATAAGCGATCACTTTTACCAAAAAATCACCTACTGCTCTGTCACTTTTACTTTGATGTTTTTAAGCATCACTTCTGTCATTTTATCTAAATCATATTTCGGATTAAAATCCCACTGCTCTTTTGCTTCACTACAATCGAGTGAGTTTGGCCATGACTCTGCAATCCCTTGGCGCACAGGGTCAACATCATAATTCAGTTTAAAATCTGGAATGTGTTTACGAATCGACTCTGCAACCATTTCAGGTTCAATACTCATCGCTGAAACGTTAAACGCGTTACGCGTTTTTAATTTTTCTGGATCTGCATGTAATAAGTCGATAATCGCATCGATTGCATCATCCATAAACATCATATCCATGTAAGTCCCTTTGTCGATAAAGGACGTGTACTCGCCCTTACGAATCGCATCGAAATAAATTTCGACCGCGTAGTCTGTCGTTCCGCCACCCGGCTCTTGCATAAAGCTAATTAAACCAGGGAAACGTACAGAACGTGTATCGACGCCGAACTTCGTGTAGTAATAATCTAAAAGAAGTTCTCCTGCCACTTTGTTCACACCGTACATCGTCGTCGGACGCATCAGTGTGTGCTGTGGTGTATTATCTTTAGGCGTGCTCGGACCAAAACTTCCGATCGAGCTTGGTGTAAAGTACTGCGTACCATAAATACGAGCCGCTTCAATCGTGTTAAATAAGCCACCCATATTAATATGCCAAGCGAGCTCTGGATTTTCTTCAGCAGTCGCACTGAGTAACGCCGCTAAATGGAGAATCGAATCCGGCTGGAACGCTTCAACGACCTCCATAACGCGTTCTTTATCTGTCACATCTAAAATCTCAAACGATTTGCCGACCATCGGTCCACGTTCTGGCATACGAATATCCGTTGGTAACACATTTTCTTCGCCGTAAATTTCTCTTAAACGTACGACGAGTTCGGTCCCAATTTGTCCTAAAGCTCCAGTCACTAAAAACTTTTCCACGATGAAAATCCTCCTTAAATGATGCCGAGTTCTTTACCGACTTCTGTGTAAATTTCGATTGCTTGATCGAGCATTTCTTTAGTGTGTGCTGCTGTTGGCATGTTTCTCACACGCCCTGTACCTCTTGGTACTGTTGGGAATACAATCGATTTCGCGTATACGCCTTTTTCTTGTAGGCGACGTGAAAACTCTTGTGCTTTCTTTTCTTCACCAATAATAACTGGAGTAATCGGTGTTTCAGAGTTTCCGATGTCAAATCCAGCATCTTTTAAGCCTTGTTTTAAGTAGTTTCCATTTTCCCAAAGTTTGTCATGAAGTTCAGTTGATGCCATTAATTTTTCTACCGCTTTTGTAATTGCTGCAGTATCTGCTGGCGTTAGCGCTGTTGAGAATAAGAACGGGCGCGCTGCAACTTTTAAGTAGTCGACTAAATCTTTAGATCCCGCAACGTATCCTCCTACGACACCAATTGCTTTAGATAAAGTACCCATTTGTAAGTCGACTTCTTTTTCTAAGCCAAAGTGTTTTACTGTTCCGGCACCTTTACCCATAACACCTGACCCGTGCGCGTCGTCGACGTACGTAATAAGATCGAATTCTTTTGCGACCTTAATCATTTCAGGTAAGTTTACGACGTCTCCGTCCATTGAGAATACACCGTCCGTGATGTACATCACTTTATTGTATTCGCCAGACTCTGTCGCTTCTTTTGCTTTTTTACGTAAATCTTCTGGGTCGTTATGATTTACACGAATAATTTTCGCACCAGATAAACGACATCCATCGATAATGCTCGCATGGTTTAATTCGTCAGAAAGAATTGCGTCCCCTTTTTTCATAATTGCAGGAATTGCACCTTGGTTTGCGTTAAAACCTGACGTTAACGCAATAACCGCTTCTGTACCTTTAAACTTCGCAAGTTTTTCTTCTAAATCTCTATGAAGATCCATCGTACCGTTAATCGTACGTACAGCTCCTGCACCGACACCGTGTGAGTCGATTGCTTCTTTTGCAACTGCTTTCATTTCTTCATCTGTTGCAAGACCGAGATAGTTATTTGACGATAAGTTAATTAATTCTTTTCCATCGATATTGATAATTGGACCGTTCGCACCTTCTACAACGTCGATTTCGTTGTATAGACCGTTATCCTTTAATTCAGTTAAATTCTGATTTAAATACTCTTGTAAAGTCTTTGACATAATTTAAACGTCCTCCTTAAAGTTCTTAACTTATATTTTAACAGAATACAAAGTTACTTAAAATCAAATGATATTTATAATGTATTTGAAATTTTCGGACTATTTTAACCCACTCTCCAATTGATTCTGTTAAACTATTAATATTAAAGATAGGAGTGATGTTACGATGACGATTGAAAAACTCGTTTCTAACTATGAAAGTGACATGGTCGAGACTAGACGCTATCTCCACCAACATCCCGAACTTTCATTTCAAGAAGAAAAAACATATCAATTTATATTAGATCGTTTAAAGTCGTATGATGGCATTGAAATTAAAGAGCGTGTCGGTGAAAACGACGACAACGACGGTAAAGGTATCTTTGCAAGTTTTGGTAGCGGGCGTCCGCACATTGCGTTTCGTGCCGATTTTGACGCGTTACCAATACAAGATAAAAAAGACGTGCCGTACAAATCTACTGTGGACGGAGTGATGCACGCATGTGGACATGACGCGCATACTACGACGCTACTCACACTCGTCGACGCTGTCTCAAAATTTAAAGATAAATTAAATGGTAAGGTGAGTTTTATCTTCCAATATGGTGAAGAAGAACCACCAGGTGGCGCTGAAGCGATGATTAAAGATCGTATTTTAGATGACGTCGATTTTGTCTACGGCCAACATTACTGGAGTCAGTTCGATACACATGAAATTCACTCTACGAGTGGTGCATTAATTGCGAGCCCTGATAAATTTAGAATTACGATTCAAGGCCGTGGTGGGCATGCAGCGTATCCACAAAGAAACATCGACGCGATTTTAATTGCGAGCGAGTTAATAGTGAATTTACAGTCGGTCGTATCCCGTCAAATTTCACCGATTGACCGTGCAGTTGTGACGTTTGGTCATATTAAAGCTGGGGACACATTCAACGTCATGCCAGACCGCGTCGTATTAGAAGGAACAGTACGCACGTTTGACCACGACGTCAGAGAAGAAATCGTAAAAATTTTCGAGCGTGAAATTGAGGCTGCAACTAAAAAACGTGGTGCTGAAGCTGATTTCTTTTACCATAGAGGATTCCCACCAGTAATCAACCACGAAAGAGAAGTTGGTATCGTAGAGGAAGCAGCAAAATCACTCGGCTTAAATTACACAGACACAAAACCTTTAATGATCGGTGAAGACTTCTCGTTTTACATTCAAGATACTCCGGGTGCGTTCTTCTTAACAGGTTCAGGTAATGAAAGTAAAAATTCAACGTACGCGCACCATCATGAAATGTTTGACTTAGATGAAGACGCGATGTTGTCCGCTTTAAAAATGTTTATGAAAATTATTGAACTAGAAAATATCATTACGTGGGACGAGTAAGGAGGAGATTCTATGAACATTCGTGAAGCGATACTCGAACATTTTGAAGACGCTGTGAAAAGACGTAGACATTTACATATGTACCCAGAGCCTTCATTTCAAGAGTTTAAAACAAAACAATATATTTATGATGAATTAAAAGATTTACCTTTAGAAATTGAAAGAGACGTCGGTGGAAATGGTGTCGTCGCGCGTTTAATCGTCGATGAGTCATACGATACACTCGCATTTCGTGCAGACTTCGACGCGCTTTTAATCCAAGAAGAAAATGACGTGCCGTATAAATCTAAAAACGACGGTGTGATGCACGCTTGTGGGCACGACGCGCATACAGCTGCACTGATTACATTTGCGCATATTTTATCAGAACATAAAGATGAACTACCGGTAAACGTGGTCTTTATCTTCCAACACGCTGAGGAACTCGTTCCAGGTGGTGCAAAATCGATGATCGAAGACGGCTGTTTAGATGGCGTCGATTATTTCTTTGGTACGCACGTGGCGTCTTTAAAGCCTGTCCATGAATTTGGCTGGAACTACGAATCGATGTACGCAAATGCCGATACATTCACGATTACAGCGACAGGTAAAGGTGGACACGGTGCTGCACCTCATACGACGCACGATCCAGTCGTCGCTTCCGCGTATTTAATCGAGCAGTTACAGTCTATTGTGTCGAGAAATGTCGATCCGTTAGAATCTGCAGTCCTTTCAGTCACTGCATTTAACGCTGGAAAAGCATTTAACGTAATTCCACAATACGTCGAGATAAAAGGAACTGTCCGCACATATGAAAGTGACGTCCGCGAACTCGTACTATCACGCATTGAAGAAATCGCTAAAGGCGTAGGACTCGCACAAAACGTCGACTTCGACGTTGAAATTCACCGCGGTTACCCTGCGCTTAAAAACGACGTCAAAATGACAGATTACGTGCGCGGTCTAGCTGAAAAAGACGTCGACTTCGTCGAAAGCGTCGTGAAACTCCCACCATCAATGGGTGGAGAAGATGCAGCGTACTATTTACAAAAAGTACCAGGTTGCTACTTCTCAACAGGTGTAGGAAATGTCGAGAAAGGAATTACACATCCGCACCACCATCCAAAATTCGATATCGACGAGGACGGCATGAAATCCGTACTCGAACTCTTCTTAAAAATCGTCATGAACTTTGGCGAGTTAGAGAAGTAAATATTAGATAGTCTCCTCTTTGGTTAGAGGGGACTTTTTGTGTGAATGTAGATGAGTTTCCCAGTAGTTGAGCGTCTCAGTAGGCTTTTGTTCTTTTGGTAGGTTAAAGAGGACGTTAATTAACAGAAAAAACGCTAATCTGTTAAATATATCAAGATAATTAACAAAAACTTAGGATTTCAACATGTTTTTGTTAGATAAAAAAATATATTTAACAAAAAGTCTGTCTCACACCCGAAATTTGTTAAATATATCCGGATATCTAACAGAATCATGATATTTTTGTTAATTATAATTTTAAGAAAGTGTATTTTTATCATTATAGAAGATAAATAACCTTCTGAGCAGCGCTTATTTACAAAAATCTCGCTAATTTGTTAAATATATCAAGATAATTAACAAAAACTTAGGATTTCAACATGTTTTTGTTAGATAAAAAAATATATTTAACAAAAAGTTGGTCTCGGCGACGAAATCTGTTAAATATATCCGGATATCTAACAGAATCACACTTTTTTTGTTAATTATAATTTTAAGAAAGTGTATTATCTCCCTTTAACGTATAATGTCGTCCTTTCTTGTCTCCATGACTGTGACAAATCACATTTAATAGTCGTCGCAGCTTGCTCGGTGTATACGCGTGCCCAATCCATTCACTTAAACGACTCAATGTAATTGCATCATTTGGAAATAACGTCTTCATCTCGGTAATACTTCTTCTAATTGCGTTCTCGATTTTTTCATCAGCACCACACGATTGGCATTTCAAACTATTATACGTCTCGACCTCAAGCCATCCCGAACAACTTTGACACGTTAGACCTTTTCTCGCCTGACTAAAATCTAATTTCAATTCAAGATTATATCGAGACTCCTTCAGTCGAGCAGACTCTAATTTCTTCAACGTATAGCTATGATTCTTATCGTATGCCTCTTCATTTAGTGATTCTAAAAATCGATTCAGTTGACTCGCCATCACAATCGGCTTATCACGCGTTAACTGATAAAGCGAACATTGATCATTTACAAACACCACATAGTATCGAACATCTAAATTTAAATTTAGCCGTTTCAACTGATTTTTTAACATAATCTCTGCACGTTCTGTTTGAGACAATGGATTTTTAATTTTACGCAAAGGATTTAAACGATAAAAACCATCATCTCGCAATTCAAAATCACCATAGAAGTTTTTAATCTCAATGATAATGCATGTATTATTCAACACGATTAAAAAATCAATCTGGCATTCACTTCCGCCACTTTCAAAACGATAATCAGTGATCACCGCGATATTATCATTTAACTTATTGTCCATTAAACTTTTAAAATAAAATTCTCCAACCTTGCCTTTTCTCTCTAACTCGAGTTCAAGCTGTTGCTCTCGGTCCAAATCATATCTTCTTTCCAAAAACTCTAATTCACTTATTGTCATTTTTATCCCTCCTAAACACATATGCTAGGAAAGTGCGATTTATCTTTTAAAACTTTCAGTGAACACGCGATTTCCTAGAAAATAAACGCTTCAGAGGGTTTTTATTCTTTTAAATTACAAAAATTCTGCTGATTTGTTAAATATATCCGGATATCTAACAAAACTAGGATATTTTTGTTAGATAAAATCCCACGAAAGAGTTTTTTTATCCTTTAGAAGATAAAACACTCCAAGACACCTACCAATGCATCCGTATATAGAAAAATCTAACCCACGTCTTACGAGGGTTAGATTCCATTCATCTCTATGCTTTTTTATATTTCGTATAAATCGATATTACTAAAAGTCCGAGTCCTATAATCGCGAAACTCGCAAACATCCATACTGTACCACCGCTTCCAAGCGATCCACCTGTATATAGTATTTCTTTTAATGTTGTTGCATATTTTACAAATGGGTTCCATGGTACAACGTAATTTTGATAGAACGTTGGTAACATTTGTTTTGGTAGCATAATTGCTGGCATCGTAAAGAATACGAATAAGATGAAGATTGGAATTGTCGCGAATCCAATCCACGCGAAGAATCCAACAATCAATGATGTGAATCCTAGTATTGCAATAGATATATATGTCGCAGTTAATAGAGTGTTATTAAAATTGAATCCCATCACCCAGTCCATGTAGTAAACATAAGTAAATCCACCAACTATACTAGTAATTACAATCATCGTCGGTAATGCTATCGCTAGTTTATGTCGGTTTTCACCTTCTAGATTATCCTTGTTATTTCTAATAATCAGATAAGATAATACTGAAATTATCATAGGAGTTAGCCAAATTGGAAAAAACATGACTCCATGCGCATTTCCGTTTGCTTGATGGTCTTTCACTTCATTCAATATCGTTTGCTCTACTTTAACTCGATGTGTTAACTGATCAATTTTTGAAGCAGATACATTTACATCATTCTCTGATAAAATCGATACACTTTGTTTACTAATTTGATCATTCATAGTATCCGTAATTTTACTTAGAATTTGAGTTGCCATTTGTGATAATTGTGCTTCTGCACCTTGGTTAATGATAATCTCTAAATTCGCTTGTTCTGGTTTAATTTCGTCCATCTCAGACGGGTCTGGTTGATTTTTCATCATTTTCGCAATTTCTTCTTTGCTTAATTTTCCAGATTCAATCAACTTTTTCATTTCTGCTTGTTTATGATTGATTAAAATACTTTGAGCACTACTCATCGCATTTTTAGAGAAATTTTTATCGATAACTAATGCACCAATAAAATCCTTGTTTTCTAAACCTTCTTTTAGCTCTTCTTCACTCTTTACCTCGTGCCACTCTATTTCATCTCCATCATTCGATTTTACCTTCTTCACGAACTCTTCACCGATGTTTACCTCTTCACCTTGCTGCTCGATTCCTTCATCTTGTGTAAAAATTGCGAGAGGAATATTTTTCGGCTGTGGATTGTATGCCGGATAAAAAGCTGTCGCTAAAATCACTAATAAAAGCACAGCAACGACTGGTATCATGCCTAACTTAATCTTTTTCACTGTATATAACCTCCTGAAATTTGTTAT
>NZ_MBFG01000007.1:0-429 GCF_001696685.1 Nosocomiicoccus ampullae
ATGTATCAGTAGATGCGATGTATATTAAAGTACGTGAGAATCATAGAATCGTCTCTAAAGCTGTGTATATTGCGCTCGGTATTGGTGTAGATGGTCATCGTGAAGTACTTGGGTTTAAAGTGGATGATGCTGAGAGTAAGAATCACTGGGGGCACTTTTTACGTGACTTAAAAAATCGTGGGTTAACACAACCAGAACTCATTACTTCAGATTCACATCAAGGTTTAAAGCAGGCGATTCAAGAAGAGTTCCCGGGCACACCTTGGTAAAGATGCACAGTCCATTTCTTAAGAAACATTACGAATGTAATGCCTAAAAAAGGTTCAACTGTTGCGCGTCAATTATTGAGAGAGATTTTTCATACGACAACACCCCAACATGCACGAGAAGCAAAAGAGAAGTTTTTAGACTTTGTATCAGAGGATCCAA
>NZ_MBFG01000007.1:835-24277 GCF_001696685.1 Nosocomiicoccus ampullae
TAAAAAATCGTGGGTTAACACAACCAGAACTCATTACTTCAGATTCACATCAAGGTTTAAAGCAGGCGATTCAAGAAGAGTTCCCGGGCACACCTTGGCAAAGATGTACAGTCCATTTCTTAAGAAACATTACGAATGTAATGCCTAAAAAAGGTTCAACTGCTGCGCGTCAATTATTGAGAGAGATTTTTCATACGACAACACCCCAACATGCACGAGAAGCAAAAGAGAAGTTTTTAGACTTTGTATCAGAGGATCCAAGATTTAATCACGCGGTAGAAATTTTAGAAAGTGGATTTGACGATGCGATTCAATGTTTAATGTGTCCAGCGGCTAGACAAAAGTTTTTAAAAAGTACAAACGCACTCGAACGACTAAATAGTGAGTTAAGACGTCGTGAGCGCGTTGTTAGAGTATTTCCAAATATCGAGTCTGCATTTCGTTTAATTGGCGCACTTCTTCTTGATGCGAATGAAGCCTATAAAGAAACAAATAGAAAAGTGAGCGCGTTCGTGGAAGCTAAAGAATAACAGAGAGATTTTTTATTTTACACAATATTTAAGACTTGACCTTTATCTAACAAAATCACGATATTTTTGTTAAATAAAATCGTGAGAACGAGTGTTGTTACACCTTAAGTGCGAAAAGTGCCTTTCATCTCACTGGCTACGTAGTTATTTAACAGATTTTTGCTGAATCTGTTAGATATCTCCGGATAATTAACAAAAACAAGATGAAACACCCGAAATATGTTAGATAAAAAATTATAATTAACAAAAATCGGGTCACGCGAACGAAATTTGTTAAATAAATCCAGATATCTAACAAAATCACGATATTTTTGTTAAATAAAATCGTGAGAAAGAGTTTTGTTACACCTTAAGCGCGAAAAGTGCCTTTCATCTCACTGGCTACGCAGTTATTTAACAGATTTTTGCTGAATCTGTTAGATATCTCCGGATAATTAACAAAAACAAGATGAAATACCCGAAATATGTTAGATAAAAAATTATAATTAACAAAAATCGGGTCACGCGCACGAAATTTGTTAAATAAATCCAGATATCTAACAAAATCCCGATATTTTTGTTAAATAAAATCGTGAGAACGGGTATAACTATCTTATAAGAGTAAAAACTCAAAAAGACGCCAACTCTTACCTGATTGCACCCACGCCAAACCCCACTCACAAAAGGAGAGACAATGTTTAAAAGAATAAAAGAAGATATTGATATGGTGCTCGAACTTGATCCAGCAGCGACGAGTCGGACGATGGTTTTTCTGACGTACTCTGGAATGCACGCTGTCTGGGGTCACTTGATTGCTCATTGGTTTTATAAGCACCGGATGTTTTTAATCGCGCGTATCATTTCGCAAACGATTCGATTTTTCACAGGCATTGAGATTCACCCTGGCGCGACGATTGGTAGGAGGCTTTTCATCGACCATGGAATGGGGATTGTCATCGGTGAAACGACAACGATTGGAGACGATGTTACGTTATACCAAGGTGTCACGCTCGGTGGTACCGGTAAAGAAAAGGGTAAACGTCACCCGACTATTGAAGATAAAGTACTCGTCGCAACCGGCGCGCAGGTGCTTGGTAATATAACCATCGGCGAAGGCACGAATATTGGTGCGAACTCGGTCGTCTTAAAAAATGTGCCGTCGTACTCAACAGTCGTCGGGATTCCAGGACATATCGTTAGACGTCACGGCAAACGTGTACCAACAGACACGCTTAATCATAACAACTTACCAGATCCGATATTAAATAAAATTTTAGAATTAGAAAAAGAAATCACTCAATTTAAAGAAAAAGAGAGGAATGAGGTTAAAGATGGTTCACATATATAACACACTCACACGTCAAAAAGAAAAGTTTGTTCCAATTGAAGAAGGTAAAGTAAAAATGTACGTCTGCGGACCGACGGTGTATAACTATATCCACATCGGTAACGCACGTCCAGCAATCGTATTTGACACAGTACGTCGCTACTTAGAATACCGTGGGTACGATGTCACGTTCGTATCGAACTTCACTGACGTTGATGACAAACTCATTAATGCGTCAAAAGAAACAGGTCAAACAGTTCCAGAAATCGCAGACAAATTTATCGCAGCATACTTTGAAGATACAGGTGCATTAAACGTCAAAAAAGCAGGCGTCCACCCGAGAGTTATGGATCATATGGACGACATCATTGCATTCATTGAAACGTTAATCGATAAAGGACATGCTTACGAGCGAGACGGAGACGTATACTTTAAAACACGTTCATACGACGGTTACGGGCAGTTATCTAAACAGTCAATCGACGATTTAAAAGTCGGTGCGCGTATCCAGCAAGGTGAAAGTAAAGACGATCCACTTGATTTCGCGTTATGGAAACACGAAAAAGAAGATGAAATTAGCTGGGATAGTCCGTGGGGTAAAGGACGTCCAGGTTGGCATATCGAATGCTCGGTAATGGCGACAAAACATTTAGGCAAGACGATGGATATTCATGCGGGGGGACAAGACTTAACGTTCCCGCACCACGAAAACGAAATCGCTCAATCTGAATCTTGCACAGACGAAACGTTCGCAAATTACTGGATGCATAACGGCTACATCAATATCGACAACGAAAAGATGTCAAAATCACTCGGGAACTTTATCACTGTGCACGATATTTTAAAAGAACTCGATCCGAACATTTTACGATTCTTTATGCTAAGCGTGCATTACCGTGGACCAATTAACTTTAACCGTGAACTCGTCGACTCAGCAGCTGCTGGCTTAGACAGAATTTTAACAGCATACAATACTGCAGTAGAACGTAGAGAACACGCAATTAGTACAGAATTAGACGATAAAGAACTAGACTTCGTCAAAGAAAATATAAATACGTTTGAAGAAACGATGGACGACGACTTCAACACAGCAAACGCAATTACAGCGTGGCACGAACTTGCGACGCGCCTAAATAAATATATGCGCCGTGACGCAACGAACAAAGACATCCTTGACGCGTATATCAACGCATACGACGCTTATAGTAACGTTCTTGGTATTACACTTGAACAAGAAGAATTACTATTAGACGAACGAATCGAAGCATTAATCGAAGAACGTGAAGCAGCACGTAAAGAGAAAGATTTTGCCCGTGCAGATGAAATTCGTGACACACTTCATGAAAAAGGCATTATTTTAGAAGATACAAAAGACGGAGTGAAATTCCGCCGTGGATAATTTATATGAAATTCACGACTTAACAAAAGCATACGTCGGTGACGCAGTTTACAGTATGTATGTCCGTAAACATATTGTGAAATCGTCACCTCGTATTCGAGCAAATGACGCGCATCAACTCGGCACGACGTTTGAAAAGGCGACGAGTCAGTCAAAAGCGTTACAGGCACTCGAAGATATATTAACGGATGAAGAAAAAGAAATCGTCAGACGTGCAAAAAATAAAAAGAGTAATACGAAAGCAAAGAGCGCAACGAGCAAAGAGTATCAAGAAGCAACAGGGTTAGAAGCCCTCGTTGGAGTTTTATATTTAAACGAAAAGTACGATAGGCTCGATGCGCTTTTTGAAATTATAGTGCGAGGTGAGTATTTATGAGTGAATCCGTTCTTGCAGGACGTCATGCAGTTAAAGAGGCGTTACAAGGTAATCGTGATTTAAACAAGATTTTAATTCAAGATAGTATTGAAAAGCATCAAATTAACGATATTTTAAAGCTTGCAAAGAAAAACAAAGTCGTCGTTCAAACAGTTCCTAAAAGTAAATTAGAATCGTTTACGAATGAACGCCATCAAGGTATTATCGCGTTTATCAGTGCATATAAATATATGCCGTTAGACACTCTCATTCAAAACGTCGAAGGAAAGAAAGCCAATCTACTCTTACTCGACGGCTTAGAAGATCCACATAATTTAGGAAGTATATTACGTACAGCGGACGCTACAGGATTTGATGCGGTAATTATTCCGAATAGACGTAGTGTACAAATTACAGATACAGTCGCACGCGTGTCAGTTGGTGCGGTCGAACACGTCCCAGTCGTACGCGTAACAAACGTCAACCAAGCGATCGACAAACTAAAAGACGCAGGTTTTTGGACGGTCGGTACAACGATGGATGCGCCGATGGACTATAGAGAATACCCGGCAGACATTAATACGGTACTTATTATCGGAAATGAAGGGGACGGTATTAGTAAAAAGACGTTAGAAAAATGTGATTTTACTGTGACGATTCCAATGGTCGGTAAAATATCAAGCTTAAACGCTTCGGTATCCGCAGGAATTTTAATGTACGAAGTGTACCGTAAACAATACCCGTTAAAAGAGTAGCGTCATGAAAAGAAGACAAAAGATTATGTTAGTCGACGGGTACAATTTGATTGGAGCAAACAAACGACTGACCGAAGAGGGCCGATTAAGTTTAGAATACGCACGCGAAGAATTACTCACGATATTAAGTGAATATCAAGCCGTATCCAAGTACGACGTCATTTGTGTATTCGATGCGTACGAGGTGAAATCAAAAGAGACGGTGTACGACTATCACGGTGTCCAAGTCGTTTTTACGAAAGAAAAAGAAACCGCCGATGAATATATCGAACGTTTCGTTTATAAGTATTTCCATCCACACTTAACGGAAATTACGGTCGTAACGAGTGATTTACCAGAGCAAAACGCGATATTTTCTTACGGAGCGTACAGAATTCCATCGAGAGAAATGTGGGAAGACTTAAAACATGCAGAAAAAAATATTAGTGTCGAAATTGAAGCAATAAATCAAAAAGTGCCTAAGACAAAATTAAATATTAGTGACGATATTTTAGCAGAACTTGAAAAACTGCGACGTGGCAAGCGTTAGGGCGACTTGTGAGTAGCGACTTTCGTATGTATGATATATACAAAAACGGGAGGTATTCATGTACAACATTCGTTCGTTTTTGATACTTATTTACGAAGATTCGAAACTCAATGAATATGTCGAACATGTAAAAAATGGGAAGCTCGATTACTTTGACAAGATCGACGAGGCTATTCGTTTAAAAGTACGTAAAATGACATATAAACATACGCGAGACCCTTATGAAAGAGAAGACTTAGAACAGATGATTATGGAGTATTTACTCCACGCGTGCTTTAGATATGACAAAAGACTTGGAGACTTTCATAATTACGCAATAAGATCTGCATATTTAGAACTAAAAAAGCGTAGTGTGTATTTTTATCGATTAAATAGTAAAGAAACGACAAGCAACGAGCTGTCAAACTACGTGTGTGACAAAGTAGAAACATACGACCGTATCGATCAAATCATAAACCGAGATCAGTACTCTTATATGCTCCAAGATAAAAAGACGTTTTCAGAATACGAGCGTGCTGTGTTAAAATATTTAGGAGAGCATTATACATTTGATGAAATTAGCGAAAAGTTAAAAACGAATCGTAAATCGATTCAAAATACATTGTACCGTGTCCTTCGTAAAAAAGAGAAACAGCACGGCGTTTATTGACAAACGTAGACTTTAATCGGTATAGTATATAAGAATTGAAATGAGGTAATGAGATGAAAGTTGCATTACTATGTAGCGAGTGTGGCAGTCGTAATTATCACGTTAAACAAGCTGCCGATAAGGATGGAACAAGACTCACGATGAAAAAGTTCTGTAAACAATGCAACCGACATACGATTCATAAAAGTTCCATATAAGATGAGGAGGCGTCGCATGAATAACGATAGAAATTTCCTTGCAAACGTCGTCAGTGAAATGAAAAAAGTAAGTTGGCCAACTGGTAAAGAAGTAGTGAATTATACGTCAATCGTTGTTTTCACTGTTATCTTCTTCTTATTCTTTTTCTACGCGATTGATATAGGTATTACGTATTTAATTGATGCAATGTAATGAGGGAGGATATTATGTCCGAAGAAAAACAATGGTATGCCATTCATACTTACTCAGGCTATGAAAACAAAGTACATCAAAACTTACTTGCACGTTTAGAGTCGATGAACATGCAAGACCAAATTTTCCGTGTCGTTGTACCAGAAGAAGAGGAAACGACTATTAAAGATGGTAAAAAGAAAACACAAATGAAAAAGACATTCCCAGGTTACGTCTTAGTTGAGATGATCATGACAGATGAGTCTTGGTACGTCGTACGTAACACACCTGGAGTAACTGGATTTGTCGGTTCTCAAGGTGCTGGAATTAAACCAAACCCATTATTAAAAGAAGAAGCACGTTTCATTTTAAGACAAATGGGTATGTCAGAGCGCATCGTAGATTTCGACGTAGAAATCGGAGAATCAGTTAAAATTATTGACGGTCCGTTTAATAATCAATTCGGTACGATCGAGGAAATCGACGAGCAACACTTTAAACTGACTGTATTAGTTGAATTATTTGGACGTGAAACGCCAGTTGAAGTCGAATACGACCAAATCGAAAAAATCGACTAAATAAAGATTGAAAATACAAGTGAAGTATGTTAATATGAGATGGTTGCAAAAATGCGACCATCTTTTTTATGTAAAAAGATATGAGTGGGAGGATGAAATCTTAGCATCCTGTGACCACATCACGAGAATGAGGAGGTTGACATCGTGGCTAAAAAAGTTATCAACGTTGTTAAATTACAAATCCCTGCAGGTAAAGCAACTCCTGCACCACCAGTTGGACCAGCATTAGGTCAAGCAGGTATTAACATTATGGGATTCACAAAAGAGTTTAACGCACAAACTCAAGACCAAGCAGGTCTTTTAATTCCAGTGGAGATTTCAGTATATGAAGACCGTTCATTTACTTTCATTACAAAAACTCCACCAGCAGCAGTTCTTCTTAAAAAAGCGGCTAAAGTTGAAAAAGGTTCTGGTGAACCGAACAAAAACAAAGTTGCTGAAGTAACTGAAGCACAAGTTCGCGAAATCGCTGAACTTAAAATGGAAGACTTAAACGCAGCAGACGTTGAAGCAGCAATGCGCATGGTAGAAGGTACTGCACGCAGCATGGGCTTCACTGTTAAAAAGTAATAATTATTTATAAGAAAAAGTATTGGTACATGTGGGAGGTTCACCCGCTATAACCACAAGGAGGAATATAAATGGCTAAGAGAAGTAAAAAGTATCTTGAAGCTTCAAAGAAAGTAGACTCTGAAGCAGTATACTCAATCGAAGATGCTATTAAGCTTGCACAAGAAACAAGCACAACAAACTTTGATGCGTCAGTAGACGTAGCTTTCCGCCTAGGTATTGATACACGTAAAAACGACCAACAAATCCGTGGTGCGATCGTATTACCAAACGGAACTGGTAAATCACAACGTGTATTAGTGTTCGCAAAAGGTGAAAAAGCGAAAGAAGCAGAAGCAGCTGGAGCTGACTACGTAGGAGAAGCAGATCTTGCTGAAAAAATCAACGGTGGTTGGTTTGACTTTGACGTAATCGTTGCAACACCAGACATGATGGGGGAAGTTGGTAAACTTGGTCGTGTATTAGGACCTAAAGGTTTAATGCCAAACCCTAAAACTGGTACAGTAACGATGGACGTTACAAAAGCAGTTGAAGAAATCAAAGCTGGTAAAGTAGAATACCGTGCTGAAAAATCTGGTATCGTTCACTCTACAATTGGTAAAGTGTCATTCGGTACTGATAAATTAGTTGAAAACTTCAACGCTTTACACGAAGCTTTAGTAAAAGCTAAACCAGCAACTGCAAAAGGTGTTTACTTCCGTTCAGTTGCAGTTTCTAGCACGATGGGTCCTGGTATCAAATTAGATCCATCACAAGTTAGAACAGACGTTTAAAAAATAAATTGACAAGAGTAAATGTACGTGGTATATTTACTCTTGTATTAAATTTAAATTTAGATGTTTTACCTAAGACAGTAGGAGTCTAAGACTTAAAACACAATCCTACCGAGGCAAACAAAAATGACTTGTATATTATTTATAAATATATGAGCACTTTTTGCCCTGGGTAAAAGGTGCTTTTTTTATTGCACCGATAATTTTCAAAACGGAGGTGTAACTATGACAAATGTTATCGAAAGAAAGAAACAACACGTTTCTGAAATCGCGGAACAATTCAAAAACTCAGTTTCAACAATCGTAGTTGATTACCAAGGTCTTTCAGTTGCTGAAGCAACAGCACTTCGTAAACAACTTAGAGAAGCTGGTGTTGAGTTCCACGTTTACAAAAACACGATGGTACGTCGTGCGTTACAAGAAGCTGGAATCGAAGGATTAGAAGAACACTTAACTGGTCCAAACGCGATTGCGTTCTCAAACGAAGACGTAATTGCTCCAGCAAAAGTACTTCACAGCTTCTCAAAAGAGCATGAAGCACTTGAAATTAAAGCGGGTGTCATCGAAGGTGAAATTGCAGACGTAGAAAGCGTTAAAGCAATCGCAACTTTACCATCAAAAGACGGACTTGTATCTATGTTACTTTCTGTTCTTCAAGCGCCAATGCGCAACTTCGCTTATGCGGTTAAAGCAGTGGGAGAGCAAAAAGAAGAAGGTACAGACGCAGTACAAGAAACTGAAGAAGCATAATTAAAAATTAAAAAAGTTAAAAATTGGAGGATTTAATAATGGCTAATAAAGATCAAATCATTGAAGCAATTAAAGAAATGTCAGTATTAGAATTAAACGAATTAGTTGAAGCTATTGAAGAAGAGTTTGGTGTAACAGCAGCAGCTCCAGTAGCAGTAGCAGGTGGCGCAGCTGAAGGTGGCGCTGAAGAAAAATCTGAGTTCGACGTTGAACTTACAGATGCAGGTTCATCTAAAATCAAAGTTATCAAAGCAGTTCGTGAAGCTACTGGTCTTGGACTTAAAGATGCAAAAGAGCTTGTTGACAACGCTCCTAAAGTTATCAAAGAAGCATTACCTAAAGAAGAAGCAGAAGCACTTAAAGCACAACTTGAAGAAGTTGGAGCTAGCGTAGAGCTTAAATAATTAAAATATGATATTTTAGACTTATAAACATTATGTTTATAAGTCTTTTTTTCTACATAAAAGGAGGGTGTTTATGTCACATTACTATACGACAGATGATACACCGCATGATTTTAAAGAAATTAAATATAATATAAATGGTAAAACATATACATTTACGACAGATCGTGGTGTGTTTTCAAAAGACCGTGTTGATTTTGGAACGGACGTATTATTAAATGCAGTGTTAGAAGATTATGATGGTCCAGGGTACTTCATCGATATGGGGGCTGGGTACGGACCAGTGAGTATCGTACTTGCCGACCATTATGGTGGAGACGGTGTTGCGGTCGAAGTAAATGAAGATGCAATCAGTGTTTTAGATACGAACATGCATAACAATAACGTTAGTTTTGATATTGTTAAGAGAGAAACATATGATGATATGGAGTTAAAAGCTGATCTATACGTAACGAATCCGCCGTTTAGAGCAGGAAAAGATACAGTGCTTGAAATTATTAATGATAGTTATGAACGATTAGTCGATCGCGGTGCATTTTATATGGTCGTTCAAAAGAAGCAAGGTATGCCGTCATATTTAAAACATTTAGAAATGTTATATGGAAATGTAGAAAAACTCAAAAAGAGTAAAGGTTACTACATCTTAAAGAGTATTAAACACGTTAGTTAGAATTATTGTTTAATATTAAAGAAAATAGGTGTACAATAAAAAATATAGAAAAGAGAAGTCAGTGAGGAGGCCGAACTATGGCATATGTAATTTTACAACCGTGTGCAGCAGAAAAGTCTGGTGACTGCGTAGACGTGTGTCCTGTCGATTGTATCGAGGAAGGCGAAGATCAGTTCTACATCGATCCGGATATTTGTATCGACTGTGGTGCGTGCGTCGCAGTGTGTCCAGTAGATGCGATTGTCGAAGAATCGGAAATGCTACCAGAAGAAGAAATTTACCTCAAAAAAGCAGAAGAGTTTTATGCGAATAGATAAGTACATATACTCCATTAACATTTTGTTAGTGGAGTATTTTTGTTATTCAAAGCTATGTGAAATCAGTCAGATTTACAAGAGATAATAATTTGACTTGACAAATTAGCTGTGATATAGTTGTTAAATGAATATTATTATCAAGAAGTATGTATATTTTTCGAAAGCACGTATTGGTAGAAGCTTTTGAATAAGTCAATGTTTATAGGAAATGGAGTTATTTAATTCCGTTTTCTTTTTTGTCTTATGAGGTCTATCTGTTGATAATAGTGGGAAATATTTTTAGGGGTGAATCTGTCGATGAGTCAAGTGATTCAGTATGGAAAACATGCAAAACGTAGAAGCTATTCACGTATCGAAGAGAAGTTGGAGTTACCGAACTTAATTGAAATTCAAACGAATTCTTATGAATGGTTTCTGAAATCTGGCTTAATCGAAATGTTTAAGGATATCTCACCTGTTGAGGATTTCACAGGAAACATTTCGCTTGAGTTTGTCGACTATAAACTCGGGGAGCCTAAATACAACGTCGATGAGGCTAAAAACCACGACGCTACGTATTCGGCGCCTTTAAGAGTTAAAGTTAGACTCATTATTAAAGAAACTGGTGAAGTAAAAGAACAAGAAGTGTTTATGGGAGATTTCCCTCTCATGACAGATACAGGTACATTCATTATTAACGGTGCAGAACGTGTTATCGTTTCTCAGTTAGTCCGTAGTCCTTCTGTGTATTACTCGGATAAGCTCGATAAAAACGGTAGAACGAGCTACACAGCGACAGTTATTCCTAACCGTGGTGCATGGTTAGAGTATGAAATGGACGCAAGAGATACGGTTTACGTAAAAATTGACCGTACGCGTAAA
Organism: Nosocomiicoccus ampullae; assembly: GCF_001696685.1. Taxonomy (GTDB): domain Bacteria; phylum Bacillota; class Bacilli; order Staphylococcales; family Salinicoccaceae; genus Nosocomiicoccus; species Nosocomiicoccus ampullae_A. The sequence continues at coordinate 11,651 of NZ_MBFG01000007.1, forward strand.
ATGCCAATTACGGTATTACTACGTGCGCTAGGTTTCGCTACAGATCAACAAATCGTTGACTTATTAGGGGACAGCGAATATTTAAGAAACACATTAGACAAAGACACAACAGAAACAGTCGATCAAGCATTACTTGAAATATATGAAAGATTACGTCCAGGCGAACCGCCAACAGTTGAAAACGCAAGAAACTTACTATATACACGTTTCTTTGATCCAAAGCGTTATGACTTAGCGGCAGTTGGTCGTTATAAGATGAACAAAAAACTTCACTTACAAAACCGTCTATTCAACCAAGTCGTTGCAGAGCCACTTGTAGATACGGAAACTGGTGAAGTAATCGTTGAAGCAGGAACGACAATTGACCGTCGTACGCTCGACAACATTATGGAACAACTTGAAACGACAGTGAACTTAAAAACGTTTGAATTCGAAAACGGCATTTTAGAAGAGCCAGTAGAAATTCAATCGATTAAAGTTAAATCTAACGTCGATGGTGATGAAGATACAACGACAAACATCATCGGTAACGCGTTCCCTGACAAAGAAGTGAAATCTATCACTCCGTCAGACATTATCGCGTCAATCAGTTATTACTTTAACTTATTAAATGGTGTTGGACATACAGACGACATCGACCATTTAGGTAACCGCCGTTTACGTAGTGTCGGTGAGTTATTACAAAACCAATTCCGTATTGGTGTTGCACGTATGGAACGTGTCATTCGTGAAAGAATGTCAATTCAAGACAAAAACACTATTACACCGCAACAACTTATTAACATTCGTCCGGTAATTGCATCGATTAAAGAGTTCTTTGGTAGCTCTCAATTATCTCAGTTCATGGACCAAACGAACCCACTTGCTGAGTTAACGCATAAGAGACGTTTATCAGCACTTGGACCAGGTGGTTTAACGAGAGAACGAGCAGGGATGGAAGTACGTGACGTACACTATTCTCACTACGGACGTATGTGTCCAATTGAAACACCAGAGGGACCAAACATCGGTCTAATCAACTCGTTATCAAGTTTTGCACGTGTAAACGAATTTGGTTTTATTGAAACACCATATCGCCGTGTGGATCCTGAAACGAATGCGGTCACTAGCAGAATCGACTACTTAACTGCAGACGAAGAAGAGCAGTTTGTCGTCGCGCAAGCGAACGCAGAGTTAAACGAAGACGGTACATTTAAAAATGAAGAAGTTATCTGTCGTTTCCGTGGAAACAACACAGCAATGCATAGAGATAAAATGGACTACATGGACGTATCACCAAAACAAGTTGTATCAGCAGCAACAGCATGTATTCCGTTCTTAGAAAACGACGACGCGAACCGTGCATTAATGGGTGCGAACATGCAACGTCAAGCAGTGCCGTTACTTATTCCGGATTCACCGTACGTCGGTACTGGTATGGAACACGTCACAGCAAAAGACTCAGGTGCAGCAGTTGTTTCACGTTATAAAGGTGTTGTAGAACACGTAGAAGCGCGTGAAATTCATGTGCGTCGTTACGTCGATAAAAATGGCGACGGAAACTATACGAAAACTGAAGAAATCGATAAATATAAACTTGTGAAATTTGAACGTTCAAACGCAGGTACTTGTTATACTCAGCGTCCAATCGTATCACTTGGCGATGAAGTTGAAAAAGGAGAAATTTTAGCGGATGGTCCTTCTATGGACAACGGTGAAATGGCACTTGGACAAAACGTCGTCGTCGGATTTATGATGTGGGACGGTTATAACTATGAGGACGCAGTTATCATGTCTGAGCGTTTAGTAAAAGACGACGTCTATACGTCGATTCACATTGAAGAGTATGAATCAGAATCAAGAGATACAAAACTTGGTCCTGAAGAAATCACAAGAGATATTCCAAACGTTTCTGAATCTGCAATGAAAAAGTTAGACGAACGCGGTATTGTGTACGTCGGTGCAGAAGTTAAGGACGGAGATATTTTAGTTGGTAAAGTAACACCTAAAGGTGTCACAGAACAAACGCCAGAAGATCGTTTATTACACGCAATCTTCGGTGAAAAAGCACGTGAAGTTAGAGATACGTCACTTCGTGTACCACACGGTGCAGGCGGTATCGTCTTAGACGTTAAAGTATTTAACCGTGAAGATGGTCACGAATTATCACCAGGAGTGAACCAACTCGTGCGCGTATATATCGTTCAAAAGAGAAAAATCTCAGTCGGAGATAAAATGGCAGGACGTCACGGTAACAAAGGGGTTATCTCGACAATTCTTCCAGAAGAAGATATGCCATTCTTACCAGACGGCACACCGATCGATATTATGTTAAACCCACTCGGGGTACCTTCACGTATGAACATCGGACAGGTGTTAGAGCTTCATTTAGGTATGGCAGCGCGTGAAATGGGGCTTAAGATGGCAACGCCAGTATTTGACGGTGCGAACGAAGAAGACGTTTGGAGCACGATGGAAGAAGCGGGGCTCGCAAGAGACGGTAAAACAGTACTATACGACGGACGTACAGGTGAACCATTTGAAAATCGTGTATCTGTCGGTGTTATGTACATGCTGAAATTATCACACATGGTTGATGATAAACTTCACGCAAGAAGTACTGGACCATACTCACTCGTTACACAGCAACCACTTGGTGGTAAAGCACAGTTTGGTGGACAAAGATTTGGTGAGATGGAAGTATGGGCGCTTGAAGCATACGGTGCAGCATACACGTTACAAGAAATTCTAACGGTGAAATCAGACGACACAATCGGTCGTGTGAACACGTATGAAGCAATTGTAAAAGGTGAAAACTTACCGAACCCAAGTATTCCAGAATCATTCCGAGTACTCATGAAAGAGTTACAATCACTCGGTCTTGAAGTGTCGATTATGGATGATGAAGACAACGAAGTGAACATGAACACAGTCGTTGAAGAAGACGTCCAAAGAGAATCAGAACGTGATAATGACAAAGACGAAGTTGTATCGAAATAAAAGTTGAGCTTACAGCAGACTTTTAGGGAGGAACGCTCAATGATAGATGTAAATAGATTTCAATATATGAAAATTGGGCTGGCGTCACCTGAAAAAATTCGCTCATGGTCGAGCGGTGAGGTTAAGAAGCCAGAAACAATTAACTATAGAACTTTAAAACCAGAAAAAGATGGACTGTTCTGTGAGAAGATTTTCGGTCCAACAAAAGACTGGGAATGTGCGTGTGGTAAATATAAACGTATTCGCCATAAAGGACATGTTTGTGAAAACTGTGGTGTAGAAGTCACACGTGCGAAAGTACGCCGTGAGAGAATGGGGCACATTGAACTTGCTGCCCCTGTCTCACACATTTGGTACTTTAAAGGAATCCCTTCACGTATGGGATTACTTTTAGATATGTCACCACGTTCATTAGAAGAAGTAATTTACTTTGCGTCATACGTCGTCATCGAACCGGGTCCAACAGGGCTTGAAAAGCGTGACTTATTAAGTGAACGTGAATATCGTGATTACTACATGGAATACGGTGACAGATTTAACGCTAAAATGGGTGCAGAAGCAATTAAAGAATTGCTTGAAAACATCGATTTAGATAAAGAACTCGATCAATTAAAAGAAGAGTTAGAAACAGCGACAGGACAACGTTTAACACGTGCAATTCGTCGTTTAGAAGTCGTTGAAGCATTTAGAAACTCAGGAAACAAGCCTGAGTGGATGGTATTAGACGCTCTACCAGTAATTCCACCGGACATTCGTCCAATGGTGCAGTTAGACGGTGGACGTTTTGCAACGAGTGACTTAAACGATTTATATCGCCGTGTAATTAACCGTAACAACCGCTTAAAACGTTTATTAGATCTCGGTGCACCTGGGATCATCGTCCAAAACGAAAAACGTATGTTACAAGAAGCAGTCGATGCTTTAATAGATAACGGTCGTCGTGGACGTCCAGTTACTGGACCAGGAAACCGTCCGTTAAAATCACTTTCACACATGTTAAAAGGTAAGCAAGGACGTTTCCGTCAAAACTTACTCGGTAAACGTGTAGACTACTCAGGCCGTTCAGTAATCGTCGTTGGTCCAAACTTAAAAATGTACCAATGTGGATTACCACGTGAAATGGCATTAGAGCTATTTAAACCATTCGTTATGAGAGAACTCGTGAAAAGAGACCTCGCTACGAACATTAAAAACGCGAAAAATAAAATCGAACGTTTAGATGAGTCGATTTGGGACGTTTTAGAATACGTTATCCGTGAACACCCAGTGTTACTTAACCGTGCACCAACACTTCACAGACTTGGTATCCAAGCGTTTGAAGCTGTACTCGTTGAGGGACGTGCAATTAAATTACACCCACTCGTAACGACAGCATATAACGCGGACTTTGACGGTGACCAAATGGCGGTACACGTACCACTTTCAAAAGAAGCACAAGCAGAAGCTCGTATGTTAATGCTTGCAGCATCAAACATTCTAAACCCGAAAGATGGTAAACCAGTTGTAACACCGTCACAAGATATGGTACTTGGTAATTACTACTTAACGTTAGAAAAGCCAGGTGCAAAACGTGAAGGTCGTATCTTTAAGGACTTTGAAGAAGTTGTTATGGCATATCGCTCTGGATATGCATCACTGCATACGAGAATTGGTGTGCATACAGGTGCAATGTCTGAAGAAAAAATCGCTGAAGAAAACCGCGGTAAGATCTTAATGACGACAGTTGGTAAAGTAATCTTTAACGAGATTATGCCTCCGTCATTCCCTTACTTAAACGAACCAACGCGTGAAAACTTAGAGCGTAAAACGCCAGACCGTTTCTTCATCAAAGCAGAAGACCTTGGTGAAGCGGGATTAGTTGGTAAGTTTAAAGAACAAGAACCTGTAAAATCATTCGATAAGAAATTCTTAGGTCAAATCATCGCTGAAGTATTCAATAAGTTCCACATTACTGAAACGTCAGTCATGTTAGACCGAATGAAAGATTTAGGTTTCAAATACTCAACGCGTGCAGGTATTACAGTTGGGGTATCAGATATCGTTGTCTTACCGAACAAGCAGAAACTTATTGAAGCGACAGAAGAAAAAGTTGAAACAGTTCAAAGACAATATGACCGTGGTTTAATTACAGAAGAAGAGCGTTACAACACAGTTATTAAGCTATGGACAGATATTAAAGACGAAATCCAAGATAAACTGATGGATTCGTTAGATAAATTTAACCCGATCTTCATGATGGCAGACTCTGGTGCCCGTGGTAACGCGTCTAACTTTACTCAGCTTGCAGGTATGCGTGGACTTATGGCGAACCCGTCAGGTCAAATCATTGAGTTACCGATCAAGTCAAGCTTCCGTGAAGGGTTAACAGTACTCGAGTACTTCATCTCAACACACGGTGCGCGTAAAGGATTAGCCGATACAGCACTTAAGACTGCAGACTCAGGTTACTTAACGAGAAGACTTGTAGACGTGGCTCAAGACGTAATCGTCCGCGAGCAAGATTGTGGAACAGACAAAGGGCTTAAAGTATCAGAAATTCGTGAAGGCGGAGAAGTAATCGAGCCGTTATTTGACCGTCTAGAAGGACGTTACGCAAAAGAAACGGTTAGACACCCAAATACGAACGAAGTCATCGTTGGTTCAAATGAACTGATCACAACAGATATCGCAAAAGAAATCGTTAATGCAGGTATTGAATCAGTAGTCATTCGTTCAGCATTCACATGTAACACACGTTACGGTGTATGTGAGAAATGTTACGGTAAAAACCTTGCGACTGGTGAAAAAGTTGAAGTCGGTGAAGCGATTGGTACAATCGCGGCGCAATCAATCGGTGAGCCGGGTACACAGTTAACGATGCGTACATTCCACACAGGTGGGGTTGCAGGATCAGACATTACGATGGGTCTTCCACGTATCCAAGAATTATTCGAAGCGCGTAACCCGAAAGGGGAAGCGGTCATTTCAGAAATTGAAGGAACAATCGCTTCAATCGAAATGATTAAAGACCGTCAACAAGAAATTAAAGTTAAAGGTGACGAAGAAACACGTACGTACACAGCACCAGCCAATGCGAGAGTAATCGTAGAAGAAGGAGACAAAGTATCTCCAGGTGAAATGCTAACAGACGGTTCAATCGAGCCTAAGAACTTATTAAAAGTTGCAGGTTTAAACAAGACGCAAGAATATCTATTAAAAGAAGTACAAAAAGTATATCGTTCACAAGGGGTAGAAATCGACGACAAACACGTCGAAGTAATGGTGCGTCAAATGTTACGTAAAGTACGTATCATCGACGCAGGAGAAACATCACTTATCCCAGGTGCGTTAGTAGATATCCATACGTTCCAAGAAGCAAACAAAGTCGTATTCAAAGAAAGAAAACGACCAGCAACAGCAAAACCTGTATTACTAGGAATTACAAAAGCATCACTTGAAACAGAAAGTTTCTTATCCGCAGCGTCATTCCAAGAAACGACACGTGTCTTAACAGATGCGGCAATCAAAGGAAAACGCGACGACTTACTCGGACTGAAAGAAAACGTCATAATCGGTAAACTGATCCCAGCAGGAACAGGAATGAACCGATACCGCGACATCGACATCGAAGTCGAAGGACAAGACGAAAGATTACAGTTAGAAAGAGAAGAAAGAGAAGCGCAAATGATAGAGGAATAAACAACGAGCCCCATGTTAACATGGGGCTCGTTTTATTTTAGAAAAAATAGTAATAGTATAATTAAAGTTAAAAATTAAACATAAATATGTGAAAAAAATAACAAACAAACACATAAATATGGTACAATTATCCTTATGAATGATATAATAAGTTAAATAATTTATTATTAAATTATTCAAATAAAAAGTGTGAGGTAAGAAAATGAACAAACATTACAGATACACGTTACGTAAAACTACCCTAGGATTAGGTAGTGTAGCAATTGCGATGTTTTTAGCTGGGCAAGCAGATACTGCGAAAGCTGCTGAAGAAGATCAAGCAGCTATTGCAGAGAGCGTACCATCTGATGGAGATGAAACGCCTGAAGCGACAGAGTATGATGCGGCTGAAGATGATGTTGAAGTTGTTGAAGAAACATCAGAACTCGCTGAACAACCAATTATTGAAGAAGACACTATTGACGAGACTAACATAGAAGATGCAGAACTAGAAATTTCTGAAGAACCACAGTTTGTAACATTTGCAGCAACAGCGGCAGCAAACGAACCAAACTATGCACAGGATGAGGCGAATATAGAAGACTTTAGTGCAGATGAACGTTATCGTTCAACACAACTAGAGCAAGGGAATGGGCCGAACTTTCTATCCGATGCTCCTGAATTAGACTACAAAGACGGATATCGTTACAAAACATTAGAACCAGCGGCAACTAGCCCCGACAAGAGAAAATGGGGCTTCGAGATTGAATTCGATAAAGAAAAGGGACAAAGAACGTATACAGGATTTTATTTTACTAACTCTGGTCTCTTGGCAGGCGTGCTTGATGTTGGAAATGTTCCTGCAAAGTCACCAGAGAGTGGTGGTCTTGGAGAAAGTTTTAAAACTCCTAATTATAAAGCTGAAACAGAAATAGAAATAACAGGGTCTGGGCGGCAACAAAGGGATCTGAACCTTTTTGCAACTAAAGAAGACTTAGAGCATATTAATAGCGTCAATAATGGCAATACAATTATGGCTTGGGAAGGTCGCTATACAAAAGATTACACTGGTCCACTAAGAGCCACTCAAGGAGATAGTGCCAGCTTCTCTTTCACAGTCAACCCATGGCCGAATGAAAATGATATGCTATCAGAAATTAAGCTAAATGGTAGTCATAATAAAAAGGAGTTTGTTCAAGGACAAACAATTCATACTGATATCACTGTAGAAAACCTCGATGCGAATGCAAGAGAAAGATTAGTTGGTCAAGTGTACCATCCTGTTATTGGTGAAATTGTACCGGGTGCTAAAGCATACATTGATGAAAACGATAAAGTTGTAATTGAAATGCCACAAGGTGCAGTTGATGCAAACGGGAATATTAATAAGGATTCTATTTTCTTTAAAGATTCAAAATATAAAGGACTACAAAATTTAAGCGTTAAATTCTTTGCACGTCCTAGAACAGCAGATGAGTTTAAAAAAGTTGTTGAGGAAAACCCTGAGAACTTTGGAGATGGGGGTTTCGCTTACACGTCAACAGGTGCGGGTACTAGAACAATCAACCACAAAGGTCAAGATGTTGTGATTGATAAGCAAGGTATTGATCGTTATGACTACTATAACTTAATCGGTAGTTTTAATATTAATCTTGACGATACGCGCTACTATGACCAAGGGTTTATAGATGGTAATAATGAAGATACTTCTAAACATACATCATCTGCTGTAAAACCAGGTGAAGAGTTTACGGTAAATCTCTATGTTCCAGAAGATAAGAAGGATAAGGATTTATTCCCTAACCAAAAAACACCTGAAGAGATGGAAGCGGCTAAAGATGCGAATCAAGCAGTAGGTTCGATTGATTTCTCATTTATCAATAAAATCAATGCTGGTAAAGCGAAAGAAGATCAGTGGAAGTTAGAGTATGACGAAAACACACTTCCGACGACGTTCAAAATTATTCCGCCACTATCTGCTAAAGCAGGAGAGTTTGTTGCAGTACCATTAGTATACACTTATACAAACGGTTCTATAGACACACACTGGTTCCACTTTGTAGTACAAGAGTCAACTAATGATAGACCAGAGTATCCTGTACAAGTAGCATTCCCTACAGAAGAACAAAAGTCACTACCAGAATTATCTGGTGACGACAAGAAACTGAAGCCAGTAGAGTACTTCATCCCAGAAGGCACAGAATTTAAAGATGACCGTGGTAATGAGTGGAATGTTTCTATCGATAAAAAGACAGGAGAAATTACAGCACAGCCAGTTGATCCTACTAAATTTGATGGAGGAGAAAAACTACAAGTGCCAGTAACTGCACGTTATGTCGATGAAAACGAACCTGACAAAAACATTGAGGAAAAAACTATAGCAGAATTCGTTATTAAAGAAAGAGCAATCATGACTCCACGCTACAACGCGAAAGTAGGTAGAGCAGGAGATGTTCTTACTTCAGACGTTATTCTGAACGAAGAAGATAAGTTTAACAGAAGACCAACTAAATATAGCCTCGCGTCTGACACGTATACAGATGACAAAGGTAACGTTTGGAATGTAACGATTGATGAAAACACTGGTACAGTAACGGCGACAGTTCCTAATCCTAAAGAAGGTGAATCAATAGACGGAGCTCTTTTAAATGTTCCAGTAACAGCTCACTACTATGAACAAGGTAGCGATCAAGAATTAGCAACAAGAGAAGTTGAAGTTCAGTTTATAGCAACAGGAACGAACGGAACTTTTGAGTATGAAGAAAAAGTTGAAATTCCATTTGAAACAATTATCAAGTTTGTCGATAATCTTGCTCCAGGTGAACAGAAAGTTACTCAAGAAGGTTCGCCAGGTGAAAAGACGAGAACTAATACTCTAACAATCGAAAATGGTAAAGTGACTAATACTGAAGAAGGCGAATTTGAACAAACTAAAGCGCCTGTAAATAGAATCATAGAAGTTGGTAGAAATACTGAAGGAGAAGTTGTACACAAGGAAGAAATTCCGTTTAAATATACTGTAGTATATGATCCTGAATTAAAAGCGGGAGAATATGTAGTAGAAACTCCAGGTAGAAATGGTGAAAGAACTACTACATGGACGATTAAAAACTCTGAAGTAGTCGGCGAGCCAAAAGTCGTAGAAACAGAGCCAATCGATGCTGTTATCAAAGTTGGTACTAAAGACTTTACGGGTACTTTCGAAACAATAAAAACTGAAGCTGTTGAATTTGAAACGGAATATATTGTAGATAATTCATTAGAACCAGGTACAGTTAAAGTTGAACAAGAAGGAGAACTTGGTGAAAAAGAAACACCAGTTACTCATAAGATTGTTAACGGTGAAGTAACGGAGTCTATAGAAGGGGACCCAGTACAAACAAAAGCTCCAGTTAAGAGAATTGTTAAAGTTGGACCTGCTAAGACTGACGGCACACACACTTATACAAGTAAAAAACCATTTGAAGTTGAAGTAAGAGTAAACCCTGAACTTAAAAAAGGTGAATACAAAGTCGTTCAAAAAGGTGTTGAAGGTGAGGAAGAATACACGATTACGATTGAGAATTCAAAAGTAACGAATACTTCTGAACCGAAACAAACAAAAGCACCAGTCAATGAGATTATTGAAGTAGGTAATGCTGATTTCACAGGTACAGTTGAATATATAGACAAAGATCCAATTCCATTTGAAACAGAAGTAATAGTTGATCCAAATCTAAAACCAGGAGAAGTTGTTGAAGATCAAAAAGGTGAACTTGGAGAGCAAGAAACTAAGGTCACGAGAACAATTACAAATGGTGAAGCTGGCGAGGAAGTTCGCGGCGAAACAACGCGTACTAAAGAACCAGTGAATAGAAAAATTAGAGTTGGTTCTCAGACAGACGGACAGTACAAAGAAACTGAGACGATTCCATTTGAAGTTGAAGTTAGAAAAGATCCAACACTTAAAAAAGGTGAATGGAAATATGCTGAAATTGACGGAGTGCCACAAACAGGTGAAAGTGGTCTTAAAGAAAGAACGTTAACGATCGTCAACTCTAAAGTAACTGAAGAAACTGAATTTAAGACAGTTAAAGAACCAAAAAATGCAGTTATTTTAGTTGGAGACTTAGATAGTGACGGTAAAGTAGAACATACAGAAGAAATACCATTTGACTACAAAGTAGAGGAAGTAGACGATCTTAAGAAGGGCGAATATCGAATCGTAAAACCAGGTAAAGTTGGTACTAAGACGACTACTTGGACGATTAAAGACTCCAAAGTTGTAGGTGAACCTGAAGTTACAATCGAAGAAGCAGAAGATGCACTCATCCAAATTGGTAAAGGTACAAATGACGGTACACATGAAATCATTGAAAAGAAAGAAATTCCTTTCGAAACGATCATCGAATACGATGATTCATTAGAACCAGGAGAAGAAAAAGTAGTTCAAGAAGGTAAACCTGGTATCGAAGAAAGAACGAACACTTTAGTAATCCAAGATGGAAAAGTAGTTGAAACTAAAGAAGGGGAATTCACAAGAACAGAAGAGCCTGTGAATAAAATTGTTAAAGTTGGTAGAAAATCAACTGAAGGTGAAACTACTCATACTATCGAAAGAGAAATTCCGTTTGAAACGAAAGTAATCTATGATGATACTCTCGAAGCTGGATTCCAACAAATTGAAAAAGAAGGAACACCAGGTAAGGAAGAAGTTACGATTACTCAAAAAGTAAAAGATGGAAAACCAGTTGGTGAACCAACAGAAACAGTTAAGACAATTACTGAAAAAGAAGACCGTGTTGTTAGAGTTGGTGTAAAACCTGTTGTAAAAGAAGTTGAGTTAGGTCACGACACAGAATACAGATATAACCCTGAACTTAAAGAAGGCGAAACAAGAGTAATTGTTGAAGGAACTAAAGGTTATGTGAAATATACAACGACGTTCAATAAAGAAACAGGTAAGCTCGAAGTTACAGAAGAGCGCGTTGAGCCAACGAATAAAGTTGTAGAATACGGTTCTAAGACTGAGGGAGAAATCAAGTTTGAAAGCGAACAAGCGTACAATGTAATTGTTCGTGAAAACCCTAATCTAGAAGCTGGTAAGCATGTTGTTGTTCAAGATGGTATCGTCGGAAAAACGGAAACTACTGTGAAGATTGTAAACAGTCAAGAAGTTTCTAGAGACACAAAAACACTCGTAGAAAAACAAGATATGATTATCGAAGTTGGTACGAAGAATGTTTGTGATATCCCACCAACACCGGAACAACCAACGCCGGATCCAGAGGACCCTGAGACACCAGAAGATCCTAAGGAACCAGAAACACCAGAGGATCCTAAGGAACCAGAACAACCAGAAGATCCTAAGGAACCAGAACAACCAGAAGACCCTAAAGATCCAGAAAACCCAGGTGGAGAAGATCCTAAAGATCCACAAAACCCAGGCGAAGAGGATCCTAAAGATCCAGAAACACCAGGCGAAGAGAATCCTAAAGATCCAGAAACACCAGGCGAAGAGGATCCTAAAGATCCAGAAAACCCAGGTGGAGAAGATCCTAAAGATCCAGAACAGCCAGGAGAAGAAGTTCCTAAGGATCCAGAAACACCAGGAGAAGAGGATCCTAAAGATCCACAAGAACCAGGTAAGCCTAATGAACCAGAAGTTCCAGGTAAACCTGAACAGCCGAATACTCCAGCTCAGCCGAATAAACCAGAGCAAGGTAACAAAGCAACATCTTCTAAAGATAAAGAAGACGATAAAAAATTACCGAACACTGGTGAAGCTGAGAGAGATCTCACATTATTCGCGACAGCTTTAGCAGCTTTAGGTGGAATGTTCGCATTTGGTCGACGCAGAAATAGAAAAGAAGATTAGTTTTTCATCTTTTCGCGCTACACAGTTTTGAGCTGCACCCCTAAAGTTGGACATGAAAATCCAACTTTAGGGGTGTTTTTGTATGAAGTATAAAAAGCATAGCTTTGAATTTAAGGTAAAAGTAGTTAATGAAT
>NZ_MBFG01000008.1:0-23224 GCF_001696685.1 Nosocomiicoccus ampullae
ATTAAGCTAAAATTAAAAGGCATGTCTCCTGAAGAATTCAGGAAACATACCTTACAATCTGCTTAATTCCAAAAGTCCAACTTTTGGGTAGCACAACATCTAGGCAGGAGTTTTTATTATGAGAAACGGGTATGAGTAATGAAACAGTTAGAAATGAGGTTGTATATGAAAATCGCAATTGTCGGTGCAGGCATGGCCGGCATCGGAACACTTCGCTACTATATTGACCATATCGATAATCCTGATATGGAAATTTATATATTCGATGATTCAAATGCTGCAGGGACTGGATATCCATTCGGTCCAGATGATGACGCACTGCTACTCAATCAGCGACTAAAAAAGATGACACTCGCACCGTGGGATGATAAAAAAGAATACGTCAAATATTTAAAGAAACATGATCCGGACTTATTACAGCATGAATTTATTACGCGACCAGAATTTGGTGAGTATTCTAAAGACGTATTTTTAGATTACATAAAAGATAGCCGAGTGACGTTCGTACCGACAGTCGTCGATGATATCGATGTAATAGAAAAGACGTATATCATACATGCAGATGAAAAATACGAAGTCGATATCGTACACTTATGTATCGGTCAGTTACCTCAAACGGATATTTATAATTTAAAAGAAATTGAAAAATATATTAGTACACCGTTTCCGATAGAACGCAATAGTGACGTGTTATTAAACGCGAAATCTGTCGGAGTGATTGGGACAAACTTAACGTCACTCGATATTATTATGTATTTACATCACAATAACTATAAAAACGATATTTTAGTGACGTCACGAAGTGGCACAGTGCCCTTCATTAGAGGAAATGAAGCGGAAGTCGATATCGACGTAGAAGCGCTAAAACAAAATAGAGACATCACGATTCAAACAATCGTCGATATATTTAAAGAAGAAACGAAGAAGCAAGGTATAGATTTTCATCTTTTAACAGAGCTCAATGACATGCCGGTCCTCGATTCTCTCACATATCAACTCGAACATTTAGATACGCTCGGTGTAGTTCAACAAATCGCTGAAGCAATGTCAGAAGTACTTCGAGAAGTGTGGAATCATTTGTCCATAGAGGATAAAAAGTACTACATTAAGCATATAAAAGGGACGCACGGCCAATTAACGGGACCATTTCCGAAAATGACAGCTGAAAAAATCGTAGAACTAATTGAAGCAGGACAATTAACTTACGTATCGGGAGTAAAAGATATTAGTTATGATGACGAGTTTGTTATCAACTCTGAAGATGGTAGTTATTCAGCAGACGTTATGGTGAGTGCGGTCGGTCCAAACTTAAGTGGCGAAAATTTAGCCGATGAAAACAACGCTTCACCTTTAGTGAAGACGCTTATTGAAAAGGGAATTCTACAAGTCGACGAGCTTGGCGGTATAAAGATTACATACCCCGAGTTTTCGGTAATCTCTAAAGCTGGTGTGTTAGATACTATGAAATTATATGGGAACTTAGTATCTACAACACACATCAATAACTCTGGTGTGAACTTAATATTAAAGAAAATACCGCATTCGATTGACAAAATTATCCAATGAATGACGACTGATGTGTTATACTAAAGAAAATAATATAGACATTTCGGGGTGCTACTTTTGTGGCTGAGATTATACCCATTGAACCTGTACAGATAATGCTGGCGTAGGTAACAAATGTTTAGGGCTTCTTTGAGCACTCCGAAATTATGAAAATAATTAAGGAGTGCTTTTTTTGTTTGATTTTAAACCGGGGTTTCCGCTTCAATCGAGCCCGCTCGTGAACTGTATTACGAATCAGATTTCTATCGAAATGATCGCGAACAGTTTACTCTATGTCGGTGCAAAACCGATTATGGCGGCTCATATCGAAGAACAAGATGAAGTGATTCAAGCTGTAGATGCGTTGTTTATTAACTTAGCGCGTTTACCATACAATGAAGCGAAGCATTTGTTACATGCAGCGACACGTGCGAATTCTCATAAAAAGCCAGTCGTTGTTGATTTAGTCGGATACGGCGTCAGTCAGTTTAGAAATAGTATCGGTGACGCACTCGTTGATCTTAAGCCGGCAGTAGTTAAAGGCAATATGTCTGAAATGCGTGCATTTTGTAAACTGAAGAGCCATGGCCGAGGGGTAGATGCTGGTGAAGAGGATACGAAAGCGGACCGTTTAGAGGAATTAATCGACGCGTTAAAAGATAAAACACTAGAGCATGAAAACACAGTCTTCTTAGCGACAGGTCCAGTCGATATTATCGTCAGTAAAGATCATGTAGTGAAACTATCGAATGGCGTTGAATATAACGGTCAATTTACTGGAACTGGAGATACTGTCGGTGCATTAGTTGCTGCGAATTTAGGTAGTGGTCTTCATCCTGTAGACGCATGTATTAACGGAGTCAGTTATTTTAACATTTGCGGTGAAGTCGCAGCAGAGAAAAGTCGTGGTCTTAACGAATTTAGATTTCATTTATTAAACGAGTTATCTCTATTAAAAGATACAGATTGGACGAAAGAAGTTAAAGGAGAATACGTATGACATTCGATTTAAGTTTATATTTAGTGACAGGACGCTATGATTATAGCGATGATGAGTTTTTATCGATCATTGAAGAAGCGTGCAAAAATGGGGTCACAATCGTACAACTACGAGAAAAAGAGTTAACGACAAACGCGTTTTATAATCTCGCCGTTAAAGTAAAAGAAGTGACGGACAAATATAACGTGCCACTTATTATTAATGACCGTGTAGATATTGCTTTAGCAGTTGACGCTGCGGGGGTTCATATCGGGGATGACGAGCTACCTGTACATATTACTCGACAAATTATAGGTGACGATAAAATACTCGGTGTCACTGTAAAAACAACTACTCGAGCGATAGAAGCAGAGAGAGGTGGCGCAGATTATTTCGGCGTAGGGGCATTCTTTGATACAAACACAAAAGAAACGATTGTTCAGTCGAAAGAAGCGTTAGTCGAGGTCATTCAACATACGAACGTGCCATCTGTTGGGATCGGTGGTCTTAAAGAAGAAAACATAGACGTATTAAAAGACACAGGAGTAAAAGGTGCAGCTATTGTATCTGAAATTATGTTAGCAGAAAACGTTGCAGAAAAAGTAAGTGGTTTAAAACAAAAAATAGATTATATTTTGGAGGACAATTAGATGATTAACTCAACACCACAAGCAGTTACAATCGCAGGTTCAGACTCTGGAGGTGGCGCAGGAATTCAAGCAGATTTAAAAACATTTCAAGCGCGTAACGTATTTGGAATGAGCATTGTCGTCGCACTCACTGCACAAAACACAAAAGGCGTACAAGACGCGTATTATGTACCGACAGAGTTTATTGATGCACAATTTGATTCTCTCGCAGATGATTTTAAAATCGGTGCGTGTAAAACAGGTATGCTCGCAAGTGAGGCACATGTAAAATGTGTTGTAGAAAACTTAAAAAGAGTCGATTTTGGACCGTACATATTAGATCCCGTGATGATAGCAAAAGGTGGTCATAAATTACTCGAAGACGGCGCAATTGACTCAATAAAGTCAGAATTAGTACCACTTGCAACGGTCATTACACCGAACATTCCAGAAGCGGAAGTGTTAACAGGCTTAACGATTCAATCTGGAGAAGATATGGTTGAAGCGGCGAATTACTTAAAAGCACTAGGGGCAGAAAACGTCATTATTAAAGGCGGACACCGTGATGATTCATATGCTGAAGACTTCGTCAGTTTAAAAGATGAAGAGTTTTGGATGCGCGGCACACGTATCGATACAAATCGTACACACGGTACAGGGGATACGTTCGCAGCGTGTATCGCATCTGAACTTGCTAAAGGAAATGATCTAAAAACGTCAATTATTACGGCGAAGAGTTTTATCCAAAGCGCGATTGAAGAAGGTATCGAAGTTGGTCACGGACATGGTCCCGTAAACCACTGGGCAGAGGTAAAAAATAGTATTGAAATTATCGAAAAATAAAAAAAGGGAGTTCCATTCGGAACTCCCTTTGTCATGCGATTATTCGCCTAATTTACCAAGTTTGTCTTTTGCCTTTTCAGATGCGTTATCAATTGAATCTTTCGCTTTACCAGCAGCTTGATCTGCTTTACCTTCGAATTCTTTACTCTTATCGTTTAACGCTTTACCAGCTGTTTCTTTTGCTTTACCTTTTAATTGATCTACTTTACCTTCAAATTTACTCATTCATATCATACCTTTCATTTTTGAAGTACTAGATATATACCCGGTCTATATGTTTTAAAACATCGAACCGTAAAAAAGTTAGATATTTGAAGTTGTAAGTTCATCGTAAGACATATTATCGTAAGTGTCTTTATCTAATGTACCGTCAGTTTTTGCTGTTACAGTACCTGCGACCATAGAGTCACTAACGTTTAATGCTGTACGTCCCATATCGATTAACGGCTCAACAGAAATTAATACTGCTGCGAGTGCGACTGGTAAGTTCATCGTACTTAAAACGATAATGGCAGCAAACGTCGCACCGCCTCCTACACCAGCGATACCAAGGCTTGTAACTACGATAACGACGATTAACGTGAGTATAAACTGTAAGTCAACATTCACTCCAGCAACTGGTGCAACCATTATCGCAAGCATTGATGGGTAAATTCCTGCACATCCATTTTGTCCAATCGATAATCCGAAACTTGCAGAGAAGTTTGCAACACTTGACGGAACACCGAGACGTGTCGTTTGAGTTTGAATATTTAACGGTAACGCACCTGCACTTGAACGTGACGTAAATGCGAATAGTAACACTTCAGCCGTCTTTTTAACGTAAGTGATTGGGTTTAATCCTGTAAATGCAATAATAATTAAATGAACGATAAACATCGCAATGAGTGCAACGTAAGATGCCACGACGAATAAGCTTAAATCAACTAAAGCTCTAAAGTCACTTGTTGCAACAGTATTTGCCATAATTGCTAAAATTCCGTATGGCGTTAAGCGTAAAATAATTTTAACGAGTTCCATGACGAAATCGTTGAGGATTAAAATCCCCTCTGATAATTTGTTTGCACGTACTTCATCGTGTTTTTTAAACTTTAATAAACTATATCCGAGTAGTGCTGTGAAAATTACGACCGCAATTGTCGAAGCACCACGCTGACCTGTAAAGTCTAAAAATGGATTTGCTGGAATCAGTTGTGTAATTTGTTCTGGTAACGTTAACCCTTCAATTTCTGAAGCTGTAGATTCAATATCTAAACTACGTGCGTTTTCAGCTTCCCCTAAATTAATACTTGAAGCGTCTAAGTTAAATGCGATAGCTGTCGTAATACCAATTACCGCAGAAATTGCAACGGTAATGAGTAAAATCGAAATCGCCTTAACTGCAGACTTTAAAAATTTCTCTCTAACTTCTAATTTCGCAAATGCACTTAAGATTGATACGAAGATCAGTGGAATAACGATCATACGTAGTAATCGAATGAAGCCATTTCCGATGAGGCCCATCCAACCTGTCGTTTGAGTCGTAACGTATGAATCAGCACCATATAGAAGCTGAAGAATTCCTCCGAATACTAAACCAATACCGAGTGCGATTAATACGCGGTATGAAAATTTAATATGTTTTTTTTGCATGAAAAAAACTCCAACAAGGAGCGCAAAAAATACAACTAGATTTATAATAATAAATGTAGCGTCCATGAATAACATCCTTCTTAAAATTTTGATAAATCGATTATAGGACATTTTTAATTCCTAGTAAATAGATATGTTTTGAATTAATAAAATATTTTTTGGGTATAGTATAAAAATGGAGTGATGATATGAATATATTTTTAACTTTAAATAAAAGTTATATAGATGGAAAATTTGTTGAAGGCGACAGTGGAGAAGTATTTCAGTCGTTAAACCCGTTTGACGACTCGTTGGTTGCAGAAATTCCGCTCGCGAGTTTAGAGCAAACGAACAAGGCATTTGAAGTTGCGGATAACAGTGAATGGAAACACAATCCGAAACAACGTAAGAAAGTACTTAAAAATCTTATCAAACTATTTATACAGCATAGAAAAAATATCGTAGACGTTTTAATTAAAGAAGGTGGAAGTACGTTTGTTAAAGCAAATGCTGAATACGTTGCGACGATTAATATTTTAAGAGAATCTTTAAAATTAGTAGAAAAAATCGGACATGTTGGAAATCGTTCATCGCTTATACCTGGTAAGAAAAACTTAATTTACCGCTCACCAAAAGGAGTAGTGTCGTCTGTTGCACCTTTTAACTTCCCCTTACATTTATCGATGCGTACGATTGCGCCAGCACTAGCGTTAGGGAATGCGGTCGTCCATAAACCAGACGTTCAAACAGGAATCGTGAGTGGGGCGATACCGGCAGTATTATTAAGAGAAGCGGGAGTACCGAGTAACGTTTTTCAGATGGTGTTAACTGAACCGAAACTTGTTGGTGAGGTATTTTTTACGCATGAGAAAATTAATGCGATTAGTTTTACAGGATCGACTGCAGTTGGTAAACACATTCGTAAAGTAACAAACGATAGATTTATATCGACAGCGCTAGAACTTGGCGGGAATAGTCCTTTTATCGTTATGGATGATGCGAATTTAGATCATGCAGTACGTGCGTTAATTCCTGGGAAATTTTTACATTCCGGTCAAATATGTATGAGTGTAAATCGAATCATCGTTCATGAATCAGTATATGAAGAGTTTATAGATAAATTTAAAGCGGCAACTGAAAATTTAAAAATGAGTGTCGAACACAATAAAGTTGGAATCATCGGTCCGATTATTAATAAAACACAGCTTGAAAAAACTAAGAAATTTATCGAAATGGCAAAAGAGTCTGGAGAAATGGTCTTAGAAGGCGAAGTGAAAGGTAATTTTGTCACGCCGTTTATCTTTAAAGATATTAAAAATGATAGCGAGATCGCGCAAACTGAATTATTTAGTCCGATTGGGTTAATTATAAAAGCTAGTTCTAACGATGAAGCAATTCGTTTTGCAAACGATACAGATTACGGATTATCGGCTGCGATATTTACTGAAGATGTTGAAAAAGGTCAAATGTATGCGGAACAAATAGAAAGTGGTATGGTACACGTCAATGAACAAACGGTTCTTGATTTTCCGAATATACCGTTTGGTGGCGTTAAAAATAGTGGTATGGGACGTTACGGGAATCCATATGTGTTAGAAGATTTTACAGATTTAAAATGGATGAGTACTCAGCGTGGACCATTGCCATATCCGTTTAATTAAAAGAAGACTGCAGCAGAGCTGCAGTCTTTTTTATGGTTTAAATAAGAACATTTCTCTCGTATATTTTGGTAGAAACTTTAAGCATAGTTTATCGACGATAAATGCAGCAATGACAGGAACGATGAGATACGCCACTGTAAGTTTAGCGATATTCATACTTGTACTCCCGTCCATTAACGCTAACGAGTTAATTGGACCAACTAATCCTGTGTGACCAAAACCTGCTGACATTGGTGTTCCTTGTACATTCATGAAGTAACCTGTCGCACCGACGATAATTCCGTTAATGACTAACGGAACCGCGATAATTGGGTTTTTGAAGTACACTGGCATCATCATTTTACCTGTACCGATGATGAGAGCGATGATCGTACCTTTGTTGTTAATTCCAATTGAGCCAAATAAAAACGTCATACATGCTGTTAAAATTCCTAAGTTCGCTGCACCACTCGCTAGTCCAGAGAGACTGACAACAGTCGCAATCGCAACGAGTGAAATTGGTGTTGCGAGAAATGCAGAGTAAAATACACAAATTAAAATCGTCATGAGAAGCGGATTTAAATCTGTAAAGTGCGCAATTAATTCACCTAAACTTGTCGTCACAAGTTTTGAGTACGGTAAGATCATTAATCCGATTAAACCGGGAACGACACCACCGAGAAACGGTAAAAATACGATGTTCAGAGATCCGAGTTTATCGCCAATGAATACGATAATAGCCGCTGCAATAATGAGCGTAATTAAAACGTTAATTAAATCTCCCATTCCTTGTAAACGGACACCCGTTTCTTCAAAGACTAATGCTCCAGAACCGATTAACGCTGCTCCACCTAAAATAACGCTACGAATTCCGTCAAACTTTAAGTTCATCCCCGCTAATACACCAATAATCACTGACGTAATTAACTGAAACGAACTGACTGCATTACCGATCGTTATAAAGACGTCAGAATAACGCCCAAAAAACTTTAGTACTTCTCCGAGTAATGCACTAGAAATTAATGCAACGACGATACCAATCGCCATCCCATTTAATATATTAAAAAAGAAATCCTTTTTAGACATTTTCATACGAAAGAATCACTCCGTAATATGTATTTTTCATAATCATATCCCTTATATGGTGAATAAACAATATGTATTCTTGGAAAGTTGAATATAATTTTTATAGATACAAAATAAAAAACCCTACCGATATAAAATCGGTAAGGATAATTTTAGAATACATTGTCTGGATTTTCTCTTTCCATATCTGTATTTGGATGTTCTTCTACGTGTTCGTAATATTCTTCTAACTTATCTTGGTCTGGCGTAATTGTAAGTCCTAAGTTTCGTCTTTCTAAATCTGCGTCTTTATAAAAACTAATTGTCATCAGAATGATAACAATACTAAATGGGAAAGCAGATATAATCGCTGCTGATTGTAACGCTCCTAGACCTTCGTCACCGCCCGTGAGCAATAGTACAAATGCGATGAGTGACAGTAATACTCCCCAAATGACTTTAATTCCTTTAGGTGGTTGTAACGTTCCGTATGACGTTTGCATACCTAAAACGAATGTCGCTGAGTCCGCTGATGTAATAAAGAATATCGATACTAATAGTATTGCGATTGTTGAAAGTACGACACTTAGTGGTAATTCATTAAATATCGCAAATAACTGTGTTTCTGGTGGTAACGCTAATATGCTGTCTGAATTTTGAGCGACAGTAATTCCTGTCGTTCCAAATACACTAAACCAAATTAAGCTTACGATTGTTGGAACGAGTAATACTGCAATAACAAACTGTCTAATTGAACGTCCTTTTGATACACGTGCAATAAATATACCAACGAAAGGACTCCAACTGATCCACCAACCCCAGTAGTAAATGGTCCAGCTTTTCAGCCATTCAGATTTTTGCTCATAGAGAGGGGCTACGTCGAAACTGTTTTGTAAAAAAGTTCCGAGGTAAGATCCTGCAGTTGTTGTCATCATATTTAAAATAAGAATCGTTGGCCCTATGAAAAATAGAGCAACTAATAATAGTACTGCAAGTGACATATTAATGTTACTTAAATATTGAATCCCTTTAGATAATCCACTCCAAGCGCTCGCTAAGAATAGAATAGTAACAACAAAAATAATGACAAACTGTACTAAAATATTTTGAGGCACATTAAATAAATAATTCAGACCTGCGTTAATTTGTAACGTACCTACACCTAAAGATACCGCAACCCCAATAACAGTTGCGAATACCGCAAGTACGTCGACGACTGTACCTAATGGACCATCTACTCGATCTCCAAAAATAGGTCTTAACGTTTTAGACAGTAAACCATCTTCGTTCTTTCTAAACTGGAAGTATGCGAGAGATAACGCAACGATTCCATATACCGCCCACGGATGGAATCCGTAGTGGAATATCGTTGAACGCATTGACTCCATGAATGCTTCTTTAGTTTCTCTGTCAGTTGATGGTGGTGCTAGATAATGGGAAATAGGTTCTGATGCCCCGTAGAACACAAGGCCGATCCCCATACCGGCACTGAATAACATCGCTAACCAAGAAATTGTCCTGAATTCAGGTTCGTCATTCGGTTTACCAAGTTTTAATTTTCCAATCGGACTAAATATTAAAAATACTGAAAATAAAATAATTACCGTAACAAGTATCATGTAATACCAACCAAAAGTAACTGTAATATAGTTACTTAATGCTCCAGTCATTTCACCGAATCTTGCTGGCATAAACATACCAAATAAAACAAGAATTAGTACTAAAATTGACGCGTATTTAAACACTGGTGATATTTTTTGCTTACTTTTCTCGGTCATTTTAACACTCCTTTTTTATACACAAGTATATAGACTAACATATTGATACTCATAATAAAAGGGTATTTGAAAATAAAGTAATAATATCTAGTCTAATCTATTGTATTTCTTATTTAAAATTATTATAATTAAGTGTAGATAGAGCATTAAATTAAATGATAATTTTCTAAATTAGTAGGTGAACAACTTTGAAAAAATGGCTACAAAATAAAGGCTTTCGAAATACGGTTATTTGTGCATTCCTTATTATTATAGGGATTGTACTTCAGTACCAAGGCCTTGAAAATGTTGCGATTCCAGTATTTATTGCTGCTTTTTTAATCGGGGGATATTATAGCGCAAAAAACGGAATCGAAGAACTGATTCACGACAAACATTTAAACGTAGACGTACTGATGATTTTAGCTGCCGTTGGTGCATCGATCATCGGTTATTGGATGGAAGGTGCACTGTTAATTTTCATTTTCAGTCTTGCTGAAGCAATGGAATCGATGGCAAACGAAAAAAGCCGAAACGCGATTTCTGAGTTAATGAACTTAACGCCAGACGAAGCACGTCGTTACAATGAAAACGGCGAAATTGAAGTCGTTCCAACTGCTGAGCTAAAAGTTGGAGATCAAGTTCAAGTGCCACGCGGTGAAACAATTCCAATTGACGGAAAACTACTTTCAACTGACACGGTTGTTAACGAAGCATCTGTTACAGGTGAATCCGTTCCTGTTGAAAAAGTAACAGGAGACGAGGTCGTCGGGGGGACGATTAACGAAGGTAACAGAATCGATATGGAAGTCACAGTTGAAGACAGTAACACGTTATTTGCTAAAATTATTCGACTTGTCGATGAAGCGCAGTCTTCACCAAGTAAAACAGCGAGTTTTATTGAGTCAATTGAAGATACTTATGTAAAAGTTGTATTAGTCGGGGTTCCGTTATTTATCGCTTTAGCGTACTTTGTACTCGACTGGGGTTGGACAGAGTCGTTTTACCGTGGGATGGTACTTTTAACAGTTGCGTCACCATGTGCATTAGTCGCAAGTGCAACACCTGCAACACTTTCAGCAATTTCAAACGCTGCACGTAACGGAATGGTGTTTAAAGGCGGTCAAACGATTGACAACACGAATGCGTTAAATGCGATTATATTTGACAAAACAGGTACGTTAACAGTCGGTGAGCCTGCTGTTACAGATGTTTATTACGTAGATGGTGTCGACCACGCACATGTCGATGAGGTTATTAAAAGTGCGGAATCAGGATCTATGCATCCAATTGCAGTAGCGATTTTAGATTACTTAGAAGACACGCCACTCATTGAACTCGATCACGTTGAGGATATTACAGGTAAAGGATTCTTAATTCAAAACAAAGGTAGCGAATGGAAAGTCGGAAAGCATAGTTATGTGTTAGATGAATCTAATATTCAGCTATCTGAAGAAGTGAAGCGTGTCGTAATTGAAAAAGAATCGACAGGAAACACGGTAATTTTCGTGAGTCGTGATAACGAGTTACAAGCGTTTTATGCGCTAGAAGACGTCGTGAAAGAAAATGCGAAAATTGCGATTGAAAAACTTAATAACATGGGTATTCAAACGATTATGGTTACGGGTGATAATGAAAATACCGGAAAGCATATCGCAAAACAAGTTGGTATTAAAGAAGTTCATGCAAATAAAATGCCAGATGAAAAATCTTCTATATTAGATGAATTAAAAGAAAAATATGGTAACATCGGAATGGTTGGAGATGGTGTAAACGATGCACCGGCGTTAGCGAAATCTTCAGTTGGATTTGCGATGGGTTCAGGAACAGATATCGCAATGGAAACAGCAGACGTCGTACTTATTAAAGACGACTTAACGATGATACCGTACTCTATAGGATTATCTAAAAAGATGAAACGAATCGTCATTGCGAACGTTTTATTTGCAATTGCGGTCATCGCGTTACTCATCATTGCGAACCTTTTCCAAGCAATAAACTTACCACTAGGAGTCATTGGCCACGAAGGATCAACAATTCTAGTTATATTAAATGGTTTAAGATTATTAGCGTATAGAGATTAAACATTTGTATTCTTGATGAATAATAGCTTATAATAAACGTACATATAAACGTACGTTTGGAGTGAAGGATATGGAAATTATTACACCCACAAAGGCTAGGGAAAATTTTTATAATATTTTAAAAGAAGTTAATGAAAGTCATAGTCCAATAGTTATTAGTGGTAGCAAATCAAACTCTGAAGCAGTCCTTATTAGTAAAGAAGATTGGGATAGTATTAATGAAACGCTATATTTAGAAAATAACGGTGTATTAAATGTAGTTAGAGAACGAATGGAAGATAATAGTGGTTGGACAGATATTGACGATATCAATTGGGATGAGCTATGAGCGTAACACAGTATAAAGTTATTATTAAAAATAGTGCAAAGACCGATTTGAAAAAGATTAAGCAATCAAACTTAAAGTATAACTTTATGAAGATTATAGAGACATTAAAAAATGATCCCTTTAAATCGACACAATCATTTAAAAAGCTCGTACCAAAAAGTGAGGGAAGATATTCTAGAAGAATTAACCATCAACACAGAGTGGTTTATACAGTAAATGAAGATGAGAAAATCGTCTATATTTACTCATGCTGGTCTCATTATGAATAAACGCCGAGTACAGTTGTACTCGGCGTTATTTTATTTGTTCTTACGTTTACTAAATGATTGATGTGCCTCGGCGATGTCGATTGTTTCATCTGCTAAATTATCGAGTCGGTGCAAGATGTTAACGTCTGTGAGTCGCTTTCCTTCGTATGCTTCTGGTGTGATGAATACATATGATGATAGTACGTGTGCTTTCATGTAGTTTAATATTGGCTTCAGCATCATTTCTGCAACTAAGAAATGTCTATTGGATCCTGCTGTTGAGACGATGGATACTGTTTTTCCTTTTAAGCCATTGATTGGTAATAGGTCGAATAAGTTTTTTAGAACTGCAGGGATTGATGCTTGGAACACTGGGAATCCGATAACGATGACGTCAGCGGCTAACATTTTAGAAATAACTTCTTTTGTGTCACCCGACCAGTCTTCATAATGACGACCATCTGCTAAGTTGAGTGTTTTATCTTTTAAATCGATCATCTCGATATTATGAGTATTATAATGTGTTTCAAAATAATCTGTGACGTATTGTAAAGCAGTTGCCGTTTTTGAACCGACATTCGCTCCAGCTAATACTAGTATATTCATTACGTTCTCTCCTATAAAATTATCAATTATATCGTATCATTTTCTTGGTGTATTGTAATATATGACGATTAAAATCAGTCAAATTGTTGATGAAAATGTCAGCGATTTTTTTAAAATATTTAAGAAATCGCTACCATTTTTTGTTTTAATCGCTATAATTAAAAAGAGATTATTATTAGGGGGATTTTCAATGAAGGAAAGTAAACTAGAATCACCAAGACAGATTAACGTCTTTTTAGCAATTATACCGTTCATTGTTATGATCTTTTCGATGTATGTTGCGGTGGTTAAATTTGAAATTGATCCGCACGTGCCGTTAATTCTCGGTACGGCAACTGCTGCGATTGTCGCTCTTATTTGTGGTTATAAGTGGGATTCACTTGAAGAATTTATGTATAAAGGAATCAAACTCGCACTACCGGCTGTCGTTATTATTATTTTAGTTGGTCTCGTCATCGGTTCTTGGATCGGTGGAGGTATTGTTGCGACGATGATTTACTACGGTTTAATTTTATTAAATCCTAAATATTTCTTAGTCACGATCATGCTTATCTGTGCATTAGTTGCACTTGCGATTGGAAGCTCATGGTCAACGATGGCGACGATTGGTGTTGCTGGTATGGGTATCGGTATGTCGATGGGGATTGAACCTGCGATGATTGCCGGAGCTGTTATATCTGGAGCTTATTTTGGAGATAAAATGTCACCGCTATCAGACACGACAAACTTAGCTGCTGGTTTAACACACGTACCGTTATTCGATCACATTAAACACATGTTTTACACGACGATTCCAGGACTTATTATTTCTATAATTGTATATTTAGTTATCGGTCTTAAAGTAATTGGTAACCAAACGTTAAACGATGAACAAGTAAATGGCATGCTCAGTGCGATGCAAGATAACTTTGTCATTTCACCGTGGCTATTTTTAGTACCAGTCATTGTTATCGTTTTAATCGTATTAAAAATGAGTGCAGCACCTGCGTTATTTATCGGTGCGTTGCTCGGAGTACTTGCTCAAGTATTTGTTCAAGGTGGATCACTCAGCACGTCGATTGACGTATTAACAAATGGATACGCTTTAGAAAGTGGTAACGAAAGTGTAGATAAACTATTTAACCGCGGTGGGTTACTCGATATGATGTACACTGTGTCGATGACAATCGTAGCGATGACTTTCGCAGGAATTATGGAATACTCAGGCATGCTTCAATCGATTATGAACCAAATTTTAAAAATCGCAAAAGGAACATTTGGTTTAATTTCAGCTACACTTGCTTCAGCGTTTTTCACAAACGCAACGTGTTCTGAACAATATATTTCAATCGTTGTACCGTCAAGAATGTACTTAAAATCATATATAGACAATAAACTACATCCGAAAAACTTATCTCGAAGCTTAGAAGATGGTGGTACGTTAACGTCAGTATTCATCCCGTGGAATACGTGTGGGGTATTTATATATGTAACGTTAGGAGTGTACGCTTGGGATTACGGCCCATACGCGATTTTAAACTTCTCTGTACCAATTATTGCACTCATTTTAGCTGCGACAGGTATTGGTGTTAAATATATTACTGACAGCGAAAAAGAAGAGTTCTTAGAAGATATTTACGGTTCAGAACAAGCGAAACCAGCAAGCAATGAGTTATAATATACGTATGAAACATATTATTAAACTCATTTTAAGTATCTTTTTTGTGTTTTTCATCAGCATATTTACTGATAAAAAACGCGCAAAATAATGGATCGGAGCTGATGGTGTTGAAACGCTATATCATGTTGATGTCAATGTCACTACTTTTAGCTGCATGTTCAACGAATACAGATACAAAAGAGCCGTCCGAAAACGTCGAAGAACCAAAAGATAATATTGAAGAGAAAGATGTAGATAAAGATATGACAAAAACACGTTACATCGTCTCGTTTAATCGTGACGTTACATTAGAAGACCTAAAAGAATATGGTGTAGAAGAATCAGATGTGATTAATGAGATGGACAACATGAACATGAAGACAATCGATCTCGATGAGTCACAATACGAAAGTTTAAAAGAAGCGCCATTTGTCACGCATATTGAAGCGGATGAAGAAATCGGCATCCCCCCAGGGGAAAAAGAAGATAAATCTGATGAAATGTAATATCACGAAGGCAGACTCCGGTCTGCCTTTTTTGGTACAATGAACCGTGGAGGAGACATATGAGTAAATATTATGCAGTACGTAAAGGGAGAACCCCTGGTATTTATAGAGATTGGGACACTGCAAAGCGCGAAGTGATGGGTTTTAGCGGTGCAGAGTATAAATCATTTAAAACTGAAGATGAAGCACTTCAGTTTATGAATTTAAACAAAAAAGAAGCTATAAAGTTAGATGGGCTTATAGCGTATGTTGACGGGAGTTATGATAAGCGAACAGAACGCGCTGGCTTCGGTGCTATTCTGATTGAAGATGGTAAAGTAATACACGAAGCGTCAAAAGAAATCGCCATTAATAAAGACGACAATTTATGGAACGTCAGCGCTGAAATTGGTGGAGTACTATATGCAGTTAACTATGCGATTTCAAATCAGTACGATAAAATTCACGTCCATTATGACTATGCAGGTTTAGAAAAATGGGCAACGAAAGAGTGGCGTGCAAATAAACCGACAACAAAAGAATATCAGAAGCAAATGGAGCAACTGATGCACCAAATCAAAGTAGATTTTATAAAAGTGAAAGCACACACTGGAGATTTTTATAACGAGCGCGCAGATGATCTTGCAAAACAATCAATTATGGAGGACTAAATGGTGAAAAAATTATTGTTTTTTGACATTGACGGAACACTTTATAATACATCGGTCAAAGTACCAGAATCTACTAAACGTGCGATCGAATCGCTTAAAAAAGATGGACATACGTTAGTTATTGCGACAGGTCGCGCACCGTTTTTATTTAAAGATTTAAGAGAAGAGTTAGGTATTGAGTCGTTCATCGCATTAAACGGACAATACGCAGTCGTTGACGGAGAAGTGATTTACAAAAATCCGATTCCGAGTGACTTGTTAGAAGAAATATCTAAAGACGCTAAAAAACATAACCATCCAGTCGTCTATTTAAACGATACACATATGGTGTCAAATATAAAAGGTCATAGCCGAATCAACGAAGGGTTAGGCTCTTTAAAGTTCGATCAATCACCTGGACATAATGAAAACTTCCACCTTGAAAACGAAGTGTACCAAGGATTACTCTTCTGTACAGAAGATGAAGAAGACTATTATAAAGAAAGATATAGTGAGTTAGACTTTTTAAGATGGCATCGAGTGTCGTTAGACGTAATGCCAAAAGGCGGATCTAAAGCAGAAACAGTTAAAAAAGTGATCGAAAAGCTCGGATTTAATGAAGATGACGTCTATGCATTTGGAGACGGACCGAACGATTATGACATGTTAAAGCTCGTTAAGCACTCTGTTGCGATGGGTAACGGTGTCGATGAAACGAAATCAGTCGCCGAATATGTCACGAGTCACGTCGATGACGACGGATTATATCATGCGTTAAAACATTATAAACTCATTTAAATAAAACTAGCCGTGTCCGTATAAACGGACGCGGCTTTTATAATGGTCGAACGAATATAAATTGTGCGATTGTAGAGGATATATATACGATTTCTCCGTTTGTTTCATTGTATAGTTCGTATGAGTCAAGCATATCATCGAAGTTCTTTACAGTGACGACGTCGTTTATGTTTAAGTTTTGGTTTTTAAAGTAATGTACGAGTCGGTCTTCGTTTACGAAACGCTGGATGACGACGGAATCGCTAATTTTTATGTCCGGTAAGATTTTCGCGTGGCGATCTGCGATTTCCATATCTTCAGGTAAAATTGCTCCGCCATGTGGACAATATTTTGGACGTCCTAGATATTCGTATATTCTTTCAGCGAGTTTATCTGAAGTCGAGTGCTCTAATAGTTCAGCTTCGTCGTGAACCTCATCGATAGAAAAACCAAGTTTTTCAACGAGAAACACTTCCCATAGACGATGTTTATGGACGAGTCGTTTTGCTTCTTCTGCGCCTTCAGCGGTAAGCATACTTCCGTGATACGGCTTTAAATCGATCCAGCCGATTTTAACTAGGCTGTTCATCATCTCAGTAACAGTTGGTGGTGAAATATTGAGTTTTTGAGATATCGATTTATTAGATACTCTAGAAAACTCGCCACCGAGTTCATATATGATTTTTAAGTAATCTTCTCTCGTCGGACTCATGTATAAACCACCCTTCGTTATGTAACTTAATTATGCAATGAATATTAATCTCGTGCAACATTCGTTTATTTTATCATTTAAATAGGATACGTTATAATGTAAGAATAGAAAAATATGTTCGAAAAAAGTTAAGGAAGTGTATGAATATGACAAGAATGATAGACATCATTACAAAAAAACGTGACAATATCGAATTATCAAAAGAAGAGATTAAATCGTTTGTTCAAGGATATACAAATGGAGATATCCCAGATTATCAAGCATCGAGTCTACTGATGGCAATCTTTTTAAACGGTATGACAGAAGATGAAGTTGCAACGTTAACGATGGAAATGGTTGAGTCTGGAGACCAAATCGACTTATCTGGAATCGAAGGGTTTAAAGTAGATAAACACTCGACAGGTGGTGTTGGTGATACTACGACGTTAGTATTAGCACCACTCGTTGCAGCAGTTGGCGTTCCAGTGCCTAAAATGAGTGGAAGAGGGCTAGGGCATACAGGTGGAACGGTTGATAAGCTTGAAGCGATGGAAGGATTCCATGTTGAATTATCTCAAGAAGAATTTATCGATCTCGTAAACAAACAAAAACTTGCACTAGTCGGACAATCAGGTAACTTAACTCCGGCAGATAAGCTGATTTACGCTTTACGTGACGTTACAGGAACAGTAAACTCGATCCCACTAATCGCAAGTTCGATTATGTCTAAAAAAATCGCAGCAGGTGCAGATGGTATCGTTCTCGACGTAAAAGTTGGTGACGGCGCATTTATGAAAAACGAAAAAGACGCAGAGGCACTCGCACATACGATGGTACAAATTGGTAATAATGTCGGACGAAATACGATGGCAGTTATTTCAAGCATGGAAGAGCCACTCGGTTATGCGATTGGTAACGCGCTAGAAGTGATTGAAGCAATTGAAACGTTAAAAGGGAAAGGTCCAGAAGATCTTACGGAATTATCGCTTGTCCTCGGTAGTCAAATGGTTGTCCTTGGTGGTGGTGCAAATAGTTTAGAAGAAGCACGTGGACTATTAGAGAAAGCAATCGAAGATGGTTCGGCACTTGAAAAATTTAGACAACTTATCGTTAGTCAAGGTGGTAACGGTGACGTGATTGATGACTACAGTCTATTACCTACTGCTGAATATACGATTGAAGTAAAATCAGACAAAGCAGGATACGTCACTCAAATTGAGTCTGAAAATATGGGTATAGCAGCATCGATTTTAGGTGCTGGACGTGAAACGAAAGAAAGTGAGATTGACTTAGCGGTCGGTATCGTTCTAGAGGAAAAAGTTGGAGATAAAGTAGAAGTTGGAGACACACTAGCAGTGATTCACTCTAACAAAGAAAATGTGGATGACGTCATTTCACGCGTTAAAGATTGTTATACGTTTGGTGAAGAAGAAGTTCATCCAATACTCATTAAAAAAGTGATTACAGAATAGAGGTGTATATATTGAAACGATGGATTCCGCAATATGACAAGCTTAGAGAAACATCAAAAGAAAAAGTAGATGCACAGTTAAACGATTTAGATTTAGAAAAAATAAAATCTGTCTATGAAGATGTTTATGTAAATCAGACGGCGTTTGATACGTCAAACGTTGAAGAAGTCCCGTACGTGACAAAAGAAGAGTTAGACGTAGAAGCATTAGAACGTTTAGCACATACATCGATTGAAAACGGAAAAGTCGCGGTACTTTTAATGGCTGGTGGACAAGGGACACGCCTCGGGTACGACGGTCCGAAAGGTACGTTTATGTTTGACGACGTATCGCTTTTTGAACTTCAAGCGCGTCAAATCTTAAAATATAAAAAAGAAGACGTGTTAAACGTTCATTGGTACATTATGACGAGCGACATTAATCACGATGAAACAGTTCAATTTTTCGAAGAAAAAAACTACTTCGGATTACCAAAAGAAAATGTTCACTTCTTTAAGCAAGAGCATTTTCCGTCTCTATCAAAATCTGGAGAGTTACTATTAACTAAAGATGAAGAAATAATGATTACACCGAACGGAAACGGTGGAATATTTAGTGCCCTTAAAGCGAGCGGTATGCTAGAAGATATGAAAACGCGTGGCGTTGAAGCGGTATTTATGAATAACGTCGACAACGTCGTCGTAAAAGTACTCGACGAAGTACTTGTCGGACTTCATTTAGATGAGGAAAATGAAGTGACGTCAAAATCGATCACGCCTAAACTAAATGAAAGTGTCGGTCGACTCGCGTTACTTGACGGTAAGAAAACAGTCGTTGAATACACTGAAATTCCTGACGGAGAAGATGCGTCATTTACAAATGGAAATATCGGTATTCATGTATTTAGTATCCCGTTTATCGAGAAAGCGGCAGAGGCGGATATGCCATATCACCTCGCGCTTAAAAACTTGGAATTTTTAGATGATGATTTAAAGTTAGTAAAAGAAGAAGCGTTAAAATTTGAAAAGTTCTATTTCGACGCATTTATCGTTGCAAATAAACATAAAACGCTTCAAGTGGACCGTGCAGGAGAATTTTCACCACTTAAAAACAAAGAGGGTCAAGATAGTGTGGAAACAGCGCGTCGTGATCTTGAGAGGTACGAACTGATATAGATGAAAGAAAATAATATCTCTGTTGAAAAAACTTTAAAACACATTATTCCTTTATCGTTTGGTGAAGAAGTAGGAAATAGCGTCAGTCACGGTGTCGCAACATTTCTATTTATATTTTTACTTCCTTTTACTGCGATATATATGTATGTAGAAGGTGGGGCAATGCATGCGTTTGGCGGTAGCGTGTATGTCATTTCAATTATTAC
This sequence comes from Nosocomiicoccus ampullae, assembly GCF_001696685.1. Lineage (GTDB taxonomy): Bacteria > Bacillota > Bacilli > Staphylococcales > Salinicoccaceae > Nosocomiicoccus > Nosocomiicoccus ampullae_A. The sequence goes on from NZ_MBFG01000008.1 coordinate 20,410, forward strand.
AATGTTTTTATCGTCGACGATTTACCATATTATGGCACCAGGCACACATCACAAATATGTCATGCGTTTAATTGACCATAGTTGTATATACATTGCGATTGCCGGTACGTATACACCAGTCGCGCTTAGCGTTATCGGTGGATTTTCTGGATATACGGTTCTCATACTCCAGTGGGGTGCAGCCATTTTAGGTGTACTATATAAGACGTTAAGCCCAAAAGTCAGTCCAAAAATTAGCTTAGCATTTTATCTTGTGATGGGATGGATGATTGTACCGTTTTTACCTGCTGTATTATTTGGTACAAATATTATGTTTTTAGTCATGCTTTTTATAGGTGGCGTATTATATACAATTGGCGCATGGTTCTATGCGCAAAAAGATAAGCGATACTTCCATATGATATGGCACTTCTTTATAATTATCGCGAGTGTCGCTCATTATATCGGTATCGTGTTCTACATGATTTAACATAAAATCAGACTTCATACGCATTTTATTGCATGAAGCAATCGCTTATTATGATAATATAAGTTCAAATAGCGATTATCGAGAGGGGATTTTAAATGATAACAGAGTCAGAAGTACGTCAAATAGTGGAGAGTGTAAACGATCCGATTTTAAACGTACCGATTTCTGAAACGAATGGTATCGAATCAGTCAAAATAATAGAAGATAAAGGACACGTCAGCTTAAAGATTTTAATTGGACGTTTAGGGGGACAAGAACAGTTAGACTTACAAATTAAAATCGTTAATTTATTAAAAGAAGCGGGCGCTAACAGTGTCGGTCTTCGTTTTGACGAATTACCAGAAGAAGAAATTAATAAACATAAAGCGACGATGGGTAACCAATACGAAAGCCAGTTTGATATGGAGAAAACGAAGTTCATCTCTGTAGCATCTGGTAAAGGTGGCGTTGGTAAATCAACGGTTACGGTAAACCTTGCGGTTAAATTACAAAAGCTTGGTAAAAGAGTTGGAATCATCGACGCAGATATATACGGGTTTAGTGTGCCGGATATGATGGGGATTTCAGAGCAACCCGAAATTAAAGATAAAAAAATTATTCCGGTTGAACGCTTCGGGGTTCAAGTTATTTCTATGGGATTCTTTGTTGAGGAGAATACGCCTGTCATTTGGAGAGGGCCAATGCTCGGTAAAATGTTAACGAGCTTCTTTAAAGAAGTAGAATGGGGCGACCTAGACTATCTTCTACTCGATTTACCACCTGGAACAGGAGATGTGGCGCTCGACGTGCATCAAATGTTACCTGAAAGTAAAGAGATTATCGTAACGACACCACATCCAACAGCAGCATTCGTTGCAGCTCGTGCAGGAGCGATGGCAATTCATACGGATCACGAGATTTTAGGTGTTGTAGAGAATATGTCTTACTTTGAAAGTAAAGAAACAGGCAATAAGGAATATATATTCGGTAAAGGTGGCGGACAAAAACTCGCGGAAGAGTTAAACGTGCCGTTACTCGGGCAGATTCCACTTGGCCAACCAAACTTTGACAAAGAAGACTTTGCACCGTCCGTTTACCTTGAAGGTGAAATTAGCGATCATTATGAGAAAATCGCAAAACGCATTATCGAGGAAGAAGAATGAGTTCAAAATATGTTGTTAAGTTTTACTTTACGACGTTAATTATCGGTGTGATTGCGTCTACATTTATCAGTCTGTTTACAGAATATGAAAATGTCACGAGTCATTTGTTTAAAGGGGACTTTTCTGAGTTTTTCGTCGGTTTAATATGGATTATAGGATACGGACTTATTATCGCGACTGTCGCGCAAGTCGTTTTCTATATATACTTATTCATTAACCCACTTGGACTCGGGATATTTAGAAGTTTTTGGCCATACGTACAAATACTTCTTATTATGTATGCGATATTCGATCTTTTCTACTTAAGATTTTTCAAAGTTGGAAAAGATCACGGTTCAACGTTTGAGTTTATATGGATACCAATAATTGTCGTAATTGTTGGATTCGTAGTCGCATATGTTAAAAATAAACAAGTCGAAAAGAATATCTTTATACCATCGTTATTCTTTATGATATTTATGACGTCGTTAACACTACTACCATTTATATCAGTAGAAGATACGACTTGGATTTACCGTTCGATATTTACTGTACTCATATTAAATGCGTACCAATTACTTAGATTGCCAAAATATATTGAAGCATCTAGAGAAGATAAAATCGCACGCGGTATCGTTAACAAAGACAAATAAAAGACTATAACTTTAGAGCGCTACACCAGCGCTCTAAAGTTTTTTAAAAAGATATATTTTTACGCTTGACCATTTTTTGTTTACTTGCTATTATATAAAAGTCGTCAAAATCAAGAAACGACAGACGCACGAAAAATAAATTTTAAAATATCAAAAAATAACTTGCTTTAATTTTTTGAACGTGCTATAGTAAATATTGCGCTTTTCAAAAGCGCGACAAATGAACATTGAAAACTGAATGACAATATGTCAACGTTAATTCCGATAAAAAGAAGTTACTATTAAAAGTAACAAGAACTAGAGCGACTAGTATAAAACGCATTTTATAAAGAGCTAGAAAACTCTAACTATTATGGAGAGTTTGATCCTGGCTCAGGATGAACGCTGGCGGCGTGCCTAATACATGCAAGTCGAGCGCGACTTCTTATACCGAACCTTCGGGTTCACTTTAAGAGTCGAGCGGCGGACGGGTGAGTAACACGTGGGCAACCTGCCCTTAAGACTGGGATAACTACGGGAAACCGTAGCTAATACCGGATAACACTTTTAAACATAAGTTTAAGAGTTAAAAG
>NZ_MBFG01000008.1:23891-24089 GCF_001696685.1 Nosocomiicoccus ampullae
GTAACACGTGGGCAACCTGCCCTTAAGACTGGGATAACTACGGGAAACCGTAGCTAATACCGGATAACACTTTTAAACATAAGTTTAAGAGTTAAAAGACGGATTTATCTATCACTTAAGGATGGGCCTGCGGCGCATTAGCTAGTTGGTGAGGTAACGGCTTACCAAGGCGACGATGCGTAGCCGACCTGAGAGGGT
>NZ_MBFG01000009.1 GCF_001696685.1 Nosocomiicoccus ampullae
CTTTAAATTTATCTAAAAATTCCTTTTCAGAAATGTCTTCAGGAAAATGGAATTGTTTCGTTTCGATACCTAATTTTTGGAATTTTTTTACCGCTGCATTTTCGTAAGAAATTGAATCTTCAAGATCACCAACACGGACAAAAGCGACTGTCGGTGTAATCCCGTGATTGATAGATTCTTCAACTGCGTTTTTAATTTCTTCAGATAAATGTGCGGCTACTTTTTTGCCATCTAAAATTTCTGCCATTGTGTAATCCTCCATATTTTATGTTGAGATTATTATACCATAATGACATTTCGATAATAAAAAATAACCATATCAAATAGATATGGTTATTGAAAACAATTACTTATTTAGTTTCACGGTGAAGTGTAACTTTGTTTAATCTTGGGCTGTATTTTTTAAGCTCGATACGCTCAGGATTGTTTTTCTTGTTTTTCACTGTGTGGTAGTTACGGTCACCTGTTTCAGTACATTCTAAAATAACTTGTACGCGCATTATTGTCACCTCTTCAAATAAATTATCGTGTGATTTCTCTTCAACTGGCCAGTTGATCATCAACGGATGATTACGGTTTTTAATCACTTTATTAATATTACAGTAGACGCCCTAATAATTCAAGTAAATTTCACAAATTTATATTTGCTAAATCGTAGGCGTTACGATATACTAATTTAGAACAAAAACATTGGAGGGAATTATTTTGAAATTAAGAGCATTACTAATTTCATTCGTCGCTATACTTGTTCTCGCTGCTTGTAGTAACGACGCAGCTGACAACAAAGAAAGTGATAACACAGATAGCGACAACAAAAATCTTAAAGTGTATACTACAGTTTTTCCACTATATAGTATGACTAAAGAAATCGCAGGAGACACGATGGAAGTCGAATCTATTTACCCTAAAAACGTCAACATGCATAACTATGAACCGTCCCAAAAAGACATTCTAAACTATGCAAAAGGCGATCTTTTCATCTATACAAATCATGAATTAGACCCTGTAGCTAAAAAGATACATGAGACAATCGAAAACGACACTGAAGTGTTAGAAGCATTTAACAATGAAGAAGCATTCATCGAAGACGAACATCATCATGACCACGACCATGATCACGATCACGATCACGATGCAACTAAAGAAGAAGATGAACATGATCACGACCACGGACACGATCATCACCACCACGGTGAGTTCGACCCACACGTTTGGTTAGATCCAGAACTAGCTACACAAATGGCAGAAAATATTAAAGACAAATTAGTTGAAATGAACCCAGATGAAAAAGAAACTTACGAGAAAAACTTTGAATCTTTAAAAGCTGACTTAGAAGAATTATCTAATTCTCTAGATGAAGCAATGAAAGATAAAAAACGTGACACAGTATATATTTCACACGAGTCTATCGGTTACTTAGCACACAAATACGACTTTAAACAAGTTGGTATTCACGGATTAAACGACGATGAACCATCACAAAAAGAACTTACTCATATGATTGAAGACATTAAAGAAACGAAAACACCATACATTTTAAGGGAACAAAACGTTTCTTCACGTCTAACTGACATGATCGGAAAAGAGACAGATGTAGAATTCTTACCGTTCCACAATTTAGAAGCTTTAACTGATAACGATCCAGAAGACTCAACATATCAAAGTCTGATGAAAGAAAATATCGAAACACTTAAAAAAGCATTACAAGATTAAAAAAACACCCTTTGTTGACTTTTTAAAATCAACAAAGGGTATTTTTATGTGTGTAAAACGTATTATTGTTCCATTTCTAGGCGGATACGTTCTGTAAATTCTTGGATTTCTTTTACGTCTTTTTTAACGACAAAGTATGCGACGACTAATCCAATTCCAGTAAATAATGTCAGTACGAGTAATGTTTTAAATAAAAAACCGATTAATCCTTTAATTAAATCCACTTGTTATCCCTCCTGAATGATTCGAATCGCAGGTAAGTCTGCGGGTGCTAGTTCTATATTCCCGAGTTCACTAAGTTTTAACCATCTTTTTTCAATATGTTCGTTTAATGTTAAATTTCCACGTACTACTTTTGAATAGTACGTCGTTAAATTGACGATTCCAAAATCATATTCATAACGCGTCGTCGTAATTTTATTGAGCACTTCGATTTCAGTATCCATTTCTTCTAACAATTCGCGCTTTAACGCTTCAATTTCATCCTCACCCGCTTCAACTTTCCCTCCTGGGAACTCCCAAAGGTTCGCGAGTGTTTTACCAGGAGGTCTTTTTGCGACGAGTATGCGATCTAAATCGTCGACAATTACTGCTGCAACGACGTTAATTTCCTTTTTCATTTGACTTATCCTTTATATTGTAATGTATTTCTTCGAACCTGACTGTAAGTGGTACGAAGATAAACGTATAAACAAAAAACAGAAATAACACAATAATGATTCGTGTCGAATTTAATATCGGTAAATTCGGAACGATAAAAACGATTGAAATAATAAGTAAAGCGAGTGCGATATACTCAAACACAACAGATTTTGTCGATGGTTCTATATATTCTTTACAATTTGGACAACGCGTTCTAGATCTCGGCTTAATCATATAGCCGAGCAACTTCTCTTTATATGTCCATTTATGATGGCAATGCGGACATACGGCCGTATGAAACTCTTTTTTTGCCACTTGAATCCCCCATTTTTTTACACTGTTTATGCTAATATAATAAGTATCATAGTTAAGGAGTGCTTATATTGAAAATCGAGTTACGTAAATCACTAAATACGATTCTTATCATTATTGCATTGGCTGTTATTTATAGATTCAGTTTGCCTTATTTACCTGGAGTTTTTAAATTCGCAGTACTCGTTTTATTCGTACTCATCGCTTTAATGTCGATTATGAGTGTATTTAAACGAGAATACGATGAAAACCCGTTCGAACGAAAAAACAATGACGAGTAATTATTCGACTCTATCGCCTTGTTTAAGACTCTCAAAGTCTTTAAAACGAATGCGTATAGAGTCTTTATTTAATTCTTTGTCACTCATCACTTGAAAATGTAAGTGTGGCAATGTCGTCGCACCACTATTACCAACTTGCCCAACAAGTTCTCCAGTAACGACACTATCTCCAACGTCAACTTGTACACTATCCTTTTTTAAATGTGCAAGTAAACTATATTCTCCGTTTTCATGCTCTATGATTACATAGTTTCCTGACGGCTCATCTTGATTCACGATGCCAATCTGGTTATCTTTAACGTCACGCTTAACGTCAACGACTACTCCGTCTAGCGGTGCAAGTACATCACTTCCAAAGACGAAGTACGCATTTAAATCACCGGGATCACCGTTATGGTGATATAACTCAACCATATTCGTTAAATCATACGCATAGCGTTGATTCTCTGTTCTGTAATGATAGTTATGAAACACATCTGTACCACCTGCAGACACAACTGCTTCTTCTAGTGGTAGTGCATACTCATTTTTTGTCCAAACGTCATCCGTATCGTACTTTTCATTTAAGTGAAGTTCAATACCGATAATCTCATTATCATCTGTAAATGCTGCAGTAAGACTATGTGTTTCTTCATCATTCACATAAAAATATCGATTAAAATTCATCGTTAACTTATTGTGATATTTTTGATGAAGATCTCCCGCTTCACGATGAAAGATTTGTAACGATTCGACAAATCTTGATTCTTCAGTATTTTGTTTAAACGGTTCAAATGCTGTGTCATAGATTTCTTTAAACTTCTCACTATTAAAATATTCTACAAATGTATCTGGTGTTACCATGAAGTCACGTCCCTTTTTAATGATTTAATTTGTTTAACGTTTGTATTAACTCTTTAGACTGAAACTCGATAGATTGTAAATCGTTCGGTCTAAAATTATCGATATCCATAAATATCACTTGTTCGACATTTATGTCAAACGCTTTCGCAAGAGCCTCTTTTTTATTTTCGTTATTTAAGTCATCTGTCGCGACAAATAAATAATCGAGTTTCGCAGCACTGTAATCTTCAGTCTCGTATATTTTATAGTCATCACTTTCTAGTATACGTTTAATATACTTTGGTTGACTAAATCCTAGTACATCATATACTGCTTCAGTTCCAAAGCTTGAAAACTTCGGCCTTAAATAATACGTATCATCTTCATCGACAATTACTGCAGCATTCATATCGAGCACTTGTTGATTTAACTGACTACGAAGTGTAGACGTTTTTTCTAAAAACTCATCCGCAATAAGTTTGGCTTCTTCTTCTTTATTTAACATGACACCTAAATAATAAAAGTGAGTCAAATAAATTCGCTTTTTATATGGATTAAATGCGCTCGTAATATATCGCATTTCAATTGTTGGTGCGTAATCTCTATATGTCGCAGAATACTCATCTGGAGCATACGTGACGATTAAATCTGGATCTAATGACTCTACTGTTTCAAAATCACCAGGTTCAATAAAAGTCGCATCTAACTTCTCTTCTACTAACTCTGAACCTTTAAGCTGAGAGTTAACACCTACTGGCTCTACACCGAGCAGTTCAGCATTTAATGGGTCTGCTGCACGAAATAATACAGGTCGCTTAATTTCTTTATTTAGTTCTAAGTGTCCTGCTTGTTCAGTTGTAATGACACGTGTATTTTCGTCACTACTCACTTCCTGATATGTACTACAACCAGCTAATAGTATGGTTGCAGATAACGTCAATAATCTTTTTTTCATGATTTATCCCTACTAATATAATTAAATATAAAGTACTCGAGCTTTCTAAAAAAGTATGCGAGTATGATTCCGACTAACGTTCCCGTGACGTTTAAAATAACGTCGTCGATGTTCGTCGTACGTCCGATCGGTAATATATATTGAATCGTTTCAATAGATATTGAAAATAAGCATCCAAATATACTCGTCAACCATTCCTTTTTCGTCATTAAATAGACGAAAAATCCAAAGGGCACAAATAATACGATATTCATAACTAAATTATTAAAAATCGCCTTATCTGTACCATAATCATACAGCTCTCTCATCGACTGAAACGGTACGACATTAATCGTATGTCCCTGTAAACTCGTCGGCATCATCGTAATTAATAGTATACCAATAACACTCATCATTATGCCTACAAAGACGGTAAAATCTTTAAATTTATTATAATCATTTAACCGGTGATTGAACTTTCTATTGAAATAAATTGCGAATAAAAGCAATATGACAATACAAATGAAAAAAACCGGAATGACAGGCCAAAACGCTTTAATTAAAATCAATGTAACAAATCTCCAATTTTATTTATGGACTGACTATACCATATTATTTTGACATGAGTATATCAATTTAAAAAGAAAAGACATTGAGATAAATCTCAATGTCATTGTGTGTAAGTCATAGTTTATTTGCATATCATAGCACTTCACTCCTTTTTTGTATCATGTTTGTGATACTTTCTAACTTTCTAATTGATGTATTAAATATCCAATACATCGCTACTAATACAAAAAGCATAGAGAAGGTAGCCATTGCTATTTTAACTCCAAAATAATTTCCAATAATTCCACCAGTAAGAGCTCCTAAAGGAGCGAGTGTCGTAGAAATACCGATCATAGAACCCATAGCTACCCCTACTTTTTCTGGTGCTACAATTAATTGAACGATGGTTTGTGAAAACACATTTAATACTCCTACAATTAACCATCCAATAAAGAATAGAATCAATGAAGTAATTATATTTATTTGAGAATTACCACTGATGAATGTCATAGCGAACCATAATATTCCGATGCTCATAATTCCAATAATATAAAAATGACCTAACAAAACACTTTGTGATTTCTTTTTTCCGGCAATAATTGCACCAATTAACACCCCAAACCCCATAGTAGATAGTAAAAAACTATAGTGAATTTCATTTATAGCAAATACAGGAAGATTTGCAAAAATACCTGTTGATGCAAAGTTAATAAATATTACACCTACTAACAATGGAAATAAAGTTTCTTCTTTCCAGAGTGACAACCCATTCTTTAATTGTTTAAAATGATTCACTAATTTAAATCGATTGCTTTTAGAACTAGTTTTTATATTTTGATTTAATTTTGAAATCAAGCTACTTAACAATATAAACACGATCGTGTTAATTAAGAATGTCGCACTGTTGATGTAATACATAGTGAAAATTCCAAATATAGTAATTAAAAGCCCTGCAATCGCATTAAATAATGCATCACTACCCTGATACGCTGCTGTAAATAAAGAGTTTGCCTTAACCAATTCTTCTTCATTCAATAATTTAGGTAAAATCGAAACTTGCGCCGGATAAATAATTTGATTTATCAAACTTATAACAAACATAATAATAAATATATAAGACACTTTTAGAAGTTCTAGATGATTTAGTAATGGTATAAGTATTAATAATATCGCTTGAATAAATTGTGATCCAATTAAGTATCTTTTTAAGTTAATTTGATCGAGTAAAGGACTAAATAATACTTGTATAATAGCTGCTGATGAAGTAATAAATAATGCAAGACCAGTGTAAAGTGCTGATCCTGTCATCGAATAGACTAATAACATAGTTGCGATGCTATATAGACTGTCTCCAAAATTTGCTATAAGACGACCAACGAGTAAAATGTTAAAATCTTTATTTTTAATCATAACAAACTCTCCTTTAAGATTTTGAACGTTTAAATTTATTTGAATGTTAGGCTATAAAATTAACCCATGTATTGGGTTAACTTTCTAATACGATAAATTGGTGCACTCCATCATTACTACCGTACTTTTCTATCAATTGTTTAAATTCTTTAATGAACATGTCGTATTCATCTGCTTTAACTGAGAAATTCTCATGTGTTGTATCAGTAAATTGGCTAAATATATTAATATCTGGAATAAATGCTTTAGCAACTGGCAAATAAAATTTTTGAACAATCCCATTTACAACTTCCGTTTTTTCTACTTTAATAAACCCTCTCTTTTCCAACTCATTAAGATGGTAGTAGATCTTCGATCCCTTTTCATTCAATATTTTAGAAAGTTCTTGTCCTGATTTAGCCACGTTTCCAAGGGTTAGCAAAATATTAACTCTAAAAGGATCACTTAAAACTTTTAAATCCTCAATATTTTTAATACGATGTACTTCATCCATGTTTTCACCTAACATTCTATTTAATTTGAACGTTAAAATTATAATACACGACAAATTATAAATTGTCAACTCAATAATCCTTTCTTAACAAAAAACTGTAGATCAAGTCGATATCCGACTTAATCTACAGTCTAAAATTCTGAGAATAACCTCAATCTCATTCTTTTTGCATTACTTGTTTGTGATACATTTCTTGGTATTTACCGCCGAGTTTTAGTAACTCCTCGTGATTACCCGATTCTACGATATTCCCTTTGTCTAATAATAGAATGTTGTTCGCATGTTGAATCGTTGATAATCGGTGTGCGATTATTACAGTCGTTCGATTTGAAGATACGACTTTCATTGCATTTTGTACGAGTTGCTCTGTTTCACTATCAACGTTAGACGTTGCTTCGTCTAGTATTAATAGTGTCGGTTTAAATGCTAATGCTCTCGCAAATGAAATGAGCTGACGTTCCCCGAGTGATAATGTCGAACCACTTTCAATAAGTTCTTCATGAATCCCATTTTCAAAGCGTTCTAAAATCATTTCGCCACCGACAGAGATTAAAGCATCGATCGCTTCTTCTTCTGTAATATCTTCACTACCAAGACGAATATTATAAAGAAGTGTTCCGTTATAGATGTACGGATCTTGTAAAACGATTGCCATGTGGCTTCTCATCGATTGTTTGTTCAATGTTTTTGTGTCGACACCGTCAAACAGTATTTCTCCACTATCCGGATCATAAAACCTCATCAGTAAGTTGATAATTGAACTTTTACCGGATCCCGTATGCCCAACGAGTGCGAGCGTTTCATTTTCTTTTACTTTAAAGTTAATGTTGTTTAACACTCGGTGTCCTTTATCGTATGAGAAATTGACGTCGTTAAATTCAATATTCCCTTTAAACGTTTGAAGCTCTTGATGGTCTTCTTGTTCTTCTTCCTCATCGATTAATTCGAACACTTTATTTGTCGCGACACGCGCTTGTTCGATAATATCAAACACACCGATAATTGCATATAAAGGCATCATAATTTTCCCAGCGTAGTCGATCATTAAGTACATCGAACCGACAGACCATGCTGTGTTTTGAAATACAAACATATAACTGAATACGAAAACTAAAATCATGAGTACAACACTACGTAAAGACTCGATTAAATTCGTATTCGTCAGTGCGTTTAACCTTGAAAGTCGTACTGAACTTTTGTAGTAATCTTCGTTTAGTTTAGAAAACTCGTTAAACACTTTTTCTTCGTTGTTAAATGCTTGAATGACACTCATACCGCTAATAGATTCATTAATAGACGCGTTCATTTCACTATTTCGTTCGCGTTTCGTCATGTTAAATTTGTTTGACGCTTTTCGGTACAAGTATAACCATAAAAATAGAAACGGTAAGACAAGTATCATTAATAATCCTGCATACACGTTTACGAAGAACGATGCAATAACAACCCCTAAAATAGTAAACACACTCGTAATGACTTGAGTGAGAACTGACGTAAATACATTTAGTATCGTTTCTGTGTCATTTGTGATTCTCGCTACTACTTTCCCTGCTGGTAAGTTATCAAAGTAACGTACCGGTAATTTTTGAACATGTCTAAAAACTTTAAGTCGAATCGATTGAATGACTTTACTGCCAGCTTTTAATGTTACGATTCTTGAGTAATACCCAATCAGTCCGTTAGTCACTTGGACTATTAAGTATATGAAAAGCATAATGACTAAGCCTTTAACAACGACATTCTCTTTTACTAAGTAATTATCTAAAATAATTTTTAATAAAAACGGCCCGAGTAAGTTTAACCCAACCGCGATTAAGTTAAGGACGATTCCGAAGAGAAGGAGCGAACGGTGACCAGCTGTAAATTCATATAATCTTTTAAGTTGGTTCAACGTTCTCACCTCCATGTTTAAAGTACTCGTGTTGTGTTTTGTACCATCCGTCTGTTTCTATTAACTCTTTATGAGTACCAGACTGAACGATTGCCCCGTCATCGATAACGATAATTTGATCTGCATGTTCCACGGCAGATAATCTATGCGTAATGATAATCGTTGTTTTATCTTTACGTGTTTTCTTTAACGCATCGATAATATGTTGTTCAGTATTTGCGTCTACTGCACTTAAAGCATCATCTAAAATAAGTATCTCCGGATCTTTAATTAAGCTTCTCGCAATCGATATACGCTGCTTTTGACCGCCAGATAATGCGATACCCTTTTCTCCGACTTTCGTTTCTAAGCCGTCTTTCATACTCTTTAAGTCATTGACTAGCGCACTATTTTGAATTGCGCGCTGCAGTTCTTCTTCTGTTGCATTTTCTTTACCAAATAAAATGTTTTCTCGAACTGTTTTACTAAATAAGAAGTTTTCTTGCGGAACATAGCCGATTAAATCTCTCAGTTCTTTTTTATTAATATTTTGAATCGGTTTTCCATCGATAATAAATTGACCATTACCTTCAGAATAGTACTTTAAGAACTGTTTAATAAACGTCGTTTTACCGCTTCCCGTTTTACCGACGATACCGAGTGTCTCTCCTTTTTTAAGTTCGAGATCAATACCTTTTAAATTCTCTCGACTAGACGTTGGATACGTAAATGAGTAGTCATCAAATGAGATGTTGTTGTTTTGAACACTTTCACCTGAGAATAACACATCATCTTCTTCGTTCAGTAAGTCTTCAATTCGGTTGAGTGATGCACGACCTCTTTCTGTAGTGTCTAACATAATTCCGAATGCGAACATCGGCCAAATCATCATATTTAAATAAATATTAAACGTTATAAACTCACCGAGTGTAATCGTTCCGTTATTGATAAAAAACGCACCGGCAATAAATGAGATGATAAATGACGTTGCAACGACTAACGTCGTAATTGGCTCAAAAAGTGCTTCTAATTTCGCAACTTTCATAATGCGATCAATATAATTAGAAGTCATTGATTTAAAACGATTATACTCCGGATTTTCTTGTACATAACTTCTCGTTACTCTAACACCTTCAACAACCTCTAATACGTTGTTGTTCATTTTTCCGAATGATTCTTGTGCTTTCATATGGTGTTCCATAATCTTTTTACCGATTTTTACTTCCGTCACAATTAGTAGTGGTAACGGAAGTAAAGCAATAATTGTTAACACCGGATTAACGACAATCATCATTGTAAATAATATTATTGTCCCATAAATTAACGTATCGATAATCGTGATAATACCGAATGTCGTTCCCATCGTCACACTGCGTAAATCATTCGTAATGCGCGCCATTAAGTCTCCCGTACTATTTCTTTCATAGAATGATGGGGACATCGCTAAATACTTACGGACTAAACGCTTACGTAAAATCGCATCAATATCATAACCAGACTGCATGATATAATACGTACTTATGTATGTCAGTATATAAATCAATAGAATCGCAGAGAAGAATACACCGATAATCATTTTCATCGAGTCTAACGTCATTGACCCCGCTGTAATGAGGTCGATTGTTTTACCAATGAGTAGCGGAGGTAAAATTTCTAAAATGTTTAAAATTAATGCAGATGCTAATATAATGAGTAATTTAAGCTTATGTTTTCGAAAATACCATCTGATTTTCTTTAAAAATGTAAGCATCTTTTGTTCCTTTCTTTTTTATTTTTAGATACAAAAATCGGAGGGYAATTACCCTCCGTTAAATGATTAATTATATATTACGATTTTTAAAATAATTATTCAATAATAATTATTCACCACGTGCTGCACTATCTGTAATTAAAATAACGTTGTCGTGGTTGTGGAGAATGGATACCGGGATGTCTTCTGTAATTTCTCCACTGATGAATAAATCACGTGCATTTTTCTTGTTGTCCCCAGAAATTAAAAGAATGATTGTTTTAGCTTTCATAATCGTTTGAAGCCCCATCGATACCGCTTCAGTTGGAACGTCTTCAATCGATTCAAAGAATCTTGAATTATCTTCGATCGTTTCATCTGTTAACTGTACTTTATGTGTGAGTGAATTAAAATCTGTTCCTGGTTCGTTAAACGCAATATGACCATTTCTTCCGATACCGAGTACTTGAATATCGATACCTACTTCGTCAATAAGCGCTTCATAGTCTTCCACTTCTTTTTGTAAATCTTCTGCAACACCATCTAAAATATGAATGTTTTCTTGTGGGATATCTAACTTACTAAAGAAATGTTGCTCCATGAAATAATGATAACTTTGGTCGTTTGACTCATCTAATCCGACATATTCATCTAAGTTAAATGTCGTTAGTTCTGACAGATCTAAATTTGCTTCGTTAATTTTTTTTGCTAATGCATCATACATGCCTTCAGGCGTTGACCCTGTCGCAAGTCCTAATGAAAATTGTTTCGATTCTTTTAATGCGTCGAAAATAATTGTTGCCGCTTCGTTACTCATGTCTTCATAAGTATTTGCTTTAATTTCTTTAAAATTTGTCATTTTGTGCCTCCAATTGAAACTCGATGTATGCAAGCTAATTGCATACGATACTTAAGTGTCTTTAAGACTTTTAAGTATTTTAATATTATATTCTTTTTTAATTTCTCTGTAAAACAATAACTATAGAAGTTCGTAAATTAAAATAAACACGAGTATAAATGATACTGCTAGTGATAAGACTCCATATATAGACAACCATAGTGGATGACGATAATGTCCAACGATATCAGAACGTCTTGAAGCATGTAATATCCCACCGAGAATAACTGGTAATATTAATCCATTTAAAATTGTTGTAATCTGAAGTAACACAACCTCTTCGCCCTTTAGTAAAAAGATGAACCAACTCGTTAAAACGAGCATGAGTAATACGACATCGATATATTTTTTAATAATATCATTAACTGATTTAATAAATGTTCCTGTCGTATACGCAACACTCACAATAGACGTTAATGATGCACATATAAATAATATCCCTAAAGCGTAGCTACCAAGACCACCAAACACTTCTGAAAAAGCACTTTCTAATAAGTTATCTTTAAATAAAATGACGTTACTTCTAGATAACCCGAGTATTGTAAAGAATAATAGTAAGCGTGTCACTGTAACGATAATCACACTATAAACAGCAGATCGAGTGACTGCTGTTTTATACTTTTCACCGGTAATTTCTACATCAATTAAACGATGTGCACCAGCAAAACTAATATATCCACCAATCGATAGGGCAACCATCATCGCAATTGTCGTCACAATATCGTAATCAATCATCGGTAGGACCGTTTTTGCAAGTGTGACATCATACGGTACATCTGTTGCTGTAAATGCGTACGCAAGTAGAATTATTGCGATAATAAAACTTAACATCACTCCGATAAACGTTTCTAACGTAATACGATTTCTATTTAATAAATAAAATAAAATCGCAATCATAAGCCCAATGGATGCGCTGAGTTTTATATCGACATTAAATAATAAACTAATTCCAATTCCTAAGCCCGAAATATTAATGATATTAAACGCGATTCCACCAAGTAAGACAACGACAGACATAAACGTCCCAAAATTCGGGATAATTTTATTGATGACTAAATGTGCCGGCGTTTTTGCGACAGTGAGTATTCGCCATATGTTCATTTGTATGCCGAGTTCAATAATTCCAGTGATTATAATGACGAACGCAAGTCGCTCAAAAAATTGAACAGTTAAGTCTGCTGTTGATATTAAAAACAAAGGGCCAATTGAAGCACTGGCCATTAAAAATACCGCACTAAAGATTTTATTTCTCTCTAATCTTCTTTCGTTCATGACCTTCACCTCAATTCGCCCATTTAATTAGTACATTGGTTTTATTACGTCATTCAATTGTTTTGTAATAGAAAATTTACGTGCGCCGAATTTTAAAAGTGTTGAAACAGAATGTGTTTCTAACACTGATGAAATAACGACTTCTGAACGCGACTCCACTGGAACGATATTAATCATCGTTTTGATAATATAATCGTAACCAAAGATCGTAAATTCTAATCTTCTATTTTCGACATATTTATCAATCTTTCCTTTATAGTCTGTTCCATTATATGTGAGTACAAACGGAGTTCCTTCATCTCTCACATTTTCACTATTTGATTCATAAGAAATACGTGACAAACCATTAATGTTATTTTTAAACCACTGATCAGAATTTAAAAACTCAAACACTGTTTCTGGTAATAACTCTACTTCTTTATTATGAAAATATAATTGTAGTTCCATCGTTCTCTCCTTAAATTATAAAGTTACCGAGCACGTCGTTTACATCGTGGACAACGACAAACGCAGATTCATCGTGTTTTTTAATGACACGTTTTAAACGTCCGAGCTGGTTCTTGTTAATAACAACGTATAATACATCTTTGTTTTCTTGTGTATAGTATCCGCGACCATGCATAATTGTTACACCACGTTTAATATCATTCGCCACGTGTTCAGCGAGTAATTCTGGTTTTGTTGAAATAATCGTCACTGCTTTTTTCGGATTCATACCTTCAATGATAAAGTCCATTACTTTTGTTGCGATGTATAAAGCAATGACTGTCAGTAACACACGTTCTAATGGAACGACTGTTAAACCAATTGTCACAATGATTAAGTCAAAGAATAGTAGCGCATATGACACGTTAACATCTAAGTATTTGTTTGCAATACGCGCTAAAATTGTCGTTCCAGCAGTCGTCGAACCGACTCTAAATATTAAACCAATTCCCATACCGATTAAAATACCACCAAACACCATGTTTACGATGATATTTTCAAAGTCCATTTGCCAATCCGCTGTTATCCATAACATGATTGACGTCATCGGTATTGTAAATATTGTATAATACATTGCTCTACGAGATAAAAACTTAAAGCCGATAGCTAATATCACAACGTTAATGAGTAAGTTCGTAAGGGCAGTAGACCAACCAAATGCATAGTAAAGTATGATTGATATACCGATAACCCCACCTTCAGCAAGGTGACCACCGATCATGAATGTATTAATCCCAATCGCAAAGACAAAAGAGCCGACGATGATAACAAACGCATTGATTAGCGTTTGAACAGTCCAATTTTTATTAAACGAAAGTTTTCGCTTATTAAAGTTTTCAACTTTTTTTCTGTTTTTTGCTATCATTTAATCGACTCCTTTTATTT